>NZ_FPCD01000012.1 GCF_900116865.1 Butyrivibrio sp. M55
TTCAGTCCTTTCTTCTAATGTACCGCACCCTATAACATAAATAAAGTGCGTAAGTTAGTGGTTGCTTAACTTACACACTTTATTTTACATTTTCCGGTGTGAATATCTCACACCGTGTTATTTTATTAAACCAGAGTCTTTTCAATAAGGTTCTTAATGATTCTATCGCTTATTAAAACTCCGCCGGATTCAAAAGTCAGAATCAGCCTATCTCCCGGAAATATACCATTTGATATATATGAATTTATCTTTCGAATTGCTTTCTCAGCATAGACAGAATCATCCATTCTTCCATCGTGTTCCCAGTATATTTCTTTTCCATCTCTCTTTCTAAGGAATGTGAAATCGGGATAGATTGTGCCAACTCCCTTCAATTTTAGCGGGCATTCATACTTATATTCAATTCCCATGTCGTAAAAGCTATCAGCAAGTATTTTCTCAGACTTTGAACGTACACGTTCTCCTTTCTTTGTATAAATCACAGGTACATTTTCAGCAAACTCTTTCCCGGTATAAGGAATGCTCTTCCATTCACAAAGCCGCTGTTCCCATGGCATTTCAACAGCTTTTACCAGTTCCTTTCTTATGGGATGAAGTTGTTCGTAGATATTCTCAATCTCATTGTCGTTGTATTCTTCCGCAACCTTCTCAATCTGTTTTAATCTTCTGTCTACAAGTCTCTTTACCTTGAGATCATATGATTTTTGAGCCAATCCCCAAATTATTCCCATGTCATCCTTTTTAATATATGCACCTTCTTTATCGCCCGTACAATGCATATATTGAACATTCTTTTTGGCAGTAGTTATCCTCAATCGCCCATCCGGTGCTTCTATAAGGCGATTATCAACTACATCCTTTATAGAACGCAGTCTTTCCTCCTCTTTTATCAATAAATCTTTTAAACCATGCATTGTATTTCCTCCATTACTTGTTTTGAATTATTTGTCTTGAATTGCTTGTTCGCTTTATTCCATGCCTATTTTTGAATTATTCGAATTATAGGCAGGGCATTTTCTTTGATTTTTCCTGCCTTCTTTTCGATTATTCGAATTATAGGCAGGGCATTTACTCTGTTTTCTCCTGCCTCTTTTTCGATTATTCGAATTATAGGCAGGGCATTTCCTCGGTTTTTTCCTGCCCCTTTTTCAATTATTCGAATTATAGGCAGGAATTTGCCTTTGATTTTTCCTGCTCTTTTTTTGATTTTCCGAATTATGAGCAGGATGTTGCCTCTGTTTTTTCCTGCCTCTTTTTCGATTGTGCGAATTATAGGCAGGGCATTTCCTCGGTTTTCTCCTGCCTCTTTTTCGAATATGCGAATTATAGGCAGGGTATTTCCTTTTATTTTTCCTGCTCTTTTTTGGATTATCTGAATTAGGAGCAGGACATTTCCTCGGTTTTTTCCTGCCTCTTTTTCGATTATGCGAATTATAGGCAGGACATTTCCTCGGTTTTCTCCTGCCTCTTTTTCGATTGTGCGAATTAGAGGCAGGAATTTGCCTTTGAATTTTCCTGCCTCTTTTTTGATTTTCTGAATTAGGAGCAGAATGTTGCCTCGGTTTTCTCCTGCCTCCTTTTCAATTATTCAAATTAGAGGCAGGTTTTTGCCTTGAAATAACCCTGCCTATTTTCTTGAAACAGGAATAACGGCAGGCATAAAGCGACCAAAAACATCAAAAAGTATTCCTTCATAGTGAATTTGAATTGCAGCATGAAATTGACTGCTGATAGAAAAAAGCTCTGCGCGTTCACGCTTGCTTTATAAGAAATCATTAGGCTGACCGTGACCGATCAGCCTAATTTATATAGAATCAAACCAATAAATTACATCTAAAAACAGCTCTACTTCTCTACCATTTTAGAAACAACTCTACTTCTCTACCATTTTAGAAACGAATCTGCTTCTCTACCATTCTTACGAATTCAGTATTGTTTCTTGTCTTTGAGAAGAGGTTGATGCACTGATCTACTGCATCGTCGGCCTTCATGCCGTTAAAGCCTTTTCTGAGATTATTGATGGCTGTAAGTTCTTCTCTGTCAAGAAGCAGGTCTTCTCTTCTGGTACTTGACTTCGGAATATTGATGGCAGGGAAAATTCTCTTTTCCTGAAGCTTTCTGTCAAGAACCATTTCCATGTTACCTGTTCCCTTGAATTCCTCGTAGATAACGTCGTCCATCTTGGAGCCTGTCTCTATAAGTGCTGTTGCAAGGATTGTAAGGCTTCCGCCCTCTCTCATGTTTCTTGCTGCACCGAAGAATCTCTTAGGCATGTGAAGAGCTGCGGGATCAAGACCACCTGACAGTGTTCTTCCTGAAGGAGGAACAACGATATTATAAGCTCTTGTAAGTCTTGTTATTGAATCAAGGAGGATAACAACATCCTTTCCGTGCTCAACAAGTCTCTTAGCTCTCTCCATTACCATCTCTGCTACTCTCTTATGGTGCTCGGGAAGCTCATCAAATGTAGAGTAGATAACTTCTGCATTGGGTCCCTCAATTGACTCCTTGATATCTGTAACTTCCTCAGGTCTCTCATCGATAAGAAGAATGATGAGATGAATCTCAGGGCTGTTCTTAAGAACAGACTTTGCAACTTCCTTAAGAAGTGTTGTCTTACCTGCCTTAGGAGGAGATACGATCATTCCTCTCTGTCCCTTACCGATAGGGCTGATAAGATCCATGATTCTCATTGCAACGCTGGCACCGGGCTGTTCAAGTCTGATTCTTGAATTAGGGAAAATAGGTGTCATATTCTCAAAGTTCCATCTTCCCATAGCAACTTCGGGCTTGTATCCGTTTACTGTATCAAGGCGAAGAAGTGCGGCAAACTTATCGGTTTCCTTCTTTGCCCTGCATGTTCCCTTGAGGATATCTCCTGTCTTAAGATTAAACTTTCTGATAAGACTCGGTGCTACATATACATCGTTCTCACCGGGAAGATAATTCTCACATCTGATGAATCCGTATCCATCCTGCATTATCTCAAGGATTCCGTCAGCGCTGTCGCCGTCCAGAACCTCATTTTCGCTTTCTTCTTTTGCCGATGATTCAGGCTTCTTTTCAGCTCTGTCTCTGTCATCAGCGTTATCGTTCTTATGACTATGTTCATCCTTCTGAGACTTTACCACGATGTTCTTTTTGCGAGGCTTTGAAACTGCTTCTGTATTCTCTTCAACATCTGCAGCGGAAGATTTCTCTTTCTCATCAAGTTCGCACATAAGATCGATTATCTCTGATTTTTTCATAGCAGATGCGCCCTTGATTCCTCTCTTCTTGGCAATATCCCTAAGGTCATTAAGTTTCAGTGTTTCGTATTTCTCTCTCAAATTTAAACTCCTATCCTCTGCGCACTCAATCGCAAGACTATAAACTATAAAGGTTAAAATAATTAAGTGGGATAAACAAACGAATGCGTAACACTACGCGTTTGCTTACGGAATATTTCGTTTTCGATATATGTACCATACACCATATTTTTTTCTATTGCAAGAAAAAAATTAAATTAGAAATATTAAATAACTGAAAAGCGACCACACAATCAAGTGTGGCCGCCGTAAATACACGATACTTATTTAATTAAAATTTCCGTAAAGAATCTTCGCAAGTTCTGAATTCTTATCAAGAATAAGTGTCTTATTGTCTCCGACAAGTGATTTCTTGATGGCATCAAGACCTCTTATATAGCTGTAAAACTCTGACTTTTCTGTTGTATCATATGCCTTGGAAAGTGTCGACATGTAAGCTGACTCTCCTTCAGCCTCAAGCACTGCCGCATCTTTCTCGGCATTTGCTTTTACGATCGCAACTTCCTTGTCTGTCTCGTTATGGATCTTCTGAGCTTCGGCATCACCCTGAGCTGTGTAGGATGCTGCGATATTATTTCTCTCTGAGATCATTCTCTCATAGACAGCCTGCTTGTTGTCATCGGGAAGATCCAAAGCTTTGATCTGAGCCTGTACGACTTCAATTCCGTATCCTGTCATATCTGAATTGGCTTCATCTGAAATGAGCTTTGTAAGCTGCTCACCTCTTGCCTCAATAACTTCATCCTGAGTCATTGAAGAAATGGCGTTCTTTGTAGCATTGTAAACAGATGCCTCAATTCGCTCTTCAGCCCTTGCATCTATCGCATTAAGAGTCTGGATGTACTTTACAGGATCTACAACCTTCCATATCACATAAGTATCAGCGATCATAGATTTTTTATCCTTAGTGATAACATCTGACTTAGGAATATCGTAAAGCACTATCTGTGCGCTGATCGACTGTGTATCATCAATGAAAGGGGTCTTAAAATAAAGTCCCGGCTCTTTTGCAAGGCTGATGATCTTACCGAATCTTCTTACGGCAATGTACTCTTTCTGATGAACAACATAAGTTGCGGACAATGCAAGGAAAGCAAGTACACAAACGATCAGAGCTGTTACTGTTCCGATAATCTTACCTTTATTATTAGTTTTCTCCATCTTTTGCCCCTCCTTCAACAGAATTAAAACTTTCCAGAGGAAGCATTTCCTGTGTCTTTCCGTCTGTGATAATAACCTTAAGTTCGGGAAGGATATCTTCCATTGTCTCGTAGAACAGTCTCTTCTTGGTTATGTATGGCTGAAGCTTGTACTGCTCATACATCTCATTGAATCTTGCAACCTGTCCTTCGGCTTCCGCAATTCTGGACTCTTTCTTTGCAACAGCATCCTGAACGATCTTATCTGCCGTAGCTTCTGCCTTGGGAAGCTCTTCGCTCTGATACTTCTTGGCATTGTTTATAGCTGTCTCTTTGCCCTGCTTGGCTGTTTCAACAGACTTAAATGCCTGAACGATCTCCTCTGTGGGCGGCTCTGCATCCTGTACAGAAAGATTTACCACCATAAGTCCTATGTCCTTATTGGTAAGTTCGCCCTGAAGTTTTTCTTTTACTTCTGCCTGGATCTGTCCCTTTGCCGTTGTAATTACATCATCAACAGGATAATTTACAACCGTGTTTCTGATGCATGACAGAGCCATGTTCTTCATTACAACTTCGGGATTCTCGCAGTTATAATATGCTGCTACGGGATCACTTACCTTGTATTCAAGGTAGAAGTCAATATCTACAAAGTTAAAATCTGAAGTGATCATGATTCCTTCATCTTCTACAGTAATGTTCTGTCCATCCTGTATAGTGTAGCCGATACCCACACCATGAGTGGTCATATCAATGTGATGAACACTCTGAATAAAAGGAACTTTAAAATAAAGACCTGCAGTGTCAACTCTGACAACCTTACCAAACATTGTAAGGATTGCCTGCTCCTGTTCCTTAACGGAATAGAAGCTTCCCGTTACCGTAAGCAGTACAAAAACAGCTATAATGCCTACGAGTATGAGCTTGGGATCAAATTTTCTTTTTTTCTTGATCATCATTTTCTCCATTCTCATCAAATAATAATCTATGACATAAACAGGCACCGTCACAAAACATTGGCGGTGCCCGTAGTCAATAATATTATGTCATCACTGGAAGTTGGTAATAAGGGCTATTATCCTGAGTACAAAAAGTACAAATACAATCCACATAACAGGGCTTACGTCCTTAGCCTTCTTAACGATAACCTTAAGGATTACCCATGCAAGAACAGCAAACATAATACCTGTAGCGATTGAATATGAAAGAGGCATCATTACTACCGCAAGGTAAGCACCTACAGAATCAGCGATGTCTCCGTCAAACTTAACCTTGGTAACACTCATAAGCATAAGCATTCCGACATAGATAAGTGCGGGAGCCGTTGCAAATGAAGGAATAGCAAGGAATAACGGGCTAAGTACAAGTGAAACAAGGAACATCACACCTGTTGTAAGAGCCGTAAGTCCTGTTCTTCCGCCTGCAGCAACGCCTGCGCTTGACTCTACGAAACTTGTGATGGTTGATGTACCGAGAACGGCACCTGCTGTTGTTCCTACGGCGTCGGCAAGAAATACCTGTCCGACTCTGGGAAGATTACCGTCCTTATCAAGAAGGCCCGCCTTATCGGCAACACCTACGACTGTTCCGACCGTATCAAAAAGATCTACATACAGGAAGCTGAATGTAATTGCAAGGAACTGAATGAGATGTGATGCCGCCCAGCCGAAATTAAGCTTGAACGCTGTCTCAGAAATCGCTCCGAGCTGAAGTCCCTGTGAAAAATCGGGGAAAAGATTTCCCGCTGTATAAACTCCTGCTGCCTGAAGGATCATACCGATTATCCATGTTCCGATAATTCCGATAAGAACGCCGCCCGTTACTTTGTAATGAACAAGCGCAGCTATCAGGATAAGTCCCACAAGTGCAAGCACCATGTCAAGATCGCTGAAGCTTCCGAGTCCTACTACCGTAGCCTCATTTGCAACAATGATATGCGCGTTCTGCATTCCGATAAATGCAATGAAAAGACCAATTCCTGCGGAAATACCGAACTTAAGGTTCTGAGGAATACTATTTATAATCTGTTCACGGAATTTGAAAAAAGAAAGAATAATAAACAAAAGACCTTCTACAAAAACCGCTGTGAGTGCGATCGTAAAAGGGTTCTCTTCGGCGGCCAGTTCCGAAAGACAAACCGTATATGCAAAATATGCATTAAGTCCGAGTCCCGCGGAAAGTCCGATAGGATAATTAGCTAAGAAAGCCATGATAAATGTTGCGATTGCCGATGCGATCGCCGTAGCGACAAATACACCGTTTGCATTCATTACAGTTCCCAGGATATTAGGGTTTACGGCAAGGATATACGCCATAGTAAGGAATGTCGTGACACCTGCAAGTATTTCCCTCTTCACCGTGGTGTCATGTTCTTTGAGCTTGAAAAACTTCTCCAACATACTTTTTACCTCTCCTTTGCATTATAATGACTATAACCTTTATCAACTCGCATTATCTGAAATAGATTCTTGCGAGATCATAAACTGTCTCATATCCGGTGTTATAAACCTCAAAAAGAAACTGTGCCATTATTGAAACATATACATTCTTTGTAACAAGGTAAACAATTGTAACGGGAAGCGCCATCAATATGAATGTCGTTATTCCGACCAATCCGTGTGCCAATGTTATAGAGCAAAGTAAAAGGCTTGCTATTGTCAAAAGTACCATTTTTTTCTTATTGTCAAACAAAATAATCGCTTTTCTATAGAAAAGTCCTTCCGCAACAGGCTTAATTACCATAAACAAAAGGCACTTAAGCAAGAGCGGCGCAAGCTCATTTCTGATAGGTATATGAACTATACTGTCATAATATTCACTGTACATTCCGACAACTATTCTTTCCTGGAAAAAATATGCCAGCACCATGGCTGCAACCGTCACCATAACGGGAATCCAAAAATTTTTGACTTCACTGAAATTACTGCTCAGTTCTCTGAATGAGAACTGTTTATTTATAAAGTAAAAGTATACGATCAGTCCAACGTAAAAAACAAAGAAAAAATAAAATGACTGTTTTTCCCAAATAATTGTTGAAATAATCAGGATCAGTTCCCAAATAAACGGTATGTATAAGCGTTTCACAGCTGTGCTCCTTTGAATGTACAATCAAGCTATATTATAAATATTCCGTATATTTAGGTCAATTTATTTTTTCTGCCACGCTAACATTAGTCCCTAACCGGTCACGAGCCTTCCGATTCGGTCCGAGACACCAATTGTAATTTCCATTCCCGCATTGAAATCAATAGTGTCATCGATAACGCCGTCAGAGAAAACAACTCCGTTTTCACTCATGTTTGACGTGATCACCAGCTTCTCATTGTCCAATATCTTCCCGAATACTATATCCGCCTGTGTAAATTTACTCGGATACGGCTCTCTTACCTGGAAGATAAGTTGTCTTGCTCCCCAGTCCGCGTGAAGTTCAGTGACGTAATTAAGGCCAAATGCTTTGGCAATTCCCACAAACTCTGCCATGATCGACTTGTGCCAGCCTGTCATTCCAAAGCCTGTAGATATGATTATTCCCGATGATGATTGATTTTCAACCCGGTTACGATAGTTAATGTTATATCTTGCTGAGGTATGATTAGATACTCCGATAAAGAAATCATTTACCGCATATAATACCTGACCATCCTTAGTCTCCACTTTTCCCATTGTAACATTTTTTGTATCAAATGTGCCATTAATCACCTTCGGTAGAACTTTACCGATTTCTCCGGTCTCAAAGGGTAAAAGAACTCCGTCCCACCTCGCGGGATCGGGATTTACGCCGATCAGAGGCTGTCCGTCCAGATACTTCATGGCATTTGCGACAAGCCCGTCCTGACCGACCGCTATCACGATGTCATCTTTTCCAAAGATCATGTTGGGAAGATACTCTCTGTCGATCTCCTGAAGTCTTGCACAGGGGCGAATCAGGTTTCTGATATTTTCAAGAGCCGCATTATAGGTCTTGTCTTCTCTCTCGTAGTCGGAGAAATCGGCTCCAAGGTGCTCGATGTAGAACCTTGCCTGCTCTACGGTGTTATATCTTCTCTTAAGTTCTTCATATCTTGTGCGGCGTTTTATCAAAACAACCTTATTCATTCCCCTGTCCATAGTGACCTCCGTTTTATGAGTATCTCGTTAGATTACCGATCAGTTCTTCTGTGCAAGTCCGTTTGTAATAGTCTGTAAAAGATCCGGTGTGAGATTGAGTGCTCCGATCTTGTCCGCATTCTCACCGATGTTCATGAATGCCTTAGCCATGAGGGTGCTCGGATCTGTCTGTGCCATTGCGCAAGCTTCAACAAGAGCCACATTCAGGTTGTTGTAAGCATCTACAAGTCCCTTAAGCGCATATGCCTGCTGGTCTGCCTTTACTCTCTCATTTTCTGCTTCAAGAGCGGTGTACTCGCTGTTCTTCTTTTCAAGCTCAATCTTTCCGAGCATCTCGTTATTCTCAATTTCAAGCTTTCCAAGCATTTCCTTGTTCTCAATCTCAAGTTTCTTGGTCGCAGCCATCTCTTTTAACGCAAATTCTTTTTCCTGCTTCTCGGTGCTCATCTCAAGCTCGCTTCTAAGAGCTCTCATGCGCATTTCCTGTTCTCTTTCTTCGCGTTCTTTCATCATATCAAGGTCGCAGCGCTGTACATACAGCTTCATTTCCTGCTCTTTCTCTTCCTTCTCTTTTTCCTTCTCGGCAACCTTGATCTCTGTGTTGATCTCGTTTTCCTTGATCGTGCGTTCCTGCTCTATTGCTGCATTGCGGCGCTTATATATCGCATCATCCTGTTCTTTTAAGATCTGCTCACGGGCTGCTGCCTCAAGAGCCTTTCTTGTCTCAGTCTTTGGATTGATGCCGAGGATATTGATCGCTACGATGCTTACTCCAAGCTTTTCTATCGCCTCATCATTTGTAAGCGCATCCTGTATTGTCTGAGCCATCTCATCCGCAAGTCTTATGATCGTCCTTACATCTTTCTTGCTGACTTCGCGAATGACTATCGCTTTGATTATGTTGTTTATTCTTTTCTCCAAAAGAGCCATCTGCTCAGCTATCTTCTGCTCTGTCGGAACATTTGTCTGATATGCGAAATCGAGCATCTTTGAAGCCTTACTATAATCGGTGATCATGTAGGTCGTAACGCCCTGAACACATACACTCTGATAATCGCTTGTAACCACATCATCAAATGCAAATGCTCCGTCAAAAGCAGTTGATGGCGCTACCATGATGCTGGTCGTCAGATTGTTATAGAACACCGACAATCCCAAGCCTTCCTTGATCACCTTTCCGTTCTTGATAACCATTACATAATCGTTTGGCTTAAATTTTCTGAGTTTCATACTGCTTTCTCCTTTCTATTCAAAATAGTAGTTATTTACTACTATTTATTTCTCAAGATTATAATAGTAGCATTTTACTACTTTGTCAACACTAAAATAAAAAAAGAGCCAATTTGTTTTTGGCTCTTTCCATCTATGCATTTTCCAAGCATCATTTATATATGTACTCAGCAGACATTTTGTTGCTGATAATTGACTTCATCTTCTCACCGGTCGCTTCAACCTTGGGTGCGATCATAGCTCTGAAGTTTGTCTTGTAGAGTTTTTTTCCAAGAACAAGCTCAAACAGCGCCTGAAGATCCGGAAGCGTAAACTTCTCTCCTATCATATTGAAGGCAAGATCTGTGTGCTCAAACTCTGCCTTTAACTTAAGAATCGATTCGATGATGATCTCTATATGGTCAAAAGCAAGCTCTTCCTTGCTTGCAGGCTTAGAAACCCAGTTCTCATAATAGATCCTGCCGTTCTTAAACCTCTTGGTTTCAATAGAATACTTGATCTCAAAATTTCTTTCGGAATTACTGAATCTGATCTCTCCATCATCAATAACAAGATCAAACCACGCCGCATCCTGCACGCCGCCGTCGTTTTCCCCGACACCCGCACAAGTAATTCCGCGAAGCACATCATCACTCGTATCGGAAACAAGCGCAAGATAAGCGATAGTCATAACCCAGGTTCTTGGATCTCTTTTGGGATTAGTGAAAGTATAAATCTGATCAAGATACACTCCTTCAAGCCCCGTCTCCTGTGAAAGCTTCCTCTCCGCAGTCTGATACGCAGTCTCATCCTTGCGCACAAAACCTCCCGGCAAAGCCCACTGCTCCAGATACGGATGCTCATCTCTTTTTACCAGAAGAATCTTAAGTGTCCTTAAATCCGCACTTGTTCCCAGCACCAAAATATCCGCAGTCACCGACGGTCTCTCATAATCTCCCGCCTTATAATCCTTAAGGAACTCCTTTTCAGTTAATCCATTCTTGTCTTTTTTCAGTGTCATATATGCTCCAAATCATTTTTCTGCTTTAGTTACATTTTCCCCTTCTTCCGTGACTTTTTCAACCATTTTTGACAAGCTGTGACTTTGCCATTTTGCCGCGTGCATGCTAAAATGTGTTGTTGCAAAGTGCACATCATACCTTGAAAGCAAAATCAAAGGCTAAACATTTCGGAGATTTATTATGATTTTATCGGTACATAACATAAATAAGAGTTTTGATGGAAAGGACATCTTAAGAGATGCTTCTTTTCATATTGAAAATAATGAGAAGGCTGCCATCGTCGGAATCAACGGCGCAGGAAAGACAACCCTTCTTAAGATAATTATCGGACAACTTGCGGCAGACAGCGGTGACGTAACATTTTCCAAGGACGTTACATGGGGCTATCTTGCACAGAACCAGAACGTTCAGACAGAGAATACCATCTTTGAAGAACTCATGGAGGTAAAAAAGCACGTAATCGAGCTCGAGGAAAATATCAGAGCCGCCGAGGAAGAAATGAAGCACGTCACAGGTGACGAGCTCACACGCCTTATGGACAGATACACATTTATGAACGAACAGTTCCAGAGGATGTCCGGTTATTCATGGCAGAGCGAAGTTACAGGCGTCGCAAAGGGACTTGGTTTTTCGGAAGATGAACTCAATAAAAGAATCTCTACCCTTTCGGGCGGACAAAAGACAAGAGTTGCTCTGGGTAAGCTTCTTCTCAGCTCCCCGGATCTTATCATCCTCGACGAGCCCACAAACCACCTTGATATGACTTCGATCAGATGGCTTGAGAACTACCTTCTCAATTATAAAGGAGCCGTACTCATCGTATCCCACGACAGATATTTCCTTGATAAGATTGTAGGGAAAGTCATAGAAGTTGAGAACACGCTCGTTTCAAGCTTTGTAGGTAACTACAGCGCTTACTCCGTCAAGAAAGAACAGAAAAGACTTGCGCAGTGGAGCGCGTACATGAAGCAACAGCAAGAGATCAAGCATCAGGAAGAAGTAATCGCCAAGTTAAAAACTTTTAACCGCGAGAAATCCATAAAGCGCGCCGAAAGCCGTGAAAAAATGCTGGATAAGGTTGTACGTCTCGATAAGCCCATAACGATTGATGACAGCATGAAGATTTCTCTTAAGCCTTCGTGCGAAAGCGGAAAAGATGTCCTTGAAGCAGATAATCTTTCAAAATCATTCGGAAGTCAGGAGCTCTTTTCCAATATAAGTTTCGAGATCAAAAAGGGCGAGCACGTTGCGATAATCGGCGACAACGGAACGGGTAAGACCACTCTCCTTAAAATGATCAACGGACTTGAAAGCATCGACAGCGGTAAGATCACACTTGGAACCAAAGTTGAGATAGGCTACTACGATCAGGAACACCACGTTCTAAACGACAACAAGACTCTGTTTGACGAGCTTCAGGACGCATATCCGTCGCTCAATAATACCGAGATAAGAAACACTCTCGCGGCATTTCTTTTTACCGGCGACGATGTATTTAAGAGGATCGGTGACCTCTCGGGTGGAGAAAAAGGAAGAGTCAGCCTTGCAAAGCTTATGCTCTCCGATGCTAACTTCCTTATCCTCGACGAGCCCACAAACCATCTTGATATAACAAGTAAGGAAATCCTTGAATCTGCTATTTCAGGCTATGAGGGAACTGTTCTCTATGTAAGCCATGACAGATATTTCATAAATAAGACAGCGACCAGAATCCTTGACCTCACACGTAAGAGCATGGTCAATTACATCGGAAACTACGACTACTACATCGAGCATGTCGAAGAAAAGATGCAGAACACTTTCGGAACATCCGATACAGGCACAAGCTCAATCGGTGCTCCCGCAGCCTCATCTTCCGCTCCTTCAGCAGCTACGGCGCAGTCATCGGGAAGTAACGATTACAAGGCGCAAAAAGAAGCCAAGGCAAGAAGAAAAAAGATCGAGGCAGCGCTTAAAAAATGCGAGGAAGACATCGCAAAGCTCGAAGCAAGAGATAATGAGATCACAGAGCTCATCTCCGATCCCGCTGTCGGATCCGACCTTGCAAAGCTCAGAAAGCTCACCGACGAGCAGACCGAGATACAAGAAAAGCTCTCCGCACTCTATGACGAATGGGAAGAACTTTCATCTGAGGAAATCTAAAATAATAAACATAACAAAGAGTTGCTTTGCAACTCTTTGCGCGCCGATGCGCGCAAGCTTTAGCTTGCATAATACTTCTGCGCATCGGTCGCATCCATAGCGGAGCGTTTTTTATATCATAGGAAAGCAATTTCCTATGATATAAAAAAACTTATTCACCGGAACCATAAACCACCGAGTATCTTCCAAAGTTTTCTACTGTACAGTCCGTAGCTCCGTCAATAGTGTCAAGCTCTGAGCTGCTAAGTATAAGCACCGCATCTTTACCGGCGTAACTTGCATAATCTTCGGGAAGTCCGAACTTGAAATTTCCAAAGCTCTCGGCAACCCTGAATTCATCAGTTTCATCCTTATAGACTACAGTGTCCGCAAACTTAACGGGATTGTAATCTGTATAATAAAGAGCTATGACAAACGGAGCTGACAGGTTCTCATAAGTTGAATAAATCTCTGTATCATCCCCTGCTATCTCGTAGGCACGCTTAGCTGCTTCGCCGTACCCCGGCATGAAAAGATTAGCAGTCTTATCATTAAATCCTGTGAAATAATCTTTTATAAACAGTCCCGCAGCAAGAACAACAACGGCCATAACTGCATAAGCGCAGGCTGCGCGTCTGTCCCAGATAAATGAGATTCCCTTTACAAGGAAATACACAAGCGGAAGGAATATCATTACCATTCTGCTTACATCCGCACGTATTCCGACAGCAAGCAGTACACACGAGATCAGAAGTGTCACAAAAACCGCATCCATTGCGGATCTCTTATCATCATCGATTGCTCTCTCGCTATTTTCCTTAGTATCTTCGCACTTTAAGAAAGCTCTTTTTCCAAGAAAGATTCCAAGGAAAGTTATAGGGAACGTAAACTCGAAAAGAGTCGCATAGCCCGGAATGAAATGGCACAACATCTCATCGTTGTCGCCTATCGTAAGCGTAATGATAAGCTGCCTGATGTTCTCCCAAAGTTCACGCGGAAGGCTTGAATCAAAGCGAATGAAGACTTCATCCGACCTTGAAGCAGTAAATTTATTAAACGAAAAGCTATCCGTCACTATCTCAGGAAGCCCAAGATAATTCACCGCATAGAAAACAAGGAGCGGCGAAAATACAATAACAAATGTGAGCACAGCCAAAATAAGCTGCTTTACACTGAGAACTTTTTTCCTAAGGCAATAGATACTGATGAGAATCAGATGGATCGGAACCACTATGGTTGCAGAGCCGTAGCTGTACATGCACATAGCATATGCAGCGGCGCTTAGGCAATAAATAAGAGTCTTTCCCGTCTTAATTCCGAGTATAAAAAGATATACGGAAAGTCCAAGCGTAAATGGCATTATGTTGCTGTCAAGGCTCCACCTTGAAAGTATGATGTGCCATGGACACAGCGCAAGAAACGTAGCTCCAAAAAGAGATTTTTTATAAGATAAAATGATTTCTTTTAATATCAGATAGAAAATATAAACCGTGGCGATTCCGAGAATTGCAGGAAGGAGTCTGAGTTTCACGACACCAGTTCCAAACAATTTGATCGTAAGAACATTTATATAGATCATAAGAGGGCTTCCGCCACCGCACCCCCATGTTATCGGATATATCGGGTATGCAAACCCGTTTCTGTCAACGCCGTATTTTGCGATCGCGAAGGCATCATATCCAAGCGAAGCCTCATCCTGCTGAAGTCCGGCAGGTACGCTTCCAAGCCCTATAAGACGCACCGCTGCCGCAAAAAGAATTATCCCGGTCAGAATAATATGCGCCGTTTTTGCGGAAATATCCGCTGTATTTTTATCAGTATCTAAATCTGTATTCTTGCCCTTCTTGTAAATAAGAACGGCTGCTGCGCCTATAAAAGCGCAGGCAGCCGTAGCTATATAATTGTAATAATCAATTATCCTCATATGCGATTTCCCATACCGATTTTTTTATGATTATCTAGCATACATTGCAGCATTCCAGTCAGCAATTCCGGCATTTGCGGCAGCTCTTTGAATATAAGCTCCGGCATTGGGACTGCTCATCTGCTGATAGAACTCAAAAGCAAGCTTTCTTGATCCGTCCTGACCTGTAAGTCCGACAGAAAGTCCCTGTGCAACTTCGACAGGATAGTCAGTCTGCCTGTTAAATACGATCATATTGATATACTTGTTCGTCATAGCCCTCTGATAAGCATAGACAATAGCCGATGCCTGTTCTTCCTGTCCCTGAGTCGATGAATATCCGACTTCTGTAAGAAGAATAGGTCTTACCGCACCCTTGGTGTTACGCATCGCAGGCTGACACATATAATCCGTAAGCTGTTCGATATTCTGCATGGACATATAAGGTGTGTCGATATCATGTCTTACCATTGCCGCTGCAGCCTCGTTCTTAGGCGACCAGAATGCAGTCCATACCATGGGATAATTGTAAGGATGTTCCGCAAGCGCCCAGTCAAAATTACCCTGTGCAACAATGCACGCGTTCATCGCCTCAATAAGGCTTCTGGCTGAAAAATATGAAGGTGTATTCTTATAAGTCCAGTTATGATCGAAGCTTGCGCAAACATGTGCGTTCGCATTTTTACTTTTTATTGCATTGTAGCACACTCTGAGCTCATCGGCATAGAGCTGGGCATACAACATTTCATCGGAAACATTCGCAATATTCCACTCATTCTTGGCATTTACTTCATTTCCGATAACCCAGTTATCCACCTGTCCAAATCCATTCTGTCCGTTATATCTGTAAGCAAGATATGTAACTACAGCTTCGAGGTTCTCAAGTCCCACATCATCCGATGTGTTCATCATGTAATAACGTGAGTGCGCACCTCTTGAATAAGGTGAGATCATGAACTCTTCACCCGGAACATAAGGATTCAAAAGAACTATCGTAACGCCCATCCCCTGCTGTGTACATGTTCTTACAGCATGGTCGTACTGACTTAAATATGATGAATCATAGTTGTAAGTCTTTCCGTTATACTCGAAAACAACGCCTCCGTTACCGCCTATGATATCTTCAAGATTGATATTGTACGCAGCCTGCTGAACTCCAAGCTGGGTAGCCTCTGTATTTCCGTTACCAATCTTGGCTCCGTCGAGGATAAGACCTTTTTTACCGTTGTTTTTTCTCTTGGGAGATGATTTCGCAAGCACCTCGGGGTTGGTTATATAGCGGGTTCCCGAAACAGGAACGAACACTCCTCCCGAAAGCACTGCAACCTGAAACTTGTCATATAACTTACACTGAGTAGTTTTATAATCGAGCGGAAAAGAAAAAGTAACCGCCGAATTCATCGGAACTGACGCCACAGGGGCTCCCGCAGGTTCGTTCTGATAAACTTTCTCTGCGAAAAGATATAACATACCGTTATCGCTCTGAGGCATCGCCTGAACAGAAGCATTAACCGTTACCTTTTCGCCGTCATTGTTGATACTTGCCGATGTGATCGCTACAGATCCGTTTCCCTCTGCCTTCGCATAGACCGTAGCAAAAGAAAAGACGCTTAGTGCCGCTAACGCAGAAAGCGCAGTACGTGTTAGTGCAGAATAGATTTTGTTTGTCATTAGTGTCCCCTCATATTTAAATTTTGATAAACAATAATACTATATTAAGCTAAAACCTATGCACTTATCAACGTATTTTTACTAAATTTAGTTATTTTTAATAGTCTACTTTCATAAGACATAATCCGAGTGGAGGCGCCGTCGGTCCTGCTTTCTGTCTGTCGCATGATTCCAGGATTTCCTTTACCTCGTCGGGAGCAATATTGCCGTATCCGACCTCAAGCAAAGTTCCCGTAAGTATGCGGACCATGTTCTGCAAAAAGCCGTTTCCGTGGAAATAAAACCTTATGTAACTTCCGCTCTCTTCTATCTTTATGGAATCAACACATCTGACCGTGGATTTCTTCATACGATTGTTACCGCAAAAACTCTTAAAATCGTGCGTTCCTTCAAGTATCGCAGCCGCGCGTCTCATCTTATCCGCATCAGGCTTTTTCTCCAGTACGGTCACATATTTTCTGTCAAAAACAGGCTTGGAAGGGCCATACCAACAGGTATAACGATATGTCTTTCCAAGTGCGTTATATCTTGAATGAAATCTGTCCGAGCAGATCTTAACGTCATTTATGCTTATATCCTCAGGAAGATACTTATTCATATACTCACGTATCTCATCTTCCGTCATATTGGTATCAAGAGCGGTATTTGCAGTCATTGCCCTGGCATGCACGCCGGCGTCCGTCCTGCCCGCACCGATAAGATTGATTGTCCCTTCGGGGAGATTTACCATCTTATTAAGAACACTCTCAAGCTTGCCCTGTATAGTCATATCCTTACCGGGCTGCCTCTCCCATCCGTGAAATCTGGTACCGTCATAGCTAATCAAGAACTTGTAGTTTCTGCTCATAAATTCCGCAAGCCTCCTGTCATTTATCCAAACGATGTTAGTAATATGAGATTTTTATTATCGCATATGTGATGATTTTTGACAAAGACACTCCTTAATGGTAAACTGTCTGTCGCCGGTTAAATCGGCGTTTTATGTCAGTTCGAGACCTTCCTGACAATAAACAAAACTAAAGGAGAATTAAAATGAATAACCAAAAGACTCTATTTATCACTCATGCTGCTGTTATCGCAGCTCTTTACGTCGTGCTCACACACGTCGCAAACGCACTTGGTCTTGCAAATTACGCGATCCAGGTTCGTTTTTCGGAGGCACTTACCATTCTGCCTTTCTTCACACCCGCCGCAATTCCTGGGCTTTTCATCGGATGTATCATCGCAAACATAACAACAGGCTGTATGCTTCTTGATATCATCTTCGGCTCGATTGCAACACTTCTCGGTGCGCTAGGAACTTATTTTATTGCACACGGGGTAAAAAAATATTCAGATTCCGATTTTTATTGCACAAGCAAGTTAAGAACATGGCTCAGCCCGATCCCTCCCATCATCGCAAACACAATAATCGTTCCCTTCATACTCATCCACGTATACAAAATCGAAGGAACACTCCCCTACTTCATGCTTACGGTTTGTATCGGAGAAGTAATCTCATGCTTCGTACTCGGCATGATCTTGCTGTTTGCACTTGATAAAAGAAAAGGTGCCATTTTTAGAAATAACTGATTTCATAAGAATTTCATAAGATAAAAAGCGTGGCTAAGGAGTATATCAAAAACTACTCAACTTAGCCACGTTTTTTGTATCATTTACAAATTACAATTTGCACTTACTCTGTAAACTTAAGTGATCCCATGATCATTGAGATCATGTCTGATGTATTCATATCATCCATATCGTCTCCGGTCTGGTATGAAACAGTTTCCATCAGGAAGCATCCATCCTTATACTCTCTTGTAAATGCTGAAATATAGGGACCTTTCTTATCTGCAGGCTCATTATCTACAAAAAGAGTCTTTACATTCTCAACGTACATGAAGTCATCTCTTTCTGTGATCTGACCATTGCAGTCTTTTGCTATTTCATCCGCAACATCCTTGCTTGTCTTGCCTGCCATATATTTGAATGTAACAGTGCTGGGCTCAGCTTTTCCGGCGGTATAAGTAAATACTACCTTATCGCTCTGCTGGTCAAGCTTAAAATAACTCGGGTCATATGATACACTCCAGCCGTTTGGATCGGTATATACTTCTTCACCTGCAGCGGCTCCGTCGTCCGGCTCATCTGTGTAAGTGTCCATTTCTCCCTCTAAGTTGATGCTTTCATCGGAAGCGGTATCTTCCTTAGTTTCGCTACCGGCGTCTTTGGAACCGCTAGTTAAAATATCTTTTACCCCTGTTTCCTCAATGATTTCTCCAACATTACATCCTGTCAATACAGCAACTCCCATTGTTGCCACTATCATTGTTGATAATACTTTTTTCACTAATCTCGCTTTCATTCTGCTATCCCTCCAATTTCTATAATTTCATCCGCATAATACTATCAGGCTATTGACATCCAAAAAGTATTGTGCTATAAGTGTACTAGTATCACTAATACACGTAACACGTGTATTTATTTTAACAGGAATTGAGGAGAATGTCTATTATGAAAAAAAGGAATTTAACAACAATTTTAATTGCATCATCAGTTATGATGCTTTCACTTGCAGGATGCGGTGTTACAGCCGGATCTGAGCCCGAAACTTCAGTCGGAGCCGAATCTGAAGCTAAGACAGACGAAACGCCTGTCGAAGAAGATTTCAGCGATGAAAAGCTCACTTATCACAAGGTAAATAATCCAAGTGCTGAAGATGCATCTTTTGAATTTAACGGAAATACAATTACTTTTACAGATGATCTGGAGACAGTAAAGACAGCACTCGGCAAACCAACTTCTGAAGACCAGGCCTCTAACAGCGATGATCCAAGTGACAGAACATACTCATACGGTGAATATCCCGACGTAGTCGAGCTCACCGTAATCGGCGGAAAAATGGAATCTATAATGGTCTACGACTCAAGCATTAAAACATCAAGAGGTATATCAATGGGAAGTACCGCTGAAGATGTCATTGCCGCATATGGCGACGCTGAAGTATCAAAACTCGACGGTTCAACTGAAATTGATTATGACTTCGGCAATTTTATGATGATATTCTTCGTGGACAAAAGCAATAAAGTAGACGCAATTTATTACGGAAACAAGTAAATAATTTTGAATATAAGTTAAAACCAGAGGAAAAATGATGAAGAGAAGAACAAGTTTTTTATTGATATCTGTTATAGCACTTGCACTCGTAGGATGTGGCGTAACTTCAGCCGACAGTGTCTCTGCTGCCGCAACAACATCTGCTACCGAAGTTGTCGCTGACAAAGCGGAAGCAATGAATGCCACTAAAGCAACAACAGTAAATGAAAATAGTTCGGACGAAATTCCCGTTAAACCTGAAAAAATCACCAATTCAGAAGATGCCTCTTTTGAATATAACGGAAATACAGTCTCTATTCTCGATGATACCAAAACAGTTCTTGCAGCTCTTGGAACGCCCACAAGTAGCGAACCTTCAGCATACAATAATTCTGAGACCTACCTCTTCGGAGCAGATCCCGACATCATTGAGTACTCTGCTTTTAAACTTAGCAACGGCACCGAAGCCCCGGACTATATTCTTGTCCATGACAAAAACATAAAAACATCTAAGGGAATAGGCCTCGGAAACACCGAAAAAGAAATAATATCAGCCTATGGAAAGCCCAGTGAGATTGCTGATTTTCCCGAGGTAAATATATACGATCTTGATTATGATATGGGAAGTTTTTCAATAACTTTCAGCCTGGATAATGACAAAAAACTTACATCCTTCTCATACTTAAACAACGATAACGGCAACAAGTACAGCTGTGCGCTCAATTAAAAAAGCAGTATTATCTTAGTTAATGCAATGAGGAGACCCTATCATGAGTAAACGAATCGTAACATCGATCATTTCAATATCTGCAATAGTCCTAACACTTATGGGCTGTGGCAACATTTCAGACACCGCTTCAAGCGCTGCCACACTTTCGTCTCAACCACAGACCAAAGAAAAGAACTTAGCCGATGCAGCTTTTGAATATAAGGGAAATATGCTTTCTCTTTTCGACGATCCGAATACAGTCATTGATATATTAAGTACATGTGATACCGGAGAGGTCTCTACATACCTCCACTTCAACAAAGAATACTTCGATGGTTATCACTCTCCTACCATTGATTATACTATGTCAAACGAAGCGACATTTATGTACAGCATATCCGATGAAAGCATGCGTACTTCAAACGGCATCAGTATAGGAAGCACACAGGAAGAAGTCATCGCCGCCTACGACAATGCCGGTGAGCGAATCGGGAACTGGATTCTTTGTGATTTTGAAGATTACTACATCATCTTCTATTTTGATGATGATGATAAGGTTTACAAGATTGAATATGTAATAAATGACACCAAGTGAGCTTTATAGAAGTAATTTCTATTTTATATGTATTTCCTATCAACTCAAAATAAAAGCACAAAAACAGGAGGAAACAACTATGAAAAAAAACACAATAATATCGGTTCTTTTGGTAACATCTACTATTCTTTCACTTATGGGATGCAGTGCTCCATCATCTGATGCTTCCGAAGCAGAAAGCGAACTGCAACTTTCCGAATCCGCTCCCGAAGAGACCGGAGAATCCGGAGAAACAGAAGAAACTACTTCAACTGAAAATGAGAAAACCACTGATTCAAGCGCATCGGAAAGCGGAGACGCCATCACTGAAACAACAGTCACCGTGAACGGCAAAGCTGTTTCAGTTCTTAACGACGCAGAAAAGACATTGTCAGACCTTGGCACCCCAGCAGATAAAAACACCGAGTTTTGGGGAGAGACAATGCCTGTATACAAATTTGACTCCGGCGTTAGTCTATCCACTTATGTTAAAGACGGAAAAGAATATGCATACTGCATGGACATAAAGAAAGAAGGCATAAATACAGCCCGTAACATAGGCGTTGGAAGTACAAAAGAAGAAATGATCGCTGCTTACGGCGAACCTTTTGAAGATAAAGAAGAATATGAACGCGACGGAAACAAAGGCAAAATAAATTGGTATGAATTTGATTCATATTCTGTAGCCTTCGGCATCGAGAACGGCAAGGTAGGTTATTACTATTTTACTGATAAAGCAAATAATGAAACCTTCAGCAACCTGGTTGATGCACAGGTAATGTCGGGCACATAAGGTTACTCATAATTTATTACCAAAAAGAAACGGAGAAGCACCATGAAGAGACACACAACAGCAGCAGCCCTTTTGGCATCTACAATGATGTTAGCGCTTGTAGGCTGCGACGGAACATCAATGAACGCTACTGAGGGAAGCAGTGAAATGGAAATGACCGAGGAAGCAAAGAGAGAAATCGCAAAGGCTGAGATGGTAGCCGGCGAATACGCTTCTTCCAACGCATCTTCTGATGAAGCAGCAACTGCCGCTTCATCAGAGACATCTGCAGCAACAGCCGCATCTTCTGAGGTATCAGACGCAGCTACTACTGCTTCATCGGCCGATAAGTCCGAGACCAAAACAGATGCCGCAGCTACCGCAACCTCACAGCACCCCCAGACAAAACTTGCCGAGAACGAGATCATTTATAACGGTAAGGTTCTTTCAGTATTGGACGATTCAGCAAAAACACTTGCCAATCTGGGAACTTACGAAGACAAAAAGACTTATTCCCTCAACGAATATAACTATTCTTATGATTCAGGAAACATCCACTACTCTACCTATCTAAGTGAGGGCAAGGAACTTCCGCTCAGCCTTTCCGTTTATAACAGGAAAGATATAAAGACATCCCGCAATGCAGGTGTCGGAGACACAGTTGATCAAATAACATCTTTATATGGAAAGCCTGTTGAGAAGGGATATTTTGAAGGCGGTACCGGCACAGAATACAGTTATAAATATAAGTTCGATAAATTCAGCTTATACTTCTGCTTTAGCGAAAAAACCGATAAGGTAACATGGTTTGCATTTGATCACAATGCTAACGTAGATAAGTCTAATAAAGAGGCTTTGGCTAACGAAAAAGCCAATACCGCAGCGGCAAACACTTCTACTACACCTGCTGCCCCTGAAGAAAACAAGGCTACCGCATCTTCTAACACAGCTAATAAGGGCGACGTCAAGGATTATCAGTTCACCTATAACGGAAACGTTGTATCCATAATGGATAGCTTTGATGCGGTGAATAAAGCAATGGGCGGATATGTTCCTGCAGATTCAAATATACAGAACCTGCAATCCTATTATGCATATGGCAAAAATCAAGCAGTCGGTATGATATGCAGAAGTGATTTCGGAACTGAGACTCCTATTACAATATCCACACGTGTAGCAGGAATGACAACCGCACGTAACATAAAGGTAGGAAGCTCCAAAGATGATCTTATCGCCGCATACGGAGCACCTAACGGCAAGCATAACCAGGTATTTGACGGCCCTACAGGAAAAGAATTGACTGAAGAAGAATATATTGCCATTTTCGGTGAGTCATTCGTCTATGAACTTGGTGATGTCAGAATCAGTTTTTCCGTCGAAAACGGAAAGGTTGCTTCTATCGAGTATCAGAATAATGTAAATTACAAAAAGTTCCAGTGGAGCTAAACAGCTCTAAATAAAAACATAATAGAGAAAAGAGAGAAAAGATGAAAAGGGATAAAATAAAAGCTGTTTTATTTACTTCAGCTATTGTATTTACACTTATAGGATGCGGCAACAGCGCCGAGAATTCATATGTTGACCCATCCGCTGATAATTCTGCAAGCGTTGCTTCTACGAACGAGGCGTCCGACGATGCCGCTCCAACAGAAGCTACCGAAAGTTCAGCCTCTGCACTATCATCTTCTGATCCAAACGGAGTCAAGATGGCTACAATCAAAGCAGATGACGGAGTCCTAAGAGTACGCAAAGAACCAAATTATGATTCTGAAAATATCGGATACCTTGCTCCATGCGAAGAAGTAAAAGTTCTTGATGAAACTGAAGGCTGGCTAAAAATTGAATATGATGAAGGCAGCGAAGGTTACATTGATTCAGCATATGCCAATATATGGGCAAGTTCAGGCGAAACAAAATAACCCCCACATGTTAAACCCCCACTAATATTTTTATTTTGTTTGCCGGCATGGCAACACGAAATGCCTTCACATACAAAAAGGGACTAAAGAATCATACCTCTTTAGTCCTTTTCATATTGTTCTATATAATATCAATCAAATTTAAGCAGTGTTTTCAGTACTCTCTTGGCACTTATACGAATATTTTCTTCGCTTACGGCGCCGAGTTCAAGGGCTTCCTTAACTCTCTCAGGGAATCCTGTCGCCATCTTAAGGTCGTTACCTGCGTTGATTTCTTTATAGTGCTCTCCTCTTGTCCACCAGTCGGACATAACAAGTCCTGTATATCCCCACTCCTCGCGAAGGATACCTGTTATAAGGTCTCTGCACTCAGAAGCTCTTTCGCCGTTAACTACATTGTAGGATGACATTATGGTGTAAGGCTGCTCTTCTTTTACGATCATCTCAAAAGGCTTTAAATAGATTTCTCTGAGCGCTCTTTCAGATACTCTTGAATCGCAGTGCTTTCTGTTAATCTCCTTGTTATTGCAAGCAAAGTGCTTAACACAAGCGCCGACATGATTCTTCTGAATTCCACGCACCATGGCTGCTGCCATCTTACCTGTAAGATAAGGGTCTTCCGAATAATACTCGAAATTTCTTCCGCACATGGGATTTCTGTGTATATTGATTGCGGGTGTAAGCCATACGCAGAGGTTATTCTCTTTAAGCTCTTCTCCGCCTGCTCTTCCCACTTCTTCAGCGATTTCTTTGTTCCATGTACATGCAATTGAAGTAGCACATGGGAATGCCGTAGTCCTGATTCCGGTCTCAGGCATGATACGAACGCCTGCAGGTCCGTCAGCTGTCATAGCATTGGGAATGCCGTATTCATCCATATTACCAAATCCGAATACATTGGCAACACCCGTGTTGGGCTGGCCTCCCAAAAGCTCTATCATATCATTGACAGAAAGCTGTTCCATAAATTCATCAAGACTTATCTTGCCTTCCGCAACATCCGAAAGCTGCTTGGCACCTTCTATCAAAGGCATTGTGTAATAATGCCTCTTAAGCCCTTTTTCAGTAGGAGCAAGCGCTTCCTCTGTACCGGGCTCCATTTTCTCTATTACGCTTTCATTCTTGTCAGGTTTCTCAAAAACAGGCAGTTCTTCATATGTTCCGTCGCCCAACAGTCTCTTTTTAAGCGCTGCGGGAACAGCCTTGTGGCTTAATGTGCATACAACCTTATCAACAAAGTTCTCCCAGAAGAAAGATATCTTTGCCGCATCTCTTACATTGCTTCCAAGGTAGAATTCATATTTTCCCTTTTCAAGAACATAAGATGCATCACTGAACTTTCCGAGATCATCATAAGATGAAAGGCCGTATTCAGTGATCTTAAGTGTCATAAGCTGTGCCTCGCCGGGCTGAAGCTCTTTTGTCTTCTCAAAATCAACAAGGCTCTTTTTAGGTTTAAGAAGTTTGCCGGCAGGTGCCGAAACATAGAGCTGCACAACTTCTTTTCCTGCCACTCTTCCTGTATTTGTAACTTTTACATTGAAAATGATGGTGTCCTCTTTTTTGACGGCACCCAAAACTTCTATATCAAAAGTTGTATATGACAATCCATATCCGAAAGGATAGATAACTCTGTCGGAAGCTCCCTCGAAGGTTTCAAAAAATCTGTAACCAACATAGATATCTTCCGTGTAATCCACGTAATCAAAAGAATCGTGATATCCCTTTGTTGACGGATAATCATCAAGAGTTCCCGCAAATGTATCGGCAAGTCTTCCCGAAGGACAAATGTTTCCAAGAATAACGTCTGCTGCCGCAAGACCGCCTTCCATTCCGCCCTGTCCCATATAAACAGCCGCATCAATCCTGTCATTGCCCTCTATCCATCTGCAGTCCATAACACCGCCTATGTTGAGAACAACAACTACATTTTCAAAGATATCACATGCATTCTGGACAAGCTCTTTTTCCTCAAATGAAAGATAAAAATCCCCATCAGGGAAGATGACTTTCGACAAAGTTGTCATCTTAACTCCGGCAGGCCATGGATTAAACGTTTCGATGTCTCCGTCAATATCGCTTCGATCCCAACCTTCGCCTGAGAATCTGTTGATAACAACGATAGCTGTCTCGGAAAATCTTGTAGCATTCTTAAGAATAACGGAAGGGATAGTCGGTTCCTTGGTCATTCCCGGAACGCACCCCTTCTTGTACTGCTTATCAAGTTCTTCCTTGTAGTATTCAATAATAGGCTCGTACACCTTAACACCGCGCATCTTAAGTCCGTCGTACAACGATCTTGTATATTCGCAGTAAACGTCTCCGGAACCTCCGCCGCCTTTTACGTACTCATATGACGCTTTACCAAGCAGAGCCACCTTCTCAACGTTTTTAAGAGGCAAAAGCCCATTGTTCTTTAAGAGAACAACACTTTCATCCGCAGCTTTTTTGGAAATACTGATATGTTCCTCGCTTCCCGTAACAGGCACTTTCCCGTTTAAAGGTAGCGCCGGCTGATATAAAAGTCTTGCCCATTTCTGCATTTTTTATGAATCCCTCCGTGAATTATTTGCCTATAATCTCTATTAGTTTGTCCGCCACAAGTTCAGCGACGGCAAGCTTATACTCATATCTTGAGTGTTTCGGGGGTATATTCGCATGATAGCTTCTGTTTCCAAATTTGGAAGCAATCGCAAAATAAACCTCTCCCGGAACGCTGTCATCATTTGAAGGATCGGAATTTCCCATCGTTCCGGTTACTCCGATAGCCACATCCGCTTCATAGATAGCGCCTGCGGAGAATGCCATATCTTCGGCAGTCTCATAGGAATATACTCCGTACTTATCGATAGTTTCCTTAGGAACTCCGTGGAGAACCTTGGCTTCATTACTGTAAGTAATATAAGCGCCCTTCATTACGGCCGATGAGCCCTCTGTATCTGTTATAAGCGAAGCGATAAGCCCCGACGTACAACTTTCCATTGATGTAAAAGATAATCCTCTTTTGATAAGAGTCTCTGTTATCCTTCTGTATTTTGCCCTTACGGTATCTTCAGCTCTTACAACCACTGTTTCTTCTTTCTTCTCAGGTGCTGTATCCTTTGATTTTACATGTTCTGCTTCTTTTTTCTTAGCAGCTGCTGTCTCTTTAGGCTTTGAAACTACGGCCTGTTTAACTCTTGAATTCGAAGCCTCTTTAGGCTTTGAAACCACGGCTTCTTTTGATCTCGAAGACGCTTTTTCCCTAGGGCTTGATTCAACAGACTCTTTTGCCCTTGAAGCTCTTCTCTCTCTCGGACTTGATTCAGGTTCTTCTTTACGTCTTGAAGCTCTGGCACTTCTTGATCTGGATGTTCTTGTATCTTCTTCATCGTCATCAATGTCATTATCGATGTCGTTATCTACATCCATGTCCATATCCATATCGAAGTCTCTGTCCCTGCCTCTGCCCTTGCTCTTTCTCGAATCATTGCTCTTTCTGGAATCAGAGAATTTGATCTCATCGCCGCAGTGAACGTACTTTATCTTGTCCTTCAGAATCTTCTGCATCTCTTCAAACGGCTCAACGCCCGTGCAGTGACCTGTATAGAATACCGATTCGTACTCTGTGAGATCTTTTGCGATATTACGGATCTCCTTGATGTCTTCTTTGGAGTATCCTCTGTCCCTTGCAGTATGGAAACCACTTATTACCGCGTCGGGATCGCTCTTAAATATCGACACATACTTATCCATTATATTCTGAATACCGTGATGTGCACAGCCCGAAAATAATATTTTTTTACCTTCGGTTGAAACAACAAGGCACTGCTCATGAGCAAAATCATCCTCTACAAGCTCTCCGCCATCTTTTATAAAAAGAGTGCTGTTCGTCTGAGGGTTCTCATATCTGTCCCCTATATCGGAAAAGATAGTAAGCTCATCGTCAATTTTTGTTACGCCATCCTCTAAGATTTCCAATTGAGGAAGGTCTTTTACCTTTCTGCTAAGACCAATATATCTGGGTCTTCTTCCGCGCGACGTCGAGTAGAACTTCTGAAAAGCATGTTCACTTATATAAATCGTCGCAGTGTCATTCAGATCTACAAATGAAAGGATACCGCCGCCATGGTCGTAATGACCGTGTGTGATAACAACAGTGTCCACATCCGCCAAATCTATTCCAAGCTGATCTGCATTCTCTACAAGAAGTCCGGATGCTCCGGTATCTACGAGAATCTTATGTTTCTTGGTCTCTACGTAGAAGCACAATCCATGCTCCGGTATGCAGTCATTTTTACCTGCAGTGTTTTCTATAATATTAATAATACGCATACACATTTCTCCTTAACTGCATATTATTGTATCATAAAGATTGATTTATTGCTTCATTCCGCACATATTTTATACTTCTGCACCATAAATGTGTACGATTTTCCATAAAATTTTACCGTTTCCGTTTGCGGAACCCCCCTATCCATCGGCATCTTCAAATTATTACGTGTTGTAAATTTTTTTTTAATTTACGCTTAATCAACAATTTCTGAGATAGTCTTTCTGCTCTTTGGATATCCGATAGCTTTCAATCGCCTTTCTGACAGTCTTTTTCTTAACATCGGGATCAAGTTTATCGTCTCTTATGTATGGAAGCGCATCGTCATAGCGAAAGCTGAGCGCAGTCGCAAAATACCACGCTATCATCATCTGAATGTAATATTCATCAGACCTGATCAGCGATACTCTCTCAAGATATTCCGGTTTAAAATCCTCCTCAAGATAATGCTTCATAAGCATACCTATGCCGAATCGCACTGTATATGTCTTATCCGAATCGAGCCATTCGTATATCTTCTTTACAAGTTCATCTTTGTTTTTCTTAAATACCGCCGGCAACATCTGATCGCAGGTTGCCCAGTTATCAACGTACGGAAGGAATTTTTCAACTTCAAAAACGCAGCTTTCATATTCTTTTATCCCGGATATTATGAAGGCATGGAGCTGGTTCTCGTCGTAATATCTGTGCGGAAGCTCCTGTAAAAAAGCCGTGCACCCTTCCTCATCTTTTGCAACCTCTTTTGCAAACTTCTTAAGCGCAGGAGTTCTCACGCCGAGCACCTTATCGGGATTGACTGTAGGAATTAGCTTTCTGTGAAATGCTGCGTACTTATCGTCTTTTAGTTCAAAGAGCCTTGCTCTTATCTCGTCTGTTGTCATATTTTCCTCCACATATCAGATTATATCCGATACACATGCAAACAGTAAAGCGAGGATCATATAGTGACAGGCCATCCATTCTATATGTCCTCGCTTTTCCTTGGGGTATTTACATTTATTAGAGTGTGATCAGATTATTATGTTTTTATACCACCCCCTTTCAATAGCTATCGATTATTTCATCTTTCTTTTGCCAAACTCTCTGCGGAGCTGTATAAAAGCAATTACGGCACAAATAAAAAGATTAATAAAAAGTTAATAGTATTCCGTAGGTAAATTTTTTTGTCTTCATTCTCAGATAAATCCCTTCATGTCATTTAATTTGCCGCTATACTATGTTTGTCGTAGTACGTCTGTAATAGTATTAATACTACGTCAGTCGTAATATGTCAATATATTTTTTGAAATATTGAATTTGACATCTATGTGTTATTAGTGTATATATAACACATAAACAGTTTCATCTGAATCAATAACACTAACTGTATTTTTAATGAGGAATCATATGAAAATCTCACAGAATTCAGGTGTGCCAATCTACCAGCAGATTGCTGACTATTTCCGCGGTGAGGTACTTGAAGGGCGAATCGGTCAGGGTGAATACCTGCCATCGATACGGGGACTTGCCAAGGAACTTAAGATCAGCGTCATCACAACCATAAAGGCATATGAACAGCTTGAAAGCGAAGGGCTTGTAACAGCCGTCCAAGGAAAAGGTTATTACGTAAATGCCCAGGACACCGAAATGCTCAAAGAACAGCATATCCGCAAGGTTGAAGACGCACTTCTTGATGCGATCAAATTTGCAAAGATCGCGAAGATGTCAGACAGCGAGCTTATCAGCACACTAAAGACATTACAGAAATTGGATAATTAATAACGGAGGCATTAAGCTATGAAAGCAGAAGCAGTCATCTCATGTAAAAACATCAGTAAAAAATACCGTCATTTCGAGCTTAATATTGACAGTATCGATTTTCCCAAAGGATTCGCAACTGCACTTATCGGCGAAAACGGCGCAGGTAAGACTACTTTGCTCGAAATGATCGCAGGTATAAAGCAGGTTCATAAAGGCGAAATCACTTACTTTGGTAATTACACGGAAAAAGACAGGGAAAACGATCCTTACGTCAAAGAACACATCGGCTATACCGGTACCGACAAGCACTACTTCCTCCCCCACTGGACACTCAAGCAGACAAAAGAGATCCAGTCTGTATTGTTCGATAATTTCGACGGAGAAAAATACGATCAGATCTTAGAAGATCTTGCGGTAACAAGCAGCTCACGTTCGGGTAAAGACAAAAAAGTAAGTAGTCTCTCAGATGGAAACCGCATAAAGCTCATGCTTGCAGGTGTTCTTGCAAGAGATACCAAGCTCCTTCTCATGGATGAGCCCGCTTCTCCGCTTGATCCGCTTATGAGAGAAAGACTGTGTTCAATGCTCCGTGAATACCTCGCTTCTTCAGAGGATAACGACAGATCGGTCATCTTCTCCACTCACAACATCTCTGACATGGAGAACGTGACAGACTATGCGATCATAATCGAAAACGGAACCGTTGTTGAACAGGGCTTCGTCGAAGACCTAAAGGAAAAGTATGTCTTTGTACGCGGTGAAAAGAAAGACGAAGAAGCCGCAAAGCATATCCTTTATGATATGACTTCAAACACCTACGGTTATGAGGGCCTTTGCCTCAGCGAAAACATTGATAAGCTTGCAAGAATGGATGTCGAAACCTCTATTCCCACCCTTTCACAGCTTGCCGTCGGCATAATGCGCGCATACACAAAGCTTAAGTCATATCGCTGATCGGAGGAGTATATAAATGAAACACCTATCAAGAATGATAACCGCACATAATTGCTTTTGCAGTTTTTTATATAACATTGCAATGCTTGTTATCATGCCTGCTCTTCTTGTTCCTTTTGCATTGGTAATTATGTCATTTGACAACTATCTGGGTATAGTAATCATGATGACGCTTCTTTCATGTTTTACCTTATTAGCTGACTATATGCCTTTTAACGGAATTACCGCAAAAGGATTTTTCCTTGGAATAATAAAAACATCAACTCACGTTGACAACTTTATGAAGGACGCAATAATTGCAGACCAGATAAGAAGATTTATACAGATAGCCATTCCTCCGATACTAAGCCTGATCATAGCAATAATAAGCTCATTCAATGGTATAGATATACGTTTTCTGACATTTATCTCAACCATTATTTTTCTAAACTATAGCATTACGACAGGCATCATTACATTTATGAGAAATATTCTGTCAAACAATGTACACGCGTATATATCGCTCACACTAACCGCAATAATTGGCGCACTTAACTCAGGCATGATGTTCCTGTTTTTACATGATTCCATTCATATACCATTTATGATATGGCTTCCGATAACTTTTATTTTATCTGTGATAATCAGCATTTTTGCGTTTAGTTATACAACAGATCGTTGCTTTACTAACATCAAGGAGTATTGACATGAAAAAAGAAATCAAGAAAATAATAACTATTATAAAAGCCGCTCCACAATTAAAAACACGAATAATCAGTGCATTGCTCTTCTTGATTGCAGGAGTATGTTTCGAGATAACTGCAAAGACATCAAGTACATATAACATTCTGGGCTTAGTTTATCTTTCCAACGTTACCGGACAAATATACCAGACCATAATGTCGGTTAGTTGCACCGGACTTGGCCAAACATCCTCATCAGCAAAAAAACTCCAAATTAATGTTCCCTTTTATATAAAATTACTTGTGAACAGTATCCTCTTTTTTATTGTTTCCTTTAACAGCGTTTATATTGCAAGTAAACCTGCGCTTGATATGTCTATAAAAGAAAGCATCAGCTTACAATGCTTTTATATTCTAATGTTTAGCACAATATGCTTCCTTTCATCCATATATGAAATTTTAAGTCATAAATTCTTTGGTCCTTCTCTTGTTGGTATGATATTATTTTCATTTATTTTTATAACTATGATTACTTATTCAATAGTACATCCTCAATCTTTTTTTAATATTACTAATCTCACATTTCCAATTGCTATTACTTTAGGCTTTCTTATTCTAATAGCAGGTTCACTACTCTCAACTCTTTTCGCAAACCTGCTATATAAATACCCTATATCAGCACATGTAATGAGGGTTAATAATAAAACTTAAGGAAAAAACTAAAAAATTGCCTTCTATTCATCAAGGAGATCAGACATGAAAAAAGAAATAACGAAAATAATGACTATTATAAAAGCGGCTCCACAATTAAAATCCCAGATTTTCACCGCACTGCTTTTATTTGCTTCAGGAGCGTTATGTGAATTTTCTTCAACTTTAGGTAATGCCGGCATATTGGGAACAATTACTTGTACAAGCGTGATATATCAATCAATTATGATATCAAACGGAAGCAGCATAGTTCAAACCTCGGCATCTGCCAAAAAATTTCAGACCCTATATCCATTAATTATACAAATACCCTATAACATTATTATATTTGCAATGCTCTCCTGGCACAGAATTTATCTTGCAAGTAAGCCATTAAACGATATGCCGGCAAATCGCAACTATGCTATACAATGTGGTTTAATTATCTTGTATAGCATATTGATTCTTTTCACTATTTTTTTTGAAATTATCTGTTCCAGATTTTTGGTTATAGGAGTAATATTTATGAGTCTTACTATAGTTCCAATAGTATTTTCAACAAGTTTTATTGGTTCACACATGCCGACATTTCTATACAAGCTTACCCTGACAAATTCTGTCACCACAGGATTAGTGATAATAATATTAGGTGCACTGCTATCTATTCCGGCAGCAAACCTATTCTATAAGTATCCAATATCCGCACATGTTATGAGAGCAAACAACAAAGCCTAAGCAGCAACTCTTTTTATCGTACCCCCAATATCGCCTCTATCTTCTTCACCAATGATTCTGCTGCCTTTTTGTGAGCCGGATGGCCGGGATGCGATCTCGAGCCAAACTCTCCTGCAAGTGTAGGCGGCAGCTGATGATAATATACCTTGCTGTCGTTTTCCTGCTTGGAATACTCAGCAACTGCCGCTGACAACAGGTTTGTCATCTGAATGTTGATTATATCCGAATCCTGAAGCAGCATTCCGTAAGCCCATATTATTATGGCACCTTGGCGCTTCTCTCTGACCTTTTTCAAAAAAGCTTTTGCGCCGTTCTTAAGCGCTGCCACATCCTCCGACGGGATCTCACCTTTTTCATTCAGATAGTGAATATTATCACTTCCCATGCTCCTTGCAGCATCGTAATCGCTTTCAGAATACGTACCGCCATCCCTAGCAGCTTCATGACTGCTTAAAGAATATGCACCGGCATCATTCGTACCCAAATTGATGATAACGATATCAGGTTCAAAAAGAGAGAAATCATATTTCTCATGAGCCCCAATCTCGCAAGCTTTTCCTGCCGGAACAAGACCGCATACCTCCTCATAGAATGACGGCATGTTTTCTTTCGGATTGCCATACCATGACCACATAAAACCGTAGCCGCTTTGGCTGAATACTTCGTAGTCGGCTCCAAGTTTTTGAGAAGTCATATATGTATAATTATCGAAAGCATCAAAACATGCGCTATTCCAGTCCTGTTCACAGACAGGCCCCATGCAGCCTTCGCCTGATGTTATACTGTCTCCTATGAACTCAATCCTATGCCCCGGTTCATCAACAATTTCAAATGTACCATCGGTAATAACAGATTCAATCCGGATCAGCGTATCACCATCCGCGGCCATAGCGGGTGTATCTCGTATGATCTTGATATTTCTGAGCGGAATATCGCTTTCGCCAGGTCCCGCGTTTCCTTGCCAGATCGTGATCTCATTTATTCCCTTTTCGAGCGGTCTCTTCTGATATCTTACGCCTTCAACAAGGACATCAATCCACGGCTCAAAGACTGAATAGTCTGCGTAACAACGAAGTTTCACCACAGTGGCACGTACATTCATTTCTATTCCCGAACCATTCCAGAACAGCGTTAAAGGATCAAGACATGCAGTTCTCCTGCCATGAATCTTCAATTTTTCTATTTCTGAAATTTTATACTCTCTAAGCATATTCTCATCCTTAAATATACGTGAAAAGTGCCTCACACTCTCCGCAAATCTCATAATTCCCATCACCGGCGGGGAGGAAGAAGCTGTCGCCCTTTTTAAATCTCACATCCTCGTTGTCATTCTTTATTTCCCCTTCTCCCGAAAGGAACAGAATATGTAAAAACGAGTTCTCGTCAACCGTACCGCTAAGCTTATTCATGATCTTACCGCTTAGATTGACTTTATCAACCGTAAAATATTTGCAATTTCCGATATGCGGTTCAGGTCTCGGGACCTTTTTGGCCGGAAAAAGATCGGTCACTTCAAGCGCTTTTTCTATATGGAGTTTACGCAGATTCCCGTTTTTATCGCGTCTTCCGTAATCATACACTCTGTAAGTGATATCCGAATTTTCCTGAATTTCTGCAAGAAGAATCCCCTCACCGATTGCATGCAGAGTATCCGCCTCAATAAAAACCACATCCCCCTTGCTTACGGGATAAGCATTAAGCACTTCGGTAAGAGTCTGATTCTCTATGCGCTTTCGAAACTCTTCTTTGGAAATCTCGCGCTTAAAACCATAATACAAAAAAGCGTCATCTTTGGCATCAATTATATACCACATCTCCGTCTTTCCGTACTGCCCTTCTTTTTTCAGAGCGTAATCATCTGACGGATGAACCTGCAATGACAGATTTTTTCTTGCATCAATAAGCTTGATAAGTATTGGAAAGTCCCTGAATTTCTTGCAGTTTTTTCCAAGAACATTCTTACCTTTTTCATTTATATAATCTGTGAGCGTCTTTCCCGCAAACTCACCGTTTTCAATCACAGACTCGCAACCGGGATAACATGACAACTCCCAGCTTTCCGCGGTCACATCGCCTGCCGGTCTTTTACCGAATTCGTCGACAAGGCGGTTTCCTCCCCACAGATAATCTTTGGTGGGAGCCTGTAGTTTCAATACTGCCATATTTGCTCCTTAAATCTCATTTTTTAAAACTTCAAGATTTTTCTTTATAAGCTCGTATCTTTGCTGCACGCAAAGCACGCTTCTGCCCGGATCTTCGGGAGTTCCAAAGACATAACCGCTAAGAAGTTCAATACTTGTTTTGGCAACATACACCCTTGTATCGCTGCCCGCATAATAAAGAAGAATATCGCCGTTTTCTTCTACTATCGCGCCGTTTGAGAATACAACGTTTGAAACGTCTCCTACTCTCTCCCATCCAAGCGGTCCAAGAAGAAGTCCTCCGGGCTCCGCTATAACTTTTCCGGGATCGTTTAGATCTGTTGCATAGGCATAAAGGACGTATCTTAGTCCTGCTGCCGTATTTCTTACGCCGTGCGCGATATGAAGCCATCCTTTGTCTGTTTTTATGGGCACAACACATTCACCGTTCTTGGCTTCCGTGATCTGATGATATCTCCTTCTGCTAAGAATCTTTTCCTCATCTATTACTGCATGTTCAATATCATCGCACAGTCCAAAGCCTATACCCCCGCCGCTTCCGGTATCAATAAAGCTGTCCATTGGACGGGTATAAAAAGCATATTTTCCGTCAACAAACTCAGGATGAAGAACAACATTTCTCTGCTGAGGCGAGCGTTTTGTAACAAGATTCGGAAGTCGCTCCCACTTTTTAAGATCTTTTGTCCTTACAATTCCTGCTGCCGCAACTGCCGCCGAGAGATCGTTTGTGGAATCATCGTGGCTCTCGGAACAGAACACTCCGTATATCCAGCCATCCTCATGCTGCGTAAGCCTCATGTCATAGACATTTGTCTCTTCCTTACAAGTGTCATCAAGCAATATCGGATAATCCCAAAATCTGAAATTGTCTATGCCGTTATCACTTTCAGCAACTCCGAAAAAAGACTTTCTGTCATTGCCTTCTATTCTGGCAACAAGATAATACTTCCCATTAAGCTTAATGGCTCCTGAATTTAGAACTGCATTTATCCCAAGCCTCTCCTGAAAATTCGGATTACTCTTTATATCAAGATCGTATTTCCACGTAAGCGGAATATGCTGTCTTGTAAGAACCGGATATTTATATCTTGTATATACTCCGTTATAAAAATCCGTAAGTTCATTCTTCCGCGACATGAGCTTTTCCTGTCTGTCTTTTTCAATGTAATATCTCTCATGTAACATTTCTTGTTATTACCTCCAAACACATTCTTCCGTTATGATATGGACACTTCCACGGCTCAACTATAGGCTCATCCTTCGCGGGTACGCCGTTTTTATCGACATACCAGAACCACTCAGATCCAGGTCTCTTATCGATGACAAATTCTTTTATGTAATCCCAAAGAGCCCGTGCCGCCTCAAGATATTCTTTTTTCTCGGGATGTCTTTCGTATGCATCAAGAAATCCATTGATTCCTTCAGCCTGCACCCACCAGACTCTGTCCTCTTTTACAACTGAATTCTGTCCCTCGACGGGAATTGATTTTCCGTCAAAAGCAACTTTATATACTTCACTCGCCATCTCCTCCGTCATTCTGCCGATCTTTGCCGAAAGGTCACCGTCACCCAGAATATCGGTTGTCCTATTTATCAGCCATGCTGCTTCTATGTCATGTCCGTAGGAATAAAGATCGACCAGGCTGTTATAATCTTTGTCAAAAAAGACTTCCTGTCTGCGAAGCTTTGGATTGTATATCTTGGTACTTACTATTTTCAGGATCTCATATAATGATTTTCTGACTCTGCCATCCCCCGATACTCTGTAAAGTTCCGTATATCCTTCCATAACATGCAAAAGAGTATTCATGCTCCTTACCGCATCGGTACCGTTTTCCGACAGTTTTTCATTTGATACAGGCTTGAATTCTCTGTCGAATGCTTCAAGATATCCGCGCTCATCACGCATTTTCTTTTCTATAAGTTCGTAGAGCGAAATAGCCATTTTCAGTGCTTCCCAATCTCCCGATGCATCAAAATATGCAGACAGTCCGTAGATGGTAAAAGCCTGATTATATGTATGTTTTGTAGTATCAAGAGGCTTTCCGTCATAAGATACCGACCAGAATACCCCGCCATATTCATCATCAATGCAATATTTTTTTAAAAACTCATACGCATGCGTAGCCTCGCTTAAAAGCGTTTTATCTACGAGAACTTTGTATGCGCTTGAAAAAAACCATAATATCCTGCTGTTTAGTATGCAGCCCTTTTCATATTTTTTATCAACGGCAAGATCATAGCCCATATAGCCGTAATATCCGCCGAATTCATCGTCTCTTAAACCTTTCCAAAAAGGTATGATCCCATTCAGAAGATGCTCCTTTATTTCACTGACCATTACTTATCACCCCTTTACCGCACCGGCTGCAACGCCGTTATAAATCTGTTTCTGACAAAGCAAGAATATTATCAGAGCAGGAAGAAGTGACATGATCACGCCGGCACAGATAAGATGATACTGATTACCCATGGGGCCCGTGAATGTGTACAATGATGTGGCTACCGTACAGAGTTTTCTTTTATCCTGAAGATACAGGTTCGCGCAATAATACTCGTTGTAAACGCCAACGCCCTTAAGAATCAGATTCGTAACAATCGCAGGTTTTAAGAGCGGAAGCAATATCTTTGCATAAATCTGGAAGTAATTCGCACCGTCCAAAAATGCACTTTCATCAAGCGAAACGGGAAGGTTTTCAAAAAACTGAATGTAGATGTAAATTGACATTACATCCGTTCCCATCATCATGATGATGTAGCCGTACAAAGTATTTACAAGTCCGAGATTTACCATTATTTCATATACCGAAACCTGCATGGCAATTCCCGGAAGAAGCGCCGCAAAAGTAAACAGATTCCTGATAAGCGCATTGCCGGGAAAGCTAAAGCGATTTAGAACATATGCAAGCTGAGAGCCTATCATGGTCGATCCCGCAAGTACAAATAAAAGAATTATTCCCGAGTTAATAAATGCCAGTCCCATATTTGCCTGAGCAAAAGCCTGAACATAATTGTTAAAATTAAAAAAGTTTTCCGGAAGTGTCATAACATTGGTGCTCTGATACTCAACCTCTGTTTTCAGCGAAGTTATGACACAGGATACTATTGGAAGTACCGCCAAAAAAGCACAAAGCGCAACAGAAGCATACTTTATGATTCCCCAAACAATATCACCAATACTCATCTTTTTCTTCGGAACAACACTTGCAATTACTGTATCTGATGACATTATCTACCTCCTCTATGCATCTGCATTCTTGCCTTCTCTTCCCTTTTACGTTGTTTCTTAAACTCTCTGTCATCTATATCCGTTCCCGCATTTCTGAACAGGAACTTGAATATTGCATCCTGAATAAATTTGGCAATGAAGATAATCACAAGAAGGAATACCGCCATCGCACTGGCAAGTCCGACCTTCTGACTTGTATGAGCAATATCATTCATTACTACAAAGAATGTTCCCGTGCCGTTTGCACCGCTTGTTATAACAAAAGGCGGCTCAAATGCCGAAAGAGATCCTGTAATAGCCAAGATTACATTCAGTGTTACTATTGTCTTTATGCTCGGTAAAATGATGTGCCAGAACGTCTGCCACTTATTTGCGCCATCTATCGACGCCGCTTCATAAAGCGTACTGTCCACCGACATCATTGCCCCAAGAAAAAGAACCATTGTCGAGCCCAGGTATCTCCATACCGACGAGTATACGAGCGACCAGTTGTTTATCGATTGGTCTTTTAACCAATACGGAAGACTGTCCGGATTGAAGCCTATCGCTTGGAGAACCGTGTCCAGAACAAATCCTCTTGTGTAAAAAAACTTAAAAATGAATCCGATAGCTATACCGTTTATCAGATAAGGGAAGAAAATAAATCCCTTCCAGAAGTTTTCAGCTTTTACCTTAAAGCAGAATATTGTAGCAAGATATAATGCAAGAAATACCTGAATTACCGCTCCGACCATGTAATATAGAGACAGTAGCAGCGTTCTCAGAATATCTTCACGTTTAAAAATCTGTATATAGTTTTTGAATCCCACGAATTTCCTAGGTCCTATGTATTTCATGTTATAAAAGCTGAACTGGACCATTTTGCCAAAAGGATAATATGTGAACAAAATCAGTAATCCTACCGGAATAATGAGAAATGTTAATATTACCTGCACCTGTTTCCACTTTCTTTTGTTCATAGGGTTATCTCACTTTCTTTCTATAAGTTGAGGCGGAATCATACAATTCCGCCCCTCCCCCGCAGCTCATAAAAAAATTTATAAATCAGTTGTCTGTATCAACTCCGTTAAGTTCCTGTGCTTCTGTCCACGCTTTATTCCAGCTGTCCATGATCTGATCAAAAGTCATATCCCCGTTGGAAGCATGCTCAATGATTGCCTGAACTTTCTTGTCACCACCGTTGTTAATGCTAAGTTCCGAATCGGAATTCAGTGTATCTTTAAGATCTTCTTCTCCCGCAAGTGCAGGTTCGTCGGAAACATATTCAACTCCGTCAAATGCCGCATAAAGATCGGGATATTTGTCATCTTCGGCATTGATAGGAATACCGCCTTCATTGTATGAGAATCCCGACTCGTTTGTCATCCACTTTACAAAGAGAAGTGACGCCATACGATTGTCATCGCTTGCATCCTTGTTGATTCCGAATGCATAATCAGGACCTGCCGTAGCATACTGCTTGCCGTTAACCGTGATAGGGAAACTCATATATCCGATGTCTTCAGGCTTGTCTCCTGCTGCCTGCATCTGTGAATATGCCCATGAGCCAAGTACCATAGTTCCGATCTCACCTCTGTTAAGCATGCCCTTGCAGCCTTCCCAGTCTGTAGTTGAATAGTCATCCTCGATAAGACCTTTAGCAACCGCATCATAAAGGACTTTGTACACATTGTATGCATGTGATCCGTCACCGGGATCTGCGAAGGGATTTGCCGTATGAGCAAGCTTCTGATTCATGTATGTTGCATCACCTGTAGCAGTTCCCGCAATATATGCATCCCATGCTCCCATTGTCCAGCCTGCGGCATAGTTTGTATAAAGAGGGATCGCATCCGTCTTTTCTTTTATCAGAGTTAAGTCATTTATGAATTCCTCAGGTGTCTTTGGTAATGTTGTGATTCCTGCCTTCTCAAATACTGCCTTGTTGTAAAGAACACCCTGAGCATTTCCCGTAGACGGAACCCCGTAACATACTCCGTCATACTGCTTGTCCGTAGCAAAACGGATGGCACCTTTCATCTGATCGACCGTTCCGTACGGCATGAAATAATTTGAAAGCTCAGATGCATCAATTGCCGGGATCATCATGATATCGCCCCATTCACCGCCCTGAAGACGAAGAAGCGAATCTTCCGCATAATCTGTAATACCTTCGATATCTACTGTAATTCCGGGATAAATCTTATTAAATTCCGCAATATAGTCTTTCCAGCTTTTTCCCGTATAATCATCCCCAAGCATGTCCGTTCTGTGAGTCAAAACCTTGATCGTAGTCTTGATATCTTTCCCCGTCTCACCCAGAACAACAGATGTATAGTTGTTATCCGCAGTATCTGCAGTGCCACCGTTACCAGCATTACCGGAATTTCCGGAAGCCTCGGAACCTGCCGTTCCCGGTTCCGTACCTGCACTCGGTGAAGAGCCACATGCGACGAGAGATGCAGCCACAGCTGCAGCAGCCAATAGAGCAATAGTCCTTTTTAAATTCATTTCATTCACCCCTTTTAATTAATTTAAGTAAAACCATGGTTCCAATACATTGTTCTTAAGTTAATTAATATTATATTTGTTCATCACCATTTTTCAATAGCACTTTTACAAAATTCAGTAAAAAAGAGCCGTTTCGTTAATCCTCAACAAAACGACTCCTTAAATATTGTTAATTATTTATAGACAAGCCTTCTTAAATTAACTTAAATTAATTAAAGCAAAAAAAGACCAATCACTCGCGAAATGCCCACGCGCGAACGATTGGCCTTTCCACTATCAGACAGCTCTCACAGAGTCCCCGACGATCAGCTTTCCGCGTATCATCGCGGAGCTGAAAGGCATATCGGGATTACGAAGTCTCTGCGTCAACAGCTCCATTGCCTTACTTATCATTACACTAAGATCTATTTCATAACTTGAAAGTTCAATGCTCTTGTTCATATCGGGAACATAATTATCAAATCCAATGACAGAAATATCCTTGGGAACTTTGTATCCTTTTTCTTTCAAATGCTCGATAAGCAAAAGCGCAGATACATCACAATTGCAGAAAAATGCTGTCGGCATCTCTTTTGCCGAAGGAAGCGCAAATGTCCCCTCTGCGTCAAGATTACCATATTTATCCCTGTCATTGATCACCAATGGATTATCCCTAAACTCAACATCCAGACCTGCCGATGACAGGAACTTACACATTCCTATATACCGCTCGTCAATACTCGGTGTCACCTTCAAAGTACCGACAAATCCGATTTTCCTGTGTCCTTTATCAAACAGATATCTGGTAATCTCATACCCTCCGAGGATATTATCGGTTATCACCGCATCACCTTCTATCTCCTCATATAAAGAATCCAGCGAAAGCATCGGTATCTTGGCTTTGTTTCTAAGCATACGAAGATATCCGACATTGAAAGCTCCAAGAATTATCAGTCCATCCACACTCTCCTGTGCAATGAGATTGGGAACACTTTCGGACTCTTCCGCCTCTCTGTTTATAACCTCCAAAAGAGTAAGAATTCTTTTATCATTTGACTGCACCGATAATTCTTTATAAATGTGCCAGTAGAATGACCTACTGTGATTCAGATATCTTTCCGCAACTATCACTCCAATTACGGTATTCTTTTTGGAATGATGGTTCTTTTCTTTTCGCACATATCCCATTTTGTCGGCAAGACTTAGTATCTCCTCACGCAGTTCATCACTGACGCCCTTTTTCCCCGCAAGAGCCTTCGACACGGTAACACTGCTTACGCCAAGCTTTTCTGCAATATCAGACAATGTAACATCACTCTGCATTATTATCCCTCAACTCTTTTATCGATGTTCTTTTCACAACGTTGGAATCCACCTCAAATATCGTTCCCGCAAGTGACGGATCCTCTATCTCGTTAATGACCTGCTCCACTGTGAGTCTGGCCATTTTCACAAGATCAACGTTGTAAGTTGTAAGCTTTCCTTCAAGATCGCTGTTAAGCAGGTAATTGTCATAACCAACAATTGATATATCTTCCGGAACCCGTTTTCCCTGCTTTTTAAGCGTTTCATACAATAAGCCCGCAGCAAAGTCGCTACTGCACGCAAATGCAGTAGGCAGTTTCTTGGGTAGCTCTATCATAGGAGTTTCGTCATTTCCGCTCCTGTCCGGCAAAAGCCACTCGCGATTCACTTTAAGGCCGTTCTCACGCATGCACTTTTTATATCCATAGTATCTGTCGATTATATTTCTGGAATAATCAAGCGCTCCGACAAATCCAATTTCCTTATGACCTGCTTTAACCAGCTCCTTGGTTGCTCTGTACATTCCGTAATAATTTCCCGACAAGACGGAAGTGTAATTACCTGTCTCAATCTGCTGATCCATGAAAACTACCGGCACTTTAACTGCCGCCAGCAGCCTGTTAAGAAACTTTTCTTTTATAGGTCCTATTATTATCACTCCGTCGGCATCCGTTACAGGCGGAAGTATTTCGTCATCGTCGTAATCCTTGACCATACTCAGCGACGTAAAGCATTCATTTTCAGAAACCGCATAAGCGACCTTCTGATACATCTCCCAGTAAAAAGAAGCGCCTATATAAATATATCTGTCTGAAACAATGACGCTGATGGTCTTTCCTATAAGTTCCGGATTTTCAACCTTTTTAGGCGTAGTCTTCCCGTATTTACTGTAATCAAGCCCCATCTTTGCCGCACATTCTTTTATCTTCGTGCGCATTTCAGCGCTCACTCCGGGTCTGCCCGCCAGTGAATTAGATACTGTAACAACAGATACTCCCAGGCTGTCAGCAATATCTTTTAGTTTTACCTTCTGTTTTGGTCTCATCTGTTATCCTCCGGCTCTTATTATGAATTAAATTAACTTAATAATCAATCCATAACAGTTTATACTGCTGTAATTTTAATGAATTGTGCTTCAAAGTCCTTGCTTCCGGGAATCAAAAGTCCCGCATTCATCAGCACATCTCCGTCATAAACTTTTCCGTTTACATCATATTTCATATCAGAGTCAAGTCCTTCAAGTCTAAGCAATCTGCTTCTTGAAAATGCCTTTGACAATACCTGCATATATATCATAAAAGCTTCCTTTTTGTCTTCGGAAACTATCATATATGCATCATATTCTTTATTTTCCCTGCATGACGCTATCCTGTAATACTCTCCGTCAAGGACCAGTCTTCTTATGCTTTTGTATCTGGCAATCTGCTTTGGAATCTGCTTTAGTTCATCTTCTGAAAGTTTGGTTACATCAAGCTCGTATCCGAAAGTTCCAAACATAGCCGCCACAGCTCTCGACTCAAAAGAAACTTCTCTTCCCGAAATATCATTGGGGCTTTTTGCAACATGAGATCCTATCGCTGATATCGGATAAAGCATTGCAGTTCCTTCCTGAATCGAAAGACGCTCAACAGGATCCATATCATCCGAGCACCATATCTGAGGACTGTAATACAGCATTCCCGCATCAAACCTGGCTCCACCCGAAGAACAGTTCTCGATCAGAACATATGGAAATTCCTTGGTTATCTTTTCCTGAATCTCATATACTCCAAGGACGTGTCTGTGCCAAATCTCCCCCTGCCTGTCTGAAGGAAGATACTCAGAACCGACATCGGAAAGAGACCTGTTCATATCCCACTTAATATATACAACAGGAACTTCACGCAGTATTTTGGCCATACTTTCATAGATATAGTTTCTCACTTCAGGATTGGAATAATCCAAAACCCACTGATCACGCGCTCGCGCAGGTATTCTTCCCACTTGATGTAATATCCAGCCCGGATGTTTTTTATAAAGGTCCGTATCTTCACAGACCATTTCAGGCTCGAACCAAAGTCCGAACTTCATATCTATCTTTTTTAGCTCATCGGTCAGCCCCTTTAGGCCGCCTTCCAGCTTATCTTCATTGACATACCAGTCTCCGAGCCCTCCACTTGGCTGATTTCTGTTATATCCAAACCAGCCGTCGTCAAGAACCTGAAGTTCTATTCCGCACTGCCTTGCCGTCTTTGCAATATCAAGAAGCTTGTCCTTATCAAAATCAAAATATGTTGCTTCCCAGTTATTGATAAGTATAGGTCTTTCCTTGCTCACCCAGTCTTGCCTTATCAGATGTTTCCTAAAAAGCTTATGATAATCTCTTGTCATCTCTCCAAGACCACAGGATGAATAAACGAGAGCCGCCTCAGGCGTTTGAAAAGAGTCTCCCGGTTCAAGCTTCCATGAGAATGTCTCTGGATTTATTCCAATGACCATCCTTATCTGGTCGTGAGCATTTTTCTTTACCTTTGCCATAAAATTGCCGGAGTAAATGAGCTGAGAAGCGTAGACTTCACCGCTTTTCCGGTCGGTATTTTGGGAAACGACAGCCATAAAAGGCATGGAATCATGGCCTTCTTCGCCTCTTGTCGACTCCGCTATTACAGCCGCATGATTAAGAACCGTCCTTTCAATTATGTGCTCTCTCGCCCATGCGCCGCACTGCGTTATAACTTCGCAGTCCCTCATCTCAAAGTCAAGGCAGGAAGACATAGCTCTTTCTATACATAATATTTTCGAGCCCCTATTCTCGATAATTGCAGAACGTATTACGGCATCACAATCATCAAATACGGTAAAAGACAAAGATACAACCAAACCGTAAATCTCATCCTCAAGCCTTATCACAAGCGTATCTGCATTGTCTCCAAAGCATGTAGGAAGTCCCGCAATCTTTGCTTTCCCTTTTACAATCTCATACCCCTTGTATGACAGGTCACATCCTATCTGTCCCGCATCGCTCTTTACAGAAATGCAGCACTCCCTGAAATCACCAATCCCGCCGCAAGGATACTCAAGCTGTATCGCATCCATGAAGCCAAGCTGCTCCGCAGGCCTGATTGACGGAGGAACAATCTCATCAGGTCTTAGCAGATACGAAAGCTCGCTGCTTCTTATCTTTTTGCCGTAATAGATATGTGAAAGATACTTCCCATCCACTACTCCAAGAACATATGATGTATTTTCCGTATCAAGTTTCCATATTTGTTCTCTGTCGTTATATACTATCGCCATCTTTCCTCCAATCTCCTTACCCCGCTGTTGCTCACGCTTTGCTTTAAGATACTATTAATGATAACAGATAAAAGCTGTTTTTATCTGCTTCCGAGGCACTTACTATTTCTATATCCAATATGTGATCTTTTCTTTCGTTTTCGCTCAGCACAGGTTGCAAATAAAGACAATCGCCCCAGTCTTCATCAAAATTCGAATCAAGTACAACAGCTTTTTCCCTGCATCCGTCCAAAACCGCCAGCGCAACGGGAGCAGGTCTGTTTATTGTCTTTCTGTACTGAATGGCAATCGTCCTTGCGCCGCTAAGTTCAAAGTGAATTGAATCACCTTCTTTTGTAGCTATCCAGCCATTTTTAAAGAAGTCAAGATGTCCTTCTTTTTCTCTCGCATCGGCTCTAAAGCCCAATAATATCGGACTGCTGTTTTCGATGGTATATCTTATAGAATCTTCAAAGCGATTTGCTGTTACAGGTTCTTTTCCCTGATCTCTTTCACCCGCAGGTACATCCATACCGCATATTTCACTGATCTTATCCGTTATCTCTTTTGCCAGAAGTTCGTGCCCCAGATCATTTGGATGCAATCCGTCAGGTGTAATATCATTTCTATTATATCTTCCTTCAAGCATTCTCTTATATATCGTATCTTTGATGCTCACGTTGGGAATTCCGTAGTGCTTTCCGACTTCTAAATGTATATCCTCTGCTGTTCTGCCATCGTCATAGTACACATTGTTAAGAAGCAGCATTGCAGGCTCTGTATCTGAGTACCATATTCGTCTTATCAGTCCCTCATATGTTTCTTTAAAAAGCTCTGCCTCTTCATCGTTTACGGAAAAATCCACGATTACAAAGTCAGGTCTGTACATAAGCAGATCCTTATAAACTCTGGACACTCCAAAATATGAGGAGGTTCCGCCTATTCCGGCATTCACATAATGAAACTTTGCATTCGGAAACTCTTTTTTAAACCAATCAAAAACTCTGTGTGCATAGCACAGTTCTGGCTTGGATGACAAAGATCCTTGAGTTATCGAACCTCCAAAGAAGCCAAGTACAAGTTCTTCACCCGCTTTGGCCTTATCAATCAGTTTTTTTATCCGCTTTATTCCTTCTACTTCATTCATATCTTTTTAACCTCATATAGTTTGGGGAGATTATCTTTTGTTACAACATTCGGGCTGTTATATACATCTTTCAAAAATTCAAATGTGTTATATTCTTCTGTTCTGCAAAAATCCAGAGACCATGTCATAAAGCTCGCCCATCCTATATGCTCGCTGTGGACCGCCTCGGGATCCGGAAGAACACCGACTTCCGCTAGAATCATAGGCTTTTTCATCTCGGTTATTTCTTTAAGCGCATTATACTGCTCGGAATATGCCGTATGAACATGTTTATCGGTATAAAGGTCGACCGATATCACATCTACAACGTCGTCTCCCGGATAGAACTCCTTAATATGCGAATTCCACACCCAGATAAGATTGTTAAGATGATGCACGCCCACAAAGCGCTCATACATTATTCTGTACAACTTTTTGACAGGCTCTGATCCTTTCGCGCCCCACCAGAACCATGTTCCGTCACTTTCATGGAACGGTCTCCACAAAATAGGGATCTCTTTTTCGCAAAAAGGCCTCAGTATCCCGGCCATTACGTCAAGATCCGAGATCAATGCATTATATTCAGCAGTGCCCTCGGTTGCAGCTTTTTCAGGGTCAAAAGAAGTATTCTCCGTATAAAAAGCCTTTGACCTGCCGTAAAGAGGTGAGAACCAGTGCCATGTGAATGTGATAAGCCCTTGTTCCTCAGCCCATTCCCAGGCTTTTTTAAGCGTTCCGTTGTTATGAACGATCTCATCCATACATTCATCATCTGAGTCGAGATAGTTTATATTCGGTGAATAAGACAAAAGTTCAAAGCCCAAAAGCGCCGGTCTCTTTCCTGTCTTTTCCTCTATCAGCTTAAGCTCTTCCTGCTCCATCGTCTGCGTATGCTGTCCTGTGATCATCTTTTCATATGTGATCTCGGCCAGATATTTAAGCACATTTCTTGCTCCCTGCTGCATATTCGCGTTACTCGGTTCATAAATCTTGTCACTCATACAATTCCTCCGGTAAAAATTCATTTAAGGTCATTTCGTGGTAAGTCTTTTTTCACTCAGTGAATATCAGCAACACTTCTGACCGTAAGATTATTGGCATCTCCCCTTATGATCCTGACAATCTTTACTCCGGGATTCATGTCAAAAAAGTTGTCTGAGAGTACCAGATTGTCATTCTCATTTCTAATTTCTATATTTTTGGCAAAAGCCTTTGCGCTTATTTCTATCTCATTTTCCGAGAGCATTCTTACTGCGAGCCCCGGATCTTCAAAGCGGAAATATTTCGCCGGCACAAAAAGAGCCGTTCCTTCCGATACCACCTCGCCCTCTTCTATGGCCTTAAAGGACACGTAACAGGAATATATGTCGATTTCGGGGAAGCTTTGCTCAGTCACCCACTTTGAAGAAAGCGGAGAAACAGTTACATCGACAGTACCCGAAGTTTCGATTTCAAGTCCTTTTCCATCAATCTCTTTTCCAAAAGCATCTCTGAGTTTCCACTCTGCCGTAAGCTTTCTCTCCGTCATGGTCTCATTGGAGATATTAAGCTTTATAGCAGGTACGAACAGACTCTTCTCGGAATTGATCTCAATCCCTTCAGATACAGTGCTCGTCTCCTCACAGCTAATAAGCACGGGAGCAAAAAATCTCCTGGCATAATAGTGCAGCGCCTTCCATCTTCCGTAATAGTCAACAGAAGCCCAGCTTATAACAGGCCAGCAGTCATTTAGCTGCCAATACAGAGTTCCCATGCACCTCCCCCTGTTTCTCCTAAAGTGCTCAACACCGTATCTTATCGCTTCTCCCGACAGAAGCTGAGATGCATATATTAAAATATCAAAATCCGTAGGATACTTGAAAGTTGCCTGCATGTACTGCATTATCTTGGAATTGGCAGATTTGTTTCTCTGGTGCTTTTCCATGTTATAGGAAAAAAGGTTGAAGTCTTCCTCGCTTATCATTACCGTTTCCAAGGTCTTCTTTGACGGAAGAGCCTGGAAACCAAACTCCGACAGATATCTGAAGAAGTACTTTCTGTACTCGGTAAAAGGTTTTCCGTCATGCCATACCTGCCAGAAGTGAACATCTCCGCGGTCAAAGTCGTTGGGATCGTCAAAAGATCCTCCCGATGACGGACTGGATGGCCAGTATGCCGCATCAGGTGCATATTCTTTTACCCACTTAGGAAAAAGATATTCATACATCTTGATATAATCAGCCTTTTGCTTATGAGTCTTAACCCACACTCCGTTTTTTACAAACATCTCCATCTCATTATTGCCGCAAATGAGAGCAAGACAGGCATGATCCGCTATTCGTCTTAAATTGTCTTTTATTTCAAGCCTGATATTCTCTTCAAATTCCTCGGTAAGGTCATAGACACCGCAGGCAAACATCATATCCTGCCATACCATAATTCCAAGCTCATCGCAGATATCATAGAAAGCATCATCCGGAAAAAAGCCGCCGCCCCAAACCCTGATGGAATTGAAGTTGGCCAATTTACAATCTTCAAGAAGTTTCCTTGTCCTTTCGGGCGTCATTCTTGTCAGATAGTTATCTTCCGGTATATAGTCCGCGCCAAAAGCAAATACATCAAAGCCGTTTATGCAATGTGCGAAACTCTCTCCCCACTCATCTTTCTTTCCGGTTATGGTAAGGGTTCTCAGGCCGATTCTTTTTGTCAGAGAATCAAGCTCCGTATTTCCAAGTTTTAATTTTATATCCAGGTTATAAAGATTTTGTTCTCCGAATCCGGACGGCCACCAGAGCAAAGGATCTTCGACCACGATTTCATCGCCTGATCTGTAATCTTCATACTTAAGCTCTTTTCCCTGCGGATCTGTAAGAATCACATCACAGGAAATGCCTTTATCATCACCGTAAACTTCTCTGTCAATAAAAATACGTAGCCCAGCTTTACCGCCCGAGTGTCTCTGATGAACCCTGACATTCTCTATACGTGCAGTATTTATTCCAAGAATATATACAGGTCTGAAAAGTCCCGCATCAGGGATTCTCGGGCCCCAGTCCCAGCCAAACATGTAATGAGCTTTTCTTATGTGAACAAAGCCTTCCATGGCATCTTCTGTTCCGTCGCACTCACTTTTTTCATAAGCATCCTTTATATATTTAAGCGGTGACCTGATGCAGACCTTTAATTCATTGTCTTTTTCCTTTAAAAAATCTGTGATATCAATTCTGTAAGTCCTGTGCATGTTGCAGGCACATAGAATCCTTCTTCCGTTTAGATACACCTCGCCTATGGTATCAATGCCTTCAAATACAAGCTCTTTTTTCAAATATGTCATCAGTGCATGATCAACATCGAACTTAGCCTCATATTCAAAATCCTCTTCCATCATTTTCAGAGCAAATTTCTCATTGTCTGCCACAAACGGATCCGGGATCACTCCGTCATCCTGCAATGTATAGAGAACGCTACCCGGAACCTCTGTCCTGTAGCTGCTGCCATCGGATACTCTTTTCAGTATCCAGTTATTTATTGCAAATTTTTCCATCTATTGTCTCCGTATTTACTGCCTAGTGTTCTGTCTCAGCACCGTTACAGCATCCCTTGTCTTACTTAAGTGATGCCAAGAACAATGCGCCTTTTATTCCCTGCTGCCCCATAAGTCCCGCAGGTGTTATATAACTTTCAATATCCTGCATCTCTTTTGTATCAACATATCCGTTCATATAGGAAAGTGTTTTCTCGCGGATCATGGGAAAGAGCTTTTCTATATGCATAACACCGCCGCCGAGAATGATCCTCTCAGGGCAATAGCAACATATATATTGCATCAATGCCTTTCCGATGTAGTCTGCTTCCTGCTCCCAAACGCTCATATCATCGAGCAAAAGCTGCGGCTTCTTGCCATAGTGAGCCTCTATTGCAGGTCCCGATGCCAGTCCTTCAAAACAGTTCTTATGATACGGACAGATTCCTTCAAAACCGTCTCTGCCGCTCACAGGCAAAAGAATATGTCCCGCCTCAGGATGAAGCGCTCCATGGAGGAGATTGCCTTCAGCATAAACTCCAACTCCGATCCCGGTGCCTATTGTTATGTAGATTACGTTATTCAGCCCTTTTCCATTCCCATATTTGACTTCTCCCAAACATGCCGCGTTGACATCGGTATCTATTGTCACAGGGTAATCTGCCTTGCAAAAAGCTTCCATCCAGGAAAAGCCAACCCATTCCAGCTTCGGGCTTTTTCCTATCTTTCCGTAACTTTCCGAGTTCCTATCAAGGCACACAGGGCCGAACGCGCCTATTCCCATGCCTTCAATGTCATACTTTCCAAAAAAATCCATAATCTCAGGGATTGTTTCCCTCGGACTTCTCGTTTTTATCTCTGTGGTCTCTACTATATTTGACTTGTCGTCCCCAACAGCCAATACCATCTTTGTCCCACCTGCTTCTATCGCGCCATACATCTATATTCCCCTCCGTTATCACTAAAAAGTAAATATGCTACCAAAACTCCAATCCGGAATTTAATTTAGTTAAATTAACTTAACTCAATCACAATGCATTTATATTTTACTTAAATATTGCACATATCAATCTATTTTTCAATAGTATTTCCATCTTTTTCTTTATCTTTAAAAAAACCGCTCTAACAAGCTGTTAAAGGCCTGTCAGAACGGTATCTTTTAAATATTCTATTTTTCAAATCAGTCACTTGGTACTCTCCCTCTCTATGTAAGAAACAGGAAGAATTGTGCGCTTGGGAACAACTTTGCCCTCAGAAGATGAAATGACAAGATTGACTGCCATTTCAGCCATTTCTTTGATGGGCTGGTGTATTGTTGAAATAGGCGGTGTTGTAAGCTGTGAAAGCAGAACATCGTCAAAGCCTATAAGCTTTATGTCTTCAGGTACTCTTTTGCCCATTTTTCTGCAAACCTGAAGAACCTGTGCTGCGATCAGATCTGAACTTGCAAAGATTCCGTCTATATCTTTGTCGAGTTTAAGCTCTCCAGTCAAAAGTGAGTGATACTCGAGGTTATTGTACTGATTCATACTGGTAGAAACAGCCTTATAAACCACGCCGCGCTCTTCGCAGACTTTGGCAAAACCTTTCAGACGATCATCGGCAGGCATGGCACTCTTAGAAACACCACTTATTATAAGTAGATGCTTACAACCGCTTCTTATAAGCTCTTCTGCCGCGAGCATACCACCCTGCTCGTTATCACACTCAACTGCTGCCGTTCCGTTCTCAACAAAACGCTCAACGGTTATAAGCGGAATATTGCTGTTGGCAAACTCGAGTCCCTTTACCGTATTGGAAAAAACTATGACACCGGCAACGCGATTGCTCGTACACATATCAAGGTACTCTTTTTCCTTATGATCCGCACCCTTTGAATTGGCAAGTAATATTTTGTAACCCCTCTTACTTGCCGCATTTTCAATATTACTTATCATCTCGGAAAAATAGGGATGTCTGATATGAGGCATAATAACGCCTATCGTATTGGTCGACTTCTTGGACAGCGATCTGGCTACTTCATTGGGCTGATAATTAAGTTCTTCCATAGCAGCATATACCTTGGACCGTGTTTTGTCAGAGATATATCCTCTATTGTTCAAAACCCTTGATACAGTTGTAACTGTCAGCCCGCAACGAGCTGCAACATCCTTTAATGTAGCCATATTCCCTCCGATGTCATTTCATATCGATCGCCTGTCACGAATGTTCGATAGTGAACTTCTTAGTCTTTAAATTTGCTTTGAGTCTTGCGAAATCGTCACCCTTTTTCCTGAGGATAACAAGTTCCTCATCACTGCAATCTTCAAGGATAAACTCACCGTCAAATGCAGGATGCTCATTTCTAAACTTCATAAGTTCAAGCAAATCTTTTACGACAGGTCTCGCAACTTCCTTTTCTATCTCATCCAGCTTGTAATAATGGCGATTGATATTTCTTCCTACTTTTGTCTCTTCAAGGAGCTTGAGATCATTCTTTCCCGCAAGGAGTCCCACATAATAAATCTGTGGAATACCGGGGGCAAAAAACTGAACTGCCCTTGCCAGAAGGTATGCATCATCGTCATCACCAAGTGCTGAATAGTAGCTGCAATTTACCTGATAAATATCAAGGTTATTGTAAGCAGCCGTGTTGTATATCTTTTTTACATTGGCTCCGTATTTAAAGATGTCCTCTTTTGTTCTCTCTATCTCTTCATCGGGAAGGAGGTCTTTTACATCAACAACTCCTATTCCGTCGTGAGTATCGAGCGTCGTAAACTGCTTTCTCGGACAGATCTTAAGCCAATTTTTCAAATATGTAGACTGTCCATAGTATAACGCATTTATGAGTAGCATTGGAAGCGCAAAATCATATACATAATAGTCATGACTTTCAATCTTCTGCTGCATTGTATAGTGCTCGTGTATCTCGGGAAGAAGCGTAACGCCGTAAGGTCCTACGATCTTCTGGCATCCGTCCATAAGCTCCCAGACTTCGGGCTCTATGAAAAAGCATGAACTGCCTGCTTTTTTCGTCGCATATGCAAACGCATCCAGTCTTATGATCGAAAGTCCGTGCTCGCAAAGATTTACAAGGTTATCCCTAATAAACTCTTTTGCCGTATCTGACTTGCAGTTGATATCAATCTGCTGCTCATCAAAGGTACACCAGACTTTCTCTGTGCTTCCGTCAGCGAACATCGCATCAACATAAGGAGCTCTGGGCTTTCTCTTATAGATAACGTCTACTTCTTCCTGCGTAGGCTCGCCGTTCTTCCAGAAATCCTTGTAGCGTATGAAAAGATCTCTGTATTTTGAATCATCCTTTTTTTCAAGGAAATCTTTATAATACTCACTCTGCGCCGAAATGTGATTGATCATGTAATCGGCCATGAGGTAATACTGTTCTGACAACTTTTCTATATCGTCCCAGTCTCCAAACGTCTTATCTACAACGTGATAATCCATCGGAGCGAATCCTCTGTCTCCGGAAGATGGGAAAAAAGGAAGTATATGTATACCGCCTACTGCATCCTTAAAGTACTTGTCCATTACAAACGCTAGATCTTTAAGATTCTCACCCATGCTGTCTGCGTATGTGATCAACATACATTTGTTTTCTAGCTTTTTCATAACATAAAACCTTTCATATAATTATTTAACAGCGCCTGCTGTAATTCCCTCAACGATGTATCTCTGAAGGAAAAGATATAACAACAATATCGGGAGCATCGCAAGCAAAAGTGCAGCCATGATCAAACCTGTATCTGTTGAATATGTGCCGTAGAATACTTTTGTCGCGATAGGGATCGTATACAGATCTTTTCTTCCAAGTACAAGACTGGGCAAAAGATAATCGTTCCAAAATGCCATTGCATCGATAATAGCTACCGTTGCGATCGTGGGCTTAAGTATAGGAAATACAATCTTGGAAAAGATCTGCCATTTATTACATCCGTCTATTGTAGCCGCCTCTTCAAGAGAGCACGGAACATTGGTGTGGATACTTCCATGGAACATGAATGTTGCCATTGAAAGTGAAAAACCAATGTGCATGAATATCAAAGTGATCCTGTGGTTCAGGATACCGAAAATACCGCCGTAAAGTGAAACAAGCGGGATCATAAGTACCTGGAAAGGAATTACCATTGATGCGATCATAAGAACAAACAATATTTTATTAGCCTTCCAGTTATTTCTTACAATAAGATAAGCCGTCATAGACGAAAGCGCGATTGTTCCTATGGTTGAGCACACTGTCACTATAAAGGAGTTAGCGAATGAATTAAAGAATTTCATTTTTTCAACCGCTTTAGGGAAGTTCTCAAGCGTAAATCCATGCTTACCGATAAGTGCCAACGGATTGCCCGTTATATCTGCTTTTACCTTAAATACATTTATTATTACCATTATGAAAGGGAAAATAAATGCTACAAACATAATCGTCAAGATCATGATCATAATGGCATGCTTTACTATTTTATTGCGTCTTGCCTTTTCATTTTCCATTATGCCTGCACCTCCCCTTTCTTACCTACGTATACTTGAATTCCACCGATCACCGCGCAGATCACAAACAAGATAAGAGCCTCTGCCTGGCCGGTTCCATAGTTCTTGTTTACGAAAGCCTGATTGTAAACGTGCATTGCTGCAAGCGCTGAACTTCCATAAGGATCACCGTTAGTCAACGAAAGGTTGACGTCGTAAACCATGAAGCATCTTGTAATTGTGAGGAAAAGACACTGTACAAATGATGCCGTCATAAGTGGAATTGATATGTGAATGATAGACTGTCTGCCTGTACAGCCATCAATTTTAGCCGCTTCAATAACATCTTCCGATACGCTCATAAAACCTGCAACATAGATAAGCATCATGTAGCCGGCATACTGCCATACCGAAACAATAATAAGTGCTGCGATTGCTCCGTTTTCCGTAGCAAGGAGTGACTTAACTTTTCCGTCTGATATAAGACCCATAAGTTCTACCAGCGCCTTATTAAATACAAATTTCCAAACGTAACCAAGTACGATACCACCGATAAGATTCGGAACAAAGAATCCTGCTCTGAAAAAGTTCTGACCTTTGATTCCGCTGGTTACCATGTATGCAATGATAAATGCTACAGCATTTACCAACACAACTGCTATTGCCGAATAAATAAATGTGCGTCCAAGGGAAGTCCAATATCCCCCATCCGCAAATGCATTGACATAATTTTCAAAACCTACAAAAGGCTTGTTTCTGGATACTCCGTTCCAACTTGTAAATGTAAGATACAAACCATAAATAAAAGGTATTATAACTACACTGCAAAAGATTATTGTTGTTAATCCCGCAAATATTAGATACTGCTTAAATTTATACCCCAGTGTATTAGTTTTCATATGCCTCACCTTTCAAAAAACCCGTGCACTAAACACTTAAATCTCTTTTCTTTTTTATCAGGGCTTCTTGGTTATCGAAGCCCTGATGTAATCTGTTTTAATTAAATCGTTATTGAGTAAAATATCAGTGCTCAATAGGTGTTGCAGACTTGAAATACTCAGTTACCGCATCAGCAAGTGCTGCTCTGTCCATTGACTCATCAAGGTATTTCTGCATGATTTCCTGTCCTACTACCGTCATATGATCGTCGGGAAGGTAATTGTATGTAGGAATCATATTTCCTGCATCTGCATATGTCTTTACAGAAAGAGAAAATGGATCGAGCTTATCGGCTTTGATATTTTCAAAAGCTGGAACAAGCGCACACTTTTCTGTAAGGAAAGCATTTCCGTCAGCATCGTTTACAAGCCAGTTAAGGAAGTCAAGCGCAGCCTGTCTCTGCTCATCTGAAGTATCTGATGAACTGTCAACAAAGAAGTACTTTGTTGCACCGCCTACGATGCTGAAGTTGCTTGTATCTGTTGTATTCTGAGGAACAGGCATCATTCCGAGGTGCTCTGTGTAATCATACTGGTTGATAACTGACCAATCCCAGTTTCCACCGAACATGAATGCGATCTGTCCTTCTGCGAGCATCATTGATGTCTCTTCACGATCTGCGTTTGAAGCAGAACCTTTTGCATAGTTATATTTAATAAGTGTATCGAATGAATCCATTAAGGAATTGAATTTCTCATTCTCCATAAGATTGCCTGAACCATCAAGAAGGCTCTTTACAAATGCATCGGGATCCTGCTGCTCTTCATATACCATAGGGAACCAGTGGGCACCGAGTGACCAGTACTCTGAAAGGATTCCTACAGGCTTCTCCATTCCGCCCTGTACAAGCTTATCAAGTAACTTCTGGAAATCATCAAGCTTAGCAACAGATGTGGGATCGAATGACTCTCCTGTGATCTTCTCGATCGCATCTGCGTTGTAGAGGATACCTCTTGCCTCTACACAGAAAGGAAATCCTACAACTTTTCCGTCAACCGTGATTCCAAGCTTTGTTTTCTTTGCCCAGTCCTCATTTGAAAGATCGTAAGCATACTCATTTGCTACTGCATATATATCTTTCGGATCCACCATTGAAAGTGTATAAGGATCGTGTGATGCATACTTTGTTGCAATCTGTGAAGCAACTGTTGTATCCGTATCGGCGTTGTATACTTCAACATGCACACCTGTCTTCTCTTCATACTCTTTTGCCATATCCTCGAACTGTGTCTGAATCTCTGTTTTAGAATTTAAAATTGAGATAGATGCTCCCCCGGCCTTGCTACTATCTGCAACCTGTTCTCCGGCAGTCTGAGCAACAGGCTCTTCCGGATTCTGTGTACTGCATGCAACCATTGATAATGCCATAGCTGCACAAACTACTAATGAAACTATTTTCCTTCTCATCTTAAATAACCCCTCCTTCTAAAAGGTCTTTGTTTATTGTAAAAAGATATTATCACGTGACGTATATTTATGTCAATCGGTTGACATACGTTTTTATCAAAAAATTATCCGTTTCGTGAATTAATTACATTAGTAATGTGCGGTTTTTGTATATGTTGCACAAGTTATTTGGCAGCTCGGCATTAAGTTGTATGTTATGCGGTTAACATGTTTTAATACCATATAAGCTCGTTAACCCGCTTCTGTACTGCATTGTAATCATAGCCTGCTTCTGTAAGGCGCATTTTTCTTTCTTCTCCGTTGCCCCACTTACCGTTGATTACCTCTATTGCTACTTCATCAATAGTCTTCTTCTCGTAGCTTTCCCCAACCACGCGGTCTAAGACTGTGCAGTAGCTTTCTTCCTCAAGATAGATCCAGCCGATTCCGCTCTTAAGCTTTCCCCAGCCGTTCCTTACTTCTACAATAGTGAATGTACCGCGGCCGGTCTGACCTTTTATGTTGTTTCCAAAGTACGGATTTGCGCGGATATTGAGGTTATCAATGAGAACTTTTACGGAAAAAGGTGTCTTCGGATATTTGCCGTTATCATCATTTATATTTCCGGCATCCTCTTTGTCCATCAGTTCTTTTACCGCACTTCTGAATCCGTCCATTGTATATCCGGTTTCTAGCTGATTCCATAAGTGCTCGGGATCGCTGTGGTTGGAAGCTATTCCTCTGATATGTCCCTCATTGTGTGAAACGATAACACCGTCCTCAAGAGGATCCAGGTTATATAATCTGCAGAGCATTGCGAACAGTTCTGTTGCCGCTTCATATGTCCTCTTCACAGTTTTGAGTGCCTCAGGTCTGTTTGAGCAGGTAAATGTCGCGCCGCTTATATAATTAAGGCTTGCAGGCTCACACATCTCAACTCCGATATGTGTATTGTTTGCTGCTCCTCCTGCGTGCCAGCCTCTGTGATCCCAAGGAAGTGTCTGATAAACAGTTCCGTCATTTCCGTCTATGAAGCCGTGTACACATGAGTTGTCGTGTGCAGGTGTGTTCCAGCTATTGATAAATGCCATCGCTCTGGGCTGTGCGCATCCAACCGAATGGAGCATAAGTCCTTTCACAGTAATTTTTCTTCCCTCTGTGTAGCAGGGGTTTTCAGTCATAATACTTTCTACTAGATTCATAATTTTTTCTCCTTTTCTGTTTTGTTGTTTTAATTGTTTTTGTTGAAGTAAGCGCCGATTTGAGCGTTTCGCTTTCGAAATCTCAGGTACTGCATGTTCTTATTAACAGATTTTGGCGCTTCTTAAATTTTCAGTTCCGGAATTCCGGAAACACTCATCAGCAGGGAAAGTATTCCTGCCAATGATGCTGCACTAGCAACCATCACCCAATTAACATCTCCCATAACCTCCGAAGTTCCAATCGTGGCAATGGCTGTCTGTGCCACCGTCTTAACAGCTCTTATTCCCGCTGCTTTAAGCCAGTTCTTCATAAGCATTCTCCTTTCCTGTGCGTAGATTTTTTTGTAGAACAAAAGTTAATTTGTTTTACCATAACTTATACAATTGGTAAGTTGATGGATAAAAAAATTTACACACATGGTGCACGTGGTAATCCAAACAACAACGTATTTGTGTGTTCTGACATTTTTCTCTCACCTCCGTTCGTTTAAGATTGATTTAATCTTATATCACGTTCGGTAAGTTGTCAATACATTAATTTACCATTTGTTTATGTCGTAATTCTGATGAAATGATCAAATGCTGCTATTTTACTGCATTTTACATGTTTGATACTTACCAAAAATTATTTCAATTTGACGTTTTGTGCGAATTGAATTATACTTTTGGTAAGTTTTGGAAATTATTCCGTGCAGGAATAAAGAGAATGTATATTAGCCGGTTAAGGTGTTTTATCTTAAAGAAAACGGCAGTACACTTTCATATATCCAAGATAATATATCAAATTAGAAATGAGGATATCCTATGAATAACACATTAGGAGGAAGAATAGCTGAATTACTTGCTCAGCTTAATATGACTCAGCGCGAACTCGCTGAAAAAGTCGACGTCACTGAGGTCTCAATGTCTCGCTATATAAAGGGAGACCGCGTTCCGAAAGGGCCTGTTATAGCCAATATCGCCACTGCCCTTCACACAACTACCGACTATCTGTTAAATGGGAACTCCTCAGAAAGCGGAGATTTCGAATCTGAATATTATATGATTCATAGACTTATTGCCAAAAATGCATCCAAGATGACATCCAAGCAAAGGCGCGAGCTCATTAACGCCCTGCTTGAGTCTGAAGAATAAAATAGCATTGATTTACTATATATTTGAGCAAAGAAAGCAGTGATCCGGCACGATTTGTATACGAAACCGTGTCTATACACTGCTTTTTATATATTCAATTTATCCGATTATCTTCTCACGAAGTGCTATCCCCTCGACAACTCCGTGCAAATATGCTTCCGATGCAAGCTTACCGTCTGCAACGGTTAAAGCATCGATAATTTCATTAAACTGCAGTTGCTGGCTTACTCCCAGCATTGCACGAAACGTTATGATCATATCATTTATCTCATCACGTTCCTTCTTGTATTCTTCTGTCTGAACAAATAACTGCATAGAGTCTTCAAACGCATCCTTGATACATTCCTCAATTTCCACTGTTTTCATACCTCCAAAGTCAAAGCCAATGTTGCATAAATCAATGTATGGTAGCGAATCTACGATTATTATACCGAACAGATGTTCGAGTGTCAATTTATTAATTATCTCTATCTGCTATCTTGTACAATCCACCCAGGATAGCGGTAGAAGTTCTTTTTTACTTGGTATTGTTTCATTCCAACCGAAGCTTTTTGTTCTCATTCGTTATTACAAATATTTTTTTATCATCGCATCTATCGTATTGTCACTTAATACATAGTTTCCGGTTTCAAATGTAACAATCAGCCTATCTCCCGGCACTATTCCATTTCTTATATATGTATCTATCTTTCTGACCGCTGTTTCTGCATATTGAGGGTCATCCATTCGGCCATCATGTTCCCAATACACTTCTTTTCCGGTCCTCCTGCTAATAACTGTAAAGTCAGGAAATATGATCCCATATCCTTTTAGCTCAAGCGGACACTCATACTTATATTCTATCCCGCGTTCAAAGAATGTATCCGCTATTATTTTTTCACTCTTCGACCTGACTCTCTCGCCTTTCCTTGTATATATCTCCGGTGAATCCTCAGGAAAACTTTTCCCGTTATATTCTATTTCCTTCCACTCAGATATTCTCTGTTCGAATGGAATCTCATACGCTCTGACTAATTTCTTTCTCGTAGGATTCATGCATGCATATATTTTTTCAATTTCATGATCATCATAATCCGCATTTATTTTTTGTATCTGCTTAAGTCTCAAATCAACAAGTCTTTTTACCTTTTTGTCATATCCTTTCTGCGCAAGAGCTTTGATAAATTCGGCCTTTTCCTTTTTTATATAGTTTCCCTGATATATTGATTTCTTGTTTTCATCAGTACAATGCATATATTGAACAAGCTTCCCCGACGATGAAATCCTAAGTCGCCCCTCCGGGGCATCATCCAGCTGCTTATCAACTACAGCCTTTATTCTCAGAAGCCGTTCCTCCTCTTTATTTAGTAGCTCTTTTAATCCGTACATTTACTTCTCCTTCTTTTATCTTTGTTTAGCCAAATGACCAGATTATAGTCTATGCACTGCAACTTTTCTGAATAAGCCGATTAACCTCTGCTTTTTTACACTCTTTTCACCACCTAGGCAGTGAAGATTTTTTAACTCGCAATGCCTAGATTAAGAATGTCCTGAATCTAAGCAGATAAATTTGCGCTTTATTTTTTATCCCTCTCTGACTAGATTTAAGAAAAAAAAATATAAGCAGTGCCTCTACCAATTTTTTCTATAGATAACAGCAAAATACCTCTGCTCATAATGAAAACAGTGTAAATATGAGCAGTAATCATCCTCAAAAAGCAAATGCCTATTTCAAAATAGTTGGGAATATAAGCAGTGAAAAGACTCTAAACGTCACTGACTATATTGTGAAAATAGAATTTATAGCAGTTTTTCAGACTAAAAACCGCTTCAAACATTATATACCTAATCCAAAAAAGTGACCACTATTTTTTAGTGATCACTTTTCATAAAAAATAAACTCATTACTTAGCCACGACTTGGCTTCGTGGACATCTATCGCATGGACAGCGTCGTCCTTCAGACTTCACAAGGAAGTTCTGCTCTCGCGCTAAGCGCGAGCCGGAACAACAGTCTTCTGTAAACTCAATCCGCGCTTTCAGCTTGATTTCGTTAAGAGAACGACTGTTTCAGCGGTTCGATGTCTCCACTCAGCCTACGTCTTACGACTTGGCTTCGTGGACATCTATCGCATGGACAGCGTCGTCCTTCAGACTTCACAAGGAAGTTCTGCTCTCGCGCTTCGCGCGAGCCAGAACAACAGTCTTCTGTAAACTCAATCCGCGCTTTCAGCTTGATTTCGTTAACAGACAGACTGTTTCAATGCTCCTTGTAAACGGGAACATATCTACAGGGATTGCTTTCTTCACCTTATAGCCGCCTTTTGTGATAAACTCAAGGTCTCGCGCGAGAGAATCAGGACTACATGAGATGTAGACAATCTTCTTTGGCGAAAGATTTATCATTGAATTGATAAATTCAATTGTTGAGCCTGAACGCGGCGGATCCATGAATACAACATCCGCTTTGTCTCCGGAGTCAGCCATCTGCTGCATGAATTTGGTGGCGTCATTTTTGTAGAAGGTGATATTCTTAACTTCATTTATCTTGGCATTTAATATGGCATCCTTTACCGCATCGCCATTGAGCTCAACACTTATAACCTCTTTAACATGAGGACTTGCGATTATTCCGATCGTGCCAACGCCGCTGTAGCAGTCAAGTGCAATCTCATCGCCGGAGAAGTCAGCCATATCGATTGCAGTCTTGTACAAAAGCTCAGTCTGAACAGGATTAACCTGGTAGAAAGACTTAGGGCTTATCTTAAACTTCATTCCGCAGCATGTATCATAGATAAATCCGGGGCCGTAAAGAGGCTTCTCTTTATCACCGAGTATCATGCTTGTCTGCTTGTCATTTACGTTAAGGACAATCGTCGTAATCTCGGGATGCTCTTTTCTGAGCGCCTTAACAAAGTTATTCTTAGACGGGAAAATAGGTGATACCGTAACAAGAACAACCATTATCTCCCCGCTGTATCTGCCTATTCTGATAAGCACATGGCGAAGAAGGCCAAAACCATTATCTTCATCATAGGTCTTTATCTTAAACGACCTGAGCATTCCCCTGATAGAAGCAATAATGGCATCTGCCTTTTGATCCTCAAGTAGACAACTCTCTACAGGCACAACTTCGTGGCTTCCCTCTTTGTAAATTCCCGAAATGGGATTGCCCTTCCTGTCATGACTGAACACCGCATGAACCTTGCATCTGTAATGCTCAGGCTTCTCCATTCCGATAAATGACTCAACCTTGGTATACGGCTCAAGAAGCTCTGCAAGACGCGCGTGCTTTAAGTTAAGCTGTTTCTTATATGGTGTATCTATCATCTGGCAAGCTCCGCACTTCTTGAAATACGGGCATCTGCTCTTTTTTACGGCAGCACTCTTGTCATTACCGTTTTCTTTAACTCCCGTTCTCTTCTGAGGATTTCCGGCCACGCTTTTTCTCGAAGCCTCACCCTTAAAAGGTTTACGTGCCGTCTTTGCCTTTTCAGTATTCTTTTTATAAACATTCTTTTTCTCAGCCATAAGAATCTCCAAAAATAAGTGATCTATATATAAAAGCATTTCGCTCGCGAAATGCTAGCGCGAGCGGTATTGCGAAGCAATTATTTTCCCTTCCGTGAGCTGCGCATCCAATAAAAAATAGAGGAAACAATGTCTCCCCTATTCTGCATGCTCAACTTATCATTCGTCGTCAGAAATTTCTTCAATCTTTAAAGCAGGTAATATCATAGGATCGGGCTGTGACTTAACAGCTTCGCTTCTTCTGCGAATTCGATCCTCAGCATCAAAATCGCCGTAGTCTTTATACTTGATTCCATCAATTCCTTCGGAAATCTCTTTCGCTCTCGCAAGCTCATTTTTATTTATCTTGAATGTACAAACAATCTTGTTGCCTTTTCTGTCGAACAATCTCTGCAAAAAAGACTTGTCCTGCCATTCTATGAAATATGATATCCTATGCGCAAGAAAGCGCTCCTCAAGCATTTTCTTGGAATCAATGCTGTATACCCTGCAAAAAGGTATCTCATTGTTAAAAACCTGATTTGTCTGGATAATAGATGACATAAAAACCTCACAAAAAAATACAATTTATAGGAAACGCCTAACCTCCCAGCATTCCTACGATATTGATTATACCTTAGAGGTTTCATTCTTTCAATTATTCTTTTAACCAAAAACAATTCAATTATCGGTTATTTGATATTCACATCGCCCATAGCACTCTCAACATTGATAGTTCCATTGCTGCCCGGCTTGGTATATTTATTTGATACAGTTTCTCCGTCAACCTTGCATTTTCCCATTGCGACATCAAGTTCCAGACCATACTCTGAAATATCTTTTACAAGATCCGCCTCAAAATTTCCCATTGCAAGCTCTGCGTCAATAGTTATGACATCAACGTTCTTAAGGGACACATCACCCATATCGGCTTCCAGGTCAATACTGTCAACAGAAAGATCCTCTATGCCAATGTCGCCCATCGCGCACTCAATATCCATCTTTTTAGCTGAAACGCCCAAAATATCGGCATCTCCAAGAGCACATTGAAACGTAATTTCTTCAAGCGCCGTACCTTCAGGCACCGTTATTGTCAACTTATTGTCGACGCCATGCATATTTCTCTTGTTTGGTTTAAAAATATTAAAACCTACACTATTTGTTTTGCGCTGATAAACCTCAAGAGTATCATTGTCCGCTTTAAACTCAGGCAAAAGTTCTTTTAACCCGGAAAAACTTGCAGAAAACTTATCGCCGGTAGTAACAGTCATATCTACAAGACCTGCATCAACATCTATCTTTTTGAAACTGTCAAAGTCGTAACTGACATCTACAACTTCATCGGTTTTATCCTTATTTCCAAAAAGTCCGTACATATGATAGGCACTGCCAAAAACCACCGCACCAAAAGTGATTGCAGCCAATATTATCAAATATATCTTTTTCATTTATTTCTCCCGCTCCATCACCACTTGGTATTAAAAAGAGACTTCATAATGCCGTTAAAAACTGCCGCAAGCGGCCATATGATCCATGTAATATGCCAGTCAAACGAAATAAAACTCCAGATTATGTATATACATGTGACCGTTCTCCAATAAACCGACATCACCTCTGCCGCTTTCTTTTTATCCGTATATGGTTCTTTTGTAGCGCGAACGGCTTCGTAATTGCCGGCAACCGTTCCTGTACCGTTAAGAGAAAGAAGCTTTGCATATGCGCTGTCCTTGGCTCCGGAAGCGATGATAAGAAGCACTCCGATTCCGACGATAACAAACAACATTGCAGGGCCTACAATAACGTAATAATAATCCTTTGCAGAAAACAATCCTTCAAAAATAATAACGGGAACTACGCTCACAATGCAGAACATAATTCCTATGGTAAGCATAAGAGCCTTACTCATCATATTGTTCTTCTTGGCTGTGTATACATACTCTGCCGTAGAATAATCAATGCAACAAAGCGTGTTATCAAGGAACTTCCACTGTGACATACGAATGTTAGCCCACACGATAAGCCCCACTCCGACACTCACATCGATGAAAAGAAGCGCAGCTCCGATATCATTCAGAATAATAGGGAATATGGGAGAAAAGATAATAAGCATAACCCCAAGACCGATGAGCATTCTGCTCTGAGCCGCATCATAAATATAATTTCTTGCTTCTTCATTGGTCAAAAGACGTCTCTCAGAGATTTCCGCACCTCCGACAACGCTCTCGATTCCAAGAGATTCGGCAAGTTCCTCGAGATTTCCAAATTCCGAGATTACAATTCCAACGGCTTCGTTCTGTGGTTTTCCTTCAGAAATAAGTTCGGTAAACTTGTCCTCCATCATACTCAGAAGCTCATTCTTCGCACACATAACTTCAGGAGTATTGGGCAAATTCGCAAACATAGATTCCAAATAATTTCTTATCGTTTCCATTACTTGTCTCCTCTAATAAAGTTCTCCACTACTTCTTTGGTAAGTGTCCATTCAAGACACTTTTCATGATAATAATTCTTTCCACTCTCTGTTATCTTGTAGTATGTCCTCTTCTTACCGTTATCAGCATTCTGGCTGTAGGACTCTACATATCCGTTTTTCTCCATTCTGGTAAATGCAGAATACAACGTAGTTTCCTTGATTATATACTTTTCTTCAGACAAAGCTCTTATCTTCTTAGATATTTCATAGCCATAGGATGGTTCTTCCATCAATATAAACAGGATCATCGTGTCATTGTATCCTCTAATGACATCACTGCTAATCTCTATCATTTATAACCTCCTCTTGAGATATTAAATCCATACTATGCCTGTCGTAGTAAATATACTCCGACTGCCGAAGTATGTCAAGGAAAAAAACGAACTTTTCAGTCCGCATTTTTTCCAAGCGTTTATTTTGAATAAATTCTTTTCTTTAAAACCTTAAAAATGAACGTCAACAGTCCTCCAAAAGTCATTGAAAAAATGCAATACACAATTGAAGACCAAAACATCTTGTAATCACCTTTAAAATCAAAAAACTTCTTAAAAAACGGACCGATAACCGGATCCAAAAGATATATTCCAAACGTCAGCGCACCCAAAGCCGAAATCACTCCATCTGCGCGGTGACCGCTTTTTAAAACCGATTTTTTTACAAACACAAACACCGATATTACCATTATGAAAACAAATCCGTCAAACGACTCTCCGCTCCCTGATATAAGCAGTGCAACGACTCCGAGAATACCCGCTGCCACAAACAAAGCTGCAAGAAGTATCCTGTTGGAATAAAATGTTTCTTTTTCATCAAAACATCTGTCGAGCCCATAGCCAATAAGCGGATAAAAGACGCAATCCACTATGATTATCGCAGGCTGAAATTCGTGTGCAATATGCATATTACTGCCCGTTATACTGTTCGCGATCAAAAACAGCATAGGAATAACAGCGCCGATAATAAATCTGACGCCTATCAGATAAAAAACATCTCTCGTGTTCATTCTTACTGCTATGGATCTTAGAAACGGAAGAATCAAAAGAATCCCCAGATATGCGTACAGATACCAATAAGGCCCTGCACCGTCAACCGTCGCCGACGCAAAATTCCTGATAAATCCGGGAATGTAGAATTCTCCTTTATAACAAAAATGCGAAACGATACTAAATCCCAACAGTATCGCAAACATCTTAGAAATCCTGCCAAATATATCTTTGTAGTCCCTGTCTCTGCTAAGAAGCAGACTTCCCGTTATCATGTAAAAGACAGGAACATTTATCTTTACCGTCATCGCAATAAACAGGCGCACAAACGAAAGAACCGTCAATGCACCCGTATCATATTCATATAGCTTTATACACCCTTGCGTGTGATTAAAAACAACCAAAAAACATGCAATCAGTCTAAGCAGATCCAGATGTGCGAATCTGCCGCTCCCCAATGCCTTCTCCTTATGAAGCAAGCACAGTTCCCCCTTCGATTTTCATATTATAATCCCATGTAAAGTCCGGGAATATCCTCTTCACTGATATGGAGCTTGTCGTCGCCACCTTCGTCTTCGGCAGTCTCCATCTTAACAACGTTAACGTAACCATCGTTGATCATATCAACCATGTACGGAACAATCTCGGGATCGAACTGACTTCCGGATCCCTTCTGCATCTCTTCTATGATCTCATCCTTACTAAGATGTCTTCTGTACACACGGTTACTGGACATGGCATCGTAAGAATCCGCAACTCCTACTATTCTGGCATAAAGAGGAATCTCACTGCCCTTAAGTCCCTCGGGATATCCCTTTCCGTCAAATCTCTCATGGTGATAAAGAGCTGTCTCTCTGACGCCCTTAAGTGACGAAAGCTGCTTAAGCATGTTACCGCCGGCAACCGTATGATTCTGGACAAGCTGTCTCTCCTCATTTGTAAGTTTACCGGGCTTGTTGAGAATTGCATCCGGAACGCTTATCTTACCTGCGTCGTGCAAAAGACCTGCATAGTAGACATTCTGTATCTCAGATTCCGTAAGGTGCATTCTCTTTGAAATCTCGGCGGCGTACATCGCCACTCTTCTGGAATGGCCCCTTGTATACGGATCCTTGGCATCGATAAAGCTGATGAACGTATTCATAGACTGAAGAATAATCCTGATATCATTCTTCTGTTTCTTCAAGAAGCTGATTGAATTGTACTTTACAACCATGTAACTTGCGCAGAAAACTATCCACAAAACAAATAGTGCGGAAATGAGCTTATTACCTAACGTACTTCCTGTAGGATCAAGTTTAAATCCTGTGATAACCATACTTGTAGGTGCGTAATCAACAGACGCATCTATAGACATTCCAAACTCACAGCTCTCACCTGCCTTGATAGTCATATTGTTATAAAGAGGTGAAAAAATATAACTATCTCCCTCAGGTGCACCTTCAACATTATGTACATCTATAACTTTTACAGTCGGAAAATATGCCATCTTGAGATTCCAGTTCGTTATATCGGTATCTCCCGAATTAACAATCTCAATCTCATATTGGGTTAATGAACCGTTTTCAGTTTTCTGAACCAACGTCTTGGAAACCTTGGCATAAAGATCATCAGAAAGCTTTGCACCGGTAAGACTAAGTTTACTCGTATACACAGATGAAACGTTATTATGTGTAATAAGTCTTTCTACATAAAAAGCTGTTATCAATATCATTAATACTGATAATAGAGTCAAGAATGTATTGACCGTCTTATCAAATTTCATTATTTGATTCCTCACATCTACTTTGTTTCAAACTTTCGCAAATATATTATACAAAAAACACCGTACATTTAACAATGCACGGTGCTAATGTTATTAAAAAATTTTTATAAAAAATAAATTATCTCTGGATACGTCCCGATCCGTCTCCGCCTGCAAGCTTGTTAACTTCATCAACTGTAACAAGGTTGAAGTCACCTTCGATTGAGTGCTTAAGAGCAGATGCAGCAACTGCGAACTCGATTGTAGCCTGAGGATCAAATCCGTTTACGCAGCTGTAAATAAGTCCGCCGCCGAATGAATCTCCGCCACCTACACGGTCAACGATACGAAGTGCATACTTCTTTGAGAAGTAAGCCTGACCGTCTGTGTAAAGCATTGCGCTCCAGTTGTTATCATTTGCAGAAATTGACTCACGAAGTGTGATGGCAACTTTCTTAAATCCAAATCTCTCTGTAAGCTTCTGAGCAACTTCGATGTAGCCCTCTCTGTTAAGCTTACCTGTAGTAACGTCTGTTGAAGAAGCCTTGATTCCGAATACATCATCGGCATCCTCTTCGTTAGCGATACATACATCAACATACTGGCAAAGCTCAGCCATAACCTTGCCTGCCTTCTCCTTGCTCCAGAGCTTTCCTCTGTAGTTAAGGTCGCAAGAAACTGTAAGTCCATGCTCCTTAGCCTTCTTAGCAGCCTCAAGTGTGATTTCTGCCAGAGAATCACTTACAGCGGGAGTAATTCCTGTGAAGTGGAACCACTCAGCGCCCTCGAAGATCTCATCCCAGTTGAAGTCAGCAGGAACTGCCTCAGCGATTGCAGAATGTGCACGGTCATAAATGCACTTTGAACCTCTCTGTGAAGCACCCTTCTCGTTGTAGTAGATACCTACTCTGTCGCCGCCTCTAGCGATCTTTGTTGTGTCAACGCCATACTTTCTGAGTGAATTAACGGCAGCCTGACCGATCTCGTGCTTAGGAAGCTTTGTAACATATACAGAATCAAGTCCGTAGTTTGCAAGAGAAACAGATACGTTAGCTTCTCCGCCACCAAATGTAGCTTCAAGGTGATCAACCTGAACAAATCTTAAATAATTATCGGGCTGCAGACGCAGCATGATCTCACCAAATGTAACAACTTTCTTTGACATAGTATTTTCCTCTCTATCTAAATATTAACATGGAACTTCCGCTCTCGCTTCGCTCGCCGGAAGACGTTCGAACCAGCTTTGATAAAACCTCAGCAAGTTCTCTCAGCTTAGTTTCTTACTAAATGTACAGCGAATCCGCCGAACTCATCAGCAAGATATGCAACCTTAAGGTGGTTGTCAGCATCATAGCTAAATGATGACTCATCGAACTTAACGCCCTGCTTACCAAGGTGGTAAACAGCTCTGTCCACATTGTTTGTTCCGATTGCAATGTGTCCGTTTGCTCCGCGTCCCTTTGCCTTCATAACTTCAATCACGCTGCCGGCAAATACTGAAGAATTGCCAACCTTCTTTGTAAATCCAAAGAGTGAATCGAACTTATCTGCTACAGACTCAGCAGCTGCTGCATCTGACTCGTTGATTCCGATATGCTTCATAGTGAATCCGAGCATTGCGTTAACTGCATCTCTTGTCATAGCTTCTATCTCATCGAACTTTCCTGCTGAGATAAGATCCTTCTTAACCATCCAGCTTCCGCCACAGCAGAATACCTTATTGAATCCAAGGTAATCATTGAGGTTGTTCTTGTTTACACCACCTGTGGGCATGAAGTGCATCTTTGTATAAGGAGCTGCCATAGCCTTAATCTTGGCAATACCACCATTCTGCTCGGCAGGGAAGAATTTTACGCAATCGAGACCAAGCTCTATAGCCTGCTCTACCTCACCGGGTGTTGCTGTTCCGGGAACTACCGGTACACCGATGCTCTGAATATATTCAACATTTGATCTGTTGAATCCGGGGCTAACGATGAACTTAGCTCCTGCTGCCTTTGCGCGATCAGCCTGCTCTGCATTGAGGACTGTTCCTGCACCAACGATCATCTCGGGATATTTCTCTGAAATAATCTTAATAGCATCCTCTGCTGCAGCTGTACGGAATGTAACCTCTGCTGCGGGAAGTCCACCCTTAATGAGTGCCTCTGCAAGAGGAGCTGCATCCTTAGCATCGTCAATCGCGATTACCGGTACAATACCAATTTTGTAAAGTTCTTCACAAATCTTATCCATTTCTTTCGCCTTTCTCTTTATAAACTAATGGATTCAAACAAAATATGTCATCAATCCACGTCTTGCATCTTAGATGGATCCAGATTACCGGGATCCTGACCGATATAAGCCGTAATTCCTCCGTCGATGTAGATTACCTGGCCGTTAATAAAATCAGATGCAGGCGAAGCAAGGAACACTGCTAGTCCCATAAGATCTTCTGTCTTGCCCCATCTCTGAGCCGGTGTCTTGGAACGAATGAATCTGTCGAAAGGATGCATCGATCCGTCAGGCTGTTTCTCTCTGAGTGGAGCTGTCTGAGGAGTTGCAATATATCCGGGGCCTATGGCATTACACTGGATATTGTACTGACCGTATTCGGAACAGATATTTCTTGTGAGCATCTTAAGTCCGCCCTTTGCTGCCGCATAAGCAGACACAGTCTCACGTCCGAATTCAGACATCATTGAACATGCATTTATGATCTTTCCGCTTCCCTTTTTTATCATAGCAGGAAGAACTGCCTTGGAACAGATAAACGGACCCGTAAGGTCAACATCGATAACCTGATTCCACTGTTCAACTGTCATATCGATCATGGGGATTCTCTTTATAATGCCGGCGTTGTTTACAAGAATGTCGATTGTTCCGACATTTTTTTCCACCTGTGCAACGAAATCCTTTACCTGATCTTCCTTTGTAACATCACAAACCGCACCGAATGCTTCGATGCCGAGTTTTTTATATTCTGCCAATCCCTTGTCAACAAGTTCACGGTTTATATCATTAAATACTACCTTAGCTCCGCTCTGTGCAAAAGCTGCGGCATAAGCAAGGCCAAGTCCGTATGAAGCGCCGGTGACCCATGCCACCTTGCCTTCAAGTGAAAAATTTTTCAAAAAATCCTGCATATCTATACCTCCGATCATTTAAGCTCTGCCATATCACAATCATCCATATCGTCGAAATCCTGATTCTCTCCGACCATACCCCAAATGAATGTGTACGCCTGTGTTCCGCATCCCGAATGAATGGACCAGCTGGGACTTATAACTGCCTGTTCGTTCCTCATTACAATGTGCCTTGTCTCTATAGGCTCTCCCATAAAATGCATAATAAGCGCATCCTCGGGGATGTCAAAGTAAAGATAAACTTCCATTCTCCTGTCATGAGTGTGGCACGGCATCGTGTTCCAGACACTGCCGGGCTTAAGCTCTGTCATACCCATCTCGAGCTGACAAGACTCCACCTGACCGGGGAGAATGTATTTGTTAATGACTCTGTGATTAGACTGTTCAAGGCTTCCAAGTTCCTTCTTATTCTCATCTTTTATAATGACAACATCATCCGAAGGTGTGCCCTCTCTCTTTATGAGGACTGTAGGATAAGTCTTGTGTGCAGGTGCGCTGTTTATATAGAATTTGGCCGGCTTTGAAGCCTCTTTACTTGCAAAAGAAATCTCTTTTGCTCCCATTCCTATATACATGCCCTGTTTGTAATCAACATCGTACTTCTTGCCGTCAATGACGATCAATCCTGCTCCGCCGATATTGATAACGCCCATTTCCCTTCGCTGCAGGAAGTATTCGGCTCTAAGCTCGTCTCCTGCCGTAAGGCGCAATTCCTTATTAACAGGAACGGCCGATCCGGTAATGATCCTATCAATCTGGCTATATACAAGTTTAATCTCATCCGGCTTAAAAAGGTCATCAATAAGAAATTCTTCCCTAAGCCTTGAAGTATCGTAATTCCTCTCATCTCTGGGAGAACATGCAGTTCTAAGTTCCATAGCATCTCCAATCCACTGCGATTGCAGTATCAAATAATCTTCTGGTTATAGCTATGATACTTGAAAATATTTTCCGTGTCTGTCCGTTTTTGTTAAAAAAACTTGCAAATCTTGACCTGATGTAAGCACTTTCATGCTTAACTAATTTTATCATATGGCTTTAAGTTTGGTATTGCAAAAGTTGTTGTAAAAAATTGATTTTATGGTATTATATAGGACTGAGTAGGATAGATGATCGCTGCCATGCAAACGAAAGGGCATGGGAGAGGAAAGTCCGGGCTTCACAGGGCAGGATGCCAGATAACGTCTGGCGGAGGCAACTCCCGAGACAGTGCAACAGAAATATACCGCGTTAGCAATGAGGCGGAGTCTCCGCCTCACTGATCCGTAAGGGTGGAAAGGCAGTGTAAGAGACTACCGTGCCGGTGGTAACACCGGTAGCCATGTAAACCTCATCCGAAGCAAGACCGAAAAGAAAGCCATGAGCCGGCCCGGTTCGCTTTCAGGTGGGTCGCTTGAGGCTGTCGGCGACGACAGTCCTAGATAGATGATCATCCACGACATAACCCGGCTTACAGTCCTACTCTTAAAGAGAAAAGAAATAGCAATCTTCTCAGAAGATTGCTATTTTTATTTATAACTATTTGGTTTTCACACCTTCATCAAACAACTCGTTAAGCTGCTCTTCCCCGATGTAATCCGAAGGCAAAACTGAAGCATTTGCCTTAAGTTCATCCATCGAATAAGTTTTTTCAAAAAGCACTTTCTTGTCGGGACTGTTCCTATCAATCACAACAAAGCTTACATCGTCCGTCTCATTTTTCAAAGCAAATCCTATGATAAAGCCATAAGTCTCTTTTATTCCCATTGTTTTTCCCGTCATATTCTCACCGGAATAAATCTGTTGCAATTTCTCATTCCCCTGATAACACTCGGTATAACATGACAGTTCGGCATCTTTTCCCGATGTGTTCTTTACCTGCGCAAGATGGAATACAGAAAGCTTTCTATCAGCCGAATTTTCCGCAACAAGAGTCATTTTCTCCTCATACTCAAATTTCGCTGCGTTTTCAATCGCAGCTTCATCTTTATATTCCGCTTCTCCTACTGCCTTAACAGCACTGTCAGCGCTTGCATCACCCTCAATCGCTTCAGCTGCATCAACAGGTTCCTCGCTTGCCGCCTCTTCCACTGCTACAGGTGCAGGCTTAGGTTTATAGCTGTCTTCACTCATTACGGCGGTACTGCTGCTGTGACTGGGATCGCCGATAATGCTTTTTACAACAATTCCACTTAGGATAAAAACAAGCGCAGCGGCCACATAAGTCGCCCATCTTCCGCGCAGTGATTCACCAATCCTTTTACTATTTCTTTTATCTCTTTCAGCATCTATATAAGTCACCTTAGCATCGCTATCATTATCACCATGATTGTTTCTATTCCCGCTTTCGCTACTGCTATCTCTTTTTTCTCCGCCAAATACATCCGTTCCTTCAAGCTCGAGCTCGATATTTCGAAGGATTCGGCTTTTCATATCTTCAGTAACGACTATATTCTGCATTAACTCATTATATTTACTCAAAGTCATATCCCTCCTTCAAAATTTCTTTTAACTTCTCTCGCGCCCGTTTCAGGTCCGACCTGACGGTAGATTCTTTTTTGTTCAAGATTCCCGCAATGTCAGCGGTTTGATACCCCTCCTGATAGTACAGATGAATAACTTCAGCATACTTCTCAGGAAGGGTTTTTACAGCTTCCCAGACAAAAGACAATTCCTCTTTTTCCTCGGAAACCAGTTCGTCCATTAGCTCATCGGTCTCCCGGACTTTATTGTATTTCACCTTGTTCTTGCTAAGATTAATGGCAACCCGCAGCAGCCATGCCTTCTCGTGCTCCTCATCATTATATTCGGAGTCGGATTTAAGATACTGTATAAGCGTATCCTGCAAGATATCTTCAGCATCCTCCATATTATGGAGGTATGAATACGCCGTTCGAAGTATGGCATTACCGTATTTTTCCAAAAGAGTTGCCGCTCTCTCCCTGCTTTTTCCCATGCTATCACCCGATATCGAAACCAAGTAAAAGAATTAGCGGTAACATGATAATTATATCATTTACAGCGCTCTCTTAGCTACCATCCTTACGAGCTGAATGAACTCATCCTTGTACTCGTCTTTGTTGTTTATCTCTGCATAAGTATCTATAACGTGGTCATAGCTGGCATCGCCCTTATAATCGCTGTCAGAAAGAATAAGTGAAAACTCCGCAACAATCTGCGCAAACTTCATGTTATCGGTCGCAGCTTTAACGTCCGCATCAGATACGGCGTAGCTTGAAAGCTTTGACTCAGAACCTTCGGGCTCTTTGTATCTTACGTTTACGGTAGCATACTCATTGCCGTAGTCCTTTTTATCGCCTTCCTGATACTTTAAGTTAACCGCTTTATCACTGTCTGCCGTAGTGATCTCATAAAGCGCGATAACACTGTGACCTTCGCCTACTTCTCCACCGTCCTTCTTATCGTCGTTAAAATCAGCTGCATCAAGCTGTCTGTTTTCATAACCGATAAGTCTGTAGCTGTTTACCTTTGTGGGATTAAACTCAACCTGAATCTTTGCATCTTTTGCAACAGTCACCATAGTTGAACTCATCTCTTCAACAAGAACCTTCTTTGCTTCCATCATTGAATCGATATATGAATAGTTTCCGTTTCCGCAATCAGCAAGCCTCTGCATGCTCGCATCCTTAAAGTTGCCTGTACCAAAGCCAAGTACCGATAAAAATACACCTGTATCTTTTTTCTCTTTTATAAAATTCTCAAGTTCATCCGGATCCGATATTCCAACGTTGAGATCACCGTCAGTTGCCATAATGACTCTGTTTACGCCTCCTTCAATGAAGTTATCGGCCGCTATCTGATATGCCCTCTCCATTCCGCTCTGTCCGTTGGTGCATCCGTTTGCGCTGAGACTGTTAATGGCTCTCTTTATCTTATCCTTGTTCTTAAGCTCTTCACCCTCAAGGACTACTTTTTCTTCGCCCGAATATGTAACGACAGATACCGTGCCCTCGCCCGTGTAATTGTCGACAAACTCATTCATGCTCTTTTTAAGAAGCGGAAGCTTGTCATCAGAGCGCATAGATCCCGATACATCGATCAGGAAAACAAGATTACTCTTGGGAAGCTTCTCCGTATTTATATCTCCCGTTTTTAAACCTACGAACATCATCTTGTGGTCCTTGTTCCAAGGGCAATCCGAGATCTCTGTTGTTATACCGAATGCATCGCCGTTCTTCGGTGCATTAAGGTCATATGAAAAATAATTCAAAAACTCCTCAGGTCTTACCGCCTCCGCAGGAATGTTGCCTTTTCCGTATCCATCTTCGATCATCCTTCTTACATTTGCATAAGATGCCGTGTCAACGTCCATCGCAAATGTCGAGAGCGGATTGGTACTTACAAGCGTTGCACCGTTCTCATCCGGCTTTTCGTATGTCTCATTATTTTCGATCGGATACTCCACAAATCCCGTGTCATCACAAGTTTCGCACATTCCCTCGACAGGCTCCGCCGAGTTAAGATTGTATCCGCTTGACTTGTCGGAATACGACGGGCTCTCCGCATCTGCCGCAGGTGCTCTGTTTGCTCCGCCGCATCCTACAAGTAAGCTTGTTGCAAGCGCCATGCTCACAATTCCATTAATACCTCTTTTAAATGTCTTTTTCATAATTTTCCCTCCGTGCAGCTTTTTTGTTATAATAATTTGGCTGCTTTACTTTATACACAACGAAGGAACGGAAAATGTTGCAAGAAAAATTAAAAAATAAAAAAAATTTTTTTATACCGATCGCAGTTCTTATAATTATCGTTGCAATCCCGCTTCTCATCCGGATTTTTCACGATGATAACAAGCCGTTGAAACGTTATATGACAAAAGAGATCCCTGTAAAAAACGCAGACATAAATACCGCATACGACACTGTTCTCCCCTCGTCGGTCCGCATTGAATCGGGCGACTACATGGGAAGCGGTAACATCTGGGAAATTACGGGTAAAAAGATAAAGATACTGACCGCATCACACGTTGCCGACATAGAAAACTGCAACATCACTTTCTTCGACGGCGTAACATGCGAAGGCACAGTAACATTCAGAGATGATGTAAAAGACATCGCTCTCATCGAAGTGGATAACTCACTTGTAAAAAACGCAAAGAAAAAAGACTCACCTTCTTATCAAAGTGTGCGTCCTTCCAAAGAACTTCCCGATTGCGAAGAAAAAATATTCATAATAGATACGCTTACAAATTCGGCATCACAGGGAATCGTCGATACTCCCTCAGTATTTAATCCATTGATCGGTCACGACGTTATCTACTGCATGTGCGAAGTTGAGGAAGGAATGTCCGGAAGCGGATTATTCGACGCCACAGGACATTACCACGGAATTCTTCTTCAGAAATCCGACGGATCATGCATATGCCTTCCTGTCAGCGATATTGATATTCCATAAAATTAAAGCTCCGCATCTGCGCGGAGCTTTTTATAATCATCACAAGAACTTAAGCGTTCTCTCTATTCCCTCTTCAAGTCCGAAATAAGCTTTCCACCCAAGGCTCTCAAGCTTTGTTGCATCAAGAACCGAATTTTTCATCGGATTAAAGCTCTTTTTCTCCTCTTCCGAAGGTATCTCAAACACCACCTTTACGCCGCTCTTCTCGGCAAGGCACTCGGCCACATCCTTAATGGAAACGATTGAGTCTTTGTTTGAGATATTGTATGCTTCGCCGCATTCTCCTTTTACCAAGACACTTAAAAGAGCCGAGGCACAGTCAAGCATATAGCAGTACGACCTCTGCTGCTCGCCCTTGCTCTTCATAACAATATCTCTTCCCGAAGCCGCATCAAGCGTAAATGCCGCAGACGCCCTGCTGTCGGTCTTAGAAATCGTAGGCCCGTAAATGTACCCGGGTCTTACTATAACAGCATCGACATCATACTCGTCTATGTAGCTTGCACACAGACTCTCAGCCGCCCTCTTTCCCGATGGATAACATGATCTGGAACTTAAAATGTCCACATATCCGTACTCATCCTCAGCAATCTCGCCATCCGCTACATAAGAAAAGCGCTCCCTGTTTCCGTATACTTCACTCGATGATACGAACAAAAGCCTGCTGCCTTTATTTTCAGCAGCCAAATCAAGAAGTGCCTTAAGTCCTATGATATTGGACAAAAGAGTCTCGACAGGCTCTTTCAAAAACCTTCTGTTGTCAGCGTTACTTGCACCGTGAATGATATAGTCCGCCTTAACATCAAGCTTAGCTGCGCTGTTTGCATCATATTGAATAAACTTATAATCGCCGTCATCAAGCGCGCCTTTAAATCTGTCGCAGCATCTTTGCTCATTTCTTCCTGCGATTGTAAGCTCTATGCCCGCATTCTTTTCCCTGTTCAAAAGAGAAATAATGTCAACCACGGGTGAACAGAGCATCCCTGTTGCGCCCGTGATAAGTATTTTCTTGTTATACAGTTTGTCTATTTCGGGAATGTTACCGGCTACAAGCCTCACATCATCCCAATATTCCTTACAATATTTCATTATCGTCAAACCTTAAAGCAGCTTCCGCCGACAAACTCTCTGCATATTGAGTTTCTCGGAAGCATTGAGCTGTCTACACTTACAAAATAATCAAGGAACTTAAGAAGTCTCTTTGCCTCATAGTACTCAGGCTCTCCCTTTTCTATGGAGAAAAGAAGCGGCTCTGCGTAAGGCTTGATTACCGCAAGTTCATATATCTGCGCCGAGTTAAACATTTCATCCGCTTCTTCCTGGAACGGGAAAATATTCTCCTCTTCACCTGCACGAACAGACGCCCACATGCTGATAGTCTTCTTTGCCGAAGCGCCCCTTGTCCTTGCATCTCTTACGATTCTTCTAAGCAGTCTTCCGTCTGTTGTGGGAATTCTGTTGTGTGAATCGATGCTGAGCGTTGTGAGCGCACTAATATAAATCTTAAACTTGGACTCTGCAGGAAGCGCATAAGACATCTTCTCGTTAAGTCCGTGAATACCCTCGATAACAAGAATGTCGTTCTCTCCAAGTTTAAGGAAATTGCCGTTCATTTCTCTTTTACCCGTAATGAAATTAAACTCGGGAAGTTCAACTTCTTCTCCGCGCAAAAGAGCCGACATATCTTCATTAAACTTCTCTATATCCATAGCTCCGAGACACTCGAAGTTGTAGCTTCCGTCCTCGTTAAGCGGCGTAAGTTCTCTGTTCACGAAGTAATTGTCGAGACTTATAGGATGCGGAACAAGTCCGTAAGTTCTAAGCTGAATTGAGAGTCTGTTTGCAAAACTCGTCTTTCCGGATGAACTTGGACCTGCGATCATAACAAACTTTACATCCTTGCGCTCCTGAATTCTCTGCGCGATCTCACCTATTCTTCTCTCCTGAAGAGATTCCTGAATAAGTATCATCTCGTTGATCCTGCCCTCGCAAACGCGATTATTAAGGTCACCGACATTGTCGATTCCCATCATTCTTCCCCAGTCGCTTGCAAGCTTCATGGTATTAAAAAGCTTCTCTCTGGGCTCTGACATGATAAGCTTATCCGGGCACATCCTTGAAGGAAGTGTCAGCATAATGCCGTCATCACGCCTTGATATCTTATAATTCTCAATATATGAAGTATTTGGAAGCATATAACCATAGAAATAGTCATAGAAATCCTCAAGCTTGTATATATTGATCTCTGAACTTCTTCTGTATTTCAATAGAGCAACCTTATCCGCCATGCCCATCTTCTTAAAAAGTTCGATGGCATCGTCGATCGGATAAACACTCTTTGTAATCGGAATTTTCTGATCGATGAGCTCCTGAAATCTGTCGGATATCTTTTTTACAAGCTCATCTGTAACTTCAGTCTTACCATGAAGTGTGCAGTAGTAGCTGTTAGAGATAAGGAATTCAATCTTTGCGGCAGAAGCCTCGTCCTTGCCCGCAACGTCCCTTATCGCCTTCACAAACATCATAACTGCGGTTCTTCTCATGGTCTTATGACCTATATTATCTCCGTAAGTAAGGAAAGAAACCTCTCCGTCCTTTTTTACTTCCTTCATCAGTTCTCTTATCTTACCGTTAAAAAGAACTGCCGCGATCCTGTACTTGCACTCAGACTGATACTCTTTAGCTATATCTTCAAACTTCGTGCCTTTTTTGTACTCTTTAGCAACATTGTTGATAGTTATTATAGGCATACGCGTTCCTCCTGCATAACCTTCAAAGCGGTATCTATATCGGAAAGTTCGGTAGTTATCTCCTGTATCCTACCGGAGTGCTCCTTCTCATCGAGATTCTTCAATATGGATTCACACACTTTTTTGCCGTGTAAAAGATATTTCTCCAAAGTTTTATCCCTGTTAAGAATGTTGCACTCTCCGTATCTGTTGCATATTCTAAGAAGCTGCTCATTATCTGCATTTTCGGCCACTTTTTTAATTAGTGAGATGGCGCTTTCAAAACTGCTGCCCGGATCATCGTGTGAAGCTGAAGTTTCTGTAATAACAAGCGAAACCTTCATAGGAAAATAAAACTTCCCATCCTCTTCGATAACTCTCTCATCCGTTATCACAAATCCGCTGTCCCTAAGGTACTGCCTAAAGTCTGCTATGTCTGACTGCGGCTGCAAAACAGCCGTCTTAATCCCAAGCTCCTTAGGCTTTCCCTCTTCGAGGATCCTTCGCATGAGATTTCCGCCCATGCCGGCAATGACAAGAGCATCCGCTTCTCCCTGCTTAAGCTCTTTTACCCCGTCGGAAAGACGCGTATTTATGCTGTCAGAAAGTCCGTATTCATCGATATTATCCTTAGCGCCGGAAAGCGGGCCGCTTCTTACATCCATGGCAATGCACTCTTTTGCAATGCCATGTGTAACAAGGTATATAGATACATATCCGTGATCGCACCCGACATCTGCCACTTTGAGCTTTTCGGGACAGCGAAGAAGCTCCGCTATCTCCTTCAAACGGACAGACATCTTGAGCGCCACGTCATTATTTGTGTCATTTATAGTTTTAGTCATATTCATTAATCAAGGTAATCCTTGAGCTTGCGGCTGCGGCTCGGATGACGAAGCTTTCTGAGTGCCTTTGCCTCAATCTGTCTGATACGCTCACGGGTTACGTTAAATTCTTTTCCTACTTCTTCAAGAGTTCTTGCTCTTCCGTCATCAAGACCGAAACGAAGTCTAAGAACCTTCTGCTCACGCTCTGTAAGAGTTCCGAGAACTTCAACAAGCTGTTCCTTCAAAAGTGTGAATGCAGCTGCATCCGCAGGTACGGGAACGTTGTCGTCCTGAATGAAATCACCAAGATGGCTGTCTTCCTCTTCACCGATAGGTGTCTCGAGTGATACAGGCTCCTGTGAGATCTTAAGGATTTCTCTGACTCTCTCAACAGGCATGTTCATCTCTTTTGCCACTTCCTCAGGAATAGGCTCACGTCCGAGTTCCTGAAGGAGCTGACGGCTTACGCGGATGAGCTTGTTGATAGTCTCAACCATGTGTACAGGAATACGGATAGTTCTTGCCTGATCGGCGATGGCTCTTGTGATAGCCTGTCTGATCCACCATGTAGCATATGTTGAGAACTTGAATCCCTTACGGAAATCGAACTTCTCTACCGCTTTGATAAGTCCGAGGTTACCCTCCTGAATAAGGTCAAGGAAAAGCATTCCTCTTCCGACATATCTCTTCGCAATACTTACAACGAGACGGAGGTTTGCTTCGGCAAGGCGCTTCTTAGCCTCATTTCCTTTGTATATAGCCATCTCGATCTCATCAAGTTTAGCCTTTGAAAGCTTTGTTCCGTTCTCCTTGTTCTCTGCAAGTTCCTTCTCGGCTTCAAGTCCTGCTTCCATCTCTTTTGCAAGATTGATCTCCTGATCTGCCGTAAGAAGCGGAACCTTACCGATTTCCTTAAGGTACATTCTTACAGGATCTTCAATACTGATTCCGTCGGGAACAGAGAGGTCGATATTCTCCATATCAACTTCATCTTCTTCGGAGAGCATCATATCATCGTCATCTGGAATATCATCATCATCGCTTTCAGATACTCTTAGTACGTCGATTCCGGAATTTTCAAGGACCTCAAGTACATTGTCCATCTGGTCTTCATTTAAGCTAAGCTCTGCAAAGAAATCACTGATCTCCGAATACTCGAGAACGTTTTTCTTCTTCTTTGCAAGAGCGAGGATTTCTTTTATCTTCTGTGTAAAGAGCTCTCTTGTAGCATCGTCGAGAACTTCCGACTTTCCGCCCTTTTCTTCTTCAGCCTTCTTTCCGGCCTTCTTCTTTGTTTCTTTTGTTGCATCAGCAGATTCTTTCTTGGAAGTCTTCTTAGTTACCTTCTTCTCTTCTTCCATAGTTTCTGCTGCCTTCTTAGCAGAGGTATCCTCCTTCTTTGCGGGTGCCTTTGCTGAGAGCTTCTTGGTTGTTGTTGTCTTTGTCACTTTCTTCTCTTCCTTCTTTTCTGTTTCTTTTTTTGATGTTACTTTTTTAGCCGTTTCTTTCTTAGTTGTTTCTTTTTTAGTTGTTTCTTTCTTTGTTGCTTCTTTTTTGGATGTTTCCTTTTGGGGTGTTTCTTTTTTAGCTGTTCCCTTTTTTGCCGTTTCCTTCTTATCTGCCTCTTTCTTACCGGAAAGCTTCTCGGCAACTTTCTTTACAAGTGTCTTCTTTGTCTCTTTTTCCGTAGTACCAGTAACTTTTTTTGCCATATGATTCTTCCTTTTCTGTTTTATAGTATTTCCGAATCAGTGCATATTACCTGTAGTTAATCATCGGGCGAGATATCGGCGTGTGCCAGCTTCTCAAGATTCTTTTTGCCCTGTATGGTCTTGGTCAAAAACTCGGGATCGTCGGGCTTAAGTTCTCTCTTCTGTCGTTCGTATCCTGCGGATTTAACTCCGTAGATGATATCTCTAAACGCTTTTTTCCTTTGATCCTTTGTTTCAATCTCAACCAGATTTGTATTGAACATCTCAGCAACTTTGCTGTGTTGCTCCTCATCCGTAAATCTATCCAAAATGGCTGCCGGCGAAAAATTACCGTGCTCCATTCCCTCAAAGAGCTCATTAGCAACATTTCTGTAAAGCTCATCGGTAAAGTCAGCGGGAACTATCCACTTCTTTACCTTGGGGAAAATAGCCGGCTCATCCGTAAGCCATGTAAGAAGAAGTCTTTGGTTCTTCCGGGCTCCATCCTCGGGAAGGTTCTTTTTCTGTATACCGCTCTTTGGCTTCTCGGCAGGTCTTACGAGCCCGCCCTGTGAAGCGTAATGAGCAACAAGTCTTCTTAAGTCGTCAACGGCTATATTGTACTTAGCCGCAACGGCCTCTATATAATTCTCTCTCTCGAGAGCTTCTTCAAACTCACACAATTTCTTGGCAAGAGCCCTGTGGAACTCAGTCTTTGATTCAGGGTCTGACATATCGTATCTCGACTGCATTACTCTTACTTCGAAAAAGAATGTGTTTTCCGCGTTTCGTATTCGCTCTTCAAAAGCTTCTTTTCCCTCATTCTTAATGAATTCATCGGGATCTTTGTGTGGCCGAAGGTCAAGCACTTTACCCTTAATCCCCGCTTCTCTCAGAATTCCTATTCCGCGAAGCGCAGCTTTGGTTCCTGCTTCGTCACTGTCATAAGACAAAATGACTTCATCGGTGTAGCGCTTAAGTATCATTGCCTGCCCCGTTGTAAAAGCAGTTCCGAGCGATGCTACAGCCATATTAAATCCCGCCTGGTGCATAGCTATGACATCCATGTAACCCTCGCAGATTATCATGTAGCCCGCCCTGGCGTTTTTGGCATAGTTAAGCCCGAACAGATTTCTGCTCTTATCAAATATAAGTGTTTCAGGGGAATTTAGATATTTGGGCTTTCCATCGCCCATAACACGCCCGCCGAATCCTATAACCTTCTGCGATGCGTCCTGAATCGGGAACATTACTCTGTTCCAGAACTTATCATGAGTTCCCATTCTTTCATCATGGGAAGCAAGTCCTGCATCAATTATCTGGCTGTCGTTATACCCAAGACTCTTTAAGTGTTTCACAAGGTCGTTGCTTGAGATATTGGCGTAGCCAAGTCCAAAGTGCTGCATGGTCTCATCCGTAAGCTGCCTGTTTTTAAAGTACTCCATGCCCTTTTGGCCGCTCTTTCCCCGAAGCTGATAATAATAGTACTTGGCAGCTTCCTTGTTGATATCAAGAAGAATCTGCCGCTTGTCGCGCATAGCCTTTGCTCTGGGTGAATCGTCTTCATCAGGCAGTTTCACACCGGCTCTCTCGGCAAGCTGTTTTATCGCTTCCTGGAAAGTTAAATTGTCATATTTCATCAAAAAAGTGATGACATTCCCGCCTGCTCCGCATCCAAAGCAGTAATACATCTGTTTATGCGGCGACACTGAGAACGAGCCTGATTTCTCGTTGTGGAACGGACAAAGTCCGAAATAGTTGGCACCTTTCTTTTGCAAATGGACATACTGCCCTATCACGTCCACAATGTCACTGCGGGAGCGCACCTCTTCTATTATTTCATCTGAGTAGCGCAATTTGGGTCTCCTGAATATATTGATTTATTTTATAGTACCGTCCATGAACGGGGGACATATACTTCTTCGAAAACAGAAACAGCATATCTGTCAGTCATGGAACTTACATAATCGCAGACAACTCTCTCTTTGGATTCCCCTGCTGCCATCATAGCTTTCAGATAATCCGGAAGCTTCTCCTCGTGGTCGAGGTAATGATGGTAAAGAATCTTTATCATGACTTCTACCTTGCCCTCCTGCCCTTTGGCTTCGGGATTGGTATATACTCTTTCAAACATGAACTTCCTGAGTTTCAGGAAAGCATCATATACTTCCTCCGACATCATAATGTCGTCCTTGTCCATGCTTGTCGCGATTATATCGTGTATAAAGGTATCAAGCCACTCTCCGTTCGTATAGCCGATTACCTTTGCAAGTTCCTTGGGAACATCACTCTCTTTCATGATTCCGCCGCGGATCGCATCGTCCATATCGTGATGCATGTACGCTATCTTATCCGAAAGCCTTACAACCTTGCCCTCAAGAGTCGACGGCGTAAGATTAAGCTCGTGATTAAGGATTCCGTCCTTAACTTCTCTCGTGAGGTTAAGTCCCTGTCCGTAGTTTTCAAGCTTCTCCACGATTCTAAGGCTCTGCTCATTGTGTCTGAAACCTCCCGGAACAACGGCATCAAGTGCCCTCTCTCCGGCATGCCCAAACGGCGTATGTCCAAGATCGTGCCCAAGTGCTATGGCTTCAGTAAGATCTTCGTTAAGCATAAGAGCTTTAGAAATAGTTCTCGCATTCTGCGATACTTCAAGAGTATGCGTCATACGGGTTCTATAATGATCTCCGTCAGGTGCCAGAAAAACCTGTGTCTTATCTTTAAGCCTTCTGAATGATTTGGAATAAAGAATCCTATCCCTGTCTCTTTGGAAACAGGGCCTTATATCACACGGTTTTTCAGCTTTTTCTCTACCTTTGGAATTCATGCTGAGTGTAGCATATTTGCTTAAGATCTGTGTTTCTCTTTCTTCTAGCTTTTCACGAATTTTCAATTTTCGTCTTCTTTCTATTAGAATTTTTTGAGTAGCAAATATTTTTATGGGAAACTACAAAAATGAAACCCACATCTTTATTATTCGACGTGAGTTTCACAATTCCTTTTTTTATTTTAAATTTTTTTACTTTTTTATTTATAGAGCGCAAAACGTGCTTCATACTGCTCGTTTATCCACTCAACAGCCTTGGTAAAGCCTTCTTCGCTCACTTCAAAATTTTCACTCAGCATAAGCTTCTTATCAGTCTTAGCATATGAGTAGGGTTCAGGCCACACCGTCGCCATAAGTGTCGCGGGTTCTCTTTGGTCTACGGGAACGAACTTTACATTTTCAAGCGGTTCACGCGCAAGTCTGTACCTCATTCCCTTGTAGCTTCCAAAATACGCCTCGCCATATTCGTAGTGCATTAAATTAAAAAAATCTTTTTTCTCTATTGCCATATTATTTAAAACTCGACCTTACCCGTATCAGTATGATTTACCACGTAATATGCGGCATTGTCCGAAGGCTTGATGTAAACCTGGATTTCCTTGATACTTGTGGCCTTATTTCCTTTGCTTATGTAATCCTTTTTTGCCCTCTCGATTATATCGGAGGTCTTTATCTCATGATGACTGTACTGTACAAAAACTTCTTCTTTGCAAGTAAATTTGGCAGCCTTCGCTCCCGCTTTTTCCTTAATATCCTTGATATAAGGCTCTGCCTTAGTCTTAACCTCGGAATAAACAGGCTCCGCCTTGTCCTTGATATCTTTAAGATAAGGTTCGGTCTTCTCTTTGATATCTTTGATGTAGGGCTCAGCCTTCTTGGTATAAGGCTTTGTGACCTCCTTAACATCTCTTATAAAAGGCTCTGCCGCTTTCTTAGCTTCTTTTATAACAGGCTCAGTAGCCTTCGAGAACTCTCTTGCTATCTCTTTTATCTTATCTTCTGTAGAATTCATGCCCATTATAGTTCATCCCCCTTCCGGAATACTTATCATCTGAATCTTTTCATAAGAGCTGCCATAGGCCCAGCCGCATCCTGAAGATCGGTGATTGCCTTGTTAAGCCCGTCAAAATCTATCCGAGATAAAGATGTAACCGCCTCGGTAAGTGATGCGGAATTGCCCGCAACCAGTTCGTTAAGGCTATCAGTCGCACTCGTTATGCCCTTTGTCATGACATCAATCTCATCAAGTGAGTTCTCTGCCTTAACAGAAACATTGTTGATATGCGAAAGCGTTGTCATCGCCTTCGGCACAACGATGATACATGTTAGAAACACCACCAATAGCAGTCCTGCCATACATCCCGTTGCAATCTTCTGGAAAAAGAGCCTTTTCTTCGAAAGATCTCGCATCTCGATGAGTAATGCCTCTGTGAGATTACTTGAGATTTGTGTATTGCCGGATGTAATATCCTGTGATGCCGCTTTTTCCAATGCATTCTCTAACGCTGAAACTTTCTCACTCTCAGCCGCTTCGATCACATTTGTACTTGCAAAATTTGAGTTTTCCGCAATGTTTTCCATCGCGCTATCTGTCAAATTGCCCCCAACATCATGCGGTTCCATATAATAGATCCCCCTTTCATATCATGTTCTTACGAAACGCACATTTCTAGCTTTAGATCAGTAACCATTCATACACAAAATACAAAATTGAAATCGTTTTATATATGATACCACATTTATTGAGTTATTTTACATCAGGTATATTTCGTAATGATTCCCAATATTCATTGCCGCGCATATAAGCAAACATTTCCTCATTACAAAATTCCCCGATCAACTGCGATTGAAAATTCTTAATGAGCCCCGACTTATCCGAACGTTCTTTTTTCGGGACTCTAAGATGAGCGTACAGCTCAGAATCACCAATATCCAATATAGTTTCAACATTATCCAAAAGCTGTTTCATTATAGAGGCTGTCTTCTCAACATCTTTTTCATATTCCGCAAGCTCAAGTTTCTGCATAACTTCCTGATAAGTGCCAAGGTCAAAACTTTTTGCAACGTCTTCGCTTATATCCGCCATTCTATATGCCATTTTAAGGTTACCAGCATCCTTATAGAGTCTCTGCAAGGCATTCAATACGCATTTGATCTGATTGACTTCTTCAAGCATAAGTTCCTCGTATGCCTTAAATGCCTCCTCAGTTTTTCCGTTTTTCTCATGGATCTCAGCTTGGAAAAATCTGCGTTCATACCCCTTCTCATCAAAATAGCTTAAAAGCTCCTCTGCCTTGGCATAGTCTTCTTTTCTGTAGTGCAGAAAAAAGAGCGATTTGGCAGCAGCCGTTCTTGTTGCCGGGTTTTCAGACTCCGTCAGATCATGAAGCCAGTCAGAGATGTGCTTATCATATCTTTTCAGATTCTTAAACTTCTTTTGATGCAGAGCTGAATATCTGGCGCCATCCAACACTAACGCAATATTCAGTTTAAGTTTTTCGCAGTTTGGATATTCTTCAATCTTCTTTCTGGCAGATTCAAATAACTCCTCATAAGGCTCTTCTATCAGTTTCTGACATAATGCTTTTATATAAACGTCAACCTCTTCATCAGTCAGATTATCTTTAAACGACAACAGCTCATCCGTCGATATCCCAAGAAGCCTTGCAATCGGAGCAAGCAGACTGATATCGGGAAGCGTATTCTCATTCTCCCACTTATTGACAGCCGGCGCAGTCACACCAAGACTTTTAGCCATTTCTTCCTGTGTAAGTCCCAATTCTTTGCGGTATTTTCGTATCACTTTTCCTATAGTCATTTTTTACCTCCGGTCAAATAAAAGTCATATGGCGCGCCGTATCAATGTTTCTAATGCTATGATAAAGGATTTGCCGGCATTTTTCTATTGAATGCTTATTAAGCATTAGGGAATTTTTTTAACTGCCAGGAACATTTTTTATCCCCGGCGAAGCAAAAAAAATACTACCTGAAAACTCAGGTAGTAACTTGGAATACTCTTTTTATTTAAATGTATAGCTGTTCTTTCTGATAAAGTTTCTTACATCAGTTTTCTTAAGGAGTTCTGATTTTGTATCCTTATCGGGTGCTTTTGCAGGAAGGTATGCAAACTCAGATTTCTTGTATATCTCCCATACTTCATCTATTGTCTTGCCTTCAAACTTAGTACCCTTGAAGAGGCTCTTCCACATCTCTCCCCACTTCTCTTTCTTGAAGTCAGACATGCAGCATACTTCAAAGAAGTCACGGATTATATCGCGATTGGATGAAGATGTTTCCTTATCAAGCCACACCAGGAATCTAACGGAAGTTTCACGTGTCTTCTGTGTGTTGGCATCGGGAAGAACCCAGTTTTTATCATTGTATCTTCCGTCTTTGTATGCATAGATATATCTGCAATAATCTGCAAATACTTCCGAATATTTAGGGAACTCAAGGTTATCTCTCACAAAACCGCCATGTACAATGTGCGCAAGCTCATGAGTAAGAACATCGAAATGATCGTAGTGCTTGTCCAGGTACTTATCATGAAGATGAATCCTGTTCTTCTTTGAATTGGCCGAAGCAATTTCATAGCCTTCATCTTCGATTGCTATTGTAACATCTGTTGTTGCCTTCTTATAATCACCAAATCTCCTGTACATCTGAGGATATACCTCATAAAAAAGATTCTCAATATGATCGAACTGTTCAACATCTGTATATCCGTCCCACTTTGTAAGATCAATGGTAAGCGAATACTTTATACCATCAATTGTTTTGCTCGTCTTAAGCATTTTTCCGGTCTCATCAAGGTCACTTCTTTTTGCGAGCGCCGCTTTATTGTCTTCAATTGAACCCGCATGAACATCAAGAGGTGCCACTGCCGCCAAAACAAGAGCAAAAATCAGCATCTTGGGTAAAATTCTTAGTCTTTTCATGTAATTCTCCTTATGTCTAAAAAAATCCAAGGGCACTAATACCCCACTAAGAAGTATAACATGTTCTTAACATCTTTTAACCAATTCAGCAGGAAAGTTCGCCAAATATTCACATTCAAAAAATAAGCAAGACAAATCCCTAATTACTTTTCCTGCGCCCCGATACTCTACATGCTTTCTATATGCAATTATTCTCATTCATAATGCTGATTCAAGTTTCTTTTTTACAGCTTCAAAATCAAGTGGACTTTCTGCGCTTTCTAAAGATATAAGCAATGTATCACCAAGTACAAGTCCGCTTTTCTCGTATGATATCAGCTTTTTTAGATTCCTGGCCGCATATTCGGGATCATTAACAAGCCCCAAATGTTCCCAGTAAATTGTTTTATCTTTCCTTACGCTATATATTGCAAAGTCCGGAAAGATATGTCTTCTATCTTTCAACAAAAATTCCGGTTCATATACATACGGTATCTTCATACTATATAAATAATCCGCAATAATCTTCTCCGATTTGGATCTTACTGTCTCGCCTTTAATTGTCTTATGAGCAACAGCCACTTCCACAGAGTTCTTTCCACCATTAAAACTGTTGTACCATTCTTCTATTCTCATTTCTTCCGTAGACCGTATAGGACTAATCATCTCTTTTCTCCCACGACACAGACCGCTATAAACTCTGTCAATCATTCCAATGTCATATCCTTTTATAAAAGCCTCCATCCTCTTCATAAGCGGTTTTAATTCACGCAAAAGTTTCTCGTCATAATCTCTCTGAATCAGGAGACGTATCATATCTTTCCTCGCAGATTTGATGTATTCTCTTTTCTTGTCACCGTTCTTGCGAAAATAGTATTGTGGGACGCCGCGGCATGATGTAACTAGGATTTTGCCGTCATCTAATCCTTTATATCTTGTTTTCCTTTTCTCAAGAGTGTTGATCATCCCTCGAATTTCATTAAATTGTCCAATCAACTCATTTCTGTAATCTATCATTGCTACATTTGTTCCTTTCAAATCTCTGTGTAAAGCTTATTATTTGTCTTTTTTGGCTTTAGCACCGTACATATCTCCTCCACAACTTTCCTGTGCGGTGCCTATTCGCTTTAGCACCGTACACATCCTCCTCAAACTTCCCGTGCGGTGCCTATTCGCATTTTCGCACCGTACACATCCTCCACAACTTTTCTGTGCGGTGCCTATTCGCGCTTTAGCACCGTACACATCCTCCTCAACTTTTCTGTGCGGTGCCTATTCGCGCTTTAGCACCGTACACATCCTCCTCAACTTTTCTGTGCGGTGCCTATTCGCATTTTCGCACCGTACACATCCTCCTCAACTTTCCTGTGCGGTGCCTATTCGCACTTTAGCACCGTACACATTCTACGCAAACTTTCTGTACAGTGCCCCCAACAAAACATCATTATGACCGGCCCAATTCAATCAAAAATAAATCCCTAAAAATCATTGAATCATTTTGGCGAATGCCAAATGAAAAAACAAGAACTAAGAGTCGCAAAGCTCCTCTTTGTATAACACGTCGGCGCGCATACTTTATCGTAAAACACATGCGTGCCACTCGCAAAAAATAGAGCATATTTATCACCACAAAAATGTAGCACAATTATCAATAAAAAACAAATATTACATGCACCGCTATTTATTCACCCACATTTCTTACCACAATCTTATATCTATAAGCATGCAAGATAGTCCTTGAGCTGTTTAGCCTTCTTTTCCGACTACTAAACAGACTACTTTTGGAATGAAATAAAGACAATTTCATCGCATTTTAAGATACAGCCGCTAATAAAGTGAATAAAGCAGAACCCGCGTGAATGCAAAGAAAAAAGGTTGTCTGTGAACACTCACAAACAACCTTGATTATCGTGCGGAAGATGGGACTTGAACCCACACGACATAAACAGTCACAAGATCCTTAGTCTTGCTCGTCTGCCAATTCCGACACTTCCGCATTCCGTCGTCGTTTCTCTCGCGGCGACTTGTTTATAATAGCAAAGTATGCGGCTTTCGTCAACACCCATTTTTTATTTTTTTGAAAAAATTTTTGAAAGAATGTCGAATCCATCCGATTTCCGCGCATCACTACCTGACAACATCAGTGTAGAAGCCGCTTACACCAAGGCTTTTGAACATCTCCATTTCTTTCTCGTCATTGATCGTATGAACAAAAAGCGGCACTTTTATTTTACTTATCTTTCCGGCAAATTCCGCATCATTAACCCATTCAGCCGGCATTGTAAGCCCGACGATATCCATTTTGTCACAAGCTTCAACTATAGCTTCAGGATTCCTTTCATCCTCATCCGCCGCATACAACGTATAAATGATATACGGAAATCCCGACTTCTTGACGGCATCATATTCTTCATCATGGTAGATCTGGATTATAAATCGGTTCATAAGATCGGGCGCGCATTTTCTGACAGCCTCGCACTTCGTAAGCTTCGTACCTGCGCTCTCTCCGCCCGAAAGTCCCTTTATATCCGTGACAACATACATATCCCTGTGCTTCCGCATAAAATCCGCAAGCCTGTATATATCAAGAGGCGTAAGGCATCCGTGCACCTTCTCATTCATAAACTCCTCATGCGTCGGTGCCTTGTCAAAAGAAAATCCAAGCGCCCACGCGCCATCCGCATTGTGCGCACATACAGGATATCCATCGGAAGTAAAAAGAAAATCAATCTCGATCATCCGACTCCCCGAATCATATGCCCTCTCAAGCGCTTCAAGACTGTTTGTGTAAAATAGCTCCTCCCCGTCATCTGTCACATACCGCCCCGCCGCGTGAATTATAAACTGCTCTTTGCAAAGTTCCTCCCGCATGCGCAGTACATCCACACCCTCATGCGAAAGTTTTTCTCTCTCATATCTGTCTTTATCCGCATCAGTCAGATCAATATCAAACGGATTAAAGCCGTCAACCGCCATTATAAGCCAGGCTGCAGGTGCAATATGCGGACTGTTGTCATAAACCCACTCCGTTCCGTTAAAAAGATCCATTCCCGTACTGATACTATCTCCCGAGCACGCCGGAATCCTCCCGTCATCGCGTTGGATCACGGAAAGTGCGGAAAGCGCATCATAAACCTCTTTTTTCTTGCCACGTTCAAGATAATAAAGCGCCGTAAATGCCGTTCCTTCTGCCCAAAATCCACCTGCTGCCTCCTCAAGGCAAAAAGCATATCCTTTATCGGAAGTTTTCATCTTACCGATGTTCTTTCGAAGCCTACTGTTCTTTCCGGCATCATCAAGCGCAAGGGCTGTCCAAACCTGCGCATCAAGCACAACAGGCTCAACACTCGGTGTCACACCGTCAGATGATGTTCCCGTATAATAATATCCTTTTTTCGCATCATACATACTCTGTATAAACTCCTCAGAACTCCGGGCGGCTTCGCTATATCTCTCATCTCCCGTTATCTCATAGAGCGCGTCAAAAACCGCCATACAGTCAACATTATGTTCAAGAGACTTATAACTGAGCACCTGTGCCTTTGACATATCATTTTCAGGCCAGCCATTTATACCCGCGATAAAACCTGCATTTTCATCGGAGCAATTATCAAGAATCCAATCCATCAGGGCAGTCGCAGTCTTTACATAAAAATATGTGTCCTCTTCTTCACCGTATAACTTGTCATACCAAAGAAGCGCAAGCGACACCCACGCAAGATTGCCGCTACTGCTGCCGACAAGAGACGGATCCTCGATCCACATATCGCGCTCGCTGTCATAATATCCGGGGAGCCTTACACTTCCACATATATCTCCCACTATCTCACCCGCCGCATAAGCATTTCTGACCCTGCACACATCTCCCCTGTCATTCACCGCGGCATAAACAAACGCATCAAGAATAGCGGCTGCAGACTCCTTATCTCCATCCGCCATAAACGCAAGTGCGCATAAAGCATTGTCATACGAGTAAGCTATATCTTTTTGACTGCGATCATCCGTATCATAAGAGGCAAGCAAAAAATGTTTCTTCCCATCCGCCGGGTCTTTTGACACATCCGAAAGTCCCGATCTTAAAGCCGATATCGCAAGCTCTTTTTCATCACCGTACTTCTCGCTTAAATCTAATGAGCTCTGATAATTTACCGAATAGACAATGCAAATAACTGCCAGCAATAAACTGGCAGTCATAAACACTATGATCCGAATCGGCGCTTTTTTTAGCTTGTCTATCACTCTACTCCGACATTTCTCCTCTTATAACGTCTCATATCGGTAAAATCACAGAAATACTTGTTGGTTCCGCCATTTTCGGCAATATAGATCGCACGCATAAGGAACGGGATCATATTACCCGCGGTACTTTTTACCTTGATCATGCCCATCGCATAATTTTCAGGTTCAAGTTCAGCATCTTCAAAAATTTCTTCAACTCCGACAAAGTTCTCACATGACACTTCACTGCAATCACCAACAACCCGTCCAAGCCTGTCATCCAGTTTCTCGACGGAAATAGCGTCATCCTTCTTTAAGAACACGCCCGTAACTCTTGAGCTCTTATCCGAACTTATAATTTCCAACTCACGTGCAACATCGACCGTTTCAGCCATCTTACTCTTTATTCCGCCATAATCCACATTCTCACTTACACGCATCAGTTTCTCAAGTTCACTGACTTCCATCGGTTTATGGTAAAAGAATCCCTGACCATACTTACATCCGTATTTCTTAAGGCATTCATCATGTTCATTCGTCTCGACCGTCTTTACAACAAGCGGAACATCCAAAACATCCACACAGTTCGCAACAGTTTGAAGTATCACTGCTGCTTTTGATATATGTCCCTCCTGATCGTTTAAGACTCTGAGGTTAAAAGTGATGATATCCGGCTTTACAGACTTAAGCATGATCATTGATGAATATCCGCTTCCAAAACCGTCTATTACAAGCGGGAATCCGGCTTTTGAAAGCTCATCTATCATGGCCAGGATTTCTTTATCAACGTCGTTATATGTCTTGTCCGAAATTTCTATCATTACAAGTTTATACGGCACTTTGTACTTTTCGCATAGATCCTCGAGTGTCTTCTTTACATCTATGGAAAAAAGATCCGCACGGGTTATATTGATCGATACCGGAATACATTCATTTCCGTCTTTGATTCTTTTGCCCTGCCATGCAATAACCTTCTCCCAAATAATCTGGTCGACGATAAGCGTAAGTCCCGACTTCTCAAGAACAGGAATAAACTCACCCGGGCTGACAAATCCGCGCTCTCTGTGTTTCCAACGAACAAGTGCCTCGCCACCAACGATTTTTCCTGTGTCTATGTCGCATCTGGGCTGAACAAAGAATGTAAACTCGTCGCTGTCTATACCTCTGTGAACATCTCTAAGCATCTTAACTTCTGCATCAAGCTTCTTGTCCATATCCGCATTATAGTGAACCGAGCGTTCTTTTAACTTTCCTCTGAGTCCGTCAAGTGCAAGAAGAGCCCTGTCATACATCTTTTCTATGGCAAGAGTTGTGTCATTTATCTCATAAACACTTATAAGCGGGAAAAATCCCATAAACTTAGGGTCTGTCTTAACATAATCCGACATCTCGGTCTGGATCTGATTTAAAAGAGCATCTCCGTTCGGTACAACACAGATAAAGTTTCCGCCGGAAATATGTCCGGGAACGCCACCGTATTTATCGATTATATATGCCAGCTTATCACCTATCCTGTCTGCGTATTCTTCTCCCACGTCATGTCCGTACCACAGGTTCAGCACGTGGAAATTATCTATCTCGACAGCATAGAGGAAAAGATGCTTATCAACATTTTCATCTACAAATTTTCTTGCCTCTCTGAAGAAAATAGAAGCATTAAAACATTTAAGCATATTATCGGACTCCCTTCGAATCAAAATTCCACCTTTCTTTCGCTGGAACAACTGCGGTGTCATGAAAAACGGAGCAAATGCTATCAAAAAAAGCTCTGATATGCAGGCAGCCTCTGCCGCTCCGACACGTGAAGAATAAAGAAGTATATGGTGTATTCTTTCAACGCAGAAAGCAAATACAACAAGAACGCCTTTATTCTTGAGGAAGTACTTGTAAATGAATCTGAGACCTTCTTTAAACGAGTAAACCAGCGTACTTACCGAAGTAGCGGGAAAAGCATGTTCCTTCTTGGTTATTACGTTAAGGAAATACTTTACAGCACCGGCTCCCGCAGGGAATGTACATCCGGAAAACGTAAAGAACATCATAAAACTCTCAGATATCCTAAAGAGATACTCTTTTTTTATCTTTCTTGCCAGCAATATGGTTCTAAGCGACGGCAAAATGATAAATACCACGCAGCAAAGGGCATATCCCAAAAACATGAGATCAAGCATGCCGGTCAGTGTGATGATAACTATATACGGCAAAAGCAAAGCATTATTTATCCTTGCTATGAAATAGATGATCATGTAAAAAGTGTCATACCATCTGGTCTTGCCCCACTCCATGGTACCGCTTAAGAACATCTCGATAAGGCCGTATGTATATCTGTATTCCTTCATGGCATCTTCTGAATATGTTCTGGAAGCATACTCGGTAAATTCAAGTCCCTGAACCTGAGCATACTTGCCATGCCAGCCACGTGCATAAAGTCTTATAGCAAGATCAAAATCTTCCGAAACTCTGTGTTCATGCCAATATCCAAGATTTGCAAGTGCAGATCTTCTTATAAACACATTGTGTCCTACAAGCGGGACAAATATGCCCTTCAGTGCCATGCACGGAAATACATTATGGTTATTATTGTTAACCTGTCTTCCCGAGAGCCTTGCAAAATAGTTTTCCTCCATGTTAGACGCTTTAGTTGCGCACTGAACATATGCAAGTTTGTCATCTCTTGTGAATTCAGGTACTATCGCGCTTATTATCTCGGGATGAAGACCCGAATCCTTGTCGATAAGAAGTATTATGGAGTTCGTATGGATATTGCCCTCTGCATGTCCGCCTTCAAACTCTGCACCTTCACCGACAAGACCACTTATCTTATTGCCTTCATCAACTTTGCGACCTATCCTTAACGTGTAATTCAGATTTGATGATTTTTTAAATATTCCGGGTCTGTTGAAAGGAGGTCTGACAACAAAACTCACACCTGTCTTTCTATAGAAATACACTCTTTCTATAACTCTGTATGCGTCAGATCCAACCTCTAATCCCGCAACGCTTCCGCATCTTGAATATTCTTCGATTTTTTCTTCCAAAGACTCGATAGTACCAACATTTTTAAGAAGAACTCCTATTCCGTCATCGGAAACTATTACATTACACTCTTTTCCCGTCTGCTTTTCGTAATCTTCTGCCGCAAGCTTACTTCTGTATACAGTCTCGAATATAACGCCGTTCTCCTCCATGTACACAGGAATTGAAATCGTAACATCGGGAAGGCTGTCCTTATCATAATCAAGCCACAGAGTATTCATGTAAGCATCGTTATTTATCTTTTTCTTTCCGTTAAGTATCGAAACAACCGGCGGAAGAACCGAAAAGATAAAATCTACGGCAAACACTGTCGCATGAGTAAACGCAATAAATGACCATATATAGAACAGCCAGAACAGCACGCTGCTCATTGCCTCCACTCTTACAAGCGCATATTTAAGAACGATAACATGCAGCCATATGTTCAGAATAAATGAAAGAATATACAAACAAATGCCTACAGTCTTAAAAAAGCGCATTTCTCCCTTGTGAATAACCTTCTCTTCTTCAGAGACATTCACTTTGGAAACATTATTATATTCATCTGTCGTCATTTTTCTAATCATCGCTGTACCCTAAACAGATCCGGGATATTTCCCTGTCTGTCGCCGATATTGTTATATTCCATAAAGAAATATCCGTTAACATCAATCGGCGCTTCATCATACAAGTGTACGGTTCCCTTATCATCCATGTACCTCATGCCCGATCCGAGCACAGGGTACTTATCTGCTATCTGAGTCATATATTGATAATAAGCAGGTCTTGGCATATCAAGTTCTTTTAACAGCATCGGAATAACATAATTTGTGCTTACAGTTCCTATGCTGTCCGTCCATGATTCCTGCATCTCTACGTTAGACCACATAAGAAAAGGTGTACGTCTTAAGTTATATTCCTTTATATCCGGTGACATCTCTTTGTCCATCACATCATATGCAAATGACGGGCAATGATCGCCAAGCATGTAGACAACCACCGGTCTGTCCACTTTTTTGTAATAATTTATAAGATCGTAAAAAGCCTTGTCCGAAGCCTGAATACAGGATAAAAATTCATTTAATGTATCCGTCGATGCTCCATAGTCCTTAAGCGAATGAATCACGTCCTCGCTTCCGGGATTCTGATCCCAGCCACCGTGATTCTGAATGGTCAAAAGATACATGAACTGCGGAACATTCTCGCCTCCTGCCTGTTTTGCAACGTTGGATTCATATTTTTTTATCATATTGTCATACAATGATTTATCCGTTGCATAAGCTCTGTTTGCGTAATATTCAAGGTCATGAAAATCTTCCCCAAAATATACATTGTTAAAACCAAGCTCCTCATAGCCTCTGTATCTCGAATAATTGGAACCCGATTCCGAATGCATTGCCGTTGTCTCATATTCAAGCTCGTTCAGGATTGATACAATGCTGAGGCTGTTATTCATATCAAGTACATTAAACGGAGCCATGTTATTTATGAGCTTATTCGAATTTCCTGTGAGAAGCTCATATTCAGTGGCATTTGTGCCGCCTCCGTAGTTCGGAACAACTACATACCCTTTTTTCACATCATCCATACCTGAAATATAGGGCATGTACTCCGTATCGGTCTCAAGATCGGTCACAACACCGAAATCATAAAATGTCTCATTAAGTATAAGGATAATATCAGGCCGCTCCTGCGAATACCATGTCGAGACATTAAATGTGGGAATATCAGCCACATCATAGTTATCAGGCCTGCTTACAACGTTTCTGAGGTTTTGGAATGACTCAAGGTTGCAAAGTGCATATCCGTATGTGGGATAAACTTCCCGCCACGACCATGCCAGAATACTCTCAGGCTTTTTGGAAACAGGTGAAAGAACAACCATATCAAATATCGCAAAAGTGACTATTGCATAGATAAGTCTCTTCCACAGCCCTTCGCCCCAGGCCTCTTTCTTTTTCCCATCAATAAGATACAAAGCAAGTGCCAAAAATATTCCAAAAAAGAATAATCCTATTATCTTAAAGAAAGTCTCATCCGGTGCAAGCGTAGCTCCTCTTATAACATTGAGTGCAGTTCCAAAGTTCTGAAGCTCCTGGAATGTAAGAGGCATTCCGTGCAGCAAGATAACATAATGATTTATAATCGCAACGATAGAGGAAATTGTAACGGAAACAACACTACATATGACGTCATTTCCGACAAATAGATACAATATAGACAATAAAAATGCAAAAATAGAAAAATTAAGAAATAAAACACCACTAAAAAACGAAACCGGAATCGCACCTCTAAATGAAGTTACGCTTCCTGTTTCTACAATCAAAAAGCACATGTAAACAACAAGCACGGAGATCAGCAAACGAAGTATGTGTCTCCAGCTCATTTTCAAAAGTCGTCTGATATCGAAAGATGCATTCCGCAACCCTCTCTTTGCAATAAGGCTTATATCTCTAGATGTCAATAGGCAATCCTCCTGATATAACCTTTAACGGCTTCCATTTATTACTTATTACTTCTTATCGGTCATTCATTTCAATAACATTAGATTAGTTTTTGTATCAATATTATATTACAGACCGGGCTTGTTTTGCGATGAAAAAACGATAAAAAAGTGCCTGTGGCACTTCAACTCCCCTGCCCCTCACTCATGAGGGGTTGGGGTTGTTTTTTGCCTTAAATCTTCCATAATGGTTTTATGAAACGGAATACATTACAAGAATTGTTCATCGACCATTACGAAGAAATTCAATATACTCTTCATCCACGGTCATCTGTCACGGAAAACATAGACAAGATGATCAACTGTGGTGACCCTGCATTTGGAGGTGCCATGTATGGCTGCCCCAAATGCGGGAATTTTAAGTTTGTTCCTTTTCGATGTCATTCTCGTTTCTGTCCCTCCTGCGGTGCCAAGTACTCTATTGAGAGAGCCCAGGCCATGTC
>NZ_FPCD01000015.1 GCF_900116865.1 Butyrivibrio sp. M55
GTTAATGAATCCCAATCACTTCGTATATTTTTAATGTTATATGACGGTTGACCACTTCCAATATACGGACTCCCGCCTCTATATTTGGCACCATTATCTATAACAATATCATTGCTGTAATATCCTGCCGGTATCGTAAGAGACTGATTCATACCCAGCTTTAAAACGGACGAAGCAAGATTTGGATTTGCATTACCAATATTTTGATCGATTGTCTGTTTGTTTGGCATCTGTGAAACTCTTCCCGTTGGATTATATTTAACCCCGGTAATCAGTTTAGTTGCATCAGTATAATAGCCTGTATATGGAACTGTAACCGATAGGTAATTAGCGCCATTCTTAGGTAGATAGCCAGTATTGGAATTTTTGTTTGTTACATCTTCAGAGTGATTTGCCATGCTGCCTTTTGTACGAATCCCTACTGATGAAGTAAAGTATTTTCCATCAAGGACGTTTGCTACTCCCGCATCCCCAAGCTTTGATAGCGCATAATTGAGTTTTGTCGTATCTGCGCCAAGTGCATTGCCTGATGCGGTGTAATATCCTGTAGATGGAACTTCAAGTGAAAGGCAATCTGTACCACCAATATTTGATAGCGTTGCATCTGAGGTTACTAAAAGTTCTTTATTTCCTGCATAGTTTTCCATTGCACCTGCAATGTCTACACCAGATTGCGATGAAAATGTAATATCCTTATCCCCAGTGTTCTTTAAGACCATCCAAGGCTCAGTATTTCCTACGGCACCTATCTTTTCCCATTCACTATCCGCGCTTGATTTAGCCCAATAGTAGCCGCTTTCATATTTAAAATAGATATTATTAAGCTGACCTTCTAATGCATCTAATGCTTGTGCATTATCTTCGATATCGTCTGTATCAATAGTAACTGAGCCATCGTTCGTGTTTATAGTAATTATTCCATTTGAATTAGTTAGTCTTAACTCTTCAGCATGTATTCCTGTACAAAAAGAAAGAGCTAAGCTGCATATTGCAATTATTGTTTTATTTATAATTCCTCTTTGAATTTTCATATCATTTTCCTCATAAGTTTTCTGATTATTGTTATATTAAAAAAATATCTGTTTCTTTCTGGAATGAGGATTCCTGTTTCGTTTTCTTATAAATGAGCATTTGATATATCTTAATAAAATGTCACACCTCCTTGGCACCATGCATGCCAGCTAGGCGAATTTGCATCCAATGTAATCTTAATTACATCGTTTTTATAAAAGCTAAGAGTACGCCCTGTTATATTCAATCTTCCCTCTTTGCTTCCGGAATATGAAACGCTCGTTCCTCTCGTCATATTATGTACTGTCAATGTACCTGTTACGCCACCTGTTTGATGATCCCTCCAGCCACCTGATGCAATATAATCTAAAGATACCGTTCCGTCATACCCCATAGGTGGAGAAATCATATAAGAATTGCTATAACAATCACAAGCTCTTCCAATCCACGCCAATGTATCTAATGTATAAGAACCTCTTCCAAATCCTGTATTTTGCCCTCTTCCTTCAGCGATGCCCGCACGCTTTCCCGCTTCATAACCAGCATTATAAGCGTTTGCTGTGCTTACAGTTCCGCCAGAATAGAACCCATTAATAGCAATTGTTGCGATACCTGACGGATTCCAATTAAGAACTCCATTATTTTTGATGCTACCTTTTGTACGGATACCTGCTGATGAAGTAAAATACTTTCCATCAAGAACATTTTCAGCTTCTGCATCTCCGAGCTCTGCAAGAGCATAATTGATTCTAGTAGTATCCGCGTCAAGCGCATTATCCAATGCGGTATAATAACCTGTAAATGGCACTTCTAACGACAGATATTTTTTCCCTTCCTATTATGTCAAGCCCTCAATATAGATTTTTACAGGCTTTGACGATTTTAAATTCCTCAAAACAGGAGCCAAAGGTGATGAATTGCCATAGTATCATGTACTGAATAGATGATTTAAGGTAGCACTAATAAAGCATCCTCTTTTTTTGCTCTATGAAGGCCATTTATCCTTTAATCAACTATGATGGTTAACCTTCCGTGTCTAAAGGGATCATGTCCCAACTTCCTTCGTCCAACCAATTCATACACCAAGTGCCAGCAAAGCTCCAATACAGGGTCTATGCCCTAAGGAAAAAACTGCGCCAGCTACAGCTCTTGTTTGTTTTTGGTACTTGTTAGCTGACCCACATATGATCCAGATGGTACCGATGAGCGGTGGACGCAATCCATCTATACATAAGTTGGCAGTTGTAATGTAGAAGACCTGCTCCTACTGTTTTCGGGTTACCATCCGGAACCCTGCCCAGCTGTCGAATATCATTCCACAGTTCGGCAGGATTCCGGAAACATGTCTATCTTATGCAGCTACTATTTCAGATTCTTCAAATCTCTTGATATCATCAAGCATCTTCTGTGGGTCATATGTGACACCTTTCTTCAGGATTGCAAATATAATCCTCAGAAGCTTGCACGCTATGACTATCAGCGACTGCATCTTCTTAAGCGGATTCTTATTCCTCGTAGTATAGTACTCATGTAGCAACTGGAATTCCTCCGCATGAGCAACTACCGATTTTGCCCCTTGAAACAGCCAGGTTCGCAATTCTTTGCGTCCTCTATGGCTTATCTTTGTTTCGCCATTATGCTTACCCGAACTACAGGCAACAAGGTTTAGACCACTTAATTTCTGTATTTCTTTAGCATCATCAAATCTATCAATATCTCCCATTGAAGATATGATTCCTGCAACTATGTTTTGACCAAGACCAGTTATATCAAGGATTTTCTCAGCATGTGGTATTTCCATGCATTTTTCTTTTATGTCTGCTTCGATTGTAGAAATCTTTTCATCCAAGGAAATCATTTCCTCGACATAACATTTGACTGCATATCTATCAGCCTCTATGCCTTCTTTTCTGCCCACACTGGCACTGGCATACCTAAATATTTCCGATGCCCTGCTATAACCGCGTCCTCTGAGCTTAGCATTGTGCCATATTTCTCTGATTCCATCCTCTCCAAGTTTGACAATATCCTCCGGAAATGGTGCAACCTTGAGCATTTCCAATGCAAAACTGCCATCCGTCTTTCCGAATGCGTCCTTATATTCAGGAAAGTGTATTTTCATCAGTCTATGCAATCTGTTAATGCAACGGATCCTATTTTCGTTTTGCTGGCTCCTTAGAAGCGAAAGGCTACGCAGATCAGCGTATACACCCTCTGGAAGATATGGCATCCCGTAGTTTCCGTTCATAACAAGGTTTGCTATAACCTTTGGATCTTTTCTGTCATCCTTAAGCTGGCTGTTGTCCTCAACCTCCTTCGTCTGCTTTACTGCATATGGATTTACCTGTACAACACTTATTCCATTGCTTATGAGCCATGTGGCTATACAGAACCAGTAATGACCTGTAGGCTCAAGTCCTAAGACTATCTGCTTCTTGTCATTTACTGCAGCAAGCTCTACAATCCATGCCTTAGCGTTTTCGAAGCCTTCTTCGTTATTAGTAAAGGAAAATGGCTTTTTGCTAAGTTCTCTGCCTCTTATATCTATAGCTCTCAGATAGTGGGTTTCACTGCCTATATCGCATCCAACTATAAGCATGTCCTCTGATATAAATGAGAGCTTGGCATTCTTGTCAAACTTTCCTGATGTCTCCAGATCATGCCAGGTCTTCGCCTGCATTGTATTCAAGAGCTCATCAATCCTTGACTGTCTTTCCTCAGCTGATAACGTGTTTATCACTGAGAATCCCTTTTCTTCTTGATTTTTCTGTCTTGTTGTTTTAGCATTCATGTAAGATACCTCTTGTAGTTTTGGATTTTACCAACGGTCAGGTCAGTAACAATCCAACTTTACTTGAGGTATTCTTTTTAGGTCAATCCCTGTTTAAATCATACAGGAAGCTCCAATATTTGAAACTTTTGCATGTGAAGTTACTAAAAGATTCTTGTTTCCGGCATAATTTTCCATTGTGCCTGCAATATCTACACCTGATTCTGATGAGAATGTGATATTCTTTGCGCCGGCACTTTTTAGAACCATCCAAGGTTCAGCGCTACCAACAGCTCCTATCTTTTCCCATGATCCGTCTTCTCCGACCTTTGCCCAGTAATAACCATCCTCATGCTTAAAAGACAAACCACCAAGTTGACTATCTAACCCAGCAAGAGCTTGAGCATTATCTTCGATATCGTCTGTATCAATGGAGACTGAACCCTCATTAGTGTTCAAATTGATAACTCCTTTTGAATTTATAAGTCTTGCATCTTTAGCAGATATGGCTGTTGATAAAGTCATAATCATTGCGCCTACTATAGCTATTGTTCTTTTCACCAAATTTCTATGTATTTTCATATTATTTTCCTCATAAGCTATCAGTTTGTTGCTATATCACAAAGAAAAACATCTATCTGCTTCTTGTTTGGATGCAGATTTATAAAATCCGTGATTATTTTAGTATCTGCTCCTGTTATCTTTTTGTAATCTATAAACCCAATCTTTGTTAAGGCTGCAACCCGCAGGTAAAAATTACATACATCAAGATCATTGGCTTCTTTCATAATAGTCACCCAAAATGGATCATTCTGAAGCTGCCTGTAAATAAAATAGAGTAGATTAGTTTCTCCTGTTTTCTTCATGTTCCTCCCTTCTCTTTCGGTTTATTAGTTACTACTAGAAGCATGTATTTTTGCAATTATCATTCACCCTAAATATACTATTGGCGTAGTTAGATGTCAATATTTGCTCAACAAAAAAGACCTCCGAAGAGGTCTTAATTGTATTGTTTTAGTATATTTTCTTCATATTCGTTGTTGTCTTTGCAAACTCAGCGAGTTCTCTCTGCTCCGATACATCTTCATCGAAAATTGTAAGGTCAAACTGAATGTTGTTATCTATATAGACACCAACAATCGCACCTCCAATGACATGAATCGCAAGCTTTGTCTTTGAACTGATATTTGCAATAGGATCAACAAGATCCGGCGTTGCATTTGAAGCTTTTATTTCCATTGCCTTTTCAGCACGGCTAAATTCCCTCTTCGCCTTAAGCTCTGCTGCTTCCTGTGCTTCTTTTGCTTTTCTCTCAGCTTCTTCTGCACGTCTCTTTGCTTCTGCAATCTCAGCTTCAGCTTTTCTTTTTGCCTCTGCTTCAAGTCTCTCTTTTTCTCTGCGAAGTATCTCCTCATCACGCTTCTTTAAGGCTTCAACCTTTTCAAGAGCAGCTGCAAGATCAAGATTCTGAAGAAATACTTCCATGGCTTCATCACGATAGTTCTTGTAGATATCACTCGAAAGGGCTTTAACTCCGCTCTCATACCTAGTAAGACCATCATCGATGCCTTCTTTATATGCTTTCTGAGTTGCATTGACATTTTCCCATCTAGGATCATAGATTATAGTGAAAATCACATTCTTTACATTAGGATCAATGCCTGATGCTATAAAGGACTTATCATAGTAATCAGTGATCTGAGCCTTTTTCTCGGCTCTTTCTGCTTCCTCGAACTCCTTTATTTTCTTATCAAGGATATTTGTCGCCTCCCCGATAGTGTTTACAGCTTCTTTGATGCCTGCCTCAAACTTAGAAAATGGCGTCATGTACGCTGACTTAACTTCGGAAAGTTTTTCTTTTACCTCTTTGGCTGCCTTATTAAGTTTTGCCCTGTCACTTTTCATATCAGTGTTTCTCTGCTTTGCTGACGATGCAGAATATACCATTGTCTCATACATCTGCTTGATAGCAAGCGCCTGTTCCTTTATCTCATCAATGTTAAAAACGATATTTCCAGGATATACTGTACCGCTAAGTGCGATATCTGTATTAACTATATTTTCCATGTCATTATCCTCCTTATGCTTCAATGCCTCTTTCTTTATGTGCATAGAAATCATCAACCCCCTTGTAAACAAGTTTCCAAAAGCAAGGCTTTAAGGTTACATTGTTTTCGATGCAAAGATTTTTGAACCGGTAATAGACTTCCATATTTTCTCTTGCTTCTTTAGAAGACTCAAAAGCAAATAAAAAATCTGTCCTACCAATCCCAGCGGCTCTTTTAATGATTCTGTTTGTCAATATCTCATCTATTGATACCTTATTGTACTCCGCATCCTTTAATGCTTTCTGATATGTTTCAGGAATTACTACAAAGTTCTTGTGGCTATCAAGCTTTCCATGGCTTCCATCAAAGTAAGTGATGGTCGTTGACCACTCTTTTACAGTGACTATAAAACCTTTTTCTATTAAAAACATCCCAAGTTTCTGTAAAGCTATAAGGACTTCTATATTCTTTACTCTGTCCATGTCATAAGCTATACATATTTCTTTTATCCCAATTTTTTTTATATATGGGATTTCTTTTTCTAGAGCTCCAAGGCAGTTAACCCCGGGTGTACAGATAACAAGATTTCCAGATATGCAATGATATAAATCTCCTTTTATCACACCTTCTGTTATGTAGGCTTTTCCATCTTTTGGCGCATCGAGCACCATAAGGCCGTTTTTAGCCTTATGTCTTTTGCCAGCATAATGTATTACTTGTTTCGCAGAAGTGCCTTTCTTTTTACCATTAGAAGAAATAGGATAGTATTTGCACTCTTTTTCTCCATCTTTGTCGATCTGACGCTCTTCTTCGTTCTTACGAACATTAATCATCTGACATCTCCCAAAGATATCAAGATACTTAACTCCAATACCGCCTTTCCATATATTAAGCCACCAATTACCCTTATTGCTTATATACGTTCCGGGAATACCTTCGAAACTTTCCGATGAAAGATTCATCTCCTTTAAGGCTGTTCCTATCTCTTCTACATCATTAGGAGCTGGCACGGTCTTGTACCCAAGAGCTTTTATCTCTTCTTTTGTGAATCCTCTCTTTAGCAGATCATCTGCGTTCTTCTTTGATAAAGAAAACTGTTTAAGAAGCTTTGTATAGAATAGATTCCTCTTATCTACGCTAGCCATCTTAACTTCATTATCTTCATCTGAAGAAATAACGGCTTTTACGGCCGATAGCTTATCACCCATTTGAAGCCTTTCCATGATCTGCTTATATGCTTCCTTATTGTCGGAAAGCCCCATCTGATCACGGTAGAAAGTAAGGATGTTGCCTTTGTGCTCATCGTTCTTATTACAACGATACACATTCTTTGAAAGATTAAAGTTTAAGGTCTTTTTCTTACCCATGCAGTAAGGACATGGAATATAGATATTGCCCTTGCCTGATGGAACATGATAACCCATCAAAGTAAGAACATCTCTTGTTTCAAATGGGAATCCGCCCATCTTAAGTCCTCCTTATGTTTTATAATTATCTATATAAACGCAAAAAAGCAGCCGCCAAGGGATGATTGGCAACTGCTTAATTTTTACGTTGTTTTCTTTTTACGATATTATCATTATATACGCTATTTGCGTATTAAGTCAAGATTGTAATTACTCAGGATAATAGTATTTTTAAATCATAAGAAGTCCTTTCTATGTCATTTTGTAGCCTGCATAGTGGTAGTTCACCACTCATATTCCAAGTCCCTTCTCTTCATCAAGCTGTAAATCTTTTTTCCCTGCGAAAAGTTCATCTACTTCAATACCCATTTCCTCAAAGTATCTTGATGGAACGCTCTCTTTCTGTCTCGATGAAAGATATGAAAGATATAAAATGTCCTTTGCTCTTGTTATGGCAACATAGAACATTCTTCTTTCCTCTTCCAATTCTTCTGCGGTAGCAGCTTTAATGTATGGTATGACCTTTTCGTTTATGTTGACTACAAAGACGAATTTCCACTCAAGTCCCTTAGAACCATGAAACGTTGAAAGGCATACACCACCTTTCTTTTTCTTAGATGCTTCCTTAAGCCTTACCTCATAAATCTCAATATAGTTAAACCACTCTTCCATTGTTTTAAATTCAGAGGCTTCGGCAATAAGCTCATCCAGTACTTCATAGTATTCATTAACATCCTTGTTAAGGTATTCTGCCGTCTTTTTAAGCCCTAAGCGGTATTCCATAGGCCCCATGAGGTAGTTTAAGAATTCCTTTGGATTTTTCTTATCCTTTAAAGCCCTGATATCCCAACAAAGATCCTTGAGTTTTTCTCTTGCAAATGGCTTTATATTAGCACTATCGGCAGCCTTTAACAGTTTTGCTTCATCGAAGTTTATATTAAGAAATGCATCTACCGGAAGATATCTTGAAGGCTTGTTTAATATTCTCTGAAGATCTCCTCTTCTTTCATATCCACTTGCTATTTGATAATATGCCCTTATATCATCACATATCGGATCCTGATGTATGGACGCTACTCTTTCTTTCATATAGAAAGGTATGTCTTCCTTAATGAGGATTGTTGTAAGAGGAAGTGATAAATTATTAGTTCTAAAGAGAATTGCAAAATCACTATATTCAAGTTCATTTTTGTAAACCGCATTCTTTATCTCTCCTGCAATCCTTTTAGCTTGAACAAAGCCGGATTCGAATTCTAGGACATGTAATGTTCCTTCTTCTTTTCTGAACGCCTTGAATTCCTTAGGAAATCTTGTTCTGTTGTTCTGAATAAGATTATCCGCTATCGTTATGATTGACTTACAGCTCCTATAGTTGGTATCAAGGTTGATCCTTACGCATTTAGGATAGGTCTTTGCAAAATCAAGCATTATCTTTGACTCTGCGGCTCTGAATCCGTAAATACTCTGGTCATCATCCCCGACTATAAATATGTTTCCGTCAGGTCCTGCTATCGTGTAGCAGATATCTGCCTGAATCTTGTTTACATCCTGGAACTCATCTACAGTAATATATTTATACTTCTTTTGGAGCTTTGAAAGAAAAGTCTTATCGGAGATAAGTTTATCCCTGAAAACTATGAGCATATCGTCAAAATCAATCTTATGAAGCTTTTCTTTATATTCCTCATATCTTTTAAATATATCAAGGAATGTCTGCCTATCTAATTTTTCTGTCCTAAAGGCTTTGGCTGATAATTCCTTGTTCTTTATAAAAGAAATTCCCTCCATAGCCTCCTTTACCATATCCTCGACCTGCGCAGGAGCCGCACTTCCTTTTAAATGATCGAATATGTATATCCACTTTTCAGACTCTTTTATGATATCGTCCTGTGTATAGCCATACTCAGTGCAAAGCTGCCTATAACAAAATGCATGGATTGTTGAAAATGGCATCTTAATACCACCTGATAGCTTTTCAAATCTCTTTGCCATCTCATCTGCCGCTGCTTTAGTAAACGTGATATTTATCATGGAGTTAGGATCTATGCCTCTATTTACCATGTTAAGCGCACGTTGCATGATTGTTGTCGTCTTTCCCGATCCGGGACAGGCAACAACTAAGACCTGACCGTCTATGGCATTTGCCGCTCTTTCTTGTTCTTGTGAAAGCATACTATTTCTCCTTTCTCCATTTTTATAACAACAATATTACACCATTAGCGTATTTTATGCAAACTTTTAATTAAAAATAAGGCCTCATTCTTTCGAAATCAGCCTTATCATTTACTTTAAATATAATTTTGTACTGTGGAAGTCTTCATAGAACCTCCATCCTTGAAAAGAAATTCTGCGGGACGTCCGACAATAATGATTGCCTCCTCGAATTCCTTAAATTCGTTGATAGCACCACCTACTACCTTTTTTTCTGTAAGGTCAACGTAATACCTATTGTTTGCTGTTTTAAATCCAATCATCTTCTTTTCCTCCAATAAAAAAGAAACAGACCAAAATATAGTGGCGATACAAAACTCAACAGAGTATTATTCGTGACGAATCGTTGCATCCTATGGTTTGTTCCTTGGGTTAATCTGATATCTATTTAATCGCCTGGTAAGGCGTAATTTTTATTTTATATAACAAAAAAAGAGCCACAACAAAATGTCATGACTCTTTTGATTTTACGGATGAATGTTTTACTTTATCCTAATTATACTATTAGTATTCTGAAATTTCAAATACTAATTATCAAGAAGTTTTCTTTCAAGTTCTTTAAAATTGTAGTGGTTCTGCTCAAAACTATTAAAACTATTAAAGCTATTAACCTTAGTTACCGGTTCTGAGTAATCATCTCTAATGGCCTTGATAAGATAAGCTACAATATCTTCAATCTTATTCTTCTTTTTCTTCATAAGATCATACTGTTTCTTGATCTTTTCGATATCATAATCAGCTTCTTCTGCTATAGCCTTAAGGTCCTTTATTTTTATCTTCTCATCAATATACTCATTTATCTCGTCGATGATGTTCTCTTTCATTTCCTCTGTTATCTCAGGAGTGATATCTATGATGTCTTTCTTTTCTTTTCCCTTATGCCTGATAAAGAAGCGGATTCCAACTACTTTTCCACCTCTTCCAGCCTTTATCTCTTCATACTCAAAGGAAAGGCTTGTCTTTTCAGCAAGCTCATCTTTCGCCCTGTTAAGAGCATATGTTTTAAGATTAGATACTTTGGAATATTTACGACCATCTTTTTGTCCTTTTGCAAGTTCTTCAACCAGATTATAATCCGGATTTTCGCTCTGAATTGCCTTCAAAATTTCCTTATCAATTGATGGATCTATAATACCAAGTCTTAGTTTAAGATCTGTAAGATTTATCTCAAGAACGTATGCTTTTTCATTGTTAAGATTTCTTCCGTTCTTATGTGCCACATAGCTTTGCTTATCATACTCAGCCTTAAGTATTTCATAAAGCCTGAATGAGTATATGCTCTTAAGTCCCATTGTCTCTGAAAGAGCATATGTCGTATAGTTCGATTTAAGGCGGTAGATGTCATCATTTACTTTTGTATTGTATCTGATGTTTAAAATGCCGTTTTCGAAGGTGCAGTCAGTAATAACGTTAATAGCTTCAACCCTCTCTGTGGCATCATCTGCATATACAAGTCTGTAATCAAGAAGTGATGGTTTACCTTTAACAGACTGGACTACTTCTTTTATCTGGTCATAAAAAGAACCGTTCTTAGCTCCAAATATCATACGAAGATCTGTTCCGTAAAGAGTAGAACTTATAATTCCGGTTTTTTCATCTTTCTCTGCCTGCTGTATACCTACCGCAAAGAGTTTCTGTGAAAGTAGAGAACCTTTGCCCTTTGCGTTTACAAGCGCATTGGACTTTGAATAAAACTTTCCTTCAAGTATCGAAAAGTCCGGTTGGTTTCCCCTGGTTTTTTTTGCCATCACATCCTCCTTATTCCATGCCTTAATTATATTTTTCCAAAAGCTTTAAGTCAATCCATTTCTTGCGAAACTTATTCCAATTTTAAATATTGTTATTCCAATTTTCTAGCCAAAATGAATTACAAGGCATATATGAACATAATTCCAATTTTCTATACAAGTTTATTCCAATTTTCTAGCTAAAATATATATAATACGGGTTTAAATTATACGTAAAATGCGCTTATAATCGGCTTTTATACTGATGTTTCCGGACATCATAATAACATTCCAATTTTCTAGCCAATAAACATTCCGATTTTCTAGCTAAAAGATTTATACATTCCATTTTTCTAGACTATTTTGAAAACATTTATGAAAAAATAGGACTACACTAAACAAAATATTGTGTTTTGATTTTATTTTGGACACATTTTTTTATTAAATACTAATTAACTTTCTTATATTCCATTTTTCTAGCCATAAATCTTTTCTTATTCCAATTTTCTAGCCAAGTTAAAGCGGAAGGATGTTTAAAATGCGCTAAAATAGTGGCTTTTGAGACAATCAAGACCACCATTTTTTTGTAATATTCCATTTCTCTAGCTAAAACGCCCATTTTTCTAGGCTAAATAGTCCTTTTTTCTTCCCTCTTCTTCCATTTATCAAGGCAATTTATTCCAATTTTCTAGCTAATAAACATTCCAGTTTTCTTCCTATCTTATTCCAATTTTCTGTAAGACTAAATCCAGTTCTCTAGGTAACTTATTCCAATTTTCTAGCTAAAACATGGCTTATAAGCCGCATATTTACTGTCTTTTTGGTTGTCTTAATAAAAAGAAAGAATTTTGTTGTTAACAAATAAAAGAAAACTACAACCGGCGCCGCTCCTTAGATATGGATTATCTATATTATGGTCTGTTCAAGTTTCTTCTGTCTTGAGATATCAAATATATTTTTTCAATTTTGTATTGTTCCATCTATTCTTAGTGTTGCCATTATCTCTTCATGTGTCATGAATTCATAAATCTGACCGCTATAGTATTGCTGTAAAAAAGCCTCTTTTTCTCTTATGCTTACATTGTTAATGTCTGCTTCGTTGATTGCATCTTCAATAATCCTTCTGAACATCATTAGACTCTCCGTTATTCTTTGTTTTTGATTTAATTTTTGAAAGGCATATGCTGTAGCTTTGGTCATAACCAAACTTTTTGCTTACGGTTCTTATCGCCTTTTTTGCAGCATTCATCAGCATTGGCACTTCAACAAACACTGTAGGTATGCCATGGGAATTAAATTCTGCATCATATCCTGCATTAGATAATTCTTTTATAAATTCTTCTTTACTCATAAATTACTTGCCCCTTATAGGAATGGATTGATCATATAAATATATGAATACAGATTGCTTGTTAAAAGCTTTTCATTAAGTTCTGCTACAGGCGGAACAAAAGCTGAAATATATGTAATAAGTATCATAAGAAACCACATCTTTATAATTGAGATAATAGATCCTGCGATAATCCCCAGTATTCTGTCCGGTACTGATATGATAAAGTTCTTTCCAAGTACTTCTATCAGAATTTTTACAGCTATCCCTGCAAGCGTATAGATAAGGATGAAAGCAACTACATTTCTTGCCATGTCGTTCTTATCATGCTTTAGGTTGTCTTTAATTTCATCTGTAAGATCAATTTCTATGTCAAAGATAGTTTTTGCAGAGTCGTTTTCCTTGTGTTTGGGAAAAATCTGACTTTCTCTTGTGTAATTCTTTATTATTTCATTTGTGATATATTTTGCTGATTCATAAGCAGGTTGAGAGATCTTTTCTGTAAAATCTCCAAGGACAAGATTTCCTGTGCCTGCCACTGATAAAGCAAGTATAAAAGCTATTACAGGACTTGCTATTGAAAGGATACCTCTTCTTGCTCCTTCAATAGCAGCCTCTACAAAAAGTATTATGATGAATAGACATACAGTCGTTGATGTTTCCATAGATCTACTCCGTTACCGTTATGATGGTATCTTCGTCGCAACATTGATCTCCGATTTCAGTCGTAACATTATCAATTTCTGTATCTGTATAGTGGTATACCTTTACTACATAACTTCCACCATTTATATAAGGCACATTACTGTAAAGCATTTTGTTTTTGGTGTTATGCTTAAGCTCCTGAGTAGTACCATCAGGGAGAACCAAAAGGGCATAAATCTCTGGTACTTTGTCTGTTGTATTAGCAGATGTCTTATACTTAACAATAAACTGAGTATTTTCTTGTGCTTCATCAAAGCTGAAATTATATGTTTCTTGCGTTATTTCTTGCTGATTTGCACTTGAAACAATATTTGCCTTAGTAATAGCTATGTCTTTAGGTTGTATATAGATATTCCACTTACCTGCCATAGCCTCTAAAAGGCTGACGGTTATAAGTGACTTTGAGTAATCTATGTCTAAGTCATATTCTGTGCCATCAGGACTTACAGCTCTACCGGTAATTGCTTCAATATCATTTATTGAGAGAGCGTCGTAATAGAGATTTATGGTCACGTTAGCCATCCTTACATCAAATTCCACGGAGTATTTCTGCGAATAGGCATCTTCTAAGGAATATTCATCTGAGTAATATGGTTCGTTCATGCTTATATCAAGTTCATTGGTTCCTTTTTTGTCAGCAATGTATTTAAACATTCCTGCTCCTTCAATGTAGTAATAGCCGCTCTTGGCATCCTCGGGAAGTGAAATAGAGAAATATCCGTTTGATGTATTTTCGGCTTCACATATCTCATAGTACTCATACTCCTGCAATGCAAACATATCCGCTTTTAGCTGTGATGATGTAAGCTTTGTTCCCGAGTAATATTTAAGTGTATAAATGCCATTATCTTCCAGGCAGTTAAATATTCCGGTGTCGTTGATCATACTTTCCGATACGGGTTGATTGTTTACGCTTACAAGTTGAAGTGATGATGAGTAAGTCTTTTTTTTCAGTGTTTTATATGCATTACTGCCTTCTGCAAGATTTTGTTCCGTGCTCAAATCAAGGGTTCCTGTAGTGTCATTTTTCTTTATCCCAAACATCCCAAGGGTATATCCGATTGTTTCATAACGGACAACCTCTACTTTCTTAAAAGTAGTGCTTTTTGTTGTAAGTGCGATTATCTCGCCTTTATAAAGCGTAGGTATTGTTTCGAAATCAAGGCCAAGGAATACTGCTTTTTTATTTCTCCCTGACTCTGTGCTTGTAGTATTGTATGTCTGGGCCTTATATACCTGAACAAATTTGGTGCCGTTCTTTATATAAAAGATATCATCTTTAAGTTCATCTTTTGTTAGTTGTACTTGAACATATTTATTCTTTTTTCTTTCAATGATATTTGTACATCCGGTTAAAAGAGGCATTATAAGAACAATGACAAGGAAAAGCAAAAAAATTTTATGTAGTTGAGATATATTTCTTTTCTTTTTTGGCAACATATGTTCCTTTCAAAATTCTTTGGATTGTATTTGGGCTGCAACTGTATTTCAGAGCAAGTTCTCTTATTGACATGCCATGTTTATCCCATTGTGATATAGCTTTATGTTCAAAGTTGTATTGACTTCTAATCTCTTTACAGGTGGCTTCGTCAAATAAGCTCCCACCTTCGGCTTTGCTGTCATATAGATATTTATTGCTTTTTTCTACCTTGATGAGATCGTCAATATCGTATTCAGATTGTAAAGAGCCATTCTTATTTACAATAGAAAACATTCTTGTAAGGCCATCTCCTGTAAAAAGGGTATACATGAGCCTTTCTACACATACTTTTTTATTGATATTACCGCCGTCGGGAGTTTTTGAAATCAGATTGACGTAGTGGCTTCCCTTAATCATTTTTTGTACAAGCTCGCGGTTATTCTTTGTATTGACAATCTTACCGTTTCTGAAAACTCTATAGTTGCCATGGTCGATATAATCCGGATACTGCATTTATTTTCTTCCTTTCGAATTGTGATCATTTCTTCTTCGTGCAAATAGCTCTTCCTTTAAGGTGTAGAGCTCCTGCTTTGTTCGGGCGCAGATGTACATTTCTATTACATAATCTGCGAAGATGATAAGTAAGATAATTCCAAGAATGAGCGCTATAACTCTTGGATTTGTTGAAGTGTTTTCAATTACAAGCTTTTCGCCTTGCTCAAGTAACATCTTTGTTTCTCCTTAAATTTCTATTAGCTGCCCCATGAACACTCTGTATTCAAGTTCAAGATTGAGAGTTTTTTTGATCTCATTAAGTTTTGACGGATTATCTCCGACAAACTCTCTGATATATTCATCAGTGATTACGTTAAGGTTTTCTGTTAATTGACAGCTTCTGATCTCTAAAATGAGCTTTAAGATATCATCATAGCTCATTGCCCTTATATATTCCTTGGATTCCTTGTCTGTAGGGTAAAATGCTGCTTCAAGGTATTCTTTTAAGACTGAACTGATAAGGGCTTGATTTAAGTTTTTTTGGGTTGCTTGATTAAGCATCCCTTCAAGAATCTGAAATGCACTAGAAAGCTTATTTTTGTTGCACATATTTTTTCTTATTTCTACATAGGCGTTAAATAGGATTCCCGATGAGATTTCTTTTAAAGCATTGCGGACTTCTTGTTTTAAGATAGCTGTTTCTTTATTGATAAAAACAATGTCGTTATCTCTAAGAACAGTCATTATAGGTTCTTTTCCGGGGGAGATTCTGATATCGTAATCAGACGGGTTATTGACTAAATCGTCAAGGATGTCGGAATAAATATTAACAATGATGTACTCTTTTGGGGAATATTCTCCAATTACAAGAAGCGAGACTTCTCTGCCGTTTTCGTATTTGACTTCTTCCGCTGTTGCCCAGTCTTTTATTACTTTGTATAATTTCACGCAATAACACCTCCAACATCTTAAATACACCAATTGTGTCTACCAACATATTACACCTCTAGACATATTTAAGCAATAATAAAATATACCATAAGTGTAATGAGTGTAATTTTTGGTTTCACTAAGATTTTGATTTTTCACACACATTTGTGTTTTGTGTGCTACAATATAGGCATTAAAACAAAAATGTGTATAATAACTCAAAGATACAGAAATACTCAGCTTGTCTGTGTTTTGAGTATTTTAAAGGATGATGATATGAAGAAATATAACAACACAAAAGAAAGAGTTCCATTTTATTACAGGTATTTTGGAAGGCTTATAGATGAACACGTAGAAAAAGTGCATGCTAAAGATGTGGCTACTGAGCTTGGGTTTAAGTCGGCAAATAGTATTGTGAGAGATTTTAGTTTATTTATTGAAAATGCCGGGAATATCAAATATGGATACAACAACACTTTTATGTACAATAAATTCAAAGCGCTGATGAATATTGGCAGCGGTGTTAATATAGCAGTTGTGGGAGAAAGTAACGCTCTTTTTAATAATGAGGAATGTACACGGCGAGGATTTAATATTGTTGGTACACTTGATAAGATAGATAAGGAACTGATAACTGAGCATGAGATACGTGGAATTATTCTGACAGATAAAAATGCGCTTGCCGATCTTGGAAAGATCCCAGATACAGTAAAAGTGGTTATTAATTTTACAGGAAAAGAGATAGATGATTCAGACATGAGTTTTTATGTAGTAAATGTCGATATCTTAGAGCTTTTATCAAATGCATGGTATCTAAAAAATAAAGAAGAATAATTCACATAGTGAAAGAAGGGGGATTCTATTCAGGCGGATAGACTTACATAAAAAATATGGGATACCGTCTTTTTTCATAAGGCGGTATCCGTAAAGAAAACATATTGTAGAAAATCTTCCAATTATATAGATAACCGGATGATATCGCTCCAATGTTGTAACCCTTTTGGGGCATAGGAATAAATTGAATCATCATAATATATTCCTTCATTTACCACTATATCGTTTTGTTTTGTTTGGTAATGGATTGCTAATCCAGTCCAATCATCGGCATCGATTATACACCAGTTTAAACAAAGAATGTTTTTATCGGATATAAAGGTTGAGAGTGAAGGTTGTTTAATTATAGAATCTTCAAAGGTCTTAAATTCCTGAGCTGTTTTAAGTGAGGTATACAATTCAACGTATCTTTCTATAGGTAATTCATATAATAATTTTTCCATAAGAATCCTCCCTGCTTCAAAGTAACTGCAACATGTAAATCTAGCATATTTTTAAGCATCCTACTACATACAATCAGGGTAAATAATATGTACTTTCCTCATCATTATTAAATTTTATTGTTAGGTATTTAGTTTCTTGGTCATAGTGGTAATCGGATATATCACCGCACACGTAATCTGTGTGTACTTTGCAAAGGTTTATTATATTTTTCCTACTTATTTCAACTATACCGTCATGGAGTGTCTCTACTTGAACAATATCACTATCTTTTTCTACTGATGAGTTATCGCAAGAAACAGGGGTATGTGACACGGTCACTTTTGAGGAAGATTTAGCTAGCAATATTACCCCAGTTGAATAAATGACAAATATAGCAAGTATAAAGGCTATTCGCATGATACGTTTACTTCGGGTACTTGGAAGTGCGGTTATAGTTCCATCGGAGAACAATTTTCCTTCGCATTTTGGACATTTATGAAGCTTTCTCATTCTTACACCTCCTGTTTCAAAAATCTCGAAACATTGATATTCTTTGCCGGATCCATTGTATAGCACATCTGAAGATTATCTCTTGCTCTTGTCATCGCGACATAGAACATTCTTCGTTCTTCTTCAATCTCTTCTTCAGTTATTGCTTTCTTATATGGACAAACACCTTCGTTTGCATCAACAATAAATACCGTTTCCCATTCAAGTACTTTTGATCCATGGAAAGTTGAAAGACAAACGCCCTCTTCATAAGGCGGTGTCCGTAAAGGAAACATATTGTAGAAAATATGGAAAAGTCTATTTAGTAAACTTGCTGCCACGTTGAGTTTCCACCTGGGACTAAAGTTATATCGCTGCCACCATAAGCCACAAACGGTTCTGCTTTTTTCTCAGCAGCTATAACAGCAAGCTTTGTTGCATCATCAGGTAACGAGTTAATATTGGTATGGCTTCCGGTTACGAAGTAGATATGATTCCCAATTTGATATACATACATTTTATCTGAGCTACCAACCTGCTCTTTAAGCGCAAGAATTTTATCTCTGTTATTCTGGATATCATCGGCGTCAATAAGAACTGATGCTCTTCCATCTTCAAAATTAATTTTGAGCTTTCCTTTTGAGTTAATTGTTGGGCTAAGCTCTGTATCTGTTTTAGTTTGCGCAAAACTCTGTGGAATTTGGATAGCTGTTGGATAATTTGCAGTGATTGTCACGTTGTCATCCGGCATTGTGAATATCAGGAGTATATATCTGTCATGTTTGCTGTCAATGGCATACCTTTTAAGAAAGAATGTGTTGTCTCCGTTATAGGACATTGCATTATTGATAAAGGTAAATGAACCATTTTCCTTTGTGATGGTTATGCTACTGTCATCAATATAATGGCCATTCAAAGCGTATGGTATCGCGTAAACAACAAGGTCTCCTGCTCTTTTTGAAACACTGTTTGAGCCTGCGCTTCCTGCATCAAAGCAAATATTTTTGTTATATGTAGAGCCATTACTCAAGAAAGGATTGGCAGAGTATACAATGCTGTCGCCTACTCCATCTTTTACATAAGAGCTGATATCTGATGACAGAGTATTTAATGTTGTTCCTTCTGTTGGCATATAGATACTGCTTACCTGCCAAAGTGAACCTGTAAGATACTCATCATCGTGATCTATCCTCTTGAGGATATTGGAAGTATTGTTTCCATAAGTGGTTGCCTCTTCGTATACTACCTTGATATTTACATCTCTTGCTGGCATGTAAAAGCCAAGGATAGCTTTTCCTTTAGAGGTATTAACATCACGGTAAGTATACTTTGGAATGCCATCTGAACCGGTAGTGGCATAATTTTCCCATCCCTTCAAAAGATATGTCTTATCATTCTTTTTTAGGACAAGATCCTGTTGAAGCTCTACATAGATACCTTCTGCTTTACCGTTTATAGTCACGGGACTTGAGCCAAGACTCCCATTAATCATGGCATAAACGTTTACATCATAATCAGTTGTATCTGCAAAGACCGGTGTCACTTTATTTACTGCCACAAATGCAAGATATAATGCAAATAATGTTGCTGAAAAGAAAAAAAATTCCTTTATAATACCCTTTACCTTATTTTTCATAGCAAGACCTCCAAAATCCCAATTACTTGTGACCTTTAGGAATCGTAACAGTCACGGTTGTTTTTGCATTTGAATCTGTTGTGATGGAGTATGAAGGAAGAGTGTCTTCTAAAGCGCCCATGCTGTTTATTGTGTATGCTTGTAAAGAATCGATCTTATTTGTAAGTGATGCGTTATAGTTGGAAATAAGAGTCTTGATGTCACTTTCTGTCACTCCTAGTTTTTTTGATAAATCTTTGATTTTAGAGTCGTCACTATTGGCATTTGTTGAAATAAGAGTCGTGAGCTGTTCAACCGACACTCCAAGCTTGTTAGATAATTCCTTTAGTTTTGAGCTGTTTGATGTCTCATAAGCTGAAAGAAACTGTTTTACATCATCTTCTGACATACCGTATTTTTTTACTACGTCATATATGTCTGAGTATGAGTAATTATTTATAGTTTCCATGAGTTTTTGAAGCTCAAGTGTCTGCATATTGAGCTTATCGAGCTTGGCCTGATACTCTTTTATAAGAGTGTCGTTGTTTTTGAGAGCATCACTAAGCTGTGCCTTAACTATCTCATTTGCAAGTGCATTTATTGTTTCAGATGCCACAGAGGTAAATTCTGAATCGAGATATGTCTTTACCTGATTCATAAGACTATTAAGCTGCTCGTCAGTTAGGTTTTCTATATCCATAGCACCTATAGAATGATTAAGGTCTTTACTGATTTGTGAAGCGATCCTTCCCATCTCCGTTTCTGATATATTAAGTTCCGAGCCGGAAAGTGCGTCAAGGACGTATTTTTTTGTGGCGTAATTATCTTTGTAATAAGTGTTCATAAATAAGAAAATAATAAGTACTATTACAAAGGCGGCGCTTATACTTGAGAGCGTCACTATATGTCTTTTACTCTTTCTTGCTTTTATTATGTTTGTTGCCATTTTAAATTCCTCCCACATGGTAATATGCTGAGTAATGTTCTGTTTCCGTGCCAACAATTCCGTCGCCAAACTTAAGGATATATTCTTTACAGCCATTTGGTACGGCGTAAAATACTTTTATGTTCCTAAGCGTTTCATTTGCTACATCGTTTTCTATATCATAATCAACATAGTAAGTCCTCTGTGGAGCAGGAACACCTCTGTATTTTAGTGTGTTTCCATCAACTCCAAGCATCCTTACATCTATCTCATGTTCTGGATTGGCTTGTGTGTAAATAATGTCATATTCTGCAACTTGCCATGAATAACCAGGAGGAGCTTCGAAATAGTCATATCTTGTTGTTGATGACGCCTGTTTCTTTACTATGTCAACTGCATCGTTTCCGGAGAGAATAGCTTTCAAGTGAACTACCGGATATTTAATCTCCCCGTCTGGATCAGAACTCGCAATGATGCCATAATCACCTGTTTTTAAAAGTGAATATATGTCAGAACTGTATACTTTTCCTTCAGTGAGCTTACGTTCTTTTTGATTGGAATGTTCTATTTTGTCATCAGAAACAACTGTTTCAATGTCTTCAGGTGTGGATTCTTCTTTAACTGACGGTTTTGGCTTTGCAATATCTTTCTCAGAGGTTTCTGTTTTAGGAGCTGCTAGTTTTTCATGTTGAAGCGCTTCTTCTGATTGCCCGGTTTCTTCTGTGCCATCAAGATCAAGAAATACGTCATCTTTCTGACTATCTTCATCTTTTGTTTCTTCGTTAGCTTTCGATTTTTCTTCTGTTTCTTCCGATAGCGATGTTGAAATAGACTTATCGCTTATTACCACGTCATAATCAGGAGTATTAGTCTGAACGACGCCTTCTCCGTGAGTTGTTTTCATTGAACTAACTACAGTATCTATTACAGAGAGCTGTTCTTTTGAGAGGTCTGACAAATTGCTTCCTTTTACTCCTGCAAGTACGCTCCATTCAGTCATGCCATCTTCAATTACCGCGAGTCTTCCTATATAATCTCCGTAAAGTTCTGTTGTGATCGAAATGTTTTCCGCTACATCACCAATAATCTTATAGACTCCGTCATTTATGGATTCCGTGTAGCAAAATTTCTTACCAAGCTTCGAACACATAGAGTCGATGACGCTAGATGATGAGAGTGCATTCTCTTTTTTTTCTGTTTCTGAGAAATTATAGTTTGTCCCCTTATTTGCAAGGATTACAAGTTCATCCATACAAAAGAACATGTACTCGTCATTGCCATTTGTATATGAGTATATACCATCTGGCGTGAAGTCCTGATCATTTGCAATCCGCGTAACGGCAGTTGCCTTACTTGAAAACGCCAATGGTATCTCAAAAGTAATACCATCAACGCTTGATATTGTTGTGTATCCTTTGCCTGCATCTTTATATGTAGCAGACTTTTTTATGCCGCAAGATGTCAGCATTATGGTCATGCTCATTAAGGTACATATAGATTTTAAAATTTGTTTTCTCATATTCTCCTTACAATTGCATTACAATAATTTCACAATAGGTGTATTTATTATAGGTTAAATATACCGCAAACCGATATAGTTTTCAAGTAGCTGACATCTGTGAGAAGTGGCGGCCTGTTTTTATTTCTTTAGTGCTTTCATTGCTCCACGTACTAAGAGAGCATCTATCTACCCAAAATATTGTTGCAGTATTTAAACTTTCATCCACCTTCACAACTATTCCGCGGCATTCAAAGTTCTTAACTTCGTTACCTATCTTGATTTCATCATCAGCCTGTTTCTGGTTTTCTCCGCCCTCCTTATCTGCTCCTATGTTTAAATTTATCTTTTTGCTTATGGTTCATAATATCTTGGTGTATTTATTCGGGAATCTTAATTACCAACTCTATATCTGCCATTATTCATCCCTCACTTTCTATCTTGTGCTTGCCAATAAGTTTTCGATAGGCGCTATGTAAAGGTTCTTGGTCGTACTTTTCAAAAAACTTTCTAAAACTATCGCCCTCGTCTGCGCCTTCGACATTTATAATATATTGGTCTATGGCTCTTAATAATGAGTCTTTTTCTAAAGATGTTAGGTATACGTTTGAGCCGTGGAAACTTCGGTTTTCGTTAGTTACTCTACTACTCATTCCTTATCCCTCGCTTTCCACCACCTTTCTTACATGGCTTACTTTGAACGATGTATTACCAATATAAAAATATTCAGGACGGCGGTAATCGTGCTTTGCTGAAAACTCATCTGCATATCCAAGTGTTCCGTATATTCCTCTTTCTCCACCTTTGAAATATACAGTAATCTTTTTACCGACTAACTTCATTAACTCTGCATTAGTCATCTCTTATCCTCACTTTCTACCTTGTAAATTAAAGTTGGTATAGTTAAATATCAAATAGCCAAAATGAATGAAAAAATCAAAACAAGTATCTCCATTTTTTCTTCTGCCACCATTTGTTCTTATTCCCCACATCGGTTTGTTACCGAGATGCTTTGTATTTTTTGTCCACCATATATCTAAATCTGCGACAGATTTCTATGATCTCATCAGCTTTAAGTCTTCTCTGCCCGTTAAGCACCTTCCAAGCGGTGTCCCTGGAAACATAAAACCAATCCGCGAATTCCTGCTGTGTCATATCATTTCTTCTGAGCAGTATTTTAAGCCGGTTATCCTCTCTCATATTAATAAGCTGTCCCCCTTCATTTGCTCCAACACTTCCGCTATAGGTAAAACGCCCAGAGCATATATGATGCAAAAGGCGTTTTGTATCTAATGGTAATCAGTTCTGATTAGGATATGTGTCGGGGACGGTAATAGTGACCGAATTTGTCAGACTGTTTGTTTCATATGTAGGAGCTGCTACTTTATCGAGTTTTGTGTCCCTTAGTTCCTGGATAAGAGTCTCAATATTTTCGTTAAGCCTATTTAATTCATTAGTAAGTTCTTGTTTATTCGCCTCATCAGCATTGGATAAGTCATTTGCTGTCTGAGCGAGATTGGCAACAGTCTGACCAATTCTTTCATTAAGTGTGCTATTTGTCTGATTGAGCTTAGAGGTGAGACTGTTATTAGTTGTCTGTAGAAGGCTTATAAGATATTGCTTATCTATGGAATCCGATTCTCTTAATGATGTGATTGCTTCATTTATGGCCTGTTTTCTTGCATTGATCTCTGCCTGAATGTTTGCTGCAATATTTGAATCAAGTGAAGAAAGCTGTCCATTAAGAACTGATTCTGCATTGTCCAAAGCATCTCTGACAGTTTCAAGCTCTCTAAGGATATCTAAGTCAGAGCTTAGAGTATTATTCTGTAATTTCTTAAGTGCTTCATTAAATGCTTCTCTTGCCTTTGTTACAGATACATCAAATTCATTTCTATTTGATACCTGTTTCCCGGAAAGGGTATCAATCTGAGCTTGAAGGTAGTTATCTTTTTGTTTTAATTTAGCAATTTCATTATTATATGTGTTCTGTATTGCAGATATTTTTGCTTGGGTACTATTCTGTGTCTCCTTGATCCCGGCAAGCGTGTTCTGTACCGCAGTATAGAGGTTTTTGGTCTCGTAAACTTCACTTTCAAGCTTTTTTGTGTAATCTTGAAGTTCTTCAAGAACTATGATCTTTACGGATGCGGCTATATCATTTGCTTCTCTGCTCGTGTATTCCTGATAGTGCTGTCTTACTATGTCGCCAATGTCACTCATGAGCTGATCAATCACAAGCTCCTTAAGCTCATCTTTGTAATCATTAGATATCTGGCTAATAACAATAGAAGCAATTGTATCGGCAAATTCTGCTGTTTTCTCTTCATTTGTTTTGCTTGAAATTGTTCCTGTAGTTGCTCTTATTGTAGATGAGCTATTATCAAGAGGCGCTTCACTTATGATTTTTTCTGTTATTTCATGGCGCATTTTCTCCTGTAGATCAGTCTGCAACGCTGTTACTGATATTAGTTGTACACCGTAGATGATCTCTATTAAGATAAGCGTTGCAACAATTCCGATGGTAAATAACCTTTTTTTGAATATCGAAATTATTTTTAGCTTCATTTTTCTACTCCCCCCTTCTTTATTTTTTATTCATCTATAAATTTTATTTTGTACCCTTTTTTCAGTGTAAATACACTAATGGCGAATTATAAATATAATATATTATATTATATTTATTTTTTCAATATAAAAAAGCGCCTGCAATCATGCTGACGCTTAAATATATACAATATATTTCATTCATCATACTGTTCACTAAATGAGCTAGTTGGAAAACTTTCGTAATTGTCTGATGAATATGGATCTTTCTTTTTACGCTTCGTCTTTTTTGTCGTTGGCGATTCCGGTAATATGACATCGTCAGGAAGAGGAGTGTCTATGGTTAAAGCGGCTTCAGTATCCTCATCTTCAGAGAAAGATTGCTGAAAAGCTCTATAATATTCTTTGCTTATCAGAATTTCCAAAGTTCTGCCGATAGAGAGAGTTTTTTTTCCTTCTTTTTTGCCAAAGTGTTTCATAAGCGCATCGAGTTTGATTGCGGTATCTTCTTTAAGTCTAAAGCACTTGGTAACATTTCTACCATCCTCAACGGAAGGTCTTCCAGGCCTCCTTGTTTTACTTTCTTCTGTTTCTGTGTTTGCCTTCATTTCTTTTTCTTCTCCTTATCTGTTTTATTATAAGGGATTTTTTTTAATTTTTGCAATACATTTATCATCATCATAAAAGAGCTGACGAGGTTATTTTTTCAGGCTGTCCGTACACAGCGGTTCCATTCTATTCTCTTTTATAGTGTAAGATTTTTTGGCGATATTTCTTTTCCTTTGGTTACATCTATATAAGCTCTATCTAAAAAGTCATCCAGTATGTACTTTGTTGCTATATAGTACTCATGGCAGTAATAGTAATATGCTAGTGCTACTGGCTTGTATCTGAATATATCTCTTGGATTTTTAATGTGATATATTTGGAATCCTTCTGATGTTTCCATGTCGCAAAAATCATTATCTTTACATTTGCATCCTGAGACAGCTCTTATTACTTGCTTTACAGGGCGCCGCTGTTTGGATTTTTCTTCCTCTGATAAGAGGCTTTTTAAAATGTTATCTTCCGGTATTTCTTCACCAGCAGCGGCATCTTTGCTAAAAAGCTCAATAAACTTGGAACGAATTCTTATAATGTCAGTATAGTCAAACTGTTTATTTGATATGATTATTGCAATGAATGCACCCATATCAAATACTAAGGGACTGAAAAAATTGTTTCCATCAGGGATAATTCCTGCCTTATACATGGCGTCTATAAAGCCTTCGCTTACGCCCTTCCCCAATTCAACTTTTCTGAGTTCATTTTTTATGGCAGCGTAGAGTTTGGGGCTTGTGTTTCTGAAGATTACTCCTGCCTTGATATCTTCTAACTGATATATCTTCATAAATTTTTATTACTCCTCATCAACAAGTGCTCTATATCCATCATATTGCCAAAGACCTGTATTATTCTCTTTTGCTTCATCAATAAGAGCTTTAAATTCCGAGGCATATTTTAGATTAGGTTCTATGGTCATTTGTTTGCAGTAGCCGTTTTTGGCGATTATGGCATTGACCATGAAATTCAGGTCTGATGCATCATCACGGAGCCATACATAAGCAAGAAGTCTTGAATACTTATCGTACATCTCCTTATCTGTTTCGATATAGATCGTATCTACATCCTTTAAAAGTTCTTTAGTGTATGCACTTGCTTCTTTGCCATATTCGTTGTTTTTGCTTATATTAGTGTTTACAGATTCAGGAGTGTCTATTCCAATAAGTCTTATCCGATATTCAAAACCGTCTTCTCCAAGAGCAACTATAGTATCTCCATCTGTGACGCTTACAAGAGCCATCTTTTCAAGGTTGGACTTTTCTTTGACCTCAGCAGTTTTTTTAGAGTTGCCCGTAGATACAGCATTTTCGGCTAATTCGGCAGCTTTGTCGATCAGGTAGTTGGTAACATCTTTTGCAACTTCCTTTGTGTTGCCATCTTCTATCCCTTTATTGTATTTTTCCGTGATTTCATTGGTCTTTTTATCTATATTAGAACCAATGTTTTTTGAGTTTGTTCCAAGATCTTCGTCGATAGCCTGTGCAATTTTCTCGGTAGAGCACCCGCAGGTAAGTATCACCACTAGAATTATGGGTAAGAATAGCTTCTTTCTCATTCTTTTTTCTCCTTAATATTGCGGCCTTTGCTGTGACAGATAAAGTAGTTATAACTTTTCCTCAAAAGCTCAAATCATGTAGGGAGTACTCAGGTTATTATTTCCTTTTATATATTATTGATCAATACACTTACAGTGTACACTATATGGATAATTAATGCAATACAACTATTACGCAAAATGTCTGTATACATGTTTGTACGTAAAAAAAACTGTTCTTTCCCCATATAGGAAAAGAACAGCTTTAATTTATTTATATGATTTTTCAAGATAATCAAGAAACTCATAGTCGTTTGGTTCGTGGTAATAGTGATCGTTCTTATTAAAATACCAATTAATGATCTCCTCTGGAATTTCAGGAATACTTTTATTGTTTTCATCAGCTTCTACAAGCGTTGTCAGAGTCATATTCAAAGCCTCAAACTGTTCTGTAGAAAGCTTTTCTTTGATCTTTATATATATATCTGCTCCAAGAATGGCAAGAGTCCTATGCGCTTTGCGGTCTGCAAGTTCTTCTTCAGTGTACATATCCCATTTCTTGCCGGCATATGAATAAGTAATATTCTGAAGGAATGCATCGCATCCTGACTGCTTGTTGACGAACCAGCATTCTCTTGGCGAAAAGTCTCTGCTCATACTTAGGCCTCCTCAATAAAATTTCCATCAATGTCCTGAGTATAAAGGTACTTATGATCATTAACTTCTAATTCTACATTGGGATATAAGTATTCAGCTCTCTCTTTTGCTTCTTTGAGATTATCAGCGTCTACTTCAACATAAGCTCTTGCTTCTACTGCGAAACCTACTACATATTTTGCCATAATATTTTCCCATATTAAAAAAGACACTCGCCCACGCACGGGAGTGTCAGTTAAATGCCCCTGTGCGTGTCGGGCGTACCTATTTAATTTTTAATATGGCTTATTCGCACCTATCAGCGTTAGCTGTAGATGCGATCACCACCTTTCCGTTTGCTTGTGAAAGATTAGTTGCCTTTTCTATGGCATCTGCCAAACGGTTCACACTTTTGATCAGCTCTGGGAGCTGAGACATGGAAAAACGCTTTCCAATAACAGTCTGATAAAACTCTACCATCAAGCCACCTCCTTATCTACAAGAATTGCAAGATCCTTATCGTTCATTGAGAAGAATGCATTATCATCTACATAGTAGAATATGTCATCGTCGATAGCCTGTGCTTTTTCTGACACATAGCTGTCATTGGCAATGAGCACGTCTTCAAATGACTGATAGGAAACGGTTACATCCCCGTTCTTTGGAGTTGTGATGTATCTGGTATAGTAGATCTTTTTGTCAAACTTAACTGATTGAAAAACAATTTTAGGTATCGCCATGTTTATTCCTCCTTATGCAACATTTGAAAAAATTATATTGTTCTTCTCCTGTGCATATTTTGTGTAGTTATCGAACTCTTCAGAAACAAACTTAGTTCTTAGGCCCATAAGAATGTCATCTAATGCATCAATATCAAATGAATTCTCTGACAGGCGGATAAGATCAAGTCTTGTCTGTTTCAGAGCATAGGCTTTCTTTACAAAACGCTTACCTTCTTCATCATTAAAAAACAAAAGATTACCGGATATAACTGAGAGTACGTATTCTTCCTCTATAGGAGCCACGTCCACGATGAGCTCGTCATATTGATCTTCCATAGTCTTAATGGATGCAGTAAGCTCGTTGAAAGCACGCTTATAGTTATCAGGTATTTTCCCATCAACTTCTATGGCTACACGGTTTCTCTCAAGTTTATCTTTAGAAGCCGAAATCTCGGCCTTTAAAGATTTAAGCTGATTGTAACGTGTTTCCAAGTCATCTCTTCCGACTGTCATACGCCAACCCTCCTGTCATACGCTTCATAATCTACATATAAGTATCTAGCAACCTTCTCCCGTAAGTCGATCATCTGAGAAAGGTTAAGGTCTCCTGCCATATCATCTACGCATTGGTTAAGTGCGAGATAAATATCAATGGCAGATGTGGCAATGAACTGAATATTCTGAGAGATCTTTTTAGGAATCTTGAGCTCTTCTGCCATTGTTTCAAAGACGCTCTGAGCGTTTACGATACTTATGTTGCCGAGCTCTTCTACTTTATCTTCCGCTTCCTGAAGAGAGACTGCTATATTTGTGAGAACTTCCTCCCACATCTCAAGGGTATTTCCTACGTCATGGCGAAGTTCAATACGTTTGCCAAGTCGCATTGGAACCCCCTGTACTTCCATGATAGGTGAAGCGGAAACGCAACTACTTCCAATGTCAGATGTTGATACAATGAGTCTTGTATTGATATCAGCTGCTGTTAAACCAAATCCAAACTGGGAAAGGGTATTAGCAAACCCATCTTCCATCATTTTTGCGTTAAGCTTATACTCAACAACAAGCCCTTCATGTGATACACGACCAGCACTGAACTCATACTCAGGGAAAATAGAAGAAAGTCTATTTTCTGTATGAGAAATTACATCCCACTGCATGAAAGGCTGATATTTTTTTGACTTCATACTTGAGACTTTTCCGTCTCTTATAAGGATCTTGCAAAGCTCTGCATTAAGTGCAAAGCACTGTGAAAGCCAGAAAGCCTTGATCCTTACAGGAAGTACCTGGATGTCCTGCTTTTCAATAGAATTTTCAATCGCTCTTCCATAAAGACCTGCTCTTGCCTCGATATCAGGGAATGCAGTATATCTTACGGGATGTACCAGATTCCCAAAAAGGTTGTTAACGTAGAGGGAGAAGTGATTCTCATTCTCTATTGTTGCCATTACATCGTCATTGGAAATTGATACTTTGTTGATCTTAAGGACTTCTTCAACATTAGTCTGTAAGTCAAGGCCAAGCACCTGACATTCATTGACAGTAGGTGTTACCCACTTATCGGTTGCCTTGATGTGGTCAAGGTACTCTTGGAGGTCTTCTCTTGTATCAAGTAGCTTTTCCTCGTAATCGTGAAGATAAATCTTTTCCTGTTCCATGATTGCATCCTCCTAATTTAAAAAGAAACATGCCGAAATACAATGGCGGCGCAAAGCTCGACATTGTATTACTTTTGTGGCGAGCCCTACCGCCCTACAGCGATGTTTCTTTGGTTTAATAGTGATATATGTAAACGCCGGAATCGGCGGAAAATAAAGAAAATCTATATGAAACGTCAAAAAGAGCCATGACAAAATGCCATGACTCTTATGATTTTACTCGTTTTGTTTGACGTTATAGATATTTTACCATTGGAGTAATGATAAAGCAATATCACTTTATGAACAAACAAAATCTCTACTTCTAAAGAGCGGTGTTAAGTTGGCGTTGAATAAAAAGTTAGGCAACCGCAACATCCTGAATCAATATACCATTTATATATTTGTATAGAGCGTTTTTAACTATGCTCTTTATGAATGAGGCAATAGCCTGTGTTACGCCGTTTGCGACCTGTTGCTGACGATCATTTAAAGAACCATAAAATTTAAAGTTTTTATCAAGCCCCATTATTGCAGCAGCTTCTGAAACAGAAAGGATCCTGTTACCGCTTGGTGGCATAAGATTGATTTTTCTCCAATTGTTTATCGTAACGGATGGTTCATCAGCAGAAAGCCTTCTATAAACATCTGAATGTCTGTCAAGGTCTTTCATTTCTTTTATATCCTTATAATTATGCCCCGGACGGACTTGAGCCATCTTTTTTACGGTTTCAGCAGAAGCCTTGGTGATATCTTCATAATTAAACCAGTCAGGAGTTACTTTTTTCAGGGCGTCTCCAGCGGTCTTATGAAGCGCAAGTTCTACGTCAGGGATAATTACTTTCCCCATTGCCTTAATAGAGCCGATCAAGACCATTCTCTCTCTCTTTGAATATCCTCCAACCTTAACATCATTTACTACTGAGTAGGTAATGTTATAGTCAGTTGATAACTCAGAAAAGACTTTCTCAAGATGTTTGCCTTTTTCTTTAGTGATGAACTGTTTGACATTTTCTATAACGAACATTATAGGCTTTTTTGCTTTAACAACTCTTATATAGTCATCAATTAAGAGTCTCTTTTTGATATCCTGTTCGGTGTTGCCAGCCCTATTACTGTTGCTATATCCTTGGCAGCATGGCCCGCCTATTATGAGGTCTGCTTCAGGTACATCTTCCGTATCCAAATCTCTCATATCCATACAGATTATATGATCTCCGATATTTTTTTTGTAAGTTAAACAAGCTGACTTATTAAAGTCGATAGCAAATTTTATATCAAAGGAATCATCCTTCTTGAATGGATAATCAAGAAGCCCGGCGCCGCTAAAGAGAGACACTGTGTCAAAGATATAAGAGATGTCATCTATAACTTTATCAGAGAAAAAACCTGATGCAGTTAGCATCTCAGAAAGAGCTTCATGGTTCTTTGTAAGGATTTCCTTGTCGATTGAAAAAGTAGTCTTATCTGCCTTATCCAAAAGGTCTGTAAGTTCTACATCTGTCATGGTATCGACATTTACGTTGGTTTTGATAATATGGACGATAATCTTATTGTCGCTTATCTCAACTTCCATATACCTTGCCATTGACATAGCTTCTCTTATTTCTTCGTTTCTAAGGTCTACAAGAGGTTTCTGCTCTGCACCCTTTTTTGAAAATTTATACTTACCGTTTTTATCTGGTATAATGTGGACTTCTGAAGCCTTGCTGTCAATTACATATCTGTAATGATCTCCGGCATGGAAGTGGTCATTCTCCTTAAACGAAAAAGTGAGTCCTCTTTTTGAATATTTAATCTTCACTCTAATTTTTCCTTTCTCATTTGCTGCATCAATAATGTTGATCTGCAAAATTTCATAAATTCTCAGATTGCTTTGTATTCATAAAAACAACCTGCATATTTAGCAAAGCCCCCGAAAGGTTTGTAGCGCCCGTTTGTGCAGTCTATCTCTCGCGTTGACATATTCCCTCTATGAGCTTTTTTCTTGTCATCTGAAAATATGACTTTATCATATGAAAAATCAGGAACATATTCGCCGGTTGTTTTATTGAGCTTATAGGTAAGATCTGCGTCTTTACAGTAATCCTTTATGATTACGACCTTATACCAACTCTTTGGAACATCGGTGTTATAGCCTTGTGTTTTGCTTTCGATGATAACTCTTTTCCCGATATAGTTCTTAAGCTTCTGGAAAGGGATTATTTTTCCTACATGGGACTTATCTACGAAAGTAAGACGTGCATTTTCTGAAAGAAAATCGTTTATGGTTATCTGTCCTATCATACCTGTTCCTTTCTTTGGCTACCCGTAATGGGAATCAAATCTTTGTTTATAGTTATCTATGTTAACGCCCTATTGGACGGGAATTTTTAAAGCTTCATACAACAAAAAACGAGCCAAAGCACTAGGCTTTAACTCGTTTGTTTTCACATATATAATTTTACGTTATGTCTATTTTACCATAAGTGTAGTTTGTGAACAACTAAAAATTCTCGTATTGAAGGCTGAACTGACCATAAGTATTATTGCTATGCTCTGTTTCATCTTCCGCGTAAATCAAAGCGGTGAGATTTAACTTTGTTACGTTGCAAGCTTCGCTGAAGGTCTTTCCAGTACTTATCACGTTGTCGAGAAAGAAAAACTTTCCTGATATTTTAATATCTTCTGATAAGTAAAGCCCTGCATCACTTCTTTTTCCTTGCTTTTTAAGATTATACAACATATCCCGTGGTCTGCATTTTAGGATATCTAGGATCTTTGCTCCTGTTATTTTTGCTACAAGTTCTGCGATTTTCAAAGTATAATCGGCATATCCGTAGTGCTGTGGTGCAGGAATAATGATGCATGACTCATTAATGATATTAAGGCTTAAGAAGTATTCTGTCATAGTCAGGATCGCATCTTTGTTTGAAAAAGTATTCTTAACATCATGACATATTTCCCTAACTCCTTTTGTATTATAGTAACTGTTCATTTTTCTCCTTAGAGATTACTTTCCAAAGCGTGAAATAAACTCCTCCTCTGAAATGATGGGGATATTCAGCTCCTTGGCCTTGGCGTTTTTTCCGGAAGTGGAGGCTATGTCATTGTTTACAAGGAATGATGTCTTTGCAGACACGGAGCCTGCAACCTTGCCGCCTCTTGCTTCAACTGATGCCTTGAATTCAGCTCTGTTCTTATACTCATATACAGAACCGGTGATAACAAAGGTAAGCCCGTCAAGGCTGTTATCAGAAGACTCTGTCTTAGGTTCTGGGAAATTCAGCTCATTTATAAGTGATACAAAATCTTCGTACTTTTCACGATGAGCTGTGATCTCATCAACCCAGTTGATAATGTTCTGAGCCTTTTCATTACCAATACCATCAATCTCACACAGTTTTTTGTATTCTGTTTCATAAACTCCTTCAAAATAAGCTGCATCATCACGGGAATAATCATCATCGTAATTTCCTGCAAACGAGTCTACAAATGCTTTGAAAGCATCAATATCGTCATTCCAAAGCTTTGACAGTTTTTTCGAAAGGTCATTTCCAAGAAGGGGAACATTGAGGCTATAAAGGAATTTCTGTAAAGTGGTGTTCTTTGACTGTTCAATAGCAGCCATGAGGTTTTCCCATTTCTTTTTTCCCCATCCGTCTTTTTGCATGAGAGACAGATAAGCCTTATATCCTGGCTCTGATTCATTTCTTAAAGGATTGTTCTTAAACGCTTTCCAAGCCTTTGCAAGTTCGTAAAAACTAGATGGGGACGAATTAACCAATCCTTCATTTATCAGATCTTCAATCTGGCTTTCGCCCAAGCCCTTAATAAATAATCCATCCTTTGAAAAAGTATTCATTAGTTTTCCAATCTGTTGAGCTGCACAGTCTGGATTGTCGCAGTGAAGCGTTTCAATACCGTTACAATTCTCAATCCTTGTTGGCTTTCCACAAACAGGGCATACAGAAGGAATTTCTATATCCTCTTCTTTTCCAGTCATGGAAGTATATGAGGCCACCTGTGGGATTATCATATTTGCAAGATATACTTGTACTTTACTTCCAATTGCAAGAGGGCCTTTTACATTCATCCCTGTAACTGGCATATTCTTCATGATCGAAAGGTTGTGCAGCGAAGCTCTTGTAACATTAGAACCAAGACCAAGTCGAACATCATCAAAGATTACAACAGGAGTGATGAGTCCTGTCTTACCTACGCTCCACTCAATATCACGGATTGTGGTTTCTGCGGTTTCATCTGACCATTTTAAGGCAATTGAATGTCTGAAATGATGTCCTGTGGCTCCAAGATTCATCCCAAATACCATATCGTTATATGAAATAACTAGGCCGTCTGTAGGATAATCAAGGGTTTTAATAGCATCCTTCCACTCTTCAATCTTTGCAAGGATATCCATTGAGTCGGTGCATTCGTACTCAACTACTGCAAATCCAAGATGCTCAAGGAAATTGAGCCTGTCCTGCATGTACTGTAAGTTGAATACTTCATCACCTATGTTTTCTACATATCCTTCCTCTGGAATTGGATTAACAAGCTCAAAAGCAATGAAGTTAATCTCACGCTTTTTAGACTCATTGGCATCCAGCATCTGAATGGTTGCAGATGCAAGGTTGCGAGGGTTTTCATAAATACCACCTGAGAGAGCATTTACACGCTCAAACTCGGTGGTCTTCATTACTGCTTCGCCTCTTACAACGAGATGACCTTTATATGCAATCTCTGTAGGAAGCCCTTTGAAGTACATAGCATTGTGAGTAATGTCGCTTCCTACTTTCCCGTCTCCTCTTGTAGCAGCCTGTACAAGCTTACCATCATCATAGGTTGCACAGACGGTAAGACCGTCATTCTTCCAAGTAACGATAGCGTTGTCTCTGCCGTTTATAAGCCACTTAATAAGGTCTTCTCTGTCTTTGTATTTTACCTTATCAAGTGAAAGTGCAGGAAATTCGTGAGTTACTTTCTTAAGTGCTGATACAACCTCAGCTCCAACCTTATCAGTAGGACTGATATCATACTTAAAGCCATTCTTTTCTTCGAGAGCTACAAGCTTTTCAAGCTTCTTATCATATTCAAGATCACTCATAAGAGTGATCCCTGAGTTACGATATGCTTTATTAGCTTCTGCAAGCTCCTGTGTGAGTGTTGTCTGTGCTGAATCATCAGCTGCATAAGTTTTTATTGTCATTATTTCTCCTCCATTTTGTTTTTAATTATCTATGTAATCGCCCATAGGACGTAACTTAGGGAAATCTATATAAAAACGTCAAAAAAAGAGCCACAGCTTTTTGCTATGACTCTTTAATGATTTTACTATATGTATTTGACGTTGTTATAATTTTACTATGAGTAGAATTATTTTACAATACTACATTTGCATTACCTGCATAAATTCTGATAGTTCAAGTTGTCTTGCATCGCAGGTTCTCTCTTCCTCTTCAGAAAAAGCTATCTTTTGAGGCTTCCTTAAGCGATAACCAAGTCTTCTGTATTCTTTATAGACCGGCGCCCAGATAAGTTCGCATTGCTTTTTTTCATTAGGAAAATACATTTCAAGAGTATCAAGTTCTTTCTGAAGGGTAGGTGCAAACGGACATCCTTTGCATCCGGTTCTTTTGAAGTTGTAAGGTGGAAGGTATATAGGACAGATTTCAACCTGAAACTCCGTTATGAACCATGCCTCCCATTTTTTAGTTACTACGCTCATGGGCTGAAACTTCTCAAGATTATTTCCTTTAAATGCAAGACATACGGCATTTTCTCTTCGGCCGCCTTCATCTTTCATTATCCCATCTATTGCGATTGGTCTGCCATGTTCACTACCCCATTTTTTCAAAGGCTCTTCCTTCATATTTACACAGCAGAGGTCTGAGATGATGAGTTTTTCAGAAAATTCCGGCCTGAACTGATATTCAAGCTTCTTGGGACAACGCTGTTTTGGACCCCAATCACCGCTCTTGCCAAGATAATGTTCAACTGAAGGACACATTCCTATGCGATTGTATCTTTCAACATGATGAGCATGTTTTTTGGATTTAAAGGGATATCCATCTCTTTCAAGCATTGGCTTAATGGGAACTTGGGGCTCTATGATCTCGATTCTGTTATCTTTTTTCTGCAGGTCAAAAACAAAATCCCTTATCATGTTAAGCTCGATTCCGGTATTCACATAAACTCTCGGTATCTTGTTTCCTGGAAGTGCAAGGTCAATAAGTGCTGAAAGAACTGTTGAATCCTTGCCGCCTGAAAAAGATATGGCGAATTTATCCTCGCCGTAGCTTTTAACTACGCTTTCAATCTTTTGCAACCTATCAAGTAGCATGAATTCATCCATTGATGGGTGCTTTAAGATTTTTAGATCTTCATAAGTTCTTAACATCATCCACACTACACGGAACTACCCGTATACGTGTGGCAACATATAATGCTGTTTTCTAATTGGAACCCCGAGTTTATCCTTCGGCTAACCTACCATAATCTCATTACTTACCTTGTAATCGGTATCTTTGGCACGCCCTCGTCGCAGTACCCGGCTCCGCAATTCGTAGTTATGATGTTTTACCCTGTTTTTAAGCTGATTTATGTAAGGAACAACCCTTACTCCATCCCATCTGTCTTAAAACGTGCGCTGGTTGGGCGCACATTTTAAAATGACGCCCGGCAGCGCTACAGGAACCCCGTCTACGGGGAATTCGTGTTAATCCTTTCTTATGTTCATAAGTTCTGCTGCTGTCTTTGGCTTAAATTCATTGACATCAACACCTACATTTACAGTTCTTTTGATTTTGCTCATTATAAGGCTTGCACCTTCGGTTGAGTTATGGATGTGTCCGTAGAAATGCCAGTACCCCTTCCAGTATCCATCCCACTCAGCTAGAGGGTAGTGACAAAGAACAATTTTTGTATCATTTTCTCTTACAGCTTTTATACTGTGTATTTCTTCGAACTGATGTCTGAAGTGGCGATGGTGCATCCACCTTGCATCATGATTTCCTTTTATGAGTACTTTTGCACAGTTCATTTCCTTAAGTTCGATTGTAGGATCATAATCTGCACAGGCAATATCTCCGAGAATATATAGCGTATCGTTAGGCGATACAGTCTCATTTATATTTCTTATGATTACGTCCTTCATTTCATCAAGATCTTTGAAAGGACGGTTTGTTCTATCAAAGATTTCCTGACATTCAAAGTGTAGATCAGATGTATAGTAGTTCATATTTTTCCTCCTTAATAAATATCTCTATGGGATAAAGCCACAGAGAATATTAATCAGTTTTTTAGCTCAATAATGTAGCAGATGGTGCATGCGTCATTATTGTAGATAATGCATTCATCATTTCGAAGTTGTATTCCGGCGTGTGCAAATACCGAATCATATCCCTTTGCTCTGATATTATTCTCATTAAGAGAAGGGTTAGCGCATGAGATATGCATTTCCTTTCCCATAGCAACTTTAAAAACGGTAAGAAGTACAGTGTTGCTGTTGTGCGGTGTACTTCCAAATCTTTGCGCCCAGAATCCTGAGTCTGTGTAGCCCATGCTTTTTTTGGCACTGGGGGCAAAATAAAGACCTGAGCCAAACATGGATCCACTTCTTGTTACTTTCTGAGTAGGCCGTATCATAAGCCCCTGCTTTAAAATGTTCCAGTAGTTAGCATTTCTGCTCCCGTGATAGTAGAATTTGATTCCGCTCTTGCCAATATTGTATTTCTTGCAGTAAGCGTCAAATTTCTTACGTGTGGATTCATTCTCTACATGATAACAGTTAATGAATCTATCCGCTGTCTCTGGATCAAGGTGCGACTTAACCATATCCTTTTCTTTCTGATTACACGGTCTGATTGAAAGCCCGTTTGCTTCAAGGATTGTCATTCCCTGAGGATTACCGGACTTTATCGACTTGATGTCAGGCTTTGTCTTTGAGGCTTTACCTGCAATCGCATCAAGGAGCGCCTGTTCTCTTGTAATGATTTCTGAGAACTCGGATGGGCTCTTAGCAGACATTTCATACACGTTTTTCATCTGCCTCGGGATTACAAGGAACAGCTCATTTAAGTATCTGTTGAATTGAGAGAGACTACTTGCAGTAGTCATAGCATTTAAAATACTTTGAGCTTTATCGATAGCATCCTGATTAACCTGGTCAGCACTGACTGTGTAATTCTTTTTGATTACTCGGTCAGCCCAAACGAGCATCTTGTCTATGAGAATTCGTATCTCATTGTTGCCGATGTCTCTATACTTGGATTGTGCTGTAATTATGGTTTTAGCTGATGTGTGAAGATCAGTCTGATCTGTATACCCTTTTTTGATTTTTTCTTGATACTTATCATAGAAAAACTGTTGGTCATATTCTCTTGACTGGGCATTAGCTCCAATTCTTCCATATTCAACTCTGAATCTGCCATTAGGAAGTGGAATCATACGATAAAACTTGTTGTGGTTGTCTAATGAGTCAACCATGATTAGATACTTTTCCTCTACCAATAGGTTTATACCTCCAATATGAATTTTTTTATAGTGATCTATGTAATCGCCCTGAACGGGCGGAATTTTAAGAAAATCTGTGATTAACGTAAAAAAGAGCCACGGCTTTTATAGCCATGACTCTTAAAGTTTTACGATTATTTATTTGACGTTATCGATATTTTACCATAAGCGTAGTTAGATAGCAAGATATAATCAGCGGAGCACCATATGCCCAAGGATAGCTTCCTCCTGCATCTGAGATGTAATGCCTATATATCTCTGGGTAGTTGCTACGGAACTGTGCTGCAAGAGCTGTTGGACGAGGACTATGTTGTAATTATTATTGTTGTAGATATCTGTGGCATAGAATTTTCTGAAGCTATGTGTCCCTATATTTTCAAATCCTAAATAATCTGCTACGATTTTAAGATATTTTTGAACGGCTCTTTCTCCAATAGGGAATATTTTTTCATTAGCTTTAATTCCATTTTCCATAACATAAAGTTTTATGTACTGATATATAGGGAGTGGTACTGTGAAGGTTCTTTTTTTACTTGTTTTCTTTTCTGTGATATTCAATCTGTATCTGTCACCATCCATGATGATATCATTGAGTTTTAAATTTAAAATGTCTTCAATTCTTAGTCCAAGATTAGCTTCTAGGACTAGTGCGGTTGCAATACGATCATTCTTTCGAAAATAACTACCGCCATTTCTCATAGTATCTATAATTTCATCATATTGTTCTTTAGTTAGAGCAACTGTTGTCTTATTAGCCATCTAAAACTCCATAAAAAGTTCGTATTTTGCGTATAGGTAAGTTCGTATATTATGCTTCATATTCTTGCACACTGATTTTATCATACTTTTTCGGTTCTTAAAATAATCCTTATACGAACTAAAGCATTTAATGCAGGTGCCAGGTTTTAAACTGGTTCGAGAAAGTCAAGGACTTTTTTGACAGTTTTTAGAGTGTAACGGAATAAAAGTAGACAGAGATATTCTCTTATCGGCAGATATGGATTTTTAAATGACAGTTACAAACTTTCTATAGACTGTTTATACTTTTAATAGCCAACAGCCGGAATTAGTAATGACATTTCCCCACAACAAATAAGCCAGAATAATATCTGGCAATTAAAAAGCTGCCTCCGATTACTCTCGGAGAGCAGCTCTTTTAGACTGATTGTTACTTTTTATGCTGTCTCTACTATCGCAAAGGAATGATATAAGCCTCTGTCATCTAATGGCTTAGAGAAGAGGGCTTTATCAAGTTTTGAAGAATAGAATGAGTAAGAATATCCTTCCGCAGAAGCTTCTTCCTTTGACTTGAAAGTTCTTTCTATGCATACAAGTCCGCGTTCTGTATGAAGCTGTTTTGACTTTTTGTCTGGATTGTTCTTATAGAATTCATCCTTGTCAAAATAACAGATGATAAGTTCAGGATCATCTTCAGTTCCAAAAAGTTTATATAGCATATCCTTTACGATATGCCAGTCACCTCCTGCAAGGCCACATCCCATGAGTCCTGGAACTCCTACTGTAAGCCCTCTTTCTTTCGCATAGTCGCGGATTATAGTAACTGCATGCTTCAAAGCATCATAATCAGTGTCTTTGCCTTTTCCAGTAGGAATATTTTCACCAAAGCAGTTAGCGATTATTCTACCGTCCGGTGTTTTAAGGAGCTGTGTTTTACCAAGAAGCCCAGCTCCCCGCTGTTTGCAGATATTCACGTACTTGTTATATTCCTCTGAAGTTAAAAGGGATTTCTTTATCTGCAAAGCAATCCCCGCTCCCATAACACCAGTGCAATTTGTCTGGTGAGCTATGATGTCTACGGGTTGCATCAAAAGATTCCCATGTACTTCTTTTACCATTTTAGATTCCTTTCTTTTTATAAAATAGGGTTATTCATTAACTTCCTTGACATCCGGTAAGATTTTCCAGTCGCCGGCAGAGTCTTCTGAGGTTGTTGGTATAAATTCTCCGCCGTCAGTCTCGTTCGCGATGTTTATTGCCTCATCTTCGGATTCAGCTTCAACATCAAGATAAGAATAAGATGTCATCTTTGCCCATACTCTATATTTTTTTTTCATTGTTATACCTCTTTAAGATAATCCCACGGCTAAAGAAGCACCGTGGGATCTCTCACTTACTTATTTGCATTATTTAATCGTTATAGTACAAATATCCTTTATCCAGCCTGACGCGCCATGAACTTTTCGCCAAGTTCGAAGATCTTTGCCTGACTGTCATAATGGTAAACATTGTCGGTAAGCTTATCCTCGGGAGCAACCTGAGTTGCATTGACTTCCTTTACCATAGCCTCAAGATCTTTCAGTTTCATCTCTCCGTTATCAGGAACAATCAAAAGTTCGTGGATTGAACTCGGAAGGATATAGAACCCCCCCCCGACTTTTTTTGTTGCTTGATCCATGAAATCAGGATAAGCAAGAACACCGGCACCATGCACCTTATCGGGTACCGTTGCAACGAACATCTTTTCATCTTCAGAAGCTACAGGAGAAAGCCCCATCATCTCAGCATGCTCAACGCCCATCATATCGGCCATGAATTCACTAATGCCCTTGATCTCAATGGGCTTGGTCTGAGGCGCATTTTCCATCGCATCAGCGTGGAGCTGTTCGGGAGTAACACCCATTTTTTCAAGTAGCTGGTTTGTTACCAGGATGGAAGCGCTGCCCTCGTCATCTGAATTCAGAACGAAGCGGTAAACAACCGCCATGTCCTCAATATTCTGATGAGGTACAGTTTCAAGCATCTCCTTATTTGATTCTGCCGAAACTACTTCGATCGAGAGCTTTTCTTTCATCTGAGAGTAATCAGATAAGGAGTCGATATCGAAGAAAGGTCTCTGGGTAATACCGCTTTTCACATCCTCTACGGCCTTATCTACGACTTCATCGTAAGATCTGCCATTTTCCATCGCATTGTAAAAATTGTCAATCCTGATGTTCACTCCGATATTGCTGCCCTTCGGCGTTACCGTTACAGCCTCGTAACTCTCATTGAGCTTGTTTACGGTGTTGACTGAAACCGTTACGTCAGCGCCCTGCTCATTAAGCTTGGCCTTTAAGTCTGCTTCAAACTTCTCTTTGAATAAATCGTATTTGATATTTGTCATAATCTTTTCCCTCACTTTCTTTTTCCGGTCCTATTTAAAATGCTTTTTTTCATATCAAAGCTGTGAAAAGGATTTAGCTATTAAAAGGACTATTCATACTTCATATAATTTACAGGGTTAATATTGCTTTCCCTTCTTATGCTTACTATCTATATAAACGCCACTTCTGGCGGAACTTAGGGGAATCTATCTGAAAACGTCAAAAAGAGCCATGACAGAATGCCATGACTCTTATGATTTAACTTAATATGTTTGACGTTGAATTTATTATACAATAAGTGTATTGAAAATACAACATTTTTTAAGCGGCAACGATAGAATTTCTCGGGCACAAACGAAGAAATTTCTCTTTTAACCTTTCAAATGTAATATTTATATTTGAAACATTTATTTTGAAGGTGTATTATTTAACTACCGAACATTAGTTCTTTTAGTGAGGTTCTATATGAGTAAAGTAATTGATGCTGTAGACGTCATTTGCCAGCACAAGTATAATGGAGAAATCATTCCTATACGGTTCCGGCTTATGAACGAAGATGGAGAATATGAAAATTATACGATAAAAGGCTATCGGAATATCTCACATCCTGGGCCATATACTACTCCGGACAATCTCTATGTGTCCAGCAGTACCTATATATTTGAATGCATAGTAGTAGTCTTGAACTCTAAGAAGAGGGTTCGCTTGTATTTCGAAACACGTAACTGCAAGTGGCGAATAGCAATTTAAAATCACCGTCAAAAAGTACAGGGAAGAAGAATGTTTGATAGAAAAGATCTCAATTGCATAGATCGGGAATATTTCCAGGTTATTAGTGAAACCTGCTATCACATTACATTAAAAAGCAAAAATACCGGGCATACTTGGGATATCACATCCACGGAAAATCCTTATGGTAAAAGTATTGTGATAAGCCACAAGCACAACGATATGGATCCTTTTCATATCCAGCCAAGGGTTCATCCTCGCTCCATACAGGAAGCTCAGGATATGATAAAAGCCCATGATATATGGCAGCTTGGCAAGGATTAGCTTATCCAATCATCTTCTACCTCATTTTCACGCATAAAAGAATATATCTCTGCAATTAGCTGCTTATTACTGCTAATAGTGTCGCCATCAATCATGTACAAAAGTGGATTAAAAGGAATCCGTGTATATAATATGGGTGCTTATATATGGTAACAACCGACTAAGCCACTATTCTTGATAATGTCATATTTTGTGAAAAAATTTTTTAAAGGTAGATGCATATGCAGTCCTATCTAAAACTCCATATGTATTTATGGGAATTTAAGTTTCAGTGTGTTTGATAGCAGAACACTTTATTGCGTTAGTAAATCGAAGTGGTGTGTTTGATGATTGATTTTACACACCACTTTCTTTATAAATATCAATATGACGAGTGTTTTAATCTTCAGATTTTTGCAAATAATAGAACTGTTTTTGAGCTTCTATTTCTGCACGAAGTTCTTCTTCTGACGGAAGGTAAAGTTTATATTTTGAAGCAAATAGTTGCTCGTTGTCATGCAGTATGGAATACCTTGCGATATCTTCATCAGTATCAGAACAAAGGATTATTCCCAAAGTAGGATTATCATCAGGTGCTTTCTTTATTTCATCATACATACGAATATACATATCCATCTGTCCGACGTCCTGATGAGTGATTTTTTTGGTCTTTAAGTCGATTAATACAAAGCATTTAAGGATGTAGTTGTAAAATACCAAATCAATGTAGTAATCTTCTTTTTCGGTATGGATATGCTGTTGCCTTGCTACAAAAGCATAGCCTTTACCCAGTTCCATAAGAAACTGCGACAGATTATCAATTATGCACTTTTCAAGGTCTGATTCAAGATAGGAGTCATTCTGCTGCATGCCAAGAAATTCTGCTATGACTGGGTTTTTTATGAATTCAAGCTTATCCTGAAGAGGTGTGGTTAATTGTTTCATCTCCTGTTCTACACTATCTTTATCCTGTGTCTTTAATAGCCTGTAGTAGTATTGGCTTGATACATTCCGTTGCAGTGTTTTCACACTCCAAGTCTGCTCAAGTGCTTCTTTTGCATACCACAAACGAGCATTCTCGTCAGTTACTTGTAAAAGAACTCTATAGTGCGTCCAAGAAAGTAAACCCGATTGTGTACTTGCTGAGTACACAATCTCAGATGCATCAGATTTTGTACCTCCTGAGTACACAATCTGCGGAAATTTCCGGTAGAATTCTAAATATTGGTAAAGCGCTCTTTTGGTATAGCCTTTTCCATATTTTTCGGTGAGATTTTTCGCCAAGGAGTTTACGGTCTTTTTTCCATAGTCAGCTCGATCACTACCGTTTAACTCTTCCTCCGATATCCTTTTACCAATAAACCAGTTGCGGAGCACAAGTGTTGTATCAACCAAACGGTAAGCGTATTTTTGCGCACCTTCAATGATCTGACAAACATCTCCAACAAAATCTTCTGTTTTTACGTATCTTACAAGTTCGTCCATACTTCTCCTTTGTTTTGGCTTTCAGAGCTATCGTGTTTAGTTATTATCTGTATCAGTTATTGCATTGTCTGGCACTTCACCGGGAAAGTCCCGTTGTAGTTTTTCTTTCAAAGCTACTTTTATATAGGTGGTTATAGGTATACCTGATCTATCAATAAGCGGCTTTATAAGCTGTTCATATTCTTTTTTAGGAAAGCGCACGTTTATCTGTTTTAGCTTGTCTTTTATGTATTTTAAGGTAGCCTTCTTTGACGATTCAGAATAATAAGCCATTGCATATACCTTTCTTTGTTTTAATAAAGCTCTATACTGTTCCCAACGAAGTAATTATAACAACACAGAAAAGATATAGCAACCTATATAGTGGGCAAGGACAGCTCAAATTCACTGTAGAAATTTCAAAGATAGAGAGAAACCATGATTTTTTCCGATTTTACATTGATAAAGATCTAAACGAGTGATAGAATGTTACCAAAATGTTACATAATATTTTAATGTAGGAGTAAAAATGTCTGATAAAAAAGTATTTATGGATACCGGCATATTTACCGGTATCGTTGAAGATATAAGAGGCGCTGCGTCTGAATTGAAACTTAAAGATTCATCGCTTGAAAAAGCAGAAGCGATGTGCGGAATAACCGGCGGATGCAAAATGTATAACATCTTAGAAGAGATGTACCGTACCGATTTTTTATATAATACAGTCGCATCTGGTTCGTTACCTAATGCGCTTCTTAAGATTCGTGACGGTATGATTGCAGTTGATAATGCGATGAGCGAAAGTCTTAGTGTAAATAAAGGAAATCTTGGAGGTGGTAAAAAGTAATGGGGACCATGTCAGAAATAAGTGAGCTCAAACATCGTATATCTCGCTATAAGAGCAAAATTGCCAAACTCGAATCCGCAGCTGAGACGATACGACAAGAACAGGCTATTATAGAGAGTGATGTACTTAAGCCAAACAGAGCTTATGATATGAGTAATGTCGATGAATGGAGAGGTAGTCTTCATCAAGAAGCCAAAGATATTCAGTCCGATATAGATAACAAAATATCTATCGGATTACGCGGCACAAACACACTTTTATCAAAGATACAAGAAGCTATAGAAAAACTGTATGAACTGATAAGAGAATGTGAAGATGAAATCAGCGAGCTTGAAGCAAGGCTCTGTTCAGAAAATATGTAAGGGGTATTAAAATATGTTAGTTTTAAATGACATGTCAGAATATTTAGGATATGATGCCGAAAAGACAAATGAATTCATTGAAGATCTGTTCTATACGCTTAAAGCGTACAACTCCAAGGCTGAGTTGCTTAATTCTGTTTATGATAGATATTGCCATAATGATACATATGTAGGAGATACCGCAGATAAGACAAAGCTGTATATTTCAGCTCATCAAAAATTTCTCAGTAATAAATATGAACTTCAGCGTGCTATATACAAAAAATATTGCGATATAGATAATAACTTCAGAGATACTGTGGACTCATCTCCTAAAGCAAGAATAAAGATGTCTGTTTTAAAGAAGGTAAGAAGCGATTATCAAGGAATGGCTGAATCTATGGATTATCATGGAAGAAAGATAATGAATTTGGCACAGGAACTTGATAATGAATTTGGCGAATTCGCAGATTTTGAAACGCCGGATTTCGCTAATGCGATATGCGCATTTGAAGATTTCTGCTACAGCGGAGGCTTTCTTGATAAATGTATAAACAAGTTATTGGAGTTTGATAAATGGAGCTCTGATGATGTTGATAGAACGGGATTCTATGATGAAGAAAAGAACATGCAGAATAAGCTTAGAGCAACCGCTAATTCGCTTGATAGCATGACTGTTTATCAACCTGATATAGCAAAGAACTCTATTGAGCTTGTGGCACTTGGTGCAAGCGTTGGAGCAATTGGAGCCGCTGCTGCTCTTGGAGCTAAGCAGGGGTCTCAAGATATTACGTTGGAGAAATGTGCAGCAAATAATTTATCTGTTGCATCTGCTAATATTCCATTTGGTAATAGATATGCTCAAGAACAAATGGAAAAATTTTTGAAAAAAGGAAAAGAAAAAGCCAAAAAGAATTATGATGCTGAATACGAGTATAATCGTTCTCAGAACACCGGAAAAACTCTTGCAGAACTACAGGCGTTAAATACTCCTGATGCAAACTTCCCTGACTACACCGAGATGGTTGATAAATGGCTAGCTGAGCAAGAAAAGTACTTTGACAAACTAGATCCGGGAGATCCTAATCCGATAACTGGTGCAACTATTGCTGGAGAAGCAGTCTTTACCACTGTGTTTTATAATAAAGTAAAAACTGGCGGTGATATGGATATAAAACAACCAGAAAAATGGAGTAAGGCATTCCCAGATGTTCCATTCCCAGAAGGAGATAATGCCTATTTTATTTATCATGGACAGGTCATGGATGCTGCAACACTTGGTAATGTGACTTATTCATATATAGGCGCAAAATATTATTCTGATTTTGCATTATATTCAGGAGGAGCTTTAGTTCAAACTAAAAGACGTAATCCGAGTGATATACCATATATGTATACATTACCTGATTATGGTGACATGCCTGAAGATCATGAGTCAATTGGGCTTGGAATAAAATGGAGAAAGGAAGGCTTCCCAGATGATAATTAATGCCAAGAGAACTCCTAAAAGTATAATAAAAATAAGCGTTATCGTTATTGCTATTTTATTTATTGTTTTCTTCGTTTATCGGCAAGTGCATTTTGTGAAATTGTCAGAAGTCAAACAATACGTAGAAGAGAATAATCAATATTTAACTAGTATAGCTGAGCAGCTTCTTGCCAAACAAGAAAAAACAGTAGAAATATACTATAACCAAAACTCATTACCAAGCGGTATCAATTCTAATAAACTGTATTTTGATTTAAAAGTTCAAGATATTTTTGTTGGAAAAAACCATCTTGATTATAAAGATTATGTATCCATTCTTTTAAAAAACAAAAATGGCAATTATTCATGTGGCATATACTACTCTCCCGATGATCTTCTCATGGAATATGGAACACCTAAAGAAGGAATTGGAGATACTTATGAGTATGATGGCACTACGGAAGGTTATAGACATAAATATCGAACAGAAAAAATATGCGATAACTGGTACTATTACGAAGATGATACGTGGAATTAGTGGATTTGATATTTAAGGAGTCAACTTTATGGGAAATATTGATTTTATAAAAGAAGATGCAAAATTAGATAAAATGAGGACTTTGGTTACTAAAGATTATGGTGATCTTATGATTCAACTAATGTCTGTTGGCTGTAAGCATGATGTGCTCATGAAGACTAGCAACGATTTAAAAAAAATTCTTGAAGAAGGAACACCTTGTAAGTACTCAAAAGAAGAATTGGAAACGATGATAGAGTACTACAAAAACCAAGCATATGAAGTAATAATTCCTGAAGAAGATGAGATTATACTTGAAGCTATAAAAAGGAAAAAGGCCGATGCAGAAAAATTCGAAGCTGAGTGCATGAGTCTGTTGAGTGAAAATTACAGTGCAAATAAAGAGTGATTTCTACTAAGCCTATGGCAAAACAACGCTCCCTGCTTTTTGAGGGGGCGTTTATTTTAGCTTTAAAATGTGGGAAGAATATGCAAATAGGCGCTCTTTTTGCATAAAATTGTATAGTTCATCGATATCAACACCACTGCCTATTTCAACCATATATTTGGGTGTGTCCATATTGTAGATTGGTATAATAAAATCATTTTGGCCTGCATTTGTTTTGCGGCACACATTAAATTCGTTTTCTGCATTATAATAGCTGAATTTTGCAGGTTTAGATGCCGGTGTCCTATACAATATCTTAGCTCTAAGAACCTTAAAATTGTAGCCGCGCCCCTGGGCAGAAATTTCCTTTGAAACCCTGTTTAAAGACTCTGTGACCGAATTCGTATATTTATTGTCAAAGTAGTTGAAAATCTCGATATTCCATCGGTCAACAGTTTCAGCGAACTCCACAAACTCCGGGTAATCTGTTATCGTTTCCTTCCATTTTTCAAAAGCTTTTTCGGCTTCTGAGCGTGAACCTGCCATGTAGATTTCTCTGAAATTTTCTTTGATGGCATGTGGCTCTTCAAACTGAGGGAAAGAATGCAGAATATCTTTCAGCTTGCATTGTGACATAAAGTCTAATTCTTCAGAATTTTTCAGCATGAGCCATCTATTTCCCTTTATGTGTCTGCGTTCCTTATCAGTCAGCTTAGCCGCATATGCTTTTCTGATAGTTTCAAGAGATTCATTGAGATGTTTTATCACATGGAATTTATCAATGATAATGTTGGAATCAGGTATTTCATATTCTATAGCATCCTTGTAAGGTCCCCACATATCGATAGTACAACACTCTATGCGTTCTTTTTCCGGAAGCTGCTGTAACCAAGAACGGATAGTAGAAAGTTTTCTATCTTCAGTCATATCTATAATGCGCCTGTTTTCAACATCAACAAACATTCCACGATAAACACTATTAAGCTGCGTTTCATCCATGCCAAGGATCCTAGGCGCTACAAGTTCTCTGTTCTTTTCCATTTCAGCGGTATACTCGCCAAATATCTTTTCTATGGTGGGTACAGAAATGTCCAACTCACGCTTTATATGCGAAAATGGTACATTTAAAGCCTGTTCTCGGATGTAGTCCCTCATTCGTTTCGTTATCTTGGCATCAGCGTCAATAGTTTCATACTGATCTACAAATGTCTTGCCACAGTTCTTGCATCTGTATCTATGCCCATTGATTACAAGACCTACCATTTTCCCAAACTCGCTTAGATCACGTGCTTTTCTTGTATTAGTACCATGCTGAATAATATCTGAGCAATGGCATTGCGGACAAGATGAGGGTGCATTTACTGGCTGTAACTCATATCTGATGCTACGATCATCAACTTCTATGCGATCTATAATCTCAAACTCTTTAGGGGTAATATGATATAGGTTTGGCATAAGGAGACTCCTTTTTGGTAGATATCTGTATTATATCATCACCCACACTGAAACTTAAATAAAAACACACTGAAACTTAAATCCTGTATGTTGGACAAAAGAAAAGAGTGTGCCGTTAAACACACTCAAACTTAAATTCCCAATAATTACAGGGCATTTTTGCCTCCCTTCTTTATAGTAAGAAATAGTTAAGTAATAGTATTATCGATATTATAACAAATGGTCTCAGAAATCAAAAGTTATGAGTACAATTTTAAAGCCGCCGTTATTTTTCAAAGTAAATGCAATTTTAAATGCATTTACTCTGACAGGTATCAGGTGTTGCATTTAGTCTGAAGAATATGGATATAAAAATAGCTCAACCAAATCGTATGATCTGGCTGAACCATAATACTATGATATATCAAGTTCTGCTTCGAAAGACTTCCTCTTGTCTTCACACTCCTGAATTGCTTTTTGTATATTTTTTTTAGCAACTAAGAGTTCAGACATAAACTTTTCTGTATCTTTAAGGTTTTTCCGAATTTCCACAACAATCTTCTTCCGATGTTCCTCCGCTCCTTCATATATATCATTCCCATATATCTTAAGTGGAGTCATGTCATAAGTCTTTGTTGGTTCATAAACGTCCTTGACAATACTCTCGTAATCTAATTTTATTACTTTATAGGTTTCTTCAAGCATAACAAGGTCATCTTCATATTCTTTAAGCTGTTCATCAAGTTTCTTTATTTCTATGCGTTTTTCACTTCGATTCAATGTCCTACCTCCGACAATATATACAAAAACACTTAATTCTTACATTACTCGTTTAGCTGATTGCAAATAGTTAAAGCACGATTGTAATATTGTTTTAATCCTTCTACCGGAACATAACCTGTAACACTTTCATATGCTTCAATGGCTTTTTGCTCAGCATCTATCCATCCGGTAGTAACCAAAGATGATCTATCAAAATTATTATTGCATATAAAAAACATGCCCGAATGCATATTTTTTTCTGTTCCGTCGTCTGCTATTAAAGTTCGAGTATCATCGTAACTGCCTTCAATTTGTTTTCCATCTTTATCTTTGTTCTGTACGCTAACTGTAAGCTCTCCCTTTTTTACTTTTTTATCAGGTTCTTCAACAACAATTTCATATTTTATAAATTTGACCTTTGCAATGCCAAGGGTATAAAAATATGTAACAGCTCCTTCTTTTATAGAAAAGTTTTTATACCCAGAGAACTCTACAGATTCACCAGCTTTATTAGCTTTTTCTGTTATCATTTCTTTTTTATAGTTAATAAAAAAATATATTGCTACCGCTATAATAAATGCGAAAAATACAATACATATTATTTTTTTGAGTACTTTTTGTGGCATGTTTATTCTCCCGCTAAAAAAATTATTTCCAGTCTATTCCGCTTTCGTCGGCTATATAATCAAGAAATTCCTCTTTTGTCTTCTTGACTTTAGTAAGATTGGTCTTAGAGGTTGCTGTTATGAGAAGCGCAGAAGCGGTTTTATAATTCAATTTTGTTTTTAGTACTGTCATTCCAATTTTAGCATTACCATAGCCCATGTTTTGCAAAAATTCTGTTGCTTCATTAATAGAACCATCACAAACATCTATATTATATTCAACCATGGTGTTCCATATATCACCATCTTCACTTTTTTTCATACGATAATATATATTGTATGCTGAAACATCTGACATTTTATCATCACCACCCATACTTCCAGAATATACATCACCTTTAAATCCTACAAGTTCACCTACGTTATCGTCTAATGTAGCTGCACCTTTATAGATATTGTCATCTGCCATCACCGAATATATAGCACATTCATGCGCAAAATCACGCTTTTCATTTTTTTTGCAAGTATTATGTTGATTATTTACCGCATCATAAAGCGCTTTTCCATCTGCGCCAATAGCATCAAAATATGCAACAGCTTCACTTGGAGACATTTTATTATTTCCCATAAGTTTAAATTGCCATGAATCTGCCGAATATTGAGTGAACAAACACGCAAGTGCAGTATAAAAAGAATCAGCTTTTTCTCTGTTTCCTGTTTTTTCTGCATCTTTATAATGTTCACAATGCTTTAAATATGCATCATTAAAAAGCTTCGATTCTTCTTTGCTAAATCCATATAATTTTTCCATAGATTCTATGTATTTAACTTCATTTATTTCAGCATTTGATTTTATATTATCAATCGAAAACTTTTTCTTTACCAAAGACCATTTTCTAGGCGTTTTATACCTTGGTGAAACAAGGCTTATTCTATTTGAAGCCATCAATCTCGGCGCCAAATTAATTGAATTCAAAGTTGCATCTGTTCCGAGTGCCACAAGGCTTAACGTATGCTTATCTATATCAACAGCATGAGAATGTATTGAATCAAGCCCTGCTGCTTTACCTGATATTTCTTCTATGTGTCCCTGAATAGCATCCTTAATACCTGAATTAAACAGACGATTGCATGCTTTGTCGTCGAATTCTTCAACCTTCTTTATGCAATCATAAAGAAATCCTCCGGTGCCGCAAAATTCATCATAGTCAGCTAAAGTATCCCTTACATATACTTCTTCTATGTCTCCGCAATATTTTCTGAATTTATCGACATCTTCCATTGTTTTCTGCTGTATCGCAAAAGCCAGACTTTCGTACTCTTCAAGCTGCCTCTGAAAACGTGTTTTTGTCCTTGCTACTACATCGGTATCTATCTTAGCATCATCGGCAGGATCGACCATAGCCTTAAAAGTTTCATCAAGATCAACGTATCTCTTGATCATTTCCTTTGAAAGCTCGTATTGCTGGCGGTTAAATTCAGACTGCTTCGTGCCTATAAATCTCTTAGTAGCTTCAGCGCCTCCGCCCACGAACGTTTCGTTATTCTGATATTTTTCATAACCTGACTGTAGATAGCCTATGCCTTCCATATAATTATGAGCGGCATTTTCAAAAGTTTCTATAAAATCATGTATCTTCTTTGTATCCCAACTTTTTCCCATTACATTAACCCCAAAATTTTATATGTTATCTCTGCGCTCCCTTTCACGGATTTCTTCTTCAAGAGCGGCTATTTCTTCTTCACATTCTCTGATAAGTTCCCGGAGTCTTTCCATTACTTTTTGCAGATCATTCAGGTGCTCTGATGTATTGCTCAGTATTATGCTTGTCTTTAAACATAGATCATTTCTGAAATTATCTGCGTCTTGTTCAAGTTTTCCATACCAATCGCCGGAGCTTGTCATATCATAGGCTTTATCCGGCTGATATATCTCTTCCTCTATAGCTCTGCGTTTCTGACTGATATAATCGTATGATTCTTCGCATTCGGCAAGATCACGTTCATATTCTCTTTTTTCATGTTCTTTCTCTGCTAATCTTGAATGAAGTCCCATCTATTACCTCCGCTTTGTTTCTACAGTAAGCCCTTCGCTGAGGATCCTATCCTGCTCGATCATACCGTCCCTGATTGTAAGAAGTGCTCTTGGAAGACATTCAGAAGCTTCATGCCTGTATGTGTCTGTGGATTTATAAAAAAGTTTAAGAATCTCATTCATCTCACGTCCAACATTCATACCTTCAAAAACACTCACTTTGCTAAGTGGATCTTTGGAAAGAACACAATTAGCTGAAGTGGTCTGTATCTCATTAACAATATCTGTAAACACGTTGGTGTCTATGTATACGCTTTTTTCTGCCATTATGTACCTCTATTATTTCTAATTTTGAAACATTATTTAATAAAACATTAACATTTTATCATGGCGTATACACTTTATCAACGATCAAAACACAAAAGTGCTTGAGATTTCATATATTCTTTGTTGGCTGTTTTTTGGCTAATTCATTCATCTTAAAGAAATATGCTAACAGCCTATCATTCCGCTTATATTTATCATTATCGGGATTTTCTATAAGCAAGCGTATGTCCTGAAGCTGTATATCTATGAGCATCCTGTTTTTATACAGTATGTACGCCGCTTTTAAGACTTCACGTTTATCTTTGTTGACCGGATCAAGCATGTAGTCATTAAAAACTTCATCATCATTGTTCATTTTCTGATGTTTAGGAGCTTTGACAATCTTTCTGTACATCTCACTTGGCAGTTCATCCATGGAAAAGAATTCCTCCAATGGATAGTCATACTTATCGCATATCTCTTTTATTTTAAGAACCGGGATGTCTATCTTCCCGCGTTCATATTTACTTAGCGCAGGTTGTGTTATATTGAGTTCTTTTGCCATCTGTTCCTGTTTGATGTTTTTTCTGATCCTTAGTCTTGCAATCGTACAACCTACACGTTTTAAGAATGAATCGTTAGATATATGTGTATTTCTCATAGCTGATATTCCTCTCAGTTATATTTTTTATCAAAGTCGCCTATTTATCAGCATTTCCGCGCACTTTATACTTAATATAAAAAACTGCATACAAAAAGCACCGGGCTCCAAAAGTTTGACCGCTTTTGCCCGATGCCTTCACCCTATGGTGCAACGCACCATCAGTATCTTTACTTGATATAATAAACATTACCACTCATAACGCACAAAAATCAAGAAGAAATTTGATGGTCTTATTAAGTGCACCCTCATGACATTCATAGTGGGTGCTTTTTCTATGCAGGGAAAGGACATGATGAACAGACCACCGGCAAAGAAACACCTGACAGAAGATGACCGCACAAGGATTGAGACTCTGTTAAATGAGCAGATGTCAATCCGTTATATCGCAGAAAGACTCGATAAGTCACCTTCAACTATCTCAAGGGAGATAAAGCTCCATACATCGAATAGCAAGACCTGTTCATGTGACTGCATATATTTTTATGAGTGCAATACCATGAATGTATGCGGAAGCAAGAGTTGCAAGAAGCAATGCCGTAACTGCGGAAAAGCTAAGAAATACTGTACCGATTATTCCAAGTCCTACTGTGACAGGCTTGAAGATAGCAAGTTAAAGCTCTGCAATGGTTGCAGTAGACCTTATAACTGCCATTTTAGCAAGCGTTACTACAAAGCTTCAAAAGCACAGCGTGAATACAAGGATACTCTTGTAAACAGCCGCAATGGATATGACCTTACTGCAGAAGAGCTAATAGCAATCGACGAAACGGTATCACCGCTCATAAAGAACGGACAATCAGTTTATCATATAGCTCAGACCAATAACCTTAAGGTGAGCGAATCAACCTTAAGACGTATGATAAACAGCTGCGAGCTTGAAGCCAGGAACATTGACCTTAGAAATGCTGTAAAACGCCGTCAAAGACAGAAAAGGCCCAAAGACTACAAATCAATGAAAGTCATAAAGGACGGACATAAATATGAGGACTACCTTAAGTTCAAGGAAGGTAACCCCATAGAGATTCCACAGATGGATTGTGTCGAGGGTTCGAAGGATTCTAAAGCTGTTCTTTTGACATTATTCTTTCCGGTCACAAGGCTGCAGCTTGCTTTTATTCTTGAAGAACAGACCTCAGAAAACGTAGTTGCTTGTCTTGATATGCTCGAAGAGATTTTGGGGACAGAGCTGTTTAAAGAAATGTTCCCGTACATTATTACCGATAACGGTCATGAGTTTGCTGATATCGATGGTATGCAGCGTTCTATAAATGGCGGTGATCGTTGCTTTATATATTTTTGTGAACCTAATCATCCCGAGCAGAAAGGCGGTTGCGAGAAAAACCATGAGTTTATTCGTTATGTGATAAAGAAAGGAACTCCTCTTGAGCCGTATTCTCAGGCTGATATAAACCTTATGATGAATCACATCAACAGCTATAAGCGCAAAGAACTGCATGGAAAATCTCCGTATGAGCTGACTAAACTCATGTACCCGGAAGACTTTGCAAATCTCTTAGGTCTTGAAGAGATTCCGCCAAACGATATAATCCTTACCCCAAAGCTCCTTAAAAAGTCTGATTCTTCAGACTAAATGCAACACCCAAATATGTACGATTTACTCTGACAGGTCCAGAAATGGACCTGTTAAGCATGTGCAAAACAGCGCAAAATCGTAAGCGGTAATACGAACGCGTCTAGGAACACGCCCTCTCATATTGGTAGAATTCTCTTAGAGAAAACTACTGATACGGGAGGGATTTTTTATGGATTCAGCAGTAATGGACGTAAGATTGCAAACCTGGATCCCAGTGCTAAAGGCACAGGCTGAAAGTGGACTAAGCAAAAAAGCTTTTTGTGAGCTGCACAATATCAGTGAAAATACATTCTATAGATGGCAGCGCTATCTTAGGAGCAAACTCATTGATGAGCATGATTTTTCTGAAGTTCAGACAAATATTCCGGAAAGTGAACAGGAACCGACATTTGTAGAACTTCCTATGACTCCTGATGTACAAAAGTCTGTTGATACTAAGGGATTGTTGTCACCTAAAAAACCATCATCAATGACGCTTACATTTCATGGTGTATCGATCAAGATTGAGGGTGCTGTGGATGAAGATGCTCTAGCTGCTGTTCTTCGGGCGGTGAAACATGCTTGATCAGAACGGACTGTCTTTTTCAAAGGTAGTGGTTCTGGTTGGCCGTTGTGATCTTCGTAAAGGAATAGATGGTCTCTCCGCTATGGTGAGATTGCGTTATAACCGCGATCCGCTTGAGAAAGATACGCTTTTCCTTTTTTGTGGAACGCGAAAAGACCGTCTCAAAGGAATACTGTGGCTTGGCGACCGCTTTGTCCTACTCTATATCCGTCTTGTGGAAGGTTCCTTCCAGTGGCCTCGTTCTGAGGAAGAAGCACGAAATCTGTCCAGCGAAGAATTCATGCGTCTAATGGATGGATTTGCTATTGATCCATCAGTAGGAAAAAAGCGCATATCAAAGCCTATCAGTGTGAAAAGAAAAATATAAAAACCTAGTGATATTTTATTAATAATTATCACTATTTAGTTGACATAGGTATAATTATATGATAAAATATCACTATGGAGGACAAAAAAGATGTCTATTGTAAAACACACTGATAAACGTTCCGGAATTACTTATGTTTATGAATCTGAATCCTACTGGGATAAAGAAAAGAAGCAGCCCCGCTCAAAGCGCACTCTTATCGGAAAGATAGATGATGAGACGGGCGAGATCATCCCAACCGGTAAAAGTGGCAGGAAAAAAGCCGACAATACTGATGTTCAAAAGCAATCCGAAGCTCCTGAAGTAATAACAGATCATGTGAAGCTCCTTGCAGAGAAAGATGAACTCATAAACCAGTTAAAGGCTGAGAACAGACGTCTTATCAAGGAGAAAAAAGAGATTCTTGAAGCACTTGATGTGCTCTTAAAAAAATGGTCGTTATAGTTTGATGGAGGATGCAGGGATGAGAGCAGACAGGGATAAATTCATAGATTCAATGAATAGTCTTGATAATACAGAGCTGCGCTCTCTCTGCCTTCGTCTGTACGATGAACTTACAGAGATAACACTTGTTGGAAATGCGAATGACAGGATAAATACTGAGAGTACGATAGCTTACCTTCGTATGGAGAAGGAACTTGCTGAAACAAAGAAAAATCTTGAGGAAAGAGATAAGATGATCTCATCCCTTAGCGAACAGCTATCGCTTAAAACAAGAACAGTATTCGGGCGCAGTACCGAGAAGTTCATTGCCGACATTGAAGAAGCCTGCGATCATACTGAAGAATTCGTAGATGAAAGTGATATCGAGGACAATGATGCTCACGATAAAAATGATATTGGCAGCATAGTCAGTCTCGAAGAGTATAAAAAGTGCCGCGCTGAAGAAAACACTGATCCCGGCACAAAGAAAAATAAAAAGAAAAATGTCAGTCTCAGTTCGCCAAAGAGCGGAAATGATAAAGCGCCGCGCCTTTCAAAGCTTTATGAGTCGTTAAAAGACCTTCCGATGCAGCTTGTCTATGATCTTGATATAGATAAGCTCAATGAAGACTACGGAGAAGGTAACTGGCGTATTGCCAGATGGCACGAACACTTTGTAGTCGAGAAGATAGAATGTCCTCTTTATGTAAGAAAGATCCTTACTCCTGTGATATCTTCAGGTCTTGAACACAGGATGACAACAATCCCCTATAAAAATCCGATAAAAGACAGAACTTACCTGTCGGCTTCACTCCTTGCAGACATACTTTATAGGAAATTTGTACTTTCAATACCTTTTTACAGGCAGTCAGAGGATTACAATACATGGGGACTTGCCCTTTCAAGGCAGGTCATCATCAAATGGGTGAATGAACTTGTCCCTACTATCATAAGCCCTGTCATAGATTATCTTGCAGAGCTTATGCTTAAATGCATGTATCATCAATGCGATGAGAGCTACCTTCTTGTAAATCGTGATGGACGCTCTGCAGGCTCTAAAAGTTTTATGTGGGTACATAGCACAAGTGAGCTTGCTGACTGCAATCCTATAATACTTTTCTTTTACGAAGCGACTCGCGGCACTGACCACTTAAGAAATCTCCTTCTGGAATTTCATGGCTATATTACCTGTGACGCCTACGTATCATACCGCGTACTTGAAGAAGAAAGTAACGGCAGGATAATGACAACAGGTTGTCTTATGCATTGCCGCAGGTACTTTGCTATTGCGCTTTTTGTAAACGACCTTAAAGACTTATCTGCAGAGCAGATCCTTGAGATGCCTGAAGTAAAGGTACTTATGCTCATAAGAGAAGTTTATGCCGAGGAAAACAAGCTAAAAAGCATGACTGCTGATGACAGGCTTCTTGCAAGAAAAGAGTTTGTTGCTCCTAAGATGGATGCACTGTTTGAATACATACATGAGCTTAATGATTCCGGAGCTGTCTTTTCAGAGAAGTTATCAAAAGCCATTTCTTATGCAATAAATCAGGAAGTATATTTAAGGAGATTTCTTGAAGATGGCAGTATTCCTTGCGATAATGGCAGTTCGGAACGTCATATACGCCGCTACTCCGTTGGGCGCTCCAACTGGCTTTTTGCCGATACTCCAGAGGGTGCAAAAGTAAATGCTGCCATGTATTCCATCGTAGAAACGGCTATCGCTAACAAGGTAAATCCCTACATTTACATAAAATATCTCATCGAGAAGATGCCGGAGCACCTTGATTCTGATAATCAGCTTACTGACCGGAAATGCCTCAAGGATATGGTGCCTTGGTCAGATGCATTCAAAGCCTACGAAAAAGAATGCACTGATTCCCGGAACAGAGCGTATGCCGATATGTTCCCGCCACCGGTCATACCAAGACCTCCAAAAAGGACTCCAAAAGAGCAGGAGGGCGTCGCGGCAGATACAGCCTGACAGATAATCCATCATAAAAAGATACCCCTGCGGACTTTACGTCTACAGGGATATCAGTGTTACTTTCATTCAAAACTTGCAAAACTACCAAAACTTTTGAAAGTTTTGAATGATAATCTGATTTCACGTTTATTCTTCAGACTCTATTTCCTCATTATCTTCAGAGTCTTCATCTTCATCTTCATCATATTCATCTGCTTCAACAACGTTTACCAAGATTGCATCAAAGGCAAATTTATCTAATTCATCCAAATCAAAATGAATTTCATTTTTCATGTCTCATCTTTTTGATTTTTACGATCATAAATATAGTATATGCCAAGGTAAGTATCAAATATCGAACCCAAATATAGCCTCCCCAAGACATAATCTCTTCATACTGCATTTTAACCGCTTCCCATCCGGAATAAAATGTTCTTTCTCCGAAGAATCCATTACCGTAATTGTTTCCGTTTTTATATGCATCAATTAATTCATAGCCCCAAACTATCCACGGTAAAATTACAAATGTCCATAGAAAGATATCTATTCCAATCATTACGTTTTTTTTCTGAGTATCCATTTTTATTTTGACCTTTCTTTTTCAAGATATTCCAAAAACTGTCTTTTGGTATTCTCAACGTCTTGGTCACTTTTATTTCCTTGCAAACTTTTTGCACCTTTGGTCTTATTATCTAACTTCCGTTTTATTACTTCCATTCCTTTATCAGGATCACCATCACCATAATTCTTTAAAAATTCATCTGCCACATTTATTTTCCCGTTTTTTTCTTCAGCACAATAATCTGTCATTGCATTAAATATATTACCATCTTGGCAATCAACCATTCTATTATAGATATTAACTGCTGCAATATCAGATTTCATATCATCTTCATTCATGCTTGCAGAATAAACATCACCTTTAAATCCTATTAAATCACTTAAATCGTCTTTTTTAATAAGTTTACTTGCAGTATTTAATGCACTACTTGGCATTAATGAGTACATTGCACATTCATGCACAAAATCTCTCTTTTTTTGATCAGCACAGATTGAATGCTGCCTTAACAATGCTTTTTGCAAAGCTTCAGCTTCAATTCCCATTTCTTTAAGATTATAAATAGCATTTTCAGTTGATGTAGCATTAACTGAATTGAAGGTCGGGTTAGAAGACGAATAACCTGGGTTTAATGCCGAAAGATAGCCAAAAAATATCTGTATTTTTTCTTTGTTTGTATATGAAACAAGCTCATTATACTCTGTTTTTTTAATCCAGATATCAAATTTTGCATATGAATCAGCAATAAGCTTTAGCTCTTTTTCGGTGAAACCATATTGGTCTTTCATCGCAACTAACCAATCGGAGTTTTGTTGTTTTACGGCATTTGCGTTATTGCGTTTAATGCTTGTTTTTTGTACATTCTTTGTTGTTGAAGTTGCTTTAACACCAAATACATTCAATGCAACAAGTTCAACCGCTTTTTTGGTCATATTAGGTTGATAAACTGTCATGCTATCAAGATTGCCAGCGACATTATTGATTTTTGTCTGAAGAGCTTGAGCATTGCCAATGAAATCTTTTCCATTTAATGCAGAGCATGAGTCCTGATCAAAATTCTCAAGCTTCTTGATGCATGTATCTAAAAATTCACCATTGCCACAGAATTCTTCAAATGCCATCATTGATCTGCGGTAATATGGTATCGTGGATATTCCCCATTTACTGTACATATCTACAAGTCTTTTAGCATGGCATTCGATCTCGTAGCCCTTAGTATCAATAACTGCATAATAAGTTCCAAAATCTTTCTTTATCTTTAATAAAACTCTGGTGCTTACCCGGGCATTGGGAGAAGGATCCACTTGTTCTTTGAATTTTTCTTCTATATCGCTGCAAGCATATAAGAAGTCCTTCTTTAGTTCAATATTCTTTATATGAAGCACATCTCCCTGTACTTCATACAAGAAGCTCTTCGAACGTTCAGCCATCTCTCCAACAAAAGTCTCATTATTATGATATTTCACATAACTCTTTTCAAGTTCATGGGCTCGTTCCATGTACCATTTTACATCATCTGTAAGCTGTTCCACGAATATGTTCATATATTCAGCGTCATATTTTATATCATCAGAATTAACTTCCATGCTTACGCTGCCGTTAAAATCTTCATCTTCGTAAGTCCACAACATATTAAAAATCCCCTTTACATAACATTCCTATGCGACTCAGCCTCAATTTCAGCTTCAAGTTGCTCAATCCTTCGTCTGCATTTTTCTATATCCTCACGGATTCTTTCCTTTGCCTGAGCTATCTCTGATAAAAGTTTTGAAGTAGAATCCTGAGCAGCGCTTGTTTCGGAGCAGATCTTATATCGAGAGTCCTCTGATTTATCTTCAAGGGAGCCCCTAAATTCATCAGCAAAAGTCATATCATATGCCTTTACAGGTTCTTCGACTTCGCTTGCTATCTCGGATTGTAATCTTCTTATGATTTCTTCTTCATTATCAAGGTCAGAGATTGCTTCTTCATCTTCTGCAATCTGTCGCTCTAAATCTCTTATTTCTGAATGTCTACTCATATTTCTTTATGCCTCCAGCATTTACTTTTTCTACGGTAAGATTATCAGCGGAAGCTTTATCTATTGCAATCATACTGTCACGCATTGTAAGAAATGCTCGTGGAAGCGATTCCGATGATTCCCGTCTATATGTTTCATCTGTTTTGTGAAGCTCTTCTAAAATTTTGTGCATTGTTCTTCCAGACTTAAAAGTATCCAAATGACCTGCTTGATTTAATGCATTATCCGGAAATACACATTCAGAAGCATTGCCTCGTATTTCTTCAACTATATCTGTGAACACGTTTGTGTCCATGAATACGCTATTTTCTGCCATAAATTCTCCTTGATAAAAATATAACTTAAATAATAATTAACATATTATCACGTAAGATAATCTTTATCAATGTTAATTCGTCATCTGGATATTCTTTTTTAGAACATTAGATAAATAGTGGGATGAGCCATTTAATATTGCAGGATAGCCAAAAAGATATTCCCTTAGGAAGATTGAATCAAGTCGGTTGAAAACAAAAAATAAGATTGATTTTGTTTTAAGAGTATGTTAACGTTACTATATTAAAATTCCCAGCTTAGGATTATATATTTCTGACCTTGAAATATATAAAACTCCAAGATGTTCTTTCCTTGGTATTTCTGCCATAAAGAACTTTAAGACCTATTAGCTATTCCTCATTGCTAATAGGTCCCTTTTTATTTTGACATTTAAAATGCAGCGCTTGTATTACCGCTTACGCAAAATCCCCTCAAAATGTATATTTTCGCATATAAAAACGGAGCATATTTAAGCACAAAACCATGCAAAAATACGCTCCGTTATCATTATTTGCTATGTGTTGCATTTACCTTGAGAATTTACCAATTTTAAAGCCGCATAAAAACAAATTGGTAATAGTACCAAACAGGAATTAACCCCATCGCTTTGGTGTAATTAAATAAAGTCATTTCCTGGGCCTGAGCTCCACTCTCCATTTTCATAAGCGAGCCATTCAACGCCATTCCACTTAACAACAACGCAATCAAATGAAACATTTTCACCGATTATGGTAGCATCTCCTACAGCTGCGTACCTTATTCCATTTATCATAGCCTCAAAGGTCATTTGCAAAGCTTCTCCACCCTCAAACAACTCGGAAATATTCAGAGAAAGTGTTTCGTTTTCAGCTTTCTGTGACATGTGGAATTCACTAGGGCTTATTTTGGTCTTGGATATTGCGTTTTCAATGATTATATGAAGCTCAGAAATTATGTATGAACAAAGTTCAAATCTGTCCCTAAGCCTATCTGTGGAATCATACGGAAGAAACTTAGAATGCATTACTTCTTTTATATTTCGCTTCTTATAATTCTTAAACTCCTGTAAGTTAACTATTTTATCCATTATTTTCCCTTATATTCGTTAGAAACTACACTATTGGCTACAGTAGCTGTTCTATTCACAGATTACTCAAAATACTGTATCTTCTCAACTACCTTTATCGGTTTTTTTATCAATGATGCAAAAGTCTGTCCATCAGCCTTATTTCCAACTGAGCTGCCATAGTGAGTAGGAATCGCGTATTCTGGTCTTATAAGATTTATAAGCTCAGCCGCTTTCTTTACATCCATAGTATAAGTCCCGCCTATTGGAATCAGAGCAATGTCACATTTTACCTGTCTTGCATCTTTTGTCGCACCGGTATCTCCTGAAATATATATTCGCTTATTATCTATTCTAAGGATATAACCAAGCCATTCCGCTCTTTTAGGATGAAAAGGCTTTATGGTGTTATATGCAGGAACGGTCTCAATTTCAAGTCCATTTATCTCCTTATAGATTCCCGGCTTCACAGCAACAATATCCTTAACTACCGGTCGCAGTTCGCCTGCGTCATCTTCCATTTTTTCTGGAACAATCATAATTGTTTCTCTCTTGATGACCTTTTTTATATCTTCAATGGAAAAATGATCGTAATGAGGATGTGTGATAAACACATAGTCTGCATCATGCGGCTCTTCCTTTAACCGAAAGGGATCTAAATAGATTGTGCTGTAAGCATTTTTAATTCTTATGCTGCTTTGTGTAAAAACTTCTATATTATCTAACATTAAAACTCCTGAATGTTATAAAACATTTTTATGCATTGGTTCTTTGTACATCTTATCTGCGATTTCCAATCTATACTGGGAGTCTTGTCATCTCAATAATGAAAATCAACTACCGATGGTTGCTTATAAGGATTATTCCACGATTTTAAATGATTTTATCTGATATAAACACCTCTATACCGATGCATCAAAAAGCATTAATATAGACATAATAGGAAATATAATTCTTATTTAAGTAATAAAATTAACAACAATTCCAATTATAAAGCTGAGAAACGTTGCAACAAAAACTGACCAAAATACATTATGGCGAATATTACTTCGTCTCTTTTCTGCTTTTATTTCTTCCCCCCAACAAAAGACAATAGGTGGGAATAATTTTTTTCCCTTTATCATTATATAGTTTAGTATAAGAGCCACGCCTAAGATACAGATTATCAATAGTATAAATTCATATAAAGATAGACTTTGATTTAAATCCATATCACTAAAATATTTAGTATAAATCGAATTATAAAGCATTATTACAGCTATAACTAACCAAACAGAGCTAATTGATAAATGTGAAAAAAACTCATAAAATTTTGAACGCTTACCTTTTTCGAGGGTTTTCTCTAATTTTCGTCTGTAATTATTAGCGTTATCAAGATTATCAATTCTATATTCAACTTCCACTGTATTACTTACAGCTTTATGTAGATGGAAACTACTAACTTCGAAAGTTATATAATTTTCCCAAATTGAGCCAATAGTCATTGCTATAATTGTTTCATCTCCAAAATTATCTATGGCCAAAACATCTTCTAACTTATTAAGAGTAATCGTATGTAATCCTAGATTTACTTTATACTCTGGTTCCCCAAAATAATTACGATATAGAGCATCCAGTTCTTTTAATAATTCTTCAGTTATACATATGGCATGGTTATATCTAAAAGTTCCTTTTATGGAATCCATCCTCTGCCCCCTCTATCTTTATCTAGTTTGTCATGCATTTTTTACAAATGCCACGTATTCATCCATAGTTTTCATAGGATTATTTTTCTTATTCATAAATGTGTTTACCTATATTAAGCGTTTCTTAATGCTATTGTTTGCATTTTGACAATATTTCGCAATATGGTAATAATTCCTCTATTTTAGCAACAATTCTTTGTTGTTCTTCTAATGGCGGAAATGGAATTATTGTTTCTTTTATTTTCTGTACATTAAGGTTTGGTTGTGAAGTCCCTTCTGCCCTTTTCCTAAGCTTTTCATAGTTAAACAGAAAACAATAATACACATATTTTGTAGTAACCTCTTGATAACTATAGCTTTCTAACGCTGCACATGCTTGGTTTGTTGTTGCTGGTAACAGCAATTCTGAAATTTGACCTCTTGTTTTACCTTGTCCGTACATAGCAACGATAAGCGTATGAGCTGGGTAAAGCCGCAAAGATGTATTATCCAAAGCATATTGTGTAATCATGGTATCCACATGTTCAATATATCTATTAGAGGTCAAGGATGAATTAACCCATGGAATCGTACCACCTAGATAAAATCGAGATTCACTCTTTGTTGGTGTCATTCCTGTCCCTACATTGAAAATATCACCCACACGCACCCACTTCCAATTATCAGGGATATCAAAAGGCATTTCATCATCTGTAATGTCAGAAAATGCCTTATCTTTTTTAAACTTACCTGTACGTATCAGCTTCTGCTTTTCATCCTGTATTTGCTGATATAGTTCTTCCGCTGTTCCTTCTTCCGCTCTCTGCTCCACCAATTTGCCCATAATAGCATATTGAAGAATTGATTTCTTCATTTCTTCTGGGAACTTGGTGTTGAACTGTTCTAGCTTCTCATAAGCCTTAGCATAACTGTCAACAAAAGGAAGTAGTTCCTCTATCTTTGTAACGATACGATGCTGTTCTTCGAGAGGGGGAAGCGGAAACAAAAACTGCTCTAAACTCTTAGCAGCAAGATTTGGCTGGGCGGTTCCGTTGTCATACTTGCGAATTAACGCATAAAATAATGGCGCATCTATATACATCATAAAGTAATCCGCAAGGACATCTTCATCACTAAACTGTCGGCATATCACTAGAGAAGACGCAATGGCACCTTTATCATACGGATATCGACCATGCTTTCCAAGAGAACCTCGAATACAAACTACAATGTCACCTTTTATAAGCTTCCCATTTCCCAGCTTTTCATATTGTTCGTTCGACAAACATAAAAGATTATCATCATTTTTTACAGTGTGACCATCAAGATTTAATGCGCTTATAAATGGAATACCCTCTTTTTTTAAAGTTGACTTTGCCGGATAATTCTTTCCTCTATCACCATTTAGTATAGAACATATTTCAGATACTCTAACCCACTTCCATGTATCTGGTATATCATATGGTATTTCGTCTTCCGTTATTGAAGGATATTTTTTTTCTTTGATATTCTTTTTTTTTCTATTTTGTTGAATCTGTTGAAATAGAACATCCGCTGTTCCTTCTTCCGCTCTCTGCTCTACCAGCTTTCCCTGAATAGCATACTGAAGAATACTGGCTTTCAATTGTTCAGGAGTCATTCTGCAACACCTCCCGGAAGTAATGCTTCAAGTTTTGCAAGTACCTTATCAATCTCTGCATTAAGACTTGCACGTTTTTCCTGATAATTTTGTATAGTTTCCATAGGAGAAAGCACCTCTTCTTCCTCATGAGGATATCCGCAAAGATCCAGATTGCATTGCTGCTCATTCAGAAGAAAATCTACTGTAAACTTCTGTGCTTTTGGGCCATCTTCAAGCATGATCTCTTTTCTGTCATTCCACCAAGCTATTGTATCATCAAAGTGCTTAAGCTCCATTGGCTTTGTCTTCGAGAAATGCTTTCTGTCCGTAGGCATATCTACTCTATAAAACCACGTCTCTTTTGTTGAACCCGTGTTATCAAAGAAAAGGAGATTCGTTGATATTGATGTGTATGGACTAAATACTGATCCCGGAAGTCTTACTACTGTATGCAAATTAAAATCTGTAAGAAGCTTTGTCTTTATTGCTACTTTTGCATTATCAAGACCAAAAAGGAATCCGTCAGGTATAATTACCGCTGCTCTTCCGTTCTTCTTAAGACGGTACATGATAACTGACATGAAAAGATCTGCTGTTTCTGAAGAAGCAAGATCATCAGGGAAGAATCCCTGAATAGATTTATCTTCATGACCACCATATGGAGGATTCATAAGAATTACATCAAACTTATCATCATCTGTATAATCAAGAAGATTTCTTCTCAACGAATTATCATGATAGATATTCGGAACTTCAATATCATGTAGGAGCATATTGGTAACACAAAGAAGGTATGGAAAAGGTTTCTTTTCAATACCATAGATACTGTCATCTAGCTGTTTCTGTCCCTCTGTATCAGTTACCTGTTTCTGAAGCTGCCCAAGCCATGATGTGATAAAGCCTCCGGTTCCGCAGGCAAAGTCAGCCATCTTCTCTCCAAGCTTTGGCTGTATCATAAGAGCCATAAAATCTGTTACTGCTCTGGGGGTATAGAATTCACCTGAAGATCCTGCTGACTGAAGATCTCTAAGGATTTCTTCATAAACAAAGCCAAAATCATGGCTTTCTTTTACATCATCAAATTCAATCTCATTGATTACGTCAATAACCTGACGAAGATATACTCCGTCCTTCATATAGTTGTTCGCATCTTCAAATGTAGATTTTACGATAGCTTTCTTTACTGGAGTTGAAGGATACACGGAAAGCTTTTTAAGAGTAGGGAAAAGCTTGATGTTTATAAAATCAAGCAGCTCATCTCCTGTCATAGCATGACCGTTATCATCGGGTACAGCCCAGTTCCTCCATCTGAGTTCTTCTGGGATGATGGATGTATAGTTTTCCTCATTAAGGTCCCAGTCATCTTCCTTTGCATCATATACTTTAAGAAAGAGCATCCATACCATCTGCTCGATTCTCTGCGCATCACCATTGATTCCGGCATCCATACGCATGATGTCTCTTATTCTTTTAATAAATCCTGACTGCATAGCCATTTCAATTACTCCTCAATTGTTTCTTTATTATGTAAAATGTATTGATTTTAATCCCTCAATAATCCCAGTAGAAATAGTATTTACTACCACATCCCTGCAAAATTCACTCATATGGTCTATTATCTTCCTTGTATGCGTACCTGGCAGTGCTTTTATCATGGATGCATTTTTCATTTTTTTAGTATCATATAAATCCCCTGCAAATCTACACAATTCATGAAAAAGCTTATCAAAAGTACCTTTTTCTATCTCTTTTTTTAGATTAAGCACCCACCAATCAGTATAGACTATTCTTGCATTATCTAAATCTACCTCTGCATCAAAGATTATCAGCTTTGGATCAGTGGAACACAATAAGTCACAGTCGATTTTTCTCCCTAAATACTCAGCATCTTCACTAAAGTTCTTGTAATTATATTTATATAAAATGTCTCCACCTTCTGGCGCCCTTAATGGCTCTTCGTTATGGAATAGCTTTGATGAAGGCCCCTGTTTTTGAGAATCATATTTTGTTATTCCCAAAATATAAAAATCTATTTTCTTGCCAGACTGTTGATTATAGTATTCTATAAATCTAAAAAACTGTTTTTTGTCTTTGTCCTCTTCAGCATAAAACAATAAACAACCAAAAGTCATGTTTACTATTGAATCACTTCTTCCATATAATAATTTAGCTCTTCTTAATATGCTTTTTTCAAGGTTTGTAGTATAAATCATCTTATGTCTCCTCCAAAATCATTATGCTTCATATATACTGTGTTCCATATCACGAATTGCCTGCTCATATTTATCTTTACCGCCAAAAAGCTTAACTATCTTTGCCGGCTTTCCATATTCAGCAAAATCCGCAAGTGAAAGGACCTTGATATCTTCGACTTCTGTAATCCCCTGATTCATGTACTTATCAAGTAAGATCTCAAGTACTGCCCTTGCATCCCCGGAATACTTTGAGAAGAAATCTCGCTTCTTTACATTATTTGCACGCTCTGCTCTTGTAAGCGGCTTCTTGCCATATGCTACATAACAGATAAAGTCAAAGTCATCTACGTCTGACATGCCCTGATCCGTCTTAAGCGCATCAAGGTTAATGCCCATCTCCGCAAAGGCATCTTCAATGGCTTTCTTCTTATCAGAAGCCTTCCATTTACGGATAAAGTCTGACAAAGAAGCGTATTCGCCTTTGATATTAGTTCTGGTATAGTCGATAATATCTTCTTCCCTAAGAAGCTTTCCATCAACATCATAAACAGATACTCGCTTGTTTATGATTTTTACTCTGCATCCATCTTTATCAACTATCGGAGCTGCCAGTTTGGTTGTATCAATAGGGATCGTATCCCCAGGATCATCCGAATAAGGTGTCCTTGGATGATCTTCTGTTCCTTTATGTTTGAATCCTTCATCCTGTTCAATAGGTCCGTCCCAGTCAGGATCTGCAAACAGCTTTGTGACATCCCTAAAATCCATTACAACAAAGTGTGTCTTTCCTTCTTTTTCACGGATTCTGGTACCGCGTCCAATGATCTGTTTGAAGGTTGTCATGCTTTCAATGTTCTTATCAAGCACGATAAGCTTTGTCATCTTACAGTCTGCACCTGTAGATAAAAGCTCTGATGTTGTAGCAATTACCGGATATTCTGAAGAAACAGAAATAAAGTAATCTAATTTACTCTTTCCATAAATATCAGATCCTGTTATTCGCACTACATAATCAGGATTCTTTTTACACATATCAGCATTAAGATTAGTCAGTGCAATTCGCATCAGCTCTGCATGATTCTCATTTGCACAAAAAACAATCGTCTTCTGCATACGATCCGTGCTCTTAAGATATGCTGTTATCTCATCAGCAACCTGATTTATTCGATCCTCGATGATGATGTTGTAATCATAGTCACGGTTATTATATATACGGTCAGGGATAGGTTCTTTATTTATATCAAGTTGCCCTTTATAAGGCCTCCAGCCATCTCCGATATTTGTTGTAATGCTAATTACCTTGAAAGGAGCAAGAAAACCATCTTCAATCCCCTGCTTTAAGCTGTATGTATAGACAGGCTCTCCAAAATAATCAATATTTGATACCTTTTCGCTCTCCTTAGGTGTCGCTGTCATTCCAATCTGAGTTGCAACATTGAAGTATTCCAGAACTTTACGCCAGTTACTATCTTCCTTTGCAGAACCACGATGACACTCATCTACTATAATAAGGTCAAAGTACCCTGCTGGGATCTGTCTAAAATGTTCTTCATCGTTCTGTCCTACCATCTGATGATAAAGAGCAAAGTTTACTTCATGTGATGCTATATTCTTAAGGCACTCCTTATCGGAGAAGTCAACTTTATATATAGTCTTTTCAAGTGGTGCAAAGTCCTGAAGGATACTCTGATCCACAAGGATGTTTCTATCAGCAAGATAAAGAATCCTCTTCTTCATGCCTGCCTTGAGCAGACGATACACAATCTGAAATGCAGTATAAGTTTTTCCAGTCCCTGTAGCCATTACAAGAAGGAGTCTTCCCTGACCTCTTGCAATTGCCTCTACAGTCCTGTTTACAGCATTTCTCTGATAATATCTTGGTGGATATGTACTTTGGGATGAATAATAAGGTTGTTCGACAATCTTTTTTTCGTTTTCAGTAATTCCTTGCCCGTCGTGTATTTCAGAATAATACCTTGAAAACAGCTCTTGCTGATCAGGGAACTCATTAAGAGGAATCTGTCTTTCTTTGCCAGTTAAAAAATCATGTTCATAAAATGCATCTCCGTTTGAAGAATAAGCAAACGGAAGATCCATCATCTGCGCATATGTCATAGCTTGCTGAAGCCCAGAGGATACGGTATGATTATTATCCTTTGCCTCGACTATCGCAATAGGCTTTCCATCATTAAGATAGAGCATATAATCAGCGAATTTGGGCTTGTTACGGGCGACCATATTACCCTTTATATTGATCTGGCCATCAGTGATCTTTGTCTCCATGGTAATATGATTAGACCAGCTCGTCTGAATTGCAGGAGTAATATAATTCAGCTTGATATCTTCTTCTGACATTTGTTTTTTTTCAAAAATAGTCACGCTAAATCCCCCTTGCTTAGAGTTTTTCGTCAAAAAAATTATATCATTTGTTACTTTTTCTGCATAATAAAATCATTGTCAAAACGTAAAAACGGCTTCGCAGATATTTCTACGAAGCCATCTGATTTATGGGCATTTTTCCAAACAATATTTTCCATCCATAGTACCAACTGAATATACTTCAACATTAGATTGGTATTCTTTTATTTCTTTACAAATTTCACTTTTATCATAATCCATACTACGAAAATCCATTATAACCTGTTCAGCATTTTTGAATTTATTTAAAAAAGTAAGCTCACTTCCACTAGGCGCATAAGAATCAGCAAGTAAAATTATGACCGGAACATTTATTTCTATTCCATTTTCTATTAAGGATGTGTCTGTGTGAAACATATCAATAAACACATACTGTATCTTTGCAGTGTACGGACGCTTTAAATCACCTAAATAATCGCTAATTCCATAATTTTCACACATATCATTAAAAAAAACAGCTTTTGTTGGATGATTGTCACCGTCCGAATTTACAAATGAAATCTTTATTCCGTCGGGGAAATAATCTGAATTTTCATCTACGAATTTGTTATGTGCATTAATAACACTGCATAGCTCTTTATATCCTTCTATTCCATTCTCATCTTCAAGTTCTATAGTTATTGAATTGTCACCATCATAACAAAATACTTTGACATTCTCAGTAGCATTCAAACCAATTATCTCTGCCCACTCTTTATATGATGTACGGATACTATGCTTAGGTTCCGGAATATTTCTAGTCAGTATCACAATAATAAGCAATACCGTAAAAAAAGCAATTCCTTTGATTATACCTTTAATATTTTTCATGCTTAAATCCCTCTATTTCACAGTAGTATGCGTTATGCTTGAACAAGGTATATTATCTGTATCAGTGCAAACAAGATCAATATATTGATCAAAATCAACATAAAATTTCTCACCCCATGAAGAAACTTCAACTAAACGTCTAGTTTTCCCTGTTTCATCAGCATCTTCATATATAGCTGTGACGGTAACATAATGACTTGTTACTTTGTTTTTACTATCCGTATATGTTCCCGTTTTATCGTCATACTTATAAAAAATAGCACCTACTTTAGTCTTATCGTCATTCTTTTTATATGCATTTTCAAAATCATGAATTGACCAAACAACTGGCACACCTTTATTTAATTGTTCCTTCATGCTCTGATAATCTTGTTCATAATCTTCAACATAATCCCAACTAGTGGAGATATTTACGCCTTTGTTATCACACATTCTGGTGACATATCCCGTCATCTGATTCGGAGTATATCCGCTTATTGTATATAATGCCGTCTTTCTATTAAAGGCTTCCAAAGCTTGTCCTGATGGTTTATCTTTTGCATCCACAAAATCATATACCAATTGCTTATAATCATCATATGATATTGTTGTCTGTCCTGTCAGATATAAATATTGATTTACTGAAGCAATTGCTCCACATCCGAAATCACTGAGTTTTTTTCTGTATTTTTCATCTAAGTTTGGATCGTCTTTAAACCATTCTTGTGCACCACCATAGGCAGTTGTTAGTTTTCCGTTTTTACCCGGCACATCTGTAACTGTAATGAAAGAATCATTTACAGCTCCTATTCTAACTCGATTTGAGTCTTTAACAACAAAAGAATCTTCGTAGGTTCCGAACAAGCCGTTTAACATCCTGTAAATATACATATCTTTAGTCTTTTTTTGCAGCTCTTTCTTTTCTTTTTCAGTTAGTCCTTTATAAGCACTTAAAGAAATAAGCCCAAAAGAGAACTTAGATATATTTTCGACTTTAACCTGTATTGAATCGAGTGCAGAAGCAGTAGTGACAACCTTATCCTGAAGAGTATCTACATCATCTTCAATGCCGCTATTGTCTACAGCACTGCACATTTCTGCATCAAACTCTTCAACCTTATTAACGCAATAATCAAATAATCCGCCTGAACCGCAGAAATCTTCATACATCTCGCTTACCATACGGTAACTTGACGGTGTTAGATTCCCATTGATATGCCCAAACTTATCTGCTATATATCTCGTTTTACATTCTACGTCATATCCTTCAACATCAATGACATTGCCGCAAACCATAAATCTCTTTTTGATATCCATGAGCAGGTCAGTATCTATCCTTGCAACAGAAGAAGAATCTACCGTATCCTTAAACGTATCAAGCATCTCATAATATTTTAGAACCAGACGCCTCTGAATATCGATCTGCTTCATGTGAAGTTTACTCTGGCCTTCTCCGATGAAATTTTTAGAAGCTTCAGCCGCTTGTCCTCTGTATGTATCATTAAAGTAATACTTTGACATTCCATCTTCGAGTGAATGAAGATCATCTGTATATCTATCATACGCCCCAGCGAAAGAAGCAATGAATTTTTCTATCTTTTCTGTATCCCATGTTTTTCCCATTACATTATTACCTCTACTCTCTATTTTGGCTTAATTCTCTTGAGCGAAGTTCTTCTTCAAGACGGTCGATCTCGCTTTCATATTCGCAGATCATTTCTCGGAGCCTTTCTATTGTTACATCAATCTGAGATACAAACTCCAATGTAGCGTTCTGGCAAATCTCAGTCCTAGCAGTAATATCATAACGGGC
>NZ_FPCD01000013.1 GCF_900116865.1 Butyrivibrio sp. M55
CATCGGCTTTGGTACAGCATAAGCCTTCTGACGAAGTCGCTTGATCGCACTGTATAAAGAATACTTTTTGATGCCGTTACATAAGCACCACTGTTCATCACTAAGACCGCTCTGGCGGCATTGAGTGACGAGTTTGTACCACTCATCAAGTGTTCTACGTTGTTCTTTGCTTGAATCTGACATAATAAACCTCCGGGATGTGACACCAAAGTGTTGTCTATTAGTCTTATACATAGACCACTTAAGTGACACCAAAATGTAGTTTATAGTTCAGATTCATTATGAAGGATTAACAGGCGGTTTTATATCCGTCGAAATATTTTGCGCTTACTTTTCAGCTTAGTGAATCACTTGAAATAGACTTTGTTCTTGAAACAGTGCGTCAACTAATGAGGAATCACTTATACTCATTGAATGCTACTACATTCATCCACAGTGACCAAGGCTGTCACTATACTAGCGTTAAGTTTAGAGATCTTATCAATGACACAATCCTCACACAATCCATGTCCAGAAGAGGAAACTGCTGGGACAATGCTCCACAAGAGAGTTTCTTTGGACATATGAAGGATGAACTTAGCCCATATATAAAAACCTGGAAGACATTCGATGAAGTCCAGAACAGAATAAATGACTGGATTAACTATTACAATAACGATAGGTATCAGGTGCAACTACAAGGGATGGCACCAAATGAATACTATCATTATAAAGTAACCAATCAACTACCATCAGCATTGGCAATAAATACTGCCAAAAAATAATGCGTGTGTCCTTGACACGGGGTTCACTTTAGATATGTATCACCTGTTGGAAATTTGAATATCCTTAATATCAACAGTGTGAGGAGGTGAAGAGGGAAAGTTGAAATCAAGCAAATTGGAATGATTACATGAAAATCAGACAGCATTTTGAAACATAAGAAAATCCAAATAACAAAACAAAACGTAAGTAAAGGAAAATCAATAAACAATGGAAGGTTTAAAAGAGCTTATATTGAAGGAAGAAAAAAGATTAAAGAGGATTAAGGAGATAGTAGATTCAAGGCTTGCAGATGTTCCTGAAGGAACACTTAGAGTGACTACATCAAAGAAAAATATTCAATATATACAATGTGTTGAAAATGGTACGGAGCAGGGGTACAAATTGTCCTACATCAAAAAGAAAGATATGCCCCTTGCTTATCGCTTAGCACAAAAGTCATACGATCAGAAAATAAAGAGACTTGTGGACAGGCGCGTAAAGCAACTGGATAAGCTTGTAAAAGAGTATGAGGATAATGAGGTAGAGGAGATTTATGATAAGCTTCATCACATCAGGAAGACGATGATCAATCCGGTAGAAATTCCATGGGAGAAAAGACTTGCAGAATGGAAGAGTGTTCCGTATGTTGGGAAAGAGTTTAAACCTGGTATGACTGAAATCTATACTAAGAAAGGCGAGAGAGTTCGTTCCAAATCGGAGAAAATTATGGCGGATACTTTCTATGATTTAGGAATAGAGTACAAATATGAATGCCCTTTGAAGCTAAAAGGCTATGGCGTTGTGTATCCTGATTTTACATTCTTGAGGAAAAGAGATTTCAAGGAAGTATACTGGGAACATGACGGAAAGATGGATGATGCGGATTATGCTGAGAAAGCAATACGGAAGATAAATACTTATATCGCAAATGGAATATTTCCAGGAGATAATTTGATAGTGTCTTTTGAATCATCAGGCGTTGTGATCAATGATAAGATTATTAAACAACTAATCAGTAAATATCTATTATAATATACTGATGAATAATAAATCGATAAAGAGGGAGACCACCTATGAAAGACTACACGGTTCAACATAAAAAAGCGTGGGAATACAATGCGTATGATTTTTGGGTAAAGACAGTAGGAACGCCTAAAGAGAGGGCGATAGAGGATAAAGAGAATCCGATAGAAATGCTTAAACAATATGCAGATTATTTTGATTCTTATGAAGGAGTGAAGGTTGCTAATATCTGCGGGTCATGCGGGAAGAAAGCAATTCCGCTGGCGTTATTGGGGGCAGAAGTTACTGTTTTTGATATTTCGGAAGAAAACAAGAGGTATGCGATTGAAGTGGCTGATGAAGCAGGTGTACATATTGATTTTGAAGTATGTGATATTATGGAAATCAATCTGCAAAAGTATACCGAATACTTTGATGTTGTGTTTATGGAAGGTGGAATACTTCACTATTTTCATGATATAAATGCTTTCATGGATGTGATGAAGGGCTTGCTTAAGCCGGGCGGGAAGATGATATGCAGTGATTTTCATCCTTTCACCAAGATTTCCGATATGTTAAGACTTGAACAGCCTACTATGAGCTACTTTTCTACTGACATCTTTGAGGCCGAGATGGCACATGCCAGATTTTACGATGCGGAAATTCGTAAGCAGATGCCAAAATGTCACTACAGGAAGTACACAATAAGCGAGATTATTAATTCTATAATTGAGAACGGATTTACATTGAAAAGATTTGATGAGCATCCTTCTTGGGATGATGGAAGACTTCCGGGAGAATTTACAGCAATTGCAAAAAAAGAATATCTAAAATGAAAAAGGATAAGAGAATGTATTTTTATTTATGTTATAGATATAAAAAGAAACGAGCAACCCGCTTGAGCACCTAGGTGCTGTACACGACACAAAACCCATTCCTTGATTCTTAAGGTACAAAGAATTTTGGGGTTAGTCAAGGTTTTTTTGAAAGAATTAGTCACATTGCAATTTCGTCAGATAAATTATATAATTTATCTGACGAAAGGGGCCGAGATGAGAGAAAAATACCAGAATGAAATCGAAAAAAGAATAGAAGATGCTGATTCAGGGTATGCTTTTTCTGCGATAGATTTTGCTGATATAGCAGGAACTGATCCTACTAATAAGGCTTTGGCTAGGCTTGGCGAAGCTGGAACGATACGAAGAGTCATAAAAGGAATATATGACAAGCCATTGTACAGTAAGCTATTGGCAGAGTATAGTTCGCCAAATATTGAAAAGGTGGCTCAGGCGCTTGCCAGAAAGTATAATTGGACAATTGCTCCTTCAGGAGAAACAGCTCTTAATTTTCTGCATTTATCAACACAAGTTCCTAATACATGGAGCTATATAAGTGATGGACCTTATCGTAAATATGATATTGGTTCGTATCAGGTTGAGTTCAAGCATTGTGCTAATAAAGAAATTTCTGGGAAAAGTTTCATTACGATTTCTATCATTCAGGCAATAAAGTATATAGGTAAAGATAAAATACAGCAGGAAGATAAAGAAAGATTATCAAAGGCGCTGTCAAGTTCAGATAAGGAGATTATTTTAAAAGAGGCAATAACAACGACTGCGTGGATATATAAAGTAATAAAGGAGATATGTAGTAAGTGAAGAAAATAGCATTACTTGGTAAAGAAGACAGGGAAGTCCTTTTTTCTCGTACAGCAGAGAAAATGAAAATGCATCCATCCATTGTGGAGAAAGATTTTTGGGTTTGCTTTATGCTAGATCATCTTTTTTGTGATTGTATGTACAAAGATGCATTTGTATTTAAGGGAGGGACGAGCCTTTCAAAGTCTTACCATGTGATAGAGCGTTTTTCTGAAGATATAGACCTGATCTTGGATTGGAGAAAGCTTACTAATGACACTGATCCTTGGGATGAAAGATCCAAGACCAAACAGGACCGGTATAATAAGGAAATAAATTCACAAGCGGCAGTGTTTTACAGAGAAAAATTGGTTCCGGCTTTGAATAAGGAATTGACTTTTAAGCTAGGTGAGGGTGATTGGGTTGAAGTTGATGCCAATGATCCTATGGTTGTGAATTTTAAGTATCCGAGAGATTTTTCTATGGAATATTTAGTTCCGGTGGTTAGGTTGGAGATAGGCCCTTTGGCTGAATGGATGCCATCTCACGTGACTGTGGTTGAGCCTTTTGTGGCCATAGAGTATCCAAATGCCTTTGAGCAGAGAACAACAGATATTCTGACTATAGATATTGAGAGGACTTTCTGGGAGAAACTTACCATACTCCATAAGATGGCATACTTCCCACATGGAAAGATTCTACCCAGAAGATATGCAAGGCATCTTTATGATGTTTATTGCATGGCAAATAGCTGGGTTAAGGAATCTGCTTTTGCTCGAAAAGAATTGTTACAGAAGGATGTTGTGTTCAAGCAAAAGTTCTATTATGCGAAGAGTGCACATTATGAAACTGCTACACTCAAAGAAATAAAGCTGATTCCTGCAGATTATATTATGGATGAAGTAAGAAATGATTATGCGGCCATGAAGAACATGATTTATGGAAACTATACCGATTTTGATAGTATCTTGAACTACCTAAATGACTTAGAAGTTGAGATACATGATCTCGCTTAAAGAGGCGATTCTTTCCAAAATGGAAAAATCGTATAAAAGGGAGGAAGGTGGCAATGTACAATATGTGTTGAAAATGAGTATGTAATGCCTGGAATTTATTGTAAAAATGTACTCAAAATCAACTTGATGTCATAAAAATCATGTGTATACGATGTCATTGTGAAATGCAGATAAAAAGAATTAGTTACCTTGTATCCTAAAAACAACGGAGGACCAAAATGATAAAACCAAACAGATTAACCCCCGGTGATAAGGTTGCGATAGTGAGCTTATCATGGGGTGGATTAGGAGATAAAGAGCTGATACATAAATATTATATTGCAAAAGAGCGTCTGGAGAAGATCTTTGGTCTGGAAGTGGTTGCTATGCCGCATGCTCTCAAAGGAAGTGACTTTGTATATAATAACCCTGAGTTGAGGGCAAAAGATCTGATGGATGCTTTTAAAGATCCTACAATCAAGGGAATTATCAGCGCAATAGGCGGAGACGATTCGGTACGAATCCTGCCTTATATTGATTATGATGTTATTCGTAACAATCCCAAGATTTTTATGGGGTATTCAGATACAACGGTTACTCATTTTATTATGAACAAATCAGGTGTTGTATCATATTACGGTCCTTGCATTATGAAAGAGTTTGCAGAATATGGTCAGATGTTTGATTATACCGAAGAGGCTGTAAAAAACATTCTTTTCTCCGATGCAGAAGGATATGAAGTTCCATCTTGCGATTATTGGTCTAATGACCATATCGAGTGGGCTGAAGAGAATATCAATGCCCGGTACAAGACTATTCCTGAAACGCATCATTATGAGGTGTTATCCGGAACGGGTAAGGTTTCGGGGCAGCTACTCGGAGGTTGCCTGGATGTATTTCCTATGATTGTCGGAACAGATATTTGGCCAAAAGTCGATGAGTGGAAGGGAAAAATATTGCTTCTTGAAACCAGCGAGGAAAAGCCAAATCCGGATTATGTGACATATTATTTACGGAACCTTGGCACGCAGGGAATATTGAATGCAATCAACGGAATAATCGTCGGAAAACCTCAAGATGAAGAATTCTATGAAGAATATAAGGCGGTTTATTTGTCTGTTTTAAAAGAATTCAATTGTGAGAACTTACCGATCATATACAACGTTAATATCGGACATGCTGTTCCTATCGGAATTCTTCCGCTCGGGATAGAATATGAGATGGATCTTGATAAAAAAATAATACGATTTTCTGAATCGGCAGTTATTTAAATATACTTCGCAAAAAAGATATAACCATAGAAACATTTGCAGATACAGTATAAGAGTAGATCGATAGAAAGTGAGACCAATGACAAAAGACACAGACTTAACAACGGGGAGTCCTTTTAAGCTAATTTTTTCGTTCGCTGCTTCAATGATGATCGGAAATATTTTTCAGCAGTTATATTCGGTTGTTGACAGCATTATTATCGGGAAAAAGATTGGACCTATAGGGCTTGCGGCGATAGGCGGGACGGACTGGCTGATATTCTTGGTAAATGGATTTCTGATCGGACTTATTCAGGGCTTTTCGGTACTTTTGGGAAATAAGTACGGTGAGAAAAATGAGAAGGCTTTTAAGCATTACTACAAAAAGGCGCGGCTAATATGTATTGTAATATCTACTATTCTTGTATTGATTCTGACCGCAGGTTCCGGATTATTGCTTGGAATTATAGGAACAAAGGCTGAAGCATTCGAGTATGCAAAAACATATGTAGATATAATCTTTTTGGGAATTCCGTTTCTTGTTTTCTATCAGCTTTTTGCCGCAACACTGAGAAGCCGAGGAAATAGCCATATTCCTCTGGTTGCAATGACAGTATCATCAATTTGCAATATTGTATTTGATTATCTTTTTATATGTGTGATACACCTTGGAATTGCGGGAGCGGCGCTTGGAACGATTCTGTCTGAATGCGTCGTTATGTTAATCTGCGGCTATTATATGTATAAAAACCGAAACGCCAATTTTAATGAATCCGGCGATGATAAGATAAATGCGCAAAGAGAAGATAGTGCATCTAAAGAAGACATAATAGAAGACATAATAGAAGACGGCACATATAAGAAACTGCTCACAGTCGGACTTCCCATGGCTTTGCAGAGCGTTATTACCGCAATCGGCGGGCTTATTGTCATAAGTAATGTCAACAGATATGATATTGATTTTTTGACAGGATATACGATTGCGGGGAAAATATATGCATTGCTTGAAATCGCGGCATCGTCTTATGGAATGGCTGTTGTTGCGTATGTTTCACAGAACTTTGGGGCAAAAGAGTATGTCAGGATCAGGCAGGGAGTAAGAGTAAGTCTGTTACTAGGTATTGCTACAGCTTTGGTGTGCTCATTCATTATGATATTTTGGGGTGAAAAGAGTATGCATCTGTTTGTTGATGCGGAAAATATCTCAGGCAGAGTTTTTGAATATGGAAAAGAGTATCTGTTTATTCTGGGGCTCTTTTATCCGCTTCTGTATATGCTGTACATTGAGAGAGCATCTCTTCAGGGAATCGGAAATACACTGGTTCCGATGATATCGAGCGCGGGTCAGCTTATTATGAGAGTTTTCTGTGCGGTAGTTGTGACAAGAATGATAGGATGCAGCGGCATTTATTTCGGAGAAATCGGAGCATGGGTACTGGCAGATATTATACTTGCAGTCACATATATCCGTGAAATTCGGCGCATGAATGCTTAGATTACCGGCATGTCTATAATCCCATAAATTGCATATGAGATAGCTTATGTATTGTGTTGGCGTCAACCGTCAATGTTTGTACATGCTGTTTGCTCAAGAAATCTGTAGTTTACGCAGTCGTTGTAAACTACAGAATTTTTTTGTGTAAAATAAATCTTGTACCAAATGTTGAATATATTGAAAAAACGGTTATATATTACATTTTGAGGGAGGCTTGAATGTTGGAAGAAGAGGGTACGAGTAAGACCGGCAAAGCAATAATGGTGATAGCAATTTTTGGTGTGGCAATATGTTATTTATTCTTTTCGGTTGCTGTAAGGAGGGTATGGGATTCACAGTATAAGAACGGGATATATCATCAACCTTTTTGCGGAGACATTGATGAATCGGGATTGACACTGCTTGGAGAAATTGATGGATGCGATGTCTACAAATACAACATGGATGATCTGTCATATGTAACATATATGGGAGACCGCAAGCCAATGGAGCAGGTCCTTGAGGATTTTAAGGAAAACAAGAAGGAAGATATTTTTCCGATTGACGGAGAAACAGAGGTGGAGATAATTGACGGTCATCCTGTCAGGGTCAACAGATATGATACTTTGGTTACCCTTGATCTTGGCGGAGCGTTGATATTCACGCATTATTCGCAAGATATAGAAAAAGCTTACAGAGAGCTTGATAAGAAGTATGATTGATCCGGAAATATAAACAAAAATACCGCCGAATCTCTTTTTAAACAAATGAGATTCGGCGGTTTATTTTCTTTAATCAGTGTTTTAGTGTTTTGCCATATGGGTCTTTATTGCTTCGAAGGACTCGTCGCTGATGTAGTGCTCAATACGGCACGCATCTTCTGCGGCGATCTTTTCATCTACTCCCAGATCGACAAAAAGCTTTGTAAGGACCGTGTGTCTTTCGTAGATACGCTTGGCAAGTATAGTTCCTGCTTCAGTAAGTTTTACAAAACCATACTCGTCTATTTTGACAAGTCCTTCGTCTTTTAACAGGTGCATGGCACGGCTGACAGATGGTCTTGAATAGCCTAATTCCTCACCTATATCGACTGATCTAACGTTTGTGTGGCTTTTTGAAAGCACATAAATTGTTTCGAGATACATCTCGCCTGATTCCTGTAACGCCATCGCTTTTTCACCTACTTTCTCTGCTTTTAAGAATACTACAAGAGATGCATAAACACAACCAAATGACAGAAAGAAAAAATCAATAATTTGATTTAAGGGTTGACATATGTGTTAGCAGGTGCTAACATTAACATCGTTAGATAACCTAACACGTGACATACATAGTCATAAGAAATCTCCTACCTGAAAAGCCGCATCTTGCCAGTGCGGCTTTTTTCTTTGCTTGAGGACTTTGGGAAGGTCGTTTATACGTATGAAAAAAGGATAAAATAACATAAAAATTCAGTGCCCCTATTGACAATAATTCTTAATAAGAATATTCTATGTTAGGAAAGTTAGCAATGACTAATTATGATTAACTATTACTAACCTGTTTTTTTAGGAGGCATATATGACACTTAACAATGCAGAGCTTGGCAAAGAGTATATGATCAATGCTGTTAACACAGATGGGGATGATGAGATGGAGAGCTTTTTATTCTCACTTGGTTGCTACAGCGGAGAGAAGATCACTGTTGTAAACAAGAAGCGCAACCTGGTGGTCGCTATAAAGGATGCCAGATACAACATCGATCCTGAGTTAGCTGATGCTATCAATATCTGATACTTTTGGTAGCGGATACCGATCATATATTTTTTGGAGGAACTGTAATGAGAATCGCACTGGCGGGCAACCCCAACAGCGGAAAAACGACCATGTTTAACGCTTTGACAGGAAGAAGCGAGAAAATCGGCAACTGGGCAGGGGTTACTGTTGATAAAAAAGAGAGTGTTATAAAGAAAAACTACTATGATGGTGACAAGGAGCTGATCGCTGTAGATCTTCCCGGCGCTTACTCAATGTCACCATTTACTTCGGAAGAGAGCGTTACAAGTGCTTATGTAAAAAATGAGCATCCCGATGCAATCATCAATATTGTTGATTCGACCAATCTGAGCAGAAGCCTTTTCTTTACAACACAGCTCTTGGAACTTGGGATTCCTGTTGTTGTCGCACTTAACAAGAATGATGCCAACGATAAAAAAGGAAACGAAATAGACGAGAAGCTTTTATCGGAAAAGCTCGGCTGTCCTGTAATTAAGACGATAGCAACTTCAGATACAGGTCTTAAGGAAGTTATAAAAACTGCAATGTCACTTGAAGGTAAAGCGCAGAAGATTACTTACAATCAGGGAGACGTTGATCTTAATGATAAGGCAGCGGTTGAAGCGGCCGACAGAAAGCGTTTTGAATTTGTAAATAATATAGTAGATGAAGTCGAAAGTCGCAGAGATAACTCGAAAGAGCACAATATTACCGATTCGATAGACAATGTCATCACTCATCCGGTAATCGGTATTCTGCTTTTTGCAGGGATCATGTGGTTTGTATTCTATATATCACAGACAACAGTAGGAACATGGCTTGCGGACATTCTTGCAGGTTGGATAGATGTTTTTAAGGGCTTTGTCGGTGAGGCAATGGCAGATGCAAATCCGCTTCTTTATGCACTTATCGTGGATGGAATAATCGGCGGTGTAGGCGCGGTTGTAGGATTTCTTCCGCTTGTAATGGTAATGTATTTTCTTATCGCACTTCTTGAAGACTGCGGATATATGGCAAGAGCAACGGTAGTTCTTGACCCGATCTTCAAAAAAGTAGGCCTTTCGGGAAAATCTGTTATTCCTATGATAATCGGTACAGGATGCGGTATTCCCGCTGTTATGGCGTGTCGTACGATCAGAAATGAAAGAGAAAGACGTGCAACGGCCATGCTTGCGACATTCATGCCGTGTGGTGCCAAGCTTCCTGTTATAGCACTTTTTGCAGGAGCTTTTTTCCCTGAATCAAAGTGGGTCAGCTTTATCTGCTATGTCGGAGGCATTGTACTGATACTTTTCGGAGCGCTTATCATCAGAGCAATCACTACTTCGAAGCATAGAAAGAGCTTCTTTATCATTGAGCTTCCCGATTATAAGGTTCCAAGCCTTGTATTTGCGGTTAAATCAATGCTTGAGAGAGGCAAGTCATACATCATAAAAGCGGGAACAGTCATACTTGTCTGCAACACTGCGGTTCAGATCATGCAGACCTTCAACTTCAGACTGCAGCCCGTGGAAGAGGGTATGGAAAACACCTCGATCCTGGCAGGCATTGCAGGACCTTTTGCATACATACTGGTTCCCGTTGTCGGAATCGTAAGCTGGCAGCTTGCTGCAGCAGCTATTTCAGGTTTTATAGCAAAAGAAAATGTCGTAGGAACCATAGCTACTGTATTTGCGGTTTCAAATCTCATTGATACGGAAGAACTTGAGCTTATAGGAGAAGGAAACGCGGTTGCTGCAGTAATGGGAATAACAAGGGTCGCAGCTCTTGCATTTCTGATGTTTAACCTTTATACACCGCCTTGTTTTGCGGCACTCGGAGCGATGAATTCCGAGATGAAGTCAAAGAAGTGGTTCTGGGGAGCAATTGCTTTTCAGCTTGCGACGGGATTTACGGTAGGATTTCTTGTTTATCAGATAGGAACTCTTATCACAGTCGGAACTTTCGGAGAAGGATTTGCTTACGGACTTATTGCAATCTTAGTATTTGCAGGTATTATAATATATCTGATAAAGAAGAATAAAAAAGAAATGCCGGTTGAATTCAGGGTAGGATAAGAAACATCGGCTTTTGCAAATATAGTTTTTGGAGATATGTATTATGGTAAATATAATTGCATTTTTGGCACTGGTATTGATATTGGGTCTGGCAATCGGATACATTTATAAAGAAAAGAAAAAAGGCACACATTGCATAGGGTGTCCTTCTGCGGGAAATTGCCGCAAAGCCCGCAATTGCAATCGTAAATAAATATATAAAAGTGCGGTATCTTACATAACCATAAATAGAAATTGTATTGAAACATGGGGAGTGTAAACGGTATAATCATTAAGTGATGAATACTGTGAACACTCCCCGTAGTAATAATAAGCGTAAACTTAATAACAGAGAAAGAGTTATCATGATAACGACAGTGATTTTTGTCATTGTCACGCTTTTTCTTATCGCTGTCAGTTTCAGCGTAAGTCTCAAGGGATTTAAGAGAAAAGATGAAGCACATGAGTATGACAAGTACTATGTCATGATAACCGATAATTATAAGTCGGATTTCTGGAAATCCGTCTACCGTGGAGCTTTCGCAGCGGCAAAAGAGGACAATATATATGTCGATCTTTTGGGAGAGAATTTTTCAACCAAGTATAAAACGGAAGAACTCATGAAGATTGCGACGGCATCTAAGGTTGACGGGATAATTCTTTATGCCAATGAGTCGGATGAAATGACGCAGCTCATTGATGCTGCAGCTGCTGAAGGCATTCCGGTTGTTACTCTTTACGGAGACAATACCCGTTCAAAAAGGCTTAGCTACGTAGGTATCGGAGGATACGCGATAGGCCGTGAGTATGCTAAGCAGATCAATAATATTATCCGGGAAAAGAAAAAAGAAAATACGGAAGAATCTGAAAAAAAAGAGCAGGATAAAGCTATGCAGGTTACAGTGCTCGTTAATTCGGATGCGGGAAGTTCCGGTGAAAACATTCAGAATATAATAATTGCGGCGATGCAGGAAGGAATCGCGCAGGAAGAAGCAGATGGAATGGAGGTTTCCATTTCTATCAAGACAGTTGATAATACCAATGACTTTTCGGCAGAGGAGTCAATCAGAGATATTTTTCATAATGAGAAGGTGCCGGATGTCATCGTGTGCCTTAACGAGCTCAACACCACTTGCGCATACCAGGCGGTGGTAGACTTTAATGAAGTAGGTAAGGTTAATATTCTCGGATGCTATGCTTCCGAACCTATAATCAATGCCATAGACATCGGTGTTGTTTATGCGACCATCGCCATAGATACCAATCAGCTTGGCGAGCAGTGCATAAAAGCTCTTTCCGATTTTTATGAATCGGGTAATACCAGTGAGTATTATGCCGCAGACGTAAGTCTTATCAATAAGAGTAACGTTGCGGAATACATAAAGAAGGAGGAAGAGCAGAATGAATAGATTCCTTGATCGTCCCCTTCAATACAAAATTGTAAGTATTTGTGTTTTTTCGAATGTAATTATCTTCGTCGTAAATATATTTTTGCTTCTTGGAATCAACAGTATGTCGACGGAAATGGAGATGGTGTACCAGGATAACAGGCACCTTAACAGGCTTTCGAATGCATTAAATGATGTTCAGGATTCCATGACGGAGTATCTTAGGTCGAAGACATCGGATTCGCTTAAGACATATTTCAGCTCGGCAGATGTTTTTTCCAATCTGACGAAAGAACTTGACGACAGAGTTACAGATCTTTCTTTCGGACGAATGGAAAGAAATATTAAAAATATGTCGCAGAATTATTTAAACGAGGTTTCGATGACGATAGATGCAAAGCGCGGAAGAAACGTTGAGAAATACCGCGCGTATTATGAGAGTGCGACAGATCTTTATAATTATATAAGTGAGTATATTACGAGTCTCAACATTGAGCTTTTTGTAAGTAATTCGGAGCATTATTCGGAACTCACCAAAATGTTTAGGACGTATGAATTTGTCAGCTTTATTGTTATCACCATCGTTATGGGCGGAAACATCATCATTATAACGAACCTTGTCAGCACGATCATTCAGCCGCTTAAAAAACTTGCGGATTCTGCAAATGAAGTCGCTGAAGGAAATTTTGATGCGGAACTTCTGAAAATCACATATAATGACGAGATTGGCATAGTGAGCAATGCATTTAACAAGATGGTCATAAGCATCAAGCAATATATCGAGAGACTTCGAATGAGCATAGAAAAAGAGCGCCATATGCAAGAGAGGGAGCTCATGATGGAATCGCATCTTAAGGATGCAAGGCTTAAATATCTGCAGGCGCAGATCAATCCGCATTTTCTTTTTAATACGCTGAATGCGGGCGCGCAGCTGGCAATGATGGAGGGCGCGGATAGGACATATGAGTATGTTCAGACAGTAGCCGACTTTTTCAGGTATAATGTAAAGGGAAAGAAAACTGAGGTTACGATCGGAGAGGAAGTTACGCTGGTCGATAACTACATAAGGATCCTGAATGTTAGATTTTCCGGTGATATCGGTTATGAGAAGCAGGTTGATAAAAGGCTTCTTGGCGCGTCGATGCCCAATATGGTTTTGCAGCCTATAGTTGAAAATGCTGTAAATCACGGCATCAGGGAAATGGGCGATAAGGGTAAGATCACTCTTAAGGTTTACAGAGAAGATGACAACATCTGCATCAGTATCGGCGATAACGGAAAGGGAATAAGCCGTGAGAACATCGATAAGATACTGAGCGGAAATTGGGAAAGAAAAAAAGATCAGAATGACAATAACGGAATTGGTATGGATAATGTTATTTCAAGGCTGAGGCTCTTTACCGAGAATGACAAAGCGGTTGAGATAAAGAGCGAAGGCGAGAATAAGGGGTGTGAAGTTATAATCCGTTTGCCGTTTAACGAAAAGGAAGAGTAGTATTATATCGAGGGGAAAAATATGTACAGGATAATGATCGCGGACGATGAAGGTATTGTCATCGATTCCATGAAATTCATAATTGAAAAAGAGTTCGGCAGTGACTGCGAAGTTCAGTTTGCCAAGACGGGAAGAAGTGTAATAGAGCTTGCTGAGCGTTTCAGACCGGATATTGCGGTGATGGATATCCATATGCCCGGAATAAACGGTATAGAAGCAATCAAGGAAATAAAGCAGTTCTCGGCGAATACGATTTTTATCGTGATGTCTGCATATGACAAATTTGATTATGCAAAAGAAGCGATAAAGCTCGGGGTACTTGAATATATCAACAAGCCCATGGACAAGCTGAAAGTTGTAAATGTCCTTAAAAAGGCAATGGAGCTCATCGACGGAGAGCGCGAAAAGCGAAGCAATGAGCTTATGATAAAAGAAAAGCTTGAAACCATCGAGCCTATTATCGAAAACGGTCTTATATACGATATCCTTCTTCAGGAGCATTTTGAGGAAGACATCGACAGTTACAAGACGATACTTGGAATAGAGCAGGATTACGGCTACATGATGGCTATTGTTTGCGGTGACTCGCAGGAAGGAAACCACATGACGAACGCAATCGGAAGTTCCGTCAAGGTTTCGGGGCGTTATCAGGAAATCCGTGAAGGGGTAAAAGACTTTTTTAACTGTAAGATCGGTAACGTAATGGCCAACAAGATCGCTGTACTGATACCGCTTGATTCTTCAAAGATAGAGTACAATGACAGAACGGAGCTCATCGACAAGGCAAGACAGCTCACAAGGATACTTAAGAAAAAAACCGATATAAGTTTCAGGATAGGAATCGGAGGCGTTAAGCCGCTCAGAGAGCTCGGAGAATCATACAGAGAAGCGCTTAATGCACTTATTGCGACAACCGGTTCTGTAGCGCATGTAGATGACCTTGCACTTGGCGACGACCATGAAGAAGATTATCCGGTAGAGCTTGAAAAGCCGATGTTTGATGCGGTTTCCAACGGAGATCTCAATGCAACCATGGTGACGGCGGGAAAGTATGCCGACTGGATGTATAACAGGTCAAAGAACGGTGACCTTATGTCGATGAGATTAAAGGTGCTTGAGATGACTCTTTACGCGGAGAGACTTGCTTTTAACAGTAGCGGAAAGAAATACATGTACTCAGGCCGTGACGACTATCTGCCTGAACTTATGGGACTTGGCACCGCAGACGGGCTCAGAGAGTGGTTTATGGGGAAGATTACGTCTGCCTGCAGAAACGTTATAGCCAAGAAAGAAGAGAAGTCCAACGATGTTATAAAGACAGCAAGAAAGTATATAGATGATAATTTTGCAAAAGACATATCGCTTGATGATGTATCCAGAAGGGTTAACATCTCGCCGTATTATTTCAGTAAGATATTCAAGGATGAGCTTGGGCTTAACTTTATTGAATACCTGACGAGTGTGCGAATAGAGAAGGCAAAAGAGCTTCTTACACAGTCTGATATGTCCATGAAGGAAATCTGCGGAGCGTGCGGATACACGGATCCGAATTATTTTAGCAGGAGTTTTAAGAAGAATGTAGGCGTTACGCCAACCGAATACAAAGAAGGACGGTGACGCATATGAGAAGGTATATGGGGAAAATGCTCGCCGGCGCGCTTGCAGCTCTTTTGCTGATGCTGAGTGTTACGGGGTGTGCTAAAGAGAGCGGCGAAGGCGAGAAAAAGAAAAGCTCCGATTCCGATAAGATCCAGATCGGAGTGTGCTTTGATTCTTTCGTAATAGAAAGATGGCAAAGAGACAGAGACGTTTTTGTTTCCATGGCAAAAGACCTTGGTGCCGAAGTTAACGTACAGAACGCGAACGGAGATATTGAAGAACAGAAAAAGCAGATTGACTACTTTATTAAGAACGGAATGGATGCAATAGTTATCGTCTGCATAGATTCAAGTTCGCTAGGCGATTCCGTGAAAAAAGCCAAAGATGCAGGCATAGTTGTTATTGCCTATGACAGGCTTATCTCCGATGCGGGAGTCGATCTCTACATATCTTTTGACAATGAAAAAGTAGGGGCGATGATGGCGCAGACCATGGTAGATAACGGACTTGCGGACGGCAAGGTGATAATGATATGCGGATCTCCTTCGGACAGCAACGTTTCTTTTGTCGAAAAAGGATTCAGATCTGTAATGACCCAATATAGAAATGAGATTGTTGATACAGTCTATGCGGATGGCTGGCGCGCCGAAAAGGCAAGTGAGTATATATATAAGAACACAGGGCTAGTCAGGGAAAGCGACGCGATAATGTGCGGAAATGATGATATCGCAAGTAATGTGGTAAGGGCTCTTTCAGAGAGAAGACTTGCCGGTGAGCTTATGGTAGCGGGGCAGGATGCCGATCTTGAAGCTTGCCAGAGAATAGTTGAGGGAACTCAGCTTATGACCGTTTACAAGCCAATCGAGAAACTTGCGCAGGCAGCAGCTGTATGCGCAGTCAAACTTGTTAAGGGAGAAGAAATAACGGAATATGATATCTCAAAGATAAGCGATGGTTCCAAAATGGTGCCTTATCTTAAGATAGAACCTACAAGTGTGACCAGGAATAACATTGATGAAGTGATAATAAAAAGTGGATTCCACCTAAAAGAGGATGTTTACTTGAATGTACCGGATGAGATGCCAAATTAGTCAGTAAACATGCGGGGTTGGAGCAGTAGCACAAAATTGACACGACCGATTATGCAGTGCAAAATAATGCTAGCATAATCGGTTAATTTTTTGTAACGATAGTAAAAATTTACAGAACATCGTAATTTATTCCTATTAATTTTGTGGTAAATTTTAGAATATAAACAACGCAGAAATATTTCTGCAGGAATCCAAAATAAAAGGGAGGATACATTTATGAAGAAGAAAATCATTAGTGCAGTTCTTTCAGCAGCTATGGTTGCAGCCATGCTTGTAGGTTGCGGATCATCTACACCCGCAGCACCTGAAGGTGGCGCAGAGGCACCTGCTGATGCAACAGCAGCAGAGGGTGGCGAGGCACCTGCAGCAGAGACTCCTGCCGGCGAAGGCGGAAGAGTTGGTGTTTCAATGCCTACTAAGGATCTTCAGAGATGGAACCAGGACGGTGCAAACATGGAGAAACAGCTCCAGGAAGCTGGATACGAAGTTGACCTTCAGTACGCTTCAGATGACGTTCCTACACAGGTTTCTCAGATCGAGAATATGATCAGTTCAGGAGCTAAGGTTCTTGTTATCGCCGCTATCGAAGGTGATTCACTTGGAACAGTTCTTGACCAGGCTAAGCAGGCAGGCGTATCTGTTATCGCTTATGACCGTTTGATCATGAACTCAGACGCTGTTAACTACTATGCTACATTCGATAACTACATGGTAGGAACAAAGCAGGGTGAGTACATCAGAGATCAGCTTGATCTTGAAAACGCAAAGGGACCTTTCAACATCGAGATCTTCACAGGTGACCCCGGTGATAACAACGCTAAGTTCTTCTATCAGGGTGCTTACGATGTAATCGAGCCTTACATCAAGGAAGGCAAGCTTGTTGTTAAGTCAGGACAGGTTGAGTTCGATAAGGTTGCTACACAGGGTTGGAAGACAGAGAACGCTCAGTCAAGAATGGATGCTATCATCGCAGCTAACTATGCAGATGGAACAAAGCTTGATGCAGTTCTTTGCTCAAATGACTCAACAGCACTTGGTGTTACAAACTCACTTGAGGCTAACTACACAGGTGATTGGCCGATCATCACAGGTCAGGATTGCGATAAGCCCAACGTTAAGAACATGATCGCTGGTAAGCAGTCAATGTCTATCTTCAAGGATACACGTGAACTTGCTGCACAGACAGTAAAGATGGTTGACGCTATCATGAAGGGCGGCGAGGCTCCTATCAACAACGAGAAGGATTATAACAACGGAACAGGTGTTATCCCTTCATACCTCTGCGAGCCTGTATTCGCTGACGCTAAGAACTATAAGACACTTCTTATCGATTCAGGATACTACACAGAGGACGATCTTAAATAATTTAAATTAGTAACAAAGCTGAGGCGGGCTTTTGTCCCGCCTCTTTAATAGAAAAAATAACAGAAATAGAAAAAAGAGATAGAAGGAGGGGTAAACTTGGCGAAGATATTATTGGAAATGAAAAATATCACCAAAACATTCCCCGGTGTGAAAGCCTTGGACAATGTAAATCTTCAGGTTGAAGAGGGCGAGATTCATGCGCTGGTAGGTGAAAACGGCGCCGGTAAATCCACACTGATGAATGTACTCAGTGGCGTGTATCCTTACGGAAGCTATGAAGGTGATATCATTTATGACTCCGAGGTTTGCAATTTTAACGCTATAAAGGATAGTGAACAAAAAGGTATTGTAATTATACATCAGGAACTTGCGCTTATTCCGTATATGACAATTGCTGAGAATATGTTCCTTGGTAACGAAAGAGGATCAAAGTACAAGATTAATTGGACAGAGACGGGTGTACTTGCTCGTAAGTATTTGGATACAGTGGGACTTAAAGATAGTACCCAGACATTGATTAAGGATATTGGTGTTGGTAAGCAGCAGCTTGTTGAGATTGCGAAGGCACTTTCAAAGAATGCAAGACTTCTTATTCTCGATGAGCCGACTTCATCACTTAACGAGAGTGATTCAAAGGCGCTTCTTGATTTGTTACTTAAACTGAAGAAAGAACAGAATCTTACTTCAATTATCATTTCACATAAACTTAATGAGGTATCTTATGTTGCTGATAAGATCACGGTTATCCGTGACGGATCAACAATCGAGACACTTACAAAGGGTGTGGATGATTTCTCAGAAGCACGTATCATCAATGGCATGGTAGGCCGTGAATTATCAGATCGTTTCCCCAAGAGAGTACCAAAGATTGGGGATGTAATGATGGAAGTCAAAGATTGGAATGTTTATCATCCTTTATATAGTGATAGAAAAGTTGTCAATAATGTTAGCATGAACGTCAGAAAGGGAGAAGTTGTAGGTATCTCCGGACTTATGGGTGCCGGCAGAACAGAGCTTGCAATGAGTATCTTTGGAAGAAGTTACGGCGAAAACATTACAGGAACACTTAAGATAAATGGTAAAGAAGTTAAACTTAAGACGGTTCAGGATGCGATCAAGCATAAGCTTGCGTATGTTACTGAGGACCGTAAGGGTAACGGACTTATCTTAACCAATCCTATTAAGATTAACACTACACTTGCAAACCTTGATGCAGTTAGTAAGAATACAGTAATCGACAAAGATAAAGAGTATGAAGTAGCAGTTGATTACAAACAGAAGCTTAAGACAAAATGTCCTTCTGTTGAGCAGAATGTTGGTAACCTTAGTGGTGGTAACCAGCAGAAGGTTCTTCTTGCAAAATGGATGTTCGCTGATCCGGACATACTTATTTTGGATGAACCTACAAGAGGTATTGACGTAGGAGCTAAATACGAGATTTATTGCATTATCAACCAGCTTGTAGATGCAGGAAAATCAGTTATCATGATCTCTTCCGAACTTCCGGAAGTATTGGGAATGTGTGACAGAGTCTACGTAATGAATGAAGGTAGGATGGTTGGTGAACTTGATGGCAAAGAAGCCACTCAGGAAAAAATTATGACTTATATTTTACAGTCATCCGGAAATAAGGAGGTCAAATAATGAATAACGATTCGGTACTCGGATTCATAAAGAAAAATACAATGATACTCGTTCTTATAGCAGTAGTTGCTTTCTTCTCTTTCCAGACAAAGGGAGCAATACTTCTTCCTATGAACGTAAGTAACTTAATTTCACAGAACGCTTATGTGTTCGTTCTTGCAACCGGTATGCTTCTCTGTATCTTAACAGGTGGTAACATCGATCTTTCGGTTGGTTCGGTTGTATGTTTCGTTGGTGCAGTTGGTGCAACTCTTATGGTTAATAAGAACGTTCCCATCTGGCTTTCAGTTGTTATTATGTTCGTTGTAGGAATCATGATCGGTGCTTTCCAGGGATTCTGGATCGCGTTTGTTAGAATTCCTCCTTTCATCGTAACACTTGCTGGAATGCTTGCATTCAGAGGACTTTCAAACGTTGTACTTAATGGTCTTACAATTTCAATCAAGGATAAGTCTTCATTCGTTAACCTTTTCGGTGGCGGTGCTGATTGCTATATCCATGATTTCTTCGGAAACGGATCACTTAACCTTACATGTCTTCTTGGCGGACTTGTAGCTGCTACAATCTTCGTTGTTGTACAGGGCACATCTCGCATCAAGAAAAAGTCAAAGGGTTATGAGATTGAGCCCGTTTGGAAATTCCTTGTAAAGACAGTTGGTATTGTTGCAGTTGTTTTGGCATTCTGCTACAAGCTTGCTCAGTACAAGGGTATTCCTACAGTTCTTGTTTGGGTTCTCGTAGTTGTACTTATCTATGGCTACATCACAAATAACACAACTGTTGGACGTTACTTCTACGCAGTAGGTGGTAACGAGAAGGCTACAAAGCTTTCAGGTATCAACACAAACAAAGTTTACTTCATCGCTTACACAAACATGGGATTCCTTGCAGCACTTGCAGGAATGATCACAATCGCTCGTCTTACATCAGCTCAGCCTACATATGGTCAGAACTATGAGATGGATGCTATCGGATCATGTTTCATCGGTGGAGCTTCAGCTTACGGCGGAACAGGTACTGTTCCCGGAGTTATCGTAGGTGCTGTACTTATGGGTGTTATCAACCTTGGTATGTCACTTATGGGTGTAGATGCTAACATGCAGAAGGTAGTAAAGGGTGGCGTTCTTCTTGCAGCCGTTATCTTCGACGTAGTATCAAAGCGTGGTGGAAAGCTTATCGTAAAGAACTGATAGAACTAAGTTTCTTTGATATTGACACAAAAAGCCGTTGGTCGCTTCGACCGGCGGCTTTTTTGCGTGTGGGAGGTTCGAGGGGTATAATTAGGGCTAGAGGGAAATATTGTATTAGGAAAAATTTTTAGGAGAAATTATGAAGAAGAGAATTGTGGTATGTGTTTTGGTACTTTCGATGGTGATGTCGGGATGCTCTTTTGGCAAAAATGGAGGTAATGCGGCTTCGGATGCGGGGAGTGTCGCTGCAAGCAGTGTTGCGGCGGAGAGTACCGATGAGGGGAAGAATGCGGCGGATGGTGCTGTGAGCGGTAAGGTTTATCTTCTTGGCAATTCTGAAGAGAAGTATTATGACGAGAATCTTGTTCCGGCAATTCCGGATTACAGCATAAAAGAAGACTTTTCCAATGTTGTATATAATTCGCATCAGGAAGGCCGTTTTAGCCTTGAAAATCAAAGCGAGTACAACGATGTACAGGGCAGAAGGAATGCTCTTATTAAGAATGGCTTTGTAGTTGAGGGGACGGGATCTGATGAGTTTTTTGACGAATATGAGAACAACAGATACGATCTAAGGCCCAATTTCGTGACCGTGGATTCTCTTATGCATACGTATCATCTCTATTTTTCATATCTTATGAAGCAGACAGAGAAGAACCACATTTCAGGTGAGCTTAAAAAGCTTGGTGATCAGATGCTTGAAAGTTCCAAGAAACAGTATGATGCACTTAAAGGTACTGAGTTTGAAGCTGCGGCGCTTAGGAATGTAGAGTTTTTCTATATCGGAAGTAAGCTACTTGATGACAGCGTTGCCACTCCTGTAAGTGACGGCTCTTTTGACCAGATTGTAAACGATGAACTTTCTAAGATAGCAAAAGCGGAATCTATCGCAACATGTGGGATTACCGGCAAAGAAGAGGATTATTCCCAGTATAAACCAAGGGGTTACTATGAGGGTGATGCCTGGCTTGAGAAGTATTTCAGGGCAATGATGTGGTACGGAAGGATTGCTTTTGCATTTGATAATGAGGATCTTGTGCGTTCGGGACTTCTTCAGAGTCTTGCGATTGCGGAAAATGCAGAGTCTTGGGAGCGTATTTACAGTATAACGAGCTTTTTTGCAGGAACATCGGATGATCCCGGATATTACGAGTTATCGAATATAGCAAAAAATTGCTATGGAGATAATGTTGATGCAAGCGCGGTTGCAGGTAATGCGGATGCGTTCGGCAAATTTGTGAGTGCAATAAAGGAACTTAAACTTCCCGAGATAAACTCGATTCCCGTAAATGAAAAAGAGGAGAACGTGATTCCTTCTTACAGATTTATGGGACAGAGATTTACGGTTGATGCTGCGATCATGCAAAGGCTCGTATATAGAGCTGTTGAAGAAAACGGCGCGGGACAAAAGCGTATGCTTCCCGATACGCTAGATGCGGCTGCGGTACTTGGCTCTGAGAAAGCTATGGAAATACTGACTTCGCAGGGTGCTACGGAGTTTAAGAATTATTCGGAGAATATGGCTCGCGCAAAAGAACACTTTAATAACAATGAGCCTTCGATATGGAACGTCAGTCTGTATTCCGGTTGGCTCAATACTTTAAGGCCTCTTTTTGAGAAGAAGGGAACGGGATATCCCAAGTACATGCAGAATGATGAGTGGGTAAAAAAGAACCTTGAGACATTCGCGGGATCTTTTGCTGAGCTTAAACATGATACGATCCTTTATGCAAAGCAGATAGGTGCCGAGATGGGCGGCGGAGATGAGGAAACGCCGGATGACAGAGGATTTGTAGACACGCAGCCTGTTGTGTTTAGCAGATTCAAGTTCCTTTCCGAGAAGACCAAGGAAGGTCTCGACAGATATGGAGTTCTTGATGCAAAAGAAAAAGAGAACCTCGATAAGCTTTCGCAGCTTGCGGGAACTCTTTTAACCATATCCGAAAAAGAGCTTAAGAATGAGAAACTTACCGATGATGATTATGAGTTTATCCGTTGCTACGGCGGAAATCTTGAGCATTTCTGGAGAGAAGTAAATGCCGATGTTGATAACCTTACCGACAGCTATCAGGCGCCTTGCCCTGTAATTGCGGATATCGCGACAGATCCAAACGGAAGCGTTCTGGAAGTCGGAACGGGCAAAGCAAATACGATCTACGTGGTATTCCCGATAGACGGCGAGCTTCACATCGGAAGCGGAAGTGTGTACTCGTTCTATCAGTTCGAGCAGCCTTTAAGTAACAGGCTTACGGACAGTCAGTGGAGAGAAATGATCAACGGCGGCCATATGGACGATGACTGGAACTGGGTTGAGAATACGGATAAGCCCGTTCAGCCCGAGTGGACACAGAGCTACAGATTGGAAGAAAAATGGAATTGATACCCGAAAAATTTAAGGCTAAAAAAGTTATCATGAGGCTACTGCCATTCTTCGGAATAGCGGTAGCTGTTTGCGTTATTTTTGTTTTTGTGAGAAATAACTATATTCCGGCGTGGATTGGCTGGAATGATAAAGAGATGGCTGTGTACGGTGATGAAAACGCTTCGCCTGATGAGGGCGGTGTTGAATCATCTGACAATGCTTCAAAGGTAATTGTAAAGCTTGGAAAAAAGAAACTTGAAGTCGTAAATTCAAGCGGAGAGACTACTTTTATCAGCAAAAAAGATTTCAAGGTTCAGGACGTTCTCGTAACCGATATAGACAGAGACGGCGATAATGAGATGATAGTTCTTTTATGGAAGCATGGGAAATATGGCATGCACAAGCCGTTCTGGGTTGAGAAGGATGAAAAGAACTACTCCCAGCACGTGTTTATCTATGATGTCGATGAGGATGGCAAAGTCACTGAGAAATGGTGCGCGTCGGACATGGGATTGGTTGCAGGGCGCATCAAGCTGATGGAGAAAAACAATTCGATCTTCATGATGGAAGACAAAGATAAAAACTGCACCCTCTGGATGTGGGAAGGTTGGGGAGTTAAGACCATCGATAACAAAGTCAGAGTTGTAGCGTTTGGAGATAACCTGATCCATGAGCCTATCTATGAATATGCAAGAAACAAGGAAAAGGGAGAATTTGACTTTTTGTACGAACCTTTTCTTGATGAGATACAATCTGCGGATATAGCCGCACTTAATGCAGAGACAGTGCTTGTCGACAAAGACAGCATGGTTGGAGGATATCCAAGTTTCGGTTCGCCGAGCCAAGTCGGTGAGGCAATCCGTCGAGCCGGTTTCGATGTTGTTTCTTGTGCCAACAATCACGCCCTCGACAGAGGAATTCAGGGAATAGATACAACTGTAGACTTCTATAAAGACGCTGAGATTACCTGTGTTGGAATACAGAATAGTACCGATACGGAGTACAGACCGTATGAGCTTATCAGCCGCAATGGTATGCGGATAGCACTTTTTTCCTACACCTACGGAACTAATGTGGGGGATATATCTGGGGATTATCCTAACGTGGTGCATTATCTGCCCGGAAAAGTTGAACCAGAAGCAGGGAAGAATGAGACTGCTTCTGGTGGGATGAAGGAGCCGGCGACAAACGAACAAGAGAATAAATTGATAAGTGATATTCAAAGTGCACGCAAAGAGGCAGATTTTGTCATAGTTTTTGTCCATTGGGGCGAAGAGTATCAGCAGGACGTAACCGAAGAGCAGAAGCATATTGCAGATCTCTTTGCACAAGGCGGCGCCGATGTAGTAATCGGCACACATCCACACGTCATCCAGAAAACCGAGACTATGAATAGACCCGACGGCGGCAAGATGCTTGTATATTACTCCCTCGGAAACTTCCGCGCCGACCAAGCACAAAGCGAAGAAACCAAACGCGGCGCTGAAGCTGCCTTCACAATCGCTCACACATATGATGGTGTTGCGCTTATTGACTATGAAACCAAGGAGATTGATGCTTACTGGAAGTAAATATTATCTATAAAAAGGCTGGAGATTACTCCGGCTTTTTTTCATTGATAAAGAATTATATAAGTGATAAAATCGTCAATAAACTATTAAGAAATAATTCATATTAAGAAGTACCATGCTTCAGAAGGATAATGGAATGAAGAAGGTTAAGTTTGATAAGAAAATGATCTTTTGGGGAGTAGCGCTTTTAGTGGTAATGCTTATTTTTAATATTGTTTATTGGCATAATAGGGCATTAAAAGATGGATATTATTACATTGATATCAAAGGAAATATTGTCAGTGGAAGATATGAACAGACCGGAGGATTTAGGGATGGTATTGCAGTTTACTCTGAAAAGAAAGGTGATTTGGAAGAACATTTTTGTATAGATACTGATTTTAAGGTGCTAGGGGATAAAATAACAGATTGGAAAAAAGAAACCTTTTGCATTTATGATGGCGAAATATATTTCAGTGTTATGAAAGAGGAAAGTATTGATTTGATGGATAAGGGTAGGAATACTATTTTGAGTATTCCTTATGTGACTAAAGATATTTCAGATATAAAATGCGTAGTTGGTGAAGTGGGAGCAAATGGATTATTCGCTATTAAAGATTTCCAAAGTGGTAAATGGGGATATATGGATCTGGGCGGTAATATGGTTATTGTTCCACAATTTAGTACTGCAGGAAAGTTCAATGAAGATAACGTTGCAGTTGTAAGTATTCAAGGCGGAATGGATGGGGTAATAGATAGTAAAGGGAACTATAAAATAGAACCATCATTTCTTGATATTGAGTTATATGGAAGTGGGATTGCTATTGCGAGAAAAACAGAAGATGAAGCGGCTCAGTTTATTGATCTAGATGGAAATGTATTGTCTGATAAGCAATTTGATTATTATGCCGGTGATAAGAGTGCTAGTGAGGGATTTATTCCGGTAAAAAAATATAACCGTTTTATGAGGGATATATATGGATATGTCGATTTGAAAATGAATTATTTGATTGAACCTTGTGAACCTAGATATGCGGATGCGGATGATTTTTCACATGGAATGGCAGTTGTGACTAATGCAGATGGATTACAAGGATATGTAGATACAACAGGCAAGGAAGTTATACCATGCCAATACGAGTATGCCGGAGATTTTGGTGAATATGATTTGGCTGCAGTTAAAATCAATGGAAAGATGGGATTGATTAGAAAAGACGGCTCATTCTTTGTTAATCCGGATTATGATACATTAGGAGCTTTTTCAAGCGGATACTCAGTAGTATATTTACATAAAGGTCAAAAAGTAAAGTTATGCAAGTAATACAAAGTTTCTCAAGACTTATACAAAGTAGTTGCTATAATTCCGTGGCTTATACGGAGGAAGAAACATCGTTTAGTAAAGCGCATGCTGGTAAATAAAAATGAAGAACATAAGTAAAATTTGTATTATTCTTGCGACAATGGTGTTGTTTGATTGGATAATCCTTGGAATATTAGATATGATATATCTTAAAACTTCATTGAACATTGATTACTATTATCATCTATTAACTATTGTAATCGCATTTTTGGATTTCTTTTTCTTGAGGCATTATATATATATACGTAATGCAATACTAAATATCTTTTGCATATTCGGGATTTTGCCGTTTAATTTTATGGTTTCTATTCTGGCTGCATACTTTGCACCTAGAAGTTGGGGATTTGAGACGGTTGAGTTTTTCTATATAATTTCTAATGTGCAAGTGATTTTAATTGTGCTGATAATTATAGAGTGGATATTGTCAAATATAAAAAAGAAAGAATAACCGTAGGATAAGGGCTATGACAAGAAAATTCTGTATTATACCAATTTTAATTATATTGCTTGCGATTCTTTCAGCTTGTGGTCCAAGGTCCTATGTTAATAGATTTAATATTAAAACATCTTACAAAGAATGGGTTAAAGAAATTGGCCTTTTCTCACATAAGAATATAAAAGTTAAGAACTATGAAGAAGACGGAAATGAAATAACAGTATCTTTGGAGTATGATAATGGTTTGGTCGGATATGAGGAATTATGCGATATAGTCAATAAGCATAATAAATTTGTAGAGAATAATTCTGATTATTTCAAGCCTGATACAAGCATTTTTATAATTAATGAATATGCAAGTGAGCAAAACATTTCTAATTTCGGCAATTTTACAAGTGATGATTCATTCGCTTTGGAATTAGGTAGAGACAGTAATGCCAAGATACAATGTATGACTATAGACTTGAATGACGCTACATGTGAAAAAGATAAAGACGATAACATTGCTTTAGATATTCCGGTTATATCATTAGGATATAAGGGAATGGAAGCACCTCATGCCGAAATGTATGAGTTTTTGTCTGAATTTAAAAATGCTGAACAGATTATACTTTACTATTGTGATACAGATAATAATTTGCTTGTTTTTGATAAGAATGAAACATGTAAATACATAAAGAATATATTGCCAAATGTTGAAATCTATACCGAAGTTTTGGATGATCAGCAGAATGAATATCATTTAGAACGCTTGGATTGAGTACATGCTTTATTCATCACAGTGTGAATTGAGAGAAGCAAAAGATTATGCACCGGATGCGGAGGCGTATATATGCAATATTTTGCGACTTTTTGTGCCACGGAAATGAGACCAAGTAATCGTGAGTGCCTTTGCACGAGCGATTACTGCTCTGGGCTCATTGGAGTGTTCGGCACAACATGAGCAAAAATTGCATATATATGCCGCAGCGTCCGGTGCATAATCTTTTGCCCCTCCTCCCCCCACAGCCCCCATGGATAAATGATATAGAAATTCTGTAGATGCTATCTTCGATATTTATGGTAGAATTAATACGATATAGAAATTGAAAGAAGGATTAATATCTATGAAATTTTCTGAAATTCCATACAAACGTTTTGATATGGACGAAGTAAAAAAAGAATATGAAAGCCTTATCGAGAGCAGTAAGAATGCTGCAAGCGGTGAGGAACAGTTTGAGATTCATAAGAAGTACTATGAACTTAGCAGCGATATAGTTTCGACTATAAGAATCGGAAACTTCAGACATGACATCAATACAGCGGATGAATTCTACGCTGCAGAGAAAAAATATATAGATGAGCAACTTCCTGTTATTGAACAGCTTGAGAACGAGTACAAGAAAGTTCTTTTTAATTCTCCGTACAGAGCTTATCTTGAAGAGAAGATCGGCAAAGTCGCATTTAAGAATATCGAGCTTTCAATAAAGTCGATAAGCGATGAGATACTGCCTCTTATGCAGGAGGAGAATGCTCTTGTCAGCAGATACGACAATATCATCGCGGCTGCGAAGATTCCTTTTAACGGAGAGATTTATAACATATCTCTTTTGAGAAAGTTTCTTACAGACAACGACAGAGAAGTCAGGAAGAAAGCTTGGAAGGCTTATTCCGATTACTTCCTTACCGTTACGGATGAGCTTGACGAGATCTATGATAAGCTTGTAAAAAACAGAACGGCGCAGGCAAAGGCACTTGGCTACGAGTCTTTTGTTGAGCTTGGTTATAACAGAATGATCAGAAATTCTTACAGAAGAGAAGAAGTTGAGAATTTCAGAAAGCAGATAAAAGAGTCTTTTGTCCCTCTTGTATCGAAGATACATGAAGAGAGAAGAAAGCAGCTTGGCGTAGATAAGCTTAAATACTACGATCATGAAGTTTATATCAAGGGAGGCAATCCTTGCCCCATCGGAACTCCCGAAGAGATAATGAAAGCCGGACAGGAGATGTACAGAGAGCTTTCGCCTGAGACGGCAGAGTTCATCGACTTTATGATCGAGAACGAGTTTTTTGACGTACTTGGAAGAAAGAACAAGAAGCAGGGCGGATACATGGAGTATTTGCCAAAGTACAAGGCTCCGATCATATTTGCCAATTTCAACGGCACAAGCGGAGATGTAGATGTTATCACACACGAGTGCGGACATGCTTTTCAGGGCTATGTGACAAGGAATGAGGAAATCCTTGAAAACCTTGATATAACAATGGAGACAGCTGAGATCCATTCAATGGCCATGGAGTATTTTACATACGGATGGATGAAGAAGTTCTTCGGAGATAAGGAAAAAGATTATCTCAAGATGCATATTGCGGATTCAATCTGTTTCGTTCCTTACGGTTGCATGGTTGATGAGTTCCAGCATATCGTTTACGACAACCCCGATATGACTCCGAAGCAGAGAAAAGAAGTATGGATGGAGCTTGAAAAGACCTACAGACCCGAGATGGACTATGAAGACGACCCGTTCCTTGGACAGGGCGGCTTCTGGCAGAAACAGCTTCACATATTCGGACTTCCTTTCTATTACATCGATTATGTACTTGCAAGCGTAGTTGCTATGCAGTTTAAAGTGTGGATGGACAAGGATTTCGATGATGCGTGGAAGCATTATCTTGAGTTGTGTAAATTATCGGCTAAAGATTTTTATGAAAATGAACTCGCACAGGTTGGACTTATGAGCCCCTTCAAGGACGGAACAATAAGCAAACTTGCAAGTGAAATGGAAAGAGAGGCTCTTAAGTAATGACCGTTGAGAAAGTAAGTGTAGAAGATGCGGCAGAGCTGCTTAAAATCTATGCACCTTACGTTGAAAAGACAGCAATTTCTTTTGAATATGAAGTACCTTCACTTGAAGAGTTTGAGGGTAGGATAAAAAATATTTCTTCAAAGTTTCCGTATATCAAAGTAGTTGAGAACGGAGAAATCCTCGGATATGCTTATGCGACAAGCTTTAAGGGAAGGCGCGCGTATGACTGGTCGGTAGAGACAACCGTTTATGTCAGAGAGGATGTGAAAAGAAAAGGAGTAGGAAAGCTTCTTTACATCACACTTGAAAACTCTTTGAAGGATATGGGCGTTTTGAATCTGAACGCCTGCATAGCGTATCTTTCCGGTGATAAAAAAGATGACAATCTTACAAACGACAGCTACCATTTTCACCAAAAGCTGGGATACAACCTTGTCGGAACCTTCCATGACTCCGGTTACAAATTCGGAAAGTGGTACGACATGATCTGGATGGAGAAGATGTTGGGAGATCACACAGGAAATCCCGGTGAAGTGAAATTCGGAAATTGGGACATAAAGAATGCATGAAAATATGATATTTGTTGATACGCTTGAAGTGCCGGAACTTGAGATTTACAACGTTCTGTCCGAGAACAGGCTGTATCACATAAATGAGCCGGATGAAGGTCTTTTTATCGCGGAGAGTGCAATCGTCATAGAGCGTGCGCTCGATGCGGGATATGAGCCGTTTTCCCTTCTGGTTGCTGAGGAAGAACTTGATAGGGAAGCAAAAGACATAATAACGAGATTAAACGATTTTCCTCTTGCAAAGATATATGTTGCCAAGGAAGCAGTCCTCAAACAGATCACGGGATATAACATTACTAGAGGCATTCTTTGCGCGATGAAGAGAAAAAAGCTTAAGAGTGCGCAAGAGATCTGCAAGGATGCAAAGCGCATCGCGGTTCTTGAAAATGTTTCAAATCCCACCAATGTCGGCGCGATAATGAGGAATGCGGCGGCGCTTAACATGGATGCGGTTCTTTTTACAAAAGGAAGCAGCGATCCGCTATACAGGAGGGCTATAAGAGTCAGCATGGGAACTGTTTTTCAGATCCCGTGGACATTTCTTTCGCAGGGAAAAGAGCTTGAGGAAATTGCCGGAATGGGATTTAAGACCGTTGCGCTGGCACTTACCGATAATACGCTTGATATTGATGACAAGAGACTTGCTGAGGAAGAAAAACTTGCGATACTTCTTGGCTCTGAAGGCTACGGCCTGAAACCTGAGACCATCAGATCTTCGGACTATTGTGTTAAGATCCCGATGGCACACGGAGTTGATTCTCTTAATGTCGCGGCGTGCAGTGCCGTTACTTTTTGGGAACTACAAAAGAATAAATAACGGAGGATGCAATATGGATTACAACAAGAGATATGATGAATGGATGTCACATCTTTCAGAGGAAGATCCACTTAAGGCAGAACTTTACAAGATAAAAGACAATGAAAAAGAAAAGGAAGAAAGATTTTATCAGGATCTTTCTTTCGGAACAGCGGGACTTAGAGGTAAAGTCGGTGCGGGAACAAACATGATGAACTTCCTTACCGTCGGAAAGGCTTCTCAAGGAATCGCTGATTATATAGTAAATTGCGGAAAAGAAGCTATGGAGAAGGGCGTGGTTATCGCGCACGATCCAAGACATTTTTCTAAGGAGTTTTCACATCTTGCTGCGGGAATTTTTGCGGCAAACGGAATAAAAGTATATACATTCCCCGATCTTAGGCCTACTCCTGAGCTTGCATTTATGATCAGAAGACTTAAAACAGTTTCGGGAATCAATATCACAGCGTCTCACAATCCGAGAGAATACAACGGATACAAGGCATACTGGGACGATGGATGCCAGGTTTCAGCAGAGGTTGCTGACGGAATGACTGAGATGATCTCTAAGGTCGACATCTGGACCGGAATCAAGAAGTCTGATTTCAATGAAGGAGTAGCAAGCGGAAAGATTGTTGTTCTCGGAGATGAGTACGACAGAGAGTACCTTGATAAGATTGAAGGAATGGCTATCCATGAGCATGATGAACTCGATCTTTCGATTCCTCTTGTTTACACACCTTTGAACGGATGCGGTTCCGTGCCGTTCAGACAGATGCTTAAGGACAGAGGATTTACCAACTGGAAGATCGTTCCCGAGCAGGAACATCCGGATCCTGATTTCACAACCGTAGGATATCCCAATCCCGAAGATCCTAAGGCATTTAAGTTAAGCGAACAGTACGGTCGTGAGTTTGGAGCCGAGCTTCTTATGGCTACAGATCCCGACGCGGACAGATTTGCGATAGAGATTAGAGATGACAACGGCAATTATGTGCCGCTTAACGGTAACCAGACGGGATATCTTCTCGTTAATTACATCCTTGAGGGACACAAGACCGCCGGCACACTTCCTAAGAAGGGTGCGATGGTAAAGAGCATCGTTACGTCAACTCTTTCTACTGTTATGGCTAAAGCGTACGGTGTTGAAATGTTTGAGACACTCACGGGATTTAAGAATATCTGCGGAAAGATTCCTTATCTGCATGAAAACGGATATACATATCTTTTCGGATATGAGGAGTCCGTAGGATATGCGGCATGTGAGGATATCAGGGATAAAGACGGAATCTCAGCCGGCATGCTTGTTGCTGAGGCTGCTGCATATTACAGAAAACAGGGCAAGACGCTCTTTGACGTATTGCAGGAAATCTATGCAAAATACGGATTTTTTGCAGAGGATGAACCCAATATCATACTTGAGGGAATTCCCGGAGCGCAGAGAATACAGCGCATGATGAAGTGGTTTAGAGAGAATATCCCCACGGAAGTTGCGGGCTCAAAGGTCTGCAAGGTTATAGATTATCTTGGAGGATATGAGGATATTCCGCCGCAGAACGCAATTAGACTGTTCCTTGAGAACGGCTCATGGTTTGCGATAAGACCCAGCGGAACAGAACCTAAGATAAAGTTCTATTTTTATTCAAACACAGACTCAAGAGAGAATGCTCTTAAGGTCAATAAAGTTATAAAAGAAGAGGTATTTGCACTGATTAATTCGGTGGAATAAATTATGAAAAATTGATATTTTTTTAATGTATAATTGTATATGCCTGTGCTATCATTTAAGATAGAAAGCTGTGAGGTGCATTGGATGAAAAAATATAACAATTCACTTAGATACAGAGTTATTTGGGTTTGTCTTGTATTTATTGTTATTCTTTGCATGGCACTTGGTACAATAAGCTTCATGATATTTAGAAATACCATGCTTGATGAGTACAGGACAAGGCTTACTTATGTTGCCAATTATACAATGAAAAATATTGATGTAGAGGATCTTGAAGAGCGTATCAAGACAAAAGAATATTCTGATACGTTTAATAATCTTGTGGATCTTATGAGCAGGGTAAGAGAGAGCTATGATCTTGATTTTATCCTGCTTACGGTTCCATGCAAGGTTGGCGATAAATTTGACTGTATGCAGATTGCATCGGGACTTACGGAAGCCGAAAAGAGCGGTGAAGATCTGATAAATGATATTCCGATTCCGTATCTCGGAGATATGATCGGACAGTTCCTCGGAGAAGAACTGTGTGAGATTTCATACAATGTTATGAAGAATAACACAGGGATAAATTATACTACCGCAAAAAGTGATTACGGCGAAGATTTCAGTGCCAGCGCTTCGATAAGAAATGCATCCGGCGAAGGAATAGCTCTTTTTAGCTGCGGATTCAGTACCACGGATATTGCCACCAACTTAAGGAAATATATTATAACAATGGCTGTGTGCGGTGTTGTCCTTGCCGTTATCTTTATAAGCGGAATGATATTCTGGCTTAATGAAAGAGTTATCGTGCCTCTTCAAAAGATTGAACGTACTACCCGCGACTTTGCAGAAAACAGCCATTCGCAGAAAAATCCTGAGTTTTTGCTTATGGAAAATCCTGATATACACACAGGGGATGAGCTTGAATCACTTGCTGATACAATCGTTTCGATGTCTCAGGATATGAGGGATTATGCGGAGGATCTCATGAGGTCTTCCAATAAGATCCAGAATATGTCGCTTGAGATGACCAAGGTTAATGAGTTCGCGCTTAGAGATGCTCTTACCGGTGTAAAAAATAAAGCGGCGTATGATAAAGTAGAAGTAAGGCTTAATTCCGATATTATCACTCAGACTGCGCAGTTTGGCATGCTGATGATAGATATAAATTATCTGAAGAAGATAAACGATACATTTGGACACGAGGCGGGCGATCTTTATATCAAGAATATGTGCACACTTATATGCGATACCTTCGAGAATTCACCGGTATTTAGGGTGGGCGGAGATGAGTTCGTTGTACTTCTTGAAAACAAAGACTTTAATCGCAAGGATGAACTTATTGATTCGCTTAAGAGTCACATGGAAGAGCTTCAGAACAATAAGAGCCTGCAACCGTGGGAGAGACTATCGGCTGCCATCGGACTTGCCATATTCGATGAATCTATGGATGACGATGCGGACAGCGTACTTAAGAGAGCTGACAGACTGATGTACCAGAATAAAAAGGATATGAAGGCTGTTAGAACATAAAACATAAAAGAAAGGCATAAGTTACACAGAGTATGAAAATTGTTGTTGCAGATGTAGACAGTGTCGGATCAGACATGGACTACAGTATTTATGATGAACTTGGAGAAGTGTCCTACTACGGGGACAAGATCACCGATGAGAATGCAAAGGAGAGACTTGAGGGAGCGGAGATACTGCTTATCAATAAGAGTGCTATAACCGAAAAGGTTTTAAATGACGCTCCCAATCTTAAACTTATATGTGAGTTTGCGACAGGCTTTGACAATGCGAATATTGAAGCATGCAAAAGACACGGCGTAAAAGTGGCAAACGTAGTCAATTATTCAACAGCTTCAGTTGCCCAGCATACCTTCGCATTACTGTTTTATCTCATGGAAAACTCACGCCATTATGATGAATTCGTAAAAAGCGGCGGATATGCAAACCAGCCGCATTTTTGCTGTCTTGATATTCCTTTCGAAGAACTTGATGGCAAAGTATACGGAATCGTAGGAATGGGAAATATCGGAAGAAAAGTTGCCCAGATCGCAACCGCCTTCGGAGCAAAAGTAATTTTCTATTCCGCTTCCGGAAACAGCACATGCACAGAATATGAGAGAGTATCGTTTGATGAGTTATTATCACGTTCCGACGTTATATCTCTTCATTGCCCGCTCAGCGACAAGACCAGAGAACTCTTCAATAAAGACGCTTTCGCAAAGATGAAGAAAAACGCAATCCTCATCAACGTAGCAAGAGGCGCTGTCGTAAACGAAGCTGACCTCTGCGAAGCACTTGAGAACGGCGAAATAAAGGCAGCAGGCCTCGACGTGCTTAACCCTGAACCCATGGCCAAAGATTCACCACTCCTCAAGATTCAAGATAGTGGAAAGCTTTTCATTACTCCACACATGGCCTGGGGCAGCACAGAATCCAGAACCAGATGTCTCGAGGAAGTTAAAAAGAACATCCAAGCCTTCATGGCCGGAACACCTCGCAACATAGTGAATTGAAACCAATAAAAAAGGGTGCAGAGGCACCCTTTTTATCGTCCACCATTCACATAAGTTCAACCGGCTCCCCGGAGAAATCGGCTTTCCCGTCGTTGTACAGAGTGCGCACGAAATCGATGGCTCTCTGGCCGGATTTCTCGATAGGAATGTTCTGGTCATAGACATATTCAAGTCTGTCACCGCTTGTAAGAGTGAAATTTATCTGCGTTCCGACAATTTTGCCTTCTCCTATATCCATGGGTTTTACTTCTACTGCACATACATCTTTGATTACACCTTCTCCAAAAAGAACTAACATCTAAAAATCCCTCCTTATTGCGGCTGCGTTGCCATTTACTATAATCTATATTTTACCACTATACTAACGAAAATACGATATTCTTTGATTATTTATCCAAATATGCTATACTTAAGGTTGTGTTTACATAAAAATTTGTTATAGGGTACGGAGATAGACATTTATGCGTTTAGGGAAAAAATTAGTATCTGCGATCGTTGTTCTTTCAATGAGTACAACTGCTCTTACAGGATGTACATCTTCTAAGAAGGCGATTTCTGAAACAGTAGAAAACTTTTTGGAAGTAATAGAAAGTGGTTCTTCTGAAAATATCGAGCAATATGCAAGCCGAAATGTTATTGAGGGAGAATTTGTACATAGATTCGATGCATCTTTCTTAACAGATGACCTTAAGGCCGGTATTGAGCAAGAAAATTTGGATGAAGGAACTGCTCAAAGACTTGATAATCTCTGTGCAAGCTTTTCAAATATGGTGACAAGCCACGAACTTACATCTGTTACTGTTAAAAAGGGCGTGGGCACGGCTATTGTTACACTGAAGACAGCGTTTCCGATCAATTTAACTATGAATGATACTATTTCCGAACGCGTTTCAGCAAAGGTTGCTGATTACAATGAATCGAACGCTGAAAAAATAAATAACACCGATCCTGAAATTCAGAAGCAAGTTTATAATGAACGTATTAACCTTGTTTTAGAGACTTATGAAGACGTCATTTCTGAAAGCTCAGAAGTAGATAATATTTTTGTATTTACCGTTTCAAAAGATTCAGATTCACATGATTGGCTTGTAACTGACGTACAGAATTACGACAGTGCGGCAAACGGCAAGGTAATTGCCGAGACTAACACAGAGGCTGATACATCGGAAGATGAAGAGCAGCCGGCAGATGAAGAAGCACCTGCTGAGGATGAGAACGCAGAGAATGCTGAAGAAGCTCAGCCTGAAGAAACAAACACAGAAGCTGAGGGCGATGCTCAGAATGCTGATGTGGAAGAAGTAGATCTTTCAATTGACTAATTAAGTGATATAAATAAAAGTCCTATGCTTAGTGAGCATAGGACTTTTATTCTTTTATAGAATCATCCATTACAATTCTCCATTTTCAATGGCGAATCATCTCTTTCCGAGACAACCCTGATTTTTCAGTTCTATGAGCAGATCAAAAACATCCCCTAACGGTAAGCCGGTAATGTGAGCTACTTTCTCGGGATCCGGATAAAATTCGTCTTCACAATCCTTTCTGATGCAGTCCAGAACTTCATTTCTTAAGTCTAATGTAGCTGTCATACACGTGATTCCTCCTTTCATAAATAGTCAGATAATTTCATCGGTGTGTCTATCTGTTACTAAATATTATATCGGAAAAACGTATAAAAAGTTAATTAATTTGTGTTAAAAAGTATGAAAATTTAATAAAATGAGGGCAATTCCATTTTGTCGGAATTGCCCTCGTTTCAAGGTTTTTATCTTGTTGCGTTGATTTCGCGAAGCTTGTTTGCCTGATCTGAGATATCAACAAGAATTGCTTTAAATGCATTGAATTTCTCTGTTGCTTCATCGGATGCCTTTGCGCCTTCATGTGAAAGAGAAGCAACCTCCTGGCTTGTTGCCGAGAGAGTAGAGATACTGTCGTTGATCTCGTTTGTTGAATCGGCGATTGATTTCATTCCCTCTGCGATGTGAGAGAAGCGTGTGATCATTCCCGATACGTTGTTGTTAATGCTGTTGAAGCTTTCGCCTACTGACTCGATCATCGCGTTCTGCTTATCAACTGTTGTAACAGTGTCGTCTATACTGAACATTGCCTTCTGAACATCTTCGTTAAGCTCGTTGATGATGTTTGTGATCTCGTTTGAAGCCTTGTTTGTTTCTGCTGCAAGTTCGCGGACATTGTTTGCGACTACTGCGAAACCTTTTCCGGCTTCACCTGCACGAGCAGCTTCGATGCTTGCGTTGAGAGCAAGGAGATTGGTCTGTGTTGAGATCGCCATGATCGAGCTAACGATGTTCTTAACTTCTTCGACCTTATCAATAACTGCCTGTGTTGCATCAACCGTTATCTGGCTAGCCTTTGATACGTCCTGTGACTTGAGCTTAAGTTCAGAGATGATGTTTATTCCTTCATCAATTACTGTCTGAGTGCTTTCTGAAGCTTCGGTCATTTCGATTCTGTCTTGCTCTGTTGTAGATGTTTTTTCCTGGATTGACTGAACCTTCTCGGCCTGTTTGATAATGGACTGAGATGTGTTCTCCATGTTGGTTGCGATGTTCTGCATTCCCGACTGCTGTGATTCAAGGATCTTCTGAAGTGAATAAAGATCGTCCTGTGAAGCGTTGAACAGCTCGGTAATCTTATTTGCGATGTCTGCCATGTTGTTTCCGGCATCAAGTGTCTTTTTCGCGGTCTGACTCATTAGAAGTCTCTTTTCATCGATGAAATTCTTCTGAAGAGAAACTGTCATGATGCATGATACAAATGAGAGTATCAGTGTAGCTATCGCAGGAACCAGAATGTTATTCTGAAGCCCCGATGTGAGCAGGTTGGTGATGATCGATATTATAAAAGAAACTGAGATAATACCGACTCCGGTACCGCAGAGTGCTACGTTTGAGTAGAGTGTACTGCAGATGAGTATCGGAAGTCCGAATGCGAAATATGCAAGATCGTTTCCTGCAAGAACAAGAGTGAGATAGAATACGCTTACTCCGCACATTATCAAGACTGCACCTGTTTTTTCTTCGTAGAACTTGAAATTACCGATAAAGATGATGATCAAACTGACTACGGCACTTGCAAATATGACCGCCTTTCCTATGTCAAAACCTTTGGTGATTAGCGATAACAGAGTTAATACGATTCCTGTTACTACCGTGATGATACTTACGTAAAAACTGTTTGCGTTTGCGCGCTTATACTGCTGAGCGTCCATGATATGCCTCCGTAGAAATGGATATAAATTTTTAGAACAATGGAAAGATTCTATCACAAAAACGTTTGCATATCTAGAGTAAAACCTACAGTATATCTGGATAATCGGTTTTTTTGAACCGTGAAATATGCTATAATATGCAATTAGTAATAGTCAGTTGGAGGAATTTGCTTATGCTATCTGTAATAATTCCCGCATACAATGAAGAGGAAATGATAAAAAAAACATCCGAAACAATATCAGGAATATTGGATGAGGAGAATATAGATTTTGAGCTTCTTTTTATTAACGACGGCTCAAGTGACAACACATGGAAAGCGATTAGTGATGAGTCTGCCCGCAATAAAAGAGTTAAGGGCGTTTGTTTTTCAAGGAACTTTGGAAAAGAATCCGCTGTCTTTGCAGGTATTGCCGAGGCAAGCGGAGATTGCTGCGTGGTTCTTGACTGCGATCTTCAGCACCCGCCGGAAAAAATCGTTGATATGTACAGACTCTGGGAACAGGGTTATGAGATAGTCGAAGGTGTTAAGACAAGCAGGGGAAGAGAGTCCGCTATGCATAAGTTTGCGGCAAAGAGCTTCTACAATATCATGAGTGAATCGGTAGGCTTTGATATGTCCAGAGCTTCTGACTACAAGCTTCTCGACAGAAAGGCCATGAACGTACTTCTTAACATGAATGAAAAGAATGCCTTTTTCAGAGCACTTTCATCATGGATCGGATTTAAGAGCACCGAAGTTGAATATAATGTCAGAGAAAGAGAAGCGGGCGAATCAAAGTGGAGCACCAAATCTCTTATAAAATACGCGATCACGAATATAACATCTTTTACATCGGCACCGCTTCATCTCATTACAATATCTGGATGGATTGTTGCCCTGTTGGGATTCGGATTCAGTGTTGAGGCTTTGTACAGACACTTTTTTATTGGTAATGACCAGCCTGGATTTACAACACTCATAGTCCTTGTTTGCTTTACATCGGCCATGATCATGATAGGACTTGGAATCATAGGTATATACATTTCCAAGATTTACGATGAGGTTAAGGGAAGGCCTCGTTACATAATCGATAAAACTACATACGAAAAATAAACGAAATTTTGAAAAAAACTTGGTAAAAATCCGCTATTTAGGGTAAAATGTAATTGAGCGGATTATGTCTTTTTTGGAGGAGAAAGGAGACAGGCAATGTTAGCTACTTTAATTCCACTGTTCGACGATAAAATGTCTGTTTGTGCATATTCTGTGTTTGCGCGTAAAGATAACCACTTTTTGAATCCTGAAATGGAGGGTGGCGCGCGATATGACGGTGCAGGAACGGTCCATGAACTGGAAGTTGTAAGTAGTATGGGGATGTCTATGTTATCCGGGGGAAAAGAAGTATTTGTTCCGGTCAATCAGTTTTCTGTGTTCGCAGAAATATCGCTTCAGTGCACAGTTCCCGCAAATAAAGTTGTTCTCCTTATGGATAACAGTATCACACCCGAGCCCCATTACGTTAAGAGGGTGAAGGAACTCAAAATGCAAGGATACAAACTTGCTATCAGAAAACTTCCTATTTCCGGTTTTGAACCCTACAAAGAAATCCTTAATCAGTGCGATTACATTTTGCTTAATCATGCAAAGATCGATATAGAGAAAGCCAAGATCTATTTTGGCAAAGTTTATCCGAAGATCAAACTGTGCGCGGTAAACGTCGATACTCAGGAGCAGTACGACATGCTTATCTCGCACGGAGGATATGACCTTTATGAGGGCGGATTCTTTAGAATGCCCGTGCGTGAGTCTGAGACAGAGGTCAATCCTCTCAAAGTAAATTACATAGAACTTCTTAATGTCGTTAATGCTCCGGACTTTGACCTTACTGACGCTGCGGATGTTATCGGCAAAGACCCTGCGCTTACAATCTCACTTCTTGAGATAGTAAACCGAATGGCACTTAATTCCGAGATCACATCCATCAGACACGCAACAGCCATGCTTGGTCAGAAAGAGTTAAAGAGATGGATAAATACCGCTGTGACAAAAGAGCTTTGTGCAGACAGGCCGACTGAGATAACAAGGCTTGTAATGATAAGAGCTAAGTTTGCGGAGAATCTTGCAGAGAGTTTTGAACTGGCCCTTATGGGACAGGAGCTCTTTATCATGGGATTGTTCTCTGCTATAGATATAATGCTTGGTAAGACAATGAAGGAAGCTCTTGATATGGTACTTGTTCCTAAGGATGTCAAGCTCGCGCTTCTTGATAATGAAGGAGATTTCGCACCTGTTCTCAATTTCATAAGGAGATATGAAGATGCGGACTGGACTGAGATTTCAAGACTGATGGTCCTTGGAAATATGGATATGACAAAGGTTTACGAAGCCTATCTGTCAGCGCTCAGATGGTATAGAGATCTTTTTCCTGTAAGACAGTAACCGGATGATAGCTTTGTGCAACGGGGTGACTTTATGGTCGGTACTGAAGTGATAGGCAGTAGTGCCTTCAATTTATCCGCCCTAGTGATCAGCGTTACGTGCATTGTTTATAAACTGATCATCAGAGGTAAGGTAAAGCTTAAGAATTGGCTTTTCATTGCCTTCATAATGATAATCGCCATTGATTCCTTTTCGGGGATCGTGGAGCAGTTTTTAAGATACAGTAGGCTTACGTTTGAAACTAAGCTTATAATTGGTCATGCAAATCTTTTTGTGTATTTTCTTACACATTTTGCAATGGCGCCTATTTTTGTGTATTACATAGTGATGGAGTGCGGAGTTCAGCACAAGTTTACGGGGAAGGTACGCCTTTATTTAGGCATACCTTTTATTTTTATGGAGCTGCTTGTTCTGATAAATCCGCTCTTTGATATCGTCTACGAGATAGATGACAGCATGAGCTACATAAGAAGAGGCGGCGTATACGTTGCCTATGTAATAATAGGTTTCTACACTGTTTTTTCTATAATCGTTCTTTATCTCTACTGGGGCGTCCTTAATAAACTCAAGAAAATAGCTATCATATACTTCTATATACTTGCGCTTGTGGGAATAGCGGTTCAGATGATCTGGCCCAATGTCACATGCGAGCTTATGTGCGAAGCAATCGGCGCAATGGGCATTATGATAATGCTTGAAGGTGATGATGACAGAAAAGATTTTTCGACGAAAGCACTTAACCGAAATGCCTTTATTACAGATATTGGCAATTATTTCAGATATGACAGACGGTTTAACGCCATATGCGTGAAAATCTTAAACGGCGATATTCTGAGGAAGATTTCGAGTCATGAGAATTATGAAAAGATACTTTCGCATGTTGCCGGTTATCTTGGCGATGTGAATAAGAAATTCGAAGTATACCGTGTCGGAATCGAGAGCTTCTTCCTTGTGTGCCCCGATATCACGGATGCTTATGCAAGGGGAATTGCGGACGAAGTGTTCTTTAAACTCGGAAAGAGCATAATGCTTGACGGAAGCAGCGTGCAGTTAAAGACACTGGTCATTCAGGCATCTTCGCCTGATAAGTTTGAAACTCTCGATAACCTGCTTCTTTTGTCGGATACGGATATTGAGGTCGATAAGGGAAGACCCATTTACTGCGATGAGCTTGGCTTTGTCATAAGAAGAGCGGACGTTGAAAAGGCGGTAAGAAGAGGAATAGAGAGCTCGAGCTTCAGAGTTTTTTACGAGCCTATTTATACGAAGGAAGATCTGTCTATCTGTGCGGCTGAGGCTGTCCTTAAGTTCAACGACAAGGAGCTTGGTGAAATATCCAAGGAAGAATTCATTCCCATCGCGAATCAGACGGGAACCATAGAAAAGCTCGGCCTTTTCATGATTGAAGAAGTCCTGTATTTCATCGGCGGCGGAATCGTAGAGGAGATGGGGCTTGAGTTCATATGCATCAAACTTACGTCGGCGCTGATAATCAAGACAGATTTTATTGCTCAGGTAAAAGAGCTCTTTTCCAGATACGGGGTAAAACCTGAGAACATAGTGTTTGGCATAACGGAGAATGCTGCGGTCACGGACAAAAATCTGATCTATCAGGTAATCTCAGACCTTGGCGATATGGGAATCAGGTTCTATATGGATGAGTACGGAACCAGTTTCTTTGGCATGCAGTCGTCGACTTCGTATCTCTTCGAGGGTATAAAGGTTAATGCGGGACTTCTGGTTGAGTCGGATTCATCGGCGCAGAGAAAACTCATACTCGAAAACCGTCTTTCTACAATGAATCAGACGGGTAAAAAAATTGTCATGGGCGCAGTTAATTCAAAGGAGCTCGCAGAGCGCATCCAGAATGTAAAAGCAGATTACGTGCAGGGTAAATATTACTCGAGAGCGGTAAGTAAAAATGACTTCATCGCTATCCTTAAAGCAACGGAAACTGCAAGAATGGAGGAGAGAAGAGCAAAGGCGGCCAACGAGGCAAAGAGTAACTTCCTTGCCAATATGTCGCATGAGATTAGAACTCCCATCAATGCTGTTCTTGGAATGAATGAGGTTATATTAAGAGAGTGTACGGATGAGAAGATCCTTGAATATTCGAGAAATATCGAGAGCGCAGGAAAGACTCTTTTGTCACTTATAAATGATATCCTTGATTTCTCCAAAATCGAAGCGGGCAATATGGAGATCAGCGAGAGAAACTACGAGCTGAGCTCCGTGCTCAACGATGCTTATAACATGATATATTTCAAGGCTATGCAGAAAGCGCTCAGCTTGATATTTGAGGTTAATGAGGACCTTCCCGACAGCCTTTGCGGCGATGAGATGAGACTTAGGCAGATCATAGTAAATGTCCTTAACAACGCCGTCAAATATACTGCTGAAGGAAGCGTTACTTTGAAAATCAGGGGCGAAGAGGTCTCGGATGATAAAGTAAATCTTTTCATAGATATCATCGATACGGGAATCGGAATCAAACAGGAAGATATCCAGGATCTTTTTGCCAAGTTTAAGAGGCTTGATATTGATAAGAACAGAACTATCGAAGGAAGCGGACTGGGCCTTGCAATCACAAGTAATCTCCTTAAGCTGATGAACGGTTCTATCGAAGTTGAGAGTGAATACGGCAAAGGATCTGTATTTAAGATCGTTCTTCCGCAGAAGAAAGTGGGAGATGTGAAGATCGGAAACTTCAAGAACAAGATCGCGGAGCTTAACAAGATTCACAAGAAATACAGAGTTAAGTTCACGGCGAAAGATGCCAATATTCTTGTTGTTGACGATACGCCAGTAAACCACGTGGTCATGAAAGAGCTTCTTAAGAATACGCTCGTTAATATAGACACTGCAAGGAGCGGCGCGGAGTGTCTTAAGATGCAGAAACTGAAAGAATACGACATTATTTTCCTCGACTACAGAATGCCCGGTATGGACGGAGTTGAAACGCTTCATTTCATAAGAGAAGACGAAGAGAGCAAGAACAGCTTCACACCTATAGTCGTACTTACGGCCAATGCGATATCTGGGGCAAAAGAAACTTTTATAAGCGAAGGATTTACGGATTATCTGAGTAAGCCTGTTGAGAGCGATAAGCTGGAAGAAGCGCTCATTAAATATCTTCCGGAGGAAAAGATAGAATATAATCCTGAAGAACCGGAGAAGACTGAGGAGGCGGAAGAACTTTCGGAAAACAATGAGTTTAAGGATTATGTTTCGGGGCTTACGCAGATAAAGTCAGATGTGGGGCTTAAGAACAGCGGAAGCGAAGAGAGCTATTTTAATATCCTGAAAGTGTACTACGAGTCTATTGAATTTACAAAAGCAAATATCGAGAAGGCGTACGAAGATAAGAACTGGAAGGATTACACGAGCTTTGTACATTCGCTTAAGAGTACGAGCAGAGCAATCGGAGCGACTATACTATCTGATATTGCGGAAAAGCTTGAAAATGCCGGAAATATCGGCGATACGATGTATATCAAGGAACATCATTCGGAGCTTCTTAACAGGTACCTTCTTGCGGAGTATGAAATAGCGGGAGTGCCGGGAATCGCAGGTGATGAAGTAAAGGAAGAGACAGGCGAAAAGATTGATATTACAGAATCTGAAATGAAAGATGCTTACGGAAGCATGGTTGAAGCCTGCAAGGGACTTAACTATGACACGATGGAGCTGATACTTGATTCACTTAAGGACTACAATCTTTCCGAAAAAGACATGGGAAATATCGGAAAGATAAAGGACTATCTTACAAAGCTTGATTGGGAAAGTATAGAGAAAATTGCACAGAATGAGTTGTAGACGGGAGCAAAGGAATGTTTGATAAAAAAATTCTTTTAGTCAGAAATGATAAGACGTTCATGGTGAATGCAATTAAAAAGAGCTTGTCCGATAATCATTTTGCTGTGGCTGAGTCATCATATTCAATATCTGATATCAGTGCCAACAAGGACGATGCGAGTCTTGCGATTCTTTATACGGATTCTGATTTTGTGGAGCATCAGGATGCAATCATATACTTCAAGGATCTGTGCATTGAAGAGAATATGATCGTCATAATAATTGGCGATAACGATGCGTTCAAGTTCATCCACAGATTTATACCAAAAGAGGACATCGCGTGCGAGCTTACGAGGCCTCTTGATATGGATGAGCTGCTCGGTAAGATATTTATCGTTACCGATGATGAGTACATTCAGATGAAGAGGAAATGCATCCTTATTGTAGATGATGATTTCACTTATCTTCAGATGCTGAGAGAGTGGCTTAAGGATGATTTCAGAGTCGGAGTCGCAAACTCAGGCGCACAGGCGGTTGCGTGGCTTGCAAACAACAAGGCCGACCTTATACTTCTTGATTATGATATGCCTGTAATAGACGGACCGAAAGTAATGGAGATGCTTAAGAAAGAGTCTTTTTCAAGCGGAATACCCATTATGTTTCTTACGGGAAAAAATGACAAAAAGAGCGTTACCGAAGTACTTGCTCTTAAACCTGCCGATTATCTTTTGAAGACTATAGACAAAGAAAAACTGTTGGAAACACTTAGGAACTTTTTTGATTCAAAGGAATAACACTATGATTGAAGGTAATCCAAACGGCGGACTTACGTTTTGTATAGCGGCGTTGATAGTCAGTTTAACAAGTATCTTTTGTGCGATAGTGATCAGGAAAAAGAAAAGTCTTAAGAACACTTTATTACTTGCGCTTCTTTCGATAGTTCTTTTTGATTCCTGTACAGGTATCGCTTCTTATACTGCCTATAACTATGATTTTCCTTATGCGGTCAAGTTCTTCGTATGTTATCTGAGCAAATACATTTATTACGCGACGCATTTCTTGATGATGCCCGTCCTGTTGTATTACATAATCGTAGTCTGCGGTATTTTGCATCTTTTTTCAAAAAGATTCCGTGTTGCATTTGCGATTCCGATGGTTGTTCTTGAGACTGTTCTTTTCTCTAATCCCATGACACAACTTGCGTTTACGGCGCAATCAGATCTTGTGTTCCACAGAGGACCTGTCGTTTATGCGGCTTATATTCTAAGTGCGTTCTATTTTATCCTTTGTGTCCTTTTGCTTGTGAGATACTGGAAGAGCATAAATCACCTTAAAAAGGGCGCAATGGTGTACTTTTTGTCACTTGCGATCATGGGAGTCATCATACAGATGCTTTTCCCTACGATCACATGTGAGCTTTTGTGCGAGTCGATCGGACTTATGGGAATCATGATCATTCTGGAAAAAGACGACGACAGGGTTGATTCGGGAACGGGACTTTATAACAGAATGGCGCTGTTGCAGGATATTAAGAATTATATCGACCTTAACAGGAGTTTTAGGACTATCTGCGTGCGCATAGAAAATGCGGATGCGTATATAAATATTACGGGATATGCGGATTTTGATTCGATAATAAAGCAGATATCAAAATATTTGTTTGATGTTGCTGATAAGTACGACGTGTACATAAGCGGTGCTGCCTGCTTTTATATTCTGTGTCTGGACGAAAACGAGAGTGAGAGCAATAAGCTTGCGTATGCGATAAGAGACAGGTTTGACAGAGGTTGGCTTCTTGATGATAACCAGATGAATATCAACGCACTCATAATGTGTGCGGGAACGCCCGATATGTTTGGCAGCGAAGAGGATATTCTGATGCTGTCGGAAGCACATATCGAGGATACGGGCAAAAATCTTTTGATCGACCATGATCTTGATTTTCTTCTTAGGAAGATTGAGGTTGAAAAAGCTATTGTCCGCGGAATGAATGAGAATTATTTTAAGGTTAAATACAGGCCGATCTTTGATAAGAGCGGAAACAAGGTATGCGGAGCGGAAGCTCTTCTTAATCTGGACGATGCGGTGCTTGGCGTGATATCTTTCTCAGAGTTTATGGGAGTTGCCGAGAAGTCGGGATTTGCGGAAGAGATAGAGAACAGGATGATAGGTTCGATCCTTAGATTTACGGGAGAGCTACTTGAGGAAAATCCGGATTGTATAAATTTCATCATGGTGCATACGGTGTCGGATAAGGTTATCAGTAAAGAACTTGTCGGAGTGGTGAGAGAGTATGCGAAGCAGTACAATGTCGACCTTTCCAAGATCGCGCTTGATATAAATGACAATGTCCTGTATGTTGAGACGGACTCCGTGGACTATGTAATAGAGAGGCTAAGCGAGGACGGAGTCAGGATCTTTATGGGAAATTACAAGAACGACTCAATGGGCGTAAGGTACGATATGCTTAGCGGATTTAACGGAGTTATAGTAAATATCAAGCACTTCATGGAGACAACCGGAGGTTCAAAGCGCGGCATTATCCTAAAGAACAGAATGGATATGCTGAGGCAGATAAATAAGACCGTTGTGGTATCGGGAGTGGATTCTTTTGAATACTATGATAAGATGAAAGATATTTACGCTGATTATATTTTGGGCGACTATCTGTCACCGGCTGTATCAAAGATTGAGTTTGTTGAGATTGCAAAAGCGGGAAGAGTGTGATATAAACTATAATACGTAAATTGTGTTTTTGAGAAATACGGATAAATACAGGATTTATGCCTCTTTGTTGGATAATAGTCTGACAAAGAGGCTTTTTGTCTGATATTTGTTACATATGATAATTTTTTTGATAATTATAGTATAATTCTGCGATTAATTATTGACATTCTGGTGCAAATATAATACTTTTTTTAAAAGAGCTTTAAAATTATTTTTAACATTTGCTTATAAGAGAAGGGGATTGATTCTAATGGATATAGTTTTGGCGATTCTGGCTGTTTTACCGGCAGCTGTTTTGTTATGTATTATCTACAAGGCGGACAAAGTCGAGAAAGAGCCTCTGGGACTTATGGCGGCAGTGTTCTTTTTCGGGGCGCTGACAACGGTAAGTGCGGTGGCTTTGGAATATTTTGGAATCCTTGTCCTTGATATGGTCTTTCCTAAGCAGAACGTTGTTTATCATCTTATAGAAAATTTCCTTGTAATCGGTGTGGCTGAAGAAGCAGGTAAATACTTCGTTTTAAAGAAGTGTACCTGGAATAATGAAGAGTTTAACTTTGCTTTCGACGGAATAGTTTACTCAGTGTGCGCATCTCTGGGCTTTGCGACGATTGAGAATGTTATGTACGTATTTCAGTTTGGATTTATGACGGGACTTATGCGCGCGGTACTTTCGGTTCCCGGACACTGCATATTCGGCGTGTTTATGGGCGCATATTACGGACTTGCCAAAGGATATGAGTGCAGGGGAAGGTTTGACAAGAGAAATGCCAATACACAGAAGGCGTTCTGGATACCTGTCGGACTTCACGGATTGTATGATTTTTGTCTTTCGACGGAACATACTCTTACAATGCTTGTATTTATCGGACTTGAGCTGTTTATGGTCATAAAGGCTATTTTATATGTTAAGCGTATTTCAACAAAGGATCTTCCGCTCAGACCGGGCATGATGCCGGGGCAGATGATGAATGGCGGATACTTTGGTATGAATCCCATGCAAGTACAATTTTATCCTATGAGGCAGCCGGTAGCGAACGGACAGTTTATGCAGCCTCAGTTCTATCAGGGGCAGCAGATGGCCGGAAACAGGCAGTTTATGCAGGAACAAGGACAATTCTATCAGGGGCAGGTTGTAAACGGACAGCCCATGCAGCCGCAGTTTTACCGTGAGCAGCAGCCTGTAAGGAATATTCAGCCGATAAATGCACGTCCCGTGCAGGAGGAAGAGGTACAACCTTCTGAGGATTTCAAGGTTATTCAGAGTTATGTGGGCTATGAAAACGGCCCCGCTACAGAGAAGTTAAGTGATGGAATATGTGACGGATTGACCAATCCGACACCCGTATTTTCCGTATCTGATTTCGATTGATAACAAAAATGTAAAAAAAGTGCTAGATAATATTAAAATTATCCGCTTTTTTATATACGTGTAATCAACTATAATGACATTGTCGAATAGACTATGTCATTATTTTTTTTATTTTAGGGAGGTAAAAAATGAAGAAGAAACTTATTTCGACACTATTAACAGTAGCAACAGTTGTATCAATGACAGCTTGTGGTGTATCAGCACCTGAGACACCCGCAGCACAGCCTGCAGCTGACGCACAGGCATCTGATGCACAGGCAGCTGACGCTCCGGCAGAGCCTGCTAAGGACGCAATCACACTTGTTATGGCTGAGGTTAACCCTCTTGATTCTATTTCAGGTATGACAGATGCAAAGTTCAAAGAAGAAGTTGAGAAGAGATCAAATGGATCAATCATCATCGATCTTCAGGCTAACCAGGTTCTTGGTGCTGAGCAGGACGTTCTTGATACAATGCTTGGTGGCGGCGGAACAATCGATCTTGCAAGAATTTCCGCTTTCTCACTTACAAGCTACGGCGGAGAGTCATCAATGCTCCTTTCACTTCCTTACACATTTGTAAGCCGTGAGCATTTCTGGAACTTCGCTACATCTGATCTTGCTAAGCAGTTCTTGCTTGAGCCCTCAGAGAACGGAAGCGGTGTAAGAGGACTTTTCTATGGTGAGGAAGGTTTCCGTCATTTCTTCACAACAAAGGAAATCTCAGGTATCGATTCTCTTAAGGGATTAAAGCTTCGTGTTTCTAACGACCCTGTTATGAACGGTCTTGTAGAAGGTCTTGGTGCTTCTCCTACAGTAGTTGCTTTCACAGAGCTCTATGGTGCACTTCAGACAGGTGTAGTTGATGGTGCTGAGCAGCCTATCGCAAACTATGCATCAAACTCATTCAACGAAGTTGCAGGCAACATGATCCTTGATGGACACACACTTGGTGCTATCCAGGTTATCATCACAGATGACGCTTGGAACAAGCTTTCAGCTGATCAGCAGGATATCCTTATGGCAGCCGGTGAAGAGGCTTCTAAGTACAACCGTTCAATCTCAGAAGAGAAGGAGAAGGAAGTACTTGAGCAGCTTAAGGCTAACGGAACAAAGATCACAGAAGTTGAGGATATCAAGCCTTGGCAGGACGCTGTTAAGAAAGTTGTTGAAGAGAACATAAAGGGCAAGGAAGACGTTTACCAGCAGATCCTTGATATGCAGTAATTTTTTACCACCTTTAGTTGTAACTTATCAATTTATTATTTAACGCCGGCATGGGGAGGGTATCCCTTCTCCATGCCCTTTTTAGAAGAAAAGAGGAATTATGGAAGGCTTTTTTAAACAGGTAGATAAGATCAAAGTTTTATATGACGTAACATATAAGATTATGCTTTTTATCTGCAAACTCTTGCTTATTGCAGATATCCTGATCACCTCGATGAGTGTTGCAGGAAGATATATTTCTTTCATTCCGGATCCTGCATGGAGCGAGGAGATTGTACTTACACTTATGGCTTATATGGCTGTATTATCTGCAGCATTAGCCATCAGACGCGGTGCTCATATAAGAATGACAGCATTGGACGTTTACTTACCTAAGAAACTTATACAGGCACTCGATATCCTTAATGATATTTGTGTACTTGGCCTTGCAATCGTTATGATCGTGATTGGATGGGGGTATGCTTCAACAATCGGAGCGAAGGGATCATATGTTAGTATGCCTTCACTTTCAAAGTTCTGGTTGTATTTCCCAATTCCTGTAGCAGGTGTTGCTATGTTTGTATTTGAACTTGAGGCAATTTACAATGATATCAAACGCATAGTATTAAAGGAGGGAAATAAGTAATGGCAGTAAATTCAACAGCTATTGCAGTATTGCTTGTGAGCTTTCTTATAATGATTATGCTCAGATTTCAGATTGCTTATGCAGTGGCATTATCTTCACTTTTTTGTTTAATGTATCAGGGACTCCCTCTTACAAGCATCTGTCAGCAGATGGTTAAGGGAATCAATTCGTTTAGTATGATGGCAATTCCGTTCTTTATTACAATGGGATGCCTTATGGGTACCGGTGGTATTTCTGAAAAGCTTATTGCTTTGGCCAACGCTTGTGTTGGTTGGATGACCGGTGGAATGGCGATGGTTAATATCGTTGCTTCATATTTCTTTGGTGGTATTTCAGGATCGGCAGCTGCTGATACTGCATCACTTGGAAGTATTCTCATTCCTATGATGGTCGAAGAAGGCTATGATGATGATTTCTCAACAGCAGTAACAATTACATCATCATGTGAGGGACTTCTTGTTCCTCCCAGTCATAACATGGTAATTTATGCCATGAGTGCCGGCGGTATCTCTATAGGAAGTTTGTTCCTTGCAGGATATATACCGGGAGCAATTCTTGCAATATCACTCATGGTTGGATCATATATTATTTCTAAGAAGAGACATTATCCCAAGGGAGAAAAGTTCAGCATTGTTCGTCTCTTAAAGCAGCTTGGAACTTCATTCTGGGCACTTGCTGCAGTTATTATCGTAGTATTTGGTGTTGTAGGCGGTGTATTTACAGCAACTGAGTCAGCCGCTATCGCAGTTCTTTACAGCTTGATTGTAAGCGTTTACATCTATAAGGGACTTGACTGGAAGGGTGTTTGGAAGACATTGGAATCTTGTATCGATACACTTTCAATCGTACTTATCCTTATTTCAACATCAAGTATTTTTGGTTATTGCCTTACAACACTTCATGTTCCTGCCATTGCAGCTAACTTGATTGTAGGATTCTCAAGCAATCCTGTTGTTATCGCACTTTTGATTGATCTGATTCTCCTTGTACTTGGATGTATCATGGATATGGCTCCGATCATCTTGATCGCTACACCTATCCTTCTTCCTATTGCACAGTCAATCGGAATCGATCCCATACAGTTTGGTATCATGATCGTTCTTAACTGTGGTATCGGACTTTTGACACCTCCCGTTGGAGCCGTTCTTTTCATCGGTTCTGCTGTTGGTAAGGTTAAGATGGAGAAAGTAGTAAAGGCAACACTTCCTTTCTACATTTGCATGATCGTTACACTTCTCCTTCTTACATTTATTCCTGAGATTAGTATGTTCTTACCTAATCTGCTTGGAGCAAAATAAGGTGATTAATTATGGAATATCGTTACATATCTGATGTTAAGCCTAAGGATTTATGGTTTATAGCCATGATTCGTACATACAGGTCACTCGCGGGGGTCGTAAATGTTGTATTTACAGTTGCGATGATCATGTTGTCGATTAGGTTTTGGGGAACGTCAGGACCATTTATCAGAGCACTGCTTATGTTTGGATGTATGCTGTTCCCGATTATCCAGCCTTTTCTAGTTTATTTACGGAGCATTAAACAGCTGGAGACCCTTCCGGGAAGAGTAGAGCTCTTGTTTGATGATAACGGAGTTCATGTCAGCAGTGACGGGAAGCAGGAAGACATCAAGTGGAACAAAATCGTAAATGCGATCAAACAGTCCAATATGATAATCGTCATGTCGGACAAGAGCCACGGATACATGTTGACTAATCGTATTCTCGGTGATGAAAAAGATGAGTTTTATGATTTTCTTTGTAAAAAGATCAGAAACTAACGAATATTAGAAAAATGATGACGGCAGCGCTATAATACTTTTATGAGTAAGTATAACGCTGCTGTCTTTGTAAAGATGAAAAACTTAAAAAACTTTTGGTATACGATCACAATCAAAAACAAAATATCACTTTTCACGGGAAGTGTATTTTTGACAATCCTGGTCGCAGTATTCTTTGATGCGATCCTGATCAGGCTGTTTATGATCGACGTTAATGACATAATGGAGGACAATTCCAGATGCGGTGAGATAATTACCGTTATCGACAGGGAGAAAGAATTGTTCGATCAATACGTAAACAGTACTACCAGTGAAAACGAGGATGCTTTTAAGCTTGCGATGAAGCAGACTAAGGCTGCTGTCTATGCGATTCCGCTTAATTATTCCAGATTGGGAGAAAACAGATATGCACAGCTTTTTTCGCTTCAGACCTGTTATGACGTTTATTGCGGATACAGAGATGAAGTCCTTAGCGGTAAATTACCGAGAAGAGACTATGTGAGCAGATTGTATGCCGTTTATAATATGCAGAATTATCTGCATACTTACGCGCAGCGATTTATAGACCTTACGCTTAAAGAGGGTAATGCCAAGTATAATGAGCTGTTACCGAAAGTTTTTATGGTTCCGGTGATTGCAGTAATAATGGGGATTTTGCTGTTTTCAACGGTACTTGAGATTTCAAGGATGATGAATAAATCTATTACTGAACCTGTGCTTAAGCTTGCGCATGCGTCCAGAAGGATTGCGGCAAATGATTTCGACGTGGATGATGTTGCCGCAAACAACAGGGATGAACTTGGTGAGCTGATCATTGCTTTTAACAAGATGAAATACGCGACAGGTGAGTACATAGGTGCTTTGGAGGAGAGAAGACAGGCTCTTGATAAGCTTCACGCAAAAGAAGTTGAGACTCTTGAAGCAGAGAAGCAGCTTGATGCAATGAATCTGGAACTTCTTAAGAATCAGATCAATCCGCATTTTCTTTTTAATACTCTTAATGTAATAGGTGGAATGGCTAACCTTGAGGGCGCATCGACGACAGAGGAGATGATAAGCGCACTCAGTTCGCTCTTTAGATATAATCTGAAGCATCAGGAGAAGGAAGTACTTCTTTCTCAGGAGCTTAAGGTTGCAGCCGATTACATGTATTTGCAGAAAATGCGTTTCGGGGAAAGAGTTAAGTATACGGTTGATTGTAGGGTGAACGCAGACAATGTAATGGTTCCTACATTTACATTGCAGCCCATAATCGAGAATTGTATTATTCATGGAATTTCACCGAAAGTTGAGGGCGGTAGTGTATCTGTTTTGGTTGGCAAAAAGGCTGACAAGCTTATAATTTCCGTCACCGATACGGGAAAGGGAATGGAACTTAGCCAGCTTAGGGAGATACGTGGAAGCTTGGGCGGAAAACAAACCAGTACCATGGGTATAGGCATGGGAAACATTTTCAGGAGAATAAAGGCTATGTATGAGGACGCGGATATGAGAGTTAACAGCGTTCTGGGAAAAGGTACACAGGTAATTATTATTCTTCCCTACCGTGCAGGAGATTCAATTTATACTCGAGGAGACTAAAGAATGTATAGAGTACTGATTGCAGATGATGAGCCTATTGAGAGACAGGTTATATCAAAAAAATTAAACGGATTTTTTAAAGATCAGATAGAGATATTTTTGGCGGCTAACGGAGTTGAGGCTGTCGAGCTGGTAAAAGAGAAGCATTGTCAGATCGCGCTTCTTGATATTTCCATGCCCGGAAAGAATGGACTTGACGCCGCAGAAGAGATCAGAACTTTTGATGAGAAATGCAGTATTATCTTTCTCACGGCTTTTGATGAATTCAGCTATGCCAAAAAAGCTATCGAAGTAAGAGCGCTCGATTATTTACTTAAACCGGGTGCGGACAATGAACTTATAAATGTATTGGAAGAAGCATTTTCAATCGCGGACAAATATGAAACAGAGGTAAAGAACGTAGATACTATAAAAAAGAGCACTCCTTCTTCAGACTTTAATCTTGATGAAAAGGATTTCTCAAAGTCTGGAGAGATAGTGCGTGAAGCAAAAAAATATATAGACGAGCACTATAAAGAAGATATTTCACTACAAGACGTTGCCGGAGTTTTAGGGTACTCAGATGTATATTTCTGCAAACTTTTCAAGCAGAATTTCGGCAAAAGCTTTATAGTATACTTAAATGAACTTAGAATCAGCAAGGCAAAAGAATTTTTGGCAAATCCTGCGATCAATATCAAAGATATCAGTTCTGAAGCGGGTTACAGAGATGCCAATTATTTTGCGAGAGTCTTTAAACGTATGACGGGGCAGACACCCAGTGAATACAGAAACGGAGTCATTGACTGATGAAAAAAAGATGGCCCATTGTGGCGATGATAGCATGCATAATTTTGATTATGGTCGCTGTCTTATTCTTTTTTAATAACAGAAAAGATAAAGCTAATTCTCCGGAATACGTTCTATTGTATGCAGAGAACCAGACCGCTGATTATCCGACTACACTCGGTGGACAGAAATTTGCGGATCTTGTATATGAGAGAACAAACGGAAGGATTAAGATTATCGTAAAACATGACGCGGAACTTGGAAGCGAAGCGGAAGCAATAAACCAGATGAAATACGGCGGAATTGCTTTTGCCAGAGTATCACTTTCACAGCTGGCAGAGAGAATACCTTCGATGAATGTTCTGCTTATGCCGTTTTTGTATAATGACTCAGATCATATGTGGAGAGTACTTGAAGGCGATATCGGAGACAGGTTTCTTTTAAAGACAGATGAATACGATCTTGTCGGACTATCATGGTATGATGCGGGCGCCAGAAATTTCTACAGTAAAACAAAGCCGATCACCTGCATTGAAGATATAAACGGAATGAAGATAAGAGTTCAGGAATCTTCGATGATGGCGGATATGGTTGAGGCTCTCGGTGCTAAGCCTGTAGAGGTTGTATATTCTGAAGTATATTCGGCGTTTGAACAGGGACTGGTTGACGGAGCCGAGAATAACTGGCCGTCATATGAGAGTATGAAGCACTACAAGGTTGCAGGGTATTATACGATCGACGAACACATAAGAGTTCCGGAGCTGCAGGTGTGTTCCAAAGTTATCTGGAACAAGCTCAGTGAAGAGGATAGGAATATAATACACGATTGTGCGCTTGAATCATCGGCGTATGAGAGGCAGCTTTGGAAGGACAGAGAAGAAAGCTCAAGAAAGATCGCTGTTTCCAACGGAACACAGGTTATCGAGCTTACTCCCGAAGAGAGAAAGAAATTCAGGGATGCTATGACCGGCGTCTATGAGAAGTATTGTGGTGATTATATGGACGTTGTGCGCAGAATAATGACATATTGATAATGAGTGCTTATCTGTGTGCAAGTTTCCCGGCTATTGCAGTAATGCCGAGAAAAACGAAGACAATGGCTTCGAGCATCAGATAAGAGTTGTTTTTATAAAAAAGAAGAAGGACGGATATAACGGTTGAAACAAAGATCGTTATATTCGTCTTTTTTTTGAATATATCATTTTCACAGTCATCGACATTCCTGTTTGGGTGATCTACAGGACCTGTAAGGAGAATCAGGGTTGCAAAGAAATGGTAGATCAAAAAAGATATAAAGAGCGGAAGAGTAACATATTTTACCGCAAGGAGTGTTACGGTAAGGATGAGGCAGGAAGCTATGTAGCACGCGAAGTAGCTACTTAGATGAAGCCCCCCTCCAAACGAACGCATCGGGATGAAAATCAGAAAAAAGAAGAGACACGGGCGCAGCATACCCAGAAAAAGAGCTATGATTATACTTGTCATGGTGCTCAGTGCAACTTCAAGGAAGCACACAAAGCCGTAATTGTATATATCATAATCTTTTTCTTCGATAACGCCTTTATTTAATATATAATCTGTGAGTCTCTTTGATATGTAGTCCATAAAGAAATCCCATTAACCAATCAGGTTTATTCGGTGTAATTGCCGTCGCCTATCATCTCGACGATCTTTCGCCTTACTTCTTTTTGTCTGTTTTCGCTGATCTTCAGACAGAATTCGTTATTGCCGTAATTTATCGTCATGCTACTGTAATTCATGCGGCATACATATTTGTAATTAACAAGATAAGACTGGTGGATCCTAAAGAAATACTGACTTGAACTTTCGAGTTCTTTTTGAATATCGTTTAATTTGTCGTAGAAGACATCGCTTGTGCCGTCATTTAGATGAATCGTTATCACGCGGTTTTTGCTTTCGAAGTAAACGATATTGCCTATTGAAGTTTTTTTCACCTTCCTGTTATAGGTGTACTGAAAATAGCCCTCGGCTTTGTCGATTCTGGTGAGAGCCTGAGAGAAGTATTTTTTGAATATTTTCTCGTCTATCGGTTTTGAAAGAAATCTGAAAGGCTCGACTTCAAAAAGTTCCTTGAGATAGCTTTCGTAGTTTGAAACGTAGATTATGAGCGAGTCCTTGTCTATTGTACGGATCATGCGGGCTGTGGTTATTCCGTCCAGTTCTTTCATCTCGATGTCGAGAAAGATTATGCTGTAGCGGTCGCCTTTAATGATGCTGCGTGCAAGTGGGGAACCGTCGTAGAAAACATCAATTTCGGGGCGTATTCCTCTTGCAAGGCACTCACCGTTTAAAAGCGTTTCAATTTTGCCGGAAAGCTTTACATCGTCATCACAAATTGCAATCTTAATCATATCCTACCTCCAAAAATCGGGTAAAAAATCAAAGTAAGTAACAAAAGTGCAGGATTAGTAATCATTATTCAATATTGTCTAAGAAAGTATACATTTTTTTTCTGAAATATGCAAAAACCGCGATTCTTACATGAAACGCCGTAAATATTACAAATTGGAAAAAGCCCGTTGTTTTTATGTTATGATTTATAACAGGTGGTTTTATAAGGAAAGAAGGGGCTTATAAATGGGTGAGTACATGTCGATTATTACTGGAGTTTTCTTGGCTTTTCTTTTTATCATGATCGTTCGGAAATGTATGGACGTTTTCTTGCCTGAACGCAGCAACAACATAGTCAGATATGTTGTGTGGGCAATGTATTTTACTTTTTCTTCGGCGTCAAATCTGACGAATATAGTAAGACCAATCGTCTTGATATCTACGAATATTCTCTTTATCTTTACACTTGCGATGCTGGACAGAAAGGCGTCGGTAAAGATTGCCTGCTTTTTCTCATTTATCGTATGTGCGGTCTGGATGCTTGTGGAAGTCGGAGCCGTGATCGTAGTTGAGATGTACGGCATTAATTTCGTAGAAAACAGGGACGCTGTGTGCTTTGTTTCACTTCTGATAATGCTTCTTCTGGTAGTAGCTTTGGATAAGACATGGAAGGGGCCGAAATACGGTGAAATTCCGCTCAAATATTTTTTAATGATTCTTTCTATACCGCTTATCAGCATATTTCTTACAAACCGCATTTTTCTGATAGCGACGCATCACCATGAGTACAACGACTTTGCGGTTATTTCAAGTGCTTTTCTCCTAATGATGAATTACATAATCTTCGAGGTATATACGTGGATGAGCAGGGACGCCGAACTTAAGTCACTTAATAAGCTTTACGGCCAGCAGCTCGAACTATGCAGCAGACAGGCGGCAGAGCAAGAGCAGCTCTATATGGAAATAAAGAGGACGAGGCACGACATGAAGAGCCATCTGGCCAGTCTTTTGGGAATGGTCGAGTCGGGGGAAAAAGATGAAGCGGTAAATTATATACAGCAGCTTCTTGCCGACGGGCTCGGAAGGTCAAGTGAAGAAATATCAAAGAGCGGCAATATAGTCATTGATTCGCTTGTAAATTACAAATATTCCATAGCAAAAAAAGAAGGAATAGCATTTGAGGCATCAACCTTTGTGCCGTCGGTTCTTCCGTTTAAGAGTGAACACCTCGTAATTATCTTAGGCAACCTTTTGGAAAACGCATTTGATGCATGTATGAAGGTTCAGCCGAAGGGCAGATTTATCCGTCTTGATATGAACTATGAAAAGAACATGCTCAAGATCAGCATAAAGAACAGCTGTATCTATGAAAACAGACGAGACAGATACGGAAGATTCTTTTCGACAAAACATGATGCGGAGCATCACGGAATAGGGCTTGCATCGATAAAACAGGCGGTTTCCGGATATGACGGAGATGTTATCATCGATGACAAAGGAAATCAGTTCGGCGTTGATGTAATAATGTACGGAAAAGAAGAGAGTGAAAATCCGCAATAATTACATGAATATCCGCTTTTTCTACATGAAGTGAATAATTTGCGCAATATAAAGTATAATTATTGCGGGAATATAACACTTTTTAAGGATTAAGGAGGGTATTCAAGATGAAAAGAGAGAAAACGTTTATTGCAAAAATGCTCAGAGAAATTGCCCGCAAGTCAGTAAAGGTAAGTAGCGACAGCAGGTGCATGTATATTATGCATCAACCTAAGATGCCTTCCGATGTCGGGAGAATACAATAAAGAATAGACATTAAAAATCCCCGTAAGCATGACGCTTAAGGGGATTTATCTTTTATAATATGATACTTAATTCTTACTTTTCTGAGAGCCAGTCGTAGCGCTCGATGTCGATACTGCTGATGATATTCTTGTCATCGCTTAAATAGATCTCAATGGTTTCCTTAGGAAATTCCGATTTATCAGCCTGATCGAAAGGAATCTTGTAAGTGTTGAACTTCTCGTTGTATGTGAAGTTCTTGATTCCCTTTGCATTAAGTGCACTCTCAAGGTCTGCCTTGGACATTCCGAGCTTAATGTCTCCCGCCATTGTAAGGTCGAGAGGATTAAGTGTGCTGTTAAATGCTGAGATAAACACAACTATTGTATTATCAAGTGTCACAGCGTTCGGAAGGGGATTAACCACCTTTGCCGTAATGTTGAAATCGCCTTTCTTAAGTGTCAGAATCACACCGTTCATTGAAGGAACAGATTCTGATTCGCCTGTGCTTGTCCAGCCCTGCTCGGCAAGTGTCTTATACGGAACGGGTAAATTGTAGGTTGTTCCGTCAAGAGTGAAGTTACCGGATAAAAGGTCATCTCCGAGTGTCAAAGGAGCTTTGTAAAGACCAAGGTAATCAGGTGTCTTGGAACTTACGGCAGGCTGCACGAAATCTGCAGGCATTGTCTTGTTACGGATACTGATAAATGTCAGTACATTGTTCTCAAAGCTGTATGTAGCGGAAAGGTTAAATTCGTCTTCCTTACCCTTTCCTCTGTATGTAAGAGTAACCGAATTGCCGCTTGTGTTGGTACTGCTGGGCTCTCCGAGTTCGTTCTTTACTTCGTCAACGGTAGTCTTCTGTAAAGTAAATTTATCGTTGTAGAATTTTACTTCTGCGCCTGTCTGCTTTACAAATGAATCCGAAAAATCACAGTCATAAACAAGGCACTTTGAAAGCGGCTGAGCATCAATGGAATGATTGATGACTCCAAAATACTGAGAATCCTTACCTTTTCCCGAATAGTTAAGTTTTACGGTCTCACAGTCGCCGGCGTACAATGTCTTGTTTGCATCTTCCTTGTCATCATATGTCCAACCGTTGGCAAGAAGCTCGTCGATGCTCATCGGGAGAGCATACTGCTTGCCGTTTACGCTGAAACTTGAGAACATTGCAGATTCGTTAACAGATGCCGGAGTCGACTTTGTGATAGTCTGTCCCGGTGTGCTCTGGCTACTTGTGGTAGTCGGACTCTGCTTTGTAATAATGTTCTGATCGTACGGGTTGGCACGAGATGTTGTAGTGCTGAAAAACAGCGCTGTCAAAACAATCACTGCGGCTATAGATGAACCCAGTGCAACTGACTGGGGAGTTAACTTATTCTTTTTGGGCTGACCGTATCCCTGATATGGATTCTGTCCCATATTCATCTGATAAGGCTGTCCGTACATGCTGTTCATGACCTGCATGGGTTGACCGTATCCGCCTGACATAGGCTGGCCGAACTGATTGTTCATAGGCTGCTGATATGATTGTCCGTATGGATTCATGGCAGGCTGCTGATATCCCTGACCAAAAGGCTGCCCGTTTGGATTGCCAAAAGGCTGCTGAAATGAGAAATTTTCCTGTCCCCAAGGATTCTGCTGATAACCCTGCTGATAAAACTGATTGAAATCCTGTCCGGCGCGGTTTTCTGACTGAAATTTGTCTAATTCTATAGTCTGAGCAGCATCATATGATTGCTGATTATTTGTAATTGGTTGTCCTGTAATAGGATCATAAATTCTTTGGTTCATTTCAGTGTGTCCTCCACATCCATTAATCACTATAAATATTTTATTGTATAATTAACAATTTGTAAATATAAATTAACAAAAAATAAATATTTAGATTAGAAAAAAACGTAAAAAAATATGATAAGATATTAGTAGATTTTTTATTGAAGATTTTTGTGTGTTATAAAGTAGGAGGTTCGTATTATGATGATCTCGGCTGAAGGTTATAAGTCCATGCATGAATCTGATTCAATCGATGAACTTATAGCGGAACGTAAGCAACTTGTAGGCGAATTGGAGCAGCTGGAAAAGATAGTACGCAAGAACGATAAAAATGATGATTCGTGGAATGAAAGTCCGGGTCCGGATGTCCGTTACCAGATGACACTTACCTATCTTATACAGATCTGTGAGCTTTTGTGGGCACGGTTCAGTTCCGAAATGTCATGGGACAAATAGGGTATAGACTATAACGAAATGTGATGATATAATTAACATGTTCACATATATGTTATCACATGTGCGTGGACAAACGTGCAATTTGAAATAGCAATACAAGGTGGTATTTATCAAAAAAACTGTTGATAGATACCGCTTTTTTGTACTAATGAAACATAACACTTTTATAACTGGAAGGAGACTTTAAAAATGGATGCACAAAACTTTTTGACGATGAGTATGGACGAACTTGCAAATGAGATTTCTGAAACAAAGAAGAAATTATCTGCACTTGAGCAGCTTATGAAGATTCGCCAGCAGCTGGGTGAGAGAACAACCAGACAGATAGAAGCCAAAAAGAAGGCTGAGAAGAGAGCAGCTTTAAAGAATAACAGAACTGCAAGCACTTCCATGCCTGCATCAGATACGGTTGCCGAATCACAGTACGGACAGGATTTCTTTAGCGAACGCGAAGACTATTAAAAACGCATGATCAGGGGAATTGTTTGGCAATTATAATAAGAGTATAAACAATTTCTTAATTATCGGTATATCGCATACTTATTTATTCTTATTGCGCTATAATTGCTTATATGACGAAGTGTATTTTCTTTTTGGAGGAAAGGAGTGCATGTAAGTGAATAATAGCGCAGAGAACAGAACAGAAGGAATTAGTTTTTTCAAAAAAATCGGTTTTCAGAATTTAGCTGTAAATGTAGTTATGCTTGTGATGTTTATTGTTGCGATAGGCATTATGGATGCAAATATGAAGAACATTATAAGCATTTCCGTTGGGGCAAGTAATGATGAGATACAGCTTTTGAGTAAAGAAGCGAGACTCAGAGAAAATCTTATAACCATTGACGGTAATCTTTCAGCCTTGCTCGGCGCGGTATCGATGGGAACTAACGATCCGGCGAATTATGAGGTGTATTTTACAAATATTGATGCGGTAGAAAAAGAGATGCCGGATCTTCTTACATATTTGCAGGGAAGTATTTTGGTTACTCAGGCGGAAAACGGTCCTGCACAGATGGATGAGATCAAGAAGACTACAGATTCTTTTTTGGCCATTACCGATGATATGGTTGTTGCACTTCGTGCTGCGGATGCCGCAAAAGCGATGGATATATATATAAACCAGTATATAGATGCGCAGGCGGCTGTATACGCAGCTTATGATGCTGCGGAAGCTTCAATCGCGGTGCTTGGAGATGAGCTTAAAGAATACCTTGATATGATGTATGGCAAGGCGGTCGTAAAGACTGTAGTGCTGGTGGTTGCATTTGTAATCATAATTGTTATCAGTCTTGTTCTTAACGAAACAAGAATAAGTAAGAAGATAACAGGTATTGTTTCTGAACTTCAGAAGATCATCAGGGGAATCAACAATAATGAAGGTGACCTTACCGCCAGAATTGAAACAAAAACAAGCACGGAGCTTACCTTTATAGTTGGCGGTATCAATAACTTTATTGAGACTCTTCAGGGAATTATAAAAGAAGTTAAGGATGGCTCTGTTGTTCTTAATACATCTGCCGATTCAATGACGGATAAGATTGAAAAAGCAAGCGATAATATCACCAATACATCGGCTGCTCTTGAAGAGCTGTCCGCAAGTATGGATACCGTATCGACAACTGCGGACCAGATTTCGGGAAGGCTTGATGAAGTTAAAGAAGCAACTTCCGAGATCAGACAGGAAGCTGCAAACGGAGCAGAAACTGCCGAGAATATCAAGAAAGAAGCCGATGAGATCAAGAACGAAGCTCTTAAGAAGAAAGAGAATACCGGCGTGAAGGTCGAAGAACTCAGTGCGGTTCTTGAAAAATCCGTTAAAGACAGTGAGAAGGTTGCGCAGATCAATGAACTTACCAAGGTTATCCTTGATATTGCGTCACAGACAAACCTTCTTGCTCTTAATGCTTCGATTGAGGCTGCAAGAGCGGGCGAAGCGGGCAAAGGCTTTGCGGTTGTTGCCGAAGAGATCAGTGCACTTGCCGAAAACAGCAGACAGACAGCAGGAAACATCCAGACGATCAGTAATGAAGTTACTGAAGCGGTTAATACGCTTTCAACCAACGCCATGGATGTTATAGAGTTTATAAATAATGACGTATTGAATGACTATGATACATTCGTTGAGACCAGCGATAAGTATGAAAATACCGCGGTTGTCATGGATGATATCCTTGATAAATTTAACAGAAAAGCAGATAACCTTAACACAATCATGGATAAGATGGCTGACTCAGTTGAATCCATTACTGAGTCTGTAAAAGAGAGTACTCAGGCAATCAACCTTTCGGCAGCAAATTCTTCCGAGATTGTCGGACAGATTCAGGGTATCAGCGAAGCAATGGGAGAGAACAACAAGGTTACAGACCAGCTAAGCAACAGCACAAAGAGATTTGCAAATCTCTGATTTGGGGACGGGGGATCACCACCTTTTGTACATGAAAGGAGAGCCGCTCAATGAAAAAGCTGAACAGCCTTAGGGTTAAGCTGACTGCATTCTTTCTGATACCTGTCATCTTTATAATTATTGTTGGGTATACCGCTTACTCTATAGCATCAAGTGGAACACAGGAAACTTATGAAAGTAATGCCGTAACTGCGCTGCAGCAGATGGCAAATTACTATGAGCTTACCTTTTCGGTTGTTGAGGGTAAGACAGAGCAGCTCTCCGGTCTTTCTGAGCTTAAAAACTATTACGGCGGGGCATATACGGATACCGAGGAGTCAAGGAATGCTCTTTCCGAGATATACCGAAGTGCCAGAAACCTTGCCCAGTCGGACAATATAGTCGGAGATATGTCTATCCTGGCCTATAAACAGACATCGTTTTCCGTGGCAAACGGAAACTATCTGATGTTTAATTATGGCGGATCATCGGCAGCAGATGAATTTGATAAGACAGGTGATTCTTCTTTATTATCTGCAAGTCCCAATGCAGGTGCATGGATGGGAACGAGAGTATTCATCGATTCCTATCAGGGCGCCAATGCCATTGAGGGCACTCCTTATTGTGCGGTCTATGTAGAGCCATTTTATGATTCGCTCGGTGAAAAACTCGGCTATATTTCCACAGATATAAGACTTGATACATCTCTTGTTGCGCTTGAAAGAATCAACCTCGGCGAAGGAAGCACATTTGCATTTATAACTTCCGACGGCGTTGAGACCAACATGAACGGCAAGAGTAACGCAAACGAAACAATCTTTGCCAATACAACATTCTTTGAAGATATTAAAGCATCTTCCGAGGCATCGGGAGTTGAGTGGATGAAAGATGCCACAGACAATAAAGTATATCTATATGTCTATGCAAAAGTAGGAGAGTCCGGAGCGGTTATTTGTGGCCGCATTCCCGAGACTGTGATAAGCGGAAGCGTAAATAACATAAGAGTTGCATCTGTTATCGCAGTGATCCTTGCAACTGTTGTTTCTTCGATAGTCGGAATTATCGTATCGAACAGCATCGGAAGCACGGTTAAGGGAATATCGGATGGATTCGAACAGGCTGCACAGGGCGATCTTACAGTTTCAATCAGTTCAAAGCGCCGTGATGAGTTCGGTGCACTTTCAGGTTCAGCAAGCAAAATGATAGAAAATACCAAGCGACTTCTTCTTAAGATATCAGCAACCGCCGATTCCCTTAAGAAGTCCTCGGATGATATCGGAGGAGCATCAGAGTCGCTTGTTACTGCGTCCGAAAATATTACATCATCTGTCGACGAGATCAGACTTGGTCTCGATCAGCAGGCGAATGATGCTCAAGGTTGTCTTGATGAGGCCGACGTACTGACGGAAAAGATCGAAGTTGTAAGAAAGAATGTACAAGCGATCGGAGATATGGCATCAGATGCGGATGAATCTGTTAAAAATGGTATCGAAGCGGTAGAAAACCTTAAGATAAAGGCAAATGAGACCAGCGAAGTTACCAATGGCGTTATAGAGGATATCGAAGCTCTCGCAAAAGAAACATCATCTATCGGAAACATCATTGCTACGATCGATGAGATTGCAAGAAGGACAAATCTCCTTTCTCTTAACGCATCGATTGAGGCTGCAAGAGCGGGAGCTGCCGGAAAAGGCTTCTCCGTAGTTGCGGAGGAAATCAGAATGCTTGCCGAACAGAGTGCAGTTTCCGCGGGTGAGATTGGAAATATCATCACAACGGTTACGGCAAAGACCGAGCAGACGGCGACCGCAGCCAAGCATGCGGAAGAAATCGTAAAACAGCAGGAAGAAGCGGTAGAAGCAACGCTTTCGGAATTTAATGTAATAAATGAAAACTTCAAGACGATTGCCGATCATCTTAAAGAGATCGGACTTCAGGTGGCCGATATGGAAAAGGCGAAAGTCAATACACTTTCTGCTATTGACGGTATCTCGGCAGTTTCGGAAGAAGCGGCTGCTTCGTCTTCGGAAGTTGGAAATACGGCTCTTGATGCACAGAATGCTGCAAAGAATCTGAATGATGTCATCAAGGATCTTAGAGGCGCAGCTGATTCACTGACAACAGAGCTCACGGGATTCAAGTTATGATGACCGGCGGACAATGATCAATAAGGAGGATTACACGCATGAATAGAAAACATATTGCGCTGTCTCTTGCGGTGGTTATAGTCTTGACGGTATCAGGATGCGGCAGCAGAAGTGTAAAATTAAATCAAAGAACAGAGTCTTTTACCGATACATCGTATGAGCAACCGGCTTCTGAGGAAGCCGCAACGTCGCAGGCAGTCTCTGAAGTAAACAGAGGAAGCCTCAACTATTCGGAAGCACCTGAACTGTCAGCAAAGGTAGGTGACGGAAGCCTTCCTGCTGTTGATAGCAGGCTCCCTATTAAAGAAGATGTCTTTATCGCACAGACGGATGCAACGGGAAATGCCCTTGAGATTGGCGAGTACTGCGGAAATTGTAATATGCAGGGAGTTTCGGGTTCATGGGGTATAGCAAGACCTGTGCTTGAGAGTATTATCAGGTACAACTGCGACGGTAGCTACGTTCCGAACGTAATTAAGAGCTATGAAGCAAACGAAGATTATACAGAATGGACGTTCAAATTAAGACAAGGAATGAAGTGGTCCGACGGCGACGACTTTAATGCGGATGACATTACATTCTGGTACTACATGGTTCATATCAACAATTATGATACAAAGGCAAGCTGGGAAGCGCTCAAGGATAATGAGACGGGCGAATTCGCCGTGCTTAAAAAAGTTGACGATTATACCGTAACCTGGAAATTTGATACGCCCAAGTATCCCGGTGCTTTTATTGAGAACGGTGATCTTAAGTGGTGCTGGGCGCCTTCACATTACCTGATAGATCTTATTCCTGCGTCGCTATATGTAGAGAATGAATATTGGGAAAATACGGGACTTTCCGACGGACAGGTATTGGCTAACGCCGCAGCTAAGGGAATGTCCTTTGAGTCTGTAGCCGATCTTGGAAAAAATGCCTGCTACTATTTCTGGAATGTTTCGGGTATCCCGACAGTAAACTCCTTTGTTCTAAGTACAGAGGAAGGGCATAACTCAAAAAGCTCGGAAATATGCATACTTGAAAGAAATCCGTATTACTGGAAAGTTGATGCGGAGGGCAAGCAACTTCCGTATTTTGACAATATCTATATGTTCAATGAACTCGAAGATAAAACGGCGGCTTTTGCAAATGGCGAGCTCGATTACATGGATGTAGGAATGGAGCAAATAGGTTCAATGCTTTCGGAGCTTGGAGATGCAGCTATACTTAAGACGGTGCTTGGCTCGAGCTGGGGAGCGGATCAGCTGACATTTAACTATACATGTAAAGACAAGAACTATGCAGATCTTTTTGCAAATCCCGATTTCCGTCAGGCGGTTTCCATGTGCGTTGACCGTCAGGAAATATCGCTCCGTATCTCGGAAGGATTCATGAGACCGGGACAGTGTGCGCCGTCAACGGGAAGCATGGGATATGACGAAGAGTGGTCCAAGAAGTGGACGGATTATGATTTTGCTTCGGCGCAAAAACTCTTTGAGGGATGCGGACTTAAGCTTGGAAGCGACGGATATTATCACTTTGCGGACGGTTCGGACCTTTCGATTGATTTTGTATCTCTTGAAGGAAATGCAGATACCATATACAGCGCATTAAAGAGATATTTTGATTCCGCACACCTTAAGACAACTCTTACGGATTATGATACGGAAACCTATGATCAGCTTATTGACGATAATGACTGGATCGCATCGATGTGTCCTCATATGGACGCCGGTGGACTTTCGCTAAGTGAGAGAGCAGCTGCTTTTGTACCGATAGCACAGGCTGCCGAGTGGTATGGAGAGTACGGAACGTATTATACCGATCACAGCCTGGGAGTTGCACCTACGGGAGATATGGAAAAGCTCGTCGAATACTATGAGCAGTGGATCAACACGGCGGACAGCGCCAAGAGAGATGAGATAGCATCTAGCATCTATGAACTTCACAAGAATAACCTCTGGTCCATAGCTTATGTAGAAGGCGCCAATTCCTACTGCCTCATAAATCCGAAGTTCCACAACTTCGCAAATAAGCTCGTAAGCAATGACCTGTATCAGTATATGAATATTTACCACTTTGAGACTTTATTCAAAAAGTGATAGAATTTACCATTATCAGTGCCATTAAGTGTAATAGCTTAATGGCACTTAAGATTAATGGGATGGTAAAAATGACTTACAGGATTATTGCTTTATTTTTTATGCTTGTGTTCTACGGCATATATTTTACTAAGATGATGCTTCAGAAAAAGAAGGGCATTGTCACCGATCAGATCGCAAAGGGGAAAAGTCGCGACAAAGGCTACTATATTGAGCTTACAATGAAGATTGCGACTTACCTTGCTCCGCTTGCCGAGGTTATATCGATCGTCCTCGGAACGGTGGGCTTTCCGTTGATGTTTAGGATCATTGGAATGTACTTTGCGTTTGTAGGGGACATTGTCTTTTTTACTTCTGTATATACGATGCGCGACAGCTGGAGAGCGGGCGTTGCGGAAGATGATAAAGAGAAAAGAAATCTTGTGACGATAGGGATATATAACTACTCAAGAAACCCTGCGTTTCTCGGATTCGACCTCGTGTACATCGGAATCCTTCTGATGTTCTTTAATCCGGTACTTCTTGTGATCTCTGTATTTGCAATGGTGATGCTCCACCTGCAGATCTTACGTGAAGAGAAATTTCTTGAAAAAACCTACGGAAGCGAATATACGCAGTACAAAGGCAGAACAAGCAGATATGCCGGAGTGGGACGACCTACGCCGTCAAAGATACTCATGTATATCTACTTTGTACTTACTATCTGGTCGGTTCTGTATTATTTTACATGCCTTGCGTACGGCGGAGGACTGACACTCTCGTGGGTATGGCTGTGGCTGATAATCGCAGCATTTTCCGCACTTAGAGTCTTTATGCTAAAGCGTCGAATAGACGGAAGGGAAAAGAAAAAGCTCCCTGCGGCGGTTAAATGGGGATATCGCATTGCTTTCACGGTATTTCTGACATATTTTGCAATAACCGAAGTTAAGATAATCCGTGCAATGAGCGCAAGACCAAAGGAAGACCTTGATTACATCATAGTTCTCGGCGCCGGACTTAAAGGAACCGAGCCTAGCAATCAGTACAAAGCAAGGATAAGAAAGGCAGCAGAGTACCTGGATGAAAATGAAAATACGAAGATCATTGCATCGGGCGGTCAGGGCAGCGATGAGGAGATAAGCGAGGCTGAGTGTGCAAAGAGAAAGCTCATAGATCAGTACGGTATCGATGAAAACAGGATCATCCTCGAAGAAAAGTCTACCGACACGGAGGAGAATCTTAGATACAGTCTTGAGATTATAGGTGACCCTACGATATCAACAGGCATAGTGACCAACGGCTTCCACGAGCTCAGAGCAATGTCGATAGCCAAAAGAGAAGGGTATAAGAACGTTTCTTCCGTTCCTGCGAAAACTCTTTTCCCATGCGGAATTCACTATGTTGTCAGGGAATTCTTTGGGATGACGGAGTTCTATCTTAAGGAGATTTGTTATAGCCAGCGATAAGTAAAGCGTAATATCAAATACTTTCAAAATTATTGACAGATAAAATTGAGAAATTATATAATCCCTATCAAGATGGTAGGAAATAAAACTACTTGAAATAATAATCATATAAAGAAATTAGTTAACTGCAAGAAACAAAAATGCAACTGACTGGAAAACCGGAGGTGACACATAAGCATAGTGTGTTGTCTTCGGTTATTTAGTTTCTTGCGTTATTTTTTTACCCAAAAATAAGGAGGAGTCGGGCAGATGATAGCAGTAGAGCACGTGAAAAAGAGCTTTGGCAAGCAAAGTGTGTTAAAGGATGTTTCTCTTGAGATAGATGATGGGGATGTGGTGGTTATTCTTGGACCCAGCGGATCGGGAAAAACGACGCTCCTTAGATGTATCAATTTTTTGGAAAGAGCGGATGAAGGAAATCTGCTGATAATCAATGAGAGAATCGATCTTCACAGTGCCAAGCGCAAAGAAATTTTGAATGTCAGAAAAAGAGTAGCTTTTGTATTTCAGAACTATGGTCTGTTTGCGAACAAGACGGCTCTTCAGAATATAACAGAAGGCCTTATTGTAAGTAGGAAAGTGCCGAAGGATGAGGCCAATAAAAAGGGAGAAGAGATACTTGAATGGGTAGGGCTTCTTGATAAAAAAGATTATTATCCTAGTCAGCTTTCGGGCGGGCAGCAGCAAAGAATCGGCATAGCCAGGGCTGTTGCGCTTGATCCTGAACTTATTCTTTTTGATGAGCCGACATCAGCACTTGATCCCGAACTTGTGGGTGATGTGCTTTCGCTTATAAGAAAGGTTGCCAAAAAAGGAATTCCAATGGTGATAGTCACACATGAAATGTCTTTTGCGCAGGAAGTCGCCAATAAGGTGGTATTCATGGACGGAGGAGTCATTGTGGAACAGGGAACACCTAAGGATATCTTTTACCATCCGAAGGAAGAAAGAACCAAAAAGTTCCTTGAGAGAGTGCTTATTCAGGAAAAAGAGATTTATTACATATGATAAAAAAGCTTTTTTAATAAATAAAAATCAGAAGGAGGTTTCAGTATGAAAAAATTTATCACGACGACAAAGATTAAGAAAAAAGGTTTGGCAGTCATAATGCTTGCTGTGCTTAGCGCGGGGATTTTGCAAGGGTGCGGAAGTAATGCGGCTTCTGCGAGTGCAAAAGGTAAAATCGATCAGGATGGTGTGGTAAAAGTCAAATTTGCGAGCGGAACGAACAACTGGCCGTTTTGCTACGTCGATGAAGAGGGAAATCCTGCGGGATTTGAATTTGATCTGATAAAAGAAGTGGACAATCTGCTTGAAAATTATGAGTTTGATATAACGAGTACGGAATGGGAAGACCTGGTAACATCCGTAAAGCTGGGAAAACTTGATATTGCCAGCTGGACTATAAAGAAAACACCTGAGAGGGAAAAAGAATTCCTGTTTGCCGATGAGTGGGTGACGACGCAGAAATTTTATCTGACGGTTGGAGCCAATAATGAAGAAATTCATAGTACAGATGACTTGCAGGGAGCAACCGTTGACGGATCTCATCCCGATGAATACATATATGTGCTTTGGGATAAGTACATCAAAGAACATCCGGAGCAGAACATTAACCTTATTGCATCGGGTAATCCTTTGAATGACGCGGGTATAGAAGCTCTTCAGAACGGTTCTACGGATGCGGTGTTCATGGATGATGTGACTGTTGCGGGACAGAATGAGAAGCGCGGAAAAGTTCTTAAGATACTCGGAGAGCCTGTTTCGGAGGAACATGGATTTTACATATACAGCGAAGGTAACGAGGAACTCAAAGAGGCTGTCGATGAGGCGATAATTGAGCTTAAAGAAAACGGAACCTACGATGAACTCTATGATAAGTGGTTTTCGTTTATAACGGATGAACTTATCAAATAAAAACAGGAGATGGGAGTATGGGCAAGTATTTTACATGGGAAGGCTTCTTTAAAGCCGCTCCTCTTATCATTAAATATCTTCCTGTAACGCTTGGAATCACATTCATTACACTTGGGATTGCGACCGTGATCGCTGTGCTTGTGGCGGCGATACGCGTATATAAAGTTCCGGTCCTTTGCGGAATTTGCAAGGGATATCTTCATATTATCAGAGGACTTCCGTATGTGGTGCTGCTTTTGCTTGTGTATTATTTCCTTCCGTTTCTTGTTTTTAAGCTATTCGGAATAGATATAAACGGATGGGATAAAAAAGTATTCGTGATCATTGCGTTTGTGATTCATGAAGGCGCGTATATAGGCGAGATATTCAGAGCTGCGGTTGAAGCGGTTCCGAAACTCCAGCAGGAAGCGGCATACTCTGTAGGACTTACGCAGTATCAGGCTTTTTTCAGAATAATCCTTCCGCAATCCGTTAAAGTTGCGATTCCGGCATATGGGGCGAATTTTGTAGAGCTTTTTCATAACACGGCGATAACATACATGATCGGTGTTATGGATTTTATCGGAAGAGCTACGTCGCTCGGAGGAGCATCATTTAACTATATTGAGACATACTTATTTGTTGCTGTCGTATATGCGGCAATAAGTATAGCAATTGAATTTTTATTCAAATATGTGGATGCGAGATATCAATTTGGGGCGAAAGTAAAGGTGTAAAAATATGGAAATACAATTTGATCGAGTGGTGTCAAGCTTACAATCAGGGCTTTCGTACCTTGGTAATACTTTAAAAATCTCGGTAATAGCAATATTACTTGGGACGATAATTGCCTTGATAATTGCATTGGTTCGCTTTTACAGGATTCCTGTCCTGTCGCAGGTTTTTGCATTTTTTGTTACGGTATACAGAGGAATCCCCATCATGCTGATTCTTCTTATAGGGCACCTGCTCTATGTCATGTATTTTGATTCGGTCGCAAGAGCCTTGCATCTGTCTGTGACGATAAAAGACGTAGACATAATACTTCTAGGCTACATAATACTTACGATAGGAGGAATTCCCTCAATCAGTGAAACTTTCAGGGGAGCGATGAATTCCATTGATAAAACCCAGTTTGAAGCATGTTATTCGGTTGGACTTAATACATCTCAAAGCCTTAGACGCATTATACTTCCGCAGATGCTTCCTGTGGCGTTTCCGGGATATATAAATAATATTCTCGGCATAGTAAAAGGAATTCCGCTACTTTCCGCAGTCGGGATAATGGAGATAATGAGCGGAGCGCTTGTTCCGTGTAGTGTGAGTTACAGCTATCTTGAGGGATATGCGGCCACAGCAATAATATATTTTGTTTTGATAACGATCATACTTGCGGCATCAAAGAGGATTGAGAAATATCTTATGAGATACCGGGTCATAACAAATGAATAAATTAAGATCTTGGAGGAAAAAATGTCAACAATAATTGAACAACCACGATATTCATGTGCTATCTCTGCTCAGCAGACCGTGCTGGCAATTCCAAGAGCACATCCAATACTTCATTCGGGCCCCGGATGTTCCGAGCGAAGTACGTATTTTAATACAACGGCAGGTGGTACAAGAGGAATCGGATATACCGGAGGGCCGCATGTATCATGTACTAATTCTACGCAAAAAGAGATTGTGTTCGGAGGAATACAGAAGCTTCGCGATACGATATCGGGCGCGCTTAAGATTATCGATGCCGATCTCTATGTGGTTCTTACCGGATGTACGTCGGAAATTGTAGGAGACGATTCTGTTTCTACAGCAGCAGAATTTGCAGATAAGGGATATCCTGTTGTGGGAGCTGAGACTGCAGGGTTTAAAGGAAACGTGTACTTTGGATACAAAGAAGTTTTATCTGCGATCATCAACCAGTATGTGGGAGATGCTAAGCCTGAAGTGAGAAAAGGTCTTGTTAATGTCTTTTCCGTAGTTCCGTATCAAAATCCGTTCTGGCAGGGGGATCTTCAGGAGATAAAAAGAATCCTTGAAAAGCTCGGATTGTCCGTAAACATTTTGTTTGGTGCGGAGTCAAAAGGAGTGAGCGAGTGGAAAGATATACCGAATGCTGAATTCAATATCCTGTTGTCACCCTGGGTTGGAAAAGATATCGTGAAGCTTCTTGAAAGTAAGTACGGCACGCCGTTTATCGAGTTTCCTTATGTTCCCGTTGGGGCGCAGAGTACCGGAGAGTTTCTTAGGAAAGTCGGCGAATATGCGGGACTTTCAAATGAGCACGTTGAAGATGTGATAGACGATCTGGAAAAAGTGTATTATGCCTATTTTTCCGATCTTGAGAATTTTCTTTTGACCTTTAACAATGAGTTTGCGTGGGAGTACTTTGCTGTTGCCGACAGCAATTATGCGCTTGGAGTCGGCACCTTTTTGACAAATGAACTGGGACTTACACCCAAAGGAGTGTACATAACGGATGATGCTAAAAAGTCATACCGGGAAGAAATATTAAAGCGGTTTAATGAGGAGAATGAGCTGTTCAATGACGTTGTTGTATTTGAAAACGACGGAGGTATTATACAGGCGGATATAAGAAAAAAACAGGGCGATGACAGGGAACTTATTCTCGGAAGTACCTGGGAGAAGATCCTCGCCCGTGAGACAGGGAAATATTATACATCTTTAAGTATTCCTTTGACGCAGGACTTTACGCTTGATACATCCTATGCAGGATATAAAGGAGGAATCAATCTTCTTAAAGAGATTACCAGAGATGTTTTTCGATAAAAAAGGAGCAATGAGATGAGTGTTTACAAAAATTCGACAGAAGTCGAGATCCGTGAACGAAGGCTTGGATCGGTGCTTAGCTATCACGGCAATCTTACAAATCTTATAAATAAATCCAAAGAACGTTCGCTTTGCGCAAACTGTGCCAATTACGAGCAGTGCGGTAACTGCGGTCAGGAGAATGCGGGCACTCTTACGACTTGGATAAAAGAGAGCGTTGTTATCAATCATTCGCCTGTGGGATGCGGACTGGACGGAATAATGTATGCGGCATCGGTAAGAGAAAATGCGATAGGGCAGGACAGACGCGTAAGGAGACTTAGCACAAACCTTCAGGAGAAAGATACGATATATGGAACGACCCGAAAACTTGAAAGTACTATCGATGAAGCAGTAAAGCGCTTTAATCCAAAGGTAGTGTTCGTATTATCCTCATGCGTTGCGGGAATAATAGGTGATGATCTTGAAAGCGTTGCGGGAGAAAAATCCGTGGAGCATGGGATTCCCGTTGTGCCGATCTACTGCGAAGGTTTTAAATCCAAGATGTGGTCGTCGGGATTTGATGCGGCTTATCACGGGATCCTTCGGCATCTTGTAAAAGAACCTGAGAAAAGACAGACGGACCTTGTGAATGTGTTTAATTTCTGCGGAGCAGACAGGTTGGAAGATCTTCTTAAGAAAATCGGGCTTCGGACAAATTATGTCACCACGTTTGCGACCGTGGGTGATATAGAGAGTATGTCGGCAGCAGCTTGCAGCGTACAGTTCTGCGATACGTTATCGTCTTATATAACGACGGTGCTTGAAGAAAAATATGGTGTTGTGAAAATTAAAAATGCACCTCCGTTTGGAATAAGCTGGACGGATGACTGGCTTCGTGAGATAGGAGAAGTGACGGGACGAAGCGATGAAGTTGAACGTGTAATAGAGGAGGAACATAAGAGAATCGAGCCTGAACTTGAAAAATATCGGAACATACTTCGCGGTAAGAGAGTGTTTATCATGACGGGCGATCAGTTCGCTTTCCAGCTTGCAAATGCAGCAAAAGATCTTGAGATGGAAGTGGTCGGAATAGCGGCGCTTCATCATGATCAGGTTCCGGACGGAAGCAGTGAATACGGTGCACTTCAAAAATATGAGAAAGATCACGGAAACTTCGGAAATGTAAATGTGTGTCCGAAACAGCCGTATCAGGCCGTTAGATTTATTAAAGAAGCAGATCCCGATCTTCTTATATGCAGACATCCCGGTGTCGAAAATGCTGCGATAAGACTTGGTATACCTGTTGTCCCCGAAGGAGACAAGAACTTTTCTATAAGCTATGACGGAATCTTAAAGCTTGGAAGGAGGGCTGCAAGAGCTCTCAGGACGCAGAAGGTGATAAAAAATCTGTCCAAACATACGAAACTTCCGTATACGGACTGGTGGCTAAGTGACGAGGCAGATACATATGCTTTTGAAGATGCACAAAATTAGGAACAAAAAGAGATGAATATGCGAACCGTGACAGAATAGCCTAAAATGTTATATAATAATTTACATGAAGAAAATCAGATCATTATTTATTTTTATTATTTGCATATTGGCGCTTACAGGCTGTGTCAGATTCGATGCAACGATGGATGTTAAGCTTAACGGCAAGATGGATGTTTCCATATGCTATGCGATGGTCGACATGGGCGACCGTGACCTTGAAGAAATCCTCTCTGATGAGCAGATGGAAGATTACAAAGAGAATGGCTGGGATGTCGAGGGATACAAGAATGGAGGATATTCCGGATATATTATCAGGAAAGAAAACGTCTCTGCGGATGAACTCAGCGATATTTCCGATGAATTCAAGTCGCTTAAGCTTACGAGGAAAGGCCTTAAATACTCGCTTGAGTGGGATATATTCCGCGATGCGAGAGACAGGGATTTCTCAGGTGATTACAGAAGCTATGTTAAAATGAGCGGTGCGCAGATGAAGCTTACCGTCAATCTTCCGGCAAAAGCTCAGGCACACAATGCCACGCATGTTTCGAGGGATGGAAAGACCTATGAGTGGGATCTTCTTAACTTTGACGATCCCGACGGAATATACCTCGATTTCATGCTTATCGATTTCAAGTTGATGGCAGCAGCTGTGGGCTTATTGCTTGCTCTGATCATAGTTGAGGTCGTAATATTCAAATGGCTTAAGAACAGAAAAAAGTCAGGAAAGAGCGGGGGAAACGCAGGTGGCAAACTCCTAAGTTCGCTTAAATCACTGGCTCCAAAAGGCAAAGGTAAGAAAAAATGAGAAAGTGCGGTTGCTTGAGATATGTATACTCTTGCAACCGCGCTTTTTTTCTATCTTTATAACGCACATATCGCATCTAATGCGATAGCTGAGCGGATATATTGCTTTCACATATGTAAACAACATGTTACAATACGATTAATGTTTTAAGAGGTTTAGATGGAGGAGGATATCGTAGATGAAAAACGGTTTAAAAGTAGCGCTGCTTTCCATTGCGTTATGTGCCCAGTTATTCGTCCCTGCACTTAAAGTTCAGGCGGCTACGACAATAACTGAGAATAAAACTGGTAATCAAGACGGATATGATTACGAGCTTTGGAAAGATGGCGGAAACACAAGCATGACGCTGAATTCCGGTGGAACATTCAGTTGTCAGTGGAGTAACATAGGAAATGCACTTTTCAGAAAGGGTAAGAAGTTCGACAGCACAAAGACATATCAGCAGTTAGGCAATATTTCTTTTGATTATGGCTGTGACTACAAGCCGAACGGAAACTCTTATCTTTGTGTATATGGTTGGACCAAAGACCCTATGATCGAGTATTACATCGTAGACAGTTGGGGCTCATGGCGTCCACCCGGAGGATCACCAAAGGGTCAGATCCAGGTTGACGGTGGAACATATGATGTTTACGAGACAACTCGTGTAAATCAGCCTTCAATTGAAGGTAACAAGACATTCAAGCAGTACTTCAGTGTTCGTACTGAAAAGAGAACTAGCGGAACTATCAGCGTTTCTGAGCACTTCAAGGCTTGGGAAAAGATGGGAATGGGTCTTGGAAAGATTTACGAAGCAGCTTTGAATATCGAGGGATATCAGAGTAGCGGATCTGCCAATGTTTATAAGAATGACATGAAGGTTGGCGGTTCATCTTCAAGCAATAACAACAATAATAATAACAACAGTAACAAGAACAATAATAATAACAATAACAACAGCAACAACAATAATAACAGTAACAAGAATAATAACAACAATAACAACGGTGGCAACAATAACGGCGGAAACAACGGCTGGAATTGGGGCAACTGGTGGAACTGGGGAAACAACAGCGGAAACAATAACAACAGCAATAGCGGCAATAACGGCGGTAGTGCTCAGAGTTCCGCAACAGTTCAGTGTGAGTCCATGACTAAGAGCGGACAGTACGCTGATACCATCGGATCACCTTTTAACGGAATGGCTCTTTATGCAAATAATGATAAGCTCAGCTTTACTCAGAACTTTGCAAGCGACACAAGTGATTTCACACTTCGTGGATGCTCAAATAACAACAACATGGCAAGAGTTGATCTTAAGATCGGCGGCCAGAACAAGGGTACATTCTATTACGGCGGACCTTATCCCGCAGAATATACAATCAAGAACGTAAAGCACGGCACAGGAAACCAGACTGTAGAGCTTGTTGTAACAGCTGATAACGGTCAGTGGGATGCTTACGTAGATTACCTTAAGTTCAGTGGTGCGGGCTCAAATTCAAGCTCAAGCAACAACGGACAGAATAAGAACAATAACAATAACAACAATGCTGCAAAGAATAACAACAATAACAACGCAGCAAACAATAATAACAACAACGCAAACCAGAACAAGAACCAGAAGCTTATCGCTCTTACATTTGATGATGGCCCTACAAGCACAACAAACGAAGTGCTTGATATTCTTCAGAAGTACAATGTTAAGGCTACATTCTTCCTTATTGGACAGAATATTAACCAGAACACAATCAACACAATGAAGAGACAGGTTAACATGGGATGTGAGCTTGCAAGCCATTCTTTCACTCATCAGGATATGTCAAGAATGAGCGCTCAGCAGATTAAGGATGAGCAGCAGCGCACAGCATCAGCAATCAAGAATGCGGTAGGCACAGATGTAAAGTTCTTCAGACCACCTTACATCGCAATCAGCAATACAATGTATCAGAACATTGATGTTCCTTTCATTCAGGGAACAATGCACAATGACTGGTTAGACAATACTTCAGCTTCACAGAGAGCTCAGTCAGTACTTAACGGGGCAAAAGACGGACAGATCGTTCTTCTTCACGATTTCCAGGGAAATTCGAAGACAGTCCAGGCTCTTCCTCAGATCATCGAGGGACTCCAGAAGCAGGGCTACACTTTCGTAACAGTAAGCGAACTTTTCGAGAAGAAGGGTGTTAATCCTAACGTTGAGTACAAGATCTGGTCAGCAACATATTGATCATATAAATGGGGATAAAATAAACAGGTAGGTTACAATATATATATTAAAAGAGAAGGCAGCTAAATATGGCTGTCTTCTCTTTTTGCTCTTTCAAGATGAGATTTGATTTAATCTTCCGGAATACGATAGAAGCGTCCCGAGACTCTTTCGGATTTGAATACATTTACGAATGAGGCGGGATCCAGTTCTTTTATTGCATTGATTATCTGGGTTACCTGAGTGGCGGTGATTACTGAATATACGACAGATTTATCTTTGTCGCCTTCGTGTGAGCCTCTGCCGTAGATAATCGTAGAGCCGTGGTTTGACATCTTGTAAATCAGGGCACTGATCTCGTCAGGGAACCGCGTGACTATAAACAGCGTAGTTTGTTGGTATTTACGGTACAGAACGTGGATCACTGTCGTGGATGCATATTGGAATATAATGGAATAAAGAGCTCGTTCCCAGCCGAACAAAGCGCCGGCGGTAATGAGGATGCAGGCATTAACATATAATGCAACGTTGAAACCATCAAATCCTTTTTTGTACAGATAAATAGCTATGAAATCAATTCCTCCACTCGTCGCGTCCATTAGAAGACAGAGGCTTATAGCAACTCCGTTTATGATGCCTCCAAAGATGCTGATGAGTATAAGGTCGTTGGTTATTACATAGCCCGGAATAAGATCGGCAAGAATACCTGTGAGCAAGATAACAATGCATGAAAGTGAAGTGAACTTTTTTCCGATATACTTAAAGCCTATAAAAACGGGAGCAACGTTTATGGCGACGTTAATAGGAGTATAGGGAATCTTGATCCCTATAAATCTATCCGCGATCTCCTGTATCAGAAGCGTCAATCCGGTCGCTCCTCCGGGTAAGATACCTCCTGTTCTGACAAAAGATTTGATATTAAGCGCAAATACCACAGAAGCAATAGTCACCACAACAAATCGAAGCGACATCCATCTGTAATTATTTCCTTTAATCTTTTCGTTCATTTTAGACCATCCTTAAATATTCATTTCTACCAAATAATTATATCATTAGAGTATAATTAAATAAAAATAATCAGGAGGCAATACGCTATGGCGTTTAACATTAGCAAGATCTTCGAAAGTTATGAACCTTTTAGCAGGATAACGACTAAAAAAGAATACGAAGAGAGGATGAATACGTTTCTGACTGAGAGATACGCTTATCTTATAGAACTTACTGAGGCCACAGATACAGCTGCTGCCTCAAATGCCTTTTGCGACGGAGTGCATGAGGAGTTTAAGAAGTTTGGAAAGGTCCGCACGGGAGAGCTGATGGATCTTAACTGCTTCCTCATTTACTATATTTTCCCCGCTATTCTTAAGAATGAGGGGGAAAGAGCTGCAGCGATATGCGACACTCTCAAGGATACATGGAACAGCCGTTTTAAGTGCGACATAAACTATACGAATTATGAGAGCTTAATGGGAGGATTTAAGAAAAAACTCCTGGGAATCATGGTTGAAGAAGAGGACAAATGATAGACGGGGAGGAGTATGCGCATGACACGAAATAGATTGAAATTCATGGGGCTTTTGGTTTCATCTGCTTTGCTTGTAGCATGTGGTGAAAAGAATGTAGAACAGGCAGCAGTTGAAAGTTCGGAAGCGGCAATCGAAAGCACAAGTGAAGTTGCAGAGAGCACCGGCGAGACGAGCGAAACTCCGGAAGGCGGAAACATTTTTGCTCAAATGCCGAAGGGCTTCACGTTTTCAAGCGGTGCGGGTGCATGGGCTACATCTCTTGAATTGTCTGAGGACGGCTCATTTACAGGAGACTATCACGACTCGGATATGGGGGACAGCGGCGACGGTTATCCAAACGGAACAATTTACGTATGCGGATTTTCGGGCAAATTCTCAGATCCCGCGCCTACGGAACATCAGAATATCTATTCAATGAAGCTCCAAGAATTAAATATAGATGATAAGGAGAAGCTTAATACAGAAGAAATCATAGACGAAGTTAAGTATGTCTACTCTGAGCCCTACGGACTTGAAAATGCCGATGAGCTCCTTATCTATACGCCGGGAGCGCCTCTTTCCGAAATACCTGAAGAATGCATGTCATGGACATCTCTTAGTGCTTCGGTTTCAGATGTCGTACCTGACGGCTATTATGTAATTTATAATGTCCACGACGAGGAAGCATTTTGCGGAATGACTGACGGCTGCATATGGACACGTGATTTTAAATACCAGAATGGCGAAGCATATGCAAACTTTAGTCCGTCATGTTCGGGAAGTTATCTGGTGTTCTTTGCCAAAGAAGGTACTCCCGCTTCACTCTCTGTAAAGGTTCCGTGGGACGGAAAGAATGAAGAGCCGATGGTATGTGAGAGTTATTGGCACGACGATGCCGACAATACCCAGGTTAAAGTCACAGTGAAAAAAGATGCGACCTCAGAACCTGATAAGCTGAAATATGTACTGACACTGGAACATGTTTCAGATCCGCAGTTTGATTTTTTAGCGTGGGGAAGTGACGAGCCGGGGAAGTTGAGTGTAGTGTTTGAAGAGGGGGAGTAGGAATAGGCTGATGGGATTTCTTAGAGTAATAGGCTAAGCTTGCTGGAGGAGAATGTTTATTTACTATTTGTGGAGGATTTATGGAGAATTCTGTTAAGGTTTTTTTTGATTGGAAAAGCAATAAAAAAAGAAAATCAGTGGAAGAAAAAAATATAGACAATAAAATCGTTGCTAAATGGGACAAATTAGACGTTTTATATTCATTTATTGGGGTTTACACGATTGGAATATATGTTTTTTATAAGCAGTTGTGCAAAAGAACGGCTTATCAAATTAAACGATTGGATAATGAGTTTTTTAGCATAGATTATCTTTCAAATAACTATATGAGTTTCCCTGATTTAAATGAGGTGATTGTGAAATCTGAGTTTATAAGCGAATATGATTCTGTGGGAAATGTGATACCTATATGGCCGGGGGGGGAATGTTGACCGAGGGGTATCGGCAAAATGTTTTGATATTCCAGAAATATATTTTGGAAAAAACATCCCGAATGGTTTAAAGTTTTATGTAATAATTATCCTGAAGCAAACGTGCACTTGATTATAAAGGATGAATATATACTTGATACTAAGGAGTTCTTGGATTACATGGATAAAGATACATACGTGCGGTATCTGAACCATATAGTTGATGTGATTAAAAAAAGAAAAAAGATACTACTACGCGTAGAAGAATAGTTATGATTATGAATGACTTATGGAAAATTTGGATATAATTTTACTTTAGATGGAAAATAGGAGGTTGTCATGCCTGATGATTTCACTTCAATTCCATATGAATTAAAAATCAATGGAGACTACTATAACCATCTGGATATAGAGGGATTCTCACATATGATGGACTCGCCGTCTTCGTGCTATAAGTTTTATTGGCTTGAGGCGATAGTGAATCTTATCTCGGAAGGTGTTTCTCGGACTACTTTTGATGAGATTATAAATGAAATGATTGCTAACGCTTGGTATTCTGTTCGTGAGTATCATATTAATCTAAGCGGTATCTACTATGGCGATAAGGATGCGCTTCAAAGGGCTGTGAATAGACTTGCTGAAGTGAGTGGGCTTGCAGCGAATGCTTCAAAGGTTGAGATAAAGAATAAGATCAAAGAATATGATAAGGAACTCAAGGAAGCAAAAGATCAGCTGATTAAGATGGTACCATATAGGGCATTGTCCGGCTTTTTGAGTAAGTTGGATGGTTATAACGGCGATGATGGTATAAAAAGAATTACTGCCTATATCGAGCTCGTGAATAATATTACTGTTCTTCCATACACATTTGGAAAAAGTCTTGCGCTTAAGAAAGAAGTCTTTTTTCACCCGGACTGGATGAAGATGATTCAGGATAATACAGTTCCCATATTGGGATGGATTCAGTATAAAAAACTGAATTGGCTTCAAAATAATAATCCTGAGGTACCGGGAATGATCTATAAACTTACTCCTATGGATGCAACGAAACGTAAGTTGAATGCAGTAAGAAAGCTATGGGATGCAATTTTTGAATTGAAGCCGATTAAAGATGTATTTACTGAAGAAAATATAGATTGCGGTAATTATGATGTGGACCATTTTATACCGCGCAATTTTGTTATGAATGATGAGTTATGGAATCTTATGCCTATGGATCCGTCGCTCAATTCGTCTAAGAGTGATAAGCTTCCGAAGTGGAAGCCTTTTTTCAAGAGATTTTCCAATAATCAGTATCAACTTTATAGCCTGATACATGATGATAATTATCCCGGCATACATAAGCTTTTTGTGAATTGCTATAAGGATAATTTGCATTCGATATGGGCAAACAAGGAATTATACAATCCGAATAATTCGATTGAGAAATTTGAAAAAGTTTTGGAAATGAATATGCGGCCTGTTTATGATTCTGCCAGAAGACAAGGGTATGAGTTATGGACGGGTGGAAGATGAAGTTTAGATGCATGGGAGAAGCTATGCTTGTGAACATGGAAGTGAAGTTTAAAAAGTATCTTGAATCTGAGAGCGGTGCTTATAAGTGTACAGAAACTTTATGGGGTGACTGATGGATTAGTTGATGGAAATCTTTCTAAGATTATAAATAATACAAAGGGGAGTAAATATGCATGATATTTTGGATATAAAAATTCTATTTAGGGGGATGTATTTTATTTCTTGTGCGATTTTAATGGTGTTTGTCTATAATCTAAATCTATATTGGAGGAATCAAGGCAAGCCTCCAAAATCTGATAACGTCGATGCTGTGGGAGAGTTTTTAAGATATAAACAACTTATTATTTTTATAAGTCTTATTGCCATCATGGCGTTTATTGCTGCTTTTTTATTAAAAAATAATGATATCTTTGAAGCTGGAGTTGCTATCTGTCCTATAGTATTATATAGCTTGATAAAAGCGGATAAAGGTTGCTTTTTTATTGAAAACGATAAATTTTATGTGGATGAATTAGAAAGATTTTTTGGCGGAATAATGTTGTTGGGGATATCAAATTTGCGTGTATTTCAGAAAGCATACGTGATAGATATTAGTGATGAACACAAATTACAATCCTTAGTGGCGATTGTATTGTTATCTTTTTTTTCGTATTTGGCATTATATTACTTTTTTATGAATCTTTATATTTTATGCGGCTTAAAAAAATGGGATGAAAAGGATTGCATTCATAAAAGAATAGCAAAACATAATAACAGAACGGCGCTCTTAAAAGACAATATGCGTCAATACTATATGAAACATGTAAATGGGTACGAGAATAAATCAAAAATAGTAAAGATTATCTTTTTTGTTCCGGTATATATCGGTTTGACCATATATTCATTTATAAATTGTTGTAAGCAGTTGATAAATGCAATATATATTTTTGGTAATAAAAAAATGTGTGATTTTATTGAGGCCAGTAAGAGCTACTTAGATAATGATAAGTTTTTACTTTTTAAGAAAAGTACTAAACAGCTTTGCGTTATGATTGCACTTTGCTTTATATATTTTTGGATGAACTTCTCTGTTGGGGAGAATTCTTCTTTGACAAAGATTGTAAGTGGTTTTGCAACTATGATAATTATTCCTATTGCAATTAATAGATATACATCATGAAAGAAATCTCACTCAATAGATATACTGGATACTTTGATTAAGGATACTCTGATTATTAATGTTTTCTGTTATATTTATTTTCCTACCTGCTATTGAACTGTCTATGTTTCTTCTAGGATAATTCTTTTATTAGAAAGAATTATCCTATTATGGGAGAGAAAAACAGATGATAAAAAGAGTGGAACGTTTTTTGTAAAAAAGATTTCTGAGTTTTTGGATATTCCTTTTTGGGAATAATATTTAATAATTGGAATTGGCCAGATTTTACTGAGATTAAAGACATGTATATGGCTGGATTGCTGCTTACATTAGAGATAGGTGTAGTTGGGAGTCTACTTATTATTTATAATATTTTTGCTTGGATAATAAAAAGTGATACAATAAAAAATTTCTTAGGGAAAGTATTGCTGACTGTTATTGCGAATGCTTCTGTTGAATGGATAAAAGAGGGTTTGGCGATAAAATGAATATTTGATGGGAGACATAGAAGGCTTAACTGTATTTACGTGGCAGGAATTATAGATTATGTACGAGAATCTTTTTGTTTATGCGCTTTTGTATTCTGTTGGCTATGATACGATACAACAGTATCGAGAATTACTGGATGCCATCGTTCTGGCTAATCCGAAAGATTACGAGGCAATGGAACTTCAGGATATGTCTGATAAAGAGACAATTCTACATACTTTGGCAATTATGGATTCTGTTGATTTTGATAAGGATTCTTTTGGTCAAAAGCTTATGGGTGCGCTCAAAGAAATCTATGAGGGGATATCTGACATAACGGTGTTTGGAAATCGTATGTATGAACTGTGGAATCATCTTCCGGGGAGATTTAATATGGAGGAGCCTTTTTATACACTGAGTTACGCTGATGATTGCTTGTCTATTGGAGATGAGAAGCAGTGTCGCGAATTGTATGAGAAATCATTTGGATTTTACGGAGATTGTGAGTAGATTATGTATGAGGATGGCAAATGATGTTTTTGTTTGGCAAGAAGGCAGAGGAAAAAGTCGATACTCCTCCTAAGAAGAGCGGGAAACAGAAAAGGAAGACTCTTCCTAAAGATATTGAGGAATACATAAACGATGATGATGCTGTCAAAGCGGTTTTTGATATGTGTGATATAAACGCCTACGGAGGCTATCGCAAGGGGAACATTTTCTTTTACATGATCTCGGAAGAGATGATCAAATGGTGCCTAGATCATGGGGCGGATATTGACTATCAGGACCAATTTCATACTACTGCTTTGATGGAGCATGTGGGAGTTGCGAACAAAGAACATGAGAAGCAAGCTCTTTTGCTGATAAAATATGGTGCAGATGTGAATTTCATGGGAGGGACCATGAAGGATTGCGCTCTTTCTCGCGCTATCGGAAGCGGGAGCGTTAAGGCTGTGGAGGCACTTCTCACTGCCGGAGCTGACTTAAACGCTGAGGATTTTCGTCATCATACTCCGCTTGAATCTGCTTTTGCAAGAGCGTTGCCAATTGATCTTATAAAGCTCGCTCCTGTAACTGAAATGTTTCTTGAAAGGGGCGTTACTGCAAGTGATACTGTTAAAGCAGAATTTTTAAGGGTGGCAAAAGATATTGAGTTCAGAAGAAGCGATGCCGACACGGATTTCATTAAGCGAGTCGATGCGGCAATGGATAGGTTGTATGAGATTCTTGATGTACCTAGAGTGCCGAAGAGGCAGCAGTATGATGGCGTGAGTGAAATCAGGCCCAAGGCTGATACTTGGCAGAAGCAGCACGCAGAGTTGTGGGAACTTCTTGTTCCGGGCAGTGGGCATGCGACTACGGTTCAGGGTGAGGTTATCAGAATCTCAGGTAAGCTTGCCTATGAGATTTTGGATAATGGCAGCATGAACTGGGATGCTGATTTTGCGGAGCTGGTAAAGGTGTTTGTGTCTTATCTTAAGATGGGGCAGCAGCTTTCGGATGCAGAATATGCGGAGATAGATGAGATTGTTAAAGGCATCAAGGATAAGGATGATGAGGAGCTTAACAGGCTCACGGAGCTTGGGGTAAAGTGGGTGACTTTGAATCCTATGCCTATGAAGCTTGAGAGTGTGAAGTATAGAAGATAGAGGTTTCGCTGTGTTTTGGGCGAGTTTATGATTACTTAAGAAAATTGCGGACTTTAGTGGATTTGCTATAATGTAGTAATATCAAATTTTGAATAGCAGCTTTTTCTGTATTTACGGAAGAAGCTGTTCTTTTAATCCTACTATGGAGTTGAATTTTTATTGGGTCACGCTGACCCGATAAATGACCCAATAAATGACCCAATAAAAAGGTGACTGTTAATTTAGAAATGAATGATAACATTAAGGAGATTGGCTAGAAGTATGAAGACAGTAGAGAAGGCTATGAAGGGGATGAACTTCATAAAAGGCGAGGTTTACAAAGAATTTGCACAAAGTGATGCAGATGAGATCTGGAAAAATGCTACAGATAAACTTGAGAAGATAATGGCAGATCATTCGAATCTTCCCAAGGGAGTTGCGGCGCACACAGACAGAGTAATATTTCCCTCAGCTGCAATTTATCTTTCTATGAAGGAAAAAGATGAAGATAAAGCATTTGAAGTAATGAGAGTAGCAATGAAAAACAGAAGCGAGCAGGCGGGAGCGTCTTTAGCAAGAACTGCAAAGGTTCCGGGATTTACAAGATTCTTTCTCGCCATGTGGGGGCCAGTGGCTCGTAAGAGTTTTGGAGAAGCTTCAGGGTTTAAAAATGTCTTTTACCCCAAAAAGAAAGGTGAGTTCTGCATGGACATAACACAGTGTCCATATCACACATATCTCACTGAACTTGGGTGTCCTGAGATAAATAAGCTGTTTTGTGATAATGATATGCTCCTATGTCAATAAATAGTACAAATTAAAATGAGAAGTTTGCCTGCTAGGCTGCAGGCAAAGTCATTACTTTCTCATAAAGTTTTTCAAACTCGTTAGGAGACATGTAGTCACAATGGCTGTGAATCCTAACAGTGTTATAGAAGGTTTCTATATACTCAAATACAAGCCTGTATGCATGGCTATAGTTGTAGATTGTGAAGCGGTTGAGCCACTCCCTTTTAATCAAGGAATGGAAGGATTCTATACAGGCGTTATCGTATGGATAACCGCTATGAGAATAGCTGCGCTGCATCTTTTCAGTAGCTTCTCTCCATGCATTTGAAACATACTGGCTACCTCTGTCACTGTGGATTATTAATGGCAGATCAGTGTTACGACAGGCTTTTGCTTTATTTATAGTTTCAATTACTGTAGATACATCCATTGTGTCTGCAAGAGTCCAGGCGATGATTTTCCTGGCAAATAAGTCCATAACGCAGTTGAGATATGCAAATCCGTCCTGAGTCCATATATATGTGATATCAGTGCACCAGACAGCGTTAGGGCGCTCTGGATTAAACTGTTCGTCGAGAATGTTGTGAAGTTCACTGCTGAAATCAGAGTCTCTGGTAGTGGTGGTCCAAGGTTTGATCCACTGAGCTTTAATACCCATTTCGCGCATGTATTTACCTACTGTGCGTTCCGAAATGGTCTCACCAGATTTACGAAGTTCCTGAGTTATCTTTGGCGCTCCGTAGTTCTGTTTAGAATCATCATAGATTTGCTGGATCTGCTTTTTCACAGCCTCTTTTCTTTGCTTGGAAGGAGAGACTTTACGGTTGAGAAAAGCTCTGTATCCAGATCTAGACACGCCTAGAGATTTCAGCATTCCGGAAGTAGAGACACGGCGTTTTGTAACTTTAGATGCCTCTACCTTAGCAGTAACTTCCGTGTATATGATTTCCGTTAATCGTTCCCCAGAATGCTGATAGCTTTTTTTAATACTTCAAGCGCATCCTGAGTATCTCGTAATTCGCGTTTAAGACGTGCTATTTCTTTGGCTTCGTCTGAAGAGTAGTTACCTGATCCTCTTGTAGGAATGTCACCATCATTGTTTCTGAACTGGGTTTCCCACCTTGCTAAGGTGCTGGTTCCTATTCCGAGATTCTTGGCACATTCAACCTGAGTGAGATCAGGGTGTTCCTTGCGATAGTTGACAGCATCCAACTTGAACTGCTTTGTATGTTGCTTGTTTTTTCTAGGCATAATGAGTTCCTCCTCTTGTATTATATGATATTTAAGGGATTAACTCATTTTAAAATGTACTAATTAGATGCTAGCACTA
>NZ_FPCD01000014.1 GCF_900116865.1 Butyrivibrio sp. M55
CGAATTATCTAATGCTTCGCATGGTACTTCAGCAAATGTAACTTCATTTTTCTGCAAAGATAACGCTGGCAAATTTACAGCTTTATCAAAAAGTTCTTTGCGGACTCGGCGCTGCCAGTAGTAGTAAGTTTTAACATTGATGCCATTTTCAATAAGCCACTTATTAGCAGATTGTCCTTGAGGACGGGCTTGGCATCTTTTGATAATCTCTGCCCAGTTTGCAAGTCTTACCTCGTGTGTAATGTTATCCATGTGGATCCTCCTTTAAAAAACTAGCTAGTTTTTTTAGTTTTTTAAAGTAAACCACGAAAAAGGAGTTTCAGGCTAGGCGGGTGATTTGACGTTTACTTTGATAGGAAATTCCTATCAAATAAAAAAGGACGACTCGATTATCTCGAGCCGTCCCTATTTATTTACATGTTATATTACGTACGATCTAAGATCAAAGTGCCTCGTGGCATGTACGTGCGATAACGTCGAGCTGCTGCTCCTTAGTAAGGTTGATGAACTTAACAGCATATCCTGATACACGGATAGTGAAGTTAGCATACTCAGGCTTCTCAGGATGCTCCATAGCATCGATGAGCTTCTCCTTACCAAATACGTTAACGTTAAGGTGGTGTGCACCCTGGTCAAAGTATCCGTCAAGAACGCTAACAAGCTTGTTTGATCTCTCCTCATCGTCGTGACCAAGAGCGTTAGGGTTCATTGTCTGTGTGTTAGAAATTCCGTCAAGAGCGTACTCATAAGGAATCTTAGCAACAGAGTTAAGTGAAGCAAGAAGTCCTGTCTTCTCAGCACCGTATGAAGGTGATGCTCCGGGTGCGAATGAAGCGAATGCAGGTCTTCCGTCAGGTGTAGCACCTGTAGCCTTACCATAAACAACGTTAGATGTGATTGTAAGGATAGATGTTGTAGGCTCAGAATCACGATATGTGTGGTGCTTCTCGATCTTCTTCATGAATGTCTTAAGGAGCCATACAGCGATCTCGTCTGCTCTCTCATCATCGTTACCGTATCTAGGGAAGTCTCCCTCTACCTTGTAATCAACAACAAGGCCTGACTCATCACGAACAGTTGTAACTTTAGCATACTTGATAGCTGAAAGTGAATCTACAACGTGTGAGAATCCAGCGATACCTGTAGCGAATGTACGTCTTACATCTGTATCGATAAGAGCCATCTCAGCTGCTTCGTAGTAGTACTTATCATGCATGTACTGGATAAGGTTGAGGATGTTTACATAGAGTCCTGCAAGCCAATCCATCATGATGTCATATTTGTGCATAACTTCATCATAATCAAGTACGTCAGCTGTGATAGGAGCCATCTCAGGACCTACCTGCATGTGCTTGCCGTCTTTTGTAAGGAACTTCTCATCCTTACCACCGTTGATAGCGTAAAGAAGGCACTTAGCAAGGTTAGCTCTTGCTCCGAAGAACTGCATCTCTTTACCTGTCTGTGTAGCAGATACGCAGCAGCAGATGCTGTAGTCATCGCCCCAGATAGGACGCATAACATCATCGTTCTCGTACTGGATTGAAGATGTTGTAACTGAAATCTTTGCAGCATACTTCTTGAATGTCTCAGGGAGCTTAGATGTGTAGAGCACTGTAAGGTTAGGCTCAGGTGAAGGTCCCATGTTCTCAAGAGTATGAAGGAAACGGAAGTCGTTCTTTGTAACCATGTGACGACCGTCCATTCCAAGTCCACCAACCTCAAGAGTAGCCCATACAGGGTCACCTGAGAAGAGGTTGTTGTATGAAGGAATACGAGCGAACTTAACCATTCTGAACTTCATTGTCATGTGGTCGATAAGTTCCTGTGCCTCTTTCTCTGTAAGAGTTCCTTCTTTAATATCTCTTTCAATATAAATATCAAGGAATGTTGAAACACGTCCAACTGACATTGCAGCACCGTTCTGAGTCTTGATAGCTGCAAGGTATCCGAAGTAAAGCCACTGAACAGCTTCCTTAGCGTTCTTAGCAGGAGCAGAAATGTCAAATCCGTAAACAGCTGCCATTTCCTTCATTCCCTTAAGAGCTCTAACCTGCTCAGAGATTTCTTCTCTCTGACGGATGATGTGGTCGAGCATTGTTCCGTCACCACAGTTGTTGTAATCATCCATCTTCTTCTTAATGAGGTAGTCGATACCGTAAAGAGCTACTCTTCTGTAGTCGCCTACGATACGTCCACGGCCGTATGTATCAGGAAGACCTGTTACGATGTGGCTGTGTCTTGCTGCTCTCATCTCAGGTGTGTAAGCATCAAATACTGCCTGGTTGTGAGTCTTGTGGTACTCTGTGAAGATCTTGTGGAACTTCTCATTTACCTTGTATCCGTATGTCTCAGCAGCTTCTTCAGCCATCTTGATTCCACCAAAAGGCATGAATGCTCTCTTAAGAGGCTTATCTGTCTGAAGACCAACAACCTGCTCGAGATCCTTCATAGACTCATCAATATATCCGGGGCCATATGCTGTAAGACTAGAAACAACTTCTGTCTCACACTCAAGAACGCCGCCCTTTTCACGTTCCTGTTTCTGGAGCTCCTGAAGCTTGCCCCAAAGCTTATCTGTAGCTTCTGTAGGGTCTGCCAAAAAGCTCTCATCTCCATCATAAGGTGTGTAGTTGTTCTGGATGAAATCTCTTACGTTAACGTCATCCAACCAGTGGGTTCCCTTAAACCCGCGCCATGCTTCGTTCATTTTACGTACTCCTCGTTAAAATATTATCATATGTATTGTCCGAGTTTGATGATATCACCTGTTACATATCCAAACATTGATTGTAATCAAGTTTTGAGATTTTCTTAAAATATTATTTAACTCCATCAAAAAAGACAGCTCCGTTGCGCAGCTGCCTTCTCATGATATTATTTCCCATTTAATATTTTCATTGCGTTTTCAACTCTCTCTTTTGAAGGAGATTTAACGCCGTCGAGCTTGTAAGGAATACCGAGTGTCTCGAACTTGTGCTGTCCCATTGAATGATAGGGAAGAACTTCAATCTTTTGCACATTGGAAAGAGTCTCTATAAACTCTCTTGTCCTCTTAAGGTACTCGTCATCATCGGTTATTCCGGGCACGAGCACGTGACGAATCCATATGGGCTTTGAAATCTCCGACAGATACTTGAATCCGTCGAATATATTGTCATTCGGAAGCCCTGTGAGCTCTATATGCTCATCCCTGTCGATGTGCTTAATATCAACAAGCAACAGATCCGTATACTTCATAAGTTCCTCAAACTTGGAAAAGAAAGGCTCCTCACGCGTAAAAGGCTGAAGTGCCGTATCTATGCATGTATTGATACCGCGCTCTTTTGCCTTCTTAAAGAGCTCGATCAAAAAGTCTATCTGAAGAAGTGGTTCTCCACCACTTACAGTAATTCCGCCTTCTGTTCCCCAATAGCTTCTGTATCTTTCCGCAAAGTCCAGAAGTTCATCGGGAGTCCGCATATCTTCCGAATTGGGATCCCAAGTATCAGCATTGTGGCAATACTTGCATCTTAATTTGCATCCCTTTAAAAACACGATAAATCTGATTCCGGGTCCGTCAACCGAACCGAATGTCTCTATTGAATGAATTGCACCTTTAACCATTGTTACTCCGTTTCATAAAGAATCTGTATAGATTACTGATAAATATATATTTCTCTTAATGCATCTCTGTCGAGCACCCTGATCTTGGCATGTCCGACTCTCTCAATAAGCCCGCTCTTTTCCATCTCCCTGAGTTTCCTACTTACTGTCTCCGTTCGAAGGTTTACACTCGCGGCGATGTCATCGAGTTTTAATACTATGTCATCGCCCACACTCCTGTCAACTCTGTACATCAAAAAGCCCGCCAGTCTTGCCATCGGGTCTTTTGTGGAAAGAAGCATGTTTCTCTCATTCGCATCGTGGAGTTTTTTGCTCAAAAGAATGATGATATTCATCGCAGCCGAAGGATCGTCCACAACTTTAATGAAATCATCCCTGTGTATCTGGCAAATAGAAGCATTTGTAAGGCAAACCGCAGAATAAGGATAAATACTGCCGTCCAAAAACATGCCTTCCCAAATGATATCATGATCTGCAAGAATCGTTATGATCTGCTCTCTTCCGAGAGAATCGTATCTGCAAAGCTTAACTCTTCCTTTTCGTATGATGCATATAGAATCAACGGGCTCGCCTTCTCTGAAAAGATAACTGTTCTTCTTGAGAGTTTCGTGAACAGAGTGCTCCATCAGGCTTACCTGCGCGTTTACGGGAAGTCCCTCGATAATGGGAACGCTCGCCGTGCAAAGTCCTCCGCACTCCTCGCAGATATTAAGTCCGATGATTCCCCTTTTTAACTCTTCTGCCTGGCTCTGCCCCTGATATATTCCTTTTTGTATCTCTTTCTTATCATTCATAAACAAATACCGGCTCTCATCACTCTTTTGACCATAAGTAGCAATACGCCTGCGTTCTTGCGGCAAAAGGCTGAGTCTTCAGTAGTTCTCTTACTTCTTTTTTGGTGTACCAGCCGGGTACTATCTCTTCCAATGTCGAACTGCTTTTTGAAAAAGTTCCCGCCGCCTTTCCGACGCAGCAAAGGTTCTTTTCATTTGAGAAACCGACTGCGCTGTAGCTCTCGCCGATCCACTCATCAATACTGACTATATCAAGTCCTGTTTCTTCCTTGAGTTCTCTTCTTGCGCTCTCCTCCGGCACTTCACCGGGATCGATAAGGCCTGCCGGGAAGTTGTATACCCATGCGCCCGGCGCAAGTCTGAATTCCTTGTTTATAAGTATCTTTTCCCCAGTCTCATCGTGCATGATAAGCACAACTGCGTCGATCTTGTTGTTGTGAATATCGTCATATCCCTTGAGATCGGGGTTTCTGCTGATTATCTCGTATGTCTTATCCTTATTATCAATAGTTTTGTAATGAAGGTCGTATCGGGTAATGAACTCGCCCTGCTCCTTTTTCTCTAAATACTGAAATTCCATAAATTATCACTCCTGCATTAAAACTTAACAGAAGGAAGCTGATACTTTCTCTCGTAGAAATCAACTGCCTGCTCAAAGCCTTCTCTTTTGTCCGCTTTGAGTGTTTCCAAATACTCGTGTGCATCGTACGCATCATCATGCACCTCGATAACGCCGACGGCGATGTTGCTGCAATGATCTGCGATACGCTCGTAATCTGTTCCGATATCGCTAAGATCAAAGCCCTGTTCAATGGTACACTTGCCCTTGCGAAGTCTTCTGACGTGACGTCTCTTTACCTCTTTCTGAATGCCGTCGATGGCTTCCTCAAGCGGCTCGATAGACTTTGCTATATCAACATCACGTGTTTCAAACGCTTTTATCGACATATCCACGATCTCTTTTACCGCGGATGCGAATATATCCATCTCGATCTGTCCCTTAGGTGTAAACTCTCTCTTATTCTCCGCCATGCCCTTTGCTTTCTGCATGATATTAAGGGCGTGATCGCTTATTCTCTCATAGTCCGTGATACAGTGAAGAAGCATAGTAAGCGTATGGCTGTCTTCAGGTGCCAGATGATGGTTATTTATCTTCATAAGATAAGTTCCGAGCTGATCCTCGTACTGGTCAACCTTGCGCTCAAGGTAATCAACCTCCTGCGCCTCTTCCTCTTTGTAGTCCGTGATAAGTGCAATTGCCTTATCAAGAGCATCCTTTGAAAAGTTCGCCATCTCAACCGCAGCGAGTCTTGCCTGCTCAAGCGCAAACGGCGGGTTCGCAAGGAAAAGAGGATCCAGAGTCCTGATACCCTCCTGCTCTTCCTGCTCTTTTTTCTCCTTCTCATCGATAGGAATAGAGCTGAGTGCAAGACTTACAAGTGCTCCCGAGAAAGGAAGCATAAGAGGAGTTGCAACAAGGTTAATAAGTGTATGTACACCGGGGATTCCCGCCCAGCCTACAGTTTTGTCCATAAATGAGAAATGCACCAGCATGTTCAATGTATAGAAAATTATCATGAACAGACCTGCTTTTATGAAGTTAAAATACAGGTGCATGAGTGCGGTTCTCTTACCGTTCTTGTTAGCACCAAACGAAGACAGGATCGCTGTGATACAGGTTCCCACTTCCGCACCGACTACAACGGGAATAGCGATACTGTAAGTTACAGAAATAGAATGAGCCAACGCCTGAAGCACACCGATGGTTCCGGCAGAGCTCTGGATAAGCATGGTAAAAAAGATTCCGACCATGAATCCGATAAAAGGATTACTGAAAGTCATCAAGAGTTTCTTGAATCCTTCGTTGTCCTTCAGCGGAGCAACCGCATCCGACATGCTGCTCATTCCAAACATCAAAACAGAAAATCCGAGAAGGATTGTTCCGATATTTTTCTTTTTCTCACTTTTTGAAAACATATATAGCCCGATACCTACAATGGCCAAAAAAGGAGTGAATGACCTGGGCTTAAGAAGTTCCAGCCACAAATAATCTGAACTTTCGATACTGTTGAGTGTAAGGATCCAAGCCGTAAATGTTGTACCAAGGTTAGCACCGAGAATAACGTTTACTGCCTGTTTAAGAGTTACAATTCCTGAATTAACAAGACCAACTACCATTACGGTAGATGCAGACGATGATTGAACGAGTGCGGTTACACCGACACCGAATAAATACGCGATTATAGGATGTTTGGTGACTTTGGCAAGTACGCTTTCAAGTCTTCCGCCGGCAGCCTTGGTAAGGCCTCCGCTCATAACGTTCATCCCATACAAAAACATTGCAAGGCCACCGATAAGCCCTGCTACCAAATTAAAACTTTCCAAAAATTCTTTCATTTCACCTCCATAGGCACTCTTCGTTAAGGGCTCTCTACCCTTCGTACCTATCCATTTTTTATCTCTATTGTTACAAATATATTGTATAGGATGCCGTCAAAAAAAGCCACAAATTAATTTAAGCTGTATCCCAGCCCGTTCAAGCAAACTTATACAAATCTCAGCATCAGGCGCACATATTCTCCATAAGTGGGTCCGCCGATCGGCTCGATCTTCTCGCCTACATACTCTCTTCCGTATATATCTTCCTCGACAGACACCGTATCAAAAACCTTAAATCCCAATTTCTTGCACAAATTAATGGAAATCTCATTCTCGGCTTTTACAAGTGTCTGAACCTTATCAAACAAAAGAATATCCCTGCCGTAGTCAAGAACCGCCTTGCACGCTTCATACGCATAGCCCTGTCTCTGGAACTCTTTTCCCACAAGAAATCCAAGTTCAATATCTTCAAACCCGTTTCTTACGGAATATCCGACTCTTCCTATAACCCTGTTATCCTTACGCCTTACAAGTGTCCATACGCCAAAGCCCATGAGGCCGTACACTTTATCTATATAGTCCTTCTGATATCTCTTTTCATCTTCGGGATTCTCAAAAAGACCTTCCATATATCTGGTCATCTCGGGATCTTTGTACAGTTTATAGAACTCGTCCACGTCATCAAGCGTCGTTTCCCTCACAAGGAGCCTTGAAGTCGTGAGCACTTCCCAGGGTTCCCCCGCATATCTCTGATAAGCCTTCACGAATGAATCCAAGTCGACTTCGTCAATGTCGGAAAAAATATATTTTACTCCCGGAAATTCTTCGTTCTTATTTAATGAATGCTCCACTCCGACCACGTAGAATCCAAGCTCCGTCGCTTTTACGGTATTCTCTTTCCTGTCGGCAACGACAAGCATTTCTTTATCAGTCTTATTATCTTTGAAAAAATCCTGTGCCCCGAGCACCTCAGCTTCGATACCGCATTGATTTATATATTCCTTTGCGGATTCTATGCTTTCAGTCACCTCGTTGTTTTTCAGATTTTCTTCATCTATTACAAACGCAACCTTCTTCAGCACAAACTTCTTCCTCCGAAAATAATTATAATACATATATGAATAAAACGCCCACATTACGATAAATGCGAGCGTTCATAATTTGTTTACAATTCATTAAAAGAATGGTTACTTCAAATCATCTTTTGGACATACCTGCTTGTTATTATAATATTGTCAGATGAGTTGAGACAGACAATACCAATTAAACTTTTTCATAATGTGCCGGGTAAGAGATACTTACCCGGCATCCTCCCTTTAAAAAAGGGCTTTTTTTAATTAATGAATTTTATTTCTTCTTGTTTCCGTGAAGAAACATCTCCATGTCAGCAACTGCCGACTCTTCATCGCTGCCTTCTGCGATAACGGTTACTTCTTCTCCTGTGTTCAGACTAAGTGTCATCATTCCCATAATGCTCTTTGCATTAACTTTCTTGGACTGAGCCTCAATATGAACGGTACTCTCGTACTTACTTGCGAGCTGAACAAGCTCAGCAACAGGTCTTGCCTCCAGTCCTCTGGGCAACTTAATCTCGATAGATTTTGTCAACATAATAATTCCCTCCTCATCTCAGCTTATCCGCAAGCTCGCTCAGTTTCCTAAGCCGATGATTAACTCCTGACTTACCTACAGGCGGATCAAGATACTTGCCCAATTCAAGAAGCGTCGCATCAGGGTGTTCAAGCCTGACCTCTGCCATCTCCCGCAAGCTCTCCTGCAAGCGATTAAAACCATAAAAGTCTCTGATATATGTAATGTCCTCTATTTGCTTAGTCGCGGCATTAACAGTCTTTGTTATATTGGCGACTTCACAATTGACTCTCCTGTTAATAGAATTTCTCATCTCTTTTACAATCCTGAGATTCTCCAGATTCATAAGACTGATCGGAGCTTCCATTATATTCAGAAGATCAACAATACCGGAGCCTTCCTTCACATATAAAACAAAATATTTCTTTCGTCTGACTATCCTTGCCTCAATATCAAAGCTCTCTATTATCTCCTGCAACCTAATTGCCTGATTCTCGTAGTCACAGACAAATTCCAAATGATATCCCTTGTTGGGGTCGCTTATGGAACCGATGCACAAGAAAGAATCGCGAATGAAGGCTCTCTTACAACATGATTTTCCTGTGATAAGCGGGCTCACTCCTTCCTCGAAAGGTCTGAGGTTCCCATCACCGTCAATCACTCTGATTGCCTTAAGACACGATTCAAGAAGTTCCCCTTCTCCCAGTACAGGCCTGTAAACACGCCCATTTACCTTGATATCGGGGGATTCTTCCAAAAAGCTAGTTCCTATATTAAATGCTTTTTTTATTAATGTAAAGAACTTTCTAATTACAGCCTCATTATCCGGCTGCAAATAAAGCATTATCGGCTTACCGTTTTTCAGCTCAACATAGCCCGTGCTGTTAACAATGGCTGCTATCTCCGCAAGCCTGCAATGCCTCGACGCACCAATGCGTTTTGCAAGTTCTTCTTTTACGTCGGATGAAAAAGACATATCTCACCTTGCCTGCTTTACATCTCTGTGTAAGAGCTTGATTCCAAACTTACCGTCTCCGGCTTTCAACCTGTTATACAGTTCATTGGCGATTGTTACACTTCTGTGCTGGCCACCGGTACATCCGATAGCAACAACAAGCTGATACTTACCTTCTTTAATATATCCGGGAATCAGAAATTCCAGCATATCCGTCAGCTTATCCAGGAACTGTCCGCATTCCGGAAAACTTTTTACATAGTCCTGAACCGGCTTGTCATTTCCCGTCTGATGTTTGAGATCATCTATATAAAAAGGGTTCGGCAGGAACCTAACATCAAACACAAGGTCTGCATCCGACGGAATTCCATACTTAAAGCCAAATGAAAGCACCGTCACCATAAGAGAATTGTACTCTTCGTTTCTTACAAATATGCGGTCAAGTTCTTCGCGGAGTTCTCTTGTAAGGAGCTTGGAAGAATCGATAACATAATCCGCTCTCTTTTTTACCTCAGTAAGAACCTCTCTCTCCTTGGCAATTCCATCCTCTATACGATTTCCGATATCATTGACATTCATCGGATGAACGCGTCTTGTCTCTTTGTATCTCTTTATAAGAACTTCGTCGCTTGCGTCCATATAAAGAACTTCGATGGGGAGGCCTCTTTCTTTCAGAGTGTCGATGATTCCGGCAACCTCTTCGAACTTCTGGCCGGCTCTTGCGTCAATTCCAAGTACGACTTTGCTGATCCCGTTATCCGGCACTGCGACAAGTTCAGCAAACTTCTCTATAAGAAATACAGGAAGATTGTCTACGCAATAAAAACCTGCATCCTCAAGCATATGTATAGCGGTCGATTTACCACCGCCGCTCATTCCCGTAACAACTACGAATCTCATGGTTTAATCCTTTCAAACTTTCCAAGCATAATAACTTCGGGCTCCAGCATCACTCCATAGGACTCGTATACCTTCTTCCTTACGTCATCAATTACTCTGTATATATCGGCCGAAGTTGCAGAATCTTTATTTATCACGAATCCGCAGTGCTTCTCCGATACACATGCACCGCCCACGGTGTAGCCCCTAAGTCCGGCATCCTGGATAAGTTTACCCGCAAAATTTCCTTCGGGTCTCTTAAATGTCGATCCGGCACTCGGATACTCAAGCGGCTGTTTGTCACGTCTTCTCTGCGCAAGATCGGACATCTTTTCTATAATTGCCTCCTTCTGTCCCTCAGCAAGTTCAATAAGCACGGACAGAACGATGTATTTTTTTCCTTTAATAAAGCTGGTCCTGTAACCAAATTCCATGTCATCGCCGGAAAGCGTCACAAGCTCACCCTCAGGTGATATGGCCTTGACTTCCTTTACAACCTGCTTCATCTCGCCGTCATAGGCGCCCGCATTCATGACCATTGCGCCGCCGATAGTTCCGGGAATTCCCGCAGCGAACTCAAAGCCCGTAAGCTCTCTGTCTCTTGCAAAAGAAGCTATTGCTGAATTGAGTGCTCCGGCCTCTGCCCTGATACTCGTGTCACTTTCTGCGGATACATCCGTAAAGTTCTTGAGCGAAACGACAGCTCCGTCATATCCTTCATCAGACACGAGAAGATTACTTCCGTTTCCAAGAATAAAATACTCTTCATCAGATTTTCTGAGCTGCTCCACAACCTTCAATAGCTGCTCAGTGTCTTTTGGGCTTATAAATAAGCTCGCAGGCCCACCTGTTCTAAACGTAGTGTGCCTGCTCATGTTTTCATTTAATATAATATTTTCTTCTGAGACAATTTCTCTCAGTACATTTACAAAATCGTTATTCAAAAAAATCTCCTTTTAATACAGAAGCATTCTTGCTGCGCCGAAGACTCCCGCATCATTTCCAAGCTTTGCAAGTGCAAACTGTGCTGTACTGCAACCGGAAAATACATATTTTTTAAATGAAGGCATCAAGAGGTCAAAGAGCATTTCTCCTGCTTTTGAAACTCCGCCGCCGATAACTATTATCTCAGGATTTACAACTGTAGCAACACTTGCGATTCCTTTTCCGAGGTAATATCCGTACTTCTCAGCACATTTAACGGCAACCTTGTCACCTTTCTTTGCTGCGTCGAATACGTCCTTGCACTCGAAATCTTTGCCGCGAAGAACGCTGTCTTCTGCCACCTCTGCAAGGATTCTTTTTGCAACTCTTACGGCTCCCGTAGCACTTCCGTACTGCTCAAAGCATCCGTGATTGCCGCATCCGCAGGCATCTGGCTCATCGTCAACAAGGTGAATGTGTCCGATCTCTCCGCCTGAGCCTGTAGCTCCGGTAAGAATCTTGCCTTCGTTTATGATTCCGCCGCCTACGCCTGTTCCGAGGGTAACAAGGAGCATGTTCTGATGTCCCTGTCCGCCGCCTCTCCACTGCTCTCCGAGAGCTGCAACGTTAGCGTCGTTTCCTGCTTTTACCTTAAATCCTGTGAGAGCTTCGAGCTCTTTTACCACATTGAGCTTGGACCATCCAAGGTTTACAGCCTGAAGACACATGCCATCTGCATCTACAGCACCGGGAACACCAAGTCCGATTCCGATAACATCCTCGGATGCAAGATTTTTCTCAGCGATCTTAGCCTTAACAGACTCTGCAACATCACTTAAAATGCTGCTGCCGTTGTTCTCTTTTCTGGTAGGGATCTCCCAAAGCTCGACTTTCTCGCCTTCCTCTGTAAGAAGTCCGATCTTAGCAGTTGTTCCTCCGATATCTACGCCAAATACATATTTTCCCATTACCTCTATTATTCTCCTTCTATATTATTCCTCTTCAATTATTCTTCGTCGTCATCATCGTCGTCCGAACGCCTTCTTGCAAGTGAGTTCTGAACCCTGTTGTAAAGCTCCTGCGCAGCGTTGTAACCCATCTGTTTCTGTCTGTGGTTAACTGCTGCCGACTCACAGATTACCGCAAGATTTCGGCCGGGTCTGATAGGAATCCTGTGACACACTATCTTATTTCCAAGGTACTCAGTGTACTCTTCCTCAAGTCCGAATCTGTCGTACTCTCTGTCCTTGTCCCACTCTTCAAGCTTGATAACAAGGTCGATAGTCTGTGTTTCTCTTACGCTGGATACACCGTAAAGTGTCTTAACGTCTATGATTCCGACACCTCTCATCTCGATGAAATGTCTTGTAATATCAGGCGACGTTCCGATAAGAGTCTCCTCACTTACACGCCTAAGTTCAACCGCATCATCCGACACAAGACGATGTCCTCTTTTGATAAGCTCGATCGCCGTCTCAGATTTACCGATTCCGCTCTCACCCGTTATCAAAACGCCTACGCCGTAAACATCAACAAGTACGCCGTGGATCGAAATGCAAGGAGCAAGTTTAACATTAAGCCACCTGATGATCTCTGCCATGAAAACAGAGGTGGACTTCTTGGTCATAAGGACCGGTACTTTCTCCTCAACCGCAATTTTCAAAAAGATAGGATCGGGAGCCAAGTCCCTGCAGAAAACAACTCCCGGTATATCAAAGGAAAGCAGTTCCCTGTACATCTTCTCTTTTTCCTTATCAGAAAAAGATTCCATGTATGTATATTCTACGAAACCTATAACCTGAAGTCTGGTTGCCTCGAAGTGTTCATAATACCCTGCAAGCTGCAACGCCGGCCTGTTAATATCAGGCTGAATAATGCGGATTTTCTTGATATCAAGCTCCGGTGTCAGGTTTGTGAGCTTCATTTTATCAATAATAGTTTTAAGACTTACGCTTGCCATCAATGCCTCCCCAACATAAGTATTTTCAGTTAATTACTAGGAAAAATGATACCATAGATGGGGGAAATTTTAAAGCGGTTGAAACAGTAGTCTGCATTAAGCAAAAAACTGCAACAACCGCCCTTTTAACACCTGATATCAAGTAGTTCCATAACACCGTTAAGCACAAGTTCCTCGGAATTGGCAGGTACGAAAATACAATCACCTTTGTAGATATTTATGTATTCTTTTCTACCATCTCCCGCGCAATAACTGATATTTCCGCAGCCGTCATAGCACAAAAGAACTCTAAAGGACAGCTCATCGGAACTGTATGTAACCTTCTGTCTTCTCTCAGTATTTATCAGCATCCTGTACACTTCAAAATACTTACATCTGCTGAGGAGCTCATTCGCAACTCCGGGTCTGTACTTAAGAACCCTCATTAACTGCCTCGGTTCATTTGAACTCGATAAATCCGCAACCTCAAGCCCCTTATCCACATGGAGCTCACGTTTATGACCGTCCTTATCCACCCGATCGTAATCATACAACCTGTATGTAAGATTGCTGTTTTCCTGTATCTCAGCAACAAGCGCACCTGCGCCTATAGCGTGTATCGTTCCCGCTTCGATAAAGAAAACATCATTCTTTTTAACAGGAACATATCGAAGATACTTCTCGAGCTTTCCCTTCTCTATAGCCCCTCTGATAACACCTTTGCTGCACTTGTGTTTTAAACCGTAGACCAGTTTGGATCCTTTATTGGCATCAAGAACATACCACATCTCCGACTTTCCGAGCTGGCCGTTCTCATACTCCCTTGCGTAATCATCGCTTGGATGAACCTGCACAGACAGATCCGCCTTCGCATCAATGAACTTTATGAGTATGGGAAGTTCTCCGAGTCCCTCGCAATGCTTTCCAAGAAATTCGGAATGCTCTTTTAAAACGTCGATAAGGAGTTTTCCGTCAAACTCACCGCCCGACACAACACTCGGTCCATCCGGATGCGTACTGCATTCCCATGTTTCCGCCAAGGGATCCATATCTATTTTTTTACCAAAATCATCGTTAAGCCTCTGACCGCCCCAGAGATAATCCTTTGCGGCAGGCTTCAACATAAAAGGAATATTCTTCATAATGTTATTATTCAAGAGCAAATTTCTGTTTGTCCTCTACAGTAATATCCTTACCGAGCTGTACCTCGATAAGCTTAAGTTCTGTATCCGCAAAAACCGTATGTCTGCATCCGGCGCTCATAGTAACAACGTCTCCGGCCTTAATATTCTGTTCCATACCGTCAACCACGCATCTACCCTCGCCCGACAGAACTACCCATACTTCATCTCTGTTCTTGTGACTGTGATAGTTCATGGAATGCCCCGGATTAAGCACTACCTTTATTGTCATCGCTTCAGATTCAACATCCATTACCTGATACTTTCCCCATGACTTCTCGGCAAACATAATCTGCTGATCAAACTTATCTACATAAGGCTTGATATAGCTGGACTGTTCCTTATCAGAAACAAGAATTCCTTCGGGAGACGCCGATACCACAACATCCTTAAGTCCCATGCAAAGTACCGGAACATCAAGGTCGTTCAATACATGAACATTCTCACACTTTTCGTTAAGAACGCCTTTTCCTATCACATTCTCATTCATAGCTTCTGTAAGAGTATTCCAGGTACCAAGATCCTTCCAGATTCCCGAATACTTCATAACTCCTATGCTGCTTTCCTTCTCAACAACAGCATAGTCGAAGCTTATCTTATTACTATCCTCATATCTGTCAAAAAAGTCCTGATAATCCTTAAATTCAATAAGCTCATGTGCCTTGTTAAGCACATATCCAAGCTTAAATGCAAAAACACCACCGTTCCAAAGAGCGCCCTTTTCAATATAGCTCGTAGCTGTAGCAACATCGGGTTTTTCCTTAAACTCAAGAACCTCGCTGACGTCAGCGGCTTCCTTAGGAATAATGTATCCGTATTTTTCACTTGGATAAGTAGGCTCTATTCCCATGAGATTAAGGTTATAATCTCCCTTTTCCGCCATATCTGACAGGTCGGAAAGAGCCCTGAAATAATCATCATCGACATAAGGATCGACAGGGCACACAACAACAGGCTCATCATCTCCCACGCCCTTAACATCATGAAGGAAACTGCACGCAAGCGCAATTGCAGGAAAAGTGTCTCTTCTGCAAGGCTCAATAGAAAGATCTACCGCCTCATCCAGCTGATTGTTGATAGCAGACGCCTGGCTCTTAGATGTAGCAATAGTAACCTTGGCATCTCCATCCACCTTCCTGATTCCTCTATACATACGCTGAAGCATGGATTCGTATCCACCATCCTCAGTCTTGAATATTCTAATAAACTGCTTACTTCTTACATCATTTGACAAAGGCCAAAGACGTTTTCCGGATCCACCGGATAATAAAATTATGTTCATAATTTAACCCTCTAACTTGCTTTCTTATCTCCAAACAAACTCTACTGTTTGAGGAATTTCATAATAACTCTTCATCCAAGATTCTATATAATTCATTGTATATGGCATAACACCCGAATAATCATCGTTCTTCAGCTTTTTTAGCTCAACCGACTGTATGTTCTTGCCCTCCTTTATTGCCCGCGAAGTCGCCTTCAAAGCGTTCCTGTCATATGTGCACTCGGAATAATTACTATAATAGCCCATTGTTACAGAACATACATTTACAACAGAGATAACTCCAAATACAGCAAGAGCAATTTTAACTATACTTCCATCATCAAAAGAATCCATAAGAATTGAAGTTGCAACATATCCCATAAGTATATAAAACGGTATACATGTTCTTGGTGCAACCACAGGCGATACTATTAGCATAGCTTGTGTCGCAAGCGCTCCAAGAAAAATATACAGGCATTCATATTTTTTGGTTTTAATCAAATAGAAAACTGTTTCCGCAACCAAGCAGATAACAAATATCCCTTCTAAAAACAGATTATCTATATGAACTCCGTAAAGAAACACAAATCCCAAAATACAATTTGCCAAAACAATCTTCTTATTTTTGAAAAGAACTTTTCCCAGAACACACAAAAGAATCACATACATAACTAAACGTGCTCCCGCATCATGAGTAAAGTTCCTCCAAAAAATCTTTGGAACATTGGTCAGTATTTTTTGGATAATAGAAAGATTATAGAAATCTAAATTATCTTCTGCTCTATTCCAATTTCCAGGCGCCGCTAAAAGAATCGTACTCCCAAGTAAACCGCAGAAATAAATCTTCATATTTTTCTTGTCTTTAATAAATGATTCTACGATTTTGCACATAGAATACAACATGACAAAAAATGCCACTTGTTCCTGAGAAAAACCTGCACAAAAAAGCAATATGCCTGCTACTATCCTATATCTTTTTTTATTTTCGTTCCTCAAAAAAAATACTGAGTAAAAGAAAGCCAAAAAAGGCCATATGTAAATAGCAGATGCCGTATACCAAAATACTCCGTCAGTAATTACCGAAGTACTTATGCTAAACCATGCAAAAATAACCACAAGCAATGCCGATAAATCATAATCTTGTCTTTTACAATTTTTATAAATAGCAATATTGATCAAAAAGAATACCGTTGCTTGAAAAATCTGAATAAAATTTTCTCCTATCCTTAATGCTATAATGTAGAAGAAAAAATAAAATACCCTTCCGCCCCAATTGAAATAATGCCATTTCAAAAAACAAAACAAATCTATGATATTCCAATGCATACCATGAGTATTATACTCATATCCGTATGTCAAACTTGCATATCCATAGTCATCATGATACAGAAAAACTGCCTGGTGCTGAGATATCAAAAAAACAAAAAACAAGATGGTTACTAAAAAAAATAATTTCTTATCTTTTAACTTCATTGTGCTTCCTTAATGCTAATTAAACGCCCAATACTTTTGAATAAAATAATTTAATGGAACTGTGATTAAAAGATTTATAATTGGAGCAATATAATCATCTAGCCCAATAAGATTACACCACAAATATAATAGTATTTCAGAAAGAATCAAACTGGTAAAAGCATAAGAAATATATGTTTTTACCAATGCTAATAAAATATTCCTCTGTTCTCCATCTTCCCTTTTAAATACCATTTTATTATTCCAATAAAAAGACCACGCCACACTCAATATAAACATAATAAACTGCGCAATATATAAGTCTATATTAGGAAATAAGCCTAAAGATCTCAATGTCTTTAGACTTACCACATAAATCAGGTACCCAATTACTGTATTCGTCCCTCCCACAATACCAAACTTTATAAATTGAAGAAAACCTTCCTTTTTCATTTTTATAGCCTCTATACACTCAAAAATTCAAATATACACTACACGCGTATAACACAAATACAATTATCCCACATTACATATTGTTATATATATCCCAAAAATCATCTATCAAATTTGTCATTTCCAAATAGTCATCATCCCACTTAGAATAATCAGTAACCCCTCGCTTATCTTCAAGAGAATAGTGCTTTACTAGATAGTCTCCAATATAAATTGATAATTTTTGCTGTCCCTCCCAATTCATATGCATACCATCTGAAAAATCTGTAGCAAAACTTATACCCATATCATCTACATATTTATTCAAATTAATAAATGAAAACCCTTTGTCTACACAATAATCTTCAAAAGCATTAAAATATGAAAACCAACTATCTTCATAAAATGAATAAGGCGCTTTTATAAATAAGCATTTACATTCATGTTCATTACATAATTCTTGTATCGCTTCAATCCAATATTTAGTTTTTTCCGGAAGCTCTGAAACAGGTATTTCTGTGGGAATTTGAGGTCGCTCACATTCATTCGCCGTCATATATATAAATGCCCCCTTCAAAATATTGTATTGATTTGGTATATATTGATAGTCATTTTGCGTTAGTTCTTTCCATCTATCATGATATGCAATAAGTGGGAACATCATTTCTAACCGTGCTGATTTAGTTCTATTCCAAATAGCTTTATATTTGTAAATATCATTTTTCATATGATCAAACGCAAAATGTGCGCGAGTATTGTCAATTTCATCCTGTTCCCCATTGCCCATTATATCAACAACAACCACTTTGGGTTTCTGCGTTTCAAACACTTGCTGCAAATAATAATATGAAGTGCCTAACTCTTGCTGATCACACGAAAAATCATAACTAGTAATTCCAAAACTGTTCCAAATGACATTGGGATTAATATTACAATGAATATTACTAGAACCTATAAACACTACATCAAGACTATTCTTTTCAAGTCCATAAAATCCATCCTGCTTTTCACATAGTTCATTTGGAGTAATTAGATAATTAACATTCGGTCCTACTGGTTGCTCCTTAATAGTAAATATCATTGTCAATCTCGAAATAACAATAACCAATCCAGTTAAAAAAACAAATATTTTGAAAAATAGTCTTCTACTCATAATTCTACATCCTAATACTTATAATATATGAAATTAGTAGCATCATATATCGCCCCATATTTGCCCATAATCATTAGTAAAACAATAACCAAATAATAAAACAGCCATCTTACAATAATGTTTTTTGACATAACATATCTATATATGCTAAATCCATGGTTTTTCTTATATTCTATTAAAAAAGCTAAGGAGACCGATACTATTATTACTCCCCAGTCTAAAATATCCATTCCAAAACTAACTAATGTACCATCTGTAAGAATCCACGGATTCCATCTAAACATTTGAAAAATGAATCTAATTGCATCACTAATAGAATCTGCCCTAAAAAAAATCCACGCAAAACTTACACATATAAAAGTGATTGCAGTACTAATACTTGCTGATAATTTTCTTCTAATATTCAAACTCTTTTCAATAACCTGATACACTCCATGAAGCGCCCCCCACATTATGTAAGTCAATCCCGCTCCATGCCATGCTCCACTAATCAAAAATGTAATTATAATATTGAAATACTGTCTAAACTTACCCTTTCGATTCCCCCCAAGTGGAATGTATATATAGTCCCTTAACCACGATGATAAAGAGATATGCCATTTTTTCCAAAATTCACTTACACTTGAAGAAAAGTAAGGTTGTTCAAAATTTCTGGATATTCTTATTCCCATTGCATAAGATGCACCATAAGCAATAAATGAATAGCCTGCAAAATCAAAATAAATCTGTAAAGAATACAACACCATAGTAATAAACAGTGTTAACCCATACTGCGAATCAATATTGCCATATACCGCATCAACAAACAAACCGATTCTGTCAGCTATAATCATTTTATAAAAATATCCGTATGCACAAATAAGTAAACCTTTTTTTACAGTTTCAAACTCAAAAGTTAGATTATTTATATTCTTAAATTGTTTTGCTAGTGCAGCATGCCTTTCTATGGGGCCTGCTATTATTTTAGTAAAAAAAGATAACCATAATGCAACATTTAAAAAATTATAATCCGAACAATCTCTATTTATATATATATCAACTAAATATGATATAGAAGAGAAAACATAATATGAAACTCCAATCATGGTAATTACATATAACGTTGTACCCGAAGTTTTTTCAAAAATCCCATTCACTAATCCAACATATTTACTATATATAAGAAGTGCGACTAGTGCTGCTACTGACATAAGCAGACACTGCTTTTTCTTTGTCGTTTTCTCCAATATAATTCCCGCAAAATATGTAAAACTTGTAACAAGCAACAAAGCTACTAAAGTCCCAAATCCTCCCAAGGAATAAGAAAAATAATAATCAACAATTAAAAGAAAAATCTTCTTGCTATAACTTGGTATCACATACCAAATGACAATCAAAGATAACAACATAATAACAAATTGAGGTGTGTTAAATAACATATCTATCCATTTCCTTTAATATGAAATCCAGAATCTCAAAGCAAACTAATAATTATTTATTGCGTCTATTACAAAATCCTGCTCTTCTTTTAACATTCCATTATAAAGTGGTAATGAAAGAACAGTTTTTGCATACTTTTCAGTAATTGGAAGTGCGCCTGCTTTTAATCCTAAATACTTATACGCTTCAGAAAGATGAGGTGGAATCGGATAATGAATAATCGTTCCAATATCTTTTTCATCCAAATATTTCATTAAATCATCTCTATGATCTGATCTAATTACAAATTGATGCCAGATGTGTGTTGCCCCTTCTCTCGTCTTTGGAAGCTCGATTTTATCATTATGAAGTTCGTTCAGATACCGCTCACAAATATTTTTTTTCTCTTCCGCAAGTTCATCTAAATACTTAAGTCTTATTCTCAAAAATCCAGCTTGAATTTCATCGAGTCTCGAATTGGTTCCAACAACCCTGTTATAATATCTCTTTTCGGATCCATAATTTCTAAATACTCTTACGTCATCCGCAATATTAGCATCATTTGTTGTAATTGCTCCTGCATCACCAAATGCACCTAAATTCTTAGACGGATAAAAAGAAAAACAACCAATATCTCCAAATGTACCAATTTGCTTTCCTTTAAATTTTGCCCCATGAGCTTGAGCGCAGTCCTCTACAAGACGTAAATTATGCTTTTTACATATCTCAACTATCTTATCCATATTGGAAGCTTGTCCATATAAATGAACAACCAACACAGCTTTTGTCTTATCTGTTATCTTTTCTTCTATCTTTGATGCATCTATATTAAAATACTGATCCGGCTCAACAAATACCGGAGTTGCACCATTTATTGTTATTCCCATAACACTTGCAATATATGTATTACCTTGAACGATTACTTCATCCCCTACTCCAATTCCAAGTACACGAAAAGCAATCCACAATGCATCCAAACCACTTGCAAGTCCAACACAATGCTCAGATCCAACATACTCAGCAAATTCTTTTTCAAAACTTTTTACTTCATTTCCTAAAATATACCAGCCTGAGCGAAGCACCTCTAATGCTTTATCTTCAAATTCTTTTTGATAAAGAAAAAAACCTCGATCTAATCTATTTGGTTGTATCCTGTCCACCTAACTTGTTCTCCTTATGTTATTTTCCATATTCTTAGCGTAATGTCAGTTTACTTACACTTTACATCTCGAATCACTTTTGCAGGACATCCCATAACCACTTTATTTGCTGGAATATCTTTAGTAACTACTGCGCCTGCACCTACAATAGCATTTTTCCCTACCGTCACATGAGGAAGTATATTGGCGGCTGCTCCAATAGTAACATCATCTTCTATTACTGCTCCATATACATGATCTGCGTTATATTCTTCCCTTCCCATTGTATTATCATTTGTTGTTGCAACAAGAACACTTATAAAAACATGATTCCCTATCTTCATATTTCCTGTAATGTGAGTATTATCCATAATCTTTGTATCATTGCCTATCTCAGTATTATAATTCACGCTAACATTCCTACTTATAATACAATTATTACCTACTTTACATTCTTCTCTAATCGAACAAAAATCACCGAGCAAATTGTTATGTCCAATTGTTGTTCCAGCATATAGAACTACCCCTGGGCACAATACACAATTCTCCCCCACAACCAATGTATCATATTCATTTTTTAATTGCCTTGATGTAATTCCTGGTGATGTAGGAAGTTTTCCTAATACGCAATGATCATAAATTTCTGTTCCTGCCTTTATAACTGTATTGGGATAAATAATTACATAATCATGTATAATAACCCCCTTTTCAATCACAACATTCTCATGAATTATTGCCGTGCTTGCAATTATTGCCTCTTTACTAATCGTACTCATTGTTCTTCTCCTTTAGGTGCTTTTACTACTGCATATCCATCAATTACAATATCATTATTTTGGTTTAATACTGTAGTTGCAAGTTTAAGCACATTTTTTTTTTCATTTATTATCTCTGACACTTTAACACATGCTGTAACTGTATCACCAATATAAACAGGTTTTAAAAACTTCATATCCTGTTCCATATATATAGTTCCATCACCAGGTAATTTCATTCCAATACAATTAGATATTAAACTCCCAACTAAAAAACCATGTGCTATCTGTCTTCCAAAAACACTTTTGCTTGCTTCAACACTATTAACATGTACAGGATTAAAATCCCCTGATATACCTGCAAACGAATATATATCTGATTCAGATATTGTTTTACTTACCTTTGCCATATCTCCAATGCTATATTTTATCATTTTCTCTCCTTTTCACTATAATCCATACAATTTCCTTCTTCTATTATGTACGGAGGTCTTTTCCGAGAAGCATCGAATGTTCTCCAAAGGTATTCTCCGAGAATTCCTAAAGTCATCATTATTACCCCAAAGCTAAACAAATTAAAAATAAATAATGTTGTCCACCCAGAAACTCCAATCATACCTACCAGCTTAGCAATTAGTACTACAAACGCCCATACCAAAGCTATACACAAAGATCCCCCCCCTATATATATAACAACTGTAATCGGCAAAGAAGTGAAACTAAAAAGAGTATCCATTACTAATCGTATTTTTTTCTTTAATGTCCACTTACTTGTACCTATTTCTCTTGCAAGCCTTCTATAGTACACTTTTCCAGTATTAAAACCACTCCATAGAATCTGTCCGGTTAACGCGCTGTTCTTTTCATCCAGATTTTCCAAAACAGTAATAACTTTTCTATCAATCAAATATACATCAAACCCTTGATCAGGCATTTCCGGAAGCGCTGTTTTCTGTACCATTTTATAATAAAAGTTTGCAAAAAAAGTTTGCCTCTGCGACTCATCTCTACCATCACGAACAGCTAAAACAACGTTTTTTCCATTTTTCCATTCTGCAACCATCTCAAGTATTAACTCTGTAGGCTCCTGCAAATCTGCAGCTTTTATTATCGCACAATCACCGGTGCAATTTGATATACCACATAATATTGCTGCGTGAGATCCGAAATTTCTGGATAAACTTATAATTTTAATATTTCCATCCATTTCAGCCAGTTCTTTCATAACTTCATAACTCTTATCTTTAGAGCCATCATTGACCATTACGATTTCATATTCATAGTCAATTTTATCTATAAATTTTTCTTTTATATCATCATAAAGCGGCCTAAGATTGTCCTCATTATAATATACCGGTATAACCAAAGACACTTTCATACTTTATTTGCTCCTTGCATCACCACAATTTATTATTTTTACAAATTCATCATAATCTCTGATATATTCTTCGGCATTATATTCTGTACTAGCCAAAACAAGCAAAACAGAATCTTCGCTAAAATCGTACATATCCTTCCATACCATTTGTGGAAGGTAAATTCCGGTATGAGGTCTATTTAATGAATATACAGCCTCATTTCCTTTTCCATCTTTTACTCTTACTTTACTTGTTCCTGCCACATTAATCAGTACAAACTGGCTTTCACGATTAGCATGCTGCCCTCTAATTACATCTTTATCAGAACCATAGATGTAAAAAATTCTTTTTATTTCGAAAGGTATATCTTTCATCCCTTCAACAACTACCATGTGACCTCTTTCGTCACCTTTTTGAGAAAATTCAAGCATCGAAGCCATCTGAATTAGATTCATTCCTGATTCCTCCTTTTTTGTGTGATATATATAGCGATAAATCCAAAACACCCGATGCATGATACTAATCCTCCAACTTTTAGTGAATCTGGAGAATATCTAAATTCTATAACATGATCACCCTTTGGGACAACAATTCCCTGTATCAAATTATCTACACAATATATATTTGTTCTTTTTCCATCAATATATGCTTTCCAGCCAGGATAATAACTTTCGGAAAGCGCAATCATTGCCTTTTCTGTTTCAATTTCAATTTGAGCAACTACATTATTATTCGTTTCTAAAATATTACTAACCTTTCCCTTCGCATTTCGAATTTCACCAATTCCACTATCGCTTTCAACATACGCATCCTTATCAAATCTAATGGACTCTTTATTATTTATTACATAATCTTTTGGATTATCAATCAAATAAGCATTATCAAATACAAAAACATGTCCTACTGCACCATCATTTTTGTATATTGAATAGTCACCATCATCATATACTTTTTTGTAATCAGTATTTTCTTTATCTAAAATTATGTTTTTCTCTACTCTCAAACCATTAATTATTACATTATTACCATCCTCAAAAACTAATTCAACATTAGATACACTGCGAGAACAAAATGTAAAATTATAATATCTTTCATCCGGCGTAATCTTCCCAAGAACAGTTTCTCTTCCATCGTCTGTGACAACTTTTATAATGCAGCCATCATTCTCGCCAACTGCATCTATAGAAATAGAAAAATATGAGCCAGAAATACTTTCTCCCAGAGAAATAGTCTCGCCATCACTTGGCCTACGTCCCATATATTCTTCATAAACGACACCTTTATTTTCATATCGCCCCAGTGGTTTTTGATTATCCTTTTTTACTAAATACTCAATATTCAAGAGTCTAATCAAACTCGGATTTGATGAAGCCATTAAAAGATCTGAATTCATCATCATACCATAATCTGTGTTAGCTATTTTTAACAACATTGGATTATTAAAAGTTATATATGATTGAACCATTGCTAAGCTTGATAAAACATTACCATTAGGCCTTAATGCCCAAGATGTTTTTGCCAACTCATCCCATGTATAAAAATCAACCAAATATCTAGTCCCACTATTTGCACTTTTTTTCAACATTTCATTAACATCTGATTCAAAAGTCTCTTCATATGTTCTTGCTTTTAACAGATATGGCACTCTCCACATGCACGTAGACTCATCTATATTAATTACATATACATCAATCACCTGAAATGCCACCACTAATATAGCAAGCAAAATGCCAATTTGCCTATTCTTTCCAAATTTTGTTTTTATAAACAATCCTATTGCCAAAATTAGTAGCAAGAACATTGATTTTATCCAAACATTATTATCAGAATAATAATCAATGATTTTGGAATCTGTAAAAGAACTCCATACTTTTGAAATAACATGCAAAACTATTGTTACAAAGAGAAGCCTAATCACTATCTGAAGTAATTTTTCCCATGAATCATTTAAAAAAATATCTTTTAAAGCTAAAATTGCAATTATCATCAATGGCACAACAAAAAATATCAACATTCTTGTTGTAGTCCTAAATGATCCAATTAACGGCAAATGATATATTATCTTACCTATAATTGTAAAATTACTGCAAGCACATGCAAATATAAGAGCAAAAGCTGAATATATCAATAAAAATATAATATCTCTATTTTTTCTCATATACGCAAGAGCATACATAATCAAACTTAACGGAATTATCCCCAAATATGTATCCGTAGGGAACTCATGACCACCACTTATCAAGCTCCCAAAATCCCCCGTTGCTTTAGGTGCCAACATATCCAATATCAGCAATAGATTTGCTGCTCCATCAGAAAAATACTCATATGTAATAGAATCCCTTCCTGAATATTTCATAATTTCATAAAGCGGCAAAATCTGAACCAAGCAAATAATAATATACATAAGTCCTAATTTTATTGCTGAACTACAGTAATATCGCATCGTTTTTTTATACTTAATATTCAAGTACAACATAAAAACAAAAATGAACATATCACTATAAAACGAAATTTGTGGAAATCCAGCCATAAACTGTAATCCCATAGCAAACGCCATAGAAATAAGATAATACAGCTTATCTTTTCTATAGAACTCTAATAAAAAGTGAAGAATCAATGGAATCCAAATAATGCAACACAAAATATTTATATGTTCGTATCTAATAACGACTAGATTACTAAAAGAAAACAAAAATGCCCCAAAGACACTCACAATCGCATTACACATTAAATCTTTGCATAAACAATACATAAAGCAATTAGCTAAAGAAATATGTAGAACATAAAAAAACTTAAATGAAAACCGCTGTGGTAACAACGCACATATCCAAGTGAGCGGATAAAAACATTTCTGCTGAATATCTCCTATATGAGATGTTCCCAATGCTATATACTTATTCCATAAAGGCAACTCCTTACCAAAGATTACTTGTCTAAAAAAAGCATGTGATATTTCATAGCCAATACCATCTCCGATATTTATATTTATATCTAAGAAAATGATAGGTGCAAATACAATAAATGGTATTATAAACAAAACAACTGTATAAATAATATCATTCTTATTCCTTGATATCATTTTCCTCAAATTGGTTGTATAAATTTTATTATCCAGCATTTTTTAATTCCTCGTTTAATATCCTAATGCTATCTATATGTTCTTGTTCTATGTCATCAGAATCATAAAGATGCCCTTCCTGAATAAAAGAGTACAAACACATATTATCAATTATCGTTGCTCCCTTTATAACACTTATCTCAAAATCAAATGAATCATTTGCAGGCAAACTCACACTATAAGTTCCTTTATCTGAAACACTTATGCTTTTGGATTCATTTCCCATTTTAATATTTATTTCTGCTTCACATTTCTCTAAAACATCAAATTCAAATATATAATCTTCTTTTGGAAAATGATTTCTAACAGGTGGAATCTCTTGCGCTATCCCGTCATTTTCCTGCAAATAGCACGCCCAAGTCCCAAATGCATCTTCTTTTTTCATACTTGGAGCCCCAATCAATTTCCAGCCCGCGTCTCCCCTTGCAAACTGTGAATTATAAAACATATTGTTCTTATAATCTCTATATGTCCAAATTCCATAACCTTTAGTATATTCTAATAATACGTCCGAAACATCTTCTAAATATTTTCCCACCTCATTTTCTTTTATCTGCGCATTATAAGAAAACTGCGGAGTATTATCCATAAATAGAAATTGCTCAACATATACAGGTTTTTCACTATTCTTATTCAATAGATTATTCAAAATATATTCAGTATGATTAAGCGCTTCATCAGAAGTTACCTTCTCACCTTTATTCTCAAAGCCCATAGGAATGCCATACATTGTTGCAGTATAATCGGACGTTTCGCATGTATATGTATCCGAATGATCATATAATTTGTTCTCTCCATCCTTATCTGTAATCAAATCAGCATCCATTCTTACTTCGAGAGAAATATTTGGAAAAACGCTTTGCGTTTCAAGTAGTAATTCATTGATATAACTATCATAAAAATTGTAAAACGCTTCCATCGCAGGTTCCGTTCTATTAGGCACTGGTACAGCCTCTACTGTCTCGTACCCACAAGCAAAACTATCATTATATTTATCTAATCCATAATTTTGCTCTATCCATTTTTGATAACCTATTTCATATGCATATTTAACACGCTTTTTTTCATCCTCAGCATCACAAATGGCTAAGCATCCCCAAAAATCTTCCCAAGTTAAAAATCCATCTTTGAAATTTGTATATTTTGACAATTCTTCATATACACTCTTACAATAATCCAACCATTTATCTTTTGTATCTGCTTTTCTCAAAATATCTAAATATCGCTCAGTTATATATTCATTTGAATCATTATAATAATCCCATGTATATCCAATTCTTGTATATACATCTAAATTGTTCTTATTTGCAGCCTCCATTATCTTATTCAAATTAGCAAACGCATAATCATTGTATTCAATGGAATCCATATTTGGTTGGAATTCTTTCCATGGAATGCAGATAATTATACTATTAAATCCATCATCAACTATCTGTTTAAAATCCTGATCAAGATTTTCCATTTCACTATTCCAGAAATTAATTGGCCACACATTACCATAATATGTTACTGATCTCACATATCCGTTTGTGCCAAAATCACTTGGGAACGAAGTATCCGGTTTAACAATCAACCAATCGCATACATCATCATTATTTTTGCCATTATTACATAAAATCTTAATTTGAGAAGCACTGTCATATTTTCCTAATTGATACTTTATATTATGCCATTTTGCTGAATTATCAATATCAAGCGTATCTTTCCCTAATACTTCTCCTGTTTCATTCATAAACCATACATCAATTCCAATTCCATCTGATTTATCTGAAACCCACGGATGAATCTTGACCTTTAGTGCAATCTCATCTTCTTTAATATTTTTTATGGTAAAACTTGTATTAGGCGTTAACAGTATACTTTCTCCACAAACCTCGTCATCTATTTTCCCTACGGTATATCCCCATGGATTGTCTTTAGTTTTATTTCTTTTATCAAAAACAATTTCATACTTATCCCAAACATTACCTGCTGATTCTACGCTACCTATCTTTACTTTTTTTATTACTGCAAAGTAAGCTGCCATTGCTACCAATGTGGTTATAACTATTATCGCGATATAAACCTTCTTTTTCATCTATTCCTCTTCACATATCATGAATACTATTTATCCAAAATAGTTTTCTTCAAGCATCATGCACAAGCTGTGATAAACAGGTAAATGAAGCTCCTGTATCATATAAGTCTCGCTTTCGGGAACTCTTATCGTTACATCCGCAAACTCTCTAAGCTTTCCGCCGTTATCTCCCGTTAATCCGATTACATTTATGTCCATGGCCTTTGCCACGACAACCGCATTCAGAATATTCTCACTGTTTCCGGAAGTTGAAATAGCCAGGAACGTATCACCTTTCCTTCCAAATCCCATGAGCTGCTGAGCAAATACGCCGTATCCGTCAACATCATTGATATACGCAGTTGATAACGCCTCATGTGCAACAAGCGGAATAGCCATAAGTGACTTCTCAAGATTCTTGGCAAGACCTTCTCCGCGAACAGGATCAATCTCAAGTATCCTCTTTGCCAAAGTATCCTCAATGGGACGTGCAATCTTAAAACGCTTCATCAGTTCTCCCGCAATATGCTCTGAATCCGCCGCAGATCCGCCGTTTCCTGCGATCATAAGTTTACCGTCGTTATCATAAGTACCTTCAAGGATATTGTATGCCTTTACGATATCTTCCCTGCAAACCTCCAACTTGGGATATCTCATCATCAAAGAATCCAAATGTCTTTCTACTCTTTGTTCCATTACTTCATTTATCTCCTTCAATCAAATATCTTTCCACAAATTCAAGAAGATTATTAACACATACATCGGCATTACAATCATTATTATCTGATATAATTGCTGTCTTGCAGCCGGCATTCTTACCGGCAAGTACATCATTGGCACCATCGCCAATCATCCATGAATTTTCAAGGTCTATATTAAAATCTTCTGTCGCTTTTAAAAGCATTCCCGGCTTGGGTTTTCTGCATTCACATTCAAACTTTAACTCAGGAATTTCTCCGTCAAATCCCTTATCAGGATGATGCGGGCAATAATACAACGCATCAATATACGCTCCCTTCTCACCAAGGAGCGTTTCCATCTTGTTATGGATTTCTTCAAGCTCGGAGTAGGTAACTTCTCCCCTTGCTATCACAGGCTGATTGGTAGCAACAATAGCAAGGTAGCCCGAATCGTTAATCTTATGTATAGCTTCTATTACACCCGGAAGAAGCTCAAACTCATCAATACTTCTCAAGAAACCGACATATTTGTTTATAGTTCCATCTCTATCAAGGAAAACTGCCTTTTGCTTATTCATCAGATTTCTGGCAGATACCTTTCCCGATATAAGATCATTTGTAACCTGCTCAAATCTCTCAGGCGTTCCCATATCTTTGACATACTCGGGACTGTCATATGCAGCTACTTTACCTGTATTTACAAGAGGCTTAATTACTTGCCTGTCCAGGTCGACTTTATATGTTTTACCATCAACTTCAGTTCCGATACTGTCTATATCAATATCTGTCATTCCAAAAATCTGAGAATTAACAATATGAAGTCCTGCATTAACCCTATTCTTGTACCACTTCGGCCTAGCATCTTCTTTAGTCAGCCAATTACGCACAATGCCATCTTCCGAGATAATAAGCCCACTGTCATAAGGGTGTGAGTTAGGATGCGTAAAAAGAGACACAAGTGCATGTTTTGACTTATGAAAATCAAGGAACCTGTGAAAATCAACATCAAACATCGAATCAGCATTTAGGAGCAAAAAGTCTTCATCCTCAGAGAACATTTCCTCTTGATACAACTTAAATAAAGCCCCTGCATTTCCCAATGGGCTGTCTTCGACAAAATATCTGATATTCACACCAAATTTACTGCCATCGCCAAAGTATTCCATTATCTTATCCGCCATATGAGACACAGTCAGAATAAGATCAGTAAATCCCTGATTCTTCAGGCATTCAATCTCATGCAATAATATAGGTTTACCCGCGATCATTATAAGCGGCTTGGGAATATCACTTGCCACAGATGCTATTCTGGTTCCTCTGCCACCTGCCATTATTATTGTCTTCATGCAGTAACGCTCCTGTCATTGGGAACAAATGCTTCAGGTGTATAATGAATAATCCTTGTTCCACCGTCTTCAAACTCAAAAGGAATATGCATAAGATTTCCAAGAGCTTCATTAACCTTATCCTGTTTATCCTTTTCAACGTAAAAGACAAAGAATCCACCGCCGCCTGCTCCAAGAAGTTTTCCTCCCAAAGCTCCGGCCTCTATTCCCTTTGTATAGATCTCATCAATATGATCCGTTGTAACGGCTGCTCCCGTGTTTCTCTTAAGCTTCCATGTATAATCAAGCAGTCTTCCAAACTCATTAAGGCTTACATCCTTATCTGTAAGAATCTTCTCCGCCTCATCAACAAGTCCAAGCATTTCCAACAATCTGCGCTCTTTTTCTTCCTTGTTTCCGCCTGAATTTGCCTTCTGAACCTCGGATGAGAATCTTGTGAATCCCGTAAAGAACATCATCAGATTTCCATTAAGTTCCTTTTTTCTTTCAGGAGAAATGATAATCGGATCAACCTCATATCCGTTACTTCCAAAGCTTATCTTATTAAGTCCGCCATATGCTGCAGCTATCTGATCCTGCCATCCTCCTGCTTCCTTACAGAGTACTCTCTCAAGATATATTGCATCGTTAGCAAGCTTCTTCTTATCAACATACTTTCCCTTAAGCGCATAGAAAGCATTAAGCATTCCGACAGCAAAAGAACTGCTTGTTCCAAGTCCCGATCTTGCAGGTAGATCAGCTTCATAAGTAAGCCTTATCTCCTGCATATCAAGCATATCCATAGCGTTTCGGATTGCAGGGTGTTCTATCTTATCAACAGAATCAACCCTTTCCATCCTGGAATAAGCAAGCTCTGTAGAATAGTCAAAAAAAGGTGGCAAATGTCTTACATTTACATAGCAATACTTATCAAAGGTAGTTGATATTATTGCGCCTCCATGCTCCTTAAAAAAATCCTCCATATCTGTGCCGCCACCGAAAAACGACATTCTAAACGGTGTTTTTGATATAACCATGTAGTATTTCCTTCCTTGATAGTTTGCAATATTTCTCTGAACAAACTCTTATACATTTAAATAGCTTGCTATCATTAGATATACTGATGCTCACCTTACACATCCATATCCAATCTCAAAATATCTTCTGCACTTTTAGGGGTTAAGTACTTTTCAATAAAAATTTTACCGGCATCTGACATTTCTCTAAGCACATCATAATTCTCATACAAATCACATATATAATCTGCCATTTCCTTGGCATCATCAACGACATGCATATTACCTACGCTGTCATCAAGCCCTTCTGCTCCGATAGATGTTGTTACAAGCGGGATCTGATAATATGCCGCTTCAACAACTTTGCCCTTTACACCTGCACCAAACCTAAGAGGCGCAATGTCTATACGACATGAATTATACATTTCTGCAAGTTCTTCATCAGAAAGAAAACCATCAACAATTATATTTTTACTTGCAAGAGCTTTAACTTCATCGGTGGCTTTACTTCCAACAATATGCCACTTGATATCGGGATATTTTTCTACAATTAGCGGCATAACCTCTTTACTAAACCATAACACACAGTCTACGTTGGGCGGATGACCAAAACCGCCTACATACATAAGATCCTGCCTTTGTGAAAAATCTTTTCTGACATTCTGAGGAATCGTATCATATATGAAAATGGGAATGCTCCTAATAGGCTTATTAGGAAATGCCTTCTGCATTATTTCCTGTTCATATTTTCCCACTACCTGACCAACATCAGCTTTAGTAAACAAATCGTACTCTATCTTCTTCCACTTCTCAGAAGACTCTAATTTATTACGGTCACCTGTCAGTTCATATTCTCTTTTTTCTCTCACATGATGAAGGTCGTGAGCATAGTATATTATTTTTGCATTGCTATATTCCTTAACAATATCAATATATTTTGATGCTATATGCGGCCTCTGAAGATATACGTAATCAAAATACTTAAGATTTTCTTTTAGAAATGCCTTCCAGGTCTTGCCATAATAGTTACCGTAAAGTACCTCTATTCCAAGCTTATTGAGCTCCGTTGTATATGGTTCATGCTTAAAAAAATTATCTCCGATAAACGTCACTTGGAATCCCATTTTCAGAAACATCTTGAGATACATATATGAGGTTTTGCATCCTGCGTCCTTATCATACATAGGAACATATTGATCAACCACTAGAATGTGCTTCTTAAATCTGCTTCGATCCTTTGCAATAAAAACATTCTCCGCATTATCAAAATTCTCTTTTTCAAGAACGTATTTCCATTTCTCATAGAATTTCTTACTATTGGCTACCTGATATGCCTTCTGCCCACAACTAAGATCTGTTCCGTTTGAAACACCTTCAAAGTGAACTACAACAGACAATGGCTGATATACTACTTTATAACCATGTTTTCTTACTTCAAAAGCAAGGTCTGAATCTTCACAGTATGCCGGAGCAAATTGCTCATCGAATCCGCCTATTTCTTCCCATAGACTTTTTCTGATCATAATTGCAGCACCTGAAATATAATCCACTTCTTTAACATAATTATACTCAGGATCCTCAGGATTCTTTTTATTCCCATAGTTCCATGCAGAACCATCTTTCCACAGAATTCCACCAGCCTCTTGAAGCCTTCCGTCAGCATATACAAGTTTAGAACCTACCATGCCTATTGTACTGTCACTCATAAGATCAACTAGCGGTCTAAGCCAATTCTTCTGCACCTGCGTATCATTATTTAAGAATAAAATATATTTTCCCTTTGCATACTTAGCAGCATTATTACAGTTCAACAGGAATCTCAAATTTTCTTTATTCCTCACAACTGTAATTCCGGATACAGCATCTTTAATATGCTCAGTCGCATCGGTAGAGCAATCATCAGCAATAATTATCTCATAAGCCACATCGCCACTATGCTTCTGAATAGCTTTCAAACAGTTATATGTATAACCAAATTGGTTATATACAGGAATCACTATCGACACTTCCGGAACATCATGCACTGCAAAATCCAACTTAGAGTATTTATCAATGGTTTTCCCTTTTCCATTTTTATCTACAGGAAATAAATCCAAAAAACTATTATCAATATTGCTTGATTGATGATCCGCATCCTGTTCAACACATTTATAGCGAAGATTAACCCCTTCCATGCCTTCGTTTTTAACCGAATTATAAAATGTTCTGATTCTTTTTGGATTAAGAGCAACAAAAATAAAACTTGGATGTCTTAAGCATCGGGCGATTACTTTTGCAAAAAATCTTCTCTTGCTATTTTCCGGCAAAAAAAAGTGACTGATTTTCCTTATTCCAAGCGCAATCTTATAAGAACGTGATGCCTTCTCTCTCTCATATGCTCTTTCAACTTCTAAAAGCTGCTCTATGTGTCCTTCTTTATTCTTAATTGTTTGCTTTAAAGCTGAGATCTCATCTAATCTATCCTCTAGCTCATTTGCGAGATCATCTTTATTGCTAATCAATTCAACAATCTGCTTCTTCATGCTAATAGAATGATTTGAAAGCCTATGATTATCATCTAATAATTCTTTTTCGGTTAAATCTGTCTTTTGATTCAGCCATTTTTCTAATTCAGCTATTCTATTTCGGTAAACTTCAATCTCTCCATCAAGTTTTACAATATGCTTATTCCTTGTGTCCTCTTCTTCCTGAAGTGTAAGTATTCTTTTCTGCTTCTGATCATATTCTTTATACTCGTTAAGGAAAACACTTCCATACTTTTCAGTTGGCAATTCGCCCTTTGAAGCAATCGCAATATAATATTTTCCATCTATCTCGTAGCTATCATTTTTCTTGTATTGTATACTGTCAGCTGTTGACTCACCAGAATCAATAACAGACATAACCTCAAAGAATTGATGATAAATCCTATAATTGGTAAAAAATTCGCTTATAAATGTTTCAAATTCTTCTTTGTAGAATTCATGAACATGATATTTATTATGATAATTTCTGTCATCAGAATAAACTTTTTTATTTGGCGTAGAAATAACAAGAATACCATTTGGTTTAAGCACTCTTTGAACTTGTTTCATAAACTGCCTTTGTAGTTCCTCAGGAATATGCTCCAGCGTTTCAAATGAAACAAATACATCCACACTTCCATCTTTCAAGCTTAATTCCGCAATGCTCTCCTGTAAAAATGAAATATTGGATTTAGCTCCATACTTTTTTCTTGCATGTGCTACTGCTTCTTCGCTTATATCAATACCGGTAACTTCTTTAGCATACTCTGATATGATATTTGTACCATATCCCTCACCGCATGCTGCATCTACAACCACTTTTCCTTTTACTAACGGTAATACAGAATAATATCTCTGATAATGCTCTATTTCCAACTCAGCATCATCTATACCCGGAATAAATCTTTCTCCTGTAAATTCCAAATCTTTATCTCCCTCGTGATTATTTCGAACAGTTTCGTTCTTTATTACCTTCGATACAATTACATTAGAATTATACTTGAAATATTTTTCTAAACAGTTTCTTTTATTCAAATACTCTTCGTATGAAGAATCACTATCAGTAATCTCATTCGGATTATAAAAATTATGCAAATATTCTATAGAACTGGAAAAACCTTTCCGATCAATGATATCGCATATATCATCTCCCCAATCCGTATATACAAGCACTCCATTATCTTTATTCTCCGGATTGGGATCTCCGTGATACACCTCTTTTTTTCCAATCCTTGTAACCGTCTTTTTACCTTCATGTAATGGGACCGTAAAAATATGTGCTCCACCTACATTAAGCACTCTGTTTATTTCTTCCAGAGCGCATTCATAATTCTCAACATGTTCGAATACATCTTCCGATATGATCAAATCAATTGAGTTTTCATCAAACGGCATATTTGTCAGATCAACTGACATGATGCCATCACAATACTCTCCACTAGGAACATCTTTAAAATACTCGCTGCAAATATAATTATCACTTTTTTTCAATGCATCATGTATTACTCCGGATGAACAAGTATTCAGAATTTTATACTTTGCTAGCTCTTCTTTCGACAATGACAACAGATTAGAATCACTATTTCCAAAATAATCAAGAATGCACTTTGCAACATCTGAATTTCTTAAAGACGCACCACAATGCGGACATCGAGCTTCTCTCAAAAGCACAGCGTCATCAGAAATTGAAAACTCACTATCACATCCACAAATGTAACATTTACTTCTAATAATTTTCATAATATTATTTGTTTTCCTCAATTTGATAAGCTTTTATTTTTCCCTTTTCCACATAAAAGAATCCCGGTATATCATATTCACGAGGTGGCACCTTAAAGCTAAGCGCATCATCAATCCAACACATCTGAACATGTGGTTCCTGATACCCACTTGCTATAGCCGGAGAAATTGTATACTCACCTTGATTTAACTCCGGAACTACTATAGAAAGATCATATCTAACAATCCCTTTTCCTTGAGGAAGTCTAACATTTAATGTTTCTGAATTTATGGAAAAAATAATATTACCTAATCTATCAAATACTTCCAGTCCAAGTATTGGTCTCTCTATAGGCTTCTTATACTCTATAACAAATACACACCTGATTTTTTGATTGGGCTCAATAATATCTACAACATTATCATCTTCATCTAATATTGCAGCCTTTATTATCATAGCGTTTCCATTGCCTTTATATCCGGAACTAGCAATTACATTTGGAATATTGCCTATCTGCACTTCACCAGAAGTTATTCCTATACTCTCTTTATCATCATCAAAACAAACGATTTCTTCTTTTTCATCCATCGCTAAATTAATAAGATATTCCTGATATTTCTGAAGTCCCTCAACCGTATCTCCGTCAAACATCTTTTCGCCGTGATTAAGCCATATTACTCTTTTACAGAAACGTGTAACGGCCGCAGTATCATGTGTAACAAGAATAACGGTCTTATCTTTCATAAGCTGATCCATAGCTCTATAGCACTTCTGTTGGAATCTTATATCTCCGACAGAGAGAGCTTCATCAACAATCAGAATATCCGGATTAGAAAAAATCTGTGTTGCAAACGCAAGTCGCACAAACATACCGCTAGAATAGCTCTTAACCGGCTGATTGATAAAGTCACCAATGTCCGCAAAATCTACTATCTTTTTAATATTCTCTTCTACTTGGCTCTGAGAAATCCCCATCAAAGTAGCATTAAGCTTGATATTCTCCATTCCTGTGTAATCGGGATTGAATCCTGCCCCCAACTCCAGCAATGCAGCTACCGTTCCCTTTGTTTCAAGCGTTCCGGAAGTCTGATTGAGAACATCCGTAAGAATCTTAAGAAGTGTAGATTTTCCGGCTCCGTTAGAACCGATTATTCCTATTTTTTCTCCCCTCTTTATCTCAAATGATACATTATTAAGTGCATAGAACTTCTTATGATAGCACTTTCTCAAGGGGTGAAATGCTTCCTTAAGTCTATCCATTTCAGAATTATACAGTTTGTATTCCTTTGTAATATTCTCTGCTCTTACAACAATATCTTCCATCTGTATTGCTCCATATAATTATAATAAATCCGAAAAATGCGCTCTTAAATTCTTGTATACCCTTGTTCCCATGGCAAGCATAACAAATGAAAAGAGCCAAAAATACGCCGTTTCTTTTATCGAGCGGTTCCAAAATCCCGCTCCCTCAATAAGGGCCGCTCTGTTTCCTTCCATAACATAGTACAGCGGATTAAACCTGAGTACCTTCATTACTTTTTCATTCATCGTAGTAGGGCTCCAGAATACAGGGGTCATCCAGAAACCAAGTTGCAAAAGGATGTTTACAAGCTGTGCCGCGTCCTTAAAGAAAACCGATACAGCTCCGACAAAGTATGCAAGTCCGATAAGTAATGCAAAAACACATACCGAATAATATAAAACACTTACCCATGCCACAGTCGGGATATATCCATATAAGATATACAGAAAGAACACGAATAAAAGCAGGAACAAATGAATACAAAATGATGAAAGCAGTTTAATAATAGGAAGAAGCCATATCTTAAACTTCATCTTCTTAACCAAATATGAGTATTCATAAAAAACATTGGTGGTCGACAGTAAGCCATCATTAAAGAAGGTCCACGGTATATAAGCCGCAACAAACCACAATATAAATGGTACATCATCAACCGGAGGATTTCTCATTCCCGTGAAGACAAACCAGAACACCACTACTGTAACCAGCGGCTGAACGAATGCCCACACAAGACCAAGCGCAGATCCCGAATATCTTGATTTCAAATCATTTTTGACAAGGCTAAGGAGTAGCCTTATATCTTCCATTGAAAACTTCATCTTACTGTATAAACACTCCTTTTTGATTTTAAATAAATACATAGCGCACATCTTTTATTACAAAATTACAAGTTATCTTGCCAATTCAATCAGCCACTTCGCAAATTCTTCACCGGTTTTTTGGTAATTGAATTTTTCATCCATAAGTTTGCAAGCATTATCGGCAATATCTCCGGCCAACCGCTCATCCTCAAAAAGTCTCTTTATAGCGCTTGCATACTCTTCTTTATCCTTGCAATGCAGGTAATGTTTGCCATCTTCTGCCGGAATTCCTTCTATTCCAACATCATTGGTACATACCGGTATTCCTGCTGCCATACAGGTCAGTACTTTAATCTTGATTCCCGCTCCGAGGACAAGTGGTGCAACCAAGCACAAGCTTGATGACAGATAAGGTTCTATGTCTTTAACAAATCCGGTCACATGAATTGTATCAGTGGCCTTACTCTTGAGTTCCTCAGACGGATTGCCTCCAAGTATAACAAGTTCAATCCCTAGATTCCTTACAAGAGGATACACCTCATCAATAAGCCATTTCGCGGGTTCACTGTTTTCAGGACGTGACATATCTCCAAAGAAGAGAATGTTCTTTTTGGGATTTGAAGTTCTCTGAACTTCTATCCTGTCATAATATGATGCCCACATTTTTATATTCGGACGAATATTCAGCTTTCTAAGTATTGCCCTGTCTTTTTCATTATTGAGAATCACAAGATCACACGCGTTTAGTGCCCCACATTCGGTTTTAGTAATGTTATTATATCGCATTTTTGTGACAGCCTTGTGTATCCTACCCTTTGCATTTTCATATTTACGAAGGAACGCCTGAATACTGACATCTTCTTCTATTCCAACAACCTTTGAATTGCTGTATACCTTTTTTATATCATTTACAAAAACTATTACCTGGGTCCACTCAAGTATGATGATATCAGGTACATAACCACCTTTTTTTAGCTTCTTTAATTGTCTTAAAATGCATAATTTCAGGTAACTTGTGGTAATATTGCCATTTTTGTCAAGCGGACATTTTAACGAATACAGATCATAACAGTTTCTGGCTATCTTTTTAATTCCATGGTCGTGATAAAAGCCTATGTAGCATTGAATCTTTTTGTCCAGAGTAAAATGCTTATATTCCGCGGGCTTGGAAAAGCCTATGAATCTCACATCAAAAGCGCTTTTATCGCACAGCGAATTAATATAGTAATTAAGCACCTTCCCTCCTGCATGATCAACCTTATCATACGGCAGGAAAGGAGCAATCCATAACACCTTCATAAACTACTTCCTTATCCTGTTATTTTCTTATAAACCAAATAATTAAATATACCGATTTTATAAAAGACATACAACAGCATAATCTGCATAGTATTTGCATGCAGACATTCTTTACAATACCATAATCTGCTCTGAAATGCTAATTTAAAGCGTTTTTTAACAGAATCTATGCTTTTATTTATGCTTACAGAATGCATATGATCATACGAGCAGCTATTTATCAAATAATTGGTAAATCCTTCGTTCTTGAGCTTATATGCCAGAATATTTTCTTCATAATAAAGAAATGTATGTTCATCAAAGCCGCCTAATTGAATAAAATTATCAGTTTTAAAGGCAAACATTGATCCGGGCAGAACATCCACCTTGCAAATTTCCTCTTTAAGTTCTTCGCATTTATATTCCAGCGGATCTCCAAAGATTTTTTTTATTATATATGAATCCTGAATTAGGCAATCCCTAAAACGAGGAAGTTTCCACGCTATCGGAAGTTCTATGGATGAAAGGCAGTTCATTCTGCATCCCACAACACCGGCATCAGGTAATATATTCAAACATTCAAGTAACGAATCAACTACTGTCTCGTCAAAAAACACATCCGGATTGGATATTATAATAAACTCAGGGGCATAATTCTCAGAAAGATACTTTACTCCAAAATTATTTCCCGAAGCATAACCTCTGTTTTCTTCAGTCTGTACGACTTCTACATTATCTCTTTCTAACTCTTTCAACTTAGAATAAGAATTATCTGAAGAGCAATTGTCTACTACTACAATTTTATCTATCTTCTTATAATCTTTTATATTATTCAAAAATGTGATAGTTGATTCCGCATCATTATAATTTAATACAACCAGCCCCAATTTCATAAGCACATTCCCACTTACTAAAAGTTTTTCCCAAGCAAAGTGAAACCTTACTTGGGAAAAACAAATCTTATAAATTTTATACCTTCAAATATACTTCTCTAAGCTTGTCTGCACTCTTCTTCCACGAATATTTTAAAACAATCGCTTCGTCCACACCAAAATGAGTTTCAAATAATTTCTTTATTGCTTCCGCAATTTCATCTTCGTTCATAGGATCAAAGTATATAACGTTGTCTCCGAGAACTTCTCTCATTACAGGGATATCCGAAACAGCTACGGGTGTTCCACAGCAAAGCGCCTCAAGAGGCGGAATTCCAAATCCTTCGAATATCGAAGGATACACACATCCTGCCGCTTCCCCGAGTAGTGCAACAAGTTCATCGTTCTCAACGTAATCTGTGAGAAGGACATTATCCTTGTAGTTTGAAACGCACTGCTCAATCTCATCGTACATCCAGGCTTTTTTGCCAACCAGTACCAATTTGCAGTCTTTATTATTCTCATCTATATATTTGCCAAAAGCTCTGACCAGCCTCGGGATGTTTTTCCTTGGCTGAAGATTGCTCACGCAGATAATATATTTACTATCACCGATATTGAACTTATCTCTTACTTTCGCTCTAAGTTCATCATTTTCCGGAAGTTTGTAGAATTCAGAGCCTACCGCATTGGGTATGACTTCTATCTTGGATTCCGGAACGTTATATGTACTGCTTATGTCCTGTTTGGAAAAATTAGAAACAGTAACAACCGCATCTGCGCGTCTTGCAGCATGCGGAACAAGCAGTTTATCTTTTATATACTCAGTTTTGGTAAATACGTTGTTTATATGCTCAAATGAAAGATCGTGTATCGTAACTACCGTCTTGCAAGGGCTAAACAGCGGCAGATAGTACTGCGTATGCAATACATCAATCTTATATTCTTTGCAAAGTTTTCTAAGTTCAATGCAGTTTCTATATATGGAATTGTTACTCTTGAAAAAAACAACACGAAATCTGTCCATATACTCGGACGCGTCAACGCCGTTTCGAACAAATAAATAATATTCATCCTCAGGATCGGGCATCAGTTCTGCAAGAATGCCTCTATAAAAGCTTTCGTTGCCACCCGAACGATCTCCAAGCATATGAGCATCTATTCCAATTCTCATATTAAACAGCCTCTCTGTTCAATTTATTTATGCTTTATTATGCGAGAAATTCCTTCTCATATTTATCTGATATACTTTCCCACGTATATTCATCCGATATACGGTTCTTAGCGAGATTACTAAACTCTGCCCTGCGATCTTGCTGCATCTTGTCATTGGCATTGATTACATCGGACAAATTTCTTCCGTCCTTGTCCCAGTATATTGCGGCATCTTCCGCAACTTCATGGTTATAGCTTACATCAAGAACAAAATTTACATCAGTTGATGCAAGTGCCTCAAGCAGGCTCGGATTGGTTCCTCCAACCTCATGGCCGTGAATATAGGCATATGCATTCTCTCTTATCTTCTTAAGGAGCTGTTTATCATAAACCGAATCAGCAACAGTCACCCTGCCGCTGTCAAGGAAATGTAATCTGTCATCAAATTCCTGTAAAAGCTTATCATTCTCTGTTGTGATTATTATAAGTTTCTTATCTGAAGAGCTCTTAAGGAATTCTTTTATAATAATATCAAAGTTATTCTCTTTTACAAATCGGCCGACTACCAGATAATACTCAAATGGCTTGGTCTCCTGCTCTGCAAGCCATTCCGTGAACTTAAAGTCGTCATCTGCATATGTGGACCTTGCCAGATCTGCGCCGTAAGCGATAAATGTCGTACTCGGATTATATGCAGAATATTCCTTATTAATATACTTTTCTATCTCTTTGCTGTCACAAATAATCCTGTCAGCATGCTTGATCATAAGTCGCTCTGACAGTTTCCAGTACATCCTTACGGGAGCGCTCCACTTTCTTCTCTCCCAGTCATGACCGTCGGGATTGATATAGAGCCTTCCGCCAAGCTTTTCTATCTTTTTCTTGTAGTGCCTAATCACAATTCCAATCCTGCACGCCATTATGAAAAAGATTGGTTTATCAATGGCAGGTCTCTCTTCACAATATCTTATTGCTCTTGCAAGTGCCTTGATATCATAAACAACCGCCTTGGCAGGTCCTATCTCGGGAACTTTGACGTTATAGCACTTTGCTCCGTTATACTGGTATCTTGAATCTTCTCTTGCAATGGTAGCAACATGATATCTTATCTTGTCACTTTTCCTACAAAGAGTAAGGTTCTCGACAAATGTCTCAAACCCACCGTATTTTGCAGGTATACCTTTGCATCCGATGCAAAAAACCTGTCGTTTATCAGTATGATATTGTTCTTTAATTTTTCTTCTTCCCATATGAGTCATACGCTATCGTTATATAATCAACAATCTTTTATATGATAGTATATATGTCGCAATATATCAACAAATATATCTTATCAAAATTACAAAACCACAGCATTTTGCGGCATTTTAAAAGCTTCGGGCACGCCCGAAGCCTTTTTTATCATCAATAATATCTATTTTATGCACCAATAATCTTATTGTATCTCTCCGAAACCTTACCCCAATCAAGAATCTCGAAGAATGCCTTAATATAATCGGGTCTCAAATTCTTATACTTAAGGTAATATGCATGCTCCCATACATCAAGCGCAACAATGGGAATAAGTCCCTTGCCCTCGCTTATAGGGTTGTCCTGGTTAGGTGAAGCAGAAACGGAAAGTTTTCCGTTCTTATCGGTTGAAAGCCATGCCCAGCCTGAGCCGAACTGTCCTGCTGCCGCTTTTGAAAGCTGCTCTTTAAGCGCATCGAGGCTACCGAAAGTCTTGTCGATTTCCTCTGCAAGTTTTCCTGAAGGAGCTTTTGCGGGGCTTGGCGAGAACATCTCGAAATAAAGGTTATGGTTGTAATAACCGCCGCCATGATTTCTGAGGCCTTTTCTCAAAGTTTCATCCGAAACTTTATCAAGTGATGCAAGGAGTTCCTCCGCACTGAGATTACTCATGCCTGCTTTTTCCGCAAGTTCATTGAAAGTCTTGGTATAAGTAGCGTGGTGCTTGCCGTGATGAGTTTCAACAGTAAGCTGATCGATGTGAGGTTCAAGAGCATTTGTAGCATAAGGTAATTTAATCTGTTCGTACATGGTGGTTCTCCTTTCTGCATCTGCACATATTAAGTTAATGTTCGCAAGTATATCAGTGATCTACAGCTTCGGGAAGTCTTCTTCTGATCTCGTCAACAGACATCCACTCTGTGTTGTTTCCTGAGCTGTAGTAGAAACCGTCCGCAACTTTCTTTCCTGAAAGGTCGGGTACCTGTCTCTCGTTAAATACAACCTGAGGATATACGATGAAGTGTTTATCGTATTCATAAGTGAAAGGTGCATCCTCTGTTGTAACCATTATCTCATCAAGCTTCTCACCGGGTCTGATTCCGACTTCCACAGTCTTGATTCCGGGGCACATAGCCTCAGCAAGATCTTTTACATTAAATGAAGGAATCTTACTGATGAATGTCTCGCCGCCCTTAGCCTCTGCAAGTGCCTTGAGAACAAGCTCAACACCCTCGGGAAGGCTGATCCAGAAACGTGTCATTCTGTAGTCCGTGATAGGAAGCTCCTTTTCTCCCTTTGCGATAAGCTCTTTGAAGAAAGGAATGATAGAACCTCTGCTTCCTGCAACGTTACCATATCTTACGATTGAGAAGTTGACATCCTTAGCTCCCGAATATGCATTTGCTGCGATAAAGAGCTTATCTGATACCATCTTGGTCGCACCGTAGAGATTTACGGGGTTAACAGCCTTGTCTGTAGAAAGAGCCACAACTCTTTTTACACCTGTATTAAGTGCCGCATTTATAACGCTCTGCGCGCCGGCGATATTTGTCTTGATAGCTTCATCAGGGTTATACTCACAAGCGGGAACCTGCTTAAGAGCTGCCGCATGGATAACATAATCAACGTTCTCGCATGCTCTCTCGAATCTGGCTCCATCCCTGATATCACCGATGAAGAATCTCATCTTGTCGGCGTTCTCTTTGTACACACGCTCGTTCGCCATTGTGAACTGCTTGTACTCATCACGTGAGTAGATGATAATCTTCTTGGGATTGTAATTTTCAAGAAGGTACTGTGTGAAGCAGTGTCCAAAAGAACCTGTTCCTCCGGTAACCAATATCGTCTTATTATCTAATATAGAACTTTTCATAAACATCTCCGTTTATCACTGTTTTTTATAATTATAGATATCAAAATTTCTTTTAACATCTACCTCATTTTAATTCATTATATAAAAGCTTGTCCACATTTTTACGTTACTTTCTTATGCGGACATTTTCGTTATTATTTTTTATACCCCTCAACAACTTTTTTAACCGCGGTAATAACATCATCCACGTCGCTGTCAGTCATAAGAGGATAAAGAGGTATGCTCATCATTCCGTTGTAGAGCTTTTCAGCCTCAGGGCAAAGACCTTTCTTGTACCCTTTCTTCTCATAGAACGGGAAGTAATATACAGGCACGTAGTGAACCTGCGGCTGAACATTCTCTGCAGAAAGAGCATCAAAGAACTCTCTTCTTGTGCACTTAAGCTTGTTAAGATCAAGCTGTATCACATACAGGTGCCTTGTCGTATCAGACTCAGGAATCTCCTTCTGTACGATTATCTCAGGCACATCCTTAAATGCTTCATTGTACTTATTTACTATCTCTTTTCTTCTGTCCGAGAATTTCTGCAATTTATCAAGCTGGCTTATCAAAAGAGCCGACTGAATATCAGTAAGTCTGTAGTTAAAGCCAAGCTCCTGCATCTCGTAGTACCAAGCGCCGTCAGATTCATGCACAAGGTCATCCGGATTTCTTACGATTCCGTGCTGCGATGCAAGCCTAAGTTTCTTATATAATTCAGGGTCATTTGTTGTAATTGCTCCGCCCTCGCCCGATGTTACAGTCTTAACGGGATGGAAGCTAAAGCAGGTCATATCGCCTATAGAGCCTACAGGCTGTCCATTATACTTTGTTCCGATTGCATGAGCCGCATCTGTTATAAGAATAAGTCCGTGCTTGTCGCAGATTTTCTGAATTCTGTCATACTCGACAGACTGTCCCGTATAAGCAACCGCAACCACTGCCTTAGTCTTATCAGTTATATGAGCCTCTATGCTGTCGGGGTCTATGTTATATGTCTCGGGATCGATATCTGCAAACACAGGTGTTGCGCCCACATAAACCGCGCAGTTTGCAGAAGCCGCAAATGTGATGGGTGATGTTATTACTTCATCTCCTTCACCAAGTCCTGCCGCAAGGCACGCACAGTGAAGTGCCGCTGTTCCGTTACTTACCGCCACCGCATATTTTGCTTTCGTAACTTCGCAGAGTTTTTTCTCAAGTGCCGCAACGCGCGGACCGCATGTTATCAGGTCATCTGTAAGCGCTTCAGCCACAGCCTTCACATCATCTTCATCTATCCACTGTTTTCCGTAATATAATTTTTCTTTTCTTACCGGAGTTCCTCCGTTTATCGCAAGTTTCTCCATTATGTTCCTTCTTTCTGAAATTACACTTTAACCCTATTATAATACCATGTTTTGCACAAAAGAAAACAGACGAAAAACCGTAGCTTCCCGTCTGCGATCAATTATCTGTTATACTTGTTACTTCGCCTTAATATCAGAGGTCGAAACATCCGTTGTCACTTCCGTTTACAACGAAATATCCCATCTTCTCTTCGGGCTTAACGTAAATGTTGAGGTCCTTAATGTCTTTTTTTCCATAGGCTTTCTTAGCCTTTGAAACAAGCTGATCATCGGTAATCGTCAGATCTGAGTACTGAATTTCTACCTTAGTTTTGATACTTGTAGCCGCCATTTTATTCCCTCCCTCAATATAAAAGTGTTCTTAATTACGTTTATTTTACACCCTATATAACAAAAAGAAAATACGAAAGGCTACATACTTTTACATAATATGGCACATACAATCGCGATGAGCGCCAATATTGCCCCAAATATCCTCATCCATTTATAAGTCTCGGGCTCATCCTCACTGTTCTTATTGAGCTCGCCGTGAGTAAAAACGATAACGCCGGCGATAAAGGTAAGCGCCGCAAAAACCGCAAATAGCTTGTTCATTACAACCTCCGGAAGATTTATTTATTATTCGCAAGATGCTCCGCAATCTTTTCTTTTATGATCTTTTCAACCATGGCCGCAATCTCGTGACTGCGCATGTCCTTGTATTCGTCATAATAGATTGGATCAAGGTAATAGACATATGTTGTGACAGGCCCGACGTGATCGCTGTTGTACACTTTATACGAATCAACAAGCGCCACGGGCACAATCGGAACTTTCGCCATCAGTGCAACCTTAAAACTTCCCGCTTTGAAAGTCTCCACAACATTGCCGTTGTTTTCCTTATATCCGCCTTCCGGAAAAAGAATGAACTTCCTGCCCTGCTTAAGTTCTTCCGCCATCTCGTTAAAAACAGTTATTGTATGCCTCGGATCGTTAAGCTCAATCGTCTTACCTTCAACGAGCCTTAGAAACTCCGAGACCAATATCAGATGCGATCTCTTTTCATCCATCACAAATGAAATCGGCCTCTTATGAGTATTAAAAATTCCAAGTACGTCGTACTTACCCTGATGATTCGGATAGAGCATGTACCCGCCTTCTTTCGGCAGGTTCTCGTATCCGTAAGCAATAGTCTTGTACCCCGATGACTTATTCGACCAAGTGACCATCTCGTTCGCAAGAGCATATCGCTCTTCCGCAGAATGTCTCTCGATATGCCTAAGCCATATATTTGACTTAATAAGATAAAAAATAATTCTGTGAATATTGATTATGATTGTGTGATAAAAATTCCGCATCAGTGTGTTTTCTTTTCCTGTTAATTTTTAAAACGAGATCTTTTACCAAATTCCATGAATTACTGCACTGTATCTTATATCATGATACTTATTCTATCACATAATCTTATTTTTCAACCTTACTTTTTACTTTAATCAAATATACCGCTCCTCCGCTAACAGACAACGCTGCCACAGCAGCAAGAGCATAAGCAAAGAATGATAAGCTGTTTTTAGCCGCATTCTTTTTATGAGGATTCTCTTTTTTCTGACCGAGGATATCTTCTGTCTCGACAGGAACTTCCTTGGTTGATACGAGGACTCCTCCGATTGCGAGAGTCTCCTTGTTGCCTGCGTAGTCCTGCGCAATAACGGTAACGGACTGTCTCTCCTCCGACTCATTAAGAGTGATGGTCTCTACGCCGCCGACTCCTTCAAGTTCTTCGCCGGTGCATGACTTAACGATCTGGCCGTCCTTGTAGATGGTGAGATTCTCAACACCCATGTTGTCTGTTACGTCAACGTTGAAGTCAAGCGAATCCTGCTTGTAAACGCCGCCCTCTTCAAGTCCTGCGGTAACAATTCCGGGAGCCGTCATATCAACCGCGAAGGTAATCTCGGCATCTCTCGACTTGTTATCCTGGATGTTTGTCGCTTTGTCCTTACTGTAAACCGTTACGGAGTAAATTCCGTCCGTTCCAAAGTTCTTTTTACCAATTGTGTAAGTATATGTCTTCCATGAAGTATCGCTTCCCTGGCGGCTTACGGAATAGTCCTTGCCGTTTACGAGCTCTCTGATACTTCCGTCGCGGCTTATCGAAACATCTTTCTGCGTGAGCTCATCGATGTTGATCTCAGTTATCGTGATGTCTTTGGGCTGGTTAATGTAATATTTCTCATTGAACTTTCTGGCCACATCGCCGACAACAAATACCGAACCGTGACGGTTAACGGAAAAGACAAGTTCGTCCTTGGTCTGATTTCCCGCCATATCGCAAACTGTCGCCTCGAGCACGTACAGATCGTCCATGCTCTTGTCATGCGCAAAATCGCTGTATGAAACTGCAAAGCCGTTCTCTATCTGCTTTACGCTGCTTCCGACATTTACAGGTCCGTTGTTTGCGCCCTTCAAAGTAACCTTGGAAGCCTGAATGTCAATATACTTATCGCCATAAACCACAGTAGGTGCAACCTCGCCGTTGTTTGCCGAGAAGTTCTCAACTCCTGAGAAGTTAACTTCGGGAGCTGTCTTATCAATAATGAATATATCCGACATGTACTCGGTTGCCGTGTTACCCGCAAGGTCTTTACACTTAATGATATATCCGTATGTTCCGTCTTCGCTGAATGAAATCTGCGAAACGTTCCTGTCATCCGAAGATGAAAATCCATTGAATGCCGGCATTGTGCCCAAGTCACTCACAGGCTGAGGTGCCAGTTCAACAAGTTTGTCGTCAAAAGACATCTCTTTGATATTTACATTTGCGATTCGTGTATCCTTGTAATACTTGCCGTTTCCGGGAGTTAAGCTGTTATATGAAACATTTATCTCAGGCGCGGTGCGGTCAATTACGAACTCTGCCTCAGAAACCTCATTTGAGCTGTTTCCCGCCTTATCCTTACAGTTAAACTTGAGCGTATACTTTCCGTCCTGCTCAAAGCTTACCGTGCGTGTATATACATTAACTGCAGTGTTTGCCCAGCTACTTGCTGATGCTTTTCCAACCTGCTCATCAATTGCAAGCTTCGCTTCATCTTCGTTAAAAGAAAAATCTGTAACCGTGATGGTTGCTGTTCTTGCCTTGTCATAATATTTATCATTATGAGGATCGTTCTCGTCAAACGTAAGTGTAACTTCAGGAACCGTAGTATCTACCCCAAACTTGTTTCCTTCAGCGCTGTCATGGTTCTTTGACATATCATACGCTTCAACCGAAACCTGGTAGAAACCGTCGCCGTCAGTTGTAAATGTTATGACATGCTCATCGTCGCCAAGGTCTCCGCTCCAGTTATTAAGCGGCTCAACACCAACTTCTCCGCCTGCCACATCAATTTTTTTCACACGGACAAAAGAACTTGTTTTATCAAGCCATTTGTCATCTACCTTTACAGTAATCTGAACGTTTGAAGGATAGTACTTGTTTCCGTCTGCCGAAGGAGCTTCTTTATCATATGTAATCTCAATCTTGGGGGCCACCTTATCAACAACTATCTCTGTACTTGTCTCAGAACTTGTCTGTCCGAGTGTATCGCTTGCAGTTGTCTCAATCTTGTATGCACCGTCGTTTTCGAGAAGGAAATTGTATATGCGCTTGCTAAGTTCAACGCTGTCTTTTTCATTGTAGGAAGGAACTATATACTTAACCGATCCGTCTTCGTTTCTGAACTTAATTGAATCAACGTCAAGATCGATATCTTCGATAGTTACTTTACCGCGAGCGCTGCTTCCAAAGTAAAGTCTGTTTTCATCCTGCGCAACCTGACCGTCAATATCATAAACGATAGTAGGTGCTGTTCTGTCTATAATAAATCTTGTCTGCCCTAACTCTTTGATGCCCTCAGCATGATCTGCAACATTATCTACAAAGTCGCATATGCTGAGCACCTGAACATTATAATCGTCTATGTTAAGTTCGCCTGTTGATTTTATCTTTTCCTCGAACACATAATACTCATCTGTACTCTTAGAAGCGTTAATGTCACTGATTGTCTTGGTTACTTCCTTTTTTTCACCGTCATAATTAACTTCGTAAGTTATGCCCTTAAAGCCGCTGACTCTCTTAGCATCCGTTGCACCGTCGCAGTTCCTCGGAACCTTAATAAGAACTGTTATATCGCTGTTAGCCGCAAACCATCCGCGCATGAAATCACGGAAAAATTTGCCAAATGAAGTGAGGTTGATCTCGTTCTCATCACCGTCAATAACAATCTCCGCTGAAGGAGCTGTGTTGTCGATTCTTACAGTCTTCGTGGCAACGTGTTTGTATATGTCTATGTCATTACCGTTTTCGTCTTTCTCGCTGTCGCCGTAAAAATGGCAGCTTACTTCATAAATCTTTTCGCCTTCTTCTACAGGTATATTAACTGTTGCGCTGAAAGCGTGCTTTCCGTCTGAGTTTTTATCATTTGAAAAACTGCGATGTATCTGAGATTCATTGACAGGAATTTCAGACGTATTTCCGCTCTCGTCTGTTTTCTTTATCTTTACCGACTCTATCTCTCTGACTGTTTTCTTCTCAGTTATATTCTCAGTCTTAATCGTCATTCCAAATGTAGTTCCGTTAAACTGCTGCCACTCTCCTTCTTTATCGATAGTGCTAACAGATAAGTTGCTCTCCTCGTTTGCAGGGTAATAGCACATTGTAGGGAGAGAATCAAAGAGATCTGACATTGCATCATCATCATTATTATTAGGAATGGATGCTTCGTTGCCCCACTGATCTTTTGCGATTACTTTTTTGATTGAATAATTGCCAGCTTCACTTGGTGACCAGGTATAGATGTCGTTATCATTCTCGCTCTTAGTCATTTGGTGCTTAGCACCTTTAGAATCAACCGCAAACACCTCGTTTTCGTCAACGTCTGACTTTTCATCCGTTACCTTTACTGTAAATACCAGCTCAGCGCCATCTGATGAAGCTATAACACTTTTTCCGTCGCTTCCTTCATATTGAACCGCTTGAACTGCATTTTCTCTAATGTTTACAGAAGGAGCCTCAATGGAAGGGCCTTCGGCGTCGATCTTTGTTACTGTGGCTGAGAATGTGTAATCTCTACTAAGTTCTGCCTGTTCATTGCTTACGCCATTACTTTCGCCATTATCATCTGTGCTGTTTCCGTCATTATCATTATTACCTGTGCCGTTTACATCATTACCGTTGCTGTTGTTATCATCGTTATTATTTTCGTCATTATTATTGGTGTCGTTTTCATCACCATTGGTGTTATCGTTATTGTTTTCGTCATTATCTTCGCTATCATCACCAAAACTAATACCTTCGTATGAACATGTGATAGTTTTTTCTTCAGTATTTATAGTGCCGCCTGAAACATCATCCAGCTTGTAATTGTCGGCAAGTGTATAATTAAAAACAATTTCTCTTGACTGACTTTTTTCTGACACGTCAAAAGAATATGTGTAACCATCGATTTTTTGACCATCTAAATAGAGTATAAAGTCACCCTCGGCTCCATTCTCTATGTTAAATGATATGTTCACTTTGCATTTTTTTTCTATGGAAGTTGACTTAGATTTTTTGCCACTCGAACCATTCTGATTAGGCACTCCATTTTTGGCTTTTGCCAAAAAATCAAGTGAAGAAGGAGCATCAGTACCAACACCAGTCATAGATGTCAGAATATTTCGAGCTACACCTTTGGTTTTTGCTCCGTCCTGACTTCCTAAAACTTTTGGTTCTTCATTGTCCGCCCCTACAACTTCTTTACCATTCTGTTCTGTTAAACCGGTAGCGCCTCCCCCATTCTGCTTTGGTAAATCGTCGGCATCATCAACCTTTGGTTCTGAAGGGCCGTCCAATTTTTCACCTTCCTGCTCTGGTTGGTTGCTAGAACCTGACTTGTCTTGTCCTGTTCCGGGCTCACTATTCTGCTCAACAACTAATCCAGTGCGCCCCCCTCCATCAACTAATTCAGGACCATTTTTAGTACTTACTGGTTCTGTTTCTATATTTTGTTTTTCCTCTGTGGGATTTGCAGACATTTCGAGTTCATCTGCATAAGACGTGATTGTGGCATAATTGCCGAATAAAAGAACTGGTACCATCATAACCGGAAGCACTTTTTTCGCAATAGCCTTGACTTTGGTGTACATCATACTTCTCCTCCAAGATATTTCCAGACTTTAAATGCTTTTCCCCAAAAGCATGCGGGCTTTTTCGCCCAGCACCGTTAATAGTACCGCAGTTCCGCGCTATTGACAATATATTTTCATACGAAAAAACAAATGTGAAATTATTTTTTCCAAACAAAAAAGCAGTCGTTAAACTGCTTTTTTGTTTGTTATTTATTTTGTTATTTTATTTCTTCATCCTAATAAGCCAGATTGCTCCGCCGCCGACTGACAATGTTGCGATTGCTGCAATTGCAAATACAAAGTATGACATGCTGTTTGCAGGGCTGGGTACATTTCCGGGCTTCGGTCCGGGCTCGGGATCCAAAGCAGTCTTATTATCATCAATTACTTCCTGCTTAGTTGTTACGAGTATTCCGCCAATTGCCATTGTTTCCTTATTACCTGCAAGATCCTCGGCAATAACTGTGATCTCCTGTACCTTATCGGCTTCCTTAAGTGTAAGGCTTCTTACTCCGCCTTTTTCCTCAAGCTCTTCTCCTGTGCAAGAATCAATTTCTTCTCCGTTATTGCAGATAGAAAGCTTTGATACGCCCATGTTATCTGTTACGTTGACGTTGAAGTCCAGTGATTCCTGTTTGTATACTCCGCCTTGTTCAATTCCTGCGGCAACAATTCCGGGTGCGGTCATATCAATTGCAAATGATACTTCTGCATCTCTTGATTTGTTATCCTGTACGTTTGTAGCTTTATCTTTACTATATACGGTTAATGCATAAACACCGTCTTCATTGAAGTTGTTCTTGGAAATTGTGTATGTGTATGTCTTCCAAGATGTTTCATTTCCCTGCTGCTTAACTGAGAAATCTTTTCCCTTTCTGAGGTCCTTGATATCTCCGTCGCGGCTTATTGAAACGTTCTTCTGTGTGAGCTCATCGATGTTGATCTCTGTGATCGTGATATCCTTGGGCTCATTTATGTAGTACTTCTCGTTGAACTTCTTTGCAACATCACCGATTACGAATACCGAACCGTGACGGTTAACTGAGAACACAAGCTTGTCCTTGGTCTCGTTTCCTGCCTTGTCGCGAACTGTTGCTTCAAGTACATACAGGTCATCCATCTTCTTATCATGTGAGAAGTCGCTGTATGAAACTGAGAAGCCGTTCTCAATAGGCTTAATTGCACATTCTACGTTTACTCCACCGTTGTTTGCACCCTTAAGAGCAACCTTAGAAGCATCTATATCAATGTACTTATCTCCATAAACTACCGAAGGTGCTACTACACCGTTGTTCGCTGAGTAGTTCTCAACTCCTGAGAATGTTACTTCAGGTGCTGTCTTGTCGATAATGAATACATCAGATGTGAATTCTTTTGATGTATTACCTGCAAGGTCTGTGCACTTGATAACGTAGCCGTATGTTCCATCCTCACTGAATGAGATATGTGAAACGTTGTTGAAGTTGTTTGAAGCAAATCCTGCAAGTGCCGGTACCGATGAAACATCAGGAATTGACTGAGGTGTAACTTCAACGAGCTTGTCTGCAAAAGACATTTCCTTAATGTCTACGTTTGCAACTCTTGTATCCTTGTAGAACTTCTCGTTTCCAACAGCTATTTTGTTGTATGTAACATTTATTTCAGGTGATGTGCGGTCAATTACGAATTCTTTTTCATAAACATTCTTTGACTCATTTCCTGCTCTGTCTTTGCAAAGGAAATTGAAGCTGTAGAATCCGTCTTCCGCAAACTTAATTGTACGTGTGTATGTGTTAAGGCCTGTGTTTGCCCATCCGTCTACTTCTGCACCGCCAACCTTCTGGTCGATATCAAGTGTTTCTCCCTCGTTGTAGAAAGAGAAGTCTGTAACTGTGAGAGTAGCTGTTCTGGGCTTGTTGTAGTACTTGTCATTCTGAGGATCGTTCTCATCAAATGTAAGTGTTACCTCAGGTACTGTAGTATCTACGCCAAACTTGTTTCCTTCTGCGCTTTCGTGGTTCTCGGACATATCATATGCTTCAACTGAGATCTGATACATTCCGTCGCCGTCAGTTGTAAATGTGATCTGATGGCTCTCATCTCCAAGGTCTCCGCTCCAGTCATTAAGAGGTGCATGACCTACTTCTGCGCCTGAAACATCAAGCTTTTTGATGTATACAAATGACTTAGTCTCATCAAGCCACTTTTCATCTACCTTTACGGTTACCTGCACGTTCTGTGCATAGTACTTGCTTCCGTCTGCCGAAGGAGCTTCTTTATCATAAGAAATCTCAATCTTGGGAGCTGTTGTATCAACAACCATCTCATTACTGAGCGCTGTATTTTCCTGATCGAGTGTATCCTTGGCATATGTCTCGATCTTGTATGTTCCGTCGCCTTCAAGTCTGAAATCGTAAACAGCCTTATGCTTTCCGTCGCTCTCTTTTTCATTATAAGAAGGAATAGCATACTTGAAGTTTTCTCCGGAACCTTCTGTAAACTTGATAGAATCAATATCAAGATCCATATCTTCGATTGTTACAGTACCGCGAGCATTGCCACCAAAGTACATTCTGTTCTCGTCCTGTGCAACCATTCCGTCAACATCGTAAACAATGGTAGGTGCAGACTTATCGATAACGAATGAACCTGTTCCGCCTTCAACGTGATCTGCCACGTTTCCTGCATAGTCTCTGATGCTTACTACTTCTACATCGTATTTGCACTCTGACAATCCGCCGTATGAGCGAACTCTTTCTTCAAATACATAATATTCTTTATCGCTCTTGCCGCTTGCGTCGTTAATTGTCTTTTCTCTTCTCTGACCGTTTACGTTATAAACAATTCCATAGAATCCACTGGTCTTCTTATCTTTTGTCTCGCCATCGCAGTTCTTTGGAACCTTGATAAGGACATTTATATCTTTGTTTGAAGCGAACCATCCGAATCTGTCATACAGACGAAGGAATCTCTCAAAAGGTGTGAGCTTCTCTTCTTCACCGTCTACTTTGATTTCTGCAGAAGGTGCTGTGTTATCGATTCTTACTGTCTTCTTCGCAATTGTCTTTGCCTCTTTGTCTCCGTAGAAAAGACATTTTACTTCATATTCTTTTTCGCCTTCTTTTACAGGAAGCGGAATATTTGCTCTGAATGTATATCTTCCGCCATAGTTGCTTCTTGAGATATCTACCTTTGTTGATACATCGGATACTGTGATCTCCTGAACCTCACGGTTGGATATACCTGTTACTTCAAGCATGAAGTTTGATTCATTATGTGCTGCAAGTGAATACCAGTCTTCAGTCTTTGTATTTACTCTGAAATCCTTCTCTTCATCTGAAGCATAGTAGCAGATAAGAGGAATATCTCCCACTCCGCTCTCTGACTTATTTCCAAGCTTATCCTTAGCAATTACCTTTACAATCTTGTAATTTCCGTAATTTGAAGGAGACCATGAATATGAACCGTCATCTCCTGACATTTCACGCTGTGTGCCATATGAATCTACGGCATAAACCTTATCAACGCCCGATCCCTCGTCAGTAACTTTTACTGTGAAAGCAGGCTTTGACTTGTCTGAACCTGCAACTACCGCTTCTCCGTTGCTCCCTGTGTAATCTGCATCTCCCTTTGCTCCGGGCTCTGAGATTGCAGGAGCGTCTTTATCTGTCACATCAACTTTACCTGTGAACTTGAACTTATTCTCACCGTCCTTCAGGTCTTCCAATTTGCATGTGATGGTATGTTCCTTTGCATCTACAGTGAACTCGTCACCAGAAACAAAATACAGTTCATAAAAACTTGCAATAGAATAGCTGAAAACAACCTCAGCAGAGTCCTCTTCCGCCTTAACATCGAAAGAATATGATCTGCCTATGTCGTTTTTATCTTCAGCAGAGATCTTCAATCCGCTATTGCCTTTGTTCTGTATATCGAAATTTATTGTAACCTTTTTATCTTTTTTCTTAACAGGCTTTTTGTCTGTATCTTCCTTGTTTTCAGTCTCTTCAGGTGTGGTCTCCTGCTTGTTCTCAAGTACGTCGTCTACGTTCTTTACAGGTTCTACCACATCCGGTGTGCTTTCATCAGACTTAGAGCTATCTTCCTTCTTATCGCTTTTCTTGTCGCTCTCGTCCGACTCTTTGCTCTTATCAGTCTTGGAGTCAGTTGTCTCTGTGGTTTTCTTGTCTTCTGAAGCCTTAGTCTCTGTAGCTTTCTCTTCTTTAGACTTATCTTCTTTTGCCTTTTCTTCCTTAGATTTGTCCTCTTTGGCTTTTTCCTCTTTGGAGTTATCTTCTTTGGCTTTTTCTTCAGCAGCTTTCTCTTCTTTAGCCTTATCTTCCTTGGCTTTTTCCTCAGCAGCTTTCTCTTCCTTAGCCTTATCTTCCTTGCTTGTTTCCTCCGAAGCCTTATCCTCAGACTTCTTCTCTTCAGTAGCCTTCTCCTCCACTGCCTTCTCCTGAGCAGTTACTTCCTCAGCATAAGCCGTGATTGTGGCATAGTTTCCGAACAAAAGAATCGGTATCAACATTACCGGAAGCATTCTTTTCGCCATAGACCTTAATTTGACCTTCTTCATACTTTCCTCCAAGCTATCCCAGACTTTTCTCATGCTTTTCCCTAAGCATTTGTAATCAAGCTGTTAATGAATTGTTATTGAATGTTAATTCAGCTTCGCTAATATTACATCTTTTTTTTGATAATAGCAATAGATTTTCTGCTAAAAATATCGAAAATCGCATTAAATTTTTCAATTAAAAAAAGTGGCCTTTTTAGCCACTTTTTAAGTATGTATTCTTTCGGATAAATTAATCGGATATTCTATTTATTCCCGCTTAAAAACTCCTTAATTTTTACCGCAACATTTGCAGGAATCCCCGGAACTTCAGAAATTTCCTCAGCTGAAGCATTTCTTATGTCTTCTATGGACTTAAAATGCTTCATCAGCGCCTTCCTTCTCGACGGACCAATTCCCGGGATGTCATCAAGCGAGCTTTTAACCTGCGCTTTACTGCGCAGCGACCTGTGATACTCGATAGCAAATCTATGCGCCTCATCCTGTATCCTTGTGATAAGTTTGAAGCCCTCCGATCTGGTATCTATCGGAAGCTCGACATTGTTATAATAAAGCCCTCTGGTTCTGTGATTGTCATCCTTCACCATTCCGCACACAGGGATGTTGATTCCAAGTTCATCGAGAACTTTCAGACAGATATTGACCTGTCCTCTTCCTCCGTCCATCAGTATCAGGTCGGGGAACTTGGTAAAGCTTCCGTATCTTGCATCAATCTCCCTTACTTCGAGATCTTTCTTTTCTTCGATTCCATGAAGAAGCCTTCTTGTCAGCACTTCGTGCATGCACGCATAGTCATCGGGACCTGAAACCGATTGAATCCTAAACTTCCTGTAGTCGCTCTTCTTGGGCTTTCCCTTTTCGTAAACTACCATGGAACCTACATTTGCAAAGCCGCTTATATTGGAAATGTCATACGCCTCCATTCGGCTGATATCCTTAAGTCCAAGGAGCTTTTCTATCTCTTTTACAGCGCCGATGGTTCTACCCTCTTCGCGTTTTATCCTCTCTTTATCCTTGGACAAAATAAGCCTTGCGTTCTGAGCCGCAAGTTCCATGAGTTTTTCTTTTTGTCCTCTTTCGGGAACGGTTATGTAGACTCTGCTACTTTTCCTCTCACTGAGCCACTCCTGGATTATCTCCATATCCTCAATGGGTTCAGGAAGCACCAATTCTCTGGGAATAAAAGGTGTTCCCGCATAAAACTGCTTCACGAAATTGAGAAGGATTTCTTTTTCCGGATTTTCTGACACATGAGTCATATAGAAGTGTTCTCTTCCGATCAGTCTTCCGTCCCTTACGAAAAAGACCTGTACCACCGCATCGTTCTCGTCTGAAGCTATAGCGATTATGTCTTTGTCTTCCATTGACGAGTCTGTCATTTTTTGTTTCTGGGCAACGACTCTGACACTCGAAAGAAGATCTCTGTATTTTGCAGCGGATTCAAAATCAAGTTCTTCCGAAGCATCATTCATCTTCTGCTCAAGCTCTTTTATAATAAGCCCGTAGTTTCCGTTTAAAAATTCAAGCGCCTTGTCAACGCGTTCTCTGTACTCTTCCTTGGTAATATCGCCTGTACAGGGACCGCTGCACTGCTTCATGTGGTAATTAAGGCATGGTCTGTCCAGCCCTATGTCCCTTGGAAGAACCCTGTTACATGTCCTAAGGCCATAGAGTTTGTTTATAAGATCGATCGTATCCTTTACGGCCGCAGCACTCGTAAATGGGCCGAAGTATCTCGATCTGTCTTTTTTCATCAGTCTGGAAAAAAGAACTCTCGGATAATCCTCCGAGACTGTCACTTTAATATAGGGGTATGTCTTGTCATCTTTTAGAAGGGTATTATACCTGGGACAATGCTCTTTGATGAGATTATTCTCAAGAACGAGGGCTTCGAGCTCAGAATCCGTCACGATATACTCAAAGCGGGCAATCTGCTCGACCATTCTGTCTATCTGCGGTCCTCTTCCGATATTGGCTCGAAAATAAGACCTGACACGGTTGTGCAAGTTAACCGCTTTCCCAACGTACATTATGGTGTCGTTTGAATCACGCATAATGTATACGCCGGGTTTGTTCGGAAGTTTCTTTAATTCTTCTTTGACGTCAAAATCACTCATCGCCTCTGTTAACTATTTCTCTTTCAACAACAAATTCTGAATCTTTTATTGCGTTTAATACTGTTGTTGCGTATTCTTCGCTACTCTCAAGCACCGTTGTACCTTCTCTCTGCATGGTACCTGTAGGTGCAAGGACAACTGTTCCGTCTTCATCGGAAATCTCCATCGCAGCAACTCTAGCAAGACCTTCCGATGTATTCCATGAAAGCTTAGCCTTGTTGTTGCTTCCGTAAACATCTGCATGGACGCTTCCGGCTTCCGCTGATTTCCTTAAGTTCTCTATTCTTTTTCTGGCCTCGGTTCCCGTAAGCACGGCTATATAATGCCTTATATCAAGCTTAATCCACATTACTATGGCAAGCACAAGCATTATAAACGCCACACCCGCAGATATGAGCGCCATAAGATTGTATAATTCTATATCGTTCATTTTTTACCCATTCTTCTTTTTGCCTGCAGCGGTTTCAAGCGCATCCTTTGCAAGCGCTAAATTTCTCTGGTCTTCGCTGACAAGTTCTCTGGTTCTGTCTGTAAGCTCGTAGTTGCTGACGATATAATCAATGCTTCTGAGTAAGAGGGTTATCTCATCATTAATTTCCTCATATGTTACTCCATCTTTCAAAAACTTATCCGCACTGTTATATACCTGACTTGCTATCTCCTTATAGATGATAAGCGCCGTTGTTTCATTATCAACAGCTGCGATATCGCCGTCAGCAATCGCCACAAGGTCACCCCAGAATTCTTTGTAACTAACTACTTTATCGCCTGTCTTAGTTGAATTACCTATCACGTTGTAATAACCGGCAATCTTTCCGAGACGCTTCGCTCTTTCCTGCTGCGCAGTTGATAGCTTATTGTTTTCTGCAGCAATCTCAAGCCACTTGATTGCCATCTGCTTATTGCCTTCTTCCTTATAACAATAATAATATGCAATTCCAAGCTTATAAGCTATCTCTGCATAAGCATCTTTATTCTTTGCAAGAGCTTCTTCAACAGTTCCCTCTTTTGTGGGAGTAATGAGTATCGACCTTAACTGCTTATCTTCTTCCTCAGAGAAGTTATCATCAATAAGGAAAAAATTATCCAAAAGATCTATATACGCATCCTTATTCTCAGGCTGCATCGCAATGGCCTTCGCATACATCTCAACGGATGTAAGGTTATCTGCAGCACCCTTTGCTTCTGTTATGTAATGCGTATAATTCTCTTTCTGTATCGTATTTGCCTTAACCTTGAATGATACCGCAGATGAAAGGAATACGACGAAAAGAGCTACCACTGCGGCAAAAAGCGCGATACTGATCTTTGCTGTCTTCTTATATCCTCTGTCGAGCTCCTTGTAATTCTGGAGATCGTACATAACTTCCGCACAGGAGTTATATCTGTCATCCGGGTTATTCTGAACACATTTCGCGATAATATACTCAAGTCCGGGTGAAAGCTGCGGGTTCCAATATCTTATGGGATACAGCTCAAACGGAGGCTCTCCGGGATTGTGGCCTGTTACAAGATGATACATTGTCGTTCCTAGGCAATAGATATCTGTTCTCGCATCCGTCTGTCCCATTCCGCCGAACTGCTCGGGAGCGGCATATCCTCTGGTTCCGAGGTATGATGTATCTCCCGTATTTGCTTCTTTATATTCTCTGGCTGTTCCGAAATCAATAAGTGTAATTGTTCCGTTTGGACGGAGCATGATATTTCCGGGCTTCAAATCTCTGTATATAATAGGAGGCTTTCTGGTGTGAAGATATCCAAGTACATCACAAAGCTGTATGCCCCACTCAATTACGTATTCCTGCGGCTGAGGTCCGAGAAGTCTGAGCGCTTTTTCCAAAGTGTTTCCTTCGATGTAATCCATTACGATAAGGAATCTTCCGTCCTCTTCAATAACATCCACTATACTGGGAAGATAGGGATGTGAGAGCTCTTTTAACAGATCGGTCTCTGTAATAAGGCTCTGACGCACAACACGGTAGTTGGTTACTGCGTCTTTTCTGACCTCTTTAATTGCCCACTGCTTGTTCGCACGCTCATTCATAGCCAGGTAAACGGTACTCATACCACCCTGACCAATAATATTCAGTACTTTATACTTGCCGCCGACAATGCTTCCAATTTCTAACATATGTTTCCCTTAATCTATGGCAATATGGATTGCGGAAATGTTATCTGTCTCGCCTCTTTCCTTCAAAAGATCAACCATATTGTCCAATTCCTTCTTCATTTCTTCCTCAGATAAAGCTCTGCTCTTCGTGAATTTACTAATTATTTCTCCTTCGGAAAGTTTCCTCCAGAATCCATCCGAGCACATAAGTATCGATGTACCGGGGTTAACCCTGCCTCGTACAAACTGAGGCACAACTATATCCGACGCACCTACGCACTGCAAAAGAATACTTTTCTGCGGGCTCTTCTCTGCCTCTTCCTCAGTCATAAGCCCCTTGTCTATCATATCCTGCACTACGCTCTGATCGTGTGTTAAAAGAGTCATCTTATTTTTTTCAACGCTGTAAACTCTTGAGTCTCCGACATTCATGATAAGATAGTCGCCTGCAACTTCTATAAACGCAACTATCGTCGTTCCGAGCCTGCATCTGTTCTCATCACCATATCTTAATATATTCATATTGATGTCTCTTACAAGTGACATCCAGTGGCGCTCAACTTCTGTCATTATATCCGGCTTCTCCACCGTATCAAGGCGCTCTGTCGAGTTTTCTCTCGTAAGTGCCCTCGGAAGGTCCGTAACAAACCAATGTGCAAAGCCTTCGATTGCTGTCGCACTTGCAACTTCTCCGTGGGAAAGTCCTCCCATTCCGTCACACAAGACTCCCATCACTATCCTTCCGTATGCGGAAGTACTGGCAACTTTCACCATCGTGGCGTCCTGATTGACCTGTTTGACTATTCCTTTATCTGTACTTATACAAATTTTATAATTCATTCCTGCTCTACCTTATGTTCTCTGTGTCTGTATTACCGCGAAAAATCGCCATTTCGTAATTACAGCACTGACTACAGCGCATTAACATTATAATATACCGATGATAATACGACAATCCGTTAATGCAAAAACCCCCGCTATCTGCATTTTTGCCGTTATACAGGCGCAAAACCAAAAAGCGGGGGAATTATTATTTACTTATTGTCAAAATTGTCCGGAACGTGTGAAAATCTTCCGCCCGAAGTATTATCTTCGGAAGTTGTTACGCTCTTTTCCTCAGTCTTTTCTTCAGTTGCAGGCGCAATCTGCTCCTCTGTTTCCTTGGGAGCTTCTGCCTTTTCTGCTTCTTTTGAAGCCTCGGAATCATTGTCTTCTTTCTTGTTTTCCCTCAAAGGAATATTCTCACCGATCTTGGCAGACTCGGGTCTTACAGCGTAGATACGCTTTTTCTTTGATTCCTCTGCCTCTTCCTCTGTGGGTTCAGGGATGCCTTCAACTTCCCTGTATATCTTCATGAATTCTTTTCCTGTTATTGTCTCTTTCTCAATAAGGAACTCAGCAATCTTGTCGATTGTATTAAGGTGCTCGCTGAGAATCTTCTTGGACTTCTCATAACATTCTGCAAGAAGTGCCTTAACTTCCTCATCAATAAGTGTTGCAGTCTCATCACTGCACTGAAGAACTCTGTTTCCGTCAAGATATCTGTTCTGGATGGATTCAAGCTGCATAAGTCCGAATCTGTCACTCATACCGTAGAGTGTGATCATATTCCTTGCAGTAGCTGTAGCATCCTCAATATCCTGCATAGCACCGGTTGTTACCGTGTTAAATATAAGTTCCTCAGCCGCACGTCCGCCGAGCGAAACAATGAGCTGCTCCATGAGTTCATCTTTTGTTCTTAAATGGTTCTCATCCTCAGGAAGACGGAGAACATATCCAAGTGAGCCCTTTGTTCTGGGAACTATGGTAATCTTCTGTACAGGCTCTGTATTTGAAAGAATAGCGCTCACAAGAGCATGACCAACTTCATGGTAGCTTACAAGCTTACGCTCTTCTTTGCTGAGGATTGAGTCTTTCTTTTCTTTTCCTGCGATAACCTGCTCAAAGGCTTCCATGAGGTCTTTCTGGCATACAAATTCTCTTCCGGACTTAACCGCATTGATGGCAGCCTCGTTGATCATGTTTGCAAGATCCGATCCTACCGCTCCACCTGTTGCAAGAGCAAGTTCTTTAAGATCAACGGTCTCATCCATCTTAACGTCCTTGGAATGAACCTTTAAGATTTCTTCTCTTCCCTTAAGGTCGGGCTTATCAACGATGATTCTTCTATCGAAACGTCCGGGTCTCAAAAGAGCTTTATCAAGAATCTCGGGTCTGTTTGTTGCTCCGAGGATAAGTACACCCTTTGATGAATCAAATCCATCCATCTCAGAAAGGAGCTGGTTAAGTGTCTGCTCTCTCTCTTCATTTCCGCCGCCGTATTTATTGTCACGGCTTCTTCCGATGGCATCGATCTCATCTATGAAAATGATACAAGGCGCATTTTTGCTTGCCTCGCTAAAAAGGTCTCTTACACGGCTTGCACCGACACCGACATAAAGCTCGATGAAGTCTGAACCTGCAAGTGAGTAGAAAGGAACGTGTGCCTCGCCCGCAACTGCCTTGGCAAGAAGTGTCTTACCTGTTCCGGGAGGTCCCACAAGAAGAGCACCCTTGGGAAGCTTAGCTCCGATCTTGGCGTATTTTGCAGGATTGTGAAGGAAATCAACGACTTCCACAAGTGACTCTTTTGCCTCGTCCTCACCTGCAACATCCTTAAATGTTACGCCCGTTTCTTTCTGAACATAAACCTTGGCATTGCTCTTACCTACTCCGAGAGGGCCGCCGCCTCTTCCCATTCTTCTGAAAATCACTGAAAGAATGAGCCAGAATATAAGTACAGGTGCAACGTACTGGAGAATGAATGAAACGATAAGTCCCGCATTATCGGGAACCTCGCTGCTTACTTCAACTCCCGCATCAAGCATTCTCTTTGTAAGGTCGCTGTCATCTTCTGCCTTACCTGTAAAGTAAGTAATCTGGTCCACACCTGCCCAATATGCATATCTAAGGCCTGTCTGGTCCTTGTTTTCCTCTTCCTTGGGATAAATGTTTATCCTGTCGTATTCGATAACTATTTTCTCAACTTTTCCCTCATCAACCATGCTGATAAACTCGGTATAAGATATCTCTTTGTTGGTCTCTGAAGAAAATGCTCTGAGAAAATATGTCATGCAGACCATTGTAATAAGGGCTGCTACAAGTAACAAAATAATATTTTGTCTTCTTGGTGAATTAGATCCACCGCCCCCCATGGGGTTGTTATTTCTCTGATTTTGATTGTTATCCATTCTATTTATTCCTTATATCTATATGCTATACTATTGTAGTAATAATGTTTCAGTCGACATTATTTTCTGAAAAGTCGACAGCATGTGGGCTTTTGCCCTCACATTTAACCATTATATAGTGTACAATTTATTATTTCAATTGTTGATTCTGAAAGTTTTATTAAATTATTTCCACTTATGTATAGATTTTACTCCGGCGAAATTATATAATAATAACTTGTTTTGTTATTAAAATTTTTATCTCGTCAAAAGATCAGGAGGAATATTTAAAATGGCAGTAAAGTATATTTTTGTGACAGGTGGTGTCGTATCCGGACTCGGTAAGGGAATCACCGCTGCTTCACTCGGCAGATTGTTGAAGGCACGCGGCTACAAGGTTACAATGCAGAAGTTTGACCCTTACATCAATATCGACCCCGGAACAATGAACCCCGTTCAGCACGGTGAAGTTTTCGTTACCGAAGACGGCACTGAAACTGACCTTGACCTTGGTCACTACGAAAGATTTATTGACGAGAATCTTGATAAAAATTCCAACGTTACAACCGGTAAGATTTACTGGTCCGTTCTTCAGAAAGAGCGCCGCGGAGATTACGGCGGACGCACAGTACAGGTTATCCCTCATATCACAAATGAGATCAAGAGTAAGTTCTACAGGAACTTCACAGATGATGAGACACATATCGCGATCATCGAGGTCGGCGGAACAGTCGGAGACATCGAAAGCCAGCCTTTCCTTGAAGCAATCAGACAGTTCCAGCATGAAGTAGGTCATGAGAATGCTATGCTCATCCTTGTTTCTCTCATTCCTTATCTTCGTGTTTCTCAGGAGATCAAGACAAAGCCTACTCAGTCAGCTGTTAAGACTATGCAGGGAATGGGTCTTCAGCCCGACGTTATCGTATGTCGTTCAGAGATAGCTCTTGACCAGGATACCAAGGACAAGATTGCACTCTTCTGTAACGTACCCAGCAATCACGTTCTTCAGAACCTTGATCTTGAGTATCTCTATGAAGCTCCGCTTGCAATGGAAAAAGAGCACCTTGCTCACGTTGCATGTGAATGCCTCGGACTTGAGTGCCCCGAGCCTGATCTTACAGACTGGAAGGCAATGGTTGATACTCTTTACTCACTCAGCCACGAAGTTAAGATCGCACTTGTCGGAAAGTATACACAGCTCCACGACGCATATATCAGTGTTGTTGAAGCTCTTAAGCACGGCGGTATTTCTAATCAGACAGCCGTTGATATTAAATGGGTAGATTCTGAAGAGGTTACAGAAGACAATGTTGCTTCTATTCTCTCAGATGTTGACGGTATCATTGTTCCCGGTGGTTTCGGCGACCGTGGTATCGAAGGAATGATCCACTCTATCAAATATGCCCGCGAGAACAACGTTCCTTTCCTTGGTCTCTGCCTTGGAATGCAGCTTGCTATCATCGAGTTTGCAAGAGACGTTATCGGATACAACGACGCTCACTCAATCGAATTTGAGCCTAACACAACTCATCCGATGATTGCTCTTCTTCCCGATCAGAACGGCGTAGAGGATATCGGCGGAACACTTCGTCTCGGTTCATATCCTTGCGTACTTGATAAGGATTCAATGGCTTACAGACTCTTTGGTTCAGAGAACATTACAGAACGTCACCGTCACAGATACGAAGTAAACAACGATTACAGAAGTGTTCTTGTAAGTAACGGAATGAAGCTTTGCGGATTGTCACCTGACGGACGTATTGTTGAGATGATCGAGCTTCCTGAAAACGATTTCCATATCGCTACACAGGCTCATCCCGAACTTAAGTCTCGTCCCAACAGGCCTCATCCTCTTTTCTCAGGCTTCATAAAGGCTTCCCTTGAGCATGAGAAAAAGAACAGCTGATAATTAAAATGTAAAAAATATAGAGCTATGGTTTTCGTAATGAATAACCATAGCTCTTTTTTATTTCTAAAATTCTTATTCAGCTGCAGCATCGATTGCGAGCTTCACAGCACCCATGATTCCCTGATCGTCGTTAAGACTTGCGGGAACAATGTAATTATCTATATCAGCAAGTTCTTTGGTATTCAAATATCCTCCGAGCTGCTCAAGTGTCTTTTTCCTGATAAGCGGGAAGAGTTTCTCCTGATGCATAACTCCGCCGCCAAGGATTATTATCTGCGGGCTGAGCACGAGTATTAACGAAGCCAGCGCCTGAGCGATATAATAGCTTTCCAGCTCCCATACCTTGTCATCTCCGGATAATTCAACTCCTTTTTTGCCCCATCTGTCTTCTATTGCAGGGCCTGCAGCCATTCCTTCAAGGCAAGTACCATGAAATGGGCAATGTCCTTTATAAGTATCGCCTTCGGCAGCAACCATTCTCATGTGACCGACTTCAGGATGGAGCATTCCATGAAGGAGTTTGCCGTTAGACATGATTCCGCCTCCAACTCCCGTTCCGATCGTGATGTAAAGAGCATCAGTCTTGCCCTTTGCACAGCCCCATGTAATTTCTCCAAGGAGCGATCCGTTAACATCTGTATCAAAGCCAATCGGTACATTAAGCGCTCTCTTAAATTCACCGACTATATCATAATTTGCCCACAGTTTCTTGGGTGTTGTCGTAATATATCCATAAGTTTTTGAATCTTTATTAAGATCGATAGGACCAAAGCACGCGATTCCAAGTGCTTCTATATCCTTGCCCTTAAAGTACTCCAGCATCTTAGGCATTGTCTCCTCTGGAGAAAGGGTCGGGAAAGTTGCCCTATCAAGTATTTCGCCATTTTCGTTTCCAATAACACATATCATTTTGGTTCCGCCTGCCTCAAGACCACCATATAACATATGCGTTTACCTCCTAGATAAGTTCTTTACTCCGTAGCGGAGCATATTTTATATCATAGAGAAGCCATTTCCTATGATATAAAAAGGCGCCGAGAAAAAATACTCTCGGCGCCATTCATTATAAGTCTGTATTCAAATTTCAAATTAAAGCTGAGGGCCTGCAGCAACAAGTGCCTTACCGTCTGCATTTCCTTCATACTTCTTGAAGTTCTTGTTGAATCTCTGTGCAAGATCCTTTGCCTTCTCTTCCCACTCAGAAGCGTTAGCATATGTATCTCTGGGATCAAGGATTGCAGGATCAACTCCGGGAAGTGATGTAGGAACTTCGAAATCGAAGATCGGGATCTTCTTTGTCTCAGCCTTGTTTACATCACCGTTAAGGATTGCATCGATGATTCCACGAGTATCCTTAATAGAGATTCTCTTACCTGTTCCGTTCCATCCTGTGTTTACGAGGTAAGCCTTAGCTCCGCTCTTCTGCATCTTCTTAACGAGCTCCTGAGCGTACTTTGTAGGATGAAGCTCAAGGAATGCCTGTCCGAAGCAAGCTGAGAATGTAGGTGTAGGCTCTGTGATTCCTCTCTCTGTTCCGGCAAGCTTAGCTGTGAAACCTGAAAGGAAGTAGTACTGAGTCTGCTCAGGTGTAAGGATTGATACAGGAGGAAGTACTCCGAAAGCATCAGCTGAAAGGAAGATAACGTTCTTCGCATCAGGACCTGCAGAAACCTTGTTAACCTTCTGAACGATGTTTTCGATGTGGTTGATAGGATAAGATACACGAGTATTCTCTGTTACGCTCTTATCTTCGAAATCGATCTTTCCGTCAGCAGCTACTGTTACGTTCTCAAGAAGAGCATCTCTCTTGATAGCGTTGTAGATATCAGGCTCAGAATCCTTATCAAGTCCGATAACCTTAGCGTAGCAACCACCTTCGAAGTTGAATACACCGTTGTCATCCCAACCGTGCTCGTCATCACCGATGAGGAGTCTCTTAGGATCTGTTGAAAGTGTTGTCTTACCTGTTCCTGAAAGACCGAAGAAGATAGCTGTGTTCTTACCTTCCATATCTGTGTTAGCTGAGCAGTGCATAGAAGCCATGCCCTTAAGAGGAAGGTAGTAGTTCATCATTGAGAACATACCCTTCTTCATCTCTCCGCCGTACCATGTGTTGATGATAACCTGCTCACGGCTTGTGATATTGAATGCTACACATGTCTCAGAGTTAAGTCCAAGTGCCTTGTAATCCTCAACCTTTGCAAGTGAAGCGTTGTATACTACGAAATCAGGCTTGAAATCTGCAAGCTCTGCATCTGTAGGCTGGATGAACATGTTCTTAATGAAGTGAGCCTGCCAAGCAACCTCAACGATGAAACGAACTGCCATACGAGTATCTTTGTTTGCACCGCAGAATGCGTCTACAACGAAAAGTCTCTTATTGCAAAGCTCGTTCTTTGCGATCTCTTTAACCTTAGCCCATGTCTCTTCTGTCATAGGGTGGTTGTCGTTAGGATACTCCTCTGTTGTCCACCATACAGTGTCCTTAGAATTCTCATCCATAACGATATATTTATCTTTAGGTGAACGTCCTGTGTAGATACCTGTCATAACGTTGACAGCACCAAGTTCTGTGTCCTGTCCTTTCTCATAACCTGTAAGTTCAGGCTTTAACTCTTCTTCATATAAGCACTCATATGAAGGGTTATGAACTATCTCAGTTGTTCCTGTGATACCATACTGACTTAAATTAATCTCTGCCATCTGATTTGACCTCTCTTCTTTTATTTTTGATCTTATGTAATAAATTGTACTCTCTTTTCAATCATCTTTTGAAAAGAAAACAAATTATGACCGATACTTCTTTTATACTACAAAGTCTATCTTTTAACAAGAATTTAGCACAAAAAAAACAAAGTCGACTGAAAAATGCTATGGCTTATTTCTCGTTGTTTTCCAAAAGAGCCTGATATATCTCGCGTTTTCCGACTCCTCTGTCCGCAGCAACTTTTTTCATGGCATCTTTATGAGAAAATCCCTCATCTTCATAATATTTCATATGATCTTCGATGCTCATTTCTTTCCAGCTCTGCCTCTTTTCTTCTTCCTGTTCCTCAAGACTTTTCCCTTCAAGAACAAGCACGTACTCACCTCTCGGTTCATTTTCTTTGTAAAAAGCAATTGCCTGTGCAAGTGTCGTTACGTTAACTTCTTCAAACTTTTTTGTAAGCTCTCTACAGATGCTGACTCTTCTGTCTCCGAGAGTTTCATAGAGGTCATCAAGAACCGCCCTGAGATGATGAGGCGCTTCGTATAATATGATCGTCCTACTCTCGGTTTTCAGATCTTCGAGAATCCTTTTTCTTGCTTTTTTATCATCCGATGCGGGTAAAAAACCTTCAAAACAAAATCTTCTCGTACTCAGTCCCGAAAGTGTAAGTGCCGTTATACATGCAGCCGGTCCCGGAAGAGAAGTTACGGGCACTCCGGCCTTATGACACTCAGCCACAAGCACTTCGCCCGGATCTGAAATAGCGGGCGTTCCCGCATCCGTTATAAGAGCAACATCTTTTCCCTGCTGCATCTGCTCGATAAGGTACTGAGCCTTGTCATATTTATTGTATTCGTGATAGCTTGTCATTTCGGTGTGGATATCGAAGTGATTAAGCAGTTTAATGCTGTTTCTCGTGTCCTCTGCCGCAATGAGATCTACCTGCTTAAGTGTGTCCAAAACCCTGAAAGTCATATCATCAAGATTTCCAATAGGTGTCGCACACAGATATAGTGTTCCGCTCATCCATATTTCCTTTTTGATGCTTTTATCAATATCCGTAGATGTCGAATATTTCTTTTGTGTATTTGCCCTGTTCTTCGTAGATTATGAGAGGACTCTCAACTTTTATCCTTGATTTTCCTCCCCTTACTCCTTCTATGAGAACCATGCTGGGCTCTTTGTCTATAAAAGGATGGACCATCCTCATTCTCTTTGGTTCCAGCTTATATTCGTGCATTGTGACCATGATCTCCGCAAGTCTGAACGGTCTGTGTACCATGTAGAACTTGCCGCCGGGCTTAAGGCATTTTGCCGCCGCTGCCACTACATCTTTTAACTCACACAGAACTTCGTGTCTTGCTATCGCTTTCGGCCCGTCCGGATTCTGCAGTCCGTGCCCGCCGATCATGTAAGGCGGATTACTTGTCACAACATCAAAAGAAGCAGCTCCGAATATCTGACCTGCCTCTTTAATATCGCCTTGAATTATTTTCACCCGATCTCGGAGGTCGTTTAGTTCAACGCTTCTGTCCGCCATCTCAGCGCTTTCAGGTTGAATCTCCAATCCTATAAGTTCATTTGCCCTGGTCTTGGCTGCCATCAATATCGGTATTATTCCGGTTCCGGTTCCAAGGTCAAGCACTCTGCCATTTTCCGGTGCATCCGCAAATCCCGACAATAATACCGCATCCATTCCAAAGCAAAATTTTTCGGGATCTTGTATTATCCTATAGCCGTTCCTTTGAAGATCATCCAGTCTTTCTCCGGGTTTAAGATTAATTGTCCCCAAGTTTTGACTTTCCTTCCTGTTTCTCTATGCGCTCAAGCTTCTCAAGCTCTTTGACATCCTCATCTTCACGGTGATTGTCTTTTGCATTATTCTTTTTCTTCTGTCTCTTCTTGGTGTACTCGATCTCATCAAGCTTATAATCGTGTACTTCCTTCTCGTCGTCGACATCTACAAGGAGCTTTATCGTCTGGCGAAGGATATTAACACTCGCAACTTCACCCTCGTATCCGTCCTTCGTCTTGCAGAAGTCACCGACTCCGGGCATCATGCGGTTAAGCTCTTCGTATACATCCTCTTCGTTTTTAAGACAGCACATAAGTCTTCCGCAAACTCCGGAAATCTTGGTCGGATTAAGGGAAAGGCTCTGCTCTTTGGCCATCTTGATCGAAACGGGCACGAAATCGGAAAGGTAAGTGTGGCAGCAAAGTGTTCTTCCACAAATACCGTAACCACCGATAATCTTGGTCTCGTCTCTTACGCCAATCTGCCTGAGCTCGATTCTTGTCTTAAATACAGCCGCGAGATCTTTTACCAGCTCTCTGAAATCTATTCTGCCGTCCGCAGTAAAGTAAAAGAGAATCTTGTTATTATCAAAAGTGTACTCAGCGTCTATGAGTTTCATCTCAAGATTGTGCTTCTTGATCTTCTCAAGACAGATCTTGAATGCCTCTTTCTCTTTTTCCCTGTTGGCCTTCTCCTGCTCGTCGTCTTTGGTACTTGCTGTTCGAAGCACCGATTTAAGCGGTTTGACAACCTCGCTGTCTTCCACCTCTCTGGGCTCTCCAACTACTGTTCCGTACTCAACTCCACGGGCTGTCTCTACGATTACGTGATCGCCTTTTTTGATCACATACTTTCCCGGTGAAAAGAAATATATCTTTCCGGCTGTTCTAAATCTAACGCCGATTACTCTTGTCATAAATGTACCCCTTAATTGCAATGAGCATAAGCTCAAGTACAAGATCTATATTAACATTGGAGTTTATGCGATTTCTCGCTTGATCCATTGTTTTTATTATTTCGTTCAGTTTTTCATATGAAATGTTAACTGTAACACTTCTAATATACGACAACTTATCAGTGAAAATCAAGTGATCGGGATTCTCAGTCGCCTTGTAGACAAGCATATCCCTGAACAAAAAAACGAGAATATCCATAAAGTCTTCAAAGTTCTTTGAGTCGATTCCTTTTTTCGCTGTCTTGGCGTCTTCTTCCAAAGGCGCAAGCAGAGTATGCAGCCTGTCCATGATATCGTGGATCTCAAGCCGCTCTAACTTAGATATAAGCTCAATCGTGGAATCTTTAAGGTTTTCAAAACGCTCATTTGACGCAAGCTCCAACGCTTTTCCGACATTTCCCCTCGCAAAAGACGCACAGAGCATCGCCTTATAATCCACCACCTGACACTCTTCCATAAGATATTTCTTGATAGAATCGTCCTGAGCAGGCTTCATTGGCAGTACTATGCATCTGCTTATGATTGTCTGCAGAAAAGCATTGATATTGCTTGTAAGAATTATTATGACTATATATGACGGCGGCTCTTCAAGCGTCTTAAGAAGCGCATTCTGTGCTGCCGGTGTCATCTTTTCACCTTCCGGGATGATGTATACTTTGTGCTTACTCTCATATGGCTTTATGACAACATCATCGCGTAGTTTCTGTCTGATGTCATCTACACCTATACTTCCCGGCTTCTCGTGAGTTATCGTTATTATATCGGGATGGCTGTCACTTAGCGCCTTTACACAAGATGGGCATGTGTTACACGCTTCCGTGTATCCGTCCCGCTCTTCTCTGTTCTCGCACTGGAGTGCCTTGGCAAAAATTCTTGCCACAAATTCTTTTCCCGAGCCGACTTCTCCGGATATTATGTATGCATGAGATATTTTATCCGCCAAAAGAGCATTCTGCATGTGTTCTTTTAGCTGCCCCTGATCGATAATCTCGGAAAAATCCGCCATTTTCACTCCTCTTTAAGTAAATATGTCCAGCAATAACCCCTGTATCTGACCTATTTTTGCAAGTATCCCTATGTTGTCTTTTTCATCTTTAACAAGTTCTTTTGCCAAAGCATCAAGTTCGTCATCGACCTGTCTAATTATTCCGTACACGCGATGGCGTCCCTTTCTGTCCAGAAAGTTCTCACGTGAAAAAGCATGAGACCTTGATACTACTTCATTCATAAAATCTTTAATAAGAATCCTGTAACGCTGCATGTCTTTGATGTCGTTGCGTTTCGCAATTCTCTCGCCCTGTTGAACAATATCCTGCAACATAAGATTAAGCCTCTCCGCAAGCCCTGTATCTTCGAGCTTGGAAGTAAGCATAAACTTAAAATCGCCATTTGCTTCTTTGGGCTGTTCCGGCCCTGTAACCTGAGCTGTCTGACCGATATTGTTTACTTTGATATCCATGCCGCGCACCTCTTAATCCGGTATGCCGATACACTTACTATAGATTCAATGTTCCGGCATACTTATGCTTCTACATATATTTTATCGTATTTTCTGCGCTATGTATTCAGTAATTTCCTTAATACAGTCGTCAATCTCAGCATTGTTCTCAAAACGTTTTTCTATCTTCGCTTCCGACAGCTTTGTTTCGCTAAAATCTTCTTCATCCGCAAGGAATCTTCTGCACATCTCGTCATATCTGGGATTTTCCTGCTTATCCTCGCGATGCATTGCGCGCTCAAGCCTTGTTCTTGCGTTTGTGTCTATGTAAACAGGCACCACATTTTCTTTTCCAAAATAATCTCTTATGTAGCAATAGGACTCAAGTGTCCCGATTATCAGATAGTCTCCGTCACTTAGGTCAATCTGTCCGTCATCAGCCGTAAAATATCTCCAAATGCCACATTTGGTGTCGTATGCGCGCTCTTCGATTATCTTGTTATCTGCCTTAAGCTTCTTATACTCTTCTTCATTTTTGAAAAGATACTGAACACCGTCCGTTTCTCCCTCACGCATGGGTCTTGTAGTGTACGAGACAACTTTTTTCAGATTGATCTCATCTTTTCTCATGAGTTCGCGGTAGATAGTGTCTTTTCCCGACGAGCTTTTCCCCATTAAAAGAAATATTTTTCCCATCAGAGCTCCTCAACACGTATCATATTGGTTCTTCCGGGTATTCCGAGAGGTACACCCGCAGTAAGTACTACTTTATCGCCTTCCTTGAGAAGTCCTGCGTTCTTTGCGGAATTGATTGCTTCTTTAAAGAGTTCGTCTGTTGTATCTTCCTGTCTGATGTGAAGAGGTGTAACTCCCCACATGAGGTTAGTCTGTCTGCAAACCGTAGGTTTAGTTGTGCATGCGATAATCCTGCAGCTTGGCTTATATCTTGATACCATTGCTGCTGTAAATCCAGACATTGAGACAGTAAGAATTGCGTCTGCACCAACTTCAGTCGCGATGTTACATGTCGCATGTGAAATAGCTGTTGTAGAATCGGAAGGAGCATAGTCTCTCTTTTTAAGTCTTCCGACGTAGTCAATATCCTGCTCGGTACGCTCTGCGATTCTAGCCATTGTCTTTACCGCTTCTACAGGATAATCTCCTGAAGCAGTCTCACCTGAAAGCATGATTGCTGTTGTTCCGTCATATATAGCATTCGCAACGTCTGTTACTTCCGCTCTTGTCGGTCTGGGATGATGGATCATGGAATCAAGCATCTGTGTTGCTGTGATAACATATTTACCCTTTGATTCCGCAAGCTTTATCATCTCTTTCTGGATAACCGGAACATCTTCAAAAGGAACTTCTACACCCATGTCTCCTCTTGCAACCATGATTCCGTCTGCTGTATCAATAATTTCCTCAAGGTTATTAATACCCTGTGTACTCTCAATCTTTGCAATTATCTTCATGCAGCTGTTCTTTGCGTCAAGGATTTTTCTTACATCAAGAACGTCCTCTTTTGTTCTGACAAAAGAAGCCGCAACAAAATCAAATCCCTGGTCACATCCAAACTCGATATCACTTCTGTCCTGCTCACTAAGATATGGCATTGTGAGCTTTGCTCCGGGCACATTTACGCCCTTTTTATCGGATATAGGTCCGCCGTTTACTACGGTACAGATGATATCTTCTTTTGTTACTTCATCAACCTTAAGCTCAATAAGTCCGTCATCAAGAAGGATTGTCATTCCCTCTTTGCAATCGGATGTAAGCTCTTTATATGTAATTGAAACTTCGTCCTTAGTTCCGGCAACTTCCCTTGAAGTCAGAGTGAACTTTTGGCCTGCAACAAGTTCCTCTTTGCCGTTGGCAAAATCTTTGAGTCTTATTTCAGGTCCCTTTGTATCAAGCATAACTGCTATAGGGAGATTGAGTTCATCACGAAGTTTCTTTATTCTGTCATATTTTCTCTTGTGCTCTTCATGTGATCCGTGAGAAAAATTAAAACGTGCAACGTTCATACCCGCAAGCATTATCTCACGTAACTTATCCTCATTCTCACTTGCCGGTCCGATTGTACAGATTATCTTAGTTCTGCGCATGTAATTCCTTTCTTGCTTTCCAAAAATAGTTCGCCATTTGTATATTACTTTATTGTTCTTACGTAAAAGCCCGTCCCACGGGGCTCTGAAATCACGCCTTGAACATTTAAGTCTTCTTCAATATATCCGCAAATATCCTGAATAAGTTCCTCTGAAAACTCTTCTCCCGGCACAATAAGCGGAATTCCGGGCGGATAAAGATTTATAAAATCTCCGGCCACTTTTCCTTTTGCCTCTTTAAGCAGAGTTTCCTCAGTAGGTCTATCCCATGCTTCGCTTAATTTCATTATAACATGGGGATATTCTGTTAATCCTTTTTTACAAATTGGATCATTTACAGATGTTCCGGTATTTATCTTAGTTTTCTGGATTTTTTCATCTAGTTCCGAGACTGCTTCTATAAGCCTGTCGATACCTTCAGTCGTATCCCATCCTGACAAAATGGCAAGCGCAATTTTATCTCCCGCCATCTCAAGTTGAAGATTATATTCCTCCCGAAGTATACCATATATCTGCTTTCCTGTCATTGTCCCGCTACTATCACAGATCACAACTTTGGCAGGATCGTCTATTGTCTCACGGCTGGGTATTACAATATTCTTAAGCGATCTTGTCTTGCCGGATATCCTGTTTCTGTAGTCCAAAAGAGCTTCTATATAGCCATCTCCGTTTTCCTCCATCTCCTGCATGCAAAGGTCTATGGAAGACATCAAAACATATGACGGGCTACTTGTCTGATATATTCTCAGGTACTTCTTTACTTTATCAGCCAGCTCCTCATTCTCAGAAATATGTATGAGCGAAGTCTGCGTCATTGACGGAAGAGTTTTGTGGACACTGTGGATAACTATGTCTGCACCAAGACTAATTGTGTTTTCAGGAACAGAATCATACTCTCCGTCTTTGTCATATTTTTTCCCAAATCCAAAATGCGCACCATGCGCAGAATCCACTATTAGCGGGATTCCTCGCTTATGACAGGCATTTGCAATTCCTTCTATGTCCGAGCATCTGCCTTCATATGTGGGCGATGTAATAAACACCGCTTCAACCTTTTCATCAAAAAAGTTTTCCACATCCTCTTGTGTATAAGTGCCCGGAATTTTAAGTTCATCATCGGATTTATCGGGAAGATATTTGATATCAAGCTCTCTTAGAAATGCCGCATGATAAAAAGATTTATGACTTCCTCTTGCGGCAAGAATTGTTCCACCCTTCTTTACAGCCGCTGAAACAGCCGCAAGCACGCCTGCCGTACTTCCATTCACACAAAAGTACGTCCTATACGCGCCATATAGCCTGTTTGCACGTTCTTCAGCCTTGAGGATGATTCCCTCTTCATCATGAAGATTATCAAAGTCATCAATTTCTGTAATATCACAACGAAAAGCACCCTTTAACGGGGTGCTCTCAATTTTTCTTTTATGTCCGGGCATGTGAAAAGGATACTGCCCGCTCTCTGAAAGCTCAATGAGCTTACTATAAAGATTCTGCATAGTCGATTGCGATTATTCCCTTCTTTAACTTGAGCGTCTCAAGCGTAGAAGCATATTTGTCCGCAATGCAAACTATCCATCCCTCTCTGCATCTGGGCGGATTAATTGTAAGCGGCCACATATGCTTTTTAATTATATCTTTCTCTCTCTTTGAAAGATTATAGTCCTTTACTGCATTCTTAAGTGCTATACCCGGATGATAGAATCCGTGTAACTTAGGGTGAATATTTCCCGGAGCACTTCCATCATGCCAATCATACAAGAAATAATCATGTAAAAGAGCTCCTCTGACAAGAGATCTAAGGTCTGCTCCCGTATTAAATCTTGCATCAAACTTAAGTGCGCAAAGCGCCACATGAATACAATGCTGATAAACAGTCACATCACCGTGCTGTATAAATTTCGTCAGTTGCAAATATCTCTGATCACCTAAAAGCTCACTACCATATTTTTTTAGTAAAGAAAGAATCTTAGGGTCATTCTCTAATTGATCTAATATATTTGGATCAAAGTTCTCCTCGTTATATTCCTTTATGTCGAGAACTGTCTTAATTGCTATCTTATCGTTTTCGTTAAGCTTAAACATGTAACTCCTTGGTAAAACTACTTCTATAACTGTAATACTTTATATATAACTCGTAAAATAATATTATTTATCTTAGCACAAAAAGAAGAAAAAAAAATAAAATCTAATGAAATACGTAAAAAAACTCAGTAAACAATATAGTTAACTGAGTCAAGATAAAGCATATTTAATTAATAAAAAAGATGCCTAGAGTCGGAATCGAACCAACGACACGAGGATTTTCAGTCCTCTGCTCTACCAACTGAGCTATCTAGGCATGTAGTAGCGGGGACAGGATTTGAACCTATGACCTTCGGGTTATGAGCCCGACGAGCTTCCAGACTGCTCCACCCCGCGTCATTATAAAAATCCGTACCTCGTACGAATCGTATTGAATTGGGATTCACACTAAACTCGATAATACCTCATTAAGTGTTCACCCATGGCTCGCACTAAACTCGTACACTCGTTAAGTGCTCTGCACAAATGGATGGCGGTGGATTCGAACCACCGAAGCAATTTGCAGCAGATTTACAGTCTGTCCCCTTTGGCCACTCGGGAAGCCATCCATATAGAGCCGATGAGCGGACTCGAACCGTTAACCTGCTGATTACAAATCAGCTGCTCTGCCAATTGAGCCACATCGGCTTACACACACGAATTGTGTAAGAAGAAAAATGGGACCTACAGGGCTCGAACCTGTGACCCTCTGCTTGTAAGGCAGATGCTCTCCCAGCTGAGCTAAGATCCCGTTCTCTTTATTCAAACAATATTTAGTTTGAGCGACCCGAAGGGGGTTCGAACCCCTGACCTCCGCCGTGACAGGGCGGCGCTCTAACCAGCTGAGCCACCGGGCCATATTATTTAAGGTTTTGTACCTTCAAAACCGAACACTGAACTATCTTTTCCAGATTCATCTATACACCTATCTTTTGGATAAGCCCTCGACCTATTAGTACACATCAGCTGAACATGTTACCATGCTTACACCTTGTGCCTATCTGACCTCGTACTCTACAAGGGGTCTTACTGCCAAAGCAGGGATATCTCATCTTGAGGGGGGCTTCACGCTTAGATGCCTTCAGCGTTTATCCCGTCCGGACGTGGCTACCCAGCCTTATGCATCTGGCGATGCAGCTGATACACCAGCGGTCCGTCCATCCCGGTCCTCTCGTACTAAGGACAGCTCCTCTCAGATATCCTACGCCCGCGCCGGATAGGGAC
>NZ_FPCD01000032.1 GCF_900116865.1 Butyrivibrio sp. M55
GTAAACGTCAAATCACCCGCCTAGCCTGAAACTCCTTTTTCGTGGTTTACTTTAAAAAACTAAAAAAACTAGCTAGTTTTTTAAAGGAGGATCCACATGGATAACATTACACACGAGGTAAGACTTGCAAACTGGGCAGAGATTATCAAAAGATGCCAAGCCCGTCCTCAAGGACAATCTGCTAATAAGTGGCTTATTGAAAATGGCATCAATGTTAAAACTTACTACTACTGGCAGCGCCGAGTCCGCAAAGAACTTTTTGATAAAGCTGTAAATTTGCCAGCGTTATCTTTGCAGAAAAATGAAGTTACATTTGCTGAAGTACCATGCGAAGCATTAGATAATTCGCAGGAATATCCGACTTCTTTTTCTGCTCCCGGAGCCGTAATTAAAACCAACAGCTGCCGGATTGAAATCAATAACAGCATTGCACCTTCATTACTTAAAATGATTCTGGAGGTGGTCACAGATGCTTGCTGAGCTTGGCGGGGTTAAGAAAATATACCTGGCTGTAGGTTATACCGATCTCAGGCTTGGAATAAACGGTCTTGCCCAGACAGTAGGCACAAAATTTGATCTTAATCCTTTTGAAAAAGGAACACTTTTCCTTTTCTGTGGGCGGCGCTGTGACAGGATAAAAGCTCTCCTTTGGGAAGGAGATGGCTTTCTACTCCTCTATAAGCGTCTTGAGGACGGCAGATTTGATTGGCCGCGAAGCAAGGATCAGGCAGCAAACATAACCACTGATCAATACAGGATGCTACTCATGGGGCTTAATCCAATTGAACCAAGAATAAAGGAAGTAGTACCATCCCGTGTTAGTTAAAAAGCTTTGTGCAAAACAGAGATTTTTTTAGACTCTGTTTTTCATGATAAATCAGGCATTTCTTTTTATTCAGGATGCCTAATGAAAGGCTCATAAAGCTCTCTGAAAGCCTATTTGAGCGGTTTTTGCACCTTGAAAACTCTATATTTCCATTTGCGTATGAGGCTCTAATCATCATTTATCCATGGGCAAAATAACGAAAAAGCAGGATTTATGTAATTCGCTATTTCACTGGCTTTCCTGTAAAATATATGTATCAGGAAGGAACAGATATGGCGCAAAAGTACACTCAGGATGAACTTAATAACCTAAGTAAAGAAACGATGGTCATGCTGATTATGTCTATGCAGGATCAGCTTGAGCAGATGAATGCAAACATGGAAGCTCTAATTGAGCAGATACGTGTAGCTAACCAGCATCGTTTTGGAAGCCATACTGAAAAGCTTTCTGAGATAATGGGCCAACTGTCTCTTTTTAACGAAGCAGAGTTCTATGCCGATCAACCTGAAGAGGAAGAACCTGAAATAGACGAATTCATTATCCGTAATCCCAAAAAGAAAAAAGAAAAGGGCAAACGTGATAAGGATCTAAGTGGTTTCCCAGAAGAGTTTATCGACCATCCTGTAACTGATGAAGAGGCAGACAATCACTTTGGGAAAGGCTGCTGGAGGAGAATGAAACCGGATAAGTATCCCAAGCTTCGTTATGTTCCTGCATCCTGGATTGTTGAACGTCATACAGTTGATGTTGTGGTTGGAACCTCTGGCATGCATCAGGATGAGTTCCTACGTGGAAAACGTCCTAAGGATCTTATCGAAAAAAGCTACGTTACCTCTTCGTTAGAATCAGCAATCATAAATGCAAAGTATGTCAACTCCAATCCTCTATACAGGATTGAGACCGAATTCAACAGGATGGGCTTCAATGTTTCAAGGCAGACAATGTCCAACTGGACTATCACATGTGCTGAAAAGTATTTCAAGCCACTCTATGACAGGCTTGAGCAGGAACTCTTCAAATTCCCTGTTAACCAGTGCGATGAGACTCCGGTCGAGGTTGTACACCAGACTGACAGAGAAAATCCTGGCAAGTGCTACATGTGGGTTCACTGCAATGGTGAGTTTTACACGGACAGGCGCATAGTCCTGTATGAGTATCAACCGGGAAGAGGCCATGAATATCCCGAACAGTTCTATAGGGATTACAATGGCGTACTCGTAACAGATGGTCTTCAGCAGTACCATCTGATAGAGAAAAATCTGGAAGGGCTGACCAATGCAAACTGCTGGACTCACGCAAGACGTGATTTTGCTGATGCGGTAAAAGCTATCGGCAAGAGCAATCCTAAGGCTCAAAAGGCTTCAGTAGCTTATGAGGCACTTAGAAGAATTGCTGAGATATATACACTTGAGAACGAACTCAAGGAGCTTTCATCAGAAGAACGTCTCAAACGCAGACAAAGTGGAATCAGACTGCTTGTTGAGGAATTCTTTGCGTGGGTAAAATCAACCATTGCTGAAGGAAAGCTGATAAAAGGCAAGACTCTTAGCGGGCTGAACTACTGCATCAATCAGGAGCAGCAGCTAAAAGTATTTCTGAACAATGGTGATGTACCAATAGACAACTCTCTAAGCGAACGAAGCATACGTCCATTTACAATCGGCAGAAAAAACTGGGTGATAATTAACACTCCGCGCGGTGCCAAAGCAAGTGCTGTTATATATTCAATTGTTGAGACAGCCAAACTAAATGGTCTGGTGCCCTTTTATTACTTTGATCACCTCCTTACAGAGCTTCCAAAACTCTGTGATGAAAATGGAAATATAGATACGGCAAAGCTTGATCATTTGCTACCCTGGTCAAAATCATTACCTGATATATGCCGTAAACCACGCCGCTGATAATAAAAGCGGCGTATATTTTTATCGGTAGCGGATTATTTGACGTTTAC
>NZ_FPCD01000027.1 GCF_900116865.1 Butyrivibrio sp. M55
CAATGTCATTAAGTTAACATTGGGATAATGCTTTGGATGAGAGAAACGGGAATGAAGATGATAACCTTCATTCCCGTTTCTTCCTTTTTAGGCATAACAAACAGGCGGATCTAAAATCCACCTACTAATCATGTTTTATTTTGATTATTTATGCTACTCTATATAAGAAACTATGAAATACTTTTCCTGTCAGTATTCGTTTACGATGCCTATTAGGTCTAACTGGAATTATATTTCTAGCTATTATAGTTTCTAAATTAGGTGATGTCGTTTTTTCACGCAAGAATAGTCTGCAGACATGAGCAGCAACGGTAAAGTTCGCTTTGTATGTATATTTTCTTTGCTTTTTTTCAATGACTACGTGCGAGGTAATCATTTCCGCAAAGTTATACATTATCAGATGTGCGTATATTTCTTGCTGAATACACATCACCTTTTTTGAATGAAAATCTAGCATTCCAATAGTATATTTTAAATCTCTAAATGAAGTTTCTATCCCCCATCTGGCTGCATATAACTTTTTTAAATTTGTTGGCGTATATTCCTTAGCGTCCAAGTTAGTAATTACGGTTTCATATGTGTCTTCAGTAATCTTGAATCGTACGATTCTAAATTTAAGCTCATAAAAGGCTACTGAATCCTTTTTCCTTAGCTTTGTTGGGAGATAATCAAACGGATGTGAATGTGCAATCAATTTGTAGTGATTCTTGTCCTTCAAAAATAATTCCTTCATTTCCTTTGTTTGTTTACGCGTAAGTTTTAAATCAATATTTACATCAAATTCTTCTTCATCAGGTAGGTCTAATCCATTCTTAATTCCTCGTGTACCATCCTTAATCCTTATGAGATAATACCAACCTTTTTCTTGGATATGTGCCATACTGTGATAAGATTCGTATCCTCTATCAGCAATTACTAATGCTTTGGGAATAGGCGATCTATCTACCATCTCTTGCAATGCAGAGTGCTCATTTGCATCATGCTTTCCTTGAAGTACTACATCAGTATATAAATGATTTTCTAGATTATAGAGTGCATTTAAATGCAACAAATTGTAGGGCTTTTGTCCATTAACACTGGGATAATAAGATTTTTTATCTTCAGAATTAGTTGGAATTTGAATATCAGAACCATCAACTGCAAGAATAGTTAAATCAGAATGCGAATGATTTTGTAGTTTATTTGTAAACCCTTTAAAGATGTCTCTAAAAAATTCGGGCTTAATCTTTTGTCTTTGCTGAACAAAAGCCGAGGCAGATGGCAATGAACTGACATCATGGAAGATATCAATCATCTCATTGGTTATACTCTTGCTTTCCATCTCGATGATAGCTCTGACTATTTTTTCGAATGGAAGCTTACGATTCCTAGTGAAATCTACTTTGGGATTAACAACATAATCCAACATGTTTTGAGTAGTGGTAGTGATTTCAGATAATAAAAGCTTTTTAATGTGTTTTGGTTTCATATGTGACCTCCTTGCAATCAAGTTTTCCTTAATTACAAGGGCCGCTTTCGCTACCTTTAAAACATCAGTAGCGAAAGCGGCCACACATTTACGATAATCTGTCAATACCTTTTAAGAAAAAAAGACCCCTATGTCATTTCTGACATAGAGATCTTTTGGGCTGTCATCTTAACTTAATGACATTGATCAGGTGATTGACCGTCTTTTAAAATGCATTGTCAGATGATTTCTTTGATATAAACGTCCGGACACTTGGTCAGGTCGATATAGTCATTACCGACTTTAACTGTGGGGCGTGAGAGATGCATCTTGTTGATAAAGATAATCTCACCAACCTCGCCTGTACTGAGGCGAACAGTGTTAAGAAGGTATGTATTAACTATGTTCTGCAAGAACGCAATTATCATCTCGGGATCGTATTTCTGGTATCCTTCCTCTTCGAACATCGATATAGCGATGAAAGGACACAGAGGTCCGCGGTAATAGCGGGCACTTGTCATTGCATCATATACGTCTGCAATGGCAACAAGCTTACCGAATTTATCAATCTGAGGACCGCGGATCTTAAGCGGATATCCGGATCCGTCACATCTTTCGTGATGCATAAGAGTAGCATTCTTGATATGCTGACTGATATTAAGATTCTTTATGATCTCATAGCCACGCTGAGGATGGGTCTGCATAAGAGTATACTCGTCCTCTGTGAGCTTATCGGGCTTTCTGATAATCTCATCCGGAATAAGGAGCTTTCCTATATCATGGAAAAGACCTGACTGTGTGGCAATCTCAACTTCGGATTCATCCCATTTAAGCCACTGTGCAAGGATGTTTGATATAAGAGCAACGTTGATGCTGTGTGTAAATGTAGCATCATCGTAGGATCTCAGATTATGAAGCATATCGAAGATGTTGGCTGACGATCTTCCTTTTTCAAGAAGGCCATAAATGGGAGCCATCATATCATCGAATACGAGATCTCTGTTGTTCTCGATGATGTCCTTTATGGTGTGCTCGAATTTCTCGGCGCATTCCTCGAAACTGTGCTTAAATTCTTTAAACTCAGGTGATTGTTTGATACGCTCAGAATAAGTGAGTCCTTCATCGTTGGTTATGTCGACAAACTCATTTTCGAGTTCGACGAGCTCATCTTCGATAAGAACATCGATAATTGAATAGAAAGCCAACCTGGCAATGTCTTTGTCCTCAAGGACGGTACCTTTGTCAAGAAGCTTCAAACTTGAATTATAAGTGTGTACATCATTTGCAAGCACCATACCGGGTACGAGCTTGCGTGTAAGAATTCTTTTCATTATCCCCTCATTAAAAACAAAATACATCAAAATAATGATAATTTATTATAGTTACGCATATGTTTTTTTGTCAAACATTCTTGACAAGAAAGAGCATTGAGAATACCATAATTTTGAATTTTTTACAATTTTTTTATACAAAATACGCTATTTTTATAGGTTAGTTGGGAAGGAACAGTACGAATGAACGAGAAACAGAGTATTTTTGAAACTATCGCGCAGAGCTGGCAGTATTTTGCTGCGCTTGTAATATTGGTTGTGTTTGCATTTGTTATTACACTTGCGGTTGAAAAGGTTGCGGCAAGAAAAGAGGGGAAACAGGATCAGAAGCTTTTGAGCGTCCGTAAGATGGCTATTATCGGAGTCTTTTCCGCTGTTTCTTTTGTACTTATGCTTCTGGAGTTTCCGCTTCCGTTCGCACCTTCTTTTTATAAGTTTGATTTTAGTGATATGCCCGCACTTGTAGGAGGCTTTGCGGCAGGTCCTTTTGCAGGCGTAATGGTTGAGTTCATCAAGATATTATTAAAGCTTGTTATCAAGGGAACAAGCTCGGGATTCGTAGGCGAGATAGCAAATTTCGTTGTCGGAACGTCCTTCATACTTCCCGCAACTATCATCTACAGACTACATAAGACAAGGAAGGTTGCGCTTATAAGCTGTATTGTCGGAACATCCTTCATTACTCTTGTCGGATCGCTCCTTAACGCATTTTTCCTTCTCCCTGCATATGCAGTTATCTACGGCTGCGATATAAGTTCATTCGTGGAGATGGGAGCAGCTATAAATCCCGCGATCACAAACATAACAACTTTTTGCTTGCTTGCGGTCGCACCGTTCAACCTCGTAAAGGGCATTGTGGACAGTGTGATAACATTTGCGCTTTATAAGCACATAAGCCCGATACTTAAGGGAAACAGCAATGCGGCAAAAGCCGGTGCGACTTCGAAGTAAGAAACTTAATAATATAAATGATAATGCTCGGATATACGGCAATGGTCGTGATGTTCGGGCTTTTTTTATTGAATAGGGAATTTTTTTGAAAGGCTTTTTAATTTGAAGATGGTACCTTTTTTTGGCATAATAGAAAAAGACAGCTGGGGAATGATTGATTTACAAACTAAGAGGCGAGGAGATTAGGCATGGTTAGGATAGCAGTTTGTGATGATTCAGAGTTTATGCGAAGTGAAACCAAAAAAAGGATCTTGAATTATTCTGTAAAAAAAGATCTTGATTACTCATTGGATGAGTATGATGTGGGAGAGAAGCTTGTTAATTCCGGAGAAAAGTACGATCTGATCTTTATGGATTACGAATTTGAAAATAAAGGTGCAAACGGTCTTGATATTGCAAAGAAGATCCGCGAGTATGATAAGAATTCGACCATTGTATTTGCAAGCAGTTACCCGTCTATCGTGTTTGATACTTTTGAAGTAGGCACATTCAGATTTTTAACAAAACCCATTGACATTGACAAGTTTAATGATGTGATGGATGCTTTCGTGAAGACACTGGAAGAGGATAGCGTCCTTAAAATCCGCCTTGACGGAGAAAACCATTTCTTTAAAGAGAGCACAATCTCATATGTTGAAGGTATGGGTAAAAACTGTATCTTACATTTCTGCGACGGCCGTGAAAAAATGGAATGCCGCGAGACACTCGGTGCCATCGAGGCTCGTCTGTCGTCAAAAAAATTCTATAGATGCTATAAATCATATCTCATAAATCTTGCACAGGTTGATTCCTATAATCACGAGGAAGTTACTATGAGCACGGGAGAGAAGTTGCTTATCAGCAGGCTTAAGTATAAGGAGTTTAACAATATCTATGCAGATTATCTTGTAAAAGCGGGGGTATGAGTAAGTGGGGGATTTAAGTCGGTACTTTGGGATTATAATAGCGATATACTTGATACGTGGCGGCGTGATATTTGCAAATTTTTGGATGGTTTTTGAGGTTTTTCGCGATCATCCTAAAAGAGAATGGAATAATAAAGACAGGTTATGGCTTTGCTTTTATGCAGTAATTACGATTCTATACAGATTTGCTGTTAATTCAGGTGAGCGTATATTATTCGTAGTAATAGGAGGTCTATTCTTTGTTCGTATTGTGCCTTTTTTGTGGAACAGATATGGATGGAAGTTAAGCTTATTGATAGAAGTCCTATTCTATGAGTGTGTTGTGGATTGTATTTCTCAAAATATTGAGTTCTTATTTATAAATAAGATAAATCTCGTAGGGTATAGGGATATAGAAACTGATGTGTTTGAAATGATCACGGAAGTTATAGTGTGTAGCTTCCTGATTATATTGATGCTCTTAAGAAGAAGCAATATTTTGAAAGTTTGTTTTACTGTTCTTTCCATATGGGAATATATTTTATTGTTTTTGGTTTTATCTGCTTATGGTGTATTACAACTTGAAATATATAGTGATTTAAGTGCCGGTAATCTTATTAAGAAAATAAGTGTTATAACATTTGCGCTGCTTATTATGCTCATTGCACATGTGATAATGATTCGTGATCAGAATATATCTATGAATAATATGATCGGTAATCTGAAAGAACCTATGAAGCAGATAACTGCTTCATATATTGAGATGGAAGAAAAAAATACCGAACTTAGAAGGTTCAGACATGATACAATGAATCTACTTGTAGTATTACGATTGCTGATTGAGAAAAAAAATCCGGAGCAGGCAATTGAATATATTGATAAAATTCATAAGACATTGGATGTGATTCAATTAAAGGCGTTTGATACCGGAAACTATATTGCTGATGCGTTGCTTGAGTCCAAAGCTAAATTGGCAAAGCAGAATAATATAACGATGGCTTTAGAAGGCAATATTCCGGCTAATAGGGTTGAAGATGTTAATCTGGTTATCTTGATCTCAAATTTGCTTGATAATGCAATAGAAGCAGCTAAGCAAGTTGATGGCGAACGTAAGATTGAAATACAGTCGATACTTAAGAAAAATATATGGATTTTATCTGTGAAAAATTCATGTGTAAAAGATGTTGTGATTCGCGAGAACAGAGTTGAGACTACAAAAGAAGATAGAGAGGCGCATGGTTTTGGAATTACAAATGTAGAGAGAGTAACCAAAAAGTATGGAGGTAACTTGCTGCTAAGTTGTGAGAATCAAGTGTTTACAGCACGCGCAATGTTGATGTTAACAACTTAAGTCGTCAGTTCATTCCGAAGATAATACAGTTCGTTCTTTTTGTCGCTATTGCGATTAATTGTTTGTAAAATACAATCATAAGATATAGGTGATGGTAAGCAATCGCAAATAATGTGGAGGGATGATAAAATGCTGGATTATATTAGTGGATTATTAGGCGGCGGTCATTGATATTTGAGTTTTGGAAGGGCCAGTCCTTAAGGGGGCTGGCTTCTTTGTTTGAGTAGAACATTTGACGAGGGAGAGCGGAGCTTGTTTTATATCATTTTTAAATTTTAAAAAAAACAAATACGCTATTCGGTGGATGAAAACGATTTGTAGCTGATAGAATACTTTTTGATTGAGAGTCCAACTCTCAATGTGCATTTTTAAGAGAATAAGTTGTAGAAAAATGCAGTTGGTTCCTTTTTTTATATAGATGGTTCCAAAAAACGTATATACAGAGCATGAGCTGATAATATAAAACATGTTAGAAGACATGAGAGACAAATAAAGAAACAATATATTTGTATAGAATGAGGGCTATAGATGTGATGAAGGATAATATTATAGAGATATGTAATCTCAAAAAAAAATATGATGGCTTTGAGTTAAATATTCCGAAGTTGTATATAGGGAAGGGGCAATGTATCGGGTTGATAGGCGAAAATGGTGCTGGAAAAAGCACATTAATAAAGTTGATATTGCAACTTATCGGAAAGGATAGCGGTGAGATACTGATATTTGGAGATACGATTGTTTCAAAACAAACAAAAAAAGAGATAAGCGTAGTATTCGATACAAATAATTATAATGGGAATTTAACAATAAATGAACTAAATATCATTTTGAATAGGATATTTGGAAGAAAATGGGATGAAAAAAAATATTTTAATCAAGTGATGGCGAATGGTTTACCACGAGAAAAAAAGATAGATACTTTTTCGTTAGGAATGAAAGCAAAATTGAATATTATAATTGCTTTTTCACATAATCCTAGAATATTGATACTTGATGAGGCGACAAGTAATTTGGATCCGGTGGTTAGGATTGAAATAAATAATATTATAAAACAATACATTAGAGATACGGGATGTACAGTTGTATTTTCATCACATATTGTGAATGAGCTAGAAGAAATAGCAGATAGGTTATTATTTTTGCGTAAAGGAAAAATAGCGTTAGATACAACACCTTATCGACTTAGAAACAACTATAGATTAATTAAGATTAAGGATAAAAAATTATTATCAGATGATATGCTAGCGGTCGAAAGAAATGAAGGATACTATTTATGTCTTACGGACAACATTAAAGATAAGCATGAAACAGAAATTGTAAAACAAGGTGTTTCTACGGGAGAGGTTTTATATTATTTAGCCAAAGGAGTTCTATAAAATGAGTGGAATACTATATAGAGATTTTTTGATAATAAAAAAGAAGTATGCAAATGTAAAAACAGCCGTACTCTTAACCGTAGGAGTTATTGGATCTATAATACTAGGTTTTTATTTAAGTAGTATTCTGGGTCTTATGCTTCCTTTGATAACAGGAGGGATAGTTGTTAGCATTTTCTCAGAAGATGATAAAGATAATTGGAATAAAGCAGTAAAAACTTTACCTGTTTCTAATCTGGAAATTGTTGGAGCTCGCTATGCGATTGTTGAATTTATGATCGTTGTTACAGCTTGTATTGGAGCGCTATTTAATGTTTTAGCGGCATTGATGCATAGTGAAGATTTTATGGCTATATATTATATTTTCCCGTTGGTTGGAATTGTGATGGCAACAATTAGTAGTTTATTTACATTGCCTTTTTGCTATAAATATGGAGTACAAGGAGCAAATAGCACTTCTATAGCCATTTTGTTTATAATTGGTGCGGGTGTAGCATACATTCGAAAAGGACAAGGTTTGAATGTAATAAAGAATATTGAAAACATTCCGTTCCTATGGCTTGTTATAGGCCTTGTGTTATTTATTTTTGCATTACTTATTTTATCAATATACATATCTGTAAAAGTGTTTGAAAAAGAAAATGTCAAATAGAGAGGAGATAAGATCGATATGTTAAAAGTGACTTGCAGAATACTTTCAATTGTATTGGGGATAATAGCTATTGTTTTGTTGGGGTGGCTTTGGATGAATGATAAAAGAGAGTATTCGTTTATTGCTTTGCTTATAGCGGTAGCGGGGATGTTTTGTTTAAGGCTTAGCAGGATGGAATAATAAGCAAATTGAAAATACTTTCCTCCTCTGTATATTAAATAAAAAAGGAGAATATTATGAGTAAAAAACAAATTATGAGTAACTGTATATCAATTGCATTATTAATAGCACTAATTCCTAATATCTATTTTATTGCAGATAAAATGGGAATTCAGTTAGCACCTGCTTGGTATCAAGATATTGTGAATTGGGTATCTGCTGGTGGAACACTTACTACTGGTTTTGCGATTTTTGTAGGAGTTACAGTACCGGCATGGATAGCAGAAGCAGCTGCAGCTTTTGGTATAGCTTCAGCATGATTGAAAGTTTTAATTAACAGGTAGATATAAACAGATGGGGGATATGTATATGTAGAGGGCTGAAAAGTCCTCTACCATTGTTACTATTATGGAGAAAAAAGTGGAAAAAGAATATAGAGATAAAGTGGTTTATGAATACCTATTAAAATATATAGGGATATTTATTTTTACTATATTGATATCTTATATAATAAATATTGGTAATGAAAAGTGCATTGCTAATACTGATATTACTATAAATATCATAAAAGATTTCTTTATTATTCTATCAAATAATACATTGGTTTTTCTTGTGGTTCTATCATCAATATTTGTGGGAAAGACAAATATAAATATTATGATTATCGTTACTGCATTTCGAATTGGGATATTGATTTCAAAATTTATGTATATTAACTATTTGATATTAGTGATTCCGCATGGGGTAATTGAGGTGATGGTTTATTTGGTGTTATCTGCTTTTGTTTCTGCTGAAATAGAAAAAGGTAATAAAATAAATAGTGGCCTGATTAAGAAGGCATTTGTTCTATATTTGTTGCTAATTATTTCGGCAATAGTAGAAATAGGAATAACCCCTAAACTGGCTAGGATATTTTTGTAGTATTTTAATAATATTAATGGCGGTAAACATAAATATAAAAGAATAAGGAAAGCTTTATGAACAATGCTGAACTATATATGGAGTTTAAAGAAGAATGTGTAGCAGGTCTGCTTGTAAATAGAAATGAGTTTAGCAGACGGTTAAAGAAAATGAAAAAAGGAACAGTTATTGAATGCGTTGATGGTAAATATCAGATTTACTATCCGATTGATGATGTTAAAAAACATGAGCAGGATTCAAGTGAATCGCTTAGCTTAAGAATTGATTCTGCTGCAAGAATTCGTTTTGAGGGAGGATTGGTGGAATATGAGGAGCTTCTGAAAGAAATCAATAAAACAAGAGCAGGGAATTGTGATTTTAAGGTTTTTGGTAAATTGCGTGAAGAAGATGTGGATGCTGATTTTTTCATTGCGGATGTATATTATATGATGCAATAGATAAGCCTTAAAATATGAGGTTTAACAGAAAAGCAATCGTGGAGGGATGATTTTCACGATTGTTTTTCTATTTAGAATAACATTGTGATAAAAGAATTTTATTGAAATAAGTTTTTGCGTCAAATAGAATATTGAATAGTAAACACATAATGTGGGAAGGAGATGAATTGTATAGACAAAATATTGTGATTTGCCAATTTGAGATTTTTTTGCAAAGTGTTATGTAATTGAGAAGAGAAAAAGAGAAAAGGGGAGTGACTTATGAGCAAAGTGCTACAAATTGCAGGTTTGAATAAAAGCTACAACGGCAGAAAAGTTGTTGATAATATCTCGCTTGATGTGGAAAAGGGAGACATTGTCGGACTGATCGGGCCAAACGGTGCCGGTAAGTCAACAACTATGAAGATGATAATGAATCTCATCAGCAAGGATTCCGGCGAGATAGTGATCGGTGAAGGAACAAACTTTGTTGAGAAGATCGGCTTTGCAACTGAATCATCGGCGTTTTATGAATACTTGTCGGGGTATGACAATCTGATGCTTATTGCAAAGTTATATGACAATGTATCTGAAGAAAAGGTCAGAGAAATAGTTGATTTTGTGGGATTGTCGGAACATATCGGCAAAAAAGTAAAATCGTATTCTACAGGTATGCGCCAGAGGCTGGGGCTTGGAAGAGCACTCCTTAACGATCCTGAGCTTCTTATCCTTGATGAACCTACAAACGGACTGGATCCGTATGGAATGAAAGATATTTATGAAATGCTTGAGAAGCTTGCAAGGGTGGATAACGTAGCAATCCTTATCTCGTCGCATCTTTTGCATGATATAGAAAAAATATGCAATAAGGTGGTCATGATCGATGCGGGAAAGATTCTTTTCAGCGGTGATATCAGTGAACTGGGAGAAGGCCTTGAGGATAGTTACTACAGCATGTATAGGAGGCAGGCGTGATGAAGAATGTAAAGAATGAACTGTATAAGCTCTGGAAGGGCAGAAGGCTTGGAATATTTCTTTTGATCCTGTTTGTTACATGTATAGCCATGGGTGTACTTGTCAGCTCGATTCAGATAAAGGGACTTCTTGAAAAAGACGTGATTGATTCAATGATAGGCGGCAATTTTCCTACACAGGTTCTTGGCATGATAGCAGATATAGTGTTGCCGGTATTTGCCACTCTTTTCGTGACTTTTCTTGTTACCGATGAGGCAGACAGTGGCAGTTTGAAGCTTCCGCTTTTGTGTGGGCAGTCGCGTGAAAAGCTGATAGCGGCTAAGGCGGTAGTGGTTCTTATCGGTGCGATGGCCCTTATTGCGGTTACGTATGTTACGTCAAATATCGTAGCTGTTGCGTTCTGGGGAAGTGATACGGTGGTTGCGGCTCTTTTCCAAAATGCGGTTATATATGCGGAAACTTATTTTGCGCTTGCAGGCTGGTCAATGGTTGTGTTGTTTGTTTCACTGTTTGTGAAAAACAGCGGCTCGATGGTAGGCATAGCGGTAATCGTACTGGTAATAGGATGTATTTTGAGTTCTGCAAGTCCGCAGATAGCGAAATATGAAGTGATGTACTACCTTAAGGCATTTGTAAGCATGACAGCGATTGACAGCACACTTGCGATGTCGGTATGCGGCGGTACCATAGTAGCTTTTTTGTCATGACAACGTTTAAGTTCAAGGCTTTGCAGATTCAGAAATAAAAGAGGGAACAATAAATTTTTTTATAAGAAAGGAGGATTTAAAAATGTCAGAACAGAAAAGAATGTTAATCGTAATCGTGAGTGCGGCTGTAGCGATGATGGGAACTATACTTTGGAGGGCTGTATACTCTATAAAGCATAAGGGGGATGAAAAGGCTCTTGAAGCTATGACAAAAGCGCAGGCAGGTTCATCATGGACTTTGTGGTTTTGGTTTATATGCTGGGAAGGATTTGCGCCGTATATATTTGGAAAAGATGCAACTTTTTCGATAGGCAGAGTAGGACATGTTATAATGTTTCTTGTTGGAACACAATGCTTATCTGAGCTATTTTATGCTTACTATTATACTAAGATGGTAAAGACAAAAAAGACAGATATTGAACAGGCTAACACTGAACAGGCATGATTGGTTATGCAAGGCTTTTTAACTGTTAACAGATATAGTGTCAAACAGCATTATTGTTGAGAACAGGAGGAAAGTATGAATAACACCGAGCTTTACACAGAGTTTAGGGAAGAGTGCATGGATAGGGTTACCGTAGATCGTGAGGAATTCTGCAAAAGGATCAAGAATCTGAAAAAGGGTGTGATCATTGAGCCTGATAAAGGGACGTACCAACTGTATTCCAAGTTGGTTAATGTCTCGGATCGGGAGCAGGAACAGGACGCGCCGTATGTTCTTGAGATCGATCCCGCTGCGAGAGTTCGCTTTGAGGGGAGCTTTAGCGAATATGAGGATCTGCTCAAAGAGATCAATAAGAACAGAATAGGACATTATGATGTAAAGGTATACAGCAAGTTACAAGACGGTAATGCGGACAGCGATTTCTTTATCATGGACGTTTATTACCAGATGCAATAAAGTGGGGAAGAGTGAAGGTTAGGCGTAAACATAATTTTTTAAAGTTAGTATCATTTGTATTGGGGTATTTTTTTGCGGGAGCGACGAGTATACTCGCAGGATATGGGATAGATGAGGACAGTCCCGCATACAGGGAGGCACTTCAGGCGACACTGGTTGAATTGGCGGTGGTGCTTATTCTTGTCCTGATGTACGCGTTTGTTATAAGGAGATTGTTCGCGGCGGCAGCAGAATACAGGACTTCGTGTTCGAATAAAAAACTGCTGCTAGGGATTTTTTTGATCTATCCGCTTATAGTATTTCTATATACCAATCTGCTGCTTTCGGGTTCGGTGGATATATACCGGCCGATTGAAGTGACAGACCGCGCTGAGGTCATGCATGACCTTATGCTATTGCCGATGACGGCGATAATAGGCCCGATATTTGAAGAGTTTTGTTGCAGAGTCATGTGTATAAGTGTTTTTGAGAGTAAGTTTGGAAAAACACTGGCACTTATCGTTACGACGATTTTGTTTGCGCTTTGCCACGGGTCTGCGTTTGCGGCCAAGATACCCACAGGCTTATTGTATGGTATTGTGCTGATAGCATCCAAAAACATAGTGATCCCCATTGCACTTCATATGGCATGGAATCTTTCTGCATTCATCGTTCCGACGTTAACTTATATCATAATGCTGTTTGGACCAACGGACATGACGGGAATATTCGGAAGTCCGATGATAGCTGTTATAATACATGTTATAGCATTTATGGTCGGCGTTATCTTGATAATAAAAAATTTCAGAAAAGACGGCAGTGCCGAGCACTGATCAGGGATAACCGTAAAAAGACAATTCGCTTTTTGCGGTTATCTTTTTGTGATATAGTTAAAGAGGCAAAGTTTGAAATATGCGAGGTTTGTATGGATATAGTTACCAGACACGAGACGAATAGTGCCGAGGAGACGTTTGAGATTGGCAAAAGGATTGGCGAGAGCGCGACGCCGGGAATGGTGTATACTCTTGTGGGCGACCTTGGCGTCGGAAAGACCGTTCTTACGCAGGGAGTTGCCGCGGGACTTGGGATTACGGGACCTGTGAGCAGCCCGACTTTTACTATCCTGCAGGTTTACGACGAGGGAAGGATTCCTTTTTACCACTTCGATGTGTATCGTATCGGTGATGTCAGCGAGATGGACGAGATCGGATACGAGGACTACTTCTACGGAGACGGGATCTGCTTTATCGAGTGGGCGAACCTCATAGAGGAGATACTTCCCGAGCATTATACGGAGATAGTCATAGAAAAGAACCTTGAAAAAGGCTTTGATTATCGACTTATTACAATGACAAAAAAATAAATGATATAAAAAAGTGAGTTATATGAAAATACTTTCTATCGATACATCGGGACTTGTGGGAGCCGTTGCGGTTTCTGACGGAGACATGCTTGTTTCCCAGTTCTCGGTGCAATATAAAACTACACATTCCGAGATCTTGATGCCTATGCTTGATGACATATGCAAAAAGATAAATCTCGATCTGTCTACGATCGATGCCATAGCAGTGGCTGAGGGACCCGGCTCTTTTACGGGACTTCGTATCGGAAGCGCGACGGCAAAAGGACTTGCGCTTGCTCTTAATAAGCCGATAATACCGGTACCCACTGTTGACGGGATTGCTTATAATCTCTACGGAGTTGAAAAGATAATTTGTCCTATGATGGATGCCAGAAGAAATCAGGTGTACACGGGACTTTATACGTTTGTGCCAAAGACCTACGAGGGTAAAAGTCTTGAGAGGTCTTTTGACATGCAGGTTATCCACGAGCAGTTTGCGACATCTGTTGAGGATATAGCGAACAGGATAAACGAGATTGGAAAGCCGGTTGTGCTTTTGGGCGACGGTGTTCCGGTCTATCATGACAAGCTGGAGGAGCTTTTGAAGGTTCCGTATTCGATAGCGCCTTTTTTCCAGAACAGGCAGAATGCGGCGGCTGTTGCGGCACTTGCGGGAGTTTATGCGTCTGAGGGAAGGATTGTCAATGCCGATGATTTTGCTCCCGATTATCTGAGGCTCTCCCAGGCTGAGCGCGAAGCTCTTGAGAAGGATAAGAGCGGCGCCGAATCTAAAGGTAAGCTTGCCGAAAAGAAGGCTGCAAGCAGGAATAATCCCGGGATTATCAGGATCAGGGAGATGAGCGCTGAGGATATCGAGGATGCTTATAATCTTGAGAAGACGAATCTGGGAAAAGAGGCTTGGACGCAGAAACAGCTTCTTGATGCACTTACAAGAGATGACACGATATATCTTGTTGCCGAGAAGGCAGGAAGAGTCGTGGGTCTGTGCGGCGTTCAGAATATTTCGGGCGACGGTGAGATCACGAATGTGTCTGTTTCGGGCGATTGCAGGAGAGAGGGTGTTGCTTACAAGATGCTTAAGCAGCTCCTTGAGAGAGGCCACGGAATAGGAATAAGTGACTACACTCTCGAAGTTCGTGCGAAAAATGCGCCTGCGATAGGGCTTTATGAGAGACTTGGCTTTGTAAGCGAGGGTGTAAGACCCGGATTTTACGATGAGCCCAAGGATGATGCGGTTATTTACTGGAAAAGGAAACAGGTTTTATGATAGATGTTTGTTTGCTGGGAACAGGCGGAATGATGCCGCTTCCCAACCGTTTGCTCACTTCTTTGTACGTGAGATATAACGGGAAATGTATACTTATAGATTCGGGTGAGGCGACTCAGATCGCACTTAAGAAAAAGGGACTTAGTTCCAAACCGATAGATATTATCTGTTTTACTCATTATCATGCGGATCATATCAGTGGTCTTCCCGGACTTCTTCTTACGATGGGAAATGCTGAGAGGACAGAGCCGCTGCTTATGGTTGGACCTAAGGGGCTTGAGAGGGTTGTGAGTGCACTCAGAGTGATAGCGCCTGAGCTTCCGTTTGAGATTAAGTTTAAAGAGATAACGGAAGGTGAGATGTCTTTTGAACCCGAGGGAATGCCCGGATTTACTCTTTCTGCGTTTAAGGTTAATCACAATATTCCCTGCTACGGATATACCATGAATCTCAGAAGACAGGGGAAGTTTAATGTTGATGCGGCTGTGGCTGCAGGAATTGACAGGCGTTACTGGAACGGTCTTCAGAAGGGTGAGACGATAGAGCTCGAGGACGGAACGGTCTATACGCCCGATATGGTGCTTGGTGAGGCGAGAAAAGGTATTAAGCTTACTTACGTCACGGATACAAGGCCTACGGACAGCATCGTTAATAACGCTAAGGATTCAGATCTTTTTATATGCGAGGGTATGTACGGAGAGCCCGATAAGCTTGTAAAGGCGAAAGAGCACAAACACATGACGTTCTATGAGGCTGCGAGACTTGCCAAGAAAGCGGAGGTAAAAGAGATGTGGCTTACACATTACAGTCCGTCACTTGTTAATCCGCAGGAGTTCATAGGAGAGACGAGAAAAATATTTGCAAATACAGTTGCGGCGAAGGACGGCAGAAGTCTGACGCTTAGGTTCGAAGAATAATCTGCAGACTGAATCTTTTTTTCAAAACGGAGGGGACATGGAAAACAACAGTGTAAAGTCAGCAATTCTGAAATCAATCGTATTATTGGCGCTCGGAGCGGTCGTCGTAGTGGGATTGTATTTTATGTTCGTGGGAAGCAAAAAGAGTCCTGAGGAAGAGCAGTACAATCTGACAGCGGTTGATGAGATCACTACTACCAATCTTGAAAAGAACTATCCGGCGAACCCGAGGATGGTGGTTGAGCTGTATGCAAAGACCATGCAGGTTCTTTATAAGGAGGAATACACTGAAGGGCAGCAGGACAAGATGCTTTATGTTCTTAAGGGAATTATGGATGATGAGCTTCTTGGGCAGCAGGTGAATTTTTCCAAGTCCATGAAAAATGAGATAGCAGAGAGAAAAGAAGGGGATTATTCGATTTCAAATTATCTGGTGCAGAATACGGAGCCTGATGTTGTTACCGTATCGGGAAAGAAGATGTGCACCGTTCAGTGCCTCTTTTCACTGAGAATTGGGAAGTCGGGCACGGTAGCCAATTACTACAATTTTATTCTTCGCCAGGATGATGAGAAGAGATGGAAGATTCTTGGCTGGGATGTACAAACAAAGCAATAACTTGGAGGATGGTTTTTGATAGAGTATCATGCGGACGACTACGGGCTTTTTCCCGAACAGAGTCGTCATATTATGGATTGTTATCACAAGGGGGCGCTCAACGGCATAAGTATCATGCCTAACAGCCCGTATTTAAAAGAGTGTATGGATGCGATCTCGGATATAAGAGAGAAGCTTTTTGTCACCGTACACCTTAATTTTGTTGAGGGCAGGCCTATCAGCGGAAACAGGGCGGATCTGCTTGTGAATGAGAAGGGAAATTTTGATTGCGGTTTTATCAAACTTCTTTTGGTGAGCTATATTCCTTTTTTGAGAAAGGCGTATTACAGGCAGATCAGAAGAGAAGTTGAGACGCAGCTTCGCGCATGCGGGGAGTATATGAACGATGGCGTGTACAGGATTGACGGACATGTGCATTATCATATGATTCCCGTTATCTTTGATGCGCTTATGGATGTTGTTAAGAGCAATAAATTTAAGGTTTCATACATAAGATTTCCGTATGAGGAAGTGTCTGTTTATTCAGGGAATTTACTGAAACTAAAGGGGCTTAGGCTTGTAAATCTTGTTAAAGTGATGATCCTGAACGCGCTTGTTGTAAGGAATAAGATGAAATACAAGACTTTTTTGAAAGGACTGGGCTTGGAAAACAAGCTGTTCATGGGCGTAATGCTTTCAGGGCATATGTTCTATGACAACGTCAGGGCATGTATTAAGAGCGCTGCGGATATCCTTGAGAAAAGAGGGAATGATGAGATGGAGATTCTTTTCCATCCGGGTGATGTAACCGTGCCTGCAGATGTGGAGCGGCTTACAAGTAGGGATGATTATGATTTCCTCACAAGTCCGAACAGGATGAAAGAGGCGGAAGCGCTTAAAAAATTTGGAAGTAATCTTAGCAGATAATCTGCGAAAAGGTAAGTTATGGAAATTAACAAGAATGTAGAGGATGACGGTGTCATCTTTATGTCAATAAAAGAGAATGGTGATTGCGACTCGGAAGCTGTCGGAGGTGCGGGGGATGTTACAATCCTTGCGATTGAGAGCTCATGCGATGAAACTGCGGCGGCTGTTGTGAGGAACGGAAGAGAGGTACTGTCGAATATCATTTCTTCTCAGATCGCGCTTCATACGGTCTATGGCGGAGTTGTGCCCGAGATTGCTTCGAGAAAGCATGTTGAGAAGATCAACGGTTGTGTTCGTGCTGCGCTTTCCGAGGCGGGGCTGTCACTTAATGATATAGATGCTGTTGCCGTTACCTACGGGCCCGGGCTCGTGGGAGCTCTTTTGGTAGGAGTTTCTGAAGCAAAGGCTATTGCATATGCAACTAAAAAGCCTCTTATAGGCGTTCATCATATCGAAGGACATATTTGTGCGAACTACATAGAAAACAAGGATTTAAAGCCGCCATTTGCGTGTCTCGTGGTATCGGGAGGGCACTCGCACCTTGTTATCGTAAGAGATTACGGCAAGTACGAGATAATCGGACAGACCAGGGATGATGCGGCCGGAGAAGCTTTTGACAAGGTTGCCAGGGCGATAGGGCTCGGATATCCCGGCGGTCCCAAAATCGATAAGGCGGCAAAAGAGGGAAATCCCGATGCGTTTACATTCCCTCAGGCCAAGATCGCGGGCGCGGACTACGATTTTTCTTTTAGCGGACTTAAGTCATCAGTGCTTAATTATATTAATCAGGCCAAGATGCAGGGGCAGGAGCTTAATCCCAACGATGTCGCGGCTTCTTTTCAGAAAGCCGTCGTACAGGTGCTCGCAGAGCATGCGATAAGAGCGTGCAAGGAATACGGCATGGACTGTCTTTCGATTGCGGGAGGTGTTGCCTCAAATACCGCGCTCAGGGAGCTTTTGGAAAAAGAATGTGCGGCCAATAATATAAGATTCTGCAGGCCTTCACCGGTGCTTTGTACGGACAATGCGGCGATGATCGGAGCTGCGGGGTATTATGAATTCATACAGGGCAAGACTTTCGGGCTTGACCTTAATGCTGTACCGAATCTTCCGCTTGGAGACAGGGAGAGAAGGTATCACGCGGATAAGAACAGATAAAGATTGGAGATGCCATGAAAACTGTGGCTGTTGTGCTTGCTGCCGGTAGCGGTAGCAGGATGAAAAGTGATGTTAAAAAGCAGTATCTTGATATAGGCGGAAAACCGCTTATTTACTATTCATTGAAGGCTTTTGAAGAGAGCCCTGTGGATGATATTGTGCTTGTTGTATCACGCGGAGATGTTGAATTTGTCCGCAGTGAGATTGTTGAAAAGTTTGGATTTGATAAGGTTAAGGCTATCGTTGAGGGCGGACTTTATCGTTATCACAGTGTTCGTCTGGGGCTTATGGCAGCAGAGGATGACTATGATTATGCTTTTATTCACGATGGGGCAAGACCTTTTTTGACCAAGGATATTATCTTAAGAGCACTCGACGGAGCAAGAAACTACGGCGCGTGCGTTGTCGGAATGCCTGTAAAAGATACCATTAAGATCTGTGATGAGGACGGATTTGCGGTTTCCACGCCAAACAGAGACAGGACATGGATGATACAGACGCCGCAGACTTTTTCTTTTAAACTCATAAAAGATCTGTACATGAGGCTCGATCGCGAGGAGGAAGAGCTCATCGCAAAAGGCGTCAATATTACCGATGATGCCATGGTTGTCGAGTATTTTACCGACCGTAAGGTCAAGCTTGTTGAGGGTTCATACAACAATATCAAGATCACGACACCGGAGGATATTCCTGCGGCGGAGGCAATTCTGGGGAAAAAGTGAAGTGGAAAAAGATAAGATAAAAGTATTGATGATCGGTCCCGACCGCAGCGTTCACGGCGGTATTTCGGGACTTGTAAACGGTTATTATCACGTAGGACTGGATGAAAAGGTTGATCTGAAATATATAGGGACAATGAAGGAAGGCACCAAGCTTAAGAAGCTGTTGGTGGCTTGTTTCGCTTATGCACGTTTTTTTCTGTGCGTGGGAAGATACGATGTTGTTCATGTGAATGTCGCGTCGGATAACAGTTTTTGGCGGAAAGCTCTTTTTATTAAATGCGCAAAGCGCCGTGGGAAGAAGATTGTAATACATCAGCATGGCGGAAACATAGAAGAATATTATGAAAAGCTGGATGAAAAAGGAAAAGAGAGCGTTCGAAGTATCTTTGGAATGGCAGATGTATTGCTGGTACTGACTGATAAGCTGAACGACTTTTTTGGAACAATCGTGGATAAGGCGAAGATCCGGATTCTTCCAAACGGCGTGAGCACGCAGGATGTGGATGTTGATGTGACGGGGAAGGACTACACAAAGATCCTTTTCCTCGGAAGAATATGCAGAAACAAGGGAATGAGCGAACTTTTTGCGGCGATGGACGAAATTCACGAGAAGAGGCCTGAGATCACGCTGTATCTGGGCGGCATCTATGAAGATGACGAATACAGAAGCGAGGTGGAAAAGAGATCTTCATACGTGAAGACACTTGGCTGGGTCATGGGAACGCTTAAGGATGAATGGCTTGATAAGTGCGGAATCATGGTGCTTCCGTCATATTTTGAGGGATTTCCGCTTTCCGTAATTGAGGGAATGCTCCACGGATGCGCTGTTATCTCTACTGATGTCGGCGGTATTCCGGAGGCAATCGATGACGGAGTTTCGGGAATTCTGATAAAACCAAAGGATGTTAAGGGACTCAAGGATGCAATCGAGAGTGTTGCGAGCGACAAAGAATTTGCGGAAAGATTATCTAGAGGCGGAATAAAAACCGCAAAAGAAAAATTTTCTTTGGAAAAAAATCTGCAAAAACTGGTCGAAATATATAGAAATTTGTGCTGAGTAGTATAAAAAATCCGAATCATATTGACAGGCGTAAAATCCAGTAAAAATGGGAATTGTACGAAGATTTCAGACAATTTTATGCAATAAAAAAACTCGATTTGACGTAAAGTGAAAAAAATTAGAAAAAAAATTGAAAAATAGGGTTGACATAAGAAGTACCCTTTGTTAATATAATTCTTGCGCTGCGCGAGATGCGACAGCAACTCAAACAGAGCGTTATCTCATCTGAGGTAATAAAGTTTTTTACTCGGAGCGATATCGAAGCGGTCATAACGAGGCGGTCTTGAAAACCGTTTGGCGGCAACGCCACAAGGGTTCGAATCCCTTTCGCTCCGCTTTAATTATGAACACGCTGTTAATAACATACTTGTTGTTAATCAACTATTTTGCAGAAGTACTCAAGTGGTTGAAGAGACACCCCTGGAAAGGGTGCAGGTCGTTAATAGCGGCGCGAGGGTTCAAATCCCTCCTTCTGCGTTGCCTTACGCAATCAGTAAGGATCATAATTAGAAGTACCTTGACAAATAAACAGTAATGCAACCCTGAAAGATTCCAAGAGAATAATTCAGAAAAAATGTAAATTAACGGACAGAACGAAAAGCCAAGCTTAAGTTCTTAGCCGGATTAAACTTTTAAACGTGAGAGTTCGATCCTGGCTCAGGATGAACGCTGGCGGCGTGCCTAACACATGCAAGTCGAACGGAGATTTAACGCTGATGAAGCTTCGGCAGATTCTTGTTAAATCTTAGTGGCGGACGGGTGAGTAACGCGTGGGCAACCTGCCTCATACTGGGGGATAACAGCTGGAAACGACTGTTAATACCGCATAAGCGCACGGTATCGCATGATACAGTGTGAAAAACTCCGGTGGTATGAGATGGGCCCGCGTCAGATTAGCCAGTTGGCAG
>NZ_FPCD01000024.1 GCF_900116865.1 Butyrivibrio sp. M55
GCGAGCTGGGTTCAGAACGTCGTGAGACAGTTCGGTCCCTATCCGGCGCGGGCGTAGGATATCTGAGAGGAGCTGTCCTTAGTACGAGAGGACCGGGATGGACGGACCGCTGGTGTATCAGCTGCATCGCCAGATGCATAAGGCTGGGTAGCCACGTCCGGACGGGATAAACGCTGAAGGCATCTAAGCGTGAAGCCCCCCTCAAGATGAGATATCCCTGCTTCAGCAGTAAGACCCCTTGTAGAGTACGAGGTCAGATAGGCACAAGGTGTAAGCATGGTAACATGTTCAGCTGATGTGTACTAATAGGTCGAGGGCTTATCCAAAAGATAGGTGTATAGATAAATCTGGAAGAGATAATTCAGTGTTCGGTTTTGAAAGTACAAATCTTTTTTTAATAATTAATTTAAAGTATAAAAAAGTTATTAATGAAAACTAAAAAGATGGTCAACTGCCCGTCTTTTTAGTTTTTTTGTATTTATTTTCAGAAAACTATGCTATACTAATTAAAGATATACTTAATCTGATAGTTTTCGATTTTTTGAATTTTTCTAAGCGAAAAATCCTAATCTATTATATTTACACGTGAGGTGAGAGAATGGAATCAAAAATCCTGCTTGAAAACGGAACTAATGAATTGGAGGTCCTTGAGTTTAAGATTGATGACCATTGCTATGGAATCAATGTTGCTAAGATCAAGGAAATAATTGTCTATCAGGAGGTTACACCGGTACCTAATGCTCATCCGAGTATTGAAGGAATATTCATGCCGCGTGACACCATGATTACGGCGATTGACCTAAGGAACTGTTTACAGCGTGGTGCTTCTCAGCCCGGTGGATTATTCATTATTACAAACTTCAATAAGCTCGATATCGCATTCCACGTAGATGCGGTTGTTGGTATTCACAGAGTATCATGGGCTGATATTATTAAGCCAAATGCTACAATTTCTAAAACTGAGGAGAGTATCTCCACAGGTATTATAAAGTTTGAAAATCAGCTTATTATTATTCTTGATTTTGAGAAGATTGTTGCTGATATTAACCCTAATACAGGACTTAATATGGATGCTCTTGAAGAGATCGGAACAAGACCCAGAAATGAGGTACCGATTGTTCTTGCAGAGGATTCACAGCTTCTTAACAGACTTATTGTTGATTCACTTAATAAGGCCGGATATAACAATGTAATCCACTTCGAAAACGGTAAGCTTGCTTATGATTACATTAAATCATGTAAGGAAAAAGGAACTCTTGATGATATAAAGTGCATCATTACCGATATCGAGATGCCTATCATGGACGGACACAGACTTACCAAGCTTATTAAGAGCGATGATGCTACTAAGAAGATTCCGCTTATCATATTCTCTTCTTTGGTTAACGAAGAGATGAGAAGAAAAGGCGAATCTTTGGGTGCTGACAGACAGCTTTCAAAGCCTGAGATCGGAAATCTCGTTGCTGTTATCGATGAACTTGTAAATGCACCAAGTGCACGCTGATACGTACTGACTTGAACTCCCTTTGTTGGCTCAGTTATGAAACGAGTTTTCAGTGACTGTCTCAATAAGGGGAGTGTTTTAATTTATTCATAAAATGCAGAGGTTTTCCAAAATATAATGGCCGAAACACTTTTAGAGCAGATAGAAAAATCAGATTTTGTCATAATCGGAATAGGAAATGAATGGAATTGGGTCAAGAACGGACTCAAAAATGACGATAGATATAAAGAGATAATCGAGTATTCGGGCAAAGAAGGCAATGAATGGCTTTTACCCGTGATCGAATATGAATACGCATATTACAATTCCGATGAGAAAATTGAGAGTGCATATAAAGGACTCAAAAAGCTTATCGGAGATAAAAAGCATTTTCTTGTAAGTGATATTTGCTTTCAGGATGCGCTTTTGTTCGGATTTGATCCAGCAAAAAGCGTGTATCCATGCGGCAATTGCATGTATCTTCAGAGCGATGAATCGGACGGTGAACTGTACAGTGCCGATAAATGCGAAGAATTTATGTCTCTTGTAAATAAGATTCACGATATTATCGTATCGGATAACGGAGTTCTTTCCGGCGATATATCTTTTTCCAAACCTGTTATGAACGGAAAAGAGCTTTATCTTAATCAGAAGAGACAGGAATATAACAACATTAAATACAATGAGAGTGCATATCTTGGCAATTGGGATATTTACAAGAAATATCTGACGAACACATTAAATTCCAATTTGCTTGTTCTTGAACTCGGTGTCGGACTTGAGTATCCGACTGTTGTCAGATGGCCTTTTGAGAAAGTGACTTTTATAAATAAGAAAGCACATCTCATAAGGGTTCATGAGAGGTTATACCAGCACATCCCGGAGATAGAGGATAAAACGGAATCAATCAAAATGAATTCTGTTAACTATATTATGCAGGAGAGTAAAGGACTATGAAGTCTAGTGATGAGGAATATCTCGACAGCTTGTTGAATTCAGCAAAATCAAATAGTAATCCTCAATCGGCACTTAGCAGAATGTCTTCTAAAGCCCACAGTGAGAACTCCGCTGAACTGCTTGACAGTGAATCGGAGGATATTGGTGCGCTCATAGATAATTCAACCGGTAATAAGGAAATTGCGGAAGTCGGCGAGCTTATGGATAAAGCCGACAGAGATGAACTGATTGACGATTCGCTTGCAAGTCTTCTTGACGATATTCAAAAGCCCACAGATCCGGAAATCCCGACATTTACAGTTGGAAATGAACCGACGGAAGAAGATGTTCGTGATGCGGAAGAGATTGCTTTGGATGAAGCAATTGCCGATGCGGAAAAAAATGAAGCTGACAGACAGAATGATGTTTCGGTAAGTGAAGAAGCTGCGCAGGAGGATATTGTTATCCCTGAAGTGGCGGAGACAGTCCCTATTATAGATGATTCGGAGCTTGTTGATGCTTTAGCGGAAATGGCTCCGGAGGTGGATCTTCCGGATGACACTAATTTAATTATGGAAAAAGAATCTGATGCAGATCAGACTCCTGAAGAAATCCTTACAGATCTTCTCGACGATATGCCGGGAGGAAGTTTGATGGAATCGCCTGACGGACAGGAGAGCAGCCTTAGCGATATCATCGACAGAGAAAGAAAGGCAGAGGGAGTAGGTGCGCCGAATTCATCTGATGATGTATTGGATCTGCAAAGTCTTGATGACCTTACTATTGACGAGACAAATGAAGAAACACCTGATGAAGAGGCATCAAACGCGGAAGCAGGTGAAGAAGCAGGCGGAGAAAGTGCTCCTTCAGAGGAACCATCAGGCGAAGAAGGGGCCAACGGGATGGTCTCGGAAGACAGTCTTTCTGAACTTGAAAGTCTTTTAAACATGGATGAACTTACAGGTGAAGGAAACGCTGATGCGGATGGTTCGGTACCTGAGACTGCAGATACATCTAATGAAGGAGATGCAGTGGATGCATTGGAAACACCCGGTGATGAGGGAGCTTCCGATAACGAAGAAATAAGTGTATCCGCTACAGATCTTGGTTTTATAGAAGAAGATGATCATCATTCCCCTGTGGGACTTGATGAAATTTCAGAAGACGATATTAATCTTAACGATCTTGAAGCGAACTTAGATGAGCTTCTTGGCGGTATGAACGAGTCATATGAGACAACTGAGGGAGAAGTTGCCAAGATTCTTGGCGATGAACCGCAGGAAATATCTGCAGAAGAGATAATTCAGGATTCCGAAGATGTTTCTATGCCGGATCTCGATGCTCTTATGAACAGTCTTGCCAACGATGAAGTTGAGTCGCTTGAAGACACGGCACATCTTGACCAGGAACTTGGACCCCAGGAAGAGGAAATCAGTAAAGAAGATATTCTTGATGCGATTACCGAAACGGGATTTGACGACCTTGGAACGGACCTTGCGCTTGATGCAATTTCGGCACTTCCTGACATGGGTCTTCCGGAAAATGAAGATAATTCTGAAGAACACGAGCATGGCAAGCACAGAAAGCATCGCAAAGAAAACTTTCTTCAAAAGCTCCTCAGAGTACTTACCGAAGAAGACGATGATTTTGAAGACTTCGGTACGGAAGGGCTTGCAAGCCTTACCGATGAAAATCAGAAGGTTCTTGCTGAGCTTGGAGAGGGAGGAGCTCCAAAGCCAAAGAAAGAGAAGAAGAAAAAAGAGAAGGCAAAGAAACCGCCTAAGGAGAAGAAGCCTAAGAAGGAGAAGCCTCCGAAGGAAAAGAAGCCTAAGAAAGAAAAGAAACCTAAGGCTCCCGAAGAGCCGGCTCCGCCAAGTAAGGCTATAGCGCCGAAGAAGATTGTTGTTTCCGGAGTTTTTGCGGCAAGCCTTGGAATTCTCGTATGTATTCCGGCGCTTATACTTCCCGTCAAAACTGCGACGGATAAAGCTAAGCTTGCATATGTTCAGAGTGATTTCATAGGTGCATATAAGCTCTTCCATGGAAAAACAATGACAACTGAGCAGAAGACCATGTATGAGAGGTCAAGAGTAATCGCATGGGCAGAGAGATATCTTAACGGATACGAGAATTACAAGTCCATGAATAAGGACGTTGAAGCTCTTGATATGCTCCTTATGGCAGAACGCAATAAAGAGGGCCTGCTTGAAGAGGCAACAAAGTTTAATGTTGAAATTCAAGTGACTAGCGTGTACGATAGTATAGAATCGTTGCTTTCAGAGAACTATGGTCTTTCTGAGGAAGATATCAATGAGATCAATTCCATAAAGAAAGACAGAGATTATACTATCAGAATCATGGAAGTTTTAGGGATGTTTGAAGAATGATCTGCATATTGTCACCGAAGGCATCGAAAGTATTGAAAGGGGTTTGATGCCTGATGGTAGCAATTATTGATTATGATGCCGGTAACATAAAGAGCGTTGAAAAGGCTTTTGAGTATTTGGGCGCCGATACTGTCATCACCAGAGATCCGAAAGAAATATACAGAGCAGATCACGTTGTACTTCCCGGTGTCGGAGCTTTTTCCGATGCAATGAAAAAAATAGAGGAATACGGAATGGAAGCGCCTATCAAAGAGGTGATAAATAAGAACATTCCGTTTATGGGAATATGCCTGGGACTGCAGCTCTTGTTCGATTCAAGTGAGGAATCGGAGGGAGTCAGCGGCCTGGGCATTTTGCGTGGAAAAATCGTAAGAATTCCCAATACAGATAAAGAAGGAACATATTACAAAGTGCCTCATATAGGCTGGAACAATCTTTCTTTCCCAAGAGAGGGTAAACTCTTTAAGGGACTCGATGACGAATCGTATGTATACTTTGTTCATTCATATTATCTTCAGGCAGAAGATAAGAGCATCGTTACAGCGACAACCGACTATTCGGTTCGCATTGAAGCTTCCGTTGAAAAAGACAATGTATTTGCCTGCCAGTTCCACCCTGAAAAGAGCTCTGAGGTAGGAATGCAGATACTTAAGAACTTTTTGGCGGTATAAGGAGGGCACAGGTATGCATACAAAAAGAATTATTCCCTGTCTCGATGTTAATAACGGCAGGGTTGTAAAAGGAATAAATTTCGTTAATTTGAAGGATGCAGGTGATCCTGTTACCGTCGGAGAAGCATATTCCAAGGCCGGCGCAGATGAGCTTGTTTTCCTGGATATAACCGCATCAAATGAAAGAAGAGCAACCGTTGCTGACATGGTCAGGGAAGTTGCCAAAAAAGTTTTCATTCCCTTTACCGTTGGCGGCGGAATCAGAACAGTTGATGACGTAAAGGCAATCCTCAGAGAAGGTGCTGACAAGGTTTCGATGAACTCCGCTGCAATTGACAGGCCGGAGCTTGTTGCTGAAGCTGCCGACAAATTCGGAAGCCAGTGCGTTGTCGTTGCGATTGATGCAAAAAAGAGAGAAGACGGCTCAGGCTGGAATATTTATAAGCACGGCGGAAGAATCGATGTGGGAATTGACGCCGTAGAATGGGCAAAGAAAGTAACTGAACTTGGAGCGGGAGAAATACTTCTTACAAGTATGGATGCCGACGGAACCAAGGCCGGTTATGACATAGAGCTTACAAGGCAGATATCGGAAGCTGTTGATGTTCCTGTAATTGCTTCAGGCGGAGCGGGAACAATGGAGCACTTCTATGATGCACTTACAACTGGCCAGGCAGATGCGGCTCTTGCGGCTTCTCTTTTCCATTACAAGGAACTTGAGATATGTGATGTAAAGAAGTACTTAAGGAGCAAAGGCGTTTCAGTAAGGCTATAAAAGAAAGAAGGTTGTGACTACAATGGCAATGATCTCAAATGACTGGTTGCCGGCATTGAGCGACGAATTTCATAAAGATTATTACAAAAAACTATTTGAGTTTGTAAAAGAAGAATACAGTACTCATGTTATATATCCCGATTCAGAGGATATATTCAATGCACTTCATTTGACACCGCTTGAGAAAGTTAAGGTTCTTGTCCTTGGACAGGATCCGTATCATGAGCCCGGACAGGCTCACGGACTTTCTTTCTCGGTGCTTCCCGGCAAGGCAGATCCGCCGCCGTCTCTTGTGAATATTTATAAAGAATTAAATGACGATCTTGGCTGCAAGATTCCCAATAACGGCTATCTGAAAAAATGGGCGGATCAGGGCGTGCTGTTGCTAAACACCGTTTTGACTGTAAGAGCCCATGCCGCTAACTCTCATAAAGGAAGAGGTTGGGAAGAGTTTACCGATGCTATTATCAGAAAAGTAAACGAACAGGACAGACCGGTAGTTTATATGCTATGGGGCAGACCTGCCCAGATGAAAAAGAGCATGCTCAATAATCCTAAGCACTTGATACTCGAGGCACCTCACCCGAGTCCACTTTCTGCATACAGAGGCTTCTTTGGCTGCAAACATTTCAGTAAGGCCAATGAATTCCTGAAGCAGAACGGTATGGAGCCGATAGACTGGCAGATTGAGGATATCTAAAGAAGTACTGATTAATTCAGTATTTTTCTATATAAAAATCGATTTTGCGATAGAATTTTTTTCTTGCATTTTTATGCACTACCATGTTAAAGTGGTAAATGAATTCGCATTCGTGTAATTAATTAACTTGTAAAGCAGACATTTTTAGTGAGGCATAATGATAAATAGGAAATTAAAACGAATTGCATGTTGCATCATCGTTTTTGCTTTAGGTGTAACGTCTTTTTCCGGATGCGGCAATAAGAACAGTTCTTCTGTTGGAGCCAGCGCTGTTTCCAAAGGCGGAGAGGTTGATAAGGAACATGTTTTTAAACAGGAAGACCTTGAAGGTATTCTTGATAAGGGTGAAGATATTGTTTCAGCCTATTATGTAAATGAAAAGATTATGCTTACTGCCAATTCCAAAGACGGAAAGGGCAGATGCATTTCATTTAATCCTGACGGCACACAGCTACAGGCTTTTGATACAGGTTGTAATATAACAGCTTGTGCGTTCGACGGAGAAGGAAACGCGTATCTGCAATGTTTGGATAAGTCTTCCGGAGAAGATAAAGTTTTTCTTGGTAAGTTTGATTCTACGGGAAAAGAGCTTTTTAAAGCGGATGTTTCCGAAGAATTTAGCGGAAACTCGGAAATAAGCGGTTTGGCGTGGAGTGAAAAATACGGACTTGTATCTTGCACTCCAAACGGAATTCAGACTTATGATGAGAAGAACGGCTTTGGGATGCTTGTTGATAAAAAAGTTATTGGTGATTACGACGATTACGGTATTATTTATTCATTTATAATGTTATCGGGTGATCGTATCCTGATGATATATCATGAGGGAACCGGTGAATCCAATGTAATTATCGATCTTGAAAAGAAGACGGCTGACAAAGCGCTTAGTGGTATAAGTGATACGCTTCAGTATTCCTTTTTTACAGATAAAGAGGGCAATTTGTTTGCTATATGGACAGACGGAGTTTATAAATACGATCCTGACTCCGGAGAAAAGAATAAACTGCTTGATTTCAGAGCTTCAAACATCGATTCGGCAACAGAGTATGCAGGTGGAAACAAGTGGCAAGCTGTTGCACTGAGTGATACCGATTTTGTTATAGAGTTACCGGTGGGTTCAGGTGATGATACGTCTCTTTTAAGATTATCCAAAGAAAACCCCGATGGAATTTCGGAAAAGACTAAAATCACTTTGGGAACCATGTGGCTTGAGCCGGATGTTCAAAGCGAAGTAATGGAGTTTAACAGATCCAATGACAAGTATGAAATAGAAGTCATTGATTATTCAAAGTTATATCCGAGCGATGATCTGGAAGAAGCAAGAAAGCAACTGGATATGGATATAATATCCGGAAAAGCGCCCGATATTATCAATGTTGAAGGAAATGTAAAAAAGTACGTTGATAAGGGAATCTTTCTTGATCTTACACCTGAATTCGATAAAGGCGGAGCATTGGAGGGAATAGAAATTCTTCCGAATATCGCCGAGATGATGAAATATGATGGTAAAATGTATACGTTTTTGTCATCTTTTAAGGTCACAACATGTGTTGTCAGAGCAAAATTTGCCAAGGGAAATGGATCACTTACATATAATGAGCTTGATGATCTTATAAAGAGAAACGGCACTGATTACGAAACAGCTTTTGGATCCAATCATGATAAAACTTATGGCAATTTACTTATGCCGCATTATGCAGATAAGTGTATTGATTGGAATGAAAAAAAGTGCAATTTTAATAATCCTGAGTTTATTGAGTTTTTGAAGTTTATAAATAAGTTTCCGGATAAAGTAAGCGAACGCAGCAATCTTGCAGAAATAGATAAGAGCTATGCCGAGGACAAAGGACTCTACTATAGAGTACTTTTTTCGGATATCAATGAATATGCAAGACTTAAGCAACTTGTATTTAATGATGACATCGAGCTTGTAGGCTTTCCAAATAACAGCAGAGAAAACATTGCGTCTATATCCGGAGAATTATATGCTGTAAACAGCAACACGGCTCATAAGGATATTGCACTTGAGTTTGTAAAAAATCTCATATTATCGGACAAAGAAGCTTCCTTCAGTGGTTTTTCCACTGTAAAACAAAAATTCGAAGAAGAGCTGCAGGAAGCTACAAAGGAAAAAAGCGATAACGATGAGAGTGCTCAGCTATGGGATCAGGTAAATCATGTGTCAGTGAAAATGAAACCGTTATCTCAAGAGGAAGTGAGTAAGTTCTATGATTATGCAGTATCCATAAATTCACTGGATTGTATGAATACTGAAATTACCCATATAATAGCTGAAGAAGCTTCGGCATTTTACTGTGGCCAAAAGACAGCAGAGGAAGTGGCAGACATAATCCAAAACAGAGTCACAGTTTATATAAATGAAAATAGTTAATTATTTTTATGGAGGAAGTAATGAAGAAAGCATTTGTAACTAAAGAACAGGTTGAAGATATAGTAAAGAAGTATCCCACACCTTTCCATATCTATGATGAGAAGGGATTTGTAAATAATGTAAAGGCAGTGTATGACGCGTTTTCATGGAATAAGGGATTCAAGGAATATTTTGCTGTAAAGGCAAATCCTAATCCTGTACTTCTTGACATACTCAGAAAGAACGGTTGCGGATTTGATTGTTCCTCCAAGACAGAGCTTATTCTCAGTAAGGCGGTTGGAGCAGAAGGAAGCGAGATCATGTTCTCGTCAAATGATACACCCGCAGAGGAGTTTGTACTTGCAGACAAGCTCGGAGCAATTATAAATCTTGATGATTTCACACATGTTGCTTTCCTTGAAAAGACACTCGGTAAGATTCCTGAGACAATCTCATGCAGATTTAATCCCGGCGGAGTGTTCAAGATGAGTAACGGAATCATGGATAACCCGGGCGATTCCAAGTACGGAATGACAAAGGATCAGCTTATTGAAGCATTTAAGATTCTTAAGAGTAAGGGTGCAAAGCGTTTCGGAATTCACGCCTTCCTTGCAAGTAATACGGTTACAAACGAGTATTACCCTCAGCTTGCGGGTCAGCTCTTTGAACTTGCTGTTGAAGTACAGAAAGCTACAGGCGCAAAGATCGCATTTATTAATCTTTCAGGCGGTGTAGGAATTCCTTATACACCCGATATGGAACCGAATGATATCTATGAGATCGGTAAGGGCGTAAAGGCTCAGTACGATAAGATCTTTGTTCCCGAAGGAATGGATGATGTAGCAATCTTTACAGAGATGGGAAGATTCATGATGGGACCTTACGGAGCGCTTGTTACAAAGGCTATTCATGAAAAGCACATCTACAAGGAGTACATTGGTGTGGATGCCTGCGCGGTAAACCTTATGCGTCCCGCTATGTATGGTTCATATCATCACATCACTGTTCTCGGAAAAGAAAATGAGCCTTGCGACCATGTTTATGACGTGACAGGTTCACTTTGCGAGAACAACGATAAATTTGCTATCGACAGAAAACTTCCCAAGATCGATATGGGAGATTATATCTATATTCATGATACAGGTGCCCACGGCTATGCAATGGGTTACAACTATAACGGTAAACTAAAAAGTGCGGAATTGCTTCTCAGAGAGGGCGGTAGTGTTGAACTTATCCGAAGAGCTGAGACTCCTATGGATTATTATGCAACACTTGACTGCCTTGATGTGTACAGCAGATTAGGTGAATTGGTAGATGGTAAAATCTGAAATGGAATGTCTTGTTGACGCATTTATCGAGTACCTTAAAAGCGTCAAAGATTATTCTGAAAACACGGTTGGTTCATACAAACATGATGCTCTGTTGTTCGTTCGTTTTCTTGAAGAACGCGGAGTACATAATATAACTGAAGTTACAGAGGATATTATATCGGAGTACCAGGCTCTTCTTAGAGAAAAGAAGATGGCTGTGTCTACAATAGTTAGATATAACACGACAATCAAGAATTTTTTTGCATTTCTTGTTGAGAACGGAAATATCCCGGATAACCCTGCGGAGGTCATAAAAAGTCCTTCTGTTTCTGTGTCCAAAAAGACACCGAGAATTCTTTCGGATACCGAGACTATGGATCTTTTGAATCAGGAATTCAGTGACAGTCCGAAGGGAGTGAGAGATAAGGCAATCCTTGAGATGCTTTATTCCACGGGACTTAAAGTTTCGGAGATTATTTCGCTCAAACTCAGTAATATTGATATGGGACTTGGATGTATCATTCTTCCTAAGTTGAAATCGGAGGAAGGAGACCGTGTCATTCCGTATGGAAAGATGACAAGAAGTGCCGTTACATCTTATCTTCTTGAGGCCAGAAAGGCATTACTTGGAAAAAGAGAAGATAATGGCTATGTGTTTCTTAACTGTGACGGTAAACAGCTTAGCCGTCAGGGGGTGTGGAAGCTTGTTAAATTCTATGCACAGAGAGCAGGTGTAAGTACGGATATTTCGCCGCATTCATTAAGACATTCATTTGCGGCGCATCTTGTTAAGAACGGTGCGGAAATTTCAGCTATTCAGGATATGATGGGCTTTTCGCCGAGCAATACCTTGGCGAAATATGTGAGCAAAGAAAATGCGCCCAAAGATCCGTATGAGTGGGCAAGAATAAGATAATGTGCTAAAATGGCATTAGATACTAGAGGGGGCTTGTGAGTAACACAAGTCCTCTTATTTTTTATTTGATAGGAAATTCCTGCCAAATAAAAATTCAGAAAAGATACAGGGAGAGAAAAGATGAGGAAAAAAGTAATAGCGGCATTAATGCTGGTTACAATGACTTTTTGCGGATGCGCTAAAACAAGTGAAGCTCCGAAGGCAGAAGAACAGGTGACACAAGAAGCGTCATCAGAAGCAGAAGATAGCGGCAATCAGGAAGCAGGAGACGATTCAGCAGTGCGCAAAGCACACGAGAACGATGAAGTTATCGGAAACGGATCATATTTTGTGAGTATAAACGGGAAAGTTTATTTTAGAAGATATGATGAGGATACGTTTTCGGAATCGACTTTGAATGAGAAGTATATAATGCTTGGAATGGGGTATATAGATTCGATACATTCAAAAAAGTCAGAAATCTGTATTTATGATCCTGCCACAAAGAGTACGGAAGTATTTATGGAGGATGATGGATATGGTGAACTGTATTATGACAAAGGATTCTTTTACCTGAAAAAGTATGATGGTGAGAATAATGATTATACTGTATACAGAGTAAATATTGATACCAAGGAAGTTGATCATTCTAAAGACATAGCAGGCGAATTATTAAGCATGGATGAAAAGACGGGGGCTATTGTTGTCAATGTCTTTGATAAGCCTGAGGAAGCAAATATAAATCATTTGAACGTATATAAAGATGATAAAGAGCTGATGTCAAAGGAAACCCAGGATTATTATACTGCAGTGAAATTTATTGACGGCAAATTATATTACTGCATGGATGGGGATGGAGTTGAGACTTTTTACGAATATGATCCGGAAACAAATAAAGAAGTTTGTCTTGGAAAAACAACGCCGGTAAAAACTATTGGTGAAGACGTTCCTGCTAACTGGCAGATAAAGGATGTATTGAAAGATAAAGAGAATATATACATACATTATTCGGATTATGAAGGCTCAGCTTCATTTTATGCTGCGGGAATGATCTTTTCTGCAAAGGAAGGAACAGAAAACAGCATGAAAGTGTTGTATGACGATACGAGCGATGTGGTATCGGATGATGGTAATATGTACATTACTTCCGACGGACAGCTTAAAGTTGATGAGCTTAGGGGAACTTATTCTTTTGGAAATGAATATTACGATGGCAAAAAGGATACGAATGAAAAAGCTCCTTTAATCTATTATGAAGATAAAGATAATATCAAGACTGTAGTAAAAGATTTTGTAAACTGCCGCAATGAGAAATCAGGATTTTGGTCGGAGGTTCCGGATGATGCCGTTACCAAGATCGGAGATAATGTATATATGATGCTTCCGAATTATGTCAGATATGATATCTACGATGTAGGCTGGAGGCCAAACTACAGAATGCTTAAGATGAAGTATCTTGAGATAACGGGAAGCGGCGAAGTAAATGTCATTGATGATATTCCTACAACAGAGAATTATATTGATGTTGAGGCAACTTACGCAAATGACATCTTATCCGTAAATTGTGTAGGGGTGTCAAATGGTAATGGTGAAATTGAAGCCGGAAAAGAAGTAAAGGGAGAGAATACCTTTGAATATAAGCTTGCAGACAATGTAGATTATGTAGAAGACGATACTACAAAGACCAAAGCGGATTTTGAGAATTATATTAAGAGCGGCGCTAAGAAGTTAAGATTGTACTATAATGATGACGGTGTCGTATCTAAAATAATAAAATTGTCCTAGTGTGATATTTTTAACAATAAAGTATTGTATAAAAATTCTCCAGGTGTTATTCTTTTGAAGGATTATTTTTGGCAGGCAGGCATATTACCCGTAGGGGGTGTGGCTTGCCTGGCAGATAAAAGAATTGGTGGGAGGACATACTTTGTTAGCAGCACAGATTTTTGCCGTCATCATCTTTGTCGGAATGTTCGTTATGATCGTTATGGACAAGATTGAAAGGCATTATGTTACACTGGGCAGCGGTATTCTGACGCTTGTCGTCGTCTTTGGTATATGTATGGGGGACATCAAAGCTATACTGAATACACTTGCCTTTAAGGACTTTTTTACCCGTGATTTCTGGTATCAGATCGAAGAGTCGGAGAGTGCGGGAATTAACTGGGCAACCATTATGTTTATCGCAGGTATGATGTTAATGGTTGAAGGAATGGCTAAAGCGGGATTTTTCCGTTGGCTTTGCATGAAGATAGCTTTCTTGGTCAAATGTAAGACCATTTCGATTTTTATCACGTTTACAATAATGGCAGCAGTACTTTCAATGTTTATTGACAGTATTACCGTTATCATGTTTCTGGCAGCTGTGACTGTGGAACTTGCGCAGCTTCTTAAATTTAATCCCGTACCAATGATATTGTCGGAAATATTTTGCGCCAACCTTGGCGGAAGTGCGACAATGTGCGGAGATCCTCCGAATATCATAATCGGTACATCTCTTGGATTATCATTTTTTGATTTCCTTACAAATACAGGTGTTATAGCCGGGATAAGTCTGGTTGTATCTGTTATCTTTTTGTATTTCGCATTCAGAAAAGAGCTTGTATCAACAAGTGACGAAGAAATTGATATGAGTAAATTGCCCGATCCGTCGGAAGCAATCACTAATAAGAAAGATTTCATTGTTAGCAGTGTGATCTTCGGATGCGCTGTAGTGCTTCTTATAACACATGGTTCAACACATCTTACAGTTGCGACTATAGGATTGTTCATTGCGGTGATTACACTTTTGACTGCAGGCAAGAATGCAAAAGAGATCATTAAGAAAGTCGACTACAAGACACTTGTGTTCTTCATCGGATTGTTTATTGTTGTAAGCGGTTTGGAAGAAACAAAGATTCTTGATATCATTGCTTCATTTATCGAACACATCAGCGGCGGTAACAGCAGAATGATGATAGCGATTATCATCTGGGTTTCTGCAATTGCAAGTGCGTTCGTTGACAATATTCCTTTTGCGGCAACAATGGTTCCCGTTATCAAGAATCTTGCTGCTGCTTCGGGAATGCCTATAAATACATTGGCATGGGCACTTGCTATCGGTACAGATATCGGCGGAAGCGCAACACCTATCGGTGCATCCGCAAATGTAGTAGGTACCTCTGTTGCGGCTAAGAACGGACATCCCGTAACATGGGGACGCTATTGCAAAAAACTTGCTCCGGCAACAGTTTTGGTTTTGATCATTTCAACAATATATCTTTTTGTAATATACTTATAATAGTAATATTCAGGAGGTGTGCTTATGTCTCAGATCATTATTTCTGTTGGACGTGAATTTGGAAGTGGCGGACGAGTTATTGCAGAAAAATTAGCGGAAAGATTTAATCTTCCTTTGTACGATCGTCATCTTATTACAGAGATTGCTGAAAAGATGGGGATGACAATTGAGGCTGTTGCGAAATACAACGAAACTCCGAAGAATGTGTTCGTTTCAAGACGTGTAAACGGCTACAGCAACTCGATAGAGGACAATATAGCTGAAATGCAGTTTAATGTTATGGAAGAGAAGGCAAAGAGCGGAGAGTCCTTTGTTGTTGTCGGCAGATGCTCTGAAACAAAGCTGAAAAAATATCCGGGATTGATCTCATTCTTTATCCTTGGTGATATGGATAAGAAGATTGAACGTGTTATGGAAGTTTACGGACTTGATGAAGATGACGCGACCAGATTTATACTTAAGAAGGATAAAAAGAGAAAGCGTTATCATAATTACCATTGTCAGGGAAAGTGGGGCGATTCAAGATTGTATGATTTTTCAATCAACAGCTCAAAACTGGGAATTGATGAAACGGTAGATATAATCGAAGGGTATATAAAAGCCCGCATGGCAAAAATGGACTGATAATAAATAGAAATAAAAAGGTGCAGAGAAGTGAAAATTCATTTCTTCTGCACCTTTGATTTTTAATAAGATAAGACGCGATAGTATCAGACTAACTCGGCAACGTCAAGAAGGAGACGTTCTGTGTCTTCCCATCCAAGGCAAGGATCTGTGATTGACTTACCGTAGATGCCTTCACCGATCTTCTGGCAACCTTCCTCGATGTAACTCTCGATCATGACACCCTTAACAAGATTCTTGATATCGTTGTTGTGGTTTCTTGAGTGAAGAACCTCTTTAACGATTCTGATCTGTTCCTTGAACTGCTTGTTTGAATTGTTGTGGTTTGCATCAATGATGGCAGCAGGGTTAACAATGTTTCTTGAGTTATAAAGCTGTAAAAGAAGGCTAAGATCCTCGTAGTGATAGTTCGGGATTGACTGGCCGTGCTTATTGTTTGAACCTCTGAGCACGCAGTGCGCAAGAGGGTTACCGTTTGTCTTAACTTCATAGCCTCTGTAAACGAAAGAGTGAGACTGCTGAGCAGCGTATACTGAGTTAAGCATTACACCGAGAGCTCCGCTTGTAGGGTTTTTCATTCCTGCGGGAACGTCGAATCCGCTGGCTGTCATACGGTGCTCCTGATCCTCTACAGAACGTGCACCGATTGCAACGTATGAAAGGATATCAGCGATGTAGCCCCAGTTCTCGGGATAGAGCATTTCATCGGCAGCAGTAAGACCTGATTCCTGAATGGCCTTGATCTGCATATGTCTCATGGCAATGAGACCTGCGCGGAAATCTGTCTTTCCTTCGGGATCGGGCTGGGAAGTGATTCCCTTATAGCCTTCACCTGTTGTACGAGGCTTGTTTGTATATATTCTTGGAATAAGGATAAGCTTATCTTTAACCTTATCGTTAAGTTTTCCGAGGCGTGAAACGTAGTCGCATACGGCATCCTCGTTGTCTGCAGAGCAGGGACCAACGATAACAAGGAATTTATCACTTTTACCTGTAAAAACGTCACTGATCATGGCATCTCTTTCAGCCTTGAGAGTGGCAAGTTCTTTTGTTAAAGGAAATTCATCCCTTATCTCATCGGGAGTGGGTAATTTCTGTATGTAATCAAATGACATCAATATGTCCTCCATGAATAAATATTCGAATGATACTATAGCACTTTAAACTGTAAAAGTAAACCTTTATTTACTTGTTTTTAGTTATTATATCAAGTTCGTCAATAGTTAAATTATAAAGCGCGGCAATTCTGGCGTTGATCTTTGCCATATATACGGAAGGATCGTCCGAATCGATAATTTTTTTCGCAAGTAACGATATTTCTCTTTCTTCTGCAGGATTGCACTTCGCAATAGGGAGCTTCTCAATCTCGGATCTCAGAACCTTCATATTCTTGCAGGTATGAGAGTAGTAAAAAGAGATCACCGGCGAATTAAGAACCGCAAGTATAAAAAGCGTACTGTATCCTTTGACCTTGGGAATCAGTATATTTGCGCTGTTAAGCGAAAGGCGCTGCCCGTCGTCATATGCAAAGACCGGCGTGTTTGAGATAAATTTGTACAGGAGTTTTTCTTTTGCTCTGTACATGTTTTCGGGAGCAATCTGCTGGAACTTTGCGGGCTCGTACTTTATGAAGTTGGTGATCTTCTTAATTGCATATTTATCAATATCGGAGCCCTTTATGATCTCTTCAAAGCCCGCTTTTTTAACGGGAGATAAAAGAGCTTTATTTGCTCCCGTAACAATCCCTAAGGCGAACTCGCTGTTTCCTCTAAGCGTGAAGTGGTCGCTTTTATCGATCTTATCAAGTATCTTTTTTTCGGTATCGTCAGATAGCATGTGAAAAGAGCTTGTATCAAGGCTTTCGCACACAGTCTCAAAGCTTTTTAAAAGTATCAGTCTTTCGGGGAAAAGATTCTTTGCCGGATTGAAAGTGTTCTTTGATGAAAGACTCTTTTTGTAAAAAGCGACTTTGGTCGTATGACTTTTACCGGCAGGCGTCCTAAGCGTAAGGAGTATGCAAGGGCACTGAACCTTATCAAATATCTCGCCCATATAATAAAGGGAGGAGATGTGTGCCTTTTTGGCGATGATGCTTCTTATATTCTCATGTGCTCCGGCGCCCAGAAGTGTTTCGGGGAGGACAAAAGACATGGTTCCTCCGTCTGATAAAAGGCTCAGAGCTCTTTCTGTAAAGATAGAAAAAGACTCGGGATTTCCCGTGACGCGGGCGCACTTATAGACTTCGCCAAGGTTACGAATCTCGTCCTTGGTATAAGAGTAGCCCCAGGGCGGGTTTCCGATTATATGGTCAAATTCCTGCGTAGATGCGCCTTTTTCGGAAGGCATAAGGAAATCATCGGCTTTGATGTTATTGAATAATATATCGAGATCGCCGTTATCTTTAATGCCGTATTTGACTGCGAGGTTTATCCTTGCAATGGCAGCAGCCGTGCCGTCTATGTCGTATCCGTAGATATTCGAAAGCGGAATGTCTTTTGGGAGTCTTAAAAGGAAGTTGCCAGTTCCGCAGGACGGATCGCAGATTGTTTCGGCTTTGCCCGCATGCAGGTTTTCTATGCATTTATCTACAACAAAGAAGGGAGTGTAATAGGCTCCCGATGCTTTCTTTGTCTTAAGCGAGCGAAGCGAGATGTAGAGCATGCCGAGCGTATCTTCACCCTCCGTATATGTGAGCGGATATTCTTTTAATATTGATGTAAGGCGTGAGAAAGAATCGCCTGTTTCATTATGTAAAGGGGAGATAAGTCTTTTTTTACCCGAATTATCAAGTAAAAGAGTATCCAGAAAAGACCTTCCGTAGTAGGCAAGGATTGAAAGGAATTCATCCTCGGTAAGGGCATTGTCTTCGCCAAGGGCCTTTATTACGGAACATATCGTATCGTAATTTATCGACGCTTTGCTGATGTATGACTTGGGGATGAATCGGCCGTTTGCGGTACTCTTGTTTCTTCTGCGCTTTAGAAGGTCGGAGTCTGCAAGGTTTTCTTTAAGATTTAGAACGGTTTCTTTATTAAGAAGATATGTCTTAGAGGCTTTTGTGGCGGAGAGCTTTTGAAGCTTTATCCAGTTTTTTACCGTCGCTGAAGAAATGCCCAATATTTCGGCAGTTTCGTCGATTGAGATCATATCCTTTTTGATAGAAGTTTGTTCTTGTTTGTCCATAGAAACAATTATCGAGGGAATGCGAATTTTTTTCAAGAGCGGATTACGGTATATATATGCAGATGTGAGTGAAATTGCATAAATGATGAATATATGTACGGAATATGTGTTAAACTGAGTTTGTGTAGTTATTATCGATTATACAAATTTTTTATGAGAGGCACCTAAAATGGATAGGACTAAAAGTATTGTAAGGACAAGTATTATAGGAATTGCGGCAAATATTTTGCTGTCGGTGTTTAAGGCATTTGTGGGAGTGTTGTCACATTCGGTTGCGATAACGATGGATGCCGTCAATAATCTGAGTGATGCTTTTTCATCGGTTATAACGATTGTGGGAGCGAAGCTTTCGGCAAGAGAGCCTGACAGGAAGCACCCTTACGGCTACGGAAGGATAGAGTATCTTTCGGCGATGGTGATCGGAATAATTATTCTGTATGCCGGAATTACTTCTTTTACGGAGTCTGTAACTAAGATAATTCATCCTGAGACGCCTGACTACGGGACGCCCGCACTTGTTATCGTGTCGGCTGCGATCGTTGTGAAGATCGTGCTTGGTTTATATACCAAGAAGATGGGAGAGAAGGTTGATTCGGATTCGCTTGTTGCGTCGGGAAAAGATGCGCTGAATGATTCTATAATCTCGGCAGCTACGCTTATTGCGGCAATTATCTTTATCACAACGGGATTTAGTATTGAAGCGTACATCGGAGTTGTGATCTCTTTTATCATTATAAAGACGGGATTTGAGACGCTTCGCGATACCGTGAGCATGACTCTCGGAGAGAGGATTACGCCTGAACTTACAAAGAAGGTAAAGTCCAGTATAAACGAGCTTGAAGAAGTAAGAGGAGTTTATGATCTTATCATTCACAATTACGGCTCCGAGAAGCTTATAGGTTCAGCGCATGTTGAGATTCCCGATACGCTTTCAGCTGTTGAGATCGATGCGCTCGACAGGGTTATCGCCAAGAAAGTGTTCATCGACACGGGAATTATGATGGGTGGAATATCTGTTTATTCAACAAATACAAGTGATTCAGTCGCTGTAGAGGCGCATAAGAAGATTTCGGCACTTGTCAGCGATTACGATGAAGCTTTGCAGATTCACGGTTTCTACATGAACCACAAGACAAAGGAGATAAGGTTTGACCTTGTTATCGATATAGAGGCGAAGAACAAGAGAGAAGTTCTTTCCAAGGTTTCAAAGCGTGTTGAGGAGATGTATCCCGAGTATGTTGTGGAAGTCCTTATGGACTATAATTTCTCGGATTGAGGAAGATGATATGTTTTTTAATCTTTTTTCAAAGAAAACTTCATCAGTACCTGCCTACGATTATGATCCTGCAAAAGAGAAGCCGATAATTCATGCATCTATCTGCAACGGCGAACAGGTCGCAGGCTTTAAGGATATTTCGACAGGTGAATTTCACGAAATTATGCTGATCCGCGATGCGAAAGATTTGGAAGATTTCAAAAATGCATTCGGACTTGAAGATGTCGGGAAAGAATATTGATTGCATAGCAAAACGCTATCTCATAATTGATATGGGATAGCGTTTTTACAGTTTTTATGAAACAAATATGTGTTCCAAGATCATAAGAATCCACAAATGCAGGGGATATATAACGTAGAACAGATACTTGCTGAATGCGGTGTTCTTGCCTCTTTTTTCGTTATACAGAAGCATAAATGGAATCATCGCTATCATTGCCCATTCGTTGTTGAAGCACAGGTAGGGATAAAGCTTGCAGGGCTTGGCTGCGAAATAATAGGAGAGTTCATGTACCAGTATGAAAATGCACCAAGCGCTTATTCCCAAGTATTGCAAATACTTCTTTCCGCGGAAAAACCATACTACAAAGGCAATGGGCACCAAGTATATTCCGCCCTCAAAAGAAAGGCTCATAAACGCGGCTAAGAATGCAAGAAAAATATTCTGTATTATTTTGCTGCGCTGCCTTACATTTTCCAGGCACCAGACAAATGCAAACAAGAATCCAAGGGTAAGGAAAATGTCATTTCCGTTCATCAATGAACCAAGATCTTGTTTTCCTGTGACTGGATCAACATTATGCAATAGCAGATTTAGAGTGATATTTCCAAGCATCATTATTATTCCTGTAACGAACAGCCTGATCAGGAATTTCTTGCGGCTTCGTGTGTGATAGAAGCCCTCTATCATCAAGTACAAAAATAGCGGCGAAACAAATCGCGTAATTATAGAAATAAATTCAAAGTGCGAATAAAAAAGATATGAATGAACATGATCAAGTATCATAAATGCCAGTGCTATCAATTTTAATCTATAAGAATCAAGTCCTTTTTCCATATGATCACCTCCTTATCTTATTATTTTTGGGTAAAAAAAGGGTGTAGCCAATTTGCATATGTACCGGGGAATCCCGGACACATATCAATTTAATTCAGCTACACCATTAAAAAACAAAATTGCTGTTGAAGATCACTCGAGATTGAGCTTCTTATTCATGACCTTTATGGTTGCAAAGTAGAAGATTACTATAAGGATAAGTGAGTAAATTATGTTTGCAGGAAGCCACACAGCTTCATCTTTTGTAAAGATGTTAAAAAAGAAGATCAACGAAACCATACCAATACCCATATAGCTAAGTACAGTATTCCTAAGCTTGTGTTTGCTGCTCAGTTGTCCAAGGCTCATGCAGAAGAAAAGAGCCATGATCTGAGAGAGGGCTTCCAATAATAGAACAAGCATGAAATCGTCTGAAAGTATTACTAAAAGGGCGCTGATATAGGCGTCTAAGGTATTAGGCTCATATAAAGGATAACATTGTTTTTGGATAATCTCTTCTCCTATTAATATGACGGGGAGTGCTGAAATTATATAAACAACAGCCCATATGAAGACAACTATCATTTTGGAAGAAACAACTTTGGTGATGCTTGCAGGAAGAGTAAATGACAGATATCCTTGAGCCGAGTACAAAGTTTTGTAGTAGTATCTGATCATATATATTGCTGCAAGAGTAGCTAAAGCAGGAAGTATTAAAATGAATAATGTTACCCAATCGTTCAGTTTAAAATAGAGAAGAGGAAGTCCCGCGGTGTCTATTGATAGGCGTCCATCGGGCGAAACAGTGGCCTTAGCATAATACATTTTCTGTATGAGACAATGTAAAATTTCGCCTATAATCTCCACTAAAACAGTTATTGCTATCAGTGCCAACATTACCGGCCTTGTCTTTTTTAAGTCAAAAGCTATAAGTTTCTTTAACATCTGTATACCTCCCTGAATAATTCATCGACAGATTTACCGTGTTCAGCCCTTATGTCATCAACAGACTGATAGAGTTTGATACTGCCGTTTTGCAAAAAGATGGCTTCATCAAGCACCGGCTCGATGTCACTGATAAGGTGAGTTGCGATGATCAGAGAAGCAGACGGTTCAAAGTTACTTATGATAGTACGAAGTATATAATCTCTGGCAGCAGGATCCACACCCGCGATAGGTTCGTCAAGAATGTAGAGTTTTGCCCTGCGGCTCATTATGAGGATAAGCTGAACTTTTTCCTTAGTACCTTTTGAAAGAGTCTTGAGCTTACTCTTTGGATCTATCTTAAGGCTTGAGAGCATCTCGGAAGCCCTGTTTTCATCGAAGTCTTCATAAAAATCCTTAAACATCGCAATAATGGATTCGATCGTCATGTTCTCATCAAGGTAGGTCTTATCGGGAAGATAGGATACGATTGCTTTACTCTTTGGTCCGACGGGATTGCCGTCAACAAGTACAGATCCGTTTGTTGGCTGCAGAAGACCGCAGATTATCTTTATAAGTGTTGTCTTTCCGCTGCCGTTGGGACCAAGAAGTCCTACGATGTGCCCCGGAGCGATGTTAAGAGTTACATCATTCAGGGCCTGCTTTTTGTCATATGTTTTTGATAACCCCTGTATTTCCAATAAATTACTCATACTTTTTTCTCCTTCTAAAAACGCAAATTGCATTACTGAATTATTTTTCTGTATATTCCTTTACCAGCTGTATGATTTCTTTTCCGGTAAAGCCAAGTTTCTCCAAGCTCTTGAAGAATTCTTCTATTTGTACGTCTACAAGTGACTTTCTCATTTTCTTGATCAAAGTATCATCGTCCGTAATAAAACGTCCGCTGGTTCTTTCTGAATGAACAAGGCCCGTTGATTCAAGATCGCTGAGCGCTTTTTGCATTGTATTTGGATTGACACCGGCTTCTGCGGCAAGGTCGCGGACGCTGGGAAGCTTATCACCCGGTTTGTAAACTCCTGAAATAATGTCAACCTGGAGATGCTCAATAATCTGAACAAAGATAGGACTGTCCGAATTAAGATTCCATGGCATAGTTATTTATTCCTTTCTATTGTTATTTTGAAATAAACCGTTTGTGTTTTCTGATTCATTCAAGATTAAGCTTTTTATTTGTAATGAAGATAGCTGCGACGCAAGAAACTGCTATCAAAATAATTGATGTAATAAGGTTAGCTACGCAAAACATATCTACATAATCCCAAGCCCAAGTGCCGCGTGCTTCTGTACTGGATCTAAGATTATATATAAAGAGGACCAGTGATAGAGTGCCTAATCCCATATAGAAAATCACCGCTTTTAAAGATCCGTGTTTTCTAAAAATCCGACTGATGCTTATGCTTAAGAAAACAATCATTACCTGTGATATGCTTTCAAGTAAAAAAGCAAAATCAAAATAGAGTCTGGTTCCTACACTATAAGGTGTAAAGGTTTCTGATATTCCATGGTTGGTTATTATGGAAGAGAGCCCCATGGACATAATATAAATTGCCACCCATATGCAGGTTACGATTATCTTTGATAAAACAACTTCCGTGATGGTTGTGGGAAGAGTAAATGACAGATATCCCTGCGTGGAATACATACTGTTGTAAAAATATTTACTCATATATATAATTGCAGCCGCGCACATTGCCGGATTTGCCAATAAAATGAAGCATTGAAGATAACCTTCAAGCGTTTCGTTATTTATGGGCGTAAATTGCAGTACTCCGAATAAGATACCTACTAAAATCTGTATCAGACACAAAAGCATCATTACTGTTTTTGTATTTCTGAAGTCATGTTTTATAAGTTTCGTTAACATCTTCTGTATACCTCCCCGTACTCCTTTACAAGTCGTAAGATCTCCTCACCGGTAAAGCCAAACTTTTCCATGTTTTTAAAGAACTTTTCTATCTGAACATCTACAAGTGATTTTCTCATTTTTTTAACCATAGTGTTGTCCTCCGTAATAAACGATTGAGTGTTCTTCCTTTGTAAAATGCATTTTGTATTATTGTACTAATTGAATAGTACAGTAATACAATAACCCTTGTGATAAGATTTGTCAACATGTTAGTTTTATATTTTGTCGGGACTTTTTTTATGAGGGACAATATAGTATTATCAAGGAAGTATTTGTAATTATGGAGGAAAGAAAAATGGGAATTAATTCAATTGATGCAGAGGATGATCAGTTTGCGTATCGCTATGATACACAGCTTTTGATAGACAGACGCGATAAGGATCTTGATGAGGATGAGATAGCTGATTATATTACGGAGAACTTTGAAGGCAATAGTCTGATCGCTGCAGGAGATGAGGACCTTATAAAGATTCATTTCCATACAAACGAACCTTGGAAGATTCTTGAGTACTGCAATACTGTAGGCGAGATCTATGATATTGTCGTTGAAGACATGATCAGACAGGCCAACGGGCAGCAGGGGTAATCCGGTTAGAACGATGAATGTGCTTAAAGATACGGATATATTGGTGACCTACGATAACAGCTTTTTGGGAGCAATGATTTGAAGAGTGAATATAAGACAAAACCAAGAAATCTGATCATAGAATATCTGAAAGACAATGCGGACACCAGATTTACCGCAAGGGACATACTTAACGCGGTAAAGGACAAGGGCGACGGCCTCGACAGATCCACGGTTTACCGCAATCTTGAGAGGCTTTGCACGGAAGGTAAGCTTATCAAATACAAAGAAGCTGACGTTAACGCTTCCTGTTATCAGTATTCGGAGGAGCATGAGTCATGCCGCGAGCATATGCACGCGCAGTGCTCCGTGTGCGGAAAAATCTTTCATCTCGATAACAGTATTTTTAAGAGCGCAGCAAAAAAGATGATGACTGAATACGGGATTGAGATCGATTACGGAAAGAGCGTGATAATGTGTGTCTGCGAAGAATGCAGAGAAGATAGCTGAATACGACATATTTTAATTAAGGGTTCTGCTGAGGGCAGGCCCTTTTTCTTTTGCCCAAATGATTAAAAAACAAAATGCAACACTGTATCAGATTATATTGACATGTTCTGCATCACGGAACTATAATTATTTGCAATTGTGTTGCATATTATAAACAATAACCGGCAGACTCACATGTTTTTTGAAGATTGGAGAAATGGAATGTCAAAGAGAGAAGTACCTATAGTTGTTATCACAGGATATCTGGGATCGGGCAAGACAACCCTGATGCAGAATATTCTTAAGCAGGAAAAGAGAAAGATCGCGCTCATAGTAAACGATATGGGTAGCGTAAATATAGATGCATCCATATTGAATAAATCGGGAAACAAGCTTCTTCAGGTTGAGATGGTTGAGATGCAGAACGGATGCATCTGCTGTACTTTGAAAGATGAGTTCATGGCTGAGATAGAGCGCTTGTCCGCAGATAAGTCAATTGAGGCTATATTTGTTGAGGCGTCCGGAATCAGTGAGCCCTCATCTATTGCGGGTGCGTTCATAAATTACGAAGAGATGACTCCCGACACAAGAGTATACCTTAAGGCGGTTGTGTCCGTGGTTGATGTTGACAGGATATACCGTGAGTTCCTTCATAACCTCACTTCCGAGGAGGAGAACGACGACGGAGACATCATCAACCTCATCATGGATCAGATTGAATTCTGCAATCTCATGATACTTAATAAGACAGATCTTTTGACCGAAAGCGAGCTTTCAGAGGTAAAAGCGGGACTTCGCAACATCCAGCAGGAGGCGGAGATGATAACTGCCGTGCACGGAGACGTGGACCTTGATGTTATCCTTAACAGATCTGATCTTGATTATGACGAGGTAGAGGCGTACAGCGCGGTGCAGAAGGCACTCAACAACTGCGAACATGACGATGAGAAAGCGTGCGTTGATGAGTACGGAATTACTTCATTTGTTTTTGAGGAAAAGAAACCTTTTAACCGTGAGGCCTTCAACAAGCTTGTCATGGAATATCCCGAGACGCTCATAAGAACCAAGGGCTACATCTGGTTCAGCGATGACTGGGATCACATCCAGCTCTTCGAGCAGGCCGGAAGAAACGCTTCCATAACCGAAATGTCCGAGTGGGTATCCGCTTGGCCCGAAGAAGAACTTGCGCCTGTATTAAAAGACTTCCCCGATCTTACCGACGACTGGGATGATGTGTACGGCGACAGAGGCAATCAGGTCGTGTTCATCGGCAAGGGGTATGAGAAGGCGGAGATTGTGAAGCTTTTGTATGATTGTATAGATGAGAAATAAAGTGAAGATGAGTGGAGCAGCTGTTCGGGAGGATGGCTGCTTTTTTTTAATAGAATGTACTAGAAGTAGTTTTTATAAAAATATCAGCGATAATTTTTAGGATGAATTATATTTGTTTACCAGCCTTTTATTAGTTTGAACAACTTTGTTATAATTAAAATGTGCTATTGAGATTAGAAAAAGACGTAATATAGTGCATGGGATTAATATTTGAAAATACAAAATAGAAAGAGTGAGGTATAAAAATGAAGATAAAAGCATTTAATGTTGTTATCATAATTTTTTTGATATTGATTCTTATTACTAATACTATTATTATTACAAAACTTGATAAATTGGATACAAACGCAGATGTTAACTTTGATACAAATAAGGCCTCTGTACTTCACAATGATACAGACAATATGGATGACACAAAAATAATGAACGAGAACGATAATACTAGCGCAAATTCTAATGATTATGAGGGAGATAGAGAGTCTTCTACTAAACAGAATAATGCTGATGATAAGCAGTATATAGAATTATCTAAGGATAATGCTGAGAATTATATTAGTATCAGTATAATCCGAGAACTAACTGGAAGTAAATTATACAACTTGTTAGGTACAAAGGATACTTTTGCAAATAAGTTAGATTTCAAATGTGATGTACGTGGAATCATGCATAATGTAAAATATGAGGATGTTAGTATAACTGTTAAAGTGATGATAAAGACAACTGGGTATAATTATGCTGAGTTTTCAGGTAATCCGAGAGATAGGACAGATGAATTTACTACATATCCTAATAATTATGAATATGAGTATTCTTTTAAGCTTTTAGAAAATGGGACTACAGAAGATATTGCGCATGATTATATAGAATTTGATGATTTATATATAAGTGAAGAAAGTCTTTTCATATACTATGAAATAGTAGATATAGGTGGGCAGGTTTGTGTTGAATCATAGGAATTAGTAATGGGGGGATATGTGGAATATATACTTAATCCGATACTTAATAAGGAATTTCGATTAGCATATAATGGTAGTCATTTTGCTTCTATGAAGGTTGCAGAGTTTCAAAATCCGTCGAACAAGAAAAAGTATAAAGCAGATGCTGCAAATTGTGTATGTGCGTGCATGGATAGAATAGATTTGTTAGTTATACATTTCAATAAGCTGTTCGCAGAAGTTGATAGTCCATTTAAACTTTGTGATATTTTAAATTATGGGCAAACACTAATTGATTGTATTGATATGTTAGCAAAAATTTATGAAGTTCCATACAAGGAAAAATCGGATTCGTCATGCTTTAATGAGATTGGAATTGATGGAAATGGCACTGATGAAAAATATTTTAAATATATACGATCGCTATGTTCTGTACATCCAGTAGAAACGTCTAGGCATCAAAGTTATCAGGGAATAGAATCAGAATGGTCACCTTGGATAGATGTATTGGTTGGAACTAATCATGAAGTACTACATAAGATTATGGCAAAGGATAAAAATAAAGTTGAAAAGGCTGATTATGCGATTGTGGTTTATCGGAATGATATGGAATTAAGTAAGTACATATATGTTTCTTTAGATGAAATATTTATGTACATACGAAAAAGATATTGTTTTTTGAAAGAAATAAAGAGTGCAATAGAAAAAAAGGATATAGAGCTTGCTAATCAATTGAAAGGCGAGAACATTTCGCTTCCGGAAAGTTTTGAAAATTATGATTTATATTTGGATTATTTCGTGGGTGAAATATATCGTAGGGGAATGGGAGATTTCAGATTTGAATTAAATGAGTGGAAGACTATCTTACACAGTTATTTTGAGGATCAGGTTTTAGATAAATATTTAGTAGACTATAAAAATACGATTATGAAGAATATTGAAAAACTTCATAATGGCGTGCAAAAGATGGATTTTGATTTTGTGACAAATTTTGATATTGTTGGAGACTCTACAAGTGGTATACCAAGTGATTATGCGTATAGTTGTAGCAAATTAGTGTATCTGTTGCCTGAGTGGGAAGATGAAGATTTTTTAGTTGCAGATGTTACAGAAAATCATTTTTATATGGGGGATAAAGAAAGACTCATTTCAATGATTGATGAAGTTGAAGTCTTCAAAAAGGAAGGCATTAACATTGCTTATGCAAATAGGCTTATTGATGATAACTATAATACTAATAATTCAGAATGGGCAAGAGTTCAGGTGAAATGGATAGAGCAGTTTTACAAGTACCCGATTGATTATCAATTAAGTGATTGGTATGTGTATCTTCAATTACGTATATTGCCACAAAATTAGAATTGATTGAAATTAGTACTAATACTAAAATTTTTGGAAAGCTATTGAAAATATGAATGTAAGTGACTCAATGGTGCGTTTTATGGCTGGTGATAATCAGAAGAAGCTCGGGATATATGACCTGAGCTTTATTCTTTTACTGGTAAATATTATTACAGTGGCAATGAATTGACTATGTAATTTTGAGAAGGTATCTTTTTTAGTATGAAATTTATAAATTTATTAAAAAGAAAGAAAAATTCAATACCTTATATTTCATTATGCGGTAAGTTGGAGGCTATAATTGGGGGCTACTATCTATCGGGATCTGGATTATACGACATTGAGACATTGTACTATGATCCTGATGCAGGTATATATGATGAAATCCCTTTATCAAAGGATAAAATTGTTGCATACTTTTTGGAAAACGAAAGCATTGCAATAGTACGAAATGATATCCTATCTAAACTAAAAGCTGAAACAAAGGAATATAATTTAAAGTTTGTTTCGGTTGAAAACTTTGAGGGTGAGTATTTAAGTAAAGAATTATTGGAATCGTATTTCAGTTGCTTGCAGAATATAACGTGGATTGATGACGATTTTATGTATGATGCCAGTATCGAATTTGATTTCGAAGCATTTGAAATTATAGATAGTGGAGCTTTGTACTTAAATCCGAAACATTTCTCGGTAGAACAATTTATTTCGGTTTTGAGAGCGTAACATGATAAATACGTATTTTTGGTATTATTTTTGTTTTGATAGTTCTAAAAAAATGGTCATTAACTGATGAAGAAAGGAAGCTCCATGAAGCTTAAAAACATTCTGATAGTAGTTAAAGATATAGAAAAATCCAGAAAGTTCTATCATGATCTTTTTGGCTTAGAGATGATTCTTGATAATGATGGGAACATGATTCTGACAGAAGGATTGGTTCTTCAGGAAGAGAAATACTGGAAAGAGTTTCTTGGAAAAGAAATTATTCCGAAAAACAATTCCTTCGAGCTCTATTTTGAAGAAACGGATATTGAAGGTTTTATTGAAAAACTTGAAAGGTATTTTCCTGAAGTGCAATATGTTAACAGACTTATGACGCACAGTTGGGGGCAGAAGGTTACACGCTTCTATGATCCGGACGGAAATCTGATTGAAGTGGGGACACCGATGTAAGATGGCAAATATCATAACTTGTATCAGGATAGTACTCAGTTTTGCCTTGTTGTTTTGCACGTCGTTGTCTTCGGTGTTTTATGCTATGTATATAGCTGCCGGATTCTCAGATATGATTGATGGAGCGGTGGCAAGGAAAACAGGTACCGTTAGCGAATTTGGTTCAAGACTGGACACGTTTGCAGATATAGTTTTTACGGTAGTCTGCTTAATGAAGCTACTTCCTGTGCTAAAAGTTCCAGTTTGGCTTTATGTATGGATCTTAGCCATAGCTTTAATAAAACTTAGCAATATAGCCATAGGGTACATCAAGCAGAAAATGTTTGTGGCTGTACATTCTGTGATGAATAAAGTTACCGGATGTTTATTGTTCATACTTCCATTAACATTGCCACTTATTGATTTAAAAACTAGTGTGGTAGTTGTTTGCTTTGTCGCAACAATAGCTGCTGTTTATGAATGGTACCTGATTCAGGCGGGACGGACAATTTAGGGATGATTTCTAAGTTGCCGCAGGGAGATATTCATCCGTTTATTTTCTCTTTTTATCTTTAACAAAAACTATAATTGCAGAAATCATAGCAGAAATTGCGGCGATTACCGGTAATCCCACAAACCACATAAGTGTAAGAACAGGTACCGGATGTCCGAGTGTTTGTGAATGATCGACAGATTTTATTATTAAAACGTCTAAACCTGCTGCAATGAAAAACGTGATTGCTACACCTATGACAGTACCTATAATAATTTTAAAAACTTTGCTAATTCCATTCATGATAATTCATCCTCTAAGAACTTATTATAACGGAAAAAGAAAAGAATGGGAAAAACAGCGGAAAACAGGCGAATTTATGCTTTCCGCTGTTTTTTGCGATTGAATTTTTTTATTTTTCAACTGATTCCTGACCTATAAGAATTCCTACGCGCAGTGCTTCTTCAGATTCTTCTCTGGAAATAGCATCGTACATGCCAAGAAGAGTCACAAGAGTATCACATTGATCTAAAGTAAGCCCCCTTCTGAAAGCAGCGAAGAGACTGTTGGCGGCTGAAACTTTCTGTCTGTATTCTTCTGAGCATAAGTAGGAATCCATAGCTTCGTCATAGGATTCAGTAATATTCGGGTTTGTGACGGTAACATCCATTTTTGCATCCTCCTGTTATGTTTTTAATATGTCTGTTCAATGGGTTAATATTGGAAAGATATATTAAATCCATCTTCGGATGCGCTTTTATTGTGAGTTCCCTTTAGATATACATCCCGGATATTCGAGCTGTTATTTTCGTAGAAGGATAACAGAGAACTTATAAACGGGATGAGATTGAGGACGGTTGTTCTTACCTTGGCAACAAGTAATCTGTTAGAGCTGAGGCATTTCCTGATGAAGCTTTTGATAGTGGAAAAAAATTGCGATCTAAAAGAGTGCATAGTTCCACGGATCACACCGGCCAGAATAGCGACAACTTGGCGAATAGATTTTTTGCATGAATCTATTGCAGGCTTAATGATCCTGTGAAGTGCTCTGATTGCTTCTGACAGATCGAGCTGCTTTATACTGATTTCTTTGGTAACAGTTGTGTCGATAATACCATTGCTGTCATTGAATTCTAAGTGTCCATCCAACATTTACAGTCTCACCTCTTTTCCCGGATAGATTTTTTGTTACCAATTTCATACAAGGTTATGCTGCTATAAACATGCCGACAGTTATGGGGTGACTCCCATTATTGCGTTTACTAAATCGGCTTTTTGTTTTGGGGTCCAGTACTTGGCATTTCGTGCGATGGCACGTTGAGTCCGGTAGAATTCCAGCTCGGAATCATTTTCCTCTGTGTTGATTCCAAGTAGGTACCCGGCGTCTACATGAAGGGCAGTAGCAAGGCTTGCTATAACAGGCCCTTTCGGAATACGATCTCCGCTGATATATCGGGACATTGATACATAAGTTATTCCGACTTTGTCGGCAAGCTCTTTCTGTGTGAGTCCGTTTTGCTTCAATAAATCAGAGATACGCGTTCCTAATTCGTTGCTCATAGTTTACATCCTCTCTAATTTTAGATTTACGCTACGTCGTTGTGAGATACGACGTAGTCATCATGCGACATTTCACAAAAGAAAGTGAAAGTTCATTTACCAAAAGTATAATACGAATTACCGTTTGTGTCAATGAGGGTTATTAATGGAAAATGGTAGATGAAGGATAAAACAAGGTTTTGCTAAAAGGTAAATGGGATAAATTATTTCCAAATGTATAATTAATGCCAGCTATTGAAGGTGCTGTTGTTCCATGAAAAGTTGTCGGTTCCACAGGTGACTTGTGTTATTCTAGTAGTAATTGGAATTGCGGGATTTAAGATTTTTTGAAAAAGCAATTTGATTCGTAGGATTTGGGAGATGTAAAAGATGGATTGAAACAGCGGAAAGAGGTGAATCTATGATTTTTGCTGTCGAAAATGAGGTGTGTGTTAAATATTACAGCGGATAATACTTTTTAATAAAATTCGCTGTTGAAAAGCAAATTTATGCCTTATTTATTGCAGCGCGAAATGAAAGTTTTAATATTTCGCTGTGTTTTTTGATGGAGTTTATGATTGTTGTATGAAAGGTGACGAGGGAGCATGATGATTGGTGAAAAAACGGTAATAAAGCGATTAGCCATGATTGGCCTGATAACAGGGCTTATATTTACAGGATGTGGGCAGGCGGACCCAAAAGGCGCGGATGTTAGCACTGAAGAGTTGAATGTCAGCACTGGAGAGTCGGATGCAAACGTCGAAAAGACGGATGCCAACATTGAAGAAACAAGCGACCAGAGTGAGAATATAGAAAAAGCGGAAGAAGAGGACATGGCGGCGACATTACTTTATCAGGGACATGGTAGTGTAAGGATCGTTACGAGTGAAGGAAAAGTAATCTATATAGATCCGTTTATGGGAGAGGGCTATGACCTTCCGGCAGACCTTATACTCATGACACATGGACATTACGATCATACGAAGGAAGATCTGATTGCCGGTAAGAATGAAGGCTGCACTGTCATTAAATGGTCGGATGCTCTCAAAGCTGGTGAGTATCAGACTTATGGTCTTGGCTTTGTATCCATTGAGACGGTGGAAGCCGGATATAACAAGAATCACGATGTTTCGGAATGCGTCGGATTTATACTTACATTTTCAGATGGCGTGAAGGTTTATTTTTCCGGCGATACATCAACGACACCTTCTATGGCAGGATTTAAAGAAAAGGAACTTGATTATGCTTTTTTATGCTGCGACGGAGTCTATAATATGGATGTTTCTGAAGCTTCAGAGTGCGCAAAGGCTATAGGTGTTAAGCATACAATACCTTACCACATGGAGCCGGCAAAAGATAAAAGCGGTTTTGACATGAGTGTTGCTGAGAAGTTTAATGCGCCCGGAAAGATAATTCTCAAGCCGGGAGAAGAGCTTGTTCTGGAATAGAGAAAGAGGAGAAATATGCAAACATCGGAAAGTTTTCGACTAAGTGCACTGTTATCCTTTTCAGGGGGATTGCAGGATGCGTACACATATAATGTAAGAGACAGGGTTTTTGCAAATGCCCAGACCGGTAATGTCGTTTTGATGAGTCAAAACTTCATGCAGGGTAATTATATGCAGGGATTTCAATATATGTGCCCGCTTCTTTCATTTGCTCTTGGGATATTTGTGGCAGAACGAATAGAAAACAGATACAAGAACGCAGAGAAGTTTCATTGGAGACAGATTATTATAATAATTGAAATGATAGCTCTTTTTGCTGTCGGATTTCTTCCAGCGAAGTTGAATATGATAGCGAATATGATTGTCTCTTTTTCTTGTGCAATGCAGGTGCAGACATTTAGAAAAGTTCATGGGTTCGGTTATGCAAGTACGATGTGCATAGGAAACTTAAGAAGCGGCACGGAAAGCTTTTCAAAGTACCTGAGGACGAAAGATAAAGCTATGCTGTTTAAGGCGCTTCATTTCTTTGGTATTATCCTTGTTTTTGCCATTGGAGCCGGATTCGGCGGAGTGATCTCCGCGACGCTCGGGATAAAGACGATATGGATATCCGGCGGTTTACTGCTGACTGTATTTCTGATGATGTTAAAAGGAAGGTGCTGATGGAAAGAAAATCTATTCTGATCAAGGACACAACAAAAGAAGAGAGGGAACAGATAGTAAAGAATTCCCTTGATTGTGGCGGAGGCTGCGAAAACTGCTCATCTTGCTGGCTTGGTGGCGGAAGTCCATGGGATATTTATCAGGATTATATTGACGGCAAGAAAGAAATTCGTGAGATAAACATGGAGTATATGGAGAAGTATCGCCAGGATAGGCAGATTCATTGAGAGGATTTTTTGAATTATGGGAAATGCACCGGAGATAAAAGACTCTACGGTTGAAGAACGTAGAGCATATATAAAAGAGAGATTCCCTTGCATTGCAGACTGCGATATGTGCGGGCTCTGCAAAGTGTTCCATGGGAAAGACGCTGAGACGGCGTATGCAGATTATATTAATGGGGATAGGGATTTTGCAGAAGTGTCGGCGGATTATAGATGAGTGTGAATCAACCACGAGTTTATAGTCAGAGTATTTTTTTGAGGTTAAAATAGTAGTGAACAACTGTTATTAATGATGGGGATAATAATGATCAAGAAGATGATATTCTGATTGAGCAATTAGATAAGTATAGACGCCAGCGAGAACTGCTGGCTCTATAATAGATTGCCGGGGTTACCGGCTCTTACAACTTAATATGTATGAGGTAGTGAATGGACTAGTGCAGAGCTTTTGAGCCAAAAACAGCATCATTACCAAGAGTTTGCCAAGAGCTGAATTTGACTTAGGCAGCACCCTTGAGGTGTGAGCAAGATCATCATGGAGTCTGCAAAACGAAAGATATAGCCATGTTGATTTTTAGAGCAGTTATTTCGAGAGAGAAGATGCTTTTTGATGATTGCAGAAAGACCAAACAAGTAGATAAATACAATAGGTAATGGTATTATTAAATAGAAGATTGTTAGAAGAGGAAATGCTATGAGCTATCAGAGAAGATTGATAAATTATACAATTGCATGTGTTAATGAGTTTGCTGAAGCTTTTAATTTGAATGTTAAAGAAGCATATAGATATCTTCGAGATTTCAAGGGAATAGAGTTCCTGAAGGATTTCTATGAGGAAGAGCATCTTTTATCATTTGATAATGTGGTTGAAGATTTACAAGCTCTTTGCCGGAGAAATGGAGGAACTATATGATTCTGTATCATGGTAGTAATGTTGATATACAAAATATCAGCTTGTCAGCTTGCAGACCATATAAGGATTTTGGTAGGGGATTCTATTTAACAGATATTCCGGAACAGGCTGAGCGCATGGCAGAACGAGTTGCTAGGATTTACGGTGGTGAACCTGTACTCAATATTTATGAGATAGATGATTCTTTTTTGGATTCCTCTAGTCTTAGAATCAAAAATTTTGGTGAAGAAACAACGGAAGATTGGGCTCGTTTTGTAATGAATAATAGGAATAGAGGCTTTGAGAATTATTCAGATCCATTGTGCAATTTCGATTCTAAGTATGATATCGTAATTGGACCTGTTGCGGATGATAATATGGCAATGCTGTTTAGACAATATGAAGAAGAAGTTATAGATTTTGATACGCTTCTTAAAGGCATGATATATAAAAAGACATCTTCACAGTATTCATTCCATACACCTGCAGCTATTTCATTATTGAGGAAAATTAGTCATGAATGAGAAAAAGCAACTAATAGAGTATGCTATTCAGGATATTGTTGAAATGATCTCGAAAGATCAGAACGTAGAATATGACGAGGCTATGAACTTCTTTTATGAATCAGAGGTTTTTGATAAGCTTCAAGATGTAGAAACAGGGCTTTATCGTGAAAGCTCTGCTTATATTTATGATTTATATAAAGATGAGTTGAACTTCGGGCATATCGTTCAAGCTGAAATATAATAACCGCCTATTACATAGAGCAGTTATCTCAATGAGGTGACCCCAAAAAGTTAGACTTTTTAAGCGTAGCAGTTATTTGGCTGCTACGCTGTTTTTATTTAATAGGAAATTGCGCCTTAGAGGGTAAACGTCAAATCACCCGCCTAGCCTGAAACTCCTTTTTCGTGGTTTACTTTAAAAAACTAAAAAAACTAGCTAGTTTTTTAAAGGAGGATCCACATGGATAACATTACACACGAGGTAAGACTTGCAAACTGGGCAGAGATTATCAAAAGATGCCAAGCCCGTCCTCAAGGACAATCTGCTAATAAGTGGCTTATTGAAAATGGCATCAATGTTAAAACTTACTACTACTGGCAGCGCCGAGTCCGCAAAGAACTTTTTGATAAAGCTGTAAATTTGCCAGCGTTATCTTTGCAGAAAAATGAAGTTACATTTGCTGAAGTACCATGCGAAGCATTAGATAATTCGCAGGAATATCCGACT
>NZ_FPCD01000022.1 GCF_900116865.1 Butyrivibrio sp. M55
CATCATCAGAGTTTCACTATCTACTGCTTTTTAAGTAAAAGAAAAACGCTGCGCCACAGCCTTGGCAGGCCGTCGCGCAGCGACTTAGTTCAATTCGAAGTTAATCGACAAATTCCGGTTTGTAGGAGTTCTTTTGCTGACAGATTACTTTCTATTGGATGGTGATAATGCATTATCTTTCAGAAAAGGAGATTAGAAATGAAGAATGAAGAACTCATGCCAAAGCGTCTTGGACGAACAACTATATATGAAAGTGAACATGTATGTTTGTATTCTGACAGAGTGGCTCAGCCAAGCGGACAAATAACAGAAAATTATTATCAGATTCATTATCCTAAGAAGGCTGTTGCAATTGTTATTTTTGATGAGGAAGATAACATCCTTCTTATTCATAATAGGAGATATACTGTGGACCGCATTGAATGGGAAGTGCCCGCAGGAAGGATTGAGTATGGCGAATCAAACGAAGCTGCAGCTAAAAGAGAAGCTATAGAAGAAACGGGATGCGAGCTGGCTGATTTGCATTATTTGTGCTCATATAATCCATCAAACGGAATGTCGGATTCTTTGATTCATTGTTTTGCAGCAAAAGTATCATCAGAAGGCGATTTTACAGATTTTGATGAGATAAGTAATAAAAAATGGTTTTCAAAACAAGAGTATATGGATTTGTTAAAAACAAATGGAACAATGGACGGTGTCACCATTTTAGCAATTTTATATGCGCTGCAGTTTTATAAATGAATACTCATAGGTAGAAAAGTTCTTTAGAGTTGTTTTGCCGGAGCTACGGAGTATCAAGGCAAAGGGTTAGATAACATGATGAATGAATACATTCTTGCAAAAAATTCAGATTTAGAAACTGTGTTTAACATAGTTCAAAATTCGATAAAAACCACATATCCTAAGTATTATCCTAAAGAGGTTGTTGATTTTTTTAGCAATTTGCACAGCAGGGAAAATATCCTAAAAGATATTGAGTGTGGTTTGGTTGGTGTCCTTTTGGTGGATGGAATTTGTGTTGGTACCGGTTGCTACAAGGATAATCATATTACCAGAGTATATGTTGAGCCGGAATATCAGGGAAAAGGATATGGCACATGTATCATGGATAGTTTGGAAAAAAATATATCTGAGAAATTTTCTACGGCAGTATTAGACGCATCTTTGCCGGCTTGTCATTTGTATGAAAAAAGGGGCTATAGAACTATTGAGCATTGCAAATATCCTGTTGAAAATGGCGCAATTCTTGTATATGAGATGATGGAAAAAGAACTCGCTTAGAACAATTTGAATATATAACATTGATTTGACGATACTGAGCGGTAATGGTAGTATAATAAATGAAAAAGGTGCTACCGATAGACGGTTAGCCCTAAAAATAGTTAAGTTTTAATAACCGCTCTAAGTTTGCAGGCTCGGGCGGTTATTTTTGTGTCTTGGAATCATGCTTTCCATGCATATAACCAAGACTATAGAAAGTCGCACACAGTGCAAGCACTGCGATAAGATCAGTGATGGTTTTACAGGAGAGAATATGAACTACAAAATAATAGATAAAGAAACATACTACAGAAAAGGCGTATTTCGCCACTTCTCAGAGGATTGCAAATGCTCGACTTCTATGACAGCCAGGATTGATGTTACAGATCTGGTTCTTTTTTCTAAAAAAGCAGGAACAAAGTTCTACATCAATTTCCTCTATATTCTTTCGAAGGTTCTCAATTCGCGAGACGATTACAGAATGGGGTATCTATGGCAAACGGACGAGCTGATCTGCTACGATGTGATCAATCCTACTCAGTATGTTTTTCACGAAGGTACCGAGACTTGTACTCCTGTATATACAAGATATGATGAGGACTATGAAAGTTTCTACGCAGATGCTTTGAAGGATGTTGAAGAGGCCAAGAAAACAAGAGAATATATGCTGGATATGGCCAATCATCCGAACTGGTTTGATGCATCGTACATATCATGGCTTTCCTATGATGCACTTAATATTGAACTTCCGGATGGACATTTGTTTTTTGCACCTATTATCAATTGGGGAAAATATCGCGAAGAGAACGGCAGACTTGTTATGCCTGTGAGTGTTCGATTGAATCATGCGATAGCTGATGGCTATCTGGTTGCGAATGTGTTCCGGCTTTTGGAAAAAGAGATTAAGTCTTTTGTGGGACCCTGATAATTATAAAAACATTTACGAGGACAACCATGTTGAAATTCATACACTTGTTTAAAAATTACTATCTGGGAATATCGCTTATAGGCGTTGCGGCATTTGCTATACAGGAGATTCCGTATATGATAATGCCACTGATAAAACCTGCATCTAATCCGATAATGAACATGCAAAATGAGATTAAATGGCTTGAAACGGTTCAGGGTATATTTGGATTTCTGTGCATGATTTTGCTGATGCTGATCGTGAGGGATGATGTGAAAATTTTTTCGATAGCATCTGCAAGAGAAAAAATCTTTTTCTGCTTAACCATTCTAATGATACTGATAAATTTTGTGGGATGGGCATTTTATTACAGCGGATATCAACGTGGATGGTTGATAGTATTAAGCCAATTCGCGGCGGTTCCTTTGTACTATCTTTTCTTTGGATTGTGGAAGAGCAATTATCTATTGGTTGGAGCGACAGGCCCGTTCTTTTTGATTCATACGATAAATGGAATTTTGAATTTTTTGGTGAGGAAGTAAATTTTTTCACGAAGGTGATGACTATGGATATGACTTTAAATAGAGAGAAGAAAATAGTGGAGTATTTGGAAAAGACGTACAATCCTACTGCAATTATCAAGTACGGATCATATGCTGATGGTAGTGCCAATGAGAATAGCGATTTTGATGCGCTTGTGATTGCCGGAGATGTTGAACAGCATGATTCGTCTGTAGTTGCGGATGCTGTTTTGGATGTTTGGATTTATCCTGAGAAAAAGTTTTTTTCTGAGTATGATCCCGAGAAATTTCTGCAAGTGTTTGATGGCATTATAATTCAGGATCAGAATGGAGTGGCAGAAAAATTAATAAGAAAAGTAAATGAGCATATAGACCAAACTCCGGCAAAATCTGACGCTGAGATAGAGCAAGAGATTAAGTGGTGTGAAAAGATGCTTGCAAGAACTGTCAGAGAGGATGCGGAAGGCTATTATAGGTGGCATTGGCTTCTTATGGACAGTCTGGAAATCTATTTTGATATAAAGCATTTGTATTACCATGGCCCTAAAAAAGCACTGCGGTTTATGAAGGAAAATGATCTGGTGGCATTTGACGTATACTTTCGTGCATTAAAAGAGATGAATCGAGACAATCTGGCTCAGTGGATTAGAGCGCTGAGGGATATGAAATAAGAGGCGCAACATCAACCTGACAAATCTTCGCAAACGAGGAAATGTACCTAATCCGGATCTCGTCCATAATGGACTGTGTAAGAGGGAGAACAAAAGCATGGAATGGATCGAAGCATTACAAAAAGCCATCACGTATATGGAGGAGCATCTTCTCGAGGAGATCAACTATGAAGACGTAGCGAAGCAGGTGCACACGTCGAGCTACGAGTTTCACAGGGCTTTCAGTTTCGTGACGGGCTTAACGGCCAACGCGTATATAAGAAACCGTCGCTTGTCTTTGGCGGGAAAAGAACTTGTGGAGACCGATGCGAAGATTACCGATCTGGCGATGAAGTATGGATATGAGACACCGGAAAGTTTTACCAAAGCGTTTACAAGATTTCATGGTGTTGCGCCCAAAACTGCCAGAGAAGAAGCCGGCAAACTTGTGCTTTTTAATCCGCTTACGATTACTATATCTGTGAAAGGTGGTAAGAGTATGGATTATCGCATTGTTCAAACAAAGGAAAAGAAGTTTATAGCACTGGCAAGAGAGTTCAGCAACGGTATCATTAACGACGAAGCAAACCACGATGTGGCGGACTTCTGGGGAGAGTGCAACAGTAAGCAGATGCTTTCTCATATACAAATGCTGAGAGAGGACGGAAAGCGCGACCTATACGGTCTTTGCAGTCCGACGAAAGAAGGGAAAGATACTTTCGAATATGGCATAGGTATCATCATAGATGAGGATACCGAAGAGTTTGACCGGAAAGATCTTGAGAAAAAAGGTTTCAGAATCTGGGACGTCAATCCCGGTACCTATGTAGTTTTTGACTGTGTGGGTGAAGACGGTGATTGTATCGCAAAGACCTGGGTGAAGTTTTATAAAGAGTTTTTGCCGCAGATGGGCTATGAAGCTTCTGAAGAGACGGACTACGAGCTTTACTATGATGGTACAAGACCTGATATATTCTGCGAGTTGTGGATTCCAATCAAGAAGAAGTAAGGAATAAAAATATAATTGACAAATACCCCTATAGGGTATATATTGGTCGAAAGATTAATATACCCTATGGGGGTATTTGTGTTATAAATATATGCTATAAAGGAGGTTCAATATGTCGGATAACATAAACGAACAAAACGAAATGGGAGGCTGTTGTCCACACTGTTCAGGTAAACATAAAGACAGAGAAGATAAAGAAAAAAGAGATCTCATGAACAGATTAAAAAGAATAGAGGGGCAGGTTCGCGGAGTTGAGGGAATGCTTGAAAGCGATGCTTACTGTACGGATATTCTTATGCAGGTATCGGCAATCACATGCGCACTTAACAGTTTTAATAAGGTGCTTCTTGCCAATCACATGAGAACCTGTGTTGCCGACAATATCAGGGAAGGCAATGATGAGGTCATCGATGAGCTTGTGGTTACGCTTCAAAAGCTTATGAAGTAAAGAAGGTGATATAAATATGGAACAATATAATGTTACAGGAATGAGCTGCGCTGCTTGCCAGGCCAGGGTTGAGAAGGCTGTAAGTGCCGTGGAGGGAGTCAGCAACTGTGCTGTGAGCCTTCTTACCAATTCCATGGGTGTTGAGGGCAGCGCATCTTCAGATGAAATAATAAAAGCAGTCGAAGCTGCAGGCTACGGCGCAAGTCTTAAAAACGTCAAAACAAAAACAGCAAATGCAGGAAGCTTCGAAAATGAGCTTAAAGATACAGAGACACCGAAGTTAAAAAAGCGTCTGATAGCTTCAATTATTTTTTTGATACCGCTTATGTATGTATCTATGGGACATATGCTGTGGGATTGGCCGTTGCCTGGATTTCTTGACGGTAATCACGTGGCGATGGGACTTTATCAGCTGTTACTATCCGGATTTATCCTGGTGATAAATCAGAAGTTTTTTATAAGCGGCTTTAAAGGAATCGTGAATAGGACACCGAATATGGATACTTTGGTGGCTCTTGGTGCTACAGCTTCATACGTATACAGCGTAGCCGTATTGTTTGCCATGACTGCAGCTGTATTGGCAGGTGATGAAGAGCTGATAAAGCAATTGATGAACAGTTTCTATTTTGAAACAGCGGCCACAATACTTACGCTTATTACAGTTGGGAAAACTCTGGAGGCCGGATCTAAGGGCAAAACTACCGATGCGTTGAAGGCACTTATGAAACTGGCGCCAAAGACTGCTGTGATACTTGACGGCGATAAAGAGAAAACAGTCGGAATAGATGAAGTAAATGTCGGAGACAGATTTGTTGTAAGGCCCGGCGACAGCATACCGGTAGACGGTATTGTTGCCGAAGGTGAGAGCGCGGTAAACGAAGCTGCACTTACGGGTGAAAGTCTTCCGGTTGAGAAACAGGTGGGCGATAAGGTATCTGCGGCAACGATAAACACTTCGGGGTATATGATATGTGAAGCAACAAGAGTTGGAGAAGATACGACGCTTGCAGGAATTATCCGCATGGTAAGTGATGCTGCGGCTACAAAAGCTCCCATTGCAAAGATTGCAGACAGAGTTTCGGGAGTGTTTGTACCTGTGGTTATAGGAATCTCTTTTGTCACATTTGTAATATGGCTTATTGTAGGACAGACTTTCGGTTATGCCATAGCAAGAGCGGTATCTGTGCTTGTTATAAGCTGTCCGTGTGCGCTCGGACTTGCGACTCCTGTAGCGATAATGGTTGGAAACGGTGTAGGCGCCAAGAGCGGAATCTTGTTCAAGACGGCGGAGTCTCAGGAACTTACCGGAAGAACGCAGATAGTTGCTCTTGATAAAACGGGAACTATCACAACGGGAATCATGCGTGTAACCGATGTGATACCCATGGAGGGTATAAGCAGAGAAGAGCTTCTTTCGTTTGCTTATTCGCTGGAGGCAAAAAGTGAGCATCCTATTTCAAAGGCGATAGTTGAACATGCAGAAGCAGATAACACCAAATTACAGGATACTACCGAGTTTGAGACTTTGCCGGGAAACGGCCTAAGAGCAAAGACTGGTGGAGCTGTTATTGCAGGCGGAAATACAGGGTTCATTTCCGGATTGGTAAAAAAAATCGGAGATGAGCAGAAAACTTTGACGGATAATCTGGCTTCGCAGGGTAAAACACCGATTCTTTTTGCAAAGGATAATGAGCTGATCGGTATGATAGCTGTCGCTGATACGATAAAAGATGATTCGGCAAAAGCAATCGCGCAGCTTAAAAATATGGGACTTCATGTGGCAATGCTTACCGGAGATAACGAGATTACCGCAAATGCTATAGCAAAGCAGGCAGGTGTTGATGAGGTTATTGCGGGAGTGGAGCCTTCCGGAAAAGAAAATGTGATCAGACAGCTTATGGAGAAGGGCAAGGTTGCCATGGTAGGTGATGGAATCAATGATGCTCCTTCGCTTACAAGAGCAGACATAGGTATTGCAATAGGAGCAGGGACAGATGTTGCCATTGATGCGGCAGATGTTGTTCTTATGAAGGGAAGCTTACTTGATGTGGCTGCTGCGATAAGGATTTCCAAGGCGACTATACGCAATATTCATGAAAATCTTTTTTGGGCATTCTTTTATAATGTTATTGGAATACCTCTTGCGGCCGGATGTTATGTGGTTTTATTCGGATGGACGATGAATCCTGTGTTTGGCGCAGCTGCGATGGGACTTTCGAGCTTCTGTGTTGTATCAAATGCCCTTCGGCTTAATTTGCTTAAAGTATATGATACTAAGAAAGATAAGAGGATTAAAAAAGCTGAAGATGCGGGATATGAGTATGTTGGTATTGTTTCATAAAAGATAAAGAGGAAAAATGTGATGGCTATGAAACATATAATTTTGACAATTGATGGTATGTCCTGTATCAACTGTCAAAATAAAATCGAGAAAAAAATAAAGCAAACAAAGGGAATCAGTAATGTAAACGTATCATACAGTAAAGGTACGGCAGATTTTAACTATGATCCGGAAAAGATTTCCGTTGAAAAAATCTCGGATATTATTGATGAACTTGGGTACAGAGTAGTCGGGAAAAGACAGAAGCGTGCAGAATTATTAAGGGCTGCTGAAACATTGTCTTTTATCGTTTTGCTATATATATTGCTTCAACGAACGGGGATTTTAAATATGCTTGTTCCGGCAAAACTTGCTGATTCAGGAATGAGTTATGGAATGCTGTTTGTTGTGGGAGTGCTTACTTCTGTACACTGTGTTGCCATGTGCGGAGGAATCAATCTGTCACAAAGCATTAGGACTGATGGAGAAAGTAAAACGTTATCGGGACCGTTACTTTACAATATAGGAAGGGTAATCTCATATACCGTCATCGGTTTTATACTGGGAATGATTGGAATGCTCGCAACAGGCGGTAATAGTGCAGGAATCCCGATTGCTTTACAGGGGATGTTGAAAATATTGGCAGGAATAATCATGGTTATCATGGGAATCAATATACTTGGTATTATTCCGGGACTCAGGAGATTTCAGATCAGAATACCTACTGCACTTACAAGGAAAATAAACAGTGTAAGGCGGAGTGAAAAACGTCCGTTGATTGTTGGACTTCTGAATGGCCTAATGCCATGCGGACCGCTGATGTCGATGCAGATTATTGCGCTTGCTTCGGGAAATCCTGTGGCGGGAGCGTTGTCTATGTTAATGTTTAGTCTTGGTACCGTTCCGCTTATGCTCGGGCTTGGGTCATTTATATCGGCAATCGGTAAGAAATATACAGGTCAGGTTATTAAAGCCGGAGGAATACTGGTTGTTGTTCTGGGGCTTGCAATGTTTACTCAGGGCCTTGGACTTGCAAGGATAAAACCTGTATCTGATGAAAAAATAGCTCAAACTATTGAAGATGATACAGATGATTCATTGGACGCTTTGGCATCGCCCGGAACGGATGAGGTTCAACTGGTTGAAAGCACTTTGGAGCTTGGAAAGTACCCGGAAATTACTGTATATAGCGGAATACCTGTAAGGTGGACTATCAATGCTTCGGAGGATGTCATAAATGGTTGTAACTACAGGATGTTATTAACTGAGTATGATATAGTTCATGATTTTTCTCCCGGAGAGAATGTAATTGAGTTTACACCAGGTGAGCCCGGAACCGTGCAGTATTCCTGCTGGATGGGGATGGTGTATGGAAAGATAAATATAGTAGAAAAGACAGCGTGATTTTTTTTAAGCCTAAAGCATATTGACATAGTAGGTAAATAGGAATACTATTTTCTTTTTCAATATAGTTTTTAAGGAAGGATAAAAGAAAATGCTTAATCAGTTTTCCAGAACACAGTTGCTACTTGGACAGGAAGGGATGGAATCTTTATATAAAAAGAAAGTAGCTGTCTTTGGAATCGGAGGTGTGGGCGGATATGTTTGTGAAGCGCTTGTTCGCAGCGGTATCGGCTCTTTTGACCTGATAGATGATGATAAGGTCTGTCTGACTAATTTGAACAGGCAGATAATTGCAACCAGAAAAACGGTTGGTAAGTACAAAGCAGAGGTTATGAAGGAAAGGATGCTGGAGATAAATCCGGATGCAGATATCGAAATTCATAAATGCTTTTTCTTGCCGGAAAATGCCGATGAATTTCCGTTTCATGAGTATGATTATATAGTGGATGCAGTTGATACCGTAACGGCCAAGATTGAGTTGATCCTTAGGGCGCAAAAAGAAAATGTACCGATAATCAGTGCTATGGGGGCGGGCAATAAGCTTGATGCAGGAAGATTTAAGGTTGCAGATATTTATGAAACAAGGGTCTGTCCGCTTGCCAGAGTCATGAGAAGGGAATTGAAGAAAAGAAATGTCAAGAAACTAAAGGTTGTTTATTCAGATGAACAGCCGATACGCCCTCTTGAAGATATGTCAATCAGTTGTAGAACACATTGTATATGCCCGCCCGGAGCGCAACATAAGTGTACCGAGCGAAGAGACATTCCGGGAAGTACAGCTTTTGTCCCTGCCGTAGCCGGCCTTCTTATCGCGGGTGAGATTGTAAAAGATTTGAGTAAGCAGTGAAATACTTTTTAGGAAAAGGAAATAGTGCTATAGTTATAAAGTACCAAGCGTAACAAATACGGGAGGTACTTTTTTTATAGTATTCACAAGATTATAATATGTTGAGAAAAAAATATTATTGGTGAGTGGGGTCTATGAAAGCTGTAAAAACCAAAAAAAATAAAAGAACTAAAACGCAGATTAAAAATTTAAAGGATATACCGCGCGCAGAACTGGGAGTTGGAGCGTATGATCCTCTGTGGCAAATGTTGGGCATGTGGATGCTTTTTGCATTCTTTATATTTGCTTTTGTTATTTGGGAGAAAGATGGACACGTCAGTTCCGGAACAAAAGTCATCACAGTCATATTGTTTGTGCTGGGAGTATATCTGATTTCTTTGAAAAAAGTGTTTAGAGAAAAAATGAATGGGCGTGTACTTAGAATGAACCCGGAAGGAATCATATATGAGTGGCCGTTTGGAATTACAAAACAGCACAGCTATAGTGAATGGGCGGAATCTATAAATGCAGGACACTATCGCATAGGAAGTCGTGGCATTGAATTCCGGCTGGGATTTGAGAAGATAGTTTTCTTTTATAATGTGGCTCTTTTAGGTGAGCGAAAAAAGGCGGAAGAACGATATGAAATGTTCGTTGATTATTTGGCTAAAGTAGATCCAATGCTCAGGGAAAAATTACCGAAGTTCACGAAGGAAAACATCGATCTGCTTGATAAGCGTTGTTTTTATCACAGGAGTCGTAAACATCAACTGATAGTAATGTTTTTTAACATGTTTCTATTTCTTATATTGATTATCTCAGGTGGATATAAGGGAGCAGTCACTGCAGCATATTTTTGCGGAATAATTGAAATATTTGTTTTATATTTTTTGTTCAAAGGTGCTTATTACAATTATAAAAATGAAATGGAAATCAGAGAAAAAATGCCGGATGAGACCGGATTGGTACGAGATGATGGCATTGGAATTTTAAGGCCATACTGGGGATTTATATATTTAGTTTTGGTGTTTGGAATAAACTATGCCATACAGTGTGCTTTTTTATGGTTGTAATATGTTGGAAGACTTTCATTAGCATAATGACTGATATAGGTAGATAAATATGATTCGTGAAAAATTATATGAATTAAAAAAGTGGAAGGGCGTTGTACATACGACATGGAATCCAAACGGACCCGGTGTGATCAGAATTCATATGATTCCGCCAAAATTTAGAGTATTTCATTTTGCACCTTCTACGGTTATTTTAAATGGCCGGGATGTTTTGCCAATCAATGAGGCATGGGCGATTCTTTTAACCGAGTTTGTCCATGGTGTTAATAGTTTTGGTGATGGACAGATGAGCCGGGAAATTCTTGATGATATTTTGCTGGGGGTTTTTCATCGCGTAAGAAAAGTATATCCGACTGTATCGGACGAGCTTCTGAAAGAAGATTTGCAAACTATTGTCAGCACTTTTGATGAGATTGCAAGAAATGAGCTTCCCGCTATTGATATAGGAATAATGAGTCTTTCTGAGTATGCGCCTCATATGACAGCACCGCATAGAATGGACCTTATGGTATCGGCCATGACAAAAGACGGCAACTGGGCATGTAATCAGCATTGTCTTCATTGTTACGCCGCAGGCCAAAAATATGCGGAAACTAAAGAGCTTTCAACTGATGAGTGGAAGAAGATAATTGATCGTTGTAAGGTTGCAAGAATACCACAGCTTACTTTTACCGGTGGTGAGCCTACTTTACGAAAAGATTTAGTTGAGCTGATTCGATATTCGCGATGGTTTGTGACGCGATTAAATACTAACGGAATACTTCTGACAGAGCAGTTATCGAAGGATTTGATGGACGCTGAACTTGACAGTGTTCAGGTAACTTTGTATTCGCATATTGAAGAAGTGCATAATGAGCTGGTTGGTTCAAAGCATTTCAATGATACGATAAACGGAATAAAAAATGCGTTGGCAGCAGGTTTGAATTTAAGTGTTAATACGCCCTTATGTTCACTTAATAAGGATTATGTGGGGATGCTGGAGTTTTTGCATGAGCTAGGTGTGAGATATGTGACCTGTTCAGGTTTGATTGTTACGGGAAATGCTACTTCGGATGCATCAAGACAATCCCAGCTTACAAGTGATGAATTATATGAAATATTACGGGCTGCAAAAGAATATACCGACAGTCATGACATGGAAATAGATTTTACATCTCCGGGATGGATTGATAGCGGAAAATTAGCGCAGCTTCACATGGTCGTACCAAGTTGCGGGGCATGTCTTAGCAATATGGCAATTAATCCGGACGGTAGGGTAATACCATGTCAAAGCTGGCTATCCGATGATACTCTTGGCGATATGCTCAAGGATTCTTGGAAGAAAATTTGGAATGGGCGAAAATGTAAGAAAATTCGAATGGAGTCTGCAAAGGCTGAAGGAATATGCCCTCTTCGTAAAATGAATGAAGGGGAGGTAGTACATGAATAAAAGAATATTTGGGTTTGCTGTTGCAATAATCTTTTTTGCAAGTTTGTTATACTGCCCGGTTATAAAGGCGGCAAAACCTTTAGATCACATTCATGATTATGAAGTGACGGTAGATATGCGTAAAGATGGTTCCTGTGATATTTCATATCATATTGTTTGGGAAGTATTGGACAGTGAATCAGAAGGACCGTTAACGTGGATAGAGGTCGGAATAGCCAATAAATATGCCGATGAATATAAAGCGATTTCCGATAATATTGATTCCATAAGATATTACAGTGATGGTGGCGATTACGTAAGGCTTGACCTGGATAAAAGATATAAGGCAGGCGAAACACTGGTACTTGATTTCTCGCTGCATCAGAAAAATCTTTTTACAATGGAAAAAGATTGTGCCAACTATAAATTTACTCCGGGATGGTTTCCGGATACGCCTGTAGATAAATTGGTAGTTCGTTGGAATACTGAGGATGTTTTGTCTGTCGAAGGTAATCCAAAGCTTGAGAACGGATATTATGTTTGGGTTAATGATGCCGGCGGATATAATTTGAAAGAAACAGTAAAGCTTTCTTATGACATAAATCAATATGACTATATGTCGGGAAATGTAAGCGACAAATCTTCGAATACCCGGCATGGAGATGACAGTAGCGGATTATATACTGACGAGGACAAGCGATTATGCAGCATTATGTTATTGGTTATACCATTAGGCGGATTGCTTATATTCATTGTCCTTATGAGTATGTTTGAGACGGTACGTGAAGACGGATATACGGAAAAAAGAGGACTTGGTGCAAAGTTTTATACAGGTCAGGATTTTAAAGACAGCACAAGTAGTCGTTACCACGGTCATGGCGGTGGCGGCGGATGTGCTTGCGCCTGTGCTTGTGCCTGCGCTTGCGCGGGAGGTGGCCGCGCCGGTTGCTCCAGAAAAGATTTTTATGGTACCAAGCTGTATACTAAGGATATTTACGATGCGCTGAAGAAATAAGGGGCATGGACAGAATAAAATGCAATTTAGGCTCGGAGGAGAATATTGATCAGACACGTTGAAAATCAAGATAAAGAATCAGGGTACACTTATGAAAATCAGCTTTTGGAAGCGGCAAAAAAATACATGATATTCCTGATAGGCTTATTTGTTGCATCGTTAGGAGTCGCTTTTTCAACAAAAGCAGGGCTTGGGACATCTCCGGTATCTTCGATACCATATTCAATTTCGCTTATTAGTTCGATTTTTACATTTGGTGGCTGGTTGAATCTGCTTAGTGTTATACAGATCGGTACACAGATTGTTTTGCTTAAAGGAAAGTGCAATTATGTAGAAATAGCGATTCAGACTGTACTTGCTTTTGTCTATGGTTATTTGACCGATTTTTCATGCGGGTTAATAAAAAATCTTACAGTACCGAGTTATTATATGCAGGTCGTGTTTATGCTGCTAGGTTGTTTCATTCTTTCGTTTGGAATCTGGATTCAGTTTAAAGGCGGTGTTGCCATGCTTCCCGGAGAAGCGATGAATAGGGCAATTAGCAAAGTGACAGGTAAAAGATATGAAGATATTAAGGTGTTTTTTGACATTCTTTATATTGTTATATCTGCAATTATCTGTCTGACATTCTTGCATGAATTAAAAGGAGTACGTGAGGGTAGTATTTTTGCCGCGTTTGCTGTCGGTAATATAATCAGGTTTATGAATCATATATATGACAGTAAAATACGCTATGGGAGGAGGAAGTAATGATCGATCTTGATTTGTTTGTAAAAAATAATTTTCCTAAAATAAAAGAAGTTGGATTAGCTGCGGGGGCAGATGAAGCCTCGGTAGTAGCCGCTTTGAAAAAATATCCAATGGATATGCTTGAAGACATAGGTGAAGAGGGGATTGTCACCTTCATGTTATTTGAAGTGCCGTTTTCAGATGCATTCCTTACGGACTTCGAAGGCATCGGTTATGAAGAGTTCTTAAACAAGATTCAAGATATTTCAGCCGGAGAATTGTCTTTTGTCGATGTAAAAGATAATGTTTCGGAAGATACTCTTGAAAAAGGAATCGGAACAAGTGAAGTGTCTTTTAAATGTAACGGGGAATCGTTCAGCTATACAGCCAAGGTCTATTACGACTGGTTTGATGTTAAATTCATATCTTTTTTAAATACTGTTCTTGAGAAAAAGGGGATTGAGAAAAGACTGATAGTTTTTGGTGACCCTAACGGAACTTTTATTACATACAAAAAGCCTGGGTTCGTTAAGAAGTTCAAGGAAGTCTTCCCGATGCTGAAGGCTGATATAGCATAAGGTGGTGGAAAGTTTAGTGCCTAAAAACGTAATCTACCAAGCCGGAGGGATAGATGGAATTTAGAAGATTGACAGAACAAGATTTGCAGTCACTGCTTGAGTTATACAAACAACTTCAACCTGATGATTCTTTATCTGTAGAAAAAAGTAAGACCGTGTGGAAGGAAATTGAGAATAATCCGAATATTCAATATTTTGGAGCGGTTGATAACGGCAAGGTGGTGTCTACTTGTTATGCGGTATATATTCCTAATCTTACAAGAAACAATAGGGGCATATGCTTTATTGAAAATGTAGTGACGGATGAGAAATACAGAAATCGGGGGCTGGCGTCAAAGGTCATCGATATGGCTGTAGCATATGCGAAAGAGAAGGATTGCTATAAGGTTATTCTTCAAAGCGGAAGTGCACGGGGAGAGGCGCATAGATTTTACGAAAGCAAAGGATTTGACGGTGATTCAAAAAAGGCATTTGATATGAGACTATGATAATGTTTCGGGGAGGTTCTTTGTATGGGGAAAGAATTGTATATCAAGAAGTTAAAGCCTTTTCTATATCTTATGGATGAGGCGCACGAAGCGACGGGGTACATAGTTGTAGGCGATGAAAGAGTTTGCGTGATCGATACAATGAATGGCTATAATGACCTTTACAAGGTTGTCAGGGAAATTACGGACAAGCCGATTATTGTCGTAAACACGCATGGTCATCCGGATCATATCTTTGGGAATGTATACTTTGATGAGGCATACATGAATCCCAGGGATTTTGAGATGGCATCGTCTTTTTTTAATGAGCCGGAATTTGTGAAGATTTGTAATAAGCACGGCTTATCGGTTCCGCCTCTTAAGCCTATCAAGGACGGTGATGTGATAGATCTTGGTGGGAAGACACTTGAAGTATATGAACTTCCGGGACATACTCCCGGCGGAATTCTTTTGCTGTTAAAGGAGGAAAGAATTCTTTTTACAGGTGATTCCGTCAACCATCATTTATGGATGCAACTGGACGGCTGTTCTGAGATGAAGGAATACGTGAAGGCTCTTGATAAGATCATGTTCCTGGAAAAAGTGGCTGATGTGATACTGCACGGGCATGCGACAGGCTTTGATGATATATCGTTGCTTAGGTGCATGAGACAAGGCGCAGTTGAGATATGCAACGGCGAAACAGAAAATGATCAGCCCTACGAGTGGTTCGGAGGCGTGGCAAAACAGCATCCGTTCAAGCTTGAAGCAGGGAAGGTGTATGACAGATATGAGAGCGTGATATGCTACAGAAAGTAGGTGGGATAGAATGATTAGTTCATTGATGGAATACGATGGATATAATGCAAAAGTAGAGTTTGACAGTGAAAATCAGATTTTCATAGGTCATGTACTGGGAATCAATGATTCTTTGAATTTTCATGGAAAGTCAGTAAAAGAGCTAACTCAGTCAATGCGCGATTGCATAGATAATTACAGTGATTACTGCAAACAGGTTGGGAAAGAACCTGCAAGTTTATAGGATATTCAAGGTGAAAATTTGTTTTTCTTTATGCTGCTTATAACACTATAAGGAGAGTATAAAAATGGATAACTTTGTAGATGCATTATTGTCTCCCAAAACTGATAAAATCCCAGATGAATATGACTGGTTTGCACCGCTTATTGGTGATTGGGATTGTGATTACTATGATGAATTTACTGGTCAAAAAAGATATGTGAAAGGCGAATGGCTCTTTAGAAGAGTGCTTGAAGGTGCGGGGATACAGGATGTTTTTATATTTCCGTCGCGTGATACCAAAGAAACAGCACCACAACCGGATGGTGAATACGGCTCTTCTTTACGCATGTTTAATCATTTTGAGAATTGCTATGATGTTGTATATACTTGTGATCACTGCATGAAGAGACTGCGTTTTGATAAGAAAGGCAATAAACTTGTGGGAAAGGTTCTGGATGAAGAAAATACCTATTGGATTTTTTCTGATATTACTGACAACAGTTTTACGTGGAAGAATGTAATGATTTCAGATGATGGTACTTATACTCTTGATTGTGAAATACACGGAAAGCGTGTGAAGTAGTTTTAGTTAATGAGAATAGCTGATTAGTGGAGGAGCTAAGATAATGCTAAATATAAAGGTAAAAGAATTTCTCGAAGAAAAAGGTTTTGGAGACAGGCTTACAGAGCATGCGGAGACGATAGATACTGTCGAACATGCGGCGCAGCAGATTGGCTGCACGGAGTCTGAGATTGCAAAGACGTTGTCTTTTATTGTTGAGGAAAAGCCCGTGATAGTGGTAATGGCCGGTGATGGCAAGGTTAACAGTTCAAAGTTTAAAGCTGTTTTTCACACCAAGCCGCATATGATACCAAGAGACAGAGTAGAGGATATAACAGGATTTCAGCCCGGCGGAGTCTGCCCATTTGCTGTGCCCGAAGGAATTCCTATATGGCTGGATGTTTCCATGAAGAGATTTGAGTATGTGCATCCTGCAGGCGGAAATGAGTTTACATCTGTGAAGCTTACTCCCGGTGAGCTTGAGAAGATTACAGGTACGCAGGGATGGTGCGACGTTTGCAAAGGATGGGAAGAAGAGCTGGATGAAAGTAATTGTTTATAACAATGCATTAAAATCTCAACACAAGAATATGATCAGCGAAACGGCAGAAAAAGCCGGAGCTGAGGTTTGTTTTATAGAATCCGAAGATATGATTCCGGAAGGATTTAAGGATGCAGAGGTCTTTTATGGGACAGGCTTAAAAACAATCAGAAAGAGCAAACACATTAAGTGGTTCTGTGCGCCTTCTGCGGGGGTTGATTTTCTTTTGAAACCGGGTGTATTTGCAAATGAGGACTGCATCATTACCAATTCTGCCGGTGCATATGGAGTGAGCATTGCGGAACACATAATCATGGTTAGTCTTATGATGATGAGGCAGATGAATGTCTTTTTCAGAAAGTCTATTTCGGGAGAATGGGGAAAACCGTTGCTTCAGAAGTCGCTTAAAGACTGTAGGATTACGGTGCTTGGTACCGGTGATATCGGAAGTTGTTTTGCAAGAAGGGCGAGAGCGTTTGAACCTAAGAGTATTGTCGGAGTGTGTAGAAGCGGAAAATGCAGTGAAAGCTCTTTTGACAAGATATATAAAATTGATGAGCTTGATGAAGTGCTTCGGGATACCGAGCTGCTGGTTATGTGTCTTCCGGGAACTGCGGAGACTGAAGGAATTTTGTCAAAAGATAGGATGGCACTTTTGCCCCAAGGTGCATATATTGTGAATGTCGGACGTGGTTCGGCGATTGATGAAAGCGCACTTGTAGAGAATCTTGAGAGCGGAAAGCTTGCCGGAGCGGCACTTGATGTATTTGCAAACGAGCCGCTTCCGGAGGAGAGTCCCCTTTGGAATACTAAGAACCTGATTATAACGCCGCATGTGGCGGGCAATTTGACACTTGATCATACGCTGGATAAAAATGTTGAGATGTTTTGCGAGAATCTGGTAAATTACGCGGAAGGAAAGCCACTTAAGCATGTGGTTGATAAGGCGAGAGGGTATTGAGAAAGGCGAGGAGTGCGAAGGACGATTGACTGCGGAAGAGAAAAATGCCAAGTTAAGTCAAGTGACGTTGTTTAGGCGTATGACCGCAGGAGAAGGAAATGACAATCTGAGTCATATGGATTTGTGAGATGCTATGACTCTAGAAGATGAAAAAGCTAATCTAGGTCATATGGCTTAGCGAGATGCTATGACCCTAGAAGGTGAAAAAGCTAATTTAGGTCATATGTCTTTGCGAGGTGCTATGACCCTAGAAGGTGAAAAAGCTAATTTAGGTCATATGGCTTGCTGAGATGCTATGACCCTAGAAGGTGAAACAGCTGATTTAGGTCATATGGCTCGGCGAGATGCTATGACCCTAGAAGGCGAAAAAGCTGATTTAGGTCATATGTCTTGGCGAGCTGCTATGACCCTGGAAGGTGAAAAAGCTGATTTAGGTCATATGTCTTTGCGAGCTGCTATGACTCTGGAAGGTGAAAAAGTTGATTTAGGTCATATATCTTTGCGAGATACTATGACTCTGGAAGGTGAAAAAGCATATTTAGGTCATATGGCTTTGTGAGATGCAATGACCTTGGAAGAGGAAATTGCGGAATAGGGTCATACGCAGGAGCGGAATCGGATGACTGCAGAGGGGGAAATGCTAAGTTGAGTCAACTGCGGGGGGAGCCGCATGACTACGGAAGAGATAATCACCAAGTTGAGTCAATCGGCGCTATGAAATCAATCCACAACAATATAGAACGAAGGTGAAAACATGCAGATAAAATTCTACGACAAGATGGAAGATTCACTTCTTAAATTTGCGGTTATTATTGCTAAGATGGATGGAAAGTATGTATTTTGCAAGCACAGAGAGCGCAGTACATATGAGATTCCGGGCGGGCATAGAGAAGATGGCGAATCTATATTGGATGCTGCAAAGCGTGAGCTTTATGAGGAGACTGGTGCGGTGAAGTATGATATCAAACCTGTCTGCATCTATTCGGTTACAGCGCCTGATGAGTTCGACGGAGCGGAAACTTTCGGCGGCCTGTTCTATGCTGAGATTGAAGAGCTGGAAAAAGAGCTCCACAGTGAGATCGAGAGAATTGCGTTCTTCGTTGAGGTGCCGCAAGAGCTGACTTATCCGCTGATTCAGCCAAAGCTGATTGAAGAGGCGAAAAGACGCGGATTTATAGGTTAAAATCGATATTGATCATGATTTTGGTGATGAAACCGATAATGAGCTTGATTTCCGATGATGGAAACAATGTTGATCATGGTTTTGGTGATGAAACTGATACTGAGCTTGATTTCCGATGATGGAAACAATGCTAATCATGATTTTACGGGGATGAAACCGAATAGAGCAAATGTAGCTAATAGGCTGGCTTGGAGGTTTATCGGATGAAGCGTTACGAATACGGAAATCCCGATTCTGCAAATGTACTTGTTCAGATGATCGGGGAACACGAAGTTTCGGGGATGGAAAAAGAAATTGCGTATATAAGAGAGAATGTCGGAGACGATTTCTTTTTGCTTGCCTATAAGGTTGAAGATTGGAATATGGAGCTGTCGCCGTGGCAGGCACCTGCAGTGTTTGGAGATGAAGGCTTTGGAGGCGGCGCGGGTGAGACGCTGAAAGAATTATTGCAGAATCTGAGAAGTGATAATGTGCTGTCTGAGTATACGAATGATGAAGCAGTGTCTGAGAAGACTAAAGATAAAATAGTTTTACCGTCGACAGGTGGCAAAGAAGTTACAGGACTAGGTCGTGAGAAAAAGAAATTCTTCATCGGCGGATATTCACTCGCGGGCTTATTTGCGTTGTGGGCGGCTTATCAGACAGATTTCTTTACCGGAGTGGCAGCAGCTTCGCCGTCGATATGGTTTCCGGGATTTGTTGATTACATGAAAGCAGGCAAGATCAATGCGGACAGAGTGTATCTGAGCCTTGGAAATCGCGAGGCAAAGACGAGGAATCCCGTGATGGCGACTGTTGCGGATTGTATTGAAATGTCTTTTGACCTGCTGCGGAAGCAGGGCGTTACGAGCGTGCTTGAATGGAATGAAGGAAACCACTTCAAGGATGCAGATATAAGGACTGCGAAGGCGTTCTCGTGGGTGCTGAGTGGCCCCAGGGGACGGGGGTAGTGGACCATTAATTTGTGAAAGATATGTTGCTTAATTGGATGAAGAATTTTTTTCAGAAGACTTGATTATTGGAGGCATAATTGATGAAAAAGAATGGACACGTAATTGTAGGCAACACTGATATGCATTATGTTGCTTTTGGAGATGGGGCGAAGAAACTGGTTGTATTGCCGGGATTGTCGGATGGGCTAGCTACGGTGAAAGGAAAAGCGTGGGTTCTTGCGGGCTCTTACAAGAAATTTTGGGCGAACTACACCGTTTACATGTTTAGCAGGAAGGAAGATATGCCGAATGGGTACAGCATCAAGGATATGGCGGATGATCTGGCTTTCGCGATGAAGAGTTTGGGAATTGAGAAGGCTTCTGTTCTTGGTGTATCGCAGGGCGGAATGATCGCACAATGTCTTGCCGTAAACCATTCTGAGATGGTTGAAAAACTGATTCTTGCCGTGACGGCGCCGTATGCCAATCCTGTTTTGAGGGATGCGGTGACGGGAGGGATCGATATGGCAAGGAGAGATGATCACAAAACGCTTATGATCGATACTGCCGAAAAGATGTATTCACAGAAATATCTGGATAAGTACGAGAAGATTTTTCCGCTGGTTGCGAAGCTTACCAAGCCTGCAAGCTACGATAGGTTTTATAAGAATGCATATGCGATTTTGGACTTTGATGTACGTAATGAGCTTTCGAAGATAACTGCGCCGACGCTGATTATTGCGGGAAGTGATGATAAGACCGTCGGAAATGCTGCAGTTGCAGAGCTTAGCGAAGGCATAAAGGGTAGCGAGAAATATATCTATGACGGACTTGGGCATGGCGCATTTGAAGAGGCGAAGGACTTTTATGACAGAGTGTTTGAGTTTTGTGAGAGATAATGGCATGAATATGAGCATATATATCCGGAATGCGGTATAATATTTATAGTAATTGCATTAGGTAGAATTTGACAGAAAGGGATGTATATGATTCTGTATCACGGAAGCAATGTGGAGGTTCCGGAATCAAAACTATTGAAAGTTCAGAGAGAATTAGATTTTGGGAAAGGTTTTTATACTACGAGCGATAAAGAACAGGCGACCAAGTGGGCAATCCGAACGGCCAGAAGATTGAAGCAGACCACAGGATACGTAACAGTTTATGAAATTGATGAGCAGAATCTTTTGCAGTTAAAAATTCTTAGATTTGACGAACCAAGTGTAGAATGGCTTAAGTTTGTATCGGCACATAGAAAAGGTGAAGCGGTAAGCGAGGATTGGGATTTGATTATTGGCCCTGTTGCCGATGACAGAACTATGCCTGTAATTGAGCTGTATTTGGATGGAGCATACGACGAGGAAGAAGCAATAAAGCGATTGTTGCCACAGAACTTGAAAGATCAATATACTTTTAAGACTGATGCTGCATTGGGATTTCTTGTTTATAAGGAGATAATTAAGGTATGACAAAGATGATTCCTACATCGCTGGATTATTACAATAAAAAAGTTATTCAGCGTATTATGGATAAATATGATATGGAACAGATGGATGCATCCAGAGCTTTTATTATATCTGAAACACATAGTATGTTGGAGAATGAAGAGCTTGCTATGTGGGATTTTTCTGAGAGGGCAATTTTTGATATGTGGGAAGCGGAAAAAGTCACCGGAGATCCGCGTAATTCGGTGTATTTAAGGAGTGAATGAGCATGACGGAAGAGATGATTTTTTTTCTATATCTCATAGAGCGATATGCCAATGTAAAAAATCGTGAGACGGGAGATGTACTTCGTGAATGGGATGAAAAAGATATAACGCAGGAAATATACGATAATTATGAGATGTACCACCAAGAACGGTTAGAAAATGCGTATGAAGATATTGATGCGCTTATTGCAACCGGGAAGCATGCGTGGTAATATACACAGACTAAGGAAAAATATTAAATACGCTTGCTTTTGAAGTAGCACTTTCGGAGCCTACAAAGTGCTGCTTTTTTATTTGATAGGAAATTCCTATCAAATAAAAGCGCTCCGCTATGGATGCGACCGATGCGCAGATGAATTATGCAAGCTAAAGCTTGCGCACATCGGCGCGCAAAGAGTTGCCATGCAACTCTTTGTTCTGCGTATATTTTTTGACGCTGTACAATTGAGGAGTATTTCTTTACAATTTATATGCAGAACAAAAGAAAGATGAAATGAAATGTGCATGCGATGCATGTATGGAGAAATGACATGGGAAATGAAATATTTGAAAATGAACAGGCCCATTTGACAAAGACCTATAATAAACTGCTGGATATTAAGAAGAATCTCGAGGAGCAGATTACTGCCCTTAATGAGAAGGCGGTTGAAGATAAAAATGATATTCGTGACAATATCCGTTTTGATTACGCAGATGTTGAGACTACGATGGAGACTCTCGCTGAGATTGAGGTATGGAACCGTTACATTGATACCTACAATGTTGAGAGTAATTCTTTGGGTAAAAGACTCGAGACAGTCAATAAACTTCTGGAGTCACCTTATTTTGCAAAGATTGAGCTTGTGTTTGAAGGGGAGAGTGTGCCTGAAAGTTACTACATCGGACGAGCTGCAATCTCAGAAAACGGCTATGATCAGATGGTTGTAGACTGGAGATCTCCGATTGCCGAAGTTTACTACAATCAGGAGAACGGCCATACGAGCTACATGGTTGAGGACAGGACCATTCCTGTTGACCTCAGGCTTCGTCGCCAGTTTGAGATAAATAAGGATAGGCTTGTTTCATTTTTTGATACACAGATTGCGATTGAGGATCCTATGCTTCTTAAATCTCTTTCGCAGACCCGTTCTGACAAGATGCAGGCTATCACAGCCACAATTCAGAAAGAGCAAAATACAGTGATACGTTATCCCGACGTGCAGGTTCTTTTGGTTAACGGTATCGCAGGCAGCGGTAAGACTTCGGTTCTTTTGCAGAGGATAGCATATCTTTTTTACCAGAAGAGAAAGACACTTCGACCGGAGCATGTATGTCTTTTAACCCTTAATCCTGTATTTCGCGATTATATCGACAATGTTCTTCCGGATCTTGGAGAGACCAATCCGCCTACTTTGACATGGAATGAGTTTTTGAAAAAAGTGGGTGTTCCTTTTACGGATAATGAATATGACGGCACGGATGACGGAAGTTTGCAGAAGATTCATGATGCTTTGCTTACGCTGAGTCCCGAAGAGGATGATTTTTACAATATTACCCATAACGGCAAGCTTGTGATGTCGAAGGGTGACGTGTTTGATGTGGTGAAAAGATTTTCCAAATTCCCGATGGGAGTTCGCCTTATCCAGACGGTCGCGGATGAGCTCGAAGAGAGGGCAAAAAACATTCTTAGGAGCAAAGATATTTTTAATGAGGATTCCGAGAATGCGGCAGGATCTGATGCGGCTGAGGAAAATCGAATTGAGAATGACTTTGGCGGAGCACTTAGCTTTATCAGACGTTGTAATTTCATCAACGTTAAGCGTGTTGCGCAGAGAATTCTTGGAAGCGAGTACATTACTGCTGCAGAGTGGTTCTACACCAAGATGGAGCTTACGGGCAAATGCGATAGAAACGTGCGTTATGTCATGATTGACGAAGTGCAGGATTATACTGCGGCGCAGCTTATGGTATTTAGTAAGTTTTTCCCAAATGCCCGCTTTATGCTACTTGGAGATGAGTTCCAGGCAATCCGCAAGGGCACTGTTTCTTTTGCTCAGATAGCTGAGATGGCAGAGGCTGTGGGAAAAGAATTTGTGGAACTTCCGCTTATGACAAGCTATAGAAGCTCGCCGGAGATAACAGAAATGTTCGCGTCGCTCCTTCCTCAGGAAAAGAAAATGATGGTTTCATCGGTAAAACGCTCGGGAGAAGAGATTGTTGTAAAGAGCTGCGATTCAGATAGCGAGTACTATGCGGAACTTACTTCGCTTATAAATGAGTTTGAAAAGAAAGACGGCCTTACTGCGGTTATTTGCAGGGATGGTTACAGTCTTGAAAATATTGCCGGAGCGCTCGGAGATAAAGCGCCGCACCTTATTGCCGAAAGCGACAGTTTGCCAAAGAAAGGTGCATTTCTTATAGAGCTTGCACTTGCAAAGGGGCTTGAGTTTGATAATGTAATCCTGGCTGACGCAGATGCGGAAGCGTATCCTGCGGACGAACTCGGCAAACACTGCCTGTATACGGCTGTATCCAGAGCTACGCAGCATCTGGCTGTTTTGGCAAAGGGAAAGTTGACGGAGAATATTTAAGAGATACGAGAGTTTGGAAAAAGATTAGAGAGCCTTCGGCTAATTGTGGCAGGAGGCTTAAAAAACCGCTTGCATGGCGGGCTTATCGATGTTAGCATGTAATAGTATAAAAATATAAAGAAAGAACGCGTAGCGTTTAGGTGAGGATATGTACAGAAGATAATTAGTTTAGGTGAACACTATCAGAGATGATGAGGCTGCTTACGGCGGCTGTTTTGTGTGCGCTTAATCTAGATTATCATGCATGTTTAGCCTATATGTAATGTGGGTCTATTTGTGTGAGTCTATTTTGCGTATGCAGAATAGGCTTTTTCTTTTTCCGTATGGTCCTAGGGGACGGGGGGTAGCTGTAAGCACTTAACGAGGGAACCGAGTTTTAGTGCGCGCGCGTTCCGGCGAGCGAATGCGAGAGCAGAACTTCCTTGACGTACTCATCATTGTACTTTTGGAGGGGCAATATGCTTAATGTAAAAAACTTAACAATAACACACCGCAAAGATCTACGCGTCATTCTTGATAAATTCAATATGACTCTCAACGACGGCGATAAGGCCGTGATAATCGGCGAGGAGGGCAACGGTAAGTCCACGCTGATGAGATGGATATACAATCCGGAGATTGCGGAAGAGTATGCGGAGTGCGAAGGGGAGAGGATTCTCGGAGGCGAAGTTCTTGGCTATCTTCCGCAGGAACTTCCCGAATGTGAAAAAGAAAAATCACTTTATGAATACTTTTCGGAAGCAAGGAGTTTTTTTGACAAAACACCGAAGGAACTGTCGGAGATGGCGAATGAGTTTCAGGTTCCTAAGGATTTCTTTTACGCAGATCATAAGATGGGAAGCCTGTCCGGTGGCGAAAAAGTAAAGGCGCAGCTTATGCGTATCCTGATCGATGAGCCGACGGTGCTGCTTCTTGATGAGCCGTCAAATGATATCGACATAAGTACGCTCGAATTGCTCGAGAGGCTGATAAATGGGTGGAAGCACATAGTTCTTTTCATCTCGCATGACGAGACGCTTATCGAAAACACGGCCAATGTGATAATTCATATCGAGCAGATAATGCGAAAGACAAAGAGCCGCTACGTGGTCGTGAAGGACAATTACAGGCATTACATTGCGCACAGGGCGGAGGCTTTCGAGAGGCAGGAGCAGCTTGCGATTAACGACCGCAAGGAAAAGAAGCTTCGCGACGAGAGGTACAACAGGATTCATGACAAGGTTGAGCGCGCGCTTTCAAATGTTTCGCGGCAGGAGCCCGGCGTCGGGAAGATGCTCAAGGACAAGATGCGTGCGGTTAAGTCGATGGAAAAGCGCTTTGAGAAGCAGGATGCGAACATGGCGGAGCGGCCTGAGAAGGAGGAGGCAATCTTTTTTAAACTGGGAAAAGAAAATTCGAGGATGCCGGCAGGTAAGACGGTTATTGAGTTTTCTCTTGATGAGCTGGTGGCGCCCGATGGTTCAAAGGTCTTGGCAAAAGATATTTTTCTAAGGGTAAGAGGACCTGAGAAGGTATGCATTGTTGGAACAAATGGAGTTGGGAAAACTACGCTTCTTAGGTTGATCGCGGATGAACTTCTTGCAAGAGAAGATCTGAGGGTACAGTATATGCCGCAGAATTATGAGGATTTGCTTGATCTTGATGTGACGCCGGTGGAATTTTTGGATGACACGGGAGATAAGGAAATTCGCACACGAATCAGGACTTATCTTGGTTCGCTTAAATATACCGCGGATGAGATGGAGCATCCGATTAGGGAGCTTTCGGGCGGGCAGAAGGCGAAGGTACTGCTTCTTAAGATGAGCCTTTCCGATGCGAATGTGCTTGTTTTGGATGAACCTACGAGAAATTTCTCGCCGCTTTCGGGACCTGTTATCAGGAAGATGATAGCTTCTTTTCCCGGCGCGGTGATCAGCATATCGCATGACAGGAAGTACATTGAGGAAGTGTGCACGAAGAGATATGAGCTGACGAGTGAGGGGCTTGAGGAAAAGACAGAAAGGACAGAATAAAAATGAAATATAACAAAATTATTACTTTAAAGAACGGGAAAGAGGCAATTCTTAGAAATGGCGAGTTTGCTGATGGAGAGGCTGTTTTTGTGAATTTTAATGAGACGCATGCGGAGACGGATTATCTTTTGTCCTATCCTGATGAAAATAGTTTCAATGCGGAGCAGGAGGCGGAGTTTCTTAAGGAGAAGACGGAGAGCCCAAATGAGATTGAGATAGCTGCGCTGGTAGATGGCGTAGTTGCAGGAACAGCGGGGATTGAAGCAGTTGGAGCAAAGTATAAGGTTAAGCACCGCGCGGAGCTTGGCATCGCTATCTTGAAGGAATATTGGGGCCTTGGTCTTGGAAAGGCGCTCATGGAGGCTTGTATCGAATGCGCCAAGAATGCGGGATATGCGCAGCTTGAGCTCAACGTAGTTGCTGAGAATGAGAGAGCTGTGGCGCTGTACAAGAAGATGGGATTTGTGGAATATGGGCGCAATCCCAGAGGGTTTAACTCGAGAGTGAGCGGGTATCAGGAAGTGGTGTATATGCTGCTGGAGTTGTGATTGTTAGGGCGACAGATTTTGGGGTTTTAGGGGAATGCCCTGTTGGGAATACGGGAAATCAGAATACCAACAGGGGAGAAAAGCGCAGATGACCTGTTGTAAAAACAGGAAACTGGAATATCAACAGGGAATTTAGGCAGAAATACCCTGTTGGAAATGCAAGAACCTAGAATACCAACAGGCAGAAAGGAAAGACTAATATGTATGTTATATTTAGGAATCAAAGATTAAGCTACGTAGAAGATTTTCACGGAGAGGAAGTTCTTTGGATTACGGATCCATCGCAAATTCATATGGAATATATGAAATTTGTCGGAGGATATCCTAATGAATATTGCATTTATTTAAAAGATCTTTCCGCTGAAGAACAAGCTGATATAAGAAAACAGATTAATAAAAAAGACATCTAAAGGGGAAAAGAAATAATGGAATATAGCGAAGTACAGAAGATAACTATCGAATCAAATTACAGAGACAATGCTTCGCTCAGAAAATCCTTAAATAAGCTGGCCGGAAAAGTTTTCGGTGGGCTGAACTTTGAAGACTGGTATCAAAACGGCTTTTGGAAAGATAATTACATTCCATATTCGGTTGTGGATGATGGAAAAGTTGTAGCGAATATTTCGGTGAATACTTGCGATATGAATTATGATGGCAGAATTGTAAAGCTCATCCAGCTTGGAACTGTAATGACCGATCCTGACTATAGGGGTAGAGGATATGCAAGGATGCTGATGGAAAAGATTATTGAAGACTACGAAAACAAAGTTGATGGAATATATCTTTTTGCAAATGATTCTGTCGTTGATTTCTATCCCAAGTTTGGTTTTCGTAAGAGTAGTGAATTTCAGTATAGCAAGGGTGTGAAGATAGATTTAGATTGGACTGCGCAGCTTGTTCCAATGGCGGAAAAGAGAGATTGGGATAAAATGGTGCAGGTACTTAATGAAAACGAGCAGAATGCCAAGATGTACATGGTTTCTAACGCGGGACTTTATATGTTTTATCTGTCTCAGTTTATGCAGGAGAATACTTTTTACATTGCGGATTGCGACACCTATGCGATTGCAGAAATCGAGGGTGATACGTTGATTCTTCACGCTGTTACCGGTAGTGGCGAGCTTGATCGTGTGATAGCTTCCTTTGGAAAAGGAATAAAGAAAGTCATTCTCGCATTTACACCGAATGATTCAACAGGTTATGATAAAAGCGTGGTTATCGAGGAAGATACGCATCTTTTTGTAAGAGGCAAGTTCTTCGACAATACAAATGAAGATGAGTTTATGTTTCAGGCGATAACGCATGCTTGATATCGCTTTGATAGTACCAATAGGGAGTCTTTATGTCAGACAACATAGTTTATAAATGGACAGACGGAAGTAACAAGGATTTTCAGGAGTTTTATAAAAAGACAGAGGAGTATTACAGCAAGATTGTAGGCGGAATAGAGAACAGAAGAGCTTTTGTGCCATACAACCATTCGGACGGAATACCCAATGTGCTTATTGCGTATATGGATGATGTTGCTGTTGCATGTGCTGGATTTAAGTCATATTCGGAAGATGATGCTGAAATTAAGCGTGTGTGGGTAGAACCAAGCTGCAGAGGCAGGCACATTGCCAAAAGTCTAATGAATCAAATTGAAGACAGAGCTCAGAAACTTGGATATAAAAGAGCGATTCTTCAAACAAGAGAGATAATGGCTGATGCTGTTGGGCTATATGAGAAGCTTGGTTACAGCAAAATTGAGAAATATCCGCCATATGATAATCTGGTCGGTGCGGTGTGCATGGCAAAAGAGCTGTAAAGTAATCTGCATATAAATAGCGCAATAATGGACCACAAACCCCGTCCCCTAGGACCAAAAGGGGCGGAATCAACGAAAGAGGAACTCATGGAAGATAAGAAATTTCTTTTTGAAAAAGATAATATACCGCATGCGCTGGGAGTGATGGCGCTTCCGGCAATTGCGAGTCAGTTAATTGCGCTTATATATAACCTTGCGGATACGTGGTTTGTCGGAAGGACGAATAATCCGTACATGGTGGCGGCTTGTTCTTTGGTGATGCCGATTTATATGCTGACAATTGTGATATCAAATATCTTTGGAGTCGGCGGAGGTACGCTTATTGCGCGCCTTATCGGTGCGGGAAATGACGAAGAAGCATCGAAAGTGTCAGCGGCCTGTATATGGATGGCGCTCGGAGTCGGATGTCTTTTCTCGTTACTTAGTTTGATAGGGATGACGAAGATACTTGTTTTTCTTGGGGCGAGCGAAAACGTGCTTGAATTTTCCAAGCAGTACATGCTTTTTGTGGTTGTTATCGGCGGCGTTCCGTTTATATTCAGCAGCACGGTTTCTTCAATGCTAAGAAGCATAGGGCTTTCGGCAAAAGCATCGTTTGGCCTTAGTATGGGCGGCGTGCTTAATACGGTGCTTGATCCTATTTTTATGTTTGTGATTTTGCCTGACGGAAAGCAGGTTATGGGCGCTGCGCTTGCGACTATGCTCAGTAACATCGTGGTTTCGGTATACTTTATTGTGACTTACAATAAGGCGGGAAAAGAAACTATTCTAAGATTTAAGACAAACAGCGAATATCCTTCAAAAGAGTCTTTTTCTTCAATATTCGGAGTGGGAATTCCTGCGGCTGTGGGAGTGCTTCTTTTTGACCTGTGTACGATTGTGATAAATCGCCTGTCAGCGTCGTACGGCGATGTTGAGCTGGCTGCCATCGGAATTGTGCTGAAAGCTGAGCGCCTGCCGCTTAATATCGGAATCGGAATATGCATGGGCATGGTGCCGCTTATCGCGTACAGCTATTCTTCGGGCGACAGAAAAAGAATGGACGGAATCTTCAGATTCGGCAGAGTAGTGGGGCTTGCGATAGGCGTTGTGAGTGTGGTCTTGTATTATGCATTCGCGCCTTTGATTATGAGGGCGTTTATCGGGGATCCCGATACAGTGCGCTTCGGAACGCAGTTCCTTCGTGCGAGGTGTTTTGCGACGCCGCTGATGTTCCTTTGCTTTTCGATGGTTCATTTTGCGCAGGCAATCGGGCGCGGAAAAGAATCTTTTTGGCTTGCCGTGATAAGACAGATTGTCTTTAACATCCCCATCCTGATCTTGTTTAACCGTCTGTTTGGAATGACGGGAATCGTGTGGACGCAGGCTGTTGCGGATATGTTTACGGTCATTGCTTCGTACATTATTTATGCAAGGATAAGGAAGCATGAAGGCTGGCCGCCGGGAGTGTGACAGAGTATGAAGATTTTGGTTGTTGGTGGAACAAGATTTTTTGGCATTCCTATGGTGAATGCGCTTATAAATGCGGGGCATGATGTGACGGTCGCGACGCGCGGGAATAATGCGCTTAGTTTTTGCGGGAGCGTTAGGCATATTGTTATGGACAGGACTGATACGGAAAGTGTCAAAAGAGCTGTAGGTGACGTGAGCTTCGATGTGGTAATTGACAAGGTTGCGTACAGTTCAAATGATGTGAGAGCTCTTTTGCCCAATATCAAGTGCGATAGGTATATTCAGATGTCGACGTGCTCGGTTTATGCGGAAGATACGCTGCTTATCGGGGAAAAAGAGTTTGATGCGGCTGCACATCCGCTGGTTTGGGCGGACAGAACGCAGGATTATGGCGAGTCCAAGAGGCAGGCGGAAAGAGCGGCTTATGAGTTTATGGATGCGGAAAAATGCGTGTTTGTCAGGTATCCCATCGTGCTGGGCGAGAATGACTATACCGGAAGGCTTCGGTTTTATGTGGAGCATATCATGAATGAGTTGCCGATGTTCGTGGATGACCTTGATTATGGGATTTCTTTTATCCATGAAAAGGAAGCAGGCGAGTTTATCGCGTTTCTTGCAGGTGCCGATGTGTGCGGGCCGATAAATGGCTGCTCTAAGGGAATTGTCAAGATTTCTGAGCTTATCGGTTATATTGAAAAGAAAACCGGAAAGGCTGCGGTTTACAGCAAAGATGGTGACGTGGCTCCTTATAATGGACTTGAAAATGACATGAGCCTTGATACGCAGAAAGCGCGGGCGCTGGGATTTGAGTTTTCAGAGCTTGGCGACTGGATTTATGAGCTGATGGATTATGAGATTGATATGGTGGAGAGGTGTGTATGAATTTTTTGTTTGTTGCTCTCGGAGGAGCTTTGGGAGCGGTGCTAAGATATGCGATAAGTCTTATTCCGGTTAAATCCGGATTTCCGATACTGACGCTTGTTACGAATATTTTAGGTGCAGTTTTGATCGGATTTATCGTAGGGCTTGCCGATAACCATGAGGGTATATCGGGAAATACTGTTCTTTTCTGGAAAACGGGAGTGTGCGGAGGCTTTACGACGTTTTCCACGTTTTCGCTTGAGGCGGTCAATCTTTTTGAAAAGAAGCAGTATGGCGCAGGTGGAGTGTATGTGGCGCTTAGTTTTGCGTGCTGTATTGTCGGCGTGATCTGCGGCAAGAGGCTTGCGGCGCTTGTAAAAGGGTGATAAGCATGGATAAAAAGAACCAGGATAAGAAACTGAAAGAAATTGAGCTCAAGCAGAATAAGTATGCGGATAAGATATCAGCGGTTTCTGCGGAGCAACTGGCTAAGGCACTTGAGACTCTCATGGCAAAAGATAAAGACAAGGATAAGGACAAGAGATGAGACAGTATATTGTAGATGCATTTACAGACAAGCTTTTTCATGGAAATCAGGCGGCAGTTTGTGTTTTGGATAAGTGGTTGCCTGAAGAACTTATGATGAATATTACCAGGGAGAATAATTTTTCGGAGACGGCATTTGCCGTGAAATCCAATGACGGATATGATCTCCGCTGGTTTACGCCTAGGGGAGAAATCAATTTGTGCGGACATGCGACGTTGGCGACGGCGTTTGTTCTTTTTAACTATTATGAGAAGAACGTGGATAACATTACCTTTCATACCATGAGCGGTGATCTGTTCATTCATAGGCAGCAGGACGAGATTGTCATGGATTTTCCGGCATATCGGCTGAACGAAACGTCTGTTACGACGCAGATGACTAAGGCAATGGGACATGAGCCGTTGAAGGCGTTCATAGACAGGGATCTTATGCTTGTTTATGAAGATGAAAAAATAATTCGTGAGATGTCGCCTGATTTTGGTGAGATGATTCAACTTGATGGCGATGGAGTTGGTGTTACGGCTCCGGGAAAAGAGTATGATTGTGTTTCAAGATTTTTTACCCCGAAAGATAAGGTAAATGAAGATCCTGTTACCGGTTCCGCTCACTGCATGATTGCGCCGTATTGGGCAGAGCAACTTGGAAAAAAAGAAATTCACGCGTATCAGGCATCTGAACGAGGAGGCAAGCTTGAATGCAGATTGCAGGGCAATAGAGTGGTGATTTCAGGCAAGGCGGTGTTGTACTCTGTGAGTGAATTATTTGTGTAGGAGATGGCAAACTATGAAAAGAGAACTTGGTATAGCAAGGTGCGGATTGGCGTGTTGTCTTTGCAGTGAGAACAATCATTGTGGAGGTTGTGACTCAGGTGAGTGCCCGGGAGATGCTTGGTGCGAGAATAGGAAGTGCTCTAAAGATAAGAATTACGGGCATTGCTACGATTGCGACAGCGACTGCAAAAAAGGAATGTTTGGCAAGATAAAGCCGTATGGATTTACGCTTTTTGTAAAGAGATACGGAGAGGAAGAGCTCCTTGACTGCCTAGAAAGGAATGAGCGAAACGGCATAGTCTATCACAGGGAAGGTATTATTGGAGACTATGACGATTTTGATGATGTTGAGGAATTGATACGATTTATTAAGACGGGTAAAAAATGAACCACAACCCCCGTCCCCATGGACCATAGAGGATTAAAAAATGACTAACAAAGAAATACTGGAAATAGCGCTTCGGCAGTCGGCGGAAGACAACGGTTGCCGCGCGGAGGATTTTTTATCGGATAAAAATGTTGTTGTTCCGTTCATGCTTGGAAAGAAGGCGCGCAAGTACTACAAGGAGCCGATAACGTGCAATTTCGTAACGTACGGTAATAACGTGGTTGCGGCTACATCAGATGAAGTGGCGGATATTGTAAAAGAGTACATCGATAAGTTTGAGTTTTATCACTGTTTTGAGACGCCAAATATGAATTGGCTAAGTGAGAGGATTGAGAAGCTTGGGCATAAGGTATGTTTTATGGCGGAGTTCTTTTTGCCCGATATCGAAAAGATGCCGGAGCTTGAGTGTCCATACGCTACGAGAATTCTGGGACCTGAGGATTTCAAGGCGTTGTATCTTCCGCAGTGGAGCAATGCGCTTTGCAGTGCGCGAAAGGAACTCGATGTTCTTGGAATGGGCGCGTATGATGGCGATAAGCTTGTGGGATTTGCAGGGGCTTCTGCGGACTGCGACGATATGTGGCAGATAGGAGTGGACGTCCTTCCGGAGTATAGGCGGAATGGAATAGCGTCGGCTCTTACTAATATGCTGGCAAAAGAGATACTTAAACGTGGCAAGGTTCCGTTCTATTGCTGCGCGTGGTCGAATGTAAGGTCGGCAAGAAATGCGATAAGGAGCGGATTTGCGCCCTCGTGGGTTGAAGTAACGGTTAAGCCTGCGGAGGTTGTGGACGGGATGAATAAATGACAACAATGGAAAGGACTATAGACTTGGAAAAAGAATATAAAATTGTAACAGCCACGGAAGAAGATCGTGAGGAGATATTGGCGCTTTATAAAGCGCAGATTGGAAGGGAACTTTGCCCGTGGGATGAGTATTATCCGTCGAATGAAACGATTGATGCGGATTTTGCGCGTGACGGCCTGTTTGTATTAAAGGAAGACGGGATTATAAAAGCTGCAATTTCCATAGATGAAGATGAAGAAGTTAACAGACTTCCCTGTTGGGATAAGAATCTCGAACCTGAGGGAGAGCTTGCGAGGCTTGCGGTTCTTCCTGCGGAGCAGAATAAGGGACTTGCAAGGATAATGCTTAAGCATGGCATGGAGGAACTTAAGAGACGCGGATGTAACGGAATACACATACTTGTCGGTAAGTACAATACCAAGGCAATCCGCTCATATGCGGTGTTTGGATTTAACGAAGTGGGGGAGTGCCACTTATACGATCAGGATTTCTTATGTTACGAAAAAGAGCTGTGACGTGATTCGGAAGATAAAGTATAACTGATAAATGTTTTGAAAGGGATTTTTTTATGAAACAAAATGGACCACAAACCCCGTCCCCTAGGACCAAAAGCACTTTGCTGCAGAACAAATTTATAGTTTGTCTGTTGGCAGTATTCTGCTGTCTTCTGTGGGGGAGTGCGTTTCCGAGTATCAAGGCGGGATATGAGCTTTTTGAGATAGGCGCGCAAGATAGCATGTCACAGATTCTTTTTGCGGGAATAAGGTTTTTGCTGGCGGGAGTGCTGACAATTATTTTTGGAAGCCTTTTTCAGAGAAAAGTTCTTTTTCCAAAGAAGACATCGTGGAATATGGTCTACATGCTCAGCGTTTTTCAGACAATGCTACAGTATTTTTTCTTTTATAAGGGACTGGCTCATGCATCGGGAGTGAAGTCGTCGATAATCAACGGGATGACAACGTTCTTTGCGATTCTTTTGGCTTGCCTTGTGAGGAAGCAGGAACACCTGTCTTCGGAAAAGATAATAGGATGCCTTCTCGGAATCGCGGGAGTAATCACTGTGAGTCTGTCAGGTGGAAGTATTGGCGCGGGATTTGCATTTAACGGCGAAGGCTTTATCCTGATCGCGGCGGTTTCGTATGCAATCTCATCGGTGCTTATCAAGGAGTACTCCGTAAAAGAGAATCCTGTAACGCTCAGCGGATATCAGTTCCTTATAGGCGGCTTTGTAATGATGGTTGTAGGCTTTGCGGCCGGCGGAAGGATTCACCTGACAAGACCGGTCGGTATCCTGCTTATCATATACATGGCGCTGATATCGTCGGTTGCGTACTCGATATGGGGAATCTTGCTCAAACATAACCCTGTATCGACAGTAACGATTTACGGTTTTTCCAATCCAATTTTCGGAGCTCTTTTGTCCGCAATCTTCCTTGCTGAATGGGATAAGCTGAGTCTCAGGTACGTGACAGCTCTTTTGCTTGTCAGTCTGGGAATATACGTGGTCAACAGAAAGTAAAAAAGCCCAATTCCTCCTGCCGTCTGAACTACAGAAAAATATACTGTATATCGTAAAAATATGTTAAAATGATTCAATAACGCATCAACGTAGTAATTAATAAGGTGTACTGAAAATTACCGGAGAAGAGCGCTTAAGGGACACTCTATCCGGTTTGTTTGTAAAAGGCAGGAGGAACTGTTTTAATGAAAGGTACTATCAAAGAAAAGCTTACGTTAGTTGTAATTCTCATTGTCGTTGCGGCAATGGTCATTTCCTCGGCAGTTATTGTCGGAACGTCAGGTAGCAAGCTTACCGGACAGCTTACAAGTCAGCTTCAGATAAATGCTGATAAGTATGCTAATTCGATCAATAGTTGGATTGAGATGGAAAAAGGTCTTAACAGTGCAGGTGCTGCGGCATTGGCTGCACTTCCCGACAAATCTTATAATGTCGAACATGCTCAGCAGATGGTCACAACGCAGGCTTCGGGACATCCTGAGCTTCTTAATCTTTATTATGGTATGGCAGATAAGACACATCTGCAGATGGATCCCGATGCCAAGCCGCCGGAGGGCTATGATCCCACACAGAGGGGATGGTACAAGGCAGCAGAGGCAGCAGGAACGACCATAGTAACAGATCCTTATATGGACGTGCTGATAGGTGGTATGTGTATCACAATCGCAACTCCTGTTTACAGAAACGGTCAGCTTGCGGGCGTTCTCGGAGCAGATTTTACCCTTGATTATATTGCAAATGTTGTCAACAGCATTCCGTACAGCAAAGGTGAGTACGGCTTCCTTGTTGATGCAAGCGGCAATTATATAATGCATGAAAATGAGGCGTATCTTCCCGGTGAAGAGACGGCAACAGCAGTGCTTAACGTTATGCCAAGTATATCTTCTATAATCTCGGCACCCGGCAGCGAAGTTGTTCTGACAAAGGACTATGATTCCGAAAAGAACTACATTGCAACATCGAATATAGAAGGCTGCGGATGGTCTCTCGGACTTGTTATGCCAAGGAAAAACGTGAGCGGCACCATCACACAGCTTATCGTAACAGCCATACTTATTACGCTGATTGCAATAGCTGCGGTAATCGTGATTATGACAAAGTTTATAGGTGTGCAGCTTGCGCCTATGGAAGAGATGAAGTCTTTTGTAAAAGAGAAAGTTATAGGCGATGAAAACATCAAGCAGACCCACTCGGAAACGGAAGAAATCAGATATCTTTTGACCGAGCTCGAAGACCGTGTAATTGATACGATACATAAGACTAAAGACGAATCGCAGCTTATAAAAGACAAGATGACGAGCGCGAACGATAAGATTACCGATATCAAAGACAGTATCTCTGAGATAAATGAAGCGATGCAGCGCACTGAGGGCGGTATAGAGACTCAGACGGCCAGCATTCAGAATATTGACAAGATATGCGATAACGTTATGTCTGCAACAGAAAACTTCGCGGCTGATACCAAGAATATGAGTGAAAGAACCGATGAGGTTATCGGAAGAGTTAAAGAGATGGTTCCCGAGATCCTTGCAAACAAGAATCATGCGGTTGAGATGACAAACAGGGCAAAAGAGGAGCTTGAAGAAGCTCTCAAGGGAATTCAGGTAATTGAGCAGATCGTGAATGTGGCAAGTGCGATTCAGGATATCGCAAGTCAGACAAACCTTCTTGCACTCAACGCATCAATTGAGGCGGCAAGAGCGGGAGAAGCGGGCAAAGGTTTTGCGGTTGTCGCAAGTGAGATCAACAGCTTAAGTACCACAACAGGAAATGAGATTGATAAGGTAAATGCTCTTACAAACGAAGTTACTGCCAATGTAAATGAGCTTTCGAGAGTAAGCAACCAGATCATCACATTCTTAACCGACAGAGTCCTTAAGGATTATGACAATCTTGAGACTCTTGCAAGGAATTACATGGATGATGCAAATTATTACAGCGACATAAGTAAGGGACTTGGTAATGGGGCAAAAGAAGTAAGTACATCCGTAGCCGACATCAACAATGTACTTGAAAGAATAAATTCTGTTCAGAAAGAGCTTGGAGATGCGGTACGTGATATCTCGAGCAATATGCAGAGTATCACGGAGCACAGTGCAAATGTATCGGGAGAGACCAAGGATGTTATGGATAGCATCATCAATCTTCAGGATACAACGGATAAGTTCAATGTATGAGATGCTAGTTTCATTACTGTGATAGATAAAAGCCTGCAACTGTCAGAAAATGGCAGTTGCAGGTTCTTTTTGATTAAATACATCTGATATTTATAAAAAAGTTGTAAAATTCACTAAAAATCCGTAAAGATTGTCAAGATTTACGTAAATGCGTAAAAGAGTGGTATAATCTATAATATAGGGAAAGAACGGAGGAAGGGCGCTATGCAGGAAAATCATTTAAAACGCACTTGTAAACTAGTATTTCTAATTCACGTAATTACGACATTTTTTTCTATTGTCGGTCTTATGTCGCAGATCACAATGTCGGATCTTGCGCCTATCAGAGGAATTATCCCTTTGATCATGGTTATATTGGTATTTATCGCTGATTCGGTGTATCTTTTCATCAGCAAAGGTGGGGTTACATATATAAGAATACTTGCGATTACATATTCTATAGTTTATTGTGCAATGCTTAACAGTGGAAACACGTGCACAACTTATCCTTATATGATTCCATTTTTGATTGTATTTCTTCTTACACTTGATAAGCTGAGCGTAAGAGTCGGTGTTATCGGATTTGCTGTTTCCAATTTTATAAGAGTTGTACTTACGATTGCTACTACAGAGAATATACAGACTGATATCGAAGTTATCATGATAGAGGCAATCATTTCAATCCTTACAGTTGTAACGGTTCTTAAAGGCTACGGACTTGTTTCGAGATTCTTTGAGGAATCACTTGACGAAGTTACATCGGTTTCGGATAAAAATAAAACTATCACAGGAAAGATTACTGAAGTTGCGGATCAGGTAGTTGAGGACGTTTCTTCAGTAAGCGATGCTCTTAACACTATAGGTGAATCCGTAGAGCTTCTTGACGAGACTATGGAAAACATCATGGTTGGAACGCAGAATACCGCTGAGGCAATTACTCATCAGACAACACAGACGCATGATATTCAGGATATTATCGATGATACCAAGAAGAGTGCGGATATAGTTGAAAGCATAAACACAGAAGCAGCAGATGCCCTCAAAGAAGGCATGGATGTTATGGAATCCTTGTTTGAAGAGGTTGAAAAAGCCAGAAAAGCAGGCGAAAATCTTCAGACGGCTGCAGATGAACTTCGTTCCAATACAGAAGATGTAAGCGGAATCACAAGCATTATTCTTTCAATCTCATCACAGACCAACCTTCTTGCTCTTAATGCCAGCATAGAGGCGGCCAGAGCGGGTGAAGTAGGTAAGGGATTTGCGGTAGTTGCCGATGAAATCAGAAATCTTGCCGAGCAGACAAGAAATGAGACTGAGAATATCACACGTATTATCGAGATTCTTACATCGAATGCAGATACCGTTGCCGATTGCGCTACGATAAGTTCACAGTCTGCAATCCGCGAGACTGAATATACACAGAGTGCATCCAAGAAGTTTGAGTTTATTCAGGAAAAACTTGGTGAGCTCAGCCAGTCAATCACGGATATCGGCAATTACATTACATCTCTTAGCAAAGCAAACAACGAGATTGTTGACAGTGCAAGTACGTTGTCGGCTACAAGTGAGGAGATAAGCGCAAGTTCAACCGAAGCTTCCAAGGCAAGTTCGCGAAACGTTGAGCTCGTTGCACAGTTCAAGAAGTCTATGGACGGAATCATCGCAAAGATCGAAGAACTTCAGAAATATACACAGGGATAAAGAAACTAAAAGAAATACTATAAAGAGTGATCTATATAAGGGCTGTGGAAAGAAAGTCTTTTCACAGCCCTTTTTCTATGCATCTTAGCGAACCGGTGTTATTCATTACAGCTTCATCTTAGCAAAATGCGGATTTGCGGTAAGCGGATGCTGTTCTTCATTAAGTATTCTAAACTGTGACGGCGGATACCCGGTAGCTTTTTTGAATGCGCGTGTAAATGCCGTACAGCTCGTAAAACCGGCTTGGTAGGAAATATCTGTGACGGTCAGTTCGGGATTGGAAAGAAGCGTTTTTGCGTAGTTTATGCGCATTTGCTGAAGATACTGATAGAAGGTCAAGCCTGTATATTCCGAGAAAATCCTTTCGAAGTAAAATTTGCTGAAACCTGCATGAGAAGCGACACTTTCAAGAGTCAGATCGTCTGTAAAGTGTTCGGATAGATAACTGCACACATTGCTAAGAGAGATATTGTTTTTGTAATTGGCAGAAGCTGATGTGGAATCGGGCTCGCGGAAAAGATCTATGTTTTTTCCGCAGAAAGCAATAAATTGCATAAGAATGGAATAAATTTCGAGTTCGTCGTAAGGCGCAAGCTCCGTAAAGGATATTACTTCGTCATCCATTTCCTTTTCATGCATATGAATACGCGGTGCGGAACCGAAATATAGCTTCATTATCGTGTCGATACGACCGCACAGATAATTATATATATCAGGAGGACACGTCTTTTTCTTGATATGAAGAGCGGGAGACATCAGGCGAAATGCCCTGTCCATTTCTTTTAAATTGATGATTCCGGAAAAATCGGCTTGAATGTACACACGGCTTCCCGGAGTCGGAGAAAAAATCTCATGAATAACGGTGGGACAGATTAAAAGAATGTCATCTATCTCGACGTGATAAGTCTGATTGGCGCAGATTACCTTGTACGGTGCTTCTTTGGGCCAAATAATCTCAATGTCGGTGTGCCAGTGTGGCGGAAAATCGGCATGCAGGCGGTTTATAAACATCCGCAAGCTGGTGTTGATCTTGTGCTGAACATTTTCTTTGGTACTTGAATAACGGTATTTCATACTGCTAAAAGAACTCCTGACAAAATAAAAAAGCATAGCAAAATCATAAATAGCAATTTTTGTTTCATATTTCAATACACAACATTATAACATGAGATATGGATGAAAATGTCTAAAAAATCGGCGTTATGTCATGGAAGAGGCAGAAAATTATAGATGATTGTGAAAAGTTGCACAAATAAAAGAGCAATTTTGGTATGGTGAATGGCAATTTTCCACACGCATCAAAAAGTAAATTATTATAGAATTATATAAAAGATTGAAACAACAGCTTGTTTCATAAAAGGAGAGGTTTTTCAGAAATTGCTCTGGAAAGGTAAAAAATGGTAATTATGTGATAGGAGGGTAAGGTTATGAACAAAAAGGTATTGGCTACTTTTTTTGCTACGGTTTTGGCTGCAACGACGTTAGCCGGATGCGGTGGAGGCTCTGCACCGGCTTCACCTGCGGCAGGAGGCGCCGGCGGTGATGCTACAGCTCAGGCAGATTCTTCGGCAGGAAAACAGACAGATGGAAAGAATCTCCCGACATTGACAACTGAGCCGCTTGAGATAACTCTTTGGGACATCGCTACTGAAGATCCTGCAAAGAGCACTCAGGAAGGTGCTGTGCAGAGATTCATGAAAGATTATCCCAATATCAAGGTTAATCAGGTGCACCAGCAGAATGATAACTATAAACAGCAGCTTGTAGTTGCCATGAGTTCAGGTCAGGCGCCTGATATCTATGTTCACTGGGGCGGCGGTCCTATGGCTGAGTACTACAAATCAGGCTTTGCGAACGATCTTACCGAGATGTATGCAAAATACGATCATCCTGAATTTATCGATGCTGCTGTTGCACAGTCAACATATGACGGCAAGATGCTTGCCATTCCTTTCGGCGGACTTTCGGGATGTGATATCTTCTATAATAAAACGATTTTCAAAGACCTCGGTCTTGAAGTTCCAAAGACAATCGATGAACTTGAGGCAGTGTGTGAAAAGCTCAAAGCAAACAACATTATTCCTTTCTCACTTGCAAACGCTTCAAAATGGACAGGATCAATGTACTACATGTACCTTGTAGCACGTCATTCCGGAAATGCTGAATTTGATGCCGCATACACACAGGAGAACGGCGGAACATTTACAAGCGATGCATTTGTTTATGCAGGTACAAAGATTCAGGATTGGGTTAAAAAAGGATATTTCCCCGATGGTGTTAACTCACTTTCAGCAGATGATAACCAGGACAGAGCGCTTCTTTATGACGGTTCTGCAGCAATGATGCTTCATGGCGCTTGGCAGGTATCCGGAATCAAGACAGACAGTGAAGAGTGGTATAACGAGAATCTTGGCGTATTCCGCTTCCCTGAAGATTCAGAAGCTAAGGCAAAGGGAGTTCCTCAGGATGTTGAGATAGGAACAGCCATTGGAATGGGTATGTCATTTAACTGCTTCAAAGAAGACAAGTCTGTAGATCAGGAAAAACTTGATGCATGTTATGTACTTGCTACTCAGTATTATAACGATGATACATATAACAACGATCAGCTTTCAAGCGGAACTCAGCCTTCAATCAAAGGCATGGAAGAAAATATCGACGATCCTAACATGAAGACAATCGCTGATGTATTCTTTAACGCTTCGAATGTACAGCTCTGGTATGATCAGTATCTTCCTGCATCTGTAACAGAAGTTCACAAGAACTGCATGACAGAGCTCTTCGGACTTGAGAAGACACCTGAACAAATTGGACAAGAGCATGATGCTGCGATGAAAAAGGCACTTGCCGAGCAGTGATTTGCCGGAAAATCAGACAATTTACGCGCTGCGGCTATAGTGGTTAAAAGCTGCCCGCAGGGATTATTTCCTGTGGGCAGTATTTCATATCATCAGCTTTTGCTTATAAAACGCAGCAGGAAGGAGTTAACGTGAAAAATGGCAATAATCCGGGCCTTGCTCAGGCCAGGGCAAAAAGTATAGCCAAAGCGGCAACGGTTTTTCTGTTACCGGCGCTTTTGCTTATAACAATTTATATTATCTATCCGGTTATTGATACTTTTGTTATCAGCGGATATAAATGGAACGGCATTTCCTCTGACAGAATATTTGTGGGAATGGAAAACTGGGTTTCACTCATTCATGATGAGATGTTTTGGAAATCTTTCAAACATAATCTGATCGTAATGGTTTTCTCAATTCTTTTGCAGATACCTTTGGGAATGCTACTTGCAACATTTCTTGATGCAGGTGGAAAAAAATTCAATATCTTCAAAATCATCTGGTTTCTTCCGTATTTGATGAGTTCTGTTGCGATAGCTTTTCTTTTCGTATATGCACTTGCAACAAACGGTGGTATTGTTTCATCACTCGCTACGATCATACATGGTAAAAAGACAACAATCGACCTTTTGGGAACTGCGCCAAATGCTCTTTACACCGTAATTGGCGTTATGGCATGGCAGTTTACGCCTTTTTACATGGTTTATTTCATTGCGGGATACGGCAATATCGATACATCGATATACGAGGCGGCTATTATTGACGGTGCAACAAGATGGCAGTATATAAAACGCATTGCAATTCCTCTTTTGGGACCTATTTTTAAGACAGCATGCACTATGTCTCTTATAGGTTCACTTAAGTATTTTGATATGATCTGGAACATGACACAGGGCGGACCTGCGGGTTCTACAGAACTTATGGCTACATATATGTATAAGCTCTCGTTCCAGCAGTTTAACATGGGTTACGGTTCAGCAGTTGCGGCAGGAATGTTCCTTCTTATAACGGCTATCGCGTTGATCTTTAACAAAGCATTCAAGGTTAAGGAGGAGTATTGAGTATGGTTAATTCAAATATGAGCGATGCGGATTATCGCAAGTCCAAGATAAAATCAAGGGTTGCATGGGGCGTTGCAATATTTTTCGCATGTATCTGGCTTTTGCTTACGCTGACGCCGTTTTTCTTTATGATAATAAATTCATTCAGAAAACAGTTCGATATGTTGCAGCAGGGCGTTTTTCATTTGCCTGATCCGTGGTATTTCAAGAATTACACTAATGTTGTTACGCACGGATTTTTTGGATATTTCATGCGAAGCGTGCTGGTGGTTGCGGTTTCACTTGTGCTTATGCTTATAATCTCGGCGTTTGCGGCATATCCGCTTGCAAGAATGAATTTTAAGTTGAATCCGATTATATACGCGCTGATCGTTGCTATGATGTCGGTGCCTATGCATGTAACATTGATACCTATCTTTAAACTTACAACAGCGGTTGGGCTTTATGATACGCTCAGATCACTGATCGGACCTTATGTTGCATTTGCGCTTCCGATGTCGGTATTTATTTTGACGGCATTTATGAAGACTATTCCTAAGGAAGTTGAGGAGTCTGCGGAAATTGACGGATGCAACCGTTACCAGAACTTTTTTAAGATGATACTTCCTCTTTCCAAATCGGGACTTTCAACACTTGCGATATATAACGGTGTTTCGATGTGGAATGAGTTTGCTTTTGCCAACACTTTGCTTATTACTCCCGAGAGAAAGACACTTCCTCTTGCACTCGGACAGTTTAAAGGCGAACACTCACTTGATATTCCGATCATCCTGGCGGTGCTGACTCTTTCGGTGCTTCCGATGATAACTCTTTTTATAATCTTTCAGGATAAACTGGTAAAAGGTATGATGGCAGGTGCGGTTAAAGGTTGATCATTTTGGATTACGATTTATATAGGAAAGAAGGTACTTATGATAATTTATGTGGATGCAAGTGCTGAGCACGATGGAAACGGAAGCAGGAAATTACCTTTTAAAAGAATCAGCGAAGCGGCTAAAGTTGCAGTGGCCGGGGATGAGGTCATAGTTGCACCCGGAACGTACAGAGAGTATGTTGATCCCGTTAATGCGGGATGTGAAGAAAACAGAATAGTGTATAAGAGTGCCGAGCCGCTCGGAGCTGTTATTACAGGTGCCGAGAAGGTCACGGAATGGGCAAAGTTTAAGGACGATGTCTGGGTTACAAAAGTGAAAAACAGTATCTTTGGCGAATATAATCCCTATACAACGCTTGTTTACGGAGACTGGTATTTTGCGACTCCCAATAAACACACAGGCTGCGTGTGGCTGAATGATGAGGCTTTGTACGAAGCGCTTAGCATTGATGAGTGCCTTGAAGGTAAAATCTACGAGTGCTCGTGGGATCCTGAAAAATCCAAGAGAAAATGGTACGCAGAGCAGGATAGTGAAAACGACGAGACAGTTTTTTATGCAAATTTCGGCGGAGCCGATCCTAATAAGGAAAACGTTGAGATTACCGTAAGACGTGAATGCTTCATGCCGAGTAAGGAAGGCGTCGGATATATAACCGTCAGCGGATTTAATATCAACAAAGCGGCGACAACATGGGCACCGCCTGCTGCTTATCAGGACGGAATGATTGGTCCTCATTGGAGCAAAGGCTGGATAATTGAGGACTGCGAGATCTGGGGCAGTAAGTGCGCGGGCATCTGCGTGGGACGTTACTACGATTCCGAGAACAGCAATTTCTATACGACAAAGCATGTTAAGAGCCCGACTCAGATGGAGAGGGATTCCGTATGCCGCGGCCAGTACTATGGCTGGTTAAAAGAAAAAATCGGCGGCCATATAATCCGCAGAAACAATATTCACCACTGCGAGCAGGGCGGAATCATAGGCCGTATGGGCGGCGTGTTCAGTATTATCGAGGATAATCACATTCATCATATTAATAATATGATGGAACTTGGCGGCGCTGAGATTGCGGGAATCAAGATGCACGCGGCAATCGATGTTGTTATGAGACGAAATCATATTCACCACTGCACGATGGGAATCTGGTGTGACTGGGAAGCACAGGGAACAAGGATCACACAGAACCTGTTACACGACAATCAGCGTCCTTCTTTTGCAGAACAGTTGCAGGGTGGTATGACATGTCAGGACTTGTTTGTTGAGGTGAGCCACGGACCGACGCTTATCGATAACAACATTCTCTTATCAGACGTTTCGCTTCGAATCGCAACTCAGGGTGTTGCGATGGTTCACAATCTTTGCGCAGGTTCTTTTACCATGGTGGGAGAGGGAACAACCTGGAGATATACTCCCTATCATATGCCACACAGAACCGAAGTTATGGGCTTTATGACAATCCTTCACGGAGACGATCGTTTCTATAATAATATCTTCATTCAGAAGTGGCCGTCGGATGATCTGGTTCTTTTGAATGATTCGGATCCAGATGAGAAGTATGTTGAGAACAGAAAGGTCGGAACGGATTGTTTTGATGAATATCCTACTTATGATGAGTGGATTCCGCAGTTCGATCCGGAGACGGAATACCCCAATATGAGAAAACACGAAGATGCACACTTTGCCCATCTTCCCGTATGGATTGACGGAAACGCTTATTTCGAGGGCGCTGCCAGATGGAAAAAAGAAAAGAACGCATTCACCGATAACTCAGGAAAGGTTTATGTTGATGTGATAGAGAAGGATGGAAGTTACTTCCTTGATACCAACATTTACGAGGTGCTTGATGGCTTTAAGGCCGGTATGATATCAACAGAGACCTTGGGGGAAGCGTTCGAGCCTCAACAGAAATTTGAAAACGCTGACGGAACACCGATTACCTTCGATGTTGATTATCTCGGAACGTAAACAATCGGTGTAAGCCCAAACAAAAAAACAGACTTCATATAACTAAAATCTGTCCTTTTGTTTGGGTTTCAGACCGATTTTTATCTGAGTGAACTAAGTCGCGTCCGGGTGGCTATGGAATTTCAATCTGCCACCTCATAAACAAATCTTATCATTATCTCATGGTTTTAGACACCCTCAAAGCATAAATACAGTCTTTATTCCACGACAAATAAGCCTTCGTAAAAAGGCTTGTCTTTCGATATGAGATCCACTTATTCAACAAAGCATATATCTGCCGTTCATACGAAAAGTAATAAGAGGTTCACCACATTTGGAGCATTTGCAAATGTCATGTTTATAAAGAATCTTAATCTTTTCTGCGGTTGTTTTCCCTCTGAGCTTTGAAATATATTGTTTACAGCCGAGCAGATTCCTACAGAGAGTCATTTTCTGTGTTTTACATCTACAGGCAAGAAGGCCATAGTAGCGTATCCTTACAAATCCCTTGGGAAGTATATGGAGCAAAAAATGGGACAGAAATTTTTCTCCTGAGATTGTCATAGGCCTATATTTACCATCTGTACGATAGTCCTTTGCACTGAAGGTGACGTACTCAGAATCCATGCTTAGAATACGCCTGTTGCTAATAGCAATCCTGTGAGTATATTTTCCAAGGTATTTAAAGACTTCCTGAGCTCCTTTAAATGTCCGTTTGGAATACACAACCCAATCCATAGCGTAGAGCTTATCAAGAAGACACTTGAATTCATACTGATTCCTAAGTGTTTCTGCACCACCTGCGTAGGTCAGCTTTTCGGACTCATGAAGGGATTTTAGCTCTTCCAGATAGTATTTCTTGAAAACGGCGGACATAACCTTCACAGGCAGAAAAAATTTATTTCCTTTGTCCTTCCAATGGTTCTTGTCATCAAGTCCGCCTCCCAAGACTATCGTATGAATATGTGGATGATAATTAAGCTTTGAGCCCCATGTGTGGAGAATACATATATATCCTATCTTTGCGCCAAAGTGCTTGGAATCTTTGGAAAGCTCTGACATAGTCTTATTAGCAGCATGGTAAAGGGCATCATAGAGCAGTTTCTGATTAGCGTAAATCAATGGATATAAAAGCCCTGGTACAGTAAACACTGTATGAAAGTAAGGAGCATCAAGGACATCTTCTCGTCTTAAGTCTATCCATTCATCAACCTCCATTGCCTGGCACATGGGACAATGCCTGTTCTTGCATGAGTTGTAATGGATAAATTTAGAATGACAGGATTCACATTCACTTACATGGGCGCCCATTTCTGCTGTGCGACATGACCTTATGCATTGAATTGCTCTGAACTGCTCATCAGAAAATGATCTGTCAGCAATCGTAGGAAGAAACTGTTCAAAAACATCCTGAATAGTTATGTTATCCATGTCAGCCTTCCTTCTTCTTTCGCTTGCCCTTCTTTTTCTTGGGAGCATCCAACGGACTCTTTACGCCCATGATGGCTTTGTTTGAAACATGGATATAAACCTGGGTCGAATTCGGAGATCTATGACCAAGCATTGCCTGAACATACTCTCTGTCAGTATGAGTCTCAATCAAATGAGTGGCGAAGGAGTGGCGCAGCATGTGAGGATGAAGGTCTATACCAGCTTCTTTGCCTATCCTTTTCATCATGATCTCGACACCGCCTACATGAAGCGGAGCATGAGGATTCTTCAATGTAACAAAAAGATAATCCCGTGGTACAGGATATGAACGCCAATACTGTTTCAAGAGCTCTAAAGTTCTTTCAGAAAGAATAGTCCAATGATCTCCGCGGTTTTTACTGTTACGAACATGAACCTGCATGGTACTCATGTAAATATCACTTGGAGCGAGGCGTACAACTTCTCCTGCCCGTAGACCGGAAGAATAGACAAGAGCTATTATGGCTTTGTTTCTGATGTTTTCAGCAGTATCTATGAGCTTTTCAATTTCTTCCAGAGATAGAGTCTGTGGTAATGTCCAGTCGATCTTCATTCTGGGAACGATATCAAGATCCCATGGGATATGAAGTAGATGTTTAAAAAAGAATGATAGTGCAGAACTCATAGAGTTGCAGTAACCTGGAGTGGCACCATCAGTTCTACGCTCAAGAATGTAATTGCGGACATCATAAAGGGTGAGTTCTGAAATAGACTTTTCACCTGCCCACTCCAGGAACTTAGTAGTATGAAACTTATAAATGAAGCACGTTCTTGGCGAAAGATTTCTTATTTCGCATTCCTTTTCAATTCTTTGTAGTATTTCTTCGTACATAAAAAGCCTCCATAAGTAGTAGTAATCTAATAGTTACCCTAACCATGGAGGTGGACGATTCCAATAAAAATGCTTGTATGAAGTAATGATAAATGATACGCTTTTCATGGCAGTAGTAGTGGTTTTGGTAATGTTCAGTTTTGGTGTGGTAACTTAAACATACATCATCAGAGTTTCACTATCTACTGCTTTTTAAGTAAAAGAAAAACGCTGCGCCACAGCCTTGGCAGGCCGTCGCGCAGCGACTTAGTTCAATT
>NZ_FPCD01000034.1 GCF_900116865.1 Butyrivibrio sp. M55
TCGGTTACAGTTCCATATACAGGCTATTATACTGATGCAACTAAACTGATTACCGGGGTTAAATATAATCCAACGGGAAGAGTTTCACAGATGCCAAACAAACAGACAATCGATCAAAATATTGGTAATGCAAATCCAAATCTTGCTTCGTCCGTTTTAAAGCTGGGTATGAATCAGTCTCTTACGATACCGGCAGGATATTACAGCAATGATATTGTTATAGATAATGGTGCCAAATATAGAGGCGGGAGTCCGTATATTGGAAGTGGTCAACCGTCATATAACATTAAAAATATACGAAGTGATTGGGATTCATTAACGAATAATGATTTCTTAGTTGTTTTAAGTAGCAATTTTTCAGCTGCCCCCGGTTGGGAGAATTGGGGAGGTCATGTATCTAAAGGATCTTTTGGTGGTATGAGTTTAACTGTTAACAAGTCATATAGAAATGGTATTTTAACGGTAGATGGCACTATATCCTATAGGGGAGATGGTTGTTCAGATCATGAAGATTTCTCCCATAACTTTAATAAATCATACAATATAAACTCTGCTTTAACGGTTTATTGTTTAAAATAGCTAAGACAACTGCGATAGTACATACGTCTTTGCTGAATGTTTAAGTGGAGGTCGATCGGTATGTAATGGAATATGAAAAAGAAAGTTATGACAAACGGCTTAATGAAAAAGTCGCTGATACAAGACGTTGTGAGCATTTATTTGGGTGTAGATGTCCAAATGGAGGTTGAATCATATGAAAATACAAAAAGATATAGTAAAAAGAACAATAGCTATAGTGGGCACAATGGTGCTTACTTTTTCTACGGTTGCATCTGCTGAAGAATCAAGGCTCACAAATTCAAATGGAGTAATTACTATAAATACAGCAGATGGGTCAGTGTCAATTGATGCAGATGATATTGAAAATAATGCACAAGCGCTTGAAGTGTTAGACGGTCAACTTGGAGGATTGTCCTTTAAGTATGAAGGTGGATATTATTGGGCTAAAGTAGGAACAGACGGAACATGGAAAAAAATAGGCGCAGTAGGCATCGCTGCACCTTGGATGGTCTTAAAAAATGCTGCGGGCAAAGATATTACTTTTTCATCTCAAAGTGGCGTAGATATTACAGGTGCAATGGAAAACTATGCAGGTAATAAAGAGCTTTTGGTAACTTCAGAAGCAACGCTATCAAATATTGGTAGTACAAAATACCTTTCGCTTGAAGTACCATTTACAGGATACTACACCGCATCAGGTAATGCACTTGGTGCAAGTACGACTATGTTAAACTATGCGCTTCCAAAACTTGGTGATGCGGTGGCAGCAAACGTTCTTGTTGGAAAATTCTTTACTTCTTCAGCGGGAATCCGCACAGAAGGCAGCATGGCAAATCACTCTGAAGATGTAACAAACAAAAATTCCAAAACTGGCTATCTACCTAAGAATGGTGCTAATTACCTATCGGTTACAGTTCCATATACAGGCTATTATACTGATGCAACTAAACTGATTACCGGGGTTAAATATAATCCAACGGGAAGAGT
>NZ_FPCD01000029.1 GCF_900116865.1 Butyrivibrio sp. M55
CTATAAAAAATGTATGTACTAATGTATATACATGGGTGTTACACGGGTGTTACGTGGGTAACACGTGGGTGTTACCGCTTTTTCTACACCAAATAGTGGTAAAGGAAGAAAAAATAATATAAAATTGTATGTACCAATGTATATACACGGGTGTTACATGGGTGTTACGTAGGTAACACACAAGACTATCTATTTTTCTACATCTCAAAATAGTATAGTGATTAAGAATGATAACAATAAAAAAGAAGTTTTTTAGAAGGAGACAATGGTTATGGGAGCAAAAGTCATTGCTATAGCGAATCAGAAAGGTGGAGTTGCAAAAACTACATCAGCTTTTAACCTTGCTGCAGCAAAAGCAAGCGAAGGGAAAAAAGTTCTTATGATAGATCTGGATCCTCAGGCATCTTTGACTATTGCTTGTGGTATAGAGCCAGGAGAAGAAAGACTTCAAGGATATAGCACTATAGATCTTTTTGAAAAAGGTAAGGATATTATAGAGACAGCTTTTAAAGTAAAAGGAGTAGGAGATGACTGCTACTTATTTGTAGTTCCTTCTGATCCGAATCTTTCTAAGATTGAGACTTCAATAGTGACTGAGCAGGATATGCAATATTTTGTAAAGGATGCATGTGAGATATTTTCAGATCTGTTTGATTATATATTCCTTGATTGTCCTCCCAACCTAGGGCCATTTGTCATAAATGCTCTTTATGCTGCAGACGGAGTTATCATTCCGGTAAAAACAGATTACCTGAGCTTTAGAGGATTGGAACTTATCTTAGATAGTATTGAAAAAACAAAATCAAGAAAAAGAGGAAATCCAGATCTTAAAGTGCTTGGAGTAGTGGCAACCATGTACAGAAAGAGTACTAAAGATCATCAGGATATACTTTCATTGATTGAGAAAGCAGCACCGTTACTGGGAATTATAAAGGAATCTGTAGAGGCATCAAAATCAGATGTTGATGGTATCCCTGCAGTAATATCAAGTCCCAAGAGTGAGGTTGCAGCTTCATATATTAAAATTGCTAAGGAAATCTAAATGTATGTACTAATGTATCTACATATATAGGAGGCGGTGCATGGGAGATTTAGAGAAAAAAGTAAAAGAGCGTAATAAAAGAACTCAAGAAGCAAAAAAAGAGAATGAGACAATAGAGTTCTTTACAAAAGAAGATCGTAAGAGGCATAAGGGAAAGCTCCTTTCTGTAAGAGTAAATGAAGATACTTACGGAAAATTCAGGCAGATATGTGATCTTAGAGGAACTACAGCAAATGCACAGCTTAATATAATGATGGCAGAATATGTTTTAGAGCATGAAAAATGGCTGAAGAAATAGAAAAATGAAAAAAACCGTCCTCACCGTGAGGACGATTATGTGTAGAAAAAGATAAGTGGGAGAGTAGAGAAGATTAGAATACTATATTCAACTTCCTATTTCCGCATAGTTTTTCTTTGCTCTTATTGCGTTTTTCTATATATCTTTCGTGTTGCATGATCTCAGATAAAGCATCAGTTGCAGCAGTAAAAAGAAAATGAACATGATATTCGTCACCGGCATGATGTTTATGTAGTAATACAACAAGAGTATCATCTTCTTTATAGACACACCAAAATTGTCCTGATCTGCTTTTTAGTTCTATATAATGAGGCTTTTGATTGTAGACATCAAAGGTCATATCAAACAAGCGAATATCGCGTTTATCTAAAGTTCCCATATTGATAATAAACTCCTATAAGTGGAAAGTATCGCGGATAAAATCTGCGATCAGGATTCAGAACGGAATCCATATGATTTAAAACAACGAAAAGTAATATACCATAGAGCGATAATTTGTGCAAATAAAATTTTTGCCATGCCACAAGCATATTAAAAGAACCGCCAGCGAGGGACGGTTCTTTGTGTAAAGAGTATTTGGTTATGTAAACGCTCCCTAGAAGGAGCGGGTTTCGCGAGAAAATTATTAGCTAAAATACTTATTCATATTATTAGCCTTAATCACGTCATCCATAAAAAGCTTGATAGCTCCGCTTACGGATATACCGTTTTCTTCACAAAGCTCTTTGAACTTTGTTTTTTTTTCTTTATCAATTCGAAAGTTTATGCGCGAATCTGTTTTAATAGCAGCGATTTTGTCATAAGAAGTCAGATCTATGTCAAAACCATTCATAGCTATGGACCTAACTATAAATTTTTGAATGGCACTGGCTTCCTTTATGCCAATTTTCCTGCATATATCAATAAACTGCTCTCTCATTTCCCTATTTATTTTTATTTGTTGAGCATCATCTTTAACCATTTAATCGCACCCTCATATTGTATGTTTTTAGTTTTTATCGAATGAATATGGAAGCTTTGGGCTATAGGTAACGCAATAGATCATATAAGCTTTAACTACATTCGACATTTTCAATCCTATATCATTTTCGCATATAATCTGAAAAAGTTCTTTTTTGTTTTTTTCAAGAATCAGTGATTGTCTTGACTCGTTACCACTATATTTTAAGTTTGCATCATTGGTGACACCTAATGGAAAAGGCGCGTTCTTTCTTTTGATGCATTCATCGGCAAGCAGTTCCATTGCAAATGCAACCGATATCTCTCTGCCCTTGCAATATTGCTTGAAATCTTCGTATAATTCCTTGTTTATGCGTATCCCAAGATAATCGGAACTATTTCTCATATTTAAAATCTCCTCACCGTGAGGACGATATTGGGAAGGATTCCCTTCCCAATATTCCTTTCAGTATTTTATTTTTTTGACCCAGTGTAAGGGTTGATAAGATGTAATTTGAGACTTTCAATTGTATCTTTCGCAAGAGCTACAATTGCATCCTCGTCTTCAAATTCAAAGAAATCATTTTCAAGAGAAGCTTCAAGCTTCTTTATAGTACGGATAAGGTTATTAGCGTTCTTTCTTTCTCTAGATATATCCTCAGAATCGCTAACAAAATCGTTATCAGTATCATCCTCTACAAAATTATCATTAGGTTCCTGATTAGTAATAGATGGAGCACTGGTAAGTTGCACATCATCTGATGAATCAGGGGATAAAATTGCTTCGTTATTTATGTCATTTTCTGTACTAACATCATCACGAAGGTATGGCTCAGTGAATGAAGGATCAGTATCTACTTTTAAAAGAGTATCTACTGACTTCCAATCAAGCTTTTCATCATCAGATAATTCTTCAGACATTTCTTTGAACACATCAACCATATGCTTTACATAGTCTCTTGTAAGACGTGCATCATTTGAAAGTGCTTCTTGAAGTATATTGAAGAATTTATGCTGGTCTTCTTCAGACAACGGAGCAATTGGCTGTGCTGAAGACATACCTAATTTTTCATCAGCTACAAGTTGTTGAATCTCAGGGATACATTTTCCAAGAGTCTTATATCTGTCAGCCTGCTGAACAGAGACACCGAGACGCTTAGCAATCTCATCTCTTATATTTCCTTCAAATGAAATGGAACTAAGATATTTTTCATGCTCTTTGTATCTCTTTACAAGAAGAAGCGGATCCTTTGAGGAATCTCTTTGAGCATTAGCCATAAGAACATAATTCTTTACGTCTGCATCAGTCTTAAATTTTGCCGCATCAACAATAATGCACTTGATAGGCTGCTTATTGTTATGGAGTTTTGTCCAAGCAGCAAATCTTCTGTGTCCGGAAAGAATCATATATCTTCCGGAAGCACAACCATAATTAGTTACTTCTATAGGATCTGTGAATCCGTTTTCTTTCATCGATGAAAGAAGATCGTCTATGTTAGATACATCTTCGTTATTATCTGAGTATTCATCAATAATATTTACATCTAAGTTCTTTATCTCATCAGCTTTTGCCATGATACTCTCTGCAGCCTTAGCTGATACAAAAGCTGAGAATCCCTTTTTAAAATCTTTTGCCAATTTCGTCAACCTCGTTTCTTTCTGCCTATTACAGCAATTCTATATATTGTTTCTTAATTAGGTATCTTTACTGATTCTGTCATCAATTACTTTTACAATCTTTCTGTAAGCCTTACTTCCTTTTGAGTTTGTCTTATAAAGGCATACAGGACGACCAAAGTAGATTGATTCTGCAACGGCTGACTCATAAGGTACATTTGTAATGTAATAATCAAGTTCCTGGAGCTCTTCATCTACTGCTTTATGAAGACCGAATCTTATGTCCTTTTTAGCAAGGAATGCACCGATTATTCTAGCTCTGGGATTAACTATCTGAGCATCAGCAAGATCCTTCATTAACTGCTCATAACCTGAAGCTGAATATGCATCAGGTGAAAAAGGAACAAGCATATAATCAGCAATGTATTTAAAGCAAAAATCATTTGTTGCTTTTGATGATGGCGGCATATCAACAAGGACCCAATCGTATCCATTAGAAGTAAGATAATCGTTTATTCTCTTTCCTGCTCCTGCAAGCATTTCTTCGCTTATTGAAACAATACCATTAACTGCATCGATGGTTGAATCACCGCAAAGCACATCAACTTTGTATCTTACGAAATCTTTTCTTCCTCTGGGTTGCCATAAAACACCACAAGTTGCTTCTTCTACATCTGCACCTTTTAGAACATCCATAATAGTTTTTTTAGGCTGTTCATCTTCCGGTACGTTCATGAGCATTGTAGTTGTTGTGTTTCTCTGTGCATCAAGATCGATAGCTAAAACCTTCTTATTCTTCTCGCCTGCCAAAACTCCGGCAATAGAGAACAAAGAGGTAGTTTTACCACATCCACCCTTGCGATTGACTAACGCAACTCTTCTTACTTTTTTCATTCCTATTTCTTCTCCTTTTTTCTTTCTGCTTTACACAGCGGTTCTATCTTTACAATAATCATTATAGTATACGGTACACACAAAGTCAACTATGATTTGTGAAAACTTTTTGATTTATGTCCTCACCGTGAGGACGAGTGATATAGATAGTGAATGTTGTAATTGTGTTATAATACTAATGAAAAAGCGTTGACACTGATAGAAATAGAACTTGCAAAATATTAGGAAGTAGGTGATTAGAAGTGTCATTCTGTGTGAACTGTGGTAATGAATTGATTGAGGGCGCCATGTTTTGTCAGAAGTGTGGCAAACAAACAAATCAAAATGAAAATACAAAGATACGTCAAAAGGAATATGTAGGTAAGATTTTTAAATGTCCTAACTGTGGAGAAGTTTTAAAATCTTTTGTATTAAATTGTCCATCTTGCGGATTTGAATTTCGTGAAATTAAAGTATCTAGTGCAGTAAAAGAATTTGCATTTAAACTTGAAAACATTGAGTCAAAAAGAGAATATGAAAAACCGAAAGGATTGTTTGCTGCAACTGATGCTCAATATAGAGTATCTAAAACAGACGAACAGAAAATTAGTTTAATAAAAAGTTTTGCAGTACCAAATTCTAAAGAAGATATGCTGGAATTTATGATTTTGGCAACATCTAGTATGAATATGGAAGCATATGATTCTGCAAAGCCATCAACAAAAAGCGAAAAAGCATTGAATGACGCTTGGTTTTCTAAGGCACAGCAAGTCTATGAGAAAGCCAAAAGAAGTTATTCAGTAGATGGAACTTTTGAAGAAATAAAATTCCTTTATGATAGTTGCAACGAAAAAATAAAGAAAACAAAGAAAAAAGGTATTTTAAAAAATTGCTTGATTATTGCACTAATTTGTGGTTGGATTCCAATTCTTTGGATAGGATTCCTTCTAGTGGATAAGTTCTATTCTCCTATAGATGAGCAAAAGGAAGTTGAGCGTTTAGAATCAATTGTAGAAGAAATTGAAGTACGGTTAGAAGCAGGAGAATATAAATATGCACTTATGAATGCTGATGGATTAGTTTATAAAGGTTCAATTACCAATGAAGAACAAAAACGTAAGTGGAAGATTGAGCGTGAATACTGGATTGATAAAGTGATTGAAGAAGCAGCCCAAAATGGAGTAATACTTGAACGTCCAAAGGAGATTGATGAAGATGTTGAAGTAGATACAGAAAGCCAAGGGTTTAGCGAGGGGGTTAAAAAAGGGATAAATTCAAGTGGCGAAGAAATACATGAAAATATAGAAGAATTCAATCAAATCATGAATGGAGAAAAAACTTCAGAAGCAAATGAAACTGATGAATCGGAGGGACAATAACATGGGAATTTTCAAAAAGAAGGATGGAGGATTCATGGATGTTATTAGGTGTGATGAACCTTCGTATCTGATTTGGAAGTGGCATCCAACAGGTTCACAATCTAGTTCAAATGGGAGAGAAAATGCAATTCGCTGGGGATCTTCATTAAGAGTGAAAGAAGGCGAAGTGGCAGTGTTTTTTTATTCGCAAGAAAATGGAATAATTCAAGATTTTATTGAGGGACCATTTGATCAGATTATTGAAACTGCAAACCTTCCGGTATTGGCAAGTATCGTGGGGCTTGCGTATGATGGGGCGTCTCCATTTAATGCAGAAGTGTATTTTATTAATCTTGCAAAGATCGTTCAAGTAAAATTTGGGATTCCATACTTCGATGTTTATGATCCAAGATTTGAAGATTTTGGGGTTCCTGTAGCAGTGAGAGGAACAATAAGTTTTAGCATTCAAGATTATCGGGAATTTATAAAACTGCATAGATTAGAAACTTTTAGCATTGAAGCGTTCCAAATACAGATAAAAGATGCTGTAGCAAGATATATAAAAGAAGTAGTTACCAATGCTCCATCTGTGCATAATATTCCTGTAGTTCAGATTGAATCAAAGATTGCGCAGATCAATGATTTGATAGAATTAACCTTAGCTGAAAGATTAAGAGAATGCTTTGGAGTGATTACATCATCCGTTGATATTAGTGCAATTGAGATAGATAAAACGAGTGATGGTTATTTGCAGTTAATGCAAGTCACCAAAGATGTAATATCAGCTACAATGCAAGCGGAAGCTACTGCTAAGATTAAAGATATTCATGACAAGCAGCGCATTGAGATTGAAGATTATGAGGCAAATCTTAAAATTCAAAGAGAAGAATCTCAATATGCTCAGCATAAACAGACTCAAAGCGAAAATTTGGCTGCTTTTCAGATTGAAAAACAAGCAGAAGTGGGAATTGCAGGGGCACAGGCTCTAGGACAAATGGAATCTAATGGTGGTAGTGTTAATTTATCTGGGGGAGATGGAATTAATATGGCTAACATGATGACCAGTATGGCTATAGGGGGAGCTATTGGCCAGAACATGGCTGGAACAATTAATAATATGATGTCTGGAATGAATCAATCAGTTCAAGAAAACCTGACTCCTCCACCTATCAAAACACCTATGTATAATATTGCAATTAATGGACAGTCAAAGGGACCTTTTGATACTGAAACATTAAGAAAAATGATATCGACAGGAGAATTATCAAAGGACAGTCTAGTTTGGTCACAAGGAATGGAAAATTGGATGAGGATGGCTGAAGTTGATAAATTAAAAGACTTATTTAATAACGAAGTGCCACCAATACCAAAAGATAATTAGTTTTTTAATATCTATAGGCTGGTGAGATTCATGATTAGAAGGATATATGAATTGTCAAGTTTTTTTAGGAGTGTAATTGAAGATGCTGTAATTGATAGAAATTTAACTGTTACTCCGTTTTTATCCTATCCACGAGGATGCTGTGATATGGGAAGTGAGTTGCTTGCACAATATTTGTTTGAAAATAATATAGAAACAGAAATGATAAACGGTACAAGCAAAATGGACAATTCTCATCATGTATGGTTATGTACTAAAGATGAGATAACTATAGATATAACAGCTGACCAATTTAATGGACAGGAAGGAATGCCGAGTAATATTGAGCCTATAATTGTTGGAAATGAAGCGCCCATACATAAAATCTTTTCGTATGAAAGGATTATAGAGAAACCAATATGTTTGATGCATCCAATCTATCAAGATGTAGATTGGACAAACGTGAGGGAATGCAAGCTTTGTGAGGCATACCATATACTTCTAGATAAATATCTATAATGCTGCAGGAGTATTGTATATGTCAACAATATTGTTTAGATATCCTCACCGTGAGGACGAGTATATAATAATTACAGACAAAAAAATGGACAGTCCAATGGACTGCCCTGTGTAAAGAGAACCGCCCCTGCAAAAAGCAAGGTTAATTCTGAAAGCTATTATAGTACAGGATACACACAAAATCAGAGAGTGTCAAGTTAAGTGTGTAAGTTTTTTACTTTTATTAAAATCGGTGGTCGCAATGACCACCGATTTTTGCGGTAGTAATGGTGTCTGTAATCTTATCTAAAAGGTAGTTCCGCTTCAATTTCACTGATGAACTGTTTATCAAGTATATAGCCCGATTCATTGGGAATAGGCTCTGAGTCCTGAGCAGGATCGTCATCCCAGCCATAATAACTAAGGGCAAATTTACGAGCTTCATCAGGTGACATGTTCTTAGTGTGAATACGGATGTATTCTTCATCTCGGTAAACTTCAAGAAATGGGATAGGAACACCTCCGTCATACCATCCA
>NZ_FPCD01000005.1 GCF_900116865.1 Butyrivibrio sp. M55
GATAATCTGTCAATACCTTTTAAGAAAAAAAGACCCCTATGTCATTTCTGACATAGAGATCTTTTGGGCTGTCATCTTAACTTAATGACATTGATTTTCTATCGGCTAGCCTTTTTCATTCTTGTTTCCACTCAACTGATATAAAAAATCATACTAAAAACCGACTAAAAAGAAGTTTTTAGTATGTACACAGGCTTTAGCTTGTGCTAAGCAAAATTTACTTTTGACACTCACATCATTATATAGGGTGATTATATCAATTAATTTCCTTAATAAAATTAACCAGGATATCTGAGCATTTCTCAGGTTTATCCAGATATATTTCATGCCATCCAGGGCACTCTACCATCTGACAATTTCCTAGCTTTTCCATATATGTTGCTTTTATATCAGGATTTTCACTTTCTACTCCATATGTTGTGGCCGCAACATATACTTTAGGTATTTCATTCGTTTTTAAGGTGTCCCAAGTCTTTCTAATGTTGTCTCCAAATAGCTTTTCTTCTGAGTTACAGGCATTTGAACCCATAGTCTTAGATAATACTCTCCAGGCTATATCTCTATGCTTTTCATCCAAGATAGCAAAAGTACTGTCGTCATCATCCTCATTACAGATAGGCTTAATCAGAGCGTTGATTAGACCAAATTTACCAGCTGTATGCATCCAACCAGGGAAGAAGTCCCAAGCACTGTACTGGTCCTCTTCAATCGGATAAACTGGTACGCCATCAAAAATTGCGACACCTTCTATTTCATCAGGATATTTGCTTTCCCAATAAGTAGAATATATACCGCCTAAGGAATGGCCTATAAGAACATATGGAGGCTTCACGCCGGCATTTTTAAGAGCCTTGCGATAGTCCTCAACAACATATTCAACTGTCATATCGTTTTTAGTGTCGTCACTCAAGCCATATCCAGCCCTGTCGATGAAATACAATTCATTATTCTTTTCAATTTCTTTTGTCATTTCTCGCCAGGCTATGACAGCTTCACCATCAATAAATCCCGATAAGCAAACTATTCTATGATTACCATTTTCTTTTCCACACTGATACACATTAAGCGAATAATCACCCACTGAAACTCGATTTTCATAGCCTTCTGTTCTAAGCTGCTTAAGAGCTCCATGCATATTCAAATGCTGATAAACAGCAAATATAGTAATAAACAGGACAATCCCTGCCAAAATAACACCTGTGACACGGCCTATTATCTTCTTCATCTTTCTCTCCCCTATTAATAAAACATATTCCGATTTCTATACTCGACTGTCATAGTATGTCTGACGTAGTATGTTATATCATAGGATTTCTTCCCTGTCAAGGATTCAACAAGATAGAGTTTCGCTATGCGAAACTCCCGCAGTGCGAGCCTGCAATTGCTGAAAGCAATTAAGTACATATGCAGGCGAGACACATCTTACAAGCGCAGCTTGTTTTTTATGTAATAGGAGATTCCAGAGGAATTTCCTATTACATAAAAAAGGCTAGCCACGGCTCAATGTCATTAAGTTAAAATAACAAACATAGATTCCTATATCAGAAATGGTATAGGGGTCTTTTTTTTAACACTTGACACGAGCGACAAAATGTGCGGCCGCTTTCGCTACTGATCGAATAGAGAGGTAGCGAAAGCGGCCCTTGTAATTAGCAAGAGTTAATTGCAAGGAGGTGCTTATATGAAACCAAAACACATTAAAAAGCTATTAATGTCGGAAATTGAAACTGTTGCAAATGCTTCTGATAAGTATTGTTCAAATCCAGGGCGTGATTTTTCACGAGAACGAAAACTCTCTTTTAAAAAAGTCGTGGAAAGTATTATCGGAATGGGTAGCAAGGGACTTACAAATGAGTTGATTGACATCTTTAATAATGACCCTGAAATGCCCTCCGCCTCTGCTTTTGTCCAACAACGGAGCAAAATCAAGCCTGAAGCCTTCAGGGATATATTGGCAGGGTTCACAGAAAAGATAACCGAGCAATCTTGCCAATTAAGATTATTGGCAGTAGATGGTTCTGATATTCAAATCGCAACTAATCCAGATGATGAAGATACCTATTTTCCAGGGGCAAATGGTCAGAAGCCTTACAACCTAATTCATTTAAACGCCCTTTATGATCTTGAACAACATATTTATGTTGATTCAAGAATACAAGGGCGTATGAGTGGGAATGAACATATGGCATTGTAAGAAATGGTTGATAAATCAGACATACAGAAGGCCTTAGTCATCGCAGACAGGGGATATGAATCTTATAACAACATGGCTCATATACAGGAAAAAGGATGGTTCTTTTTGATACGTGTAAAAGATGGAAAAGCTGGCATAAAGGACGGATTGCTACTCCCTGAAGAGAATGAATTTGATGTTGATATTTGCTTGAAGCTTGTACGAAAACAAACCAATGAAATAAAGGAACTTATGAAAGATAAAAATAAATATCGATTTATCCCCCATAACGCAAGTTTCGATTATTTACCGGAGAAAACAAGAAAAGCAGATCCTGTTATATTTTATGAATTAAAGTTCAGGGTGGTCCGTTTTGAAATAGGAACTGAGAGTTACGAAACAGTACTCACGAACCTTGACAAAGACGCGTATCCAGCGACAGAGTTAAAGCGACTATACGCTGCCCGTTGGGGAATTGAAACATCTTTCCGAGATTTAAAGTATACATTAGGGATGCTTGATTTTCATTCAAAAAAGGTGATGTGCATCCATCAAGAAATCTATGCACATCTGATTATGTATAACTTTTCTGAAATGATTACCTCGCATGTAGTCATTGCTAAAAAACAAAGAAAGCATACATATAAAGCAAACTTCTCAGTTGCCGTCCATATGTGCAGACTCTTCTTCTATGAAAGAGCATCACCACCCAATCTGGAAACCATAATTGCAAGAAATCTTATACCGATACGGCCAGAACGACATCGCACTCGAAATCTGACTACAAAGATTTTTCATGGTTTCTTGTATAGAGTAGCATAATTATACTTAATTGAATACTTTTTGCGGCAGACTTTCGTCTGTCTTGTTGTGATGCTCAGAAATAAAAAAAGAACGATTGAAGATATAAATACCTCAATCGCTCTTGTTGATTCTTTGGTTAATCCCTTAATTGGTCAATGTTAACTTAATGACATTGGTCATGTACGACGCATTGCTTTTTTTACTCACTCCAGTTCATACACAACCTTCCGAATCTCCTCATTAAGCTCCTGCCTCCTGTCATTCAAAAGCAGTATCTTATTATATTTATAATACGCTTCATTTCCCGTCTCGCGCACAAACTTAAGACTGTAGTAAGCATTCGAAAGCTCCGTAAGAAAAATGACCATCTCCTGGCTTCCCGAAAGAGACTCCTCATCGCCAAACACGCGATTTATAAATTCAAGACTGTTCGTAAGATGTCTTCCGCTCACTTCACTTGCATTTTTCCTTGAAAGCTCCCTGCTGTTGAACCACTCTTTTACCACTAAGACAGGATCCTTATCGTAGTCTTTAGCAATAATCTCCGCGCAGTTCTTTAGCTCTGCTGCCGCAATTCGCCTGTACTTCTCATCATCGCGGCTCACCATTCCGGTCTCGACATCCTTTTTTAAATTCTCCAGCTCCTCATCGGCTTTTGACAATAAATACTCCGAAGCAGCATCGGCTTTTAAGACTTTCTTTTCACAGTAACCAAGAAACTCCTTCATGACTGTGAACAAGCTCTTCTGAACCGCCTGATCTTTTGCATAGTCCCTAAACTCTTCCATCAGCTTATCTGTAAGAAGCCCGATAATACTGAGCTTTTCATCAAAACTTCCGTTTCGAAGGGCATCCCTGTCCTCAAACACCTCTCCCTCAAGAATCTTGGGAATCTTATAAAGTTCTCTGTACCTGTGATAAAGCTCATAGTACGTCGCAAAATCAGCAGCAATATCCGCATTCTGAATATACTGACTGACAAGATTCTCATCCACAACAACGCCGAGTTTCTCATGAACCTTGATAACTCTCGATAAATCCTCCCAGCCTCTTGCGGTCACAAAGCTTCTTTTCTCGAGCTCAGTCCTGATGCTGTAGAAATTATCTTTTTTAATCTCCAGATAAGCGAGGATTGCACCGTGAACGCCTACCTTATATGCATATTCCTTCCACGCCTCAAAGTCCTCTTCAATATCAATCTGACGCACTCGGTCGAGAGTTACTATATCGAAATTTCTGACCGACTTGTTGTACTTCGCAGGATTTCCCGCAGTCACAATGATATAGCCGTCAGGAAGCTTATGTGTTCCGAAAGTCTTGTACTGAAGAAACTGAAGCATCGTAGGCGCAAGCGTTTCCGAGACGCAGTTTATCTCATCAAGGAAAAGAATTCCCTCTTTTACCCCGGACTTCTCTATCTGATCGTAAACAGCCGCTATTATCTCGCTCATAGTGTATTCGGTTACCGAATACTTCTTCCCACCGTACTCTTTCTCAGAGATCATCGGAAGTCCAATGGCGCTCTGCCTCGTGTGATGAGTTATCGTATAAGACACAAGACCTATTCCAAGCTCCCACGCAATCTGCTCCATTATCGCAGTCTTGCCTATTCCGGGAGGCCCCATAAGAAGAACGGGTCTCTGCCTGTTTACGGGAATCTCATACTGCCCGCTCTCATCTTTCGTAAGATATGCCCTCACGGCATTTTTCACTTCTTCCTTCGCTTCATTTATGTTCATGGTCAATCCCTCATCTATTGTGACGTAATTATATATCCTTATACATAGAGCTTCAGCGCCCACTCCGGCACCTTTGTATCATCGATGTCCCCGTCCTTCGGAAACGCAAACGCAACATCGTAGTCAGGGCTCTTTTCCGGATACTCTCCATATCCGTCGGTAAAATATATAAGCCCCTTCAGATTCTCAAACTCTCCCTTTTCGCGCAAGTTCTCGACATATTCAAACACAGGCCTAAAGTCCGTCCCAAAGCCACCTTCAACCGTAATCTTACCGATGCGCCTCTCCATATCTTCAACGGATTCAATAAGCTCATCCTTCTGCACCCTGTCATCGCACTCGATAAGATGCACCTTGATCTTCTGAAAAAAGCTCTCTTTGTCTAAAAGAATCTTCGCCGCCTCTCGAAGAAATCCCTCAAGTAGCGTATCCGTACAGGACGCCGACGTATCTACCGCGATCACAAGCTCTTTTAACCGCTTAACTTCCCTGAACTCGTTCTCTTCAATGAGTGGCATATTGCCGTAATGCGCCATCCCAAATGAATACATCCCATAGTCGAACGTATCAAGATCGATACCGCCCTCTTCCCTAAGTATCATAAACCTTTTCAGGAACTCACGGTAATCCGTCCTTGAAGTATTCTGTATCTGCAGGAGAAAAGAGAGCTTCCCGACCTTATCCGAAGCCCTGCTCGAAAGCGCATCTATCTCGCTCTGAAGTCGCTTTGCCTCTTTCTCCCAGTCTTTTTCCTTATCTTTTATTTCTCTTAAAACAAGCGGACTTATCAGTTTTTCCTTAATTTTCTCGTCTTCGTCGTTTTCTTTCTCCGGCTCATCCTTCGGAATCCTTCTGAAAAAGCTGTGATCATCAAGCTTAAACTCCCGCTCTGCCCGTTCAAGCTCATCTATCGAAAGTTCTTTTCCCTCAGCAGAAAAAAATCTGTATAACTTCTCCACAGTCAAGACCTTGAGTTCATCCTCTAAAAGCGCATACATCCTGTCCCTGTAATCCGACGTAACCCTATAGATGCAAGGATAGTCCATACCGTCGAGAATAGATTCGACCACGATATCGGCGCACAGATCAAAGAGCCTCTCATCCTCATAAAACGCCGAAGTGTACATATGCCTGAATATGCAGTGAAGTATCATGTGAAGATACGTCCTGTTAAGCTTTCCCGGCTCCTCGACAAAGAGCTTTAATATATACGAAGGGTTGTACCTGATGTTCACCGCATCGGTTCCTACAGTCACGGTCGAAAGATCCATCTCATACCGAAGGCTCATAAGCGCCGCCCCCATGAATCTCATAGCAATATAGAGTTCCGTTCTCGAAGCCTCAAGCGCCTTTACACCTACAGCCTCAAGCTCCCTTCTTTTCGCACTTCCGGAAGTACCTTGATCCATGTCTTTCTCCATCTCAGCCTCCGCCTTTTACAAAAGATTGAATTCCTCGAAATTTCCACCGGACTTTCTGCTCCGTTCGACAATAACCGCGCACAGTAACGTCTTTCCGGCAGCCGTAGCTCTTTTTATCCCCTCTTCTATATGTTCATCAAGGAAAAGAGCTCCATCAGCCCCTGTCCTGTAATCAAGGAGCTTACCTATATACTCAAGATTCTCTTCCGTCTCAGATGCCTCATCTATCAATCTGTTAAAAATGCTTCCAAAATTATCGGAAACATACTCTTCATACTTTTCTCTGAATCTGTCTTCAAGTTTAAGCGGATACAAAAGCCGCCCTATCGCTATATCCTCAGCGATCTCGCTTCCGTCTATTATCGCCTTTTCAAAGAGCTTGTCATACTCCCTGAAATTGATGAAAGTCCTGTCAACGCACTCCCTGTACGCATAGCCCGATCCGCCTATAGAGAACTGAATCGTCCTTGCCATGGTATTCTCATTGAAGTCATAAAGAAATTCAGGAAAGATCAAAAGAGCTTCTTCAACGCTTCCATCCTCTTGATGAATCTTTATCCAAAAACTCAGCGTCCTGTCCACATCCGCGAGAAAGTTTCGTATTATCTCGTATCTTCCGCTGTTTACAGTCACATCTATTTTTCTCAGACTGTCGCACTGCCTCAAAACACCGTCGTAATAATCGATTATGCCGTCGTACACGCTTATCTCTTTAAGCGACTTACAGTTGTGAAAAGCAAATCCGAAAACAGTCTTAATACTCTCGGGAAGTACAACACTTTCGATATCGTCTCTTCCTGAAAAAGAGTGATTTGCGATTTCCTCAACCGTGACGCCGTCAATCTTATGAGGTATCACAAGTTTCCTGATGCTGCCCTCATAGCCCGTTATCGCAATATATTCATGTCCGTCTTTTTTATGATTCTTTTTCTCATACAAAAACATTTCGTTTTAATGTTCCTTCCTGCACTACTCGAAGTTTACCAAAACCACTACCTTGGCGCAACATTGTGGACACAGCGCTTTAAAACTTGTATGCACAACTTACGTTTAATCGGTGATAAAATACATATATGATCTCATGCTTATTATAAGGGGGAGCAATCATGGATAACAAAAAATCAACATCACTTAAATATCAGCAAATAGAGAAAGAACTAAAGCAACTCATCCTGGAGGAAAAGATAAAACCCGGAGAAAAAATGCCGTCCGAGAACGTGCTTACCGCAAAGTATGGCGTAAGCCGTCAGACAGTCAGAAAAGCCATATCCAACCTGATAAATGAAGGCTTTGTATATGCGGTTCAGGGAAGCGGCACTTACTGCTCCGATGCTTCAAGATTCAAAAAGGACTCAAAGGATATCGCCGTTGTGATGACGTACCTTTCGGACTACATTTTCCCGAAAGTCATAAGCGGTATCGATTCCGTTCTTTCTGAAAACGGGTACAGTATTGTGCTCAAAAATACAAACAACTCAAGAACAAGAGAAATAAAATGTCTGGAAGAACTTATTGAAAAAAATATCGACGGCATAATCATAGAACCCAGTAAGAGTAACGTTTTCTGCAAGCACAAGTATCTGTATGACAAGCTTGATTCTTACGGAATCCCCTATATCTTCATTCAGGGTGCATACTCCGTTATGGAAGACAAGCCGCATGTCATCATGGATGACGAGAAAGGCACATATCTTTTGACAGAGCACCTAATCAATCTTGGCCACAGGAATATCCTCGGAGTATTTAAAAGCGATGACACACAGGGACAAAACAGGCACAAAGGCTACGCCAAAGCTCTCGCAAAAGCAGGAATCACCTACGATCCCGAGAACGTCATATGGTTCTACACGGAAGACAGAGCCGTGCACCCATACACCACTCTCCAGAAGATGATAAAGAGCGGTAAAAAAGTTGACGCCATCGTAGCCTACAACGACCAGATAGCCTTTCACCTCATAAAAGCCATACGCGAGCTCGGTCTCAAAGTTCCCGAGGACATCTCAATCACAGGATATGACAACTCTCAAACTACAAGTAACACAGACATTACCCTAACAACCATTGCCCACCCCCAGCAGGAACTTGGCAAGATTGCCGCTGAAGCACTACTTAAAATGATCCGCGGCGAAGAAGTCGACAAAACAATAGTAATAGAGCCCAAACTCATAGTCGGAAACTCCTGCAAAAGCAAATAGAATTTGTCATCCAAACGATAACCCTCCGAAATGTTTACAACTTGACCACTCGTACGTACAAGTTTGAAAATCAGATTATAACGTATTGTCTTTTTTGTGAGAAGGGAAAGCAATACATGGGGTAAAAACGCTATATTTTAAGGAGGGTTACAAATGATCAAAACAAAGTCATACAAGTTTTGGTTTTGCACGGGCTCTCAGGATCTTTATGGGGATGAAGTCCTGAGACACGTTGCCGATCATTCAAAAGAAATTGTTGAAGAGCTCAACAAATCCGGAATGTTACCGTACGAAGTTGTATGGAAACCGGTTCTTATAACAAACCAGCTCATCAGACAAACTTTCAACGAGGCAAATGCTGACGAAACATGCGCAGGCGTCATCACATGGATGCACACATTTTCACCTGCAAAGTCCTGGATAATCGGACTTCAGGAGTTCAGAAAGCCTCTTCTTCACTTGCACACTCAGTACAATGAAGAAATTCCTTACGACACAATCGATATGGACTTCATGAACGAGAACCAGGCTGCACACGGTGACAGAGAATACGGTCACATCGTAAGCAGAATGCGTATTGAGCGCAAGGTTATCGCAGGCTATTGGAAAGATAACGAAGTAAGAAGCAGAATCGCATCCTGGATGAGAACCGCTGTCGGCGTCATGGAATCAAGCCACATCAGAGTTATGCGAGTTGCCGACAACATGAGAAACGTTGCGGTTACAGAAGGTGATAAGGTTGAAGCACAGATCAAATTCGGCTGGGAAGTTGATACCTATCCCGTAAACGAGATTGCAGACAGCGTAGCTGCTGTAAGTGCTGCCGACGTAAGCGCACTACTCGATGAATATTATGACAAGTATGAGATCATTCTCGACGGAAGAGATCCCGATGAATTCAAGAAACACGTAGCCGTTCAGGCTCAGATAGAACTTGGTTTTGAGAGATTTCTTGAGGAAAAGAACTATCAGGCAATCGTAACACACTTCGGTGACCTCGGTTCACTCGGCCAGCTTCCCGGACTTGCAATCCAGAGACTCATGGAAAAAGGCTACGGATTTGGCGCAGAGGGTGACTGGAAAGTTGCCGCAATGGTTCGCCTTATGAAGATAATGACTGCAGGCATGAAGGACGCTAAGGGAACTTCAATGCTTGAGGACTACACATATAACCTTGTAAGAGGAAAAGAAGGAATACTCGAAGCTCACATGCTTGAGATATGCCCTACTATCGCAGACGGCCCTATCAGTATCAGGGTTAAACCTCTTTCAATGGGTGACAGGGAAGATCCCGCAAGACTCGTATTTACATCAAAGGAAGGAAAAGGTATTGCCACATCACTTGTTGACCTCGGCAACAGATTCCGTCTTATCATCAACGAAGTTGAATGTAAAAAGACAGAAAAGCCCATGCCTAATCTTCCTGTTGCAACAGCATACTGGACACCTTATCCGGATCTTTACACAGGTGCTGAAGCATGGATTCTTGCAGGCGGTGCACACCACACAGCATTCTCTTATGACCTCACAGTAGACCAAATGGCTGACTGGGCTGAGATCATGGGAATTGAATCTGTAATTATTGATAGGAACACTTCTATACCGGCGTTTAAGAGAGACCTTAAGCTCGGTGAAGTATTCTATAGATAACCCCACAAACCTCTTTTTTTCAAGGAAATACCGGCCATTACAGTATTTCCTTAACCACTTCGCGGGAAGTGCAAAACGCTTCGCGCTTCCCTAAAAAATTGCACAACTTATGCAAAAGGCTGACGCTTAGGTACCCCCGTAGCGTCAGCCTTTTGTATATCTTTATTAATTCTTTGTCCTGATGGTTATAGCTTTCTCAATAACAGATACATCAGTCTCCTTGTAAGAACCGCCATATTCGCCGTCCAAAGTCCATTCAACTTCTTCAGAAGCCTTGAACGTAACATGCTTAACCTGCTTATATGTAAGGTACGGATTATCGGGAAGCTTCATTGCAAGTGCCGAGATTATTGAATTAAACTCCGCAAGATTCTTAGGCGCGTGTATAAGGATAAGCTCCATCTGTCCGTCATCCTGCTGTATAAGCTCATCTCCAAAGAGCGTCATTCCCGCAACAGATGACGAGTTGCTCACTGCTCCGAAAACGTAGTCACCGCTCTCTTTTACTCCGTCCGCTTCAATTTCCATATGACAGCTGTATCCGATATTCTGCGGAAGTTCTGCAACCGCACTGAGTAAGTATGCCGCATAACCAAGAACATTTTTTAGTTCCTGATCCGTCGCGTAACTTACTTTAGAAAAAGCTCCGAATGCCGCAACATAGTTAAAATACGTGCCATTCATCTTTCCTACATCATACTTGAACGGCTTACCGTCCACTGCAGCTTCGATTGCCTTCGCTCTTACTCCGGGTATTCCGAGGCCTTTCGCAAAATCATTTGTACTTCCCGCAGGTATGTATGACAAAATTGGCTTATTGCACATACGCATTATCGCGTTTACAACATGATTAAGCGTTCCGTCGCCGCCGCTGCACAGTATGGCGTCTACACGACCGTCATACTGATAAATGATAGTTTCCGAGGTAATATCATCCTCAGGCAAAATAGGGAACACAACCGGCTCATATCCTGCCTTTGCAAACCTCGTAACTATGTCCAACGTATAGTTTCCTGCTTTTCCAACCCCCGCAGTTTTATTTATCAAAATAAGAACTCTTTTCTCCATATGCGTTACCCCCGTTGTAGCTTTATTTCTTTTTATATGTCCTGTACGTATATGTTATGTCGAAATAAACCTGTTCCTCACTCTCTTCTACAAGTTCCCAGGCAGGGTTTTCATCAAGATTAGGAAAAAAACTGTCTGCCTGATATTCCTTATCGATAAAAGTGACAATAGCTGTATCACATTCATCGATAAATTCATTATACACGCTTGCTCCACCAATGATAAATATATCGTCGGAAGGAACATCTTTTAAAAGCTCAGCGAGCTCTTCCTTATTATGTGCAACAACAGCATCCTTTACTTCATAGTCTTTCCTTGTTGAAAGGATAATGTTACTTCTTCCGGGAAGCACTACCCCTCGTGGAAAAGTCTCAAGAGTCTTGCGACCGTACACGATAGTCTTTCCCATTGTTAAATTCTTAAAATTCTGCTGATCGGCTCTGATGCTCACCAAAAGGCGTCCCTGATATCCGATTGCCCAATTCTTATCCACTGCTACTATTGCTTTCATATTCTCCTCCAAAATAGTAAAAGGCTGCAATATATTGCAGCCCTCATAGTCTATTATTTTATTACTGTACAGTAAGTGAATCCCATGTATCAGCCGGAACAAGTGTGATATATGTCTTACCTGTGTTGATCTGAATCTCTTCGCCCTTATCGTCATAGTACTTAGTTACATGTGTCTCGCCGTCCTTAACCCATGTAATGTCCTTGGCAACACCGTTTGTGATATACCATCCGGGCTGTCCTGCTGCGATACAGTTGTAAATAAGATAACCGTGCTCATCATACTGATGGAAATCACATTTCTGGATGAGTACATTCTTGAAGCTGAGGGGCTCGTTATCCTCTCCGTCCTCGTGACGTGAGCCGTACTCATAATACTCATATTCCTTAGTCTCTTCGTTATACTTAAGTGTTGAAGTATTGTGCCAGAAAGGAAGTGCAATCTCAGTTGCAGGATATGTTCTGTCATAAACCTTTGTAAGGTCTACTTCCTTACCGTAGGGAGCAAAGTTGAAGTGACTTCCTTCGTTCTTATACTCTGTATAAGTTGTTGAATATGCAGAATCACTCTTTTTGCTTGAGAAGTTCTTATCAAGATCTCCCTCGCAAACATACTCTGTAAATTCTCTGGGCTTACCGTTCTTTACTCTCTGGAATGTTCCTGAGAAATGCTGTGCCCAAGGATTCTTCAAATACTCATCGATATAGAAAGGGCCACCGTCATGGCAAAGAACCGCATTCCACTCAGCTGCAAGAAGAATGTTTGTGGGACGTGTACTTCTTACGCTACCCATCTGTTTGATCTGACCCCAATCCTTAACGATACACATAAGTCTTGTGATTCTGTCATTCTGTGTGCTGTTCATAAGCTCATAAACAACGTCTGCTTCCGATGTTCCGAAATGAGGAAGCGCTGTCTTCTCATTATCAACCATTACAGCGATAGGACGCTGATCTTTGAGTTCTTCACTGATAGGCTCACCTGTGATCTCACTGAGGTACATTCCTTCAGGAATTTCAAAGTTCTCTGCTTCCTCTGATGATGCCTCTGAAGAAGCATCGCTTGCAACATCTTCAACTGAAACTGAGAGTGATGAATCATCAGCTCCCTTATCTTTTCCACAAGCTACAACGGAAAAAGCCATAGCTGTGCACATTGCAATCGCAATAAATTTTTCCCTTTTTTTCATAGTAAACATCTCCCAATTTTTCTTAGCTAATTAAGTCAATGCAATTATTTTACCAAATATCGCCTATTTTTTCCACCAAGAAATTATGATATGCTATTTGAAAGGGGGAAACGCCATGAAACTTACCTTTATCGGCGCTGACCACGAAGTAACGGGCAGCTGCCATTTACTTTCCGCTTGTGGAAAAAATATTCTTATAGATTACGGAATGGAACAGGGCAAAGATTATTTCGAAAATGTTCCCATTCCCGTTTCAGCTCCCGAAATAGATTATGTATTTCTCACCCACGCTCACGTGGATCATTCGGGAAATCTTCCGCTTTTATACGCCAAAGGATTCAGGGGAAAAATATACTCAACCGACGCAACCTGCGATTTGTGCAACATCATGCTCAGAGACTGTGCTCACATTCAGATGCAGGAAGCCGAATGGCGCAACAGAAAAGCCAAACGAAATAAAGAAATAACGCAGATGGAGCCCTCCTATTCCATGGAAGATGCAGAAAAGACGATCAAGTCTTTTATTCCATGTAAATATGGCGATGAGATAACCGTCTGTGACGGAATAAAGATACGTTTCACCGACATCGGCCACCTTCTCGGTTCGGCCAGCATTGAAGTATGGATTACTGAAAAAAATATCAGCAAGAAAATTGTCTTTTCCGGCGATATCGGAAACAAAGATCAGCCACTGATAAAAAATCCGCAGCTTACAGATTCCGCAGACTATGTTCTGATTGAATCAACCTACGGAGACAGACTGCACGGGACTGAGAAACCCGATTATATAAAAGAGCTGTCGGAAATTCTCGACAGAACTTTTGCAAGAGGCGGAAATGTTGTCATCCCCTCTTTTGCCGTCGGAAGAACTCAGGAAATGCTATACTTTATCAGGAAAATAAAAAAGGACGGACTCGTAAGATCCTTCCCGAATTTCCCGGTATTTGTAGACAGTCCGCTTGCCGTTGAAGCAACTGAGATATTCGATGAAAACCGATACGAATGCTACGATGAAGAGGCTATGGAACTTGTAAAGCGCAAGATAAATCCCATAACTTTTCCGGGTCTTAATCTTGCCATCACAACAGAAGAATCAAGAGCCATCAACGAAGACCCTGAGCCGAAGGTCATCATCTCTGCATCCGGAATGTGCGAAGCAGGCCGTGTAAGGCACCACTTAAAGCACAATCTCTGGCGTGAAGAATGCACAATTTTGTTTGTCGGCTACCAATCGGTCGGCACAACGGGAAGAACTATCATTGACGGCGCCGAACAGATAAAACTCTTTGGCGAAACTGTTGATGTTAAGGCAGATATCTGCAAGCTTGAAGGGCTTTCGGGACATGCCGATAAAAACGGACTTATTGAATGGATAAACGGATTCAGCGCAAAGCGTCCCAAAAAAGTATTTGTCGTACACGGTGAAGACAGCGTATGCAGCTCTTTTGCCAAACTTCTCAGGGACGAGTACGGATTCGATACATATGCGCCTTACAGCGGAACTGAGTTTGACCTCGTGTCAGGAACCTTCATAAAAGAGGCTGTTCCTGTTCCCAAGAAGACCAAAGAAGCCACTCTCGTATCCGATGTCTATGCAAGACTCAAAGCAGCCGGTGCAAGACTTGTCGGCATAATCGCAAAGAGCGAAGGCATGACAAACAAAGACAAAGCAAAATTTGCAGATCAAATAATCGCATTATGCGACAAATGGGGAAAATAAAGTTATATATATTTAGGAGGAACGGTATGTCAAAAGCCGATGAAATTTTTATTTCCATGTGCAACGATATCATGGAAAACGGAACATCAACAGAAGGTGAGAAAGTTCGCCCACACTGGCCGGACGGAACTTCCGCTTATACCATAAAGAAATTCGGTGTCGTAAACAGATACGACCTTTCAAAAGAGTTTCCTATCATGACTCTCAGAAAGACCGCACTTAAGAGCGCAACTGACGAGATACTCTGGATCTACCAGAAAAAAAGCAACAACATAAACGATCTTCACAGCCATATCTGGGACGAATGGGCCGATGAAACAGGCTCAATCGGAAAAGCCTACGGCTACCAGATTGCTCAAAAAAGCATATACAAAGAAGGCGAGTTCGATCAGATCGACAGAGTCATCTATGACCTTAAAAACAATCCTTTCAGCAGACGTATCATGACAAACACTTACGTATTCTCAGATCTTCACGAAATGAACCTGTACCCCTGCGCTTACAGCGTAACTTACAATGTCACCCAGAAAAAGGGCGAAGACAGGCTTACGCTCAATGCTGTACTCAATCAGCGTTCACAGGACGTGCTTGCCGCAAACAACTGGAACGTTGTTCAGTACGCGGTTCTTGTTCATATGCTGGCTCAGGTCTGTGATATGAACGTCGGCGAACTTGTACACGTTATCGCAGATGCACACATCTACGACAGACACATTCCTCTTGTAAAAGAGCTTATTAAGAGAACTCCTCTTCCCGCTCCCAAATTCACATTAAATCCGGACATAAAGGATTTCTACGAATTTACAAGAAATGACGTATCACTTGAAAACTACGAAGTTGCCGGAGAGCAGCTTAAAGACATTCCTATTGCAATCTGACGAAGCGGAGCTTAGACTGATGGACAAATTTGCAAGTTTCCGCAAATTATCAGGAAACACACTAAAAATAATAGCTTGCGTGACAATGCTTATAGACCACATAGGTGCAGCTATAATTGCTCCACTGGTAGAAGATGACATTTTACCCGTGGGGATGTCTTTTGACACCCTTAACGCGATATATAAGTCGATGAGATTTATAGGAAGGACTTCTTTCCCTCTCTTTATCTTTCTCATCGCAGAAGGATTCCTACATACTTCAAGCAGACTAAAATACGCAATTAGTCTGCTTGTTTTTGCTTTGATATCAGAGCTTCCTTACGACTATGCCTTTTACAGCGGACTACATCTTGAAAACAATAACGTATGCATAACTCTTTTTCTTGCGCTTATCACATTATGGAGTGTAGACGCCGTAAGTAATTATTTTCAAAAAAGGAATCTGAATGCCACTTATGCTATGGTCGCAGGTATCTTCATTATCCTGTTCACATCCGGCACTGCCGCTTTCATGCAGAGTGACTACAAATGCTATGGTATCTTCCTTGCAGTGATATTCTGCTTCTTTAAGCCTCTTTTCCCTTTAAATGTACTCGCCGCATATTTTGTTATTGCTTCATACAACACGGAATGGCAAAGTTTTCCTGCCTTTCTCCTCATATGTCTGTATAATCAAAAACAAGGTAAAAAGCTTGGCAGATATAAATATCTGTTCTACGCCTTCTACCCTGTTCATCTCATCATCTTATATGTGACCAGGCTTCTTATTGCCGGTGCACTTTCAAACTGATCAATCGCCTACGATTCCCGCCATAGCTTCCTGTGCTGCAGCGATATTCGTTGTAGACAAAGTATATGTCTGCAACATATCCGTTGAAAATCTGACAGTGTTGTACTTATCTACGGTAACAACCGCATATTCCGTATAACCCGAATCCTTATCTCCGGTAAGTATATAGACCTCATCGCCCTTTAATACATCCATCTCAACTTCAACAGTAGCCTTGTTTGGCAATAGATCATTCTGATTAAATGATATCTCATATGTCCCCGGATAAAATGAATCCGGATCTTTTGTTATCGTTCCGCTGTATGGGAGCATCTCATCATTATCGTCTTTAACCGTTACCCGCTGAGTAAACCTGCTGTTTGTAGACAAATCTGCAACTATTTCTTCGTCGCTACCAGAAGCATCATCCTTTTTGTCATCGACGCCCAAATACTTAAGAAGTGTTTCTTCTGCGGCATAGTATGCATCTTCGTTATCAGCTGCCTGCTGATTTGAACCGTGTCTGTTATAAACATGCAGACATACGGCTGACAAAGCAACTACAAATACCACAGCAAGAACAATAACCACCCATCTTGCTCTTTTCATCTTCACCTCAAAACAAACTTTATACTTTTTTAACTTTTATTTCACAGAATAAACTAAAGTTTATCACAATTTGGACACAAATTCCAATAGATTTTTTCAAAAATATTGCAAATTTTATTCAGTTTCTCAACAAACGCCTTATCTACGCCATGTTTTGGGTTTCATGATAATAAATATTGGCAAAAGTTCAAGTCTTCCCGCCAACATATCAAACATAAGAACCAATTTGGACAAAGCAGAGAACTCTGAATAATTGCCCATGGGACCAACCATTCCAAGTCCGGGTCCTATATTGTTAAGAGTAGCCGCAACTGAGGTTACTGTAGTCTGAAAATCAAAATTATCAAGTGCAACGATTATTGTTGAAACAATAAATGTCATAACATACAGGCCAAGATACGCAGAAACCGACTTAACCGTGGTACCTTCAACCGTATGTCCGTCCATATATACTCTCTTGATAGCTTTGGGATGAACAATAAAGTTAAGTTCATTCCTAAAGTTCCTTACTACGATAATAGCTCTCGAAAATTTGAAACCACCGCCCGTCGAACCGGCACACGCTCCGACAAGCGACAAGATACACAGGATCATCTTGGAAAACATCGGCCACTTGTCAAAATCAAGCGTTCCGAAACCTGTCGTAGTCATAACGGAAACAACTGCAAAGAGCGAATGGTGGAACGAAAGTCCTGCGTTATTAAGAACTCCCGCTCTGTAAATATTCACAGCAATAAGTGCAGCCGCTATAAACATTGTTCCGAAATAGAATTTTACTTCGTCTATTGCAAAAGCCTCTTTTGGCTTCTTGTTCAAAAGAAAATAGTAAACGGTGAAATTTACTCCGCAAAGTGCCATGAATACAATGATTATGGCCTGGCTTAATACGGAATATCCGCCCACACCGGCGTTATTAACAGCAAATCCACCTGTACCAACGGTTGAAAAAGATATTGTTATCGCATCGTAAAGCGGCATTCCCGAAAGGAACAGGCATATGATCTCAACAACCGTGATTCCGAAATATATAAGATAAAGAATTTTAGCAGTATCTTTTACCTTGGGAACAATCTTACCTACAACAGGCCCCGGGCTTTCCGCACGCATAAGATGCATACTGTAGCCGTCCGCCATCGGAACGATTGCAAGAAGGAATACCAAAACTCCCATTCCACCGATCCAGTGAGTAAATGTCCTCCAGAACTGTACACTGTATTCGATACCGTCAAGACTTGTGAGAATACTTCCTCCGGTTGTCGTAAGACCTGATATTGTCTCAAACACAGCATCGATGTAATTGGGAATAGCTCCGGTAATAACAAAAGGAACCGCGCCCAAAAGACTCATAAGTATCCATGCCACGGCCGTAATGGAAAAGCCTTCTTTTGCATAGATAACTTTGTTTGAAGGTTTCTTACGAGAGCCAATGACTCCGACAATCATGGCAACCGCCGCGAGCGCCAGGAAAGACACAGCACTGTCGTATTCCTTATAGATTATTGCCACCACGAATGGCAAAACAAACAGACATCCCATGACTCTCATAAGTCTGAAGAGAATGTATCTGATCATTGAATAATTCATTTTTTAGTTCTCCAAAATATCATTTATGTCTTTTAATCCTGTTTGTGTTGTAACAACGATAACAGAATCTCTGTCCTTTATCACACTCGCACCTGTAGGAGATATGATCTCTCCGTAGTGATTAATGCAGGCAATAAGAATACCCTTCTTAAGATTAAGCTGTGCAAGAGGAACTCCAATTACAGGGCTTCCGTTTCTGACAATAAACTCAAGTGCTTCTACGCGCTCATCATTGAGCTTATAAAGTGTCTCGATATTACTGTCTTGGGAAGCAGACATTCCTCTTACAAACTGAACAATCCTGTCAGCCGTAATATTCTTGGGATAGATGACACTTCCTATATCAAGTGAACCGATTATATCGCCATAATTTACCCTATGAACCTTGGTAATGATCTTTGCCTTGGGATTTATGCTCTTAACATACATTGAGAGCATAATATTCTCCTCATCAAGATTTGTAAGAGCTACAAAAGAACCGACAGAAGTAATGCCCTCTTCAAGGAGCATGTCTTTATCTGTTCCGTTCCCGTTTATTATAAGTGCCTGAGGAAGAAGTTCTGAAAGCTCCTTACATCTTACAGGATTTTTCTCAAAGAGCGTAACTTTGATTCCGATAGACATGAGCTCTTTTGCAAGGTAAAAACCTGTCTCTCCTCCGCCTACAATTATCGTCGAAGGAACCTTTGCTGTCGGAAGTCCGAGCTTTCTGAAGAAAGCAAGTGTATTTCTGCCGGATCCGAAAATTGTTATCTCATCCCCTGCCCTTAATATAAAATTACCATCGGGAATAAATACTTCATTGTCACGTGATACCACAGAGATAATGACCTGTTTCTTAAGATCGTCGGGGATATCTTTCAAAGCTTTATCGCAAATTCTGAGATTCTTGGTAACGATAAACTTTACGAGCTCCGCTCTTCCCCTTGAAAAAGTTTCAACCTTAGTTGCAGACGGGAACTTAAGCAGTCTGTCCGCTTCTCCCGCCGCTGCTTCCTCGGGATTGATTACCATTGAAAGACCAAGTTCTTCTTTGATGAAATTGATCTCTTTTTTATAGATCGGATTACGAACTCTGGCTATTGTATGACAGTTACCTGCTTTCTTTGCTATAAGACAGCAAAGAAGATTAAGTTCATCCGACTCAGTAACAGCAATCATAAGATCCGCCGACTCAATACCTGCATCCTTCATTATGGAATAGCTGGCACCGTTACCTACTATTCCCATGACATCATAACTGTTGACCACATACTGAAGAACATTGCTATTCTCCTCTATGACCGTTATATCATGTCCTTCCTTGCTAAGTTGTTGAGTAAGCGTCTGGCCGACATTTCCACAGCCAACTACTATGATCTGCATATAATTCCTCCATATAAAAGACTAAAAGGTTGCTCCAACAAAAAAACCTGAGCAACCTCTATTATTATAGAATTTAATCAGATAATAATCAACCTGCTCAAAAAGCGCTAAAACAAGGTTTTCTTGAACATAAAAGTCCTGAAAGTCGCTGTTTTATCGTTTTTTTATAATAATTTCCCCTTAAGTTCATTGTATATATAGCATTCTGACAGTACAATTATGATGTCGGTGAAGCTTTTTACACCGACTTTTGTATATAATTTCATAATAAGGAGACCGAAAATGAGAAATATTTTCTCCCAATTTTTCCAAGGACGTTACGGTTCCTACGGAATGGACAAACTCACAAGGTTTCTTTTGATATTGTCAGTAATAGCTTTGATCGTCTCGCTTTGTTCACCATTTGGTTTCTTATACTATGTTGCCTTTGCGTTATTGATCTACTCATATTTCAGGCTTTTATCGAAAAATATCACTAAGAGATACAAAGAAAATGAGAGTTTTATCAAGACCGAACAAAAGATCCGTTTATTCTTCGGAAAGAAACACAACAAAATTTTACAGTACAGACACTATCACATTTATACTTGCCCGCAGTGCAAACAAAAGATACGCATACCAAGGGGCGCCGGAAACATTATGGTTCGATGTCCCAAATGTATGACAGAATTTAAGAAGAAAGCTTAACATGAAAAAATATCTGGTAGTATACGCCAGTGAAACAGGAAACACCCTTATGCTGGCAAAAGAAATTTATAACGCCATAGGTTGTCCAAAAGATGATAAAGCGCTTGTGGACATAAGATCATGGAACGGGACTCTGGATGCAGAGCTTTATTTTATAGGCTTCTGGATTAACAGAGGTTCATGCAGCCTGGAGATAATTGACCTTATCTCCTCTCTGCATGGCAAAAACGTTGTTTTCTTCGGCACATGCGGTTTGGGTGACAGCTACGCGTACCATAAAGTTCTTGAGCAAAATGCCAGAGCATGGCTCGCTGCTGACAATAATTTTCTGGGTTCATTCTTTTGTCTTGGAAAAATGCGTCCGGAAATCAGAAGCAAATATGAATCTCTTCGCGGAAAATGCGAGGATGTTCAGATAGATATCATGCTGAGCATGCTTGATGATGCATCAAGCCATCCCGATAATCAGGATCTTTTGCAGGTAAGACTTTTTACGGATGAAATACTTGTAAAAGCCGAAAATTATACTGCGGCTTATATCTGACTTTTTTTAGCTAACAATCAGTGCACTCTTATCGTACTTGCGCTTATCTGAAAGCTTTCTTCACATTCATCGTCGGCAGCTCTCTGATAGGTTATTGTGAACGTACGATACTTTGATCTGATAATATACACAGTCTGATAAACAGCTTGAGAACCTTCGGGTTCATAGTGGGCGTCTATCTTGTAACCGGGATAGCCGTCTATTTCTATGCGTTCAAAAGATTCTACTTTATAACCTACGTCTCCTCCATACTGTGTCTTGTAGCCGGCTGAAACAAGAGCTTCGTACTTATGCTTATCAAGCTTAGCCAAGCTGTCTATAGTCTTTTCGCCGCTTGCTTGCTGAGCTTTTTCTCTGTTTGTAAGCATAAAATCGTTGCTGTTATTGTGGACAATATAGCTTACGGAAGATGATTCCATAGGTCTGTACTTATTTACATAATAGCCTTTCACTCCGGCCGGAACAAATTCGGGATTAAGGACAAAAGTACAGCCGGTCGCTTCCTTAAGTTCCTCTCCTGCCGCCAGTTCAAGGCATAGAGCGTCAGTAACAAAAATGACAAATGCCATTGATGCCGCAAGTATTACATTGAATAAAATTTTCTTTTTATTCATAAACAAGACGCTCCGTTTCATTAAATGACCTGACCACATTACATGGCCAGGTCTTAAAAATTTCTTTTACCAAAAATGTAAAAAATCAAGCCTCATAGCTGTCGATAAGCTCAAGAGTATGTTCTTCGTTCATCTTCTTGCACATCTCAACGAGCGCATCAAGAGGAACATTCTGAACCTGCTTGTTGGAACCACGAACATTGATAGATACAGTGTTCTCCTGCGCTTCCTTATCACCGACAACGATGATGTACGGATCTTTGTAGTTCTTGAACTTCTTGATCTTCTCTTTCATGTTGTTGTCTGAATAATCAGCCTCAACACGAATTCCTGCATTCATAAGAGCAGTTTCAACCTTCTTGGCATACTCATTGTGCTCAACACGGATGGGTACGATACCAACCTGATAAGGGCTGAGCCAGAACGGGAATACTCCCTTGAAGTTCTCAATGATGATACCGATGAATCTCTCAAGTGAACCGTAGATAGCTCTGTGAATAACTACAGGCATCTGCATTGTTCCGTCCTGAGCCTGGTATGTAAGGCCAAAGTTATGAGGAAGCTGGAAGTCAAGCTGTACGGTACCGCACTGCCACTCTCTTCCGAGCGCATCCTTGATCTGAAGGTCGATCTTAGGTCCGTAGAACGCACCGTCACCTTCGTTGATCTCATATCCACCCTCGCCGTACTTCTCATCGAGGATTTCCTTAAGAGCAGCTTCTGCTCTGTTCCAAACTTCAATGTCACCCATGAAGTCTTCAGGTCTTGTTGAGAACTCAGCTCTGTAAGTAACACCGAATGTTGAGTAGATCTCGTCAGCGATTGCGATAACATCGGCAATCTCTTCTTTTATCTGTGATTCCATTACGAATGTATGGTCATCATCCTGACGGAACTCCTGAACACGGAAAAGACCGTTCATCTGGCCTGACTTTTCTTTACGATGAAGAACATCATATTCACTGTAACGGATAGGAAGCTCTTTATAAGAGTGATTTGTTCTCTTATATGTCATCATCGCATTAGGGCAGTTCATGGGCTTTGCAGCCATTGTGTCATCCTGCTCACGGTTATAAACAACAGAACCTGCCTGGATTTTTATGTTCTTAGGCTCTTCTGTGGGTTCGTTGATATTCTCAAGCACTCCGGGAATCTCGGCATCTGCCTTGAGCCATCCCGAAACACCGGGAACCATAAACATGTTATCTACGTAATGAGCCCAGTGTCCGCTTATAAGCCAAAGCTTTTTATTATTTACAAGAGGAGCTGCGATTTCTGTATATCCGTGTCTCTCCTGTACTTCTCTTGAATATTTAAGAAGTGCCTGATACATCTTCCAGCCTCTGGGAAGCCAGTAAGGCATACCGGGTGCAGTCTCATCAAACATAAAGAGGTCGAGCTGTGCACCGATCTTCTTGTGATCGCGTTCCATTGCCTCCTGAATCATCTTGATGTGCTTTTTAAGCTCATCCTTGCTAGGGAATGCATAGAGATAAATTCTTGAGAGCTGATCTCTCTTCTCGTCACCTCTCCAATACGCGCCTGAAACAGCCTTGATCTGATAAGCTGCGTTCATAAGCTCCTGTGCGTTACCTACGTGAGGTCCGCGGCAAAGATCAACATAATCATCGCCTGTATAGTAAACCGTCAAAATCTCATCTTCAGGAAGATCCTGAATAAGCTCGGTCTTGAATTTCTGGTCTTTGAACATTTCAAGTGCTTCTGCTCTTGAAACTTCCTTGCGTGTAAAATCTTCTCTTCTCTTGATGATCTCGCGCATCTTATCTTCGATGGTCTTGAAATCATCCTGTGTCACAGCCTTGGGAAGTACGAAATCGTAGTAGCAACCGTCATCGATCTGAGGTCCGATTGCGTACTGTACTTCTTTTCCGTAAAGCTCGATAACAGCCTTAGCGAGAATGTGTGCCAATGAATGGCGGTAAACTTCTAAATATTCTTCTTTTGTCATTTCAGCTCCTTCTGCTATACCTACCGGGTACAGCCATGCATGTTTTATAATGATGTTCCGCTCTCGCGCACAGTGCTCGCCGGAACTAAGTAGTACACCGGGCTAGAAAAACCCTCGCCAGGTGATTACTTATGCGTTCTTGCCGCAGCACTTCTTATATTTCTTTCCACTTCCGCACGGGCAGGGATCGTTGGGGTAGATCTTGACTTCTTTTCTGATTGTGTGAGAAGCCTTCTCTTCTTTGTAGAGTGCCTTTCTCTTGTCCTCATCAAAGATTTCTTCCCATTCAGGAAGGTTGTAGAGCCAGTCTGCGCCGGCGTTTACCATATTCTTGTAAAGGAGTTCTTTCTCGAAACCAAGGTTAACCTCAGTATCCTCCTCCATCTCTTCAATAGGGTTCTGCACCTTAAGGCTGTCGTTGATTCCGTCAAGGAAGCCAACCATAGTCATAAGGTCAACTTTGTACTTCTCTGCGAGCTCTTTAACTGTTCCCTTAACAACCTCATCAGGGTTCTTCAAAAGCTGCGCATAGATGTCGCGCTCTTTCTGGAAGTACTCTGTCCATAATTTCTGGAGGGTACCCTTATCTGTAGTCTCTGAATAAGCCATATCATGCCATTTTTTTAATAATGCCATATCCGTTACTCCTGTTTTTTCATAATAAAATTCGTGATCAGGGCATAGTAATGCCACTGACTTTTATACGTAAAATTTATTCTATCGTATTATCAGTGGGGTGTCAAAAAAGTCGCTCCAATTTCTTGAGACGACTTTCACTATTTTCTTTATATTTTCATATGATTCATCAGAGCTTTTTGATTCTCTCAAGTGCCTCTACGCTGTTCTCGTAGCTTCCGAAAGCAGTGAGTCTGAAGTAGTGCTCTCCGCTGGGGCCAAATCCCGATCCAGGTGTACCTACCACATTTGCCTTCTCAAGAAGGTGGTCAAAGAACTCCCAGCTTGTCATGTTATCAGGTGTACGAAGCCATACGTAAGGTGAGTTTACACCGCCTGAAACGTCGTATCCCGCCTCTTTAAGGCCGTTAAGAATGTAGTTCGCATTCTTCATATAGCGTGCGACCATATCTTTTATCTGAGCCTTTCCTGCATCCGAATAGCAAGCTTCTCCGGCTCTCTGCACGATGTAAGGAGCTCCGTTGTACTTTGTGCCGTGTCTTCTTGCCCAGAGACTGTGCATCTGAACTTTTTTGCCCTCAAAATCAACTGTAAGCTCATGAGGAATAATGGTAGCTCCAAGGCGAAGTCCAGTAAAGCCTGCGTTCTTTGAAAAAGATCTGAGCTCTATAGCGCAGGTCCTGGCACCCTCGCACTCATAGATTGAATGAGGAACGTTGTCCTCTGAAATATATGCCTCGTAAGCTGCATCAAAGATGATAACAGCGCCGACTTTGTTTGCGTAGTCAACCCAAACCTGAAGCTGATCCTTAGTGATTGCGCTACCTGTAGGATTGTTGGGGAAGCACAGATAAATAAGATCCGGTGTCTCCTTGGGAAGTTCAGGCGCAAATCCGTTCTCAGCCGTACAAGGCATGTAGATGACATTGCTCCAGATTCCTGTGTTCTCGTCGTAATCTCCTGTTCTTCCTGCCATTACGTTAGAATCAACATAAACGGGATATACGGGATCGCAAACCGCAATCTTTGCATCCTGTGAAAAGATCTCCTGAATGTTGCCGGAATCGCTCTTGGCACCATCTGAAATAAAGATCTCATCGTCAGCGATATCGCATCCTCTGCTTCTGAAATCGTTCTCGGCCATTGCGTGGCGAAGGAAATCATATCCAAGATCGGGAGCGTATCCTCTGAATGTCTCGGCTACGGCCTGCTCGTCAACAGCCTTGTGAAGTGCCTCGATTACTGCGGGGCAAAGAGGCTGTGTAACATCTCCGATTCCGAGTCTGATTATTTTTTTATCCGGATTAGCCTGCTGATAAGCATTAACCTTCTTCGCAATTGTGCTAAAGAGGTAGCTTCCGGGAAGTTTCAAATAGTCACTGTTAGGTCTAAACATTGATTCGTCCTCACTTTCATGCGAATATAAAAAAAGTTTACTACTTTTTTGTATAATTGTATACATTTTTCTTTTCGTATTATATATAATGATAAAGATAGCTGTTCCACTGATAATTCAGATGCCATAAATCACCAATGCGACAGCACCAAATCCAAACTTATTTATTTTATAATGCAAATATAGTACATAACACTAACAGAATGTGAGGTACCCAATATGAAATTTACCAAAATGCACGGCTGCGGCAACGATTATGTATATGTGGATGGAGGAAAAGAAAACGTTCCTTCCGGGAAAAAGTCTCAAGTGGCACAGATGGTCTCAGACCGCCACTTCGGAATCGGCTCCGACGGAATCATTTTCATAAATCCCGTTGACGATCCTAATATTGATTTTGAAATGGAAATGTACAATGCGGACGGTTCACGCTCTGAGATGTGCGGAAACGGCATCAGATGCGTTGCTAAATACGTCTATGACAAAAAGCTCACAGATAAGACCAACCTTACAATCGTAAGCGCAGGCAAAAAGAAATATATAGATCTGACAATCGGATCTGACGGGCTTGTAGAAACCGTTAAAGTTGACATGGGCGCTCCCATCCTTGACTCTGCAAGCGTTCCCGTTTCGGTATCCGATGAACTTCTTTCAAAAGACAATAAAAAGTATGAAATCCTTTCCAAGGAATACGGAAGACTCACTGTAGATGTTCCTATAGAAGTTTCAGGAAAAACATGGCACATGACATGCGTTTCAATGGGTAATCCCCACTGCGTTGTTTTCCTTCCTGAAAGTGAAGACCTTGCAAACTTTGACATTGAAGCCGTAGGACCCTTATTTGAAAATCACAAAGTATTCCCTAACCGCACCAATACTGAGTTCGTAAAGATTGATGACAAGAACAACGTACACATGAGAGTTTGGGAACGTGGAACAGGCGAAACTCTTGCCTGCGGAACAGGTTGCTGCGCTACAACAGTTGCCTGCATACTTAACGGACTTACAGATACAGAAGTTACCGTACATGTTCTCGGCGGTGACATCAAATGCTCCTGGGATAAAAATCCCGAATCGCCCGTGATCATGGAAGGCCCGGCGACTACTGTGTTTGAAGGCGAGATTGAGATATAAAATTCTGTATGGACCAAGGGGACGGGGTTAGTGGATCATTTTTGAAAAACAAAAATGATCCACTAACCCCGTCCCCTTGATCCACATATATTCACCTTGGCTTAAAGCCGTCTTTCACAGTTGTCCCTATCGGCTCACTTCGATTCATCATATCGCCGTAGCATGAACTCGGACAATTATAGTAGCTGTTTACTTCATCGTCCTCATGAACGGTATTGTAGACAATTACTCCGTTCATATCAATTCTTTCCGTCTCAGAATCGGCAAAAGGAATCGGCGTTACATAAAAGCCGTCTTTCACATGTTCCAAAAAGCGATTCTTATCTACCTTAAGATAATGAGCCGTCCAGTTTCCGAAACATACAACTGCGATAGCTACCATTGCAAATCTAAGAAACGCTTTTCCCTTGAATAAATTCTCCGCAAGATCCATAGCCGAACAAAGCGGAAGAAGCATAAGAAATGCCAGTCCGTATCTGATAAACGGCGCGGTAAAGAACCACATCGCAATGTTGATAAACACGGTGATATAAAACATTGCAACATCCGCACGAATCTTTTTTCTAACTGTCCTGATAATAAGATTAAGAAACACAGCCCCCGCTCCCGCTACCTGGAACAAAATAAGGAGTTTCTCATAAAACCTTTTTCTTTCCCACCAGATTGGAAGCCACACGGATATTCCTTCTTTTATACCGTCCTCAACACTCGCTGTATCCTGAAGTTCTCTGCCCCAGACTTTGATCTGATCTGCGTCAAACTTCATGTACTCGGCAGGAACCTTCCAGACAACGTTAAACAGATCTATCGCTTCCGCAGGATATAATAGCCATCCCGAGATTATCACATTCCTTACAAGATACGGAAGGAAGGACAAAAAACCTATCACTATAAAAGAAACCGTCTCTTTTGTCATCTTCTTTTTTACCAGAAGAATAAAAGGAAGAACCGCAAGCACAACAAGCGCCGCCGCGGAAAGCTTCATGCTGACCGTAAATATTGAAAGAACCGCAAGGTATCCGTATACAGGAATATCATCGGTATTATCTTTTTTCTCAACTGCCTGAGTGATCCACGCGCACATGATGTATAGCACCATGTACATCGCTCCGTAGTCCGTTGCCGGCGACTGCAGATATTCAAGAGCCGTAATGCCGTAAATGATTATCGCAAGTCTCGCCATATCAGCCGTATGGCCCGCGCGAGATGTCCACTTCATAAGGCCGCAAACGGCGTAGCAGGTGAAAAGAGCCATGATAAACCCTGTCATCGTATGAAGCGCAAACGGCAGGATAAAACTCAGCGTAAACAGCGCACAAAGCGCAAGATACGAACTGTTATATGCAAAATGTAACTGGAAATTACCGATACCCTTTATGACACCATACTCTTCAATTATCCTGATTGCCTGAGCATGATAGATGCCCGTATCCCTGTGGAATACGCCTCTCGACGCATAAAAAGCGGATATAAGCACGATGATAAAGCAGACAACACCCTCTTTTGACCTGAATCTCTTTTTTACATTTATAAGAAGTGCACTGACTTTCTTGCGACATTTATAAGCTCCGATTGCAAGAATCATGAGCATCAAGGCATGACATACCGCCCCTACCTTATAAAAGATACTGAAACACTCGGCATATACTGTAAGCGTCACCAAACCAGTGGTAACGATGCCTGTAATACCGATTCTCTCTACGTTCGGAACGGGAATAACCCTTGAAAGAACTTTTCTTATCGTCACTCCCGCAATAAGACAAACCAAAAATATATAAATATAGCTGAGTAATACTACAACCATACACTATTCCTCACATTCAATCAGCACGGACATTCACAGCGAAACACCGATCAATGTATTTCTTTCGCCGCATCTTTGCCGCACTCACCCGCAACAATATAAATTCTCTCACTTTCCTCTGTCGGAGCCTCATGGGTATCCGCATCGTAACATGCAATAAACTTAAGTCCCGCCTTTTCCACAAAAGACTTCATCTCATCAAGCGTATATCCCCTCTGATAATGAGTCTCAACGGAGCGCTTGAACACATCGTCCTCACCGCATTTTGCAAATATCGTAAGGTCATATTCATTGATATGCTCTTCATCGTGATAATAATTATCCCAGATGAAGCTGCAATCCTCGCGATTCTCCGCTATCGTCACATCGCCGATCACATCTCTGTATTTGTGAAGCGTATTGAAGTCAAATATGAATACTCCGTTAGGGAAAAGAAAATTATTCACAAGTTTAAATGTCTCGATAACATCCTCATCCTCAAGAAGGTAATTGACACTGTCGCACACGCTAAGCACCGTTCCACAGGTACAGTAAAGGTCAAGCTCTCTCATATCCTGCTCAAGATACATGACGTTAAGTCCTTCGGCCGCAGTCTTCTTCCTGGCAATATCAAGCATATCGGATGACATATCTATTCCGATTATATCATAGCCGCGCTTCGCCATATTCAGGGTAAAAGAACCTGTTCCGCAGCCTAGTTCAACGATAAGGTTCTTTTCTTCTTCAAGCGCCTGCTCGGTATCTTCCTCTGTCGTATACTCGGAAGCATCGCTTTTTGCCGGCTTTGTAACGCCGAACTTATTCATCAATTCCACTATAAAATCACCCCATACGTCGTATGGGGTTTCATCCATGAATGTGTCATATACATTTGCAAAATCTGTGTATGCGTCCATATTTAATCCTTTGCCACAACTAAATGATCAGAACAAGCTGATTATAAGTTGTATTGCCTTAGTTCCAAGTCCCATAATAATACCCGCAAGAACCACTCCGCAAACAACTGCTTTAACACTCTTCTTAAAATCCATATCGAGGATTGAAGCAGCAAGCGTACCTGTCCAAGCACCTGTTCCCGGAAGCGGAATACCTACAAATAAGAAAAGTGCCCAGTACAAGCTATTTCCGGCTTTCTCTTTTAATTTTTCTCCGCCCTTATGTCCCTTTTCAAGACAGAAAGTAAAAAATCCTCCGATAACCGGCTTATCTTTTCCCCACTCAAGAACTTTTCTTGCAAAGAAGAAAATAAAAGGCATCGGAAGCATATTACCGATAATTGCGACAATGTAGCTTGGAAGTATCGGTAGTCCATTAGCGATAGCGTAAGGCACTGCAACTCTAAGTTCTACCAAAGGAACCATTGAAATCAAAAAAACAATTAAATACTTCACCATAATTAAACAAAACTCCTTATCAAATACTGTTGGCAGCTTGATCCTGCCATCTCATAATATCCATCTTCTTGACATATATGACCTTTATTAACATTCTTGATATAAAAAGTCATGTATTTCTCAAGCTTCATCCTGTCTTTCATACCACTCACATGACTTTTTTGCCGCTTTTCTTCATAAAAGTCATACTTGCTCAGGTCTTCAGCCTGCTTTTCATTACTCTCACATGACTTTTTTGCAACTTTTCTTCATAAAAGTCATACTTGCTCAGGTCATCGGCCTGCTTTTCATACCACTCACATGACTTTTTTGCAGCTTTTCTTCATAAAAGTCATAGTACAGCGTCTTGAAATAAAATGAGAAACAAAGATTTCATCCCAAAAATTCATTCAACTTCGCAATAAGAATATCCATCTCTTCATCCGTTCCGATTGATATTCTCAAATGATCCTTGATCCTCGGTGCATCCCATCTTCTTACAATAATGTTGTTTGCCCTGAGGTAATCAAAGATTTCTTTTCCGGACTTCTCTTTGTGCTTAGCAAAGACAAAGTTAGTCTTGGAATCTGCAAACTCAAAACCAAGCTCGCGAAGCTCTGCCTTAACGCGCTCTCTGGTGTTAACGATCATGCTTACAGTCTTTTCAAAATAAGCTTTGTCCTTAACCGCAAGAGCACCAAGCTCAAGTGCCGGAATATTCATGGTATATGAATTGTACGCAAACTTCACGTCAAGAAGATATTTAATAATCTTCTTGCAACCAAACGCATAACCAATTCTCATTCCCGCCATCGAACGTGACTTTGAAAAAGTCTGAACAACCAACAGGTTATCATACTTGCTTATCAAAGGCAAAACCGACTGTCCGCCGAAATCAGCGTAAGCTTCATCAACAATAACAACCACGTCGGGATTTCTTTTTATAACTTCCTCAACGGCATCTATCGGAAGCTGTGCGCCCGTGGGTGCGTTGGGATTAGCAAGAACCACACCGCCGTTCTCACCAAAGTAATCCTCTATCCTTACAGAGAAATCATCAAGTAGAGGAATCTGCTTATAAGGAATTCTTAAAAGCTCTGCCCAAACATCATAGAACGAATATGTTATATCCGGGAAAAAAATCGGCTTATCCGAATTAAAAAACGTCATAAAAGCCATTGCAAGCACATCATCGGAGCCAACTCCGACAAAAACGTTATCCTTATCAACCTTGTAGAAATCAGCTATTGCCTCCACAAGAACATCGCAGGTAGGATCGGGATATTTCTTAAAACTTTCCGCATCCATATTCTTAAGTGCCTCCTGAACCGCAGGAGCCGGCGGATAAGGATTTTCATTTGTATTAAGCTTGATTATATTCTTAATCTTGGGCTGCTCACCGGGTGTATACGGAACAACCTTACGTACGTTTTCTTCCCAACTCATAATATTCTCCTCATCTTGCTGTATGGCACATTTTTGTGCACAGTAACGATATTATAACTTAAAAAAGAGCGCCTATGCAAATTATCTTTGCATAGGCGCCCTTCAATAATCATTTTTTATCTGAACCAATCAGTGTGTCGCTGTAGCAACCGCTGCAACTCTTACGAATGCAAGAGGTCCGTGCTGGGTAAGATTAACTGTTACGTGGTTGTCTGTAACCGATGAAACAAGTACCTGAACCCAGTTCTTGCCCTGAAGCTGATATACTGCGATGGTATCGTTTGCAAATACGCCGGTAACAGTGAAATTCACCTGTGCAGTCTTAAATGAAACTCCGGGTGAGCTTGTTGTTACACAGTGAAGAAGTGTGCCACCCACGCTGTTTGCATACTTGTTTGCTGAACTGAGAACTCCTGATGTGGGAGCTGCAAGTGTAAATGTAACGTTGCTCTTTCCACCGTTGATCTGAACGTGTCCGCCCTGAGCAACATATCCGCCGTATCCGTCGCCAACTGCATTATTTCTGCTAAGAATCTGTGCTCTTGAAGGAACCTCCTGCTTCTTAGGTCCTCTTGTTGCGTTTTTGTACTTTTCCTTATATGTATCTCTTGCCTTTACAGCCTCGTCAAGGCTCTTCTGTGTAGCCTCGAGCTGCTTTGTAAGTGCATTTTTCTGGTTAGTAAGTGCATTCTTCTGTTCAGTAAGTGTAGCATTATTCCTTTCCTGAGCCTGTTTGAAAGCTTCAAACTGCTGCTGAAGAGTCCTTATTGTACTCTCATTGCTAGCGTTCTGCGCCTGAAGATTCGCAACATCACTGCTCAGATGCTCGTTTTCTGATTCCAGTCTACCTATCTGCTGATTTGCTGTATTGAGCTGATTTTGCAAATCCTGCGCAAGTCTGCTTGGATTTACTGTACTTCCCTCATTTGTACCTGTTCCTGTATTCCCCTCGGTAATACCAATACCCTCCGCAGCAAATACACATACGCAATTTGTCACCATAAGTGTACCTGCAACTGCAAGTGCCAGAATCTTTTTCATAATTGTTTGCCTCCGTTCCTTTATTAAACATTACTGATTTATCTGCAACTATTCAGCCTTATATCAAAGCATTAGTATTCTTCATTTCCGTAATCAATCTCGCGATTTATATTCCCTGCCGCATCACCAACAAGGCATCCAACGACTACCGTCTGTTTACCGGGTTCGATCGTACTGTCTGTAGTAAGCGTAATAAGAAAATGCTCGGGAGAAAGCCCCGTTTCGCAGCCTTCCCTTATAATCTTATTCGCGTCGCCGTTATTATAGATCTCATCAATAAACTCAGAACATCCCGAAGCATACGAGAAATCATATTGCTCAAGAAGCCTTGTATTATCGCGCGTATAAGCGGCAATTATGTAATATGTAAGGGAGTTGTCCTCCATATACACATATGCATATTCATGCTCATCAAAATATTTTTTGTCCAAAAAATTATTAAGTCCCGCAAACCTGCTTCCATCCGCAGGTGAAGCACCGTGAATGACCTCGTTGAAATCACACATATCATTCAGATTGGCCGCCTCGATATATATGGCACCGTTTGCATCCGGTTCTTTGAACTCATTATGATCACTGTAAAACAGATCGTCCCCTTCGGCATTTTGAAGGATCGGATAGTTGATCTCCGTATCCGGAATATACAGCCAGGCAAAAGCATCCTCGTTGAGTCTTTTTACACTGTCAAAGCCCGACTCCTGCTCCGTTGGAAGTGTGCTCGTTTCATATCCCGTATTTCCCACGGAATTCGCTGCCTTCTTGGAACATCCTGTAAGGCAAAAAGCAATAAACAGTATAAAAAATCCTTTTACGGCTATCGTATCTATATCAATATATCGTCTTATTTTGTGCATTACATTAGTTCGCGTCATTAATTTTTTCATAAAAAACATTTATAATAGCCTCGTACAGACTATTTTCATCCGCATAAAATTCTTCATACTTGCCGTTTTTCTTGGTCTCTCCGTCAATCGTCACGATATCGTCCATATCGAACTTGTACGATACAAGAAACGGAGCCAGATAAGAAATCTCATCGGCAGAAATATTTGTAACCATCTTATCTCCGATCGAGGTAAAAAGCTCAACCGCCGCATTATTATTCTCCCTGCAAATAGTTCTTGCAGAATTAATAAAAGAATTTATGTACTGGCGCTGCCTCTCAAGTCTTGATCCATTCGAATTGGGAATATAGATATCTCTGCTCTTCACATAATGAAATGCCGTCTCTCCCTCAAGATGAACCCTTGCGCCCTTTTTAAGCTTTTTATCAAACTTGGTAAGATCCTCAAGTACAACAACGTCCACGCCGCCTACCTGATCGTTTATCGTAGGAATCGCACTCATATTTATAGCTGCATATCCGTGAATCGGAAGCTGGTGAAAAAGATTTGACACCGCCTTCACCTGATATTCGCAGGACTCTTCCATTCCATCGCCAAATCCATGCTGCAATGAAACCTGAGCCTTAGCTGTTGTCTGATATCTTCCGTACTCATCGTAAACATCGACATCAGTCATTGTATTTCTGTTGATGCCGATAATGCTTATTGACTGAGTGTGCGGATTAAGAGCAAGCAAAAACAATGCATCCGCCTGGCCTCCGTCGGTTCCCTCAGCCACCTTGGTAACGATCTCATCGTCCTTGTCGATACCCATTATTAAAAAAGTGATTATATCTTCATTGTAATCATAAACAGCACCGTTATATCTGATCCAGTCGTCCTGCCACTTGGTACTGCCTGTTGTATTGCCCTCATAGAGAGCAGACTTAGCCATCACAGGTGCTGTTGTTGCCGATTTCGAATCAAGATTTGCTCTTCCGAAACCTCTCATTATTTCAAATCCAAGCAACGCCCCCGATATAATCGTCATAAGCACTGCCCATATAATGAGAAAAATCTTTCCTTTTCCCCTCATCCTTGACTCCTAGTTACCGTTTGTTTCTTCTTCACTGTCGGCTGATGATGCCGATGTCGTGCTGTCCCCGTCTTCAAAAGAAAGTTTGGGGTGCATACCGTCCTCTATCTTATCAGAGGAATCACCGTTAAATTCTATATCCGCAATGTTTGCTGGAAAAACTCTCGACTGTTTTGTTACGTTTCCGCTGTGATCGGCAACCGCATAGTAAACTACCGCTGTTTCCGCATCTTTGTTAAGAACCACCTTCTCAACAACTATTCTGTCCGTAATGTCACCGTCCTTGGCGTCATATGCATTGATCCCTACGATAAGGTCTTTGTCTTTTGTCTCCGAATCATAAATTAGATCAAGTGCCGAAAACCTGAACTCGGGAGCCATCTTGTCGCTCCTTCCGTATGCCAAAACTATAAGAGCGATCATCACTCCGCTCAATATGGTAAAAAATATACCGAGTATATTTCCTCTCACTTCTTCCTCCGAATGTGCTACATGCAGCCTTTTTGCTGCCGATAGTAATAATTCTTATCTGTCTTTTCTGGTAACTCCGGCAAGATAATTAAGCTCGTCCAGATCGTCATCATCAGGTTCCGGAACAGTCTCCTGCGTCTTTGGACGAGTCACCTGCATAGCTTCGCCTTCTCCGTACTTGCCATAATACTTGCCGTAATACTTACCGTAATATTTGCCGTAGTAATGACCGTAATGGCCATAGTAGCCTTTGCCGTTTATATCAACCTTGTTAAGAACAACTCCGAGCATCTTAGCCCCCGCCTTATCAAGCTGGTCTTTTACCCTCTGTGCAAATCTGTAGCTTATTGAATTGCTCTCAATTACCATAACTGTTCCGTCACACTGCTTGGCAACGACAGCCGCATCGATAACGCTTCCAAGAGGAGGCGTATCAACTATTATGTAATCAAAGACCTGTTTCATATTTTCAAGCGCCTTGGCAAATATCCTGCCACCCAGAAGCTCACTGGGGTTTGGCGGAACAGGTCCGCTGAATATTACGTAAAGGTTTGGTGTATCCGTCTCACAAATAACACTTGATAGGCGTTCTCTTCCGACAAGACAATGAGTAAGCCCAAGCCTTACGGAACCTGTCCTGTATCTTCCTACAAGGACAGACTTACGCATATCGGCGTCGACAAGAATCGTCTTCTTGCCCGCCTCGGCAAATGCCCTGGCAAGTGCCATAGCAACTGTTGTTTTTCCTTCTCCCGGAGTACAGCTTGTAACAGAGATGACTCTCACATTCTGTCCACTGAACTCTACGTTACTTCGAAGTGTCTTATATGCTTCTTTTACCTGATAATTATTTTCTGCCTGACTGAAATGAAGTTTTGCGGTCTGCATAAAATCTCCATTCTAATTTTATTTTTTCTTTTTCTTTTTTCCCTGCTCATCCGAAGAAAGAGGGATAAGTCCGATAGTGCTGAGTCCCAGATACCTCTCGACATCATCGTTACTCTTAATAGTGTCATCCATAAGGAATCCCAATACTACGAAAAACGCTACGATAACCGTTCCCGCAAATCCCGAAACAATCGTCCATCTAAAGACGCTCGGGCTTGCTTTTTTTGTCGGAACATTGGCCGTCTCCGCAACGTTGATGGCATCTATATCCATAACGTTTGTAATGTGTTCACTTGAAACTTCTCTGATACAGTTCGCTATCTCCATTGCCATAAGCGGATCTTCGTCCTTGGCTGTAATGGCAACGATTCTGGTATCGGACGGGGTATCAACCTTAACTACTTTTGCAAGATCCTCATAGGTTGTGTCGACAAGATTAAGCCTTTGTATCGCTTCTTCCAAAACATATCTGCTCTTTATAAGTTCCGCATAGTCCGAAGTCAGCTGCGTTGAAATCTGCACATCGGAATATGTCACCGTCTGATTTTCCTCTTTGTTAAGTATGTAAATCTTGGTAGTCGATTCAAAAACGGGATGAATAACAAACTTGCTCACAAACAGTCCTACCAGGGCAAAAAACAGTCCGGCGCTGATTATGAGAAACGCTCTTCCCAAAAGGATCGAAAAAAGTTCCCCAAGATTAATTTCAACGATGTCGTCTCTTTTATCCATCAATTACTCCAACAAACATTTTTTCATATTAAGGGAACCGTCGATTACATCCGTATTCCCTCAGATAACCTCATTATTTATGACACTCATGGGATTATCGTAAAAAATCTTTCTCCCGTATTCCTCCCCAAATTTCCTGTCTACATAGTTTCTGCAATCAAGAATATCAGGTGCTCTCTTTGCCGTATCGTGAGCATCGGTCGCAACGAAGTGTACCAGCCCCTTTTTGAGAAGCTTTTTGGTAAAAAGACCTATTCCAAAGCCGTACTTGCCCATAATACTTGATGAATTAACCTGGATGTAGCATCCCATATCACGAAGTTCTTCCACATAAGAAGGATGTGAAACCACATCACTGTATCGCTCAACATGAGCTATTATCGGCATATATCCGGCACACTGGATCCTGTACACCGCATTGTGTATTGCTTTAAAAGTATTGGTCGGATGAAACTCCACAAGTACATACTCAGAATCTGCAAGTGTTGTTATCTTGCCGGATTCAAGTTCTTCCTGAGTCTCATCGCTGTAATATATCTCATTTCCCGAGTATAGCTTGATATCTATCCCCAATTTATCAGCAGCCTGCTGCAAACGGTCTCGATAACTCCTGTTATGTGCAGGGCTCACATTGTGATGCATGGGCTTATGATGCGGCGTAAGTATAACGTGGGTTATTCCATTCTTCTCCGCTATCTTAAGCATCTCAAGGCTTGTCTCAATGTCCCTTGAGCCATCGTCTACACCGGGCATAATATGACAATGAATATCAATTGATTTTTGCATATCATTCGCTTTCAAATTATAAGTATCCGATTAAATGCAATAAAACAGGCACTTATATCATATTAAATTATACACCAACAAAATAGGCACTTTCAACATAATGTGTTGAATTATACTTTTTTTCAACATATTGAGGAGGGGCGTCAAAAGCAGGGATCGTTTGCGGGGTATGTGGGGATATATAAGCACTTTCGGCACGCTTGCGCTCTCCTCGCTTCGTAGCGGTACTAATGCCACAAAAGACGTGGCATAAGTACCGACGAGCTCAGAAGGCCGTGCAGTGCTTATATATCCCCACATACCGGTATACGTCGTGAGCTTTTGACGCGCACTCGCTCACAGGCTGATTTGGGAATTCTACAGCGGAAGATATGGCGCGAAGCGCGACATAAAGTTCAAGTAGTAAATGCTTTTCATGTTTTTAGAATTGAGCTTTTATTTCAAGCATCGTATTATATGAATTAGTTAAAATTATAGTGTATAGGAGGTATTACATGTTACCGCAGGATCCGGTTATGTTATTAAGTTATATGAATATGAAATTGAGGGATAATTACTCGAGTCTTGAGGCTCTTTGTGATGATCTTGATATAGGTAAAGAAGAGCTTGCCGAGATTATCGGCAAGCTCGAAGGTATTGGATATAAATATGATTCTGAAAGGAATCAATTCTCATAATTAGTATTTGTTTTTTATATGTTTCTTGACTTCATACGGATATTACCATATATGAATCATGGAATACAGTTTCTTTCCTTGATTCCAATATAGTTTTTCCTTGATATAAGTCAAGAAACATAGATTCTTTCCTTGACCCCAATTTGTTTTTTCCATATACGAATCAAGAAACATAGCTTTTTTCATTGACCACACTAAGTTTTTCCAATATATGAATCAAAGAGCATAGCTTTTTCCTTTGACCGCACTACACTTTTCCAATATATGAATCAACAAAAATAGCTTTTTCCTTGATTGCAATATGTTTTTCCAGAGTCAATGATTCCGTAATTCCGACAATCCCATGACTTTTTTAGGCAAAATCATTTCAAAAAGTCATACACTTTCTTTTTCTCCTATTCCAAACGCCACAAAAACGCAAAGTAAAGGACCACATCAATAGCAGAACGTTATATTTCTCATGCTTCAGTGCTTAGCGGAAGCGATAAGTTCGCCGTCTTGCACGTCGAATTCGATGGTGTCGTGAGGTTTTACTCTGTCTTCAAGTATGAGTTTTGCTGACAGGGTTTCTACGTACTTTTGGACATATCTCTTAAGAGGTCTTGCGCCGTAGATCGGATCGTATGCCTCATCGATTATGTAGTTCTGCGCCGCATCGGTTAGTCTTATCGAAATCTCACGTTCTGAGAGTCTGCTGTTAAGGTCATCAACGATAAGTTTGATGATTCCGCCGATGTTATCTTTTGTAAGAGGCTTGAACATGATAGTCTCATCAAGTCTGTTGAGGAACTCAGGTCTAAAGTGGTTTCTTAAGTCCTCCATCGTCGCTTTTTGCGCTTCTTCGCTGATATTTCCGGCGCCGTCTATTCCGTCAAGAAGATACTGGGCACCTATATTGGAAGTCATGATAAGAATCGTGTTCTTAAAGTCTACGGTTCTGCCCTGAGAATCAGTGATTCGTCCGTCGTCCAGAACCTGAAGCAGGATATTGAACACATCGGGATGTGCTTTCTCAATCTCATCAAAAAGAACTACCGCATAGGGTTTTCTTCTCACTGCTTCCGTGAGCTGACCACCCTCCTCGTAACCAACGTATCCGGGAGGAGCACCGATAAGACGTGACACGCTGTACTTCTCCATGTACTCACTCATATCGATACGGACCATGTTGTTCTCATCGTCAAAAAGCGCCTGAGCAAGACTCTTTGCAAGCTCTGTCTTTCCGACACCTGTAGGTCCGAGGAAAAGGAACGATCCTATAGGCTTTCCGGGATCTTTTATTCCCGCTTTGGATCTCATTATAGCTTCTGAAACAAGTGTTACCGCATCATCCTGTCCGATAACCCTCTGGTGGAGTTCATCCGCAAGATGAAGTGTCTTGTTTCTCTCACTCTCAGTCAGCTTATTTACAGGAATTCCCGTCCATCTGCTGATGATTCCGGCAATTTCCTCATCGGAAACTCTCTCATGAACAAGCGTTGTATCCGCTTCTTTTTGATGTGCAAGTTCCTCCGCTTCTTCAAGTTCTTTCTTAAGAGCAGGAAGCTTACCGTACTGAAGCTCTCCGGCTTTCTCGTAATCACCGTTTCTCTGTGCGATCGCAATCTCGGAATTGATTGTATCTATCTGCTCACGCATGGCGGCAAGTCTGTCAACCGCCTGCTTTTCGTTCTCCCACTGAGCCTTTCTCGTATCAAAATCTTCCTTGAGATCTGCGAGCTCTTTTTGCAAATTGGCAAGTCTCTCTGCACTAAGAGAATCATCCTCTTTCTTAAGTGCCGCTTCCTCAATCTGCATCTGCATGATCTTGCGGTTAAGTTCATCAAGCTCTGCAGGCATAGAATCCATCTCGGTCTTTATCAGAGCACACGCCTCATCCACAAGATCGATTGCCTTATCGGGAAGAAAACGGTCCGAAATATATCTGTTTGAAAGAACTGCCGCACTAACAAGTGCGCTGTCCATAATCTTTACACCGTGGAAGACTTCGTATCTCTCCTTCAATCCACGAAGAATACTGATCGTATCTTCAACAGTGGGTTCATCCACCATGACAGGCTGGAAACGCCTCTCAAGAGCCGCATCTTTTTCGATATACTGTCTATACTCATTGAGCGTTGTCGCACCGATGCAGTGAAGCTCGCCTCTTGCAAGCATGGGCTTAAGCATGTTGCCCGCATCCATTGCGCCATCAGTCTTGCCCGCGCCGACTATCAGATGAAGCTCATCGATGAAAAGAATTATCTCACCGTCAGAGCCTTTTACATCCTCAAGTACAGCTTTCAGCCTTTCCTCAAACTCACCTCTATACTTAGCTCCCGCAACAAGAGCACCCATGTCGAGTGAAAAGATTTTTTTATCCTTAAGAGCCGAAGGCACATCGCCGCTTGCAATTCTCTGCGCAAGTGCCTCAACGACCGCAGTCTTACCGACACCCGGTTCACCTATAAGAACAGGATTATTCTTGCTCTTTCTTGAAAGAATCCTTATCACGTTTCGAATCTCGGTATCACGTCCGATAACAGGATCAAGCTTTTGCTGCTTTGCCTTCTCAACAAGCTCCGTGCCGTATTTGCTGAGCGTATCGTATGTTGCCTCGGGATTGTCGGTCGTAACGTTTCTGTTACCCCTGACCTCCGACAGAACCTGAAGAAATCTGTTCCTGTCGATTCCGAACTGAGCAAAGATCTCTTTTACCTCTTTATTGGGATGCTTTAAAAGAGCCAGGAAAATATGCTCGACAGAAACGTACGAATCTCCGAGCGCCTTGGCCTCGTCCTCAGCGGATAAAAGAGCTTTATTAAGCTGCGCGCCTATATATGGCTGTCCGCCCTGCACTTTGGTTCTCTTGCCGATTCCCTGCTCAACCCTTGTGATAAAAGATGCAGTATCAACGCCCATTTTCTCCACAAGTCTTGAAATAAGGCTATCTTCTATTGTCATAAGGGCATAGAGAAGATGTTCCTGTTCTATCTCCTGATTGCCGTATTCAACCGCAATCTTCTCGCATCCGCTCACAGCCTCTATGGACTTTTGTGTAAACTTCTGGATATTCATAATTCCCTCCTCATGTAACGCACACTTACAAGGAAGTTCCGATCTTTATTCGCAAATTTCGGAACTGTTTTTCATAATTCTAGTTGTTCTACTACAACTATAACACGTTATTTTCTATTGTCAACTCCCGCGATGCCAAAAACCCGAAGATGCTGACTTCTCTGAACAACGTGATAAGAAGCATCTTCGGGTTTTATTTAAGTATGAAAATCACTGCGCAGCCGCACACAGCGCATTTCCGAATATATACCTTTGCGGCCGGGCGTACAAATTGTCAATACACTCAATGCTTGCCAAGCCACTCTTCGAGAAGGCTCAGGCTCTCCTTAAGCGCTTTCTTCGTACTCTCATTCCTTGTGGGAAATTCAAACATCTTAAGAACATATCCCTGCTCTTTTGCAAGCTCGCGGCTCTTGTCATACACAAGCTCAAACGTAAGCGCTATATGACCGATAAGGTGCTCGGCCGGCGAATTCATAATATCGCGGTTGATAGCATGGCGCTCCCTGACCTGCTCCATAACTTTCTCAGACACTCCGGACGTAAGAAGCACCTCTTCTGTGACGTTGTAAATCTCCTCCATCGGCGTTTCAACATTCACCCTAAAAATATCAACCTTATCGGCATCACGCAGAATATTGCAAAAGACAAGCGTCTTTCCCGAAATACTCTCATCCATCCTGTACTTATTGTGCTGCCTGATCACGATTTCAAGCATCTCATCCCAATCTCTGTCATCGATGTAATCAGTGATCAAGCCCTCTTCACCAAAAAGAAGATCTGCTCCAAACTCAGCATGATCTACCGACTCAGAGTCGATGAAAGTGTTATATCTTTTGACCTGCTCGAATCTTCCGATATCGTGGAGCATGCCTGAAAGCCAGGCAAATTCAACCTCCTCGTCCGTAAGTCCTATCGACTTTGCAATCTGTTCGCAGTTATCGGCAACTCTGTATGTATGCGCGATCTTAAGCGCTATCTTGGTATCTTCAGGATCGTAATTTCTTGTATATGAAGCAAACTGCTCCTTCACTCTCTGTCTGTCAATTTTCATATTTTAATATCTCTACCGTTTTGCTTTGCGAATCAATACAAACAGAAAATCTGCATATTCCTTCGCTAAACGTATCAGTACTCTATCCCTTCTCTGGCTTCAATTCCCTTGTCATAAGGATGACGGATTTTTTCCATATAAGTTATATAATCCGCCCTGTCCGCAAGGAGCTCGTCAGCATTTCTTCCCGTCATAACAATCTCCATGCCTGACGGCTTATTATCTATCAGCTCTTCAAGCCTCTTTTTATCAATAACTCCGTAGTTGTACGGGTAAGTAATCTCGTCCATTATAAGAACATCGCATTCTCCCGCCTGAATAAGTTCCGAGATTTTTTCAAGGATTTCATTATGCACAACGCGAAAAGCCTCGCACTGCTCGTCATCATCGCGGTGCAACCATCCAAGTTCCTTGTCGCTTCTGACAATCGTAATTCCCGGAATAAGCGAAAGGCTGTTTAACTCGGAAGTCTGTCTTCCTTTCATGAATTGTGAAAAGACAACCTTCCTGCCCGCGCCTGCTGCCCTCACGGCAAGTCCGATTGCAGCGGTAGTCTTACCTTTTCCTTCTCCGGTATAAAGATGGATAAGCCCCTTCTTACGCTTAGTCCCTGACTTTGAAGTACTCTTTTTCTTCTGCGGCTCTTTCCTCATAGGACAACTCACCGCACTGCAACTCGCGCAGTCAGAATGCTTCTCGGTTCTCTCCTTATGTAGCTTTGCCGAGAACACAACACTCTTTTTCGGAACAAGAACAAAAGACTCATTGCACTTTACAATCTTCTGCCCAAGCTTAGCCATAACCGCCGCAAGATCTTCAAGCGGCATCTTGTCGCTTCCGGCAAAAACGTAGCTTCCTACATATAGCCCCGTCTCTTCAAATATCTTTTTGTCAACTTCTTCATATGCAAGTGACAACATTTCAGTTCCGAGGCAGTCTATTATGAAGGCTTTCTGTATCTCGCCTCTTTGCAAAAAACTGTCCTGAAAGCTGTCAAACGCATCTCCGAGCGTCACGACAACATAGACGGTATCACCCTCGATCACATGATGAAAGCTTGCATGAACTCTTGGGTGAAGCTGCCTGTAGAGCATCACGATATCTTTTTTCTCACTTGCTTTAAAATGGTAGCGCTTGATGAAGTTCTTAATCCCACTCTCATCAAGAGCTACCGATAATGGTTCAAAAGTCATATAACTCCATTACAACTATTTACAGGTTCAGAATAAAATTACAACTATTTGCACCTTTTTACAACTCTTTACAGTTTTATGTTATTTCTTATCATCCTCACTGTCATCGTAGAAGATCTGCTCTTTGCCTTCGATTCTCTTAGAAAGTTTCCTTGCGATACGCCTGAATATCTTAGGTACCTTCTTGCTACCACATATAGTGGCAATAACAAGAAGCGCGATAAATACAAGTCCGATTATGATCGCCGCGATAACCATGTACTTATACTTAGACACCGCAAGTCCCGCCTTGGGGAATTTAACTTTCAAAGTAAACTCATTGCCTTCGATATCGTATGTGCTGTATTCTCCCATCTCGCCTGTCTTTGTAAGGAGCTGTTCTTCCTCGCCGTTTACGAGGTAAACCTCGAAACTACCAAGCGCGTCATTTATCTTGTATAAAGGCTTATATCTAACTGTGTGAACAGTCTCTCCGTCATCGGGAACGGTGACTTTGAGCGTTGTATAATTCTTAAGAGTTTCCGCATCATAGTCTTTTGCCGAGGTGAATTTTTTTACGTCAAAAGAGTCATTTCTTTCAACCACAAGTTTATCCTCAGCCTTAAACTTACCGTCAACGAGAAGCTCACTCTGATAAGCCTCGCCGTCGTCATGCTCTTTATCTTCTTCAGCAATTGTTGTCCTGTATCTGCAATACTTTGCGGTTATGATCTGGTCCGAAGTAGCCGAATCTATCGACGATTTATCCCATGTCACATAATATCCGTCCTTGGGTTCAACAATCGGATATCCCTGTTCATCAAGCTTATCGCCGTACTTCCTGTTGCTCTTTTTGACAATTGTCTTTCCGTCACCGTTTTCATCATCGTCAAGTTCGTAAGTAACCGTAAGATCCGCAAAATCAGTCGGAAGATCCTTGCTATCATGCGGCACAGGCTCTGCCTTTAACGAATAGCTCACTCTGTCAATTCCCGCAAGTCTATCGCTTACAAAGTAGTTGCCCCTGACTTCACCCTCATCGCTCACGTGTCCCGCGATCGCACCATACCAGCTGTCAGCGTCCTTGATATCGACCAAAGCCCTGCAATCCCTGATATTGGCACCGTCGCCCACTATACCGCCAACATAGGACATTCCGTCAAGTATTCCTTTTGAACTCGAACTTACAATGTAGGATAAAGAACTTCCGCATACGCCTCCGACATACTCACCGGAATTGGACTTCATATTTCCGTAGTTTGCACAGTTTATGATGGTTCCCATCTCCTGAAGTCCGCAGATACCGCCTATATAGCTCTTTTCACCTTCCGCGGTATTGTAGTTCTTATTGTCGCGCAGAACGCATTTGGAGATAAAAGAGGTGTTGAGCTTTGCATCCTTAATTCCCGTAATATCGCTCTCTGCATCAAAGTCATATTCTATCGCCATCGTGCCCGCAATTCCCGATGTGTCGATGTCGCCGTAGGCCTCACCGTAGTTGATGCATCCGTCTATCGTCGCATCCGTGCAGATAAGAGCCTCCTCCAAAGATACATCCTCAAATGTATTCGAATAATCTTTTTCCAGAACACCGTCAATCGCATCCGCATACAGGTTCATTATCACATTGAACTGATCCGCCACAGACTGAAGGTCGTCGACGATAACTCCCGTCGCGTTGTTCATCTCGTTATTAAGAAGCCCGAAGTTGTCGTTCATCCCCTGCATATTGTTGGCAAGTGACACCGTGTGCGCCTTATACTCTGCGCTGAACCGGGGAAAAGAAATCTCTCCTCTTCCCGCGATATTCCTAACAATTCCTTTTGCCTGATCTCCGGCTTCTTCCAGATGATCCGTCGCCTCTTCCAAAGAACTCATGGCGTCAAGAGCATCACCTCTTGCCTCTTCCGCCATAAGGCGAATGTACTTCTTTGTCAAACTTTCAATTTCTGCTTTCGCATCCGCAAGATCTCTTGTGTAAAAGAAACTTCCTTCCCCGCCGTCCACGCCGCTCTGATAATGATTCTGGGCATATTTATCAGCTTGCACCGTTGCATAGTTTGAAGCATCTTTTGCCAAACTTATATCACTCTCATCCTCTTTATCCGGAAACGCCCTGCCATCGGATAAATGTGTCCAATCTCCGGGAACATTATATGATTCAACAAGTTTGGTATCCGAATCTGTGAGAGGAGAATACGATCCAAACGTTCCGCTATAATCAAGATCCGAAGCATTCGGATAAAGAGCTGCTGCAGGCGTCGACGGATTCTTTGCATCTGCAATAAATTTATTGTAATAAGCTTTATAAGCAGGTTCACTTAAGATTGCATACTGACTCGCAATACTCTCAAGTGTTTCCTTGGCCTTTTCATATTTCTTTTTATCCTCTTCCGACATATACTGTTCATAATCAAGATCCTTCACCGTTTCTTTAAGACTTGATACCGCATCGGAAGTATGCTCTATCGCATCATCGGCATTATCAAGAAGTCCGTCATCCTTTGCAGACTCTTCAATAATATACTGAACTCTCGAAAAAGCTTCCGACGTTGCGCCTGATACGCCGTTTGCAAAATCAGTCGTTTCATTCGAAATAAACCTAACGTCCTCAATGGCTCCCGCCGTATACTCCTGAATCACATTAAGCCTGTTCGTGATAGTATTCGACTGATATTTGACGTCCTTCAAGGTCTTTGTAACTTTGTTATGGAGATCGTTTATCGCTATGTTGAGCTGGTATGCGACATCTCTGCTAAGGTCAACCGTTACATACGGCTCAGCCTGTCCCACAATTCCGCCGACATCTTTTCTTCCGCGGATAACGCCGTTATTTATGCAGCTCGACACATATCCCGACTGCCTACCGACAATTCCTCCCACGTTGTAGCCGACGTGCTTGTAACCTACCTGCCCTTTATTTGTGCACCCCGATATGATGCCGATGGAAGTTCCCGCAATTCCGCCGATATCCACGCTTGTTATATCAGCACTTGCTTCATCACTGCCTTTATCACCGTTCTTTATTATATTAAGAACTTTATTAAGCGTATTCATGCTGTCTATGGTAATCTGCGAATCTACATTCGTCGTATTTACCGCACTTTCATTGACACAGCCCGATATATTTCCCATGTTCTCGCCCGCTATTCCGCCGGTAAAATGAACACCTTTTATATATCCTTTAGCCGTGCAATCCTTTATGTTTCCCTCAAGCTCGTTTTTGCCCGCAATTCCGCCGACATAATCATCGCCCGAAACAACTCCTTCGTATGACAGCTTGCTCAAAAGCCCGTGATTGTCCGCAACGATTCCGCCTATGATAACCTGTTTTCCCGTCGGAACTATGGTTCCTTTCACGTTCAGATTCCTAATAATACCTGTTTTTTGAACATTGGAAAAAAGAGCCACGTAGGACATGTCACTCTTTATGGAAAGATCGCTTATCGTATGTCCGCAGCCATCAAATTCTCCGCCAAAAGTCGGCACTCCCGCAAAAGAAGTGTTTGCAAGCGAGATGTCTTTGGATAAGACCACTCTTTTGTTTACAGACCATGTATCAAGTCTGCAACTTTCCGCAAACTTAAGAAATTCTTCAGCGCTTCCAATCGTGATTTCCTCGATATCGTCAGGAATAAGCGAATCGATATCATCCTTTATATCCGCATCAACATCTTTTTGTTCTTCCAAAGCCCCTGTCTGCGTGCCTGTCGTAATCGTTTCCTGCCCGTCATTTCCTGTTTCTCCGTAAACACAGACAGCAGAATTGATAAAAAGAACTATTCCCGGAAGAAGCATGCACACTCTTTTTTTCATATCAGATGTCCTCCCCTTCCGTGTAATAGAATTCAATATCTTCCGCATCAATCGGTTCATCCTCCATCGGAGTGATATCGCCGTTTTCGATATATGCACTGACATCGCCCTTTACAACGGCGTGAATGACACCTGTCACATTACCTTCAACGCGGCCTCTGATAAATCCGTCAATACGCATGGTTCCTGTTCTTTGCTTGAGCCTGAGCGGCATATTCATAACAAACGCCGTGAGCTCGATTACTCTGTCGCCCACAAGAAGTATCTGCGGAAGAACAAACATAGTGACAATAATGGAAATAATAGTTCCGCGACCAAGACATTTTCCGATACCGTATATCGCGCAGTCCGACGTCATATTTCCTATAAGTGTTCCCGCAACGGCAAGCATTGTTCCCGAAGTGATGATTGTTGGAAATGAAAGATTCATTGTATCGATGATCGCATCTCTTTTGCCCATGCTCTCTCTAAGCTCTGTGTACCTGCCTGCAATAACGATGGCATAGTCGATATTCGCACCCATCTGAATGGAGCTTACTATCAGGTATCCGAGGAAAAAGAGATTGTCATGCCGGATGGCAGGTATCGAGAAGTTGATCCAGATACATCCCTGAATGACCGCAATAAGTAAAACCGGCATACCTGCTGATTTGAATGTGAAAAGAAGTACCACAAGAACCGCAAGTATCGAAATAACTCCGGTCACCGTGTTATCCCTTGAAAAGCACTTCTTAAGATCGTACTGGCTGACAGATTCTCCCACCACATAGATCTTGCTCGCTGCGTAATATTTCTCCGTTATTCTGTGAAGCTTTTCTATAAAATCAAAAGTCTCATCCGACTCCTGAGGAAGATCCACATAAATAAGTATTCTTGAATATTCGTCGCTCTCAAGCTGTTTCTTTGCAAAGTTCATCATCCTGTTTGCATCTTCGAGCTTTTTCATCAGCTCGTCATCAAGAGTGACGTAGCCCTCTTTGATTTCTTTATAAACAAACATGAACATGTCGATCAGCGGCACCTTGTAATTGGCAAGACCGTTGACCGCCTTGGCATAGTCCTCGTCATTGACGGCGTATGCGGCGTAGACAAGCTCAGCCACCTCGTAGTCGATATTTAAAAGTTCCGAAAACTGCCTCGGTGTAAGCTTCTCCGTCAATGTATAACCGTTCATCGCCTCAGTATTTGCAAGACCTGTAACAGACGTAACATCATCCTCCAAGAGGATCTCATCGATCAGTCTCTTTTCCCTGTCATAATCACCTGCCGGAAAAACAAGAGCCATCATGTTATCCGACGCAAAATTCTCCTTCTGGATATTCTCTGCCCTCTGAACAGCGTTGGTAAGGGGAGGCGTAATCTGTGAATAGCCGTATACATACGGGGTTTTTGCAGAAACCCTGTTTGCAACAATTATCAGCACAACGAAGAGCGGCGCAATGATATATCTTGTTTTGTAAGCAAACATGCCCACAAAAGGAATCTGCGGGATGAAATTTTTGTGCTTAGTCTTTTCAAGAAGTCCCGCAAATACCATGATAATTCCGGGCATCAAAAGAAATACCGACAACAGACTCAGGATAATTGCCTTGATAAGTACAATACCCATATCCGCGCCGATTCCAAACTGCATGAACAGCATGGCAACAAGGCCTCCAATCGTAGTCAGAGAACTTCCCGTTATCTCGGGAATTGATTTGGAGAGCGCCACGATACACGCTTCTCTGGGCTCAAGCGTCATATGCTCTTCTTTGTATCTGTTTAGGAAAATGACCGCATAGTCGACTGACAGTGCAAGCTGAAGAACTATCGTAACCGAATTGGAGACAAAAGAAATTGTGCCAAGAAGGAAGTTCGTGCCCATCTGAACAAGCGCCGCACTTCCGAATGTAAGAAGGAGTATCGGAACCTCGGCATACGCCTGCGATGTAAGCACAAGTACCAATACAACGACAATAACTACGATAACCGAGATGACATTCATCTCCTGATCTATAAGTTCAGACTGCGTATCGCCTAGCGTCGTGGTCAGGTAATAATCGTACGGTTCAAAATACTCTTTTACCGTATCAAGTAGCTCAAGGCATTTATCATTGGTCTCATCATAATCAAAGGTAATATTAAAGAGCGCAGAGCCGTTGGCATAGTGCTCATCCGAATCATCAATTTCCGCCGAAAAAACTCCCGATATCTTCTCAACATCCTCCTGTATCAGAAGTGCCTGGTCATATGATATATTCGCAACCATCACTTTAGCGGAGCCGTAAGTCGTAAACTGCTCCTCCATAAGTTCAAGTCCCCTATATGTCTCTGAAGTTTTCGGAAGATACTTGGGAAGCTTATTCTCTACACCTACCCAGCCCCTCGATATCACAGAAAATATGCACACGATCGCATATATCAAGAAAAAAAGATTACGCTTATCCACGATAAACGTACAGATCTTAAGCATAAAGCTGTTTCCGGCCTTTTCATTACTACTCATTTTCGCCCCCTCAAAAATTCCTTCATAATGAATATCCACGCATCACTGCTCGTTATTTAATTTATATATACACTATATATTGTACACCACTGAGTGAGCATTAACAACCAAGGCCTTTGCCACCACAGTTTCGGGGATAGCAGCCCTTGGGGAGCGTTTTTTGTATCATATGGAATTTCTCCAAAATTCCATATGATACAAAAAGGCATACCGCGGTATCGCGATATGCCTTTTGATCACTTTTTGCAGTAATCTTCCCATCCGGATTCTTCTTTGATTCTGAGGACGTCGGTGGAAGGTTTGAACTCGTATTCGTAAGTGTCGCCACCTTCTGTGGTTATTTTGCCATCGGCCCAGGTTATCTTTACTGTATCCTGGAGGGTAAGGCTTCCTGTTCCGTCTTCATTAAATGTAACGGAAAAGATCTGCTTTACTTCTTGGCCGTCGATTTCCTCTGTATATTCTCTCGAATAAATACCTACAGGTTTGTCGCTCACAACATTGTCACTTCCCGGAGCGCCGTTTCTCTCTTTGGTAGCAGCCTTTGATGAACTGTCATCTGCTGATTTTGCTGCAGAAGAAGTATCTTTTGCCGCTGAATTGTTTGCTCCAGTGCTGATATCCTCTTCATCTGCAAACATACTTGCAAGTGCATCAGCTGTGTCTGAATCCGAATTTGAATTGTTAAAAGAACACCCGGTAAACACTAACGCGAGTGCTAAAATACTGATAATCCTTTTTTTCATCTCCTCAATTCCTTTCTTAATCAAGCAAAAACCATTATGTTAATCGGAATGTAATCATCATAACATATATTTCTATGTGTAATTTACGAGTGTTCTCTTCAAAATTAGTTTGCCATTTCGCTCTCTGTAGCGTCGGCATTATCTACACTACCTATTGTGATAGTGTTATCTTCTTTGGAAAAGCCGCTTTCTCCGCCTGTTCTGATAGTCTCAAGCGCAGCTTCTTTTTCCGCATCAGATTCTGCATTTTTGGATGAACATCCGGTCATTACCATAGCAAGTGCCAAAATGCAAATAAGCTTCTTTTTCATCTACTCGTTTCCTTTCAGAATGTTAATTTTGTCATAACCCATAATACCCCATCCTTTTGGAAGCGACAACAAAGTTTATTAGCATTTTTTTAACATATTGTGTTCATTTTGTACTAAATCAAAATTGCGCATATCTGCAGTACAAAATTCCCTCAGCTTCATCGCCATTCTTGATTGCCCTGATATATACCTTATCCTTCAGATCAGGCTTATCTGCTTCTTTTTCACCTATCACACCCTCGGGATAAATAATATATTCAAAGTCATAATTATCATATTCGCAAAGATACGAACCATCTTCATTTTTGGTGATCTTATCAGGCCAAACCTGAGGATAACCTTCTCCGCCTCCGATCATTCCTCCATAGCTAAAATACATATCACCATACGTCTTTGCATTTTCCTTTTCAGCTTCTGAATTTTCTATCTTTCTATAAACTCCTGCAAACTCAACCAAATCGCCATTCTCTATCGGATCGTCTCCGGGCTTTTTAGTATATTCCTGCCAGCCGTCAACCTCTTTTACTTTCAGGATATTCCCTTCAAGTTTATATTCATGAGATTCAAAGCCTTCCTCTGTCGGAACTTCCCAATATATATTTTTATCATCCCATGTAATCCTAAAATCATCCATACAACGCACAAGACCTGTTCCATCTTCACGTAGCGAATATATGAATTCCTGCTCTAATTCTCCCTCTTTGCTTATTCTGCTATATACGCCGTAAGGTTCGCTTGATATGCTGTTTTCTTCGGAAGAACTTTCTCCTGTCACATCGGTACTTGCAATAGCAGAAGCCTCTGCAGTTCCCATAACATCATCAGATGCCGCATCCTTTCCGGCCATGCACCCTGTCAACACAAGCACCATGGACATGCAAGCAACAATCTGTTTTTTCATACAAAACTCCCTTCTATATAAAAATCTCTCTCTTCATCAATCCTCTGTTAATATTTATTCCCCCATTATAACTATACGTCGCCGTTTTTCCAAGTTAAGCAAAGGACGTTTTCCCGTATGTGCAAGCGTTTTTTGCCTGTTTGAAGCATATAGTGTAGAATATACGGGAACCAAAAATCGAATTCAATTGATCATGGAGACAATACAAGATGGTAATAAAGAATGTAAACCTCGAAACAGTATGCGGTATCACAAGTACTCTTCCGGACAATCCGTACCCCGAATTTGCCTTTGCGGGAAAAAGTAATGTCGGCAAGAGCTCACTTATAAACGGCATAATGAATAGAAAAAATTATGCGAGAACTTCACAGGAACCGGGTAAAACCCAGACAATAAACTACTACAACATAAACAACGAGTTCTATCTCGTAGACCTTCCGGGCTACGGCTTTGCGCGCGTTCCCGAAAAAGTAAAGGAGCAGTGGGGAAAGATGGTAGAGAACTATCTTCACACTTCCAAACAGCTCCTTCGAGTTTTTCTTTTGATAGATATAAGGCATGAGCCCTCTGCAAACGACGTTCAGATGTACAAATGGATCGTGCATCAGGGATTCCAGCCTGTCATAATCGCAACCAAATCCGACAAGATCAAGAAGAGCCAGCATGAAAAGCACCTGAACATGCTCAGAAACGGACTCGGTCTTCCGGATGATGTAAGGATTTTCCCTTACTCAGCACTAAGCAAGGACGGCCGCGACGATATTTATGATTTCATGGATGAACTCTTAGCCGAAGCAAAAGAATCATCACTTTAATCTGATCATTACAAAGCTCTGTGCCTTCAGCACAATCTTTGAACCACTGCGTTCTATCCTGCCGATTGAATAGACTTCTTCATAGTCGCCGCTTTCTATCGCGGGATAGTCCGCTGTATATTCAATATCTTTTTCACCGGGATTAACCATAATCACAAGACTGCCTCTCTTATAAACAAAAGGCTTATCTTTTCCGCTGCACAAAACTTCAAACGAAGCATCTGCGCAAAGCTCTTTTTCTTTTCCCCTGATCGCAAGAATTTCTTTTACAACATTATATAAAGAAGTCTTATCATTCTGCTGCCCCGTAACACTCGGACCGTTTTCATCAACGGGAAGATAGAGCTTATCCTTGGATGCGGCGGAAAATCCCATATTAACAGCACCTCCGTCCCACTGCATGGGAGTCCTGCTGCCCGTTCTGGTATATCCGCCTTCTTTAGTCGGAAGGTTCTCAATATATTTCATGCCTATCTCATCACCGTAATAGATAAACGGAACTCCGGGAAGAGTAAAAATCGTAGCATAAGCAATCTTAAGCTCTGTCTCGTCCAGTGTCCTTGCAGGTCTTGGCGTATCGTGATTGCAGGTCATAAAGCATATGTACCCCGCATCTTTTGTCTTTTCATATTTTGGAATGTAGTCACTAAGAAAAGCCGTGGCATCGCTGTCACCGTCTTTTTTGAAATAGCTTCTGTCCCTGCCTTCGGTGTTCTTCCTGTCTTCCGCAATCGGAAATACATGGTACTTCTCAAGTGTCTCGTAGTCACGGAAAAGTCTGTTATATCCGTTTCCCGCATGATCAAGATAAAAGTCCATGTGGAATCCGGCGTCCGCCAAAGAAAGTTCGGGGTTAGACCACTCAGAAACCATCGCAGCTTCGGGGTATTCTTTATCAAGCATTGCTCTTACTTTCTTCCAAAGCGAGCACGTGCATGACTTTCTGTCATCATCGTCTTTTACAAGAGAATCAGCCATATCCACTCTAAAGCCGTCGCATCCCATATCAAGCCAGAATCTCATAACATCCATCATAAGTTCCAGCGTTTTTTGCGGTTCGGGATCTTTGTAAGACATTTGCCAGCTCTCGGTCGGAGCGGCAAAACCATAATTGAGAGCGGGCTGCGACTTAAAGAAATTCAGCATGTACACGCCGTTTCTGTCACATTCCCCGCTTATGTAAGGATGGCCGCCAATACCTGACAGCCAGTATTCAGTCCAGATATATCTGTCGGAATGCTCGTTTTTCTTGGGCACTCCGTCTACAACGGGAATTGCTTTCCCGCTTTCTTTAAACCACTCATGTTCTTCGGATGTATGGCCCGGAACGAGATCTAAAAGTACGCGAATGCCCTTACTGTGAGCCGTCTCAAAAAGGCGCTTTGCATCCTCGTTAGTTCCGTATCTTGAAGCCACTTTTTTGTAATCTCTCACATCGTAGCCCGCATCCTTGAACGGAGAGTCGTACCACGGATTGATCCAGAGCGCATTTGCCCCAAGGTCCTTGATATAATCAAGTTTCTCTATGATCCCCCCAATATCTCCTATTCCGTCATCGTTGGTATCATAAAAGCTCTGCGGATAGATCTCGTAAAATACTGCATTCTTAAGCCAATCAGGCATTGCTTATATCCTACCTTTCCGTCTCCTTCTCTTATCCTCATACATCAAGGTATCTGCTCTGCTTATGTATTCATCCAAAGACACTTTGCCCTTGCCTTCCGTCACAACATATCCAAAACTAAGCGAAAGATCTACAGGAAGCTCTATCTTTCTGGAATCTCTTACTAAGTTTTCTCTTATCTCAACGATGCAATCCCTTACGATCTCATCACTCATGAATTTATCTATTATAAGGAACTCGTCACCGCCAAGTCTGAAGCACATTCCCTCGGGAGTAACATGCTCTTTTAACTCGTTGGAAGCACATATTATGGCCTTGTCACCAACCTCGTGGCCATAGGTATCATTCAGGTACTTAAGCATATCAAGATCGGAATAAAGAATGAGCATCGGCTTTCCTTCTTTGTGTCCGTCAGCGATAAGCTTCTCTGCGTATTCTCCAAATCCAAGTCTGTTGTAGAGGCCTGTAAGAGCATCTTTTACAGATAAATCCGAAAGTTTCTCGTTCGCCCTTGCAAGACATTCTTTCTGGTAAAGAATCTCCATTCCCGATAAGAACGTATTTATAAGGTCAAACAGGAATTGCTGTTCCATAAGGTATATAGGATTCTTCATGGCAAGGTAACCTGCACTCTTTTCCCTGAAATGAATCGGGATAAAAAGATAGCAATCGCCTTTTCCTCTGCCTTCAAAAGTCGGGAAAATATTTTTTATACAATCTTCGTTGATATAAGCCGTATCAAATATCCATTCTTCCTCGGCAGTCTCAAACTGCGCCCAGAACTTGGGTTCCAAAACCATTATGATGTCTTCGCACCTGGATACTTTAACAACATCACGGATAACATCGACCATTTCCTTCATGCTGTCCGCATGAGTAATCCTTGAAGAAAGCTTTAATAAGTCGTTTGCAAACTCCACGCTGCTCTCGTTCCACAGGATATTGCCCTTCATCTGTGCACGGCTGTCAACAACAATATCAGACTCGCAGTCACAGCTGTCCCAATAAATATTTGTGGACTTAATATAATTCTCCTGATTGACAGGCTTTCCGTCCCATATATCCATGAATAGCTGTATTGCCATCTCTCCGGCATCTTCTCTCTTATAACTTACAGTAGAGATCCTCGGAGTATAGAATCTTGCTTTATCAAAATCATCAAATCCAGTTATATAAAAATCTTCGGGACACTTAATTCCTGCTTCTTCCGCCTCGGCGAGCACACCGACCGCAAGGTTGTCGTTGACACATATTACCGCATCGGGCATCTTCTTTTTTGCCCCATACAATTTCCTAAATATATCTCTGCCGTCCTTAATATCAAAACCACTGAATTCAAGAACATAATCTTTGTTCTTTTTAAGGCCGTTCTCTTTTGCGAAGTCAACAAGTGCCTTGGCGCGCATCTGGCTCTCGTAATTTCCCTCGGGTCCCATTGCAAACCAAAAGCTCTTACAATTTTTCTCGTTATATAAAAAGCTTATGTTATCATACATGCACTGATAATTGTTTACGCCAACCAAATAGAAGCCATCTTCCTTTGAATTTATAAGTATGGCCGGAACTTTGGATTCCCTGACTCTTTCAATAACTTCGTCCCTAACAGCGGGAATCTCTGTGTTATTAAGCTCAACAATTACTCCGTCAAAATCACAAAAATCAGGGAGACCAAATATATAATGTTCTCCCTGATTGTACAGCTCATCTGTGCTCCAATTGGCATAAGCGTTAAATACATATAAGTTTATATCTGCATCCGCTTCCTTAATCTTGCTGAGGATTCCACTTATCCATGCGTTAGTGATGTATCGTCCCCAGCTTTCCATTACCAGAGCAACCTTCTTCATAAGCCCTTATTCTCCTAAATATCAAAATGCCACTTCGTAGACAAATGTACTTTTTGCCGACACACTTAGTATAACACACATCGTTAACATTTATAAATAGGGCAAATTCATTCTTTATGCTTTTTTAAGGCAAATTTTTAAGTCAAAACTATCATTATTCGTGTTCCGAGTTCCGTTCTCGAAACAATTTCGAAGTGTCCTCCGTGTCTGTCAACTATCCATTTCGCTATTGAAAGGCCAAGGCCCGTTCCCTGAAAACTTCTGGCTTCATCGGCTCTGTAGAACCTCTCAAACATGTGCTCAACATCTGTTTGAGTCATACCTATACCCGTATCCTGCACCATCAGATACGGCCTGTCGTCTTCGGTACGCCCAACTCCAAGTATTATCTCATCGTTTTTATCCGTATACTTTGCGGCATTATCCACAAGTATGCGCACCGCCTGCTTAAGAAGCGTACGGTCGGCGTCAATCGTTATAAGTTCCGAGGCATCCCTAAACCTGTACGGATGCTCTTCATCTATTAAAAATGATTCCTCATATATTTCCTTCATCAGTTCATTTAAGAGAATGCTCTCTTTTTGCAATACCGTCTTTCCGCTGTCGCCCCTCGCAAGGAAAAGAAGCTGCTCAACCAGGTGGTTCATGTGCTCGGCTTCATTTGATATAGCCGCGATCGACTCATCAAGCACTTTTTCATCAGACCTGCCCCATCTCTCCAGCATTCCTGCGTATCCCCTGATAACCGCTATAGGCGTTCTGAGCTCATGCGACGCATCATTTACAAAACGCGCCTGCTGCCTGTATGAATCCTGCAGTCTCTTTATAAGGTGATTGACCGCCTGCTCTATTCCCAGAAGATCCCTGTCGTGAAGGTTTATCGTACCCTCCGGATCCGCATGTTCTATCGCATCCTCTATATGCCTGAATTTATCCTCCGAAAAAGCGAGTCTGTTCAGTTCATCCGCTTTCTCCGCAATCTCTCTTATTGGTCTGAGCGTGCGATGTGCCTTTTGAAACACGATCGGAAGCGAAAGCATAAGTCCTATCATCTGCAATACAAAAAGTGCCGCCACAAAAACAGCTATCCTGAAAGCTATCATAAAAAATTCGGCGGACATAAGCATTTCCCCGTCCGTTGAAAAAACACGATAACATATATCGCTCAAATGCCCTGTTTCCGAATATAAGCTGCGATTATGATTAAAAAGAGAAAATTCCCCGATAACCTCCAGCTCTTTCATATATGCCCATCCCGCGTTCAGCAGGATGAACAGGAGCAGATCCGTTTTTAAATATACTTTCGTCTTTGCCCAGCTTATCTGAACCACGATATGATGCGCGATAGACGTCATTTTTTTTGACGGGCGAACATTATTCTGCATCGGATTTGATGACATAGCCTACTCCCCTCACGGTCGTGATCATATTAACATCAAACGCATCATCAATCTTTGAGCGCAGATATCTTATATATACATCGATCATATTGGTTTCACCGACATAGTCATAGCCGCACACTTTCTCAAGAAGAGTATCCCTCGAAAGCACAATGTCTTTATTCTTTAGAAGCATTTCAAGCATCAAAAACTCACGGTTTGTAAGCGGGATGATATGGCCGTCATAAGTAACCTCCCGCTTTTTCTCATCAAGCTTTAATTTTTGCCAGGTATAAACGCCTTCTTCATTTGCGTCTGAAGTGCCTTTGGCTGCGCTCTCAGCACCCACCTTTCCGTGAAGTTTAAGCGCAACCCTGACTCTTGCAAGAAGTTCCTCGATGGCAAAAGGCTTTGTGATATAGTCCACAGCTCCGCCATCGAGTCCCGATACTTTATCCATGACTTCGTCACGTGCGGTCAAAAGAATCGTCGGCGTCGGATTATCCTGCATCAAGCGCCTCAGTACTTCCAATCCGTTTAAGCCCGGCAGCATGATATCAAGCAAAATGAGGTCGTAGTTCCCTTCAGTTGCCATCCTAAGGCCTTCGCGGCCATCGGCCGCTTTGCTAACCTCATATCCTTCATGCTGCAATTCAAGCTCGACAAATCTTGCAAGTTTTTCTTCGTCTTCAACTATAAGTAAATGTGCCGCCATTTAATACTCCTGTCATAATTAGTAGTGTTTCCTTATGATTCCGAAGAATTGTGATGGAATTCTTCCTTAACCTGCTCAGCTGTCTCTTTTGCCTTGTCCATTACAGTATTTGCGCCCTGCAGATTGTTCTTTCCGTAGAACTTATAATTCCAGTCAAAGAACAGTGAAACCACAATAAGTACGAGTACGAACCACCAGCCGAGTACCACTATAAGAACCGCCGTCCAAAGAGGAAGGTCAATCACCTGCTCATCGTGATGTGAAACTTTCATATGATTGTTTGAAAGATAATCGATCACTTTCTTAAGGAACTCTTTAACCTTTGTTCCGAAGCTCTCGCCACAGTCTTTTGCACTTCCTACAGGAACCATATCATATCCGGGTTCACGTGTATACTCTGTAGAATGAACCTGCTGTTCAGGCTTTGCAACCTTACCCTCTTTCTCCAAAATAATCATGGCATCAAGAAGATCGCCATTTGCTTCGCCGAGTGCTGCCTTTGCTTCTTCATATGATACATTTGCTCTTGTTCTTAATTTTTCAATCTTTTCAAATTCATCCATGGTGTATTCCCTTTCTCTTTTTAAGAATGTTTTCTTTTGTTTACAGTAATCAATATAAAGGTCCCAAATTAAACAATCCTTTGAGAAAGATTAAAATCAGATTAATGTCATCAAACAGGGGTAGTGGCGAATAGACTTCCTGTTCTAATTTCGTCCCCTATTTCATAGCCTCCTAAACGTCTCAATTACAATCAGATTATAACAAGCAACAGACCTGTATGGCCATTCTTCACGGCCTGCAGCGACGGTTTCAGTTTTAAAAATGTGCAGTTTTCGGACGAGCAAGATGATTTTAAAATTTTAGAAAACCCGAAAATGCCGACTTATCTGAGCAACGTCAAAAGGAGGCATTTTCGGGTTTTCTGAAATTATGAAAATCACTGCGCAGCCGACCACAAACATTTCAAAACTGAAACCGTCGCTGCGGGCCGTGAAGAATGGCCATACAGGTCGTCCCTTTTATAAATGATCAGCCCTTAATCGCTCCGCCTGATACGCCCTCAATGTAGAACTTCTGCATAAGCAGGAACAGAATTGATATCGGGATGGAAACGAGTAGTCCGCCTGCGCAGAATATTGAGAAGTACTTGTTGATAAGCGACTTATCAAGCATGTTATACAATCCTATCGCAATGGTCCAGTCTTTTGAAAGTCCGGAATTAAGCATCAGCTTTGCGAGTACGAAATCTCCCCACGGAACAAGGAATGAGGCGATTACCTGATAAACGATTATAGGTTTACAGATAGGAATTATGATATTAAGCATGATCTGAAGCTCATTGGCTCCTTCAAGTCGTGCAGACTCACGCAAAGATACGGGAATTGTATCCATGAATCCTTTGACAATTAGGAATCCGAGTCCGGAACCCGCCGAATATACTATGATCATACCAATGTGGCTGTTTGTAAGTCCGAGAGACTTAAGTACAAAGTATACAGCTATCATCGACAGTACACCGGGGAACATGTTCAAAACAACACTAAATACCATAAGTTGTTTACGTCCCGGAAATCTCAGGCAGCAAAATGCATAACCCACCATAAATATAAACACTGTGGATATTATGCAAGTAAAGACTGCTATGATAAACGTATTTTTAAACCATGTCACATACTGAACAACAGAGTCCGGTTTAAACAAAATGGTACTAAAATTCTTAACCGACCATGTCTCAGGGAAGAAATGAGATATGTCTATTCCCTTATATCCGCTAAAAGCCGTAACTACAAGCCAGATGATCGGTATTATCCATACAAAAGTTATAAATGCCAAAAGAATATGAAGGAGGCAGGATATAATAATCTTCTTTATCTTCATTACATGAATACCTCCTCTCTTTCACCTGCTACGATTCTGCTAAATGAAAGAATAGTAAATATCGAACATATCGAGAATACAATGACACCGATTACCGAAGCCATCTTGTAGTCATAATACTCGTTTGTCAGTCTGAACAACCACGTGACGAGAAGGTCTACTTCTTTTCCGTGTGAATTGGCCAGCGCCTGATCCGTCGTTACATATACGTCCTGCGTAAGCAGATAAATAATATTGAAGTTATTGATATTTCTTACGAAGTCAGTTACAAGTGTAGGTCCCTCAACGAACATAACATAAGGCATTGTTACGTTTCTGAATATCGCATACGGCGACGCTCTGTCGATCATTGCCGCCTCGATCTGATCCCTTGGAATATTCAAAAGAATACCTGTAGAGATCAATATCTGATACGGAATACCAACCCAGATATTTATAATGACAATCGTAACTTTTGCCCATCCCGGACTGGTAAGGAACGGAATATATGAAATATTCTTACTTACAAGGCCTACATTCTGGAGAAAAGCTGTTATTCCCATGCTTGAACATATTGAATTGACAATACCCGAATCCGCAAGGAAATTTCTTACCAAAAGAAGCGTTACAAACTGCGGCACGGCAATCGTAACAATAAACAAAGTTCTCCAAAATCTTTTGATCTTGATAAGTTTTGAATTGATGAGCAGTGCAATAAGGTGACCAAGCAAAAAGTTCGAAACCGTTGCAAAAAATGCCCACAAAAATGTCCATTCAAGAATTCTTCTGAATGCATATCCAAAAGATGATGTTGTTGTCTGAGTAAACAGTTTTACAAAGTTTCTGAATCCAACCCAGGTAAACAGTTCACTCGGCGGAAGATGATTCTGGTCGTAATTGGTAAATGCTATAGTGATAAGGATCAATATCGGGATGATATTCATCAAAATAACGCCGAGAATAGGGAATGAAAGAAGTGTAATATGGAACTTCTCGCCCAAGAGCTCTTTGAAATCTTCACTGAAAGTATTTACATGCTTTCTTGCCTCCAGCAGAAGCTGTGTTTTGTACATGCTCTTAATATTGCTTACCCAGAATAAAAAGAACATGAAAATAATAAACAGTGCACCTACCGATCCGAGTAGTATCATAAATGAATTATCATAATCATTTACTGTATTCTGCATCGTCAGAGGATCGAATAAGGCTTCTCTTTTCACCGTACCGAGTGTACTGAACTTAGCCAGATTCGGTGCGGCACCGAAAATAAGGTATACAATAAACAGCGCCTGTACAATAAATACAAGCACACCCTTCATAAACTGGTAATTGTATATATGCCCCAATCCCATGAATACGGTCGATAGTTTCACACAAGTACTGCCCTCTGCCAGACAAGTGCCCAATTCCTTGAAGTATTTTACAATTGGATTAACTTTGGGAGCCTTCTTAGTACGAACAGTCTTTTGATTACGCGGATAATTTCTCTGATTATGCGGATAAGTCCTATAATTAGCCAATTATCTCAACTCCTTTCTCTTACCCTTTTACCTTTTTTGACAAATATAACCCCATACCTCATTCGATATGGGGTTATACTTCATTGGCTAGTATCTAGCCCAAAATTCAATTATCAGTCATTGACCGGCGCTGTAATACCTTCAACTGCAGTATCAAGAAGCTGCTGAAGATCTGTATTGTCAGGATTGCCGCTTGCAAGAATCTGTCCGAGTGTCTCAGCAGGACTCCAGTAATTTCCGCCAATAACCTGAGGTGTTGAGAAAGGTGCCTGCGCTGCAAGAGCTGAAATAGCCTTATCACTCTTAACCGCATCTGATGAAGCTGCATTTATATTGGAAGGTCCGAGGTTTCTTGCCTCAAATCTTGCTGTCTGAACTTCCTCTGAAGTAAGGTACTCAGCAAGAAGCATAGCCCAACCGATATTCTTTGCATGAGGATTTACGCCGATAAGCTTAAATCCGGAGTATGATGAAAGCTGGCAATCTTTGCCACCGATCTTCATTGTAGGAAGCTTACTTGCTTCGTAGTTTGCTCCCCAGGCATCCTGTGCAACCTGTGCATTCCAGATACCGTTAATAGCCGCACAAACCGTACCGTCCTTAATTCCTGTAACGGTAGTGCCGTCATCCATATTTACAACAACACCTGAAGCAACTGCATCAAGGATTGCCTGACATACGTCAACACCGCCCTCTCCGTTCCAGTTGCAAGTGTTTGTCTTTCCGTCTTCGTTAAGTGTAGCGTCAAGGCCGACTGCCTTGAAGAAACCGTAAAGGTACCATCCGTTCTTAAATTCGATTGCAATCTTCTTACCTGCATTCTTTGCATCAGAAATCATTGCTTCAAGATTAGAAGGATCTTTTATAACTTCACTGTTATAGAACATAAAATAACCGTTGTCTGCCGTCATAGGATAAGCATAAAGCTTTCCGCCTACTGTTGCGGCATCAACAGAAGTCTGAACATTGGCATTCTTTACATCATATGTGTAAGTAGCCAATACTTCCTGAAGTGCTCCCGCATTAACCAGGTCATTGATCTGGTCATGAGCAAATGTATATACATCCGCAGCAGCCTCAACGTCTGTAAGGACTTTATCCTTAGCTGTAGACTCTGACTCTGCGCCGAGTGTAATGTTAAATGTTACATCAGGATAAAGAGCCTTGAAGTCCTCAATAACTCCCTGTGTGAAATCCTGATCTTCCTCAGAAGCCCAAAGTGTAAGATCCACCGGTCCCGTTGTACTACTGATAAGGTTCTGCACTGCGTCCGCAGAAGCTGCGCCATCCGTTTCCCCGCTATCTCCTGAGCTTTCAGCTGCTGGTGTTTCAGACTCTACCGTGTCATTGGCAACCTCAGGATTGCCACACCCTGTAATAGCAGCTGCAACCATCATAGATGCCAAAGCAATTGATAGAAACTTCTTTTTCATAATCGTTTCCCTCCTAACAATTATAAGTAATATAAAAGTTCTTCTGCCTGTACTATTGCGCAAAAATCATACGCAAACGGTTGTCCATACTATTATATTTTACCTTTTTTACGGGGGTGTATCAATGTTTTTTTGATAATGTAATCGAATTTACGCTTTTTTGTGTGGACTCTTTCAGTAATACCTCATAGCCAAGAAGGATCTTTTCCGGAGCCTCTTCACCGTCTATAAGTCTGAGTAACGTCTTACACGCCACGTTTCCAAGTTCCTTAGGATCATACTGAAGAGCTGTGACCTGAGGCTGGTTCCCTGAAAGCAGATCACTGTTATAAAAAGACGCAACTCCGACATTCCCGGGAATATTCACTCCATCTCGCCTGAGTTTCAATATCACATCACGACATATTCTGTCATCCATACATACTATGCACTCTGCACCCGCTTTGATCGCTGATTCGGCTGCTTTTTCCACTTCTTCGGAAGTTTCGTTTCCAAGAAAGAGCATATCCTGCTTAACTTCGATACCTGCTGCCTTAAGCCCCATCTCAAACCCTTTCTGTCTTGTCGTATTTACCATGTGGCTGAGTGCGCCGCCGATCAGAACAGGCTTTTTATAACCGCATTTTATCAGAGCTGTTGTCATCTCCATGCAGGCATTCTCCTGATCGTTATCAACCTGAATCACACCCGTTTCTTTGCTGCTTCCGACCGTAACAAACGGAATGTTCATGCTTTTTAAGTACTTAACGGCAAGATCGTCCACCATCGTTCGTCCAAGGATAATGCCGTCCACTTTTTTATTCTCGACGATCCTCTTTAAATGAGAAATATTATCCTCATATACAAGTGAAATCAGAACATCATAATCCGTAGCCGTAGTAACCTCGCAAACTCCCGCCATACACCTCTGGAAAAAAGGAAGTGCATACACATTCGAATCTCCGGGAATAGCCCAGCATATATTATATTTTTTCTGGTCAGCAAGCCCTTTGGCCATCGGATTTGGCCTGTAATTGTTTGCTTCTATATATTCAAGGACTCTCTGCCTTGTTTCGTTTCCTATTCTGCCCTTACCGGAAATTGCACGGGAAACCGTTGTTTTTGACACCCCCAACGCCTTCGCAACATCCCCGATGGTTATATTCTTTTTTTCATTTTCTCCCATCCGATAAAACCTCTTTTAATCGATATTTAAAATAATACTTTGCTTTTTTTAAACTCTGTGTTATACTTTGCGCAATTGGTTGTCTTGTTTGAAATTTAGCACTTTATCATTTTTTCGTCAACCGCAATTGTTACTTGATTTTTCATGTTGGCTGCTAAATAAAACCAATTTTTAGCATCTTGTGTTTATTGCATATACGAATATTTTTTCTCATTTTTTGACATATTAAGCGAATTTTTTTATAAAATATATATACAAAGATACAAAGGTTTTTTTATGAGGTGAATGGTTATGAAATCAACTTTTTTTGGCGCTGCTTATTATGCTGAATATATGCCTTATGACAGAATAGATACCGATTTCCAGCTTATGAAGGATGCCGGCATGAACGTTATCAGAATCGCTGAATCCACATGGAGTAATTGGGAGCCTTCCGATAACGTATTTGATTTTACATATTTACACAAAGTTCTTGATGCGGCCGCAAAATACGATATTTCGGTAATTGTGGGCACACCTACTTACGCTATACCTTCATGGCTTGCAAAGAAATACCCCGATGTCATGGCCGTAACTCCTGAAGGCCAGAGCATCTACGGACGCAGACAACAACACGACATCACTAACCCGCATTTTCTTTTCCATGCTGAAAGGATCATCAGAAAGATGATGGAAGAAGTTGCGGCTAATCCGCAGGTTATCGGATATCAGATTGATAACGAGACACGTTCCGGAAACGGATACTCTCCCGAAAATCAAAAGATGTTCATCGAAGAGATGAAGAAGAAATATCCCGACATCAATATATTCAACGATGAATTCGGGCTTAATTACTGGAGTAACCGCATTGAATCATGGGATGACATGCCCGATATCCGCGGTACCATAAACGGTAGTCTTTCCGCTGCCTACAAGGCGTTCCTCAGAGACAGGATCACCGAGTACCAGAAATGGCAGGCAGACATCATAAATGAGTATAAGAGAGACGATCAGTTCATCACTCACAATTATGATTTCTCATGGGACGGATTTTCTTACGGCATTCAGCCTCTTGTTAATCAGCAGGACGCTGCAAAGGCAGTTGATATTGCCGGAGTTGATATCTACCATCCCACTCAAAACAGATTCGACGGTGCAACCATAGGCTTTGGCGGCGCCATCGGAAGATCACTCAAAAAAGATAATTATCTTGTACTTGAAACACAGTCTCAGGGCAGACTTGACTGGCTTGCATATCCCGGACAGCTCAGGCAGGCTTATTACAGCCACCTTGCAAGTGGAGCAAACGGTGTTATGTACTGGAATTGGCATTCAATCCACAATTCCCTTGAATCCTACTGGAAAGGAATCATAAGCCACGATCTGATCCCCGGCGAAACATATAAGGAACTTGCCTTTGCAAGATCTGAAGAGCTTAAGATAGACGAACATTTACAGAACCTCAAGAAGCACTGTCCTGCTGCCATTATCGCAGATAACAGAAGCCTTGTGGGTCTGGATGAATTCCCTATAGACGATGTATCTGATGCAAGTGTCGGAGAAGATGACTGGAGTCCTAAGGAGCTTAGTTATAACCATATACTTCGCTGGATGTACAATGCTTGCTACAAGATGAATCTTGAAACAGATATTGTTTACAAAGACGATATTATTGATATGGATTCGGAAGAGCTCGTTAAAAAATATCCTCTCCTGATTGCGCCTTCACTCTACTCGGCAACAACAGAGCTCATCGATTCTCTTCGCAAATATGTTGAGAAAGGCGGAAATCTTGTACTTGGATTTAAGAGCCTTGTCGCTGATGAAGAGCTTAAGATTTATCCAGATGCGCTTCCTTACAACATGACAGACATGGTCGGCGGAAGCTACGATCAGTTTACAAGACCCGTAGATACTACTATAAAGATCGAAGGAAGAGAATTTAATGTTTCTCACTGGATGGAACTTTTGAGGCCTCAGGGCACAGGCGAAGAAATCTGGGGTACCTACGTACATCCATGCTGGGATAAATATGCCGCAATCCTTCATAAGAAACTCTATGAAAACGGAAGCGGAACCGTAACCTATATCGGATGTTACATGAAATGCGAAGGTCTCACTTCGATACTGAAAAAGCTTATAAGAAGAATAGGCCTCTCCGTACCCGAAGAAATATTCCCTATTATAGTTAAAACGGGAACCAATGCTCTCGGAGAAGAGATAACCTACTACTTTAACTACTCTCCCAGAATTGAGCTTATCTCAATATTTAAAGACTGCACGGAACTAATAAGCTCGGATAACTACAACCGCGGAGACAGAATCAGTATCGGACCTTGGGGTATTAAGATATTTGTCAACAGATGAGGGTTAGGAAAATATGAAAACACAGGACTTGATCAGTTATATTGAAGATGGCAGATTAAAAGATAAGCTTCTGGATATCTATCTCGATGAATCTCTGATTGCTTATCAGACAGAAAGATATATCAAAGCAATAAAAAGCTATGAGGATACCTTTAAGTCAACTCCCGGATATAACGATGATGTATGCATAATAAATGCACCGGGACGCACAGAGATATGCGGTAACCACACCGATCATCAACACGGCCATGTCCTTACGGCGTCCATTAACTTAGACACCATCGCCGTTGTAGCCAAAAAAGATGACAAGATAAATATCAAATCCGAAGGCTACAACAACATGATAAGCTTCAGCCCCGATGACACAGCTATAAACAAGACTGAACACGGTTCTTCACTTGCCATGGTAAAGGGCGTTCTCGCCGGAGCCAAAATGAACGGATATGAAATAGGCGGTTTCGATGCCTACATCACAAGCGATGTTCTTAACGGTTCAGGCCTTTCATCTTCTGCATCCTTTGAGACAGTGATTGGAACAATCATCTCTTCTTTGTACAACGAAGATAAGATTGATCCGATGACCATTGCACTAATAGGACAATACGCAGAGAATATATATTTTGGTAAGCCGTGCGGTCTTATGGATCAGATGGCCTGCTCTTTTGGAAAGCTTAGCCATATAGATTTCAAAGTTCCCGGCACTCCGAAAGTTGAAACCTTAGAGCTCGATCTTGATGCAGCAGGCTACAGTCTTTGTATCACAGATACAAAGGGAAATCACGCAGACTTAACTTCGGAATATGCTGCCGTTACCAAGGAAATGAAAGCCGTAGCGGAAGAATTCAGGAAAGCCGTTCTTGTAAATGTTCCTGAATCCAAAGTTATTGAATCCATTCCCGCTCTTCGTGAAAAACTCGGAGACAGAGCAGTTCTTCGTGCTCTCCACTTCTATGAAGAGAACAAGAGGGTTATAAGACAGGTTGACGCCCTCAAAAACAATGACTTTGCTACATTCCTGAAAATCATAAAAGAATCCGGTAATTCATCATACAAGTTCCTTCAGAACGTATACACCAATCAGGATGTTCAGCACCAGGGTATATCTCTTGCTCTTTGCATCAGCGAGACCATACTTGGCGAAGACGGCGGTGTATGCAGGGTTCACGGAGGCGGATTTGCCGGAACAATCCAGGCTTTCGTCCGTAACGACAAAGTCGAAGAATACAAAAAAGCCCTCAACGATATATTCGGCGAAGGAGCATGCGTCGTTCTTAAGATCAGAAAATACGGCGGTATGAAAATTGATATTTAAACACTATTTGTTTTAAATATAAACCCCACTAAAAAGATGAGCCATGACTTTTAGTCATGGCTCTAAATCTATCATTTTCTCTTTTATATCTTGCAATTACTTTGCAGGCTTAAGTTTTCCCTGTTCTTTGTGCACAATAAGCGGCTCACTTGTTCCGTCAACGGAATTGTCAGTGATCACACACTCGCTGATTGTTTCATCGGAAGGAATCTCGTACATAACATTCATCATAGTCTTTTCCATGATGGAACGAAGTCCTCTGGCACCCGTTTCTCTCTCGTATGCCATCTGCGCGATCTTATCAACAGCGCCGTCCTCGAATGTAAGCTTAACATCATCAAAATCAAAGAGCTTCTGATACTGCTTAACAAGAGCATTTCTGGGCTCTGTAAGAATTCTGACAAGTGCTTCCTTTGAAAGTCCTTCAAGTGTTACCGTAATCGGCACACGTCCTACAAACTCGGGAATAAGTCCGAATTTAACAAGATCCTGAGGAGTAACCTCTTTGAGAACTTCTCCGATCTCTCTTTCAGACTTATCAGCTATCTCAGCGTTAAATCCGATTGAATTGCGGTCAAGTCTTGCCTCAACAATCTTATCAAGACCGTCAAACGCTCCGCCGCAAATAAACAAGATATTGCTTGTATCAATCTGAATAAGTTCCTGATGAGGATGCTTTCTTCCTCCCTGCGGAGGCACGCTTGCAACAGTACCCTCAATAATCTTAAGAAGTGCCTGCTGAACGCCTTCACCCGATACGTCTCTTGTTATGGAAACGTTCTCGCTCTTCTTTGTGATCTTATCGATCTCATCGATATATACAATGCCGTACTGCGCTCTCTCGATATCGTAATCGGCATTCTGGATAAGCTTGAGCAAAATATTCTCAACATCTTCTCCGACATATCCTGCCTCAGTAAGTGTTGTAGCATCTGCAATCGCAAAAGGTACATTGATTATCTTGGCAAGTGTCTGTGCAAGGTATGTCTTACCCGATCCGGTAGGACCTACCATTATGATATTACTCTTCTGAAGCTCTACTTCCGACTTATCTTCACTCTTTGGTGCCAATACTCTCTTGTAATGGTTGTATACGGAAACAGCAAGAACTTTCTTAGCTTCCTCCTGTCCGATAACGTACTCATCCAAAAAGTTGCGGATTTCTACCGGCTTCAAAAGATTGATCTGCTGGTCCCTCTCAGCTACTTCGGGCTCATCGTCAAATTCCTCAGCGATGATGTCCGAGCAAATCTCTACGCACTCGTCGCAGATATATACACCTGCAGGTCCCGCTATTAATTTTTTTACCTGATCTTGTGTCTTGTTACAAAAAGAGCACTTGATCTCTCCCGGTATCTTTGCCATTATTTATTTTCCTCTTTCTTAGGACGGTTCTCAACTATAGAATCAATCAGCCCATATTCCAAAGCTTCCTGCGCAGTCATCCAGTTATCTCTTTCAGTATCTGCAGCAACCTGCTCGAAAGGCTTTCCTGTATTCTCAGCAAGCATCCTGTTCATTTTCTCTTTTGTTCTGATGATATGCTTTGCAGCAATCTCAATCTCGGTAGCCTGACCCTGTGTTCCTCCCAAAGGCTGATGGATCATAACTTCAGCATTGGGAAGAGCCATTCTCTTGCCCTTTGCTCCGCCTGCAAGAAGAAACGCTCCCATACTTGCAGCCATTCCTATACATATTGTACTAACGTCACATTTTATATAATGCATTGTATCATATATAGCCATTCCGGATGTAATCTCTCCCCCGGGACTGTTAATATACATATGAATGTCCTTATTGGGATCTTCAGCTTCAAGGAACAGGAGCTGAGCTACAACTGTACTGGCTGATGCGGCATTAACTTCTTCTCCGAGGAAAACGATTCTCTCTTTCAAAAGTCTGGAGTAAATATCATATGACCTCTCACCGCGACTTGTCTGTTCAATGACGTAAGGTATTAAACTCATTTTTTCTTCCTTTCTAGCCTAAAAATAAAATTCCAATTTCCATTATACCAATAATTTTATAAAAAGAGCATAAAAATTTCCCGCAAACTGATATTTACGGGAAATTTTTCATAGCTACTCACTCTTCAAGATAAAAAACCGTAACGGTATTTAGATCATAAAAGCCTGCCGCAGATCTGTTTACCCACTCATCGGCTCCTTCTCCAAGCCCCATTCCGTAGGTAGACTCTGCCGCTCTATATGGTCTGACATAAACAGCGACATCGCTTCCTTTCTCCGCCAGTGACAGTGATGCAAGAATATACTCTCTGGCAGCATAGGTTTCCTGCAATGCTCCTGTCTTATAGTCATTATAAGAAACATACGACATTCCGCTCTTGATATCTTCACTTAATGCGGAATGAAGGATCAGTGCAAGCAGTACTCCCGCAGCGAGCACTCCCATTGCGATACGATCCGTTTTTCCTTCAAATTTTTCCGAAAGAAACTGCGCAAGCACCGCTACTGCAAGGAAATACATAAACTTTGCCACAATCTCATAGGAACTTGCGGTTCTCATGTTGATAACTTCATCGACATGATATCCGAAGCATACTGGAAACATGGTGAAATATCTTGCAAACCATGTTCCGACAAGAACAATCACAAGGTTTAACACCGTAACTTTTCCCTCAAGCACCTTAACTTTATAAATAGTGAAGATTACAAATGCCAGGAGAAGCATCAGGATAAACACAGCGCTTGTGAAAAGAAACATATCTTCAGAAATGATACATTTAAAAGTATCCCTAAGCGCATCAAAAAATGTACTGTGTCCTTCCTTCAGATCCCTCTCCGCTCTCTTATAGTTTCCGGGAGCAAGTCCGTTTATAAGAGCTCCTACAAACGAAACCGCAGCCGGTATTGCAATCTTTTTATCCTTTACAAATTCTTCTCTTTTAAGTATCACAACAGCTATAAGCCACGAAAGATCTGCACAAACAACGTTAAGCGATCCTCCGCTTGCCAAAAATGCCAATATAGCACTTGCGATCAGATATATCACTTTTTTCTTTCGTATATACAGAATGCATAATGAAACAGCAAGCAATCCAAGTGTTAATTCCGTCAGATAATTAAGTCCTCCGGTATACCAGTAAAAGAGTTCTCTTCCGCATTGTGTATTTGACATGGAAAACACCGATGCAAATATGGCAAAAGAGGCTCCAAGGCTCGCAGTATTATCTTTTATAAGAATTTTCAGAAGAAATATGAGCGCAGCGCAGAAAGCAACCGCATTTAATATCATGTAAAAATGAAATCCGGGAAGTCCTCCTCTTGTATATGCCCTGATAAAATGAATAAGATAATTAAAAAGATAGGTTCCCTGATTTACATTGTAATATTCAACCATCTTATGCGCGGCAGCCACAACGTTCGATCCGTATACATCCGCAGCATCCGCAGCTCCACCCTCAAAGCTGAAATCATCTTCACACAGATATGTATAACCACAGCCAACAATAACAGGCACAACCGCACAGAGTATTCCTATAATAAATACCCCCGCGAATATTTTCTTATACTTGTTAAAAAAAGACTCTATCATACATCCTCCCTGTTTCCAAATAAAACTAATGGCACCTATTTCTTTGTATTTACCAAATAATAAGTGCCATAAAGTTCATATGTTTTTATTCAAACTGCCTGATTACTCTTCAGTCTTTTTCTTTCTTGTTGTTGTCTTCTTAGGCTTCTCTTCCTTGTCTGCAGCATCTTTTTTAGCTGTAGTCTTCTTGGCAGCTGTCTTCTTTGCAGGCTTCTCTTCCTTATCGGCAGCCTTCTCAGCCTTTTCAGCAGTCTTCTTTGTTGTTGTCTTCTTTGCAGCCTTCTTAGCAGCGCCTTCCTTTACATTCTCTACAAGGAAATCAGCAGCCTTCTGAACTGCGAGGTCACTCTTCATTACCTTCTTCTCAGCATCAGACATGAGCTCTTTAAGCTTAGAAAGCTCCATTCTGTACTGCTCAGCCATCTTCTCAAGTTCCTTCTCGAACTCTTCGTCTGAAACTGTGATGTTTTCCTTCTCAGCTACAGCTTCAAGAACAAGTCTTGACTTGATTCTCTCGATAGCCTGAGGCTTAACCTGCTCAAGCATCTTGTCTACAGTGTTACCTGTGTACTGAAGATACTGATCCATGTTCATGCCCTGCATCTGAAGTCTCTGAGCGAAATCATTAACGATCTGTCTCTGCTGTGTCTCGATCATAGCCTCAGGAAGCTCCATATCTGAATCTTCGATAACGGCCTTAACTACAGCATCTTCTCTCTTAGCCTTCTCTTCGTTTGTCTTCTTCTCTACAAGCTTATTCTTAACGTCTTCCTTGTACTCAGCAAGTGTATCAAACTCTGATACATCACTTGCGAACTCATCGTTAAGCTCAGGAAGTTCCTTAGCCTTGATAGCCTTAACTGTGCACTTGAAAGTAGCATCTTTTCCGGCAAGTTCAGCTGCCTGATATTCCTCAGGGAACTTAACGTTTACATCGCCTTCTTTACCGATCTCAAATCCAACAAGCTGCTCTTCGAATCCGGGAATGAATGCACCTGAACCGATTGTAAGAGGATAATCTGTTCCCTTTCCACCGGGGAATGCAACTCCGTCAACAAATCCTTCAAAATCAAGAGTAACGATATCGTTATTCTGAACTGCTCTGTCTGTTACATCTACAGTTCTTGCATTTGTATTTCTCTGCTTGTCGATCTCAGCATCAACATCAGCGTCTGTAACGTCGATGTCCATCTTCTCAACTTCAACGCCCTTATATTTTCCAAGCTTAACCGGAGGCTTAAGAGCTACTTCAGCTGTAAAGATGAAGTCCTTTCCTGCCTCAAGCTGCTCAACATCAATCTTGGGAGAAGATACAACGTTCTCTCCGCACTCCTCAACAGCCTTGGGATACTCTGTCTCGATAAGTTCATTAGCAGCATCCTCATAGAATACTCCCTTACCGTACATCTGCTCGATCATCTTACGAGGAGCCTTACCCTTACGGAAACCGGGTAACTGAATCTTATTCTTGTTCTTCTCATAGGCCTTCTGAATTGCCTTCTCGAGCTGCTCAGCAGATACTTCAATCTTAAGCTTAGCCATGCTCTTTTCAAGCTTCTCAACTGTTACGCTCATTTTATCTGTAATTCCTCCTAAAAGTATTTATAATAAAGAGCCGAAAAACACAGTTTCAAGCCCTTTAGCCCACATATAGGCACAATCGCTTCAGATTATAACATAAGTACATAATAATTTCCATGTTTTTATTCACGCTTTTTTATTCAGTTTCCCACATGTAAAAAATTGCTGCATTTCATTATGAGACTTAATTTAAGCGTATAACTTGCCGATATCATACCGAACTTAACACGGTTAATCATTAAAACATTATAAAATTTTCCTGATTTTAGTCATTTTTTAACTGCTAAATAGTATTATTTTAGTATACAATTGTTATTATTTTTAATCGTTTTAACGTGTTAAAGTAATTCTCATTTAAATAGTATGGAGGCAATTTAGATGGCAAAGGATTCCAAACCCAAGAAAAAAACCACCAATTTCATGAACAGCATTAAACCGAGAATGATTTCAATAATGCTTTTATTAGTAGCTGTTCCGCTTATTATTTCTTTAATAGTAAGTTATGCATCATCAACCTCAAAATCTGTTAAGGATGCAGAAAATATATTGAAGTGGCAATCTCACTATATCCAATCAGAATTCGAAGGCATCATGGAAAAGAATATAATGAGTATTCAGACACTTGCTAAGTCCCCTGCTACAACTAGATTTATGGAGACTCCTTTTAATGTAACTTTCCAGGATGAGGCAGCCAAGTATCTTGAAGAAATCGATACAATGCTTAACGACGGAAACATCACTGTGCTTACGGGAAAAGACGGAAAGCAGATTCTCAGAAGTTCCGGTGAACTTGTCGACGTAAGTGAAAGAGACTATTTCCAGGAAGCAATGAACGGAAATACCTATGTTTCCAATGTTATAGTTTCCGCATCAACAGGCATACGTCAGATAACTATCGCAACTCCCGTATACAGCTCAAAGGGCGAAGTTATAGGTGTCGCTCAGCGAAACCTTGATCTTAACAGATTCCACGAGTTCCTCGCAGAAAGATCCAGTGACGCTTTCTTCGTAGACAGAAACGGTCTTGTTGCTGCACACTCTCAGTATGAGATTACCGAAGCAAACGAAGATGACAGAAGCAAATCACAGTTTATAACTTCCGGTCAGGACAGCGGCGTATATCAGGTAGATACCGGCAAAGGATATCACGCAATGGTTTCATATATAAAATCCCCCAGCACCGGATTTGTCGTTGTTGCTGCAACAGATACAAAAACTGTAACCGCAGAAACAAGATCTGCAGCACTTATTGTTGTTATTGTAGGACTTGTTCTCCTTGCTATAACAGCATTTATTGCAGTAAGTATGGCTCTCTCATTTACAAACCCCATCAACGATGTTAACACTGCTCTTGCAGAGCTTGCCGATGGTAACTTTGCATTGATAAAAAAGCATATAAACAGAAAAGATGAGTTTGGAACAATCATCAATAATACAAATACCGTAATAAATGAGCTTCAGGATATCGTATCCAACATTAAAGTATCTGCGACAACAATCGGCGAATCTTCTGAAGAGCTCTCAGATATGGCTAATCAGATCTCACAGACAGCCGAGGACGTATCAAATGCGGTTCAGGATATCGCATCGGGTGCAACCCAGCAGGCTGACGAGATTCTGAAAGCATCTCAGAACGTTACACAGATCGGTAATGCGGTTTCTGATGTACAGGGATCGACAGGTAGTCTTGAATCTCTTGCAACAAGAATGAGAGATGCTTCGGAAGCTTCTTCACAGTCGCTTTCAGCTCTTCAGGAATCAAGCACAAACATGACCTCCAAGATTGATGACATTTCAAAGACTATTTCCGCTACTCAGGAAGCGGTTTCAAGCATAAACGAAAAGGTTGAAGGAATCGCAAGCATCGCAACACAGACAAACCTCCTTTCACTTAACGCTTCAATCGAGGCTGCAAGAGCCGGTGAAGCAGGTAAGGGATTTGCAGTTGTTGCTGAAGAGATTGGTAAACTTGCCGACGATTCAAAGGCAATGGCTGATGATATCAGAAAGCAGATGGATATCCTTCTTGAGCAGAGTGAAGCTGCGGTTGAAGCTTCAGATGAAGTAAGAAAAGGAAATCTCGACCAGCAGGATGCTTTGGGTGAGACTCTCGTTTCCGTAAACGAAATGCTCTCAGATATCAGAGAGACCGTAAACGGTGTAAAGAGCATCTCCTCAGGTGCAGAGACTTGCGTATCTTCCAAGAATGTTGTATCAGATTCAATGAATTCGCTCTCAGCTATCTCACAGCAGAACGCCGCTTCATCGGAAGAGACAGGCGCTTCTATGGAAGAGCTCTCCGCTACAGTTACATCTCTTGCAGGATCGGCTACGAACCTCAAGAATGTTGCAAACAAACTAAATCAGGATATTCAGTTCTTTAAAACCTGATAAAGCAAAAATAAGGGGCTGTCGCTCTAGTGCGACAACCCCATTTTTTTATTTATATACAATTGCTGTTCCCATTTGGTCTGCTGCTTCTTTTCCTTTGAAGTGCTCAAGGATTGCAAGTGCGAAAGGAATTGCTGTTCCCATTCCGCGTGATGTGATGAAGTTGCCGTCCTTTGAGACCATGTCTGTAGATACGTTTGCGCCGATGAGGTCGCCTTCGCATCCGGGATAGCAACAAGCTTTTTTGCCCTTAAGAAGTCCCATCTTGCCGTATACGGTTGGTGCTGCACATATTGCTGCAAGCATCTTGCCTGCGTTGTTAAACTCTTCTATCTTAGCCTTAAGAGGTGCACACGCATCAAGGTTCTTTGTTCCCGGCATTCCGCCCGGAAGAATGATCATATCAACTCCGTCAAAATCAAAGTTCTCAATTGTATCATCAGCCTCAAGCTTTATTCCGTGAGAACCCTCAACAGCTGTAGTTCCGGTTATAGACACCATTGTTATGTCGATTCCCGCTCTCCTTAATATATCTACTACTGTAAGTCCCTCTATTTCTTCAAAACCGTTTGCAAGAAAAATCGCTGTTTTTGCCATATTGTCCTCCGTTCATTCTAAATACTTCGACTCTTCTACGAAATTCTATGAATCATTATATCATTTCTATGCGCACTCATCCCCAAAAGATATTATAATAAAGCATACAATTATGACACGCAGAAAGGTGCATATACCATGGGAATTGAAATAGAAAAGAAATTCACCGTAAAAAAGCTTCCACAGAACTTAAATACATATCCATACCACATAATCGAGCAGGGATACCTTAACACCAATCCCGCCGTCCGCGTAAGACGCGAGGATGACAAATACTATATGACATACAAGGGATCTGCTCCTGCGGAGAAAAGCGGCATAGGAAAGGTGGAGTACAACATGCCCCTTGATGCGGTGAGCTATGATCATCTTGTGAAAAAATGTGACGGCAATATCATAAAGAAAACCCGATATCTCCTGCCACTTAACGAAGACGCATTTGATAACGGATTTCTGTCGGCCAATCCCAATATTAAATTTGCAATAAAATCAGGCGCCATCAAGATTGAACTTGATGTTTTTGACGCCCCTTTTAACGGTCGTCTACTTGCCGAAGTGGAATTCCCAAGCGAAGAAGCCGCAAGCGCATATCACCCCGCTCCCTGGTTCCGCGAAGACGTAACCGGAGATTTCCACTACAGCAATTCTTACATGAGCTCGGAATCACTTTAAACTTATTTGGCGGTGCAGAAACTAAAATCTGCACCGCCAACTTTATCCTCATTCACTTTACAAGTCTTCCGTAAACTTTAGCATAGTCATACATCCTCTCACAGAGCTCATCCGTGAGTTCATCACCTTCCATCTTCCACTGCCAGTTTCCACCGAGAGTCGACGGAATGTTTATTCTTGCACTCTCGTCAAGCTCGAGATAATCCTGCATGGGAATTATCGCAGTGTCCGCAACGCTTGAAAATGCAGCGCGTATAAGTCCGCTTATAACCTGCCTTCCGCTGTTTACTCCAAGATAATCCCTCACAAATTTCTTATCATCCCTGCTTAGTGTCTTATACCAGCCTCTTGTCGTATCATTGTCGTGAGTTCCCGTATATACAACGCAGTTGCTGTTATAGTAGTGCGGAAGATATTCGCTGTCATCATCCGCTCCAAACGCAAAGTGAAGCACCTTCATTCCGGGATATCCCGTCTTTTTAACAAGCTTTAAAACAGAAGGCGTAAGGAAGCCAAGATCCTCTGCGATAACCTTTACGTCTCCGAATTCTTTTTTCACCGCATCGAAAAGATCGTATCCGGGGCCTTTTCGCCACTTTCCGATCTCAGCCGTAGGATTTCCGTAAGGAATCGCATAATACTCATCAAAGCCCCTAAAATGATCGATACGAAGCACATCATAAAGCTCGTAACAGTGCCCTATTCTCTCAAGCCACCACTTATATCCCGTCTTTTTGTGATAATCCCACTTATAAAGCGGATTTCCCCAGAGCTGCCCCGTCTTACTGAACGCATCGGGAGGACATCCCGCAACCTCAATGGGAACATTGTCTTTATCAAGAAGGAAAAGTTCGGGATTGGCCCATGTATCCGAGCTGTCAAAGGCAACATATATCGGTATGTCGCCGATAATCTCTATCCCATTCTTATTCGCGTAATTTTTAAGCGCATTCCACTGCACATAAAAAACAAACTGGACAAAGCAGTAGAAATCAATCTCTTCCGAAAGCTTCTCCCTATACTTTGCCATTGCATCTTTTTTCCTGAGCCTTATGGCCTCATCCCAGGTATTCCAGGACCTTCCGCCGTACATATCCTTAAGAGCCATAAAAAGCGCATAGTCAAAGAGCCACTTCTTTCCGTTGCTTTTCTTGAACTTCTCGAAATCAGCCTTTATGCCCGAAGCTCCGAAAGCCTTATCTATATTTCCGAAAGCCTTGCGCATAAGCTCGTATTTATGCGCCTCAATAGTCTTGTAATCAACCTTATCAATCGGCTCTTCACTCTTTAATACATCAAGGTCTTCCATGGTCAAAAGATCTTTTTCCGCAAAAAACTCAGGATCTATAAGATACGGATTTCCTGCAAATGTAGAAAAAGACTGATACGGCGAATCACCGTATCCCGTGGGGCCAAGAGGAAGAATCTGCCAGTACTTCTGCCCCGCTTTCTTAAGGAAATCCACAAACTCGTACGCTTCTTTTGAAAACGCACCGATTCCGTATTTCGACGGCAATGAAAAAACAGGAAGTAAAACGCCGCAAGCTCTTTTTTGCTCATTTTCACTCTTTTTCATATCGGTCCCCTTATAGTATCTATTCTTTACTTAATACCCCAGATCAGGTTTCTCCACTGTGCAAGCTGATCCGGCGTCATAAATCCGTTTGACGTTCCCATATATCCAATCTTGTAGGATGCGAACAAAAGTGCATTCTTTATGGCGTTTACGCTGTCTCCCGTCTCCATGTAGTAATGAAGGAAGCATGCAAAAAGCGCATTACCTGCACCGATGGTATTTACTACCTCGTTGGTCTTAACGGTATTGTAGTGAATTCGAAGATTCTGAACTTTGTCATAAAGCATCAGTCCTTCACTGCCCTGACCAAGGATAATTATCTCCGTTCCGTATGTATTTGCCATTCTGTCTATGAAATCGTAGGGATCTTCCGTCAAAGTATCGTCACTGAAGTAGAGAACCTTCGCGGATTCCAGAAAGTCTGCGTTATATTTTTCTTTTTCTCTTTCGTAATATCTGATGTTAACCGCGACAGGCTTATTATGCTCCTTCGCAACCTTAACAAATGGCCTGCAGAAATTCGCATTGGCCAGAACTATCATGTCGCAACTCTCCGCGATAGGCGGAACCATGGACATGTCATATGTATTTTCTCTAAGATCCTTGATATCCTCAAAGATCTGCTGCCGCCTTTCCTTGTCGTACAGAACAACTTCAGTAGGCGTATCGTTCATCTGCGGGATAATATATTCAGTGGAAAGCGTGATTCTTCTGTCGGGAGGATTGATCATCTCAAGATCCTGATTACGTCCGACAATTGACATAAAGACAACCTCGTCGCCCAGCCACTCAAGCGCAAGCGACTCGTTATAGGCATCACCGCCCATAGCGGTATAGATAGAATCTATAGCGCTTGTCATAGGCGCAAAGCTGACAGGAATCTTTTCAACTCTTACGATAGTTTCAATCTGTGTTACACCAGCCACTAAAAATTTACCCATTTTTTAGCCTCCTTATTATGTAAGCACCATCTTTTGAACCATATCAACGTATTCCGAAGCTTCTTCCATAAACAGGTCTGCCCTAAAGCTACCACCCCTGATATTCTTTTCGAGTACTCCTTCCACCGTATAATCAAGAATGTACCATATTTTGTTGTAGTCAACTCCCGTGGAAAAGACTGTTATGTCCGCCCTCTCTTTAAGCGCACGCATTATCATCGAGAACTTCTCCCGCTTCTCGCTTATTTCAGAGGATGCCTTACTATCCGGCTCTTCATCCGCTCTTTTCAGAAAAGCAAAAATATAAGGGAACCGTTTAAGCGCATCGCCCTTAGCTGTAAGAACCTGCTTGTACAGCTCAAAGTAACCGGTCTCACTCTTTTCAACATGTGTCGAAAGTTCAAGTGTCACCGACCTCGTCGCGTAGTCATACAAAAAAGAATACAAACCGATTTTATTTCCAAAATAGTGAAACAACAGGCCCTTACTGATCTCCGCGGTCTTAACTATCTCATCGGTGCTGGAATGTGTGTAGCCGTTCTCCGCAAACACCTTAAATGCCGCGTTAATGATCCGTTCCTGCTTATCTTTTTTTAGCTCAAAAAATCGTTCATTCATACACGTTCTCCGGCTTCAATTGACTACATCAGTCTGATTTTAATATATCATTTTGTAAGTACTAATTCAAACGATTTGCCGTTATTTATTAATTTTTAATACAACGTACTTTTATTTATCTGAAAATTGTTATAAAATTAATTCAACGTTTGGATAGGAGGATGTATGGTTATGTCCAAGGGAAATGGATTCGGAAAGTTTATTTTATTCTGTACTGCTGTTGGTGCAGCCGCAGCCGGTGTATATTATTACTTAAGTAAGAGAGATGCTGAGATTGCCGACAGTTTTGATGACGATGATTTTGAAGAGTTCGAAGATTTCGATGAGGATTTGGATGAAGCAACCGAGTCCAGATTCGGTTCCAGAAAATATGTAGACATCAAGACCGCCGAGGAAAAAGCCGGAAAGGCCGCAACTACTACTGAAGCTGCCGAAGCAACAGGCACTACCGAAAGCAATGATTCCGCTACACCTAATGAATTCTTTGGTAACGAAGAAGATAAGTTATAAATAATAGTTAACCCCACGGATATCGCTATCCATGGGGTTTTATTATGTCTGTTTTTATTTGGGAGAATTACTTTTCGCCCTGCTTCTCGGCCATCATATCCTTAAGTGCTCTTGCCTTGTCCTTGATTCTGCTGTTTGCGGTTCTGGACATGAGAAGTTCAGAGATCATCTTGCTTGCGATATCATACTGTTCTGTCTCAAACGCAAGTGCTGCGATAAGATAATCGAGCGTTGTAGAATCCATTCCGGCAATTGGGAAGTCTTCCGACTGCCTTGCCATGATGAATCCGTTAAGTGCGTTCTTTAAAAGCTCAAGTTCCTGAGCATCGTTATCTTTTTTCTTCTTCTCGTAATCAGCTTCGTCCTGATCGAGTCTCTGAGTCTCACCTCTTATTACCCAGGCTGTCTTAAGACAGATATAAGCCTTCTCGCTGTTCTTTGCCTTCTTTACAACCGCATTTGCAAGCGCAAGCTGATAGAGACTTCTTGCATGCTCATAGGTGTATATAGGTTCCTTGTAATCCTGCTTCTTGTAATTCATGCAGATCTTATTTCTGATATCGTCAATCTGATACTTATTGAGCGTTGTGAAATATCTTCCAAGCGCTGCATATCCGCATTCGGGGCATGCAATGATGTCATACTTTGTAAGATCGACTTCAGAATAGTCAGGCCTTAAATCCACATCCACAGCCTTCATTCTAACCTTACCTGTACGAACAGTCTTTGATTCAAAGTCCGAATCACAGATAGGACATTTATATTTCTTGTCAAAAAGATAATCCTCCTCATTGACAAGTGTAAGCTTCTTCTGGGGCTCAGCTTTCTTGACATTGGCCTCTTTCTTGTTTGGATCCTCAAAAAGATTTCCTCCGTCAATATTTCCAAGTCCAAGCTTCTCAAGTCCTGAAAAAATACCAGCCATTTCTATACCTCTTTTCTAAATATTACTATAGAAAAATTTTTAATTATTCTTAGGCAGAACAAAAGAACTCTTAAGTGAAACAATCCTGTTAAATACAGGTGCTCCGGGCTTAGAATCCTTGCTGTCAACGCAGAAAAATCCGTTTCTTACAAACTGGAATTTGTCGTAGCTGACCGCATCTGCAAGTTCGGGCTCAAGCTTAGCATCCTTGATAACTGTAATAGAGTTGGGGTTTAAGTTAAGAGAACCGTCCTCGTTATAAACGCCCTTCTCCTCATCAATAATATTCTCATAAAGACGAACTTCTGCAGTTACCGCTTCTTTTGCAGCAACCCAGTGGATCGTGCCCTTAACTTTTCTTGCGTTAAATCCGCTTCCGGACTTAGTCTCGGGATCGTAAGTACAATGTACGGCGATAACATTGCCGTTCTCATCCTTATCGCAGCCCGTGCATGTTACAAAGTAAGCATTCATAAGTCTTACTTCGTTTCCGGGAAAAAGACGGAAGTACTTCTTCGGAGGCTCCTCCATGAAGTCTTCTCTCTCGATATAGAGCTCTTTTCCAAAAGGAATCTTTCTTGTTCCCATCTCAGGAACTTCTTTGTTATTCTCAATCTCGAGATACTCTGTCTCGTTCTCGGGATAGTTGTCTATTATAAGCTTTACGGGGTTGAGAACTGCAAGCATTCTCTTTGCCTTAAGCTTAAGGTCTTCTCTTATACAATACTCAAGCATCGCATACTCTGCAGTTGACTGTGCCTTACTGATTCCGCACATATCAACGAACATCTTGATTGACTCGGGAGTAAATCCTCTTCTTCTGAGTGCTGCGATGGTTACAAGTCTCGGATCGTCCCATCCGTCAACAATTCCGTCTTCTACAAGTCTCTTGATATATCTTTTACCTGTTACGACGTTGTTGAGGTAAAGCTTCGCAAACTCGATCTGACGGGGAGGATTCTTGTAGCCGCATTCCTCTTTTACCCAGTCGTAAAGAGGTCTGTGATCCTCAAACTCCAACGTGCAGAGCGAATGTGTTATGCCCTCGATCGCATCCTCAATGGGATGAGCATAGTCATACATAGGATAAATGCACCACTTATCCTGTGTACGTGCATGTGTCATATGAGCAACCCTGTAGATAATGGGATCTCTCATGTTTATGTTAGGTGAAGACATGTCGATCTTGGCTCTAAGTGTCATAGCACCGTCCTCGACCTTGCCGTTCTTCATATCCTCAAAAAGTCTTAAGTTATCCTCAACACTTCTGTTTCTGTTAGGATCGTCCTTACCGGGCTCTGTGAGCGTTCCTCTGTATTCACGCATCTGCTCGGCAGTAAGCTCTGAAACATATGCTTTGCCTTTTTTAATAAGCTTAACAGCATTCTCATACATCTCATCAAAGTAATCCGAAGCATGGAAAAGACGGTCTTCATAATCCGCACCGAGCCACTTAACATCCTCGATAATGGAGTCCATGAACTCGGATCTTTCCTTAGTGGGATTGGTATCGTCAAATCTCATGTTGAACTTGCCGTTGTATTCTTTTGCCATTCCGTAGTTAAGAAGAATACTCTTAGCATGTCCTATATGCAAAAAACCGTTTGGCTCGGGAGGAAATCTTGTGCATACATGATCGTAAACTCCCTCCGCAAGGTCCTTGTCGATAGCCTGCTCTATAAAATGTCTGGAAGGTGTGTTTTCCACCTCAGCATTATCACTTGTATTTGTAATTACTTCTGCCATTATTAAATCCTAACCTTTACATTTATATCTTTGTGCCGTTTAGCGCTCTTATATAATAACATATTTTTAGTTATAAACGTACTTTTCCTCGAAAGCCACTCTGCGCATGGGTTTGTCGTAATAATAACCCTGAACGTACTTAACGCCCATTCCTTTTATCGCATCAAGCTGCGCCTGAGTCTCTATTCCTTCAACGCAGATCTCGGCATTTATTGCCTTTCCCAGCTCTGCCATCATGCGGATAAATGCCTGCGAATAATCATCCTCGGCAAGATCCTTGGCAAAGTTCTGGTCAACCTTGATTATGTCAAAAGGAAGCGCTCTTATACTGCTAAGAGCCGAGTAGCCCGTACCGAAATCATCAAGCGCAAGCCTTACTCCGAGTGCCTTGATATCAAGAAGCGTCTGCTTAGTTCTTGCTAGATCGTTTATCGCAAGTCTCTCAGTAAGCTCAAGTACCAGATTACGAGGATTGATGTGGTTTTCTTCAATATTCTTCCTTATAACGTCCACGATGTCGTTCTGCATTATCTGCACAACGGAAAGATTTACGGAAACCGCATATTCTCCCGTTCCGGACTCATTCCACTGTCTGCAGCACTCACAAGCTTTTTTAAGAACGTGATTACCGATAGGTGTGATAAGTCCCAGGTACTCAGCAAGCGGAACAAATTCGTCGGGGCTTAAGAATCCAAGCTTTGAACTGTTCCATCTTACAAGAGCCTCTGCACCGACGTGCTTGTACTGCTTTCTTCCGCTCTTGGTGTCTATAGGTTCGCTGATAACAGGCTGGAAGTAAACTTCAAACTCACTGCAGCTCTTTGTTATAGCGTCGTACATATTCTTCTCAAGATCGAGTCTGTGTATCGATGAAGAATCAATATTGTCGGAATACTCGGCAATCCTGTTCTTACCCGATTTTTTCGCTTCATACATCGCAACGTCGGACTTTCTGATAAGTTCCGAAACATTGTCACCGTGATCGGGATACTTTACAACACCCATACTCATCGTACAGTAATAATCGCTGTCCTTAAGATACCACGGCGTTGCGAAAGTATTCTTTATCTCTTCGATGATCTTGGGGAGTCTCTCAAAACTCTCGGGAGGAACGATAATAACAAACTCGTCTCCACCCATTCTGTAACAAGAATTGGTTATTCCTTCGATCCTGCTTATCGCCTTCGAAATATCTCTTAAGAGAACATCGCCGTACTGATGTCCCAAACTGTCGTTGATATGCTTAAAGTCATCAAGATCAAGGTACATAAGCGCACCGTGAATACGCTTTGTCCTTGCTTCGTCAATGTATCTGGCAAGGTCTTTCTCACAACACATTCTGTTGTAAAGACCTGTCAGGAAATCTGTATATGCCTGCTGCTCAATTCTCTTCTGATACAGCTTTTTCTCGGTAATATCATATATAGCGCACAAAGAAACGGGACGTCCGTCCACCCACTTGATCCTAGTGTAGTAAACATCGTACCATTTCTCTCTGTCCTTGTGATGAACCTCGTAGTTTCCGCTTCTGCTCTTCGCGGGAATATTTGATTCAAAAAGATCCACAAGAGTATTCTCGGTAAGCTCTTTATTAAAGTTCTTTTTAAAGCTTCTGTTTGCAAACAGAAGGACTCCCGTGCCTATATCCCTTACGTAGATGGCACTTCCCACGTTATCAAGCACAGCTTCAAGCGAAGCAAAAGAACTTGCGAGTGAATTCTTCTGAAGTCTCTTTGTTATTATTGTCTGTAGAACGCGGATCGCATCGTTGATAAACTTAACGTCATCTATCGACCATATCCTGTTCTCTCTGTTCTCTGTAAGACATGCATAGAAAAGAGCCGAGCCGTTAATAATAACGGGCATTGCGACAAGAGCCTTAATACCCAGGTCTTCCACCTGCTCACGCTCTCCCGCATTCATAGCCGTATCACTTGATATAACAACCGCCTTCTCGCTTCCAAGGAACCAGCAAAGCTCTCTGTCAGTGGTCTCAGGAAAAATCTTTTCAACACCGGAAGCAGTCCACTGAACAACAATATCCATAAGAGAATTGTGATGAACCTTACATGTAAATCCGTTGCTTATCTGGAGATATGTGCAGAGCTTCTTTAATATCTCAACCATTATTTCCTCAATAGTATCATCACTATCAAGGAGTGATACTATCTCAGTCATGGTCTCGGCACGCCTGAATGAATTCGTCATTTCAAGTTCCTGCTGCCTGCTCTCTTCACTTACAGCCACAGCTTTGGATCTGGAAGCTTCAAGCTTTATGAGAATATCAAGTGTCGTGCGCAATATATCCAGCGTCTTATAAAATTTACTCTCTGAAGTTCTGTAGCCGAAAGATTCTATCGGCTCAAGATGAAAATACTCGGAATCGTATTCAAAATCAGTGAACACCCCACAAACTATCCACACAGCCGCTGTTGTATTGCCGTTTTTAACAGCTACCGCAGCAAGACGCAGGTTCGGAATCTCTGTTATCTCAACCGCCTGATCCTCGAGGTCGCTCTCCGACACTCGCTTGTGGATACTCTTTATTCTGGGTTCCGTAACGTATTTTTTTATGATCTCTATCTCATGAGGATTTCCGGAAAAATTACTGAGAGGGACACCTGCCGGATCGAGGCAGAAGGCATAAACCCCTGCCATCTCGCAGAACTTGTCCTGCCAAGCCTGCATTTCATCGGCATATTTAGGCGTAAAACTACCAAGAGCTCCGCTTACTGACGAAGAAGAGCCCTTATTGGTAGCATTTATCGTGTCCATCTCATTTAGTGTCTCTTGCAAAATATCCCCCCATACCTGTTTATCAATTTAATAAAAATAACAGGAAATTAGTGGTCATCTACACTATAGTTAGGTGCCTCTTTTGTGATCTGGATATCATGAGGATGTGACTCACGAAGCGCAGCGGAAGTCATCTTGATGAACTTTCCGTTCTCTTTGAGTTCCTCGATTGTAGCACATCCGCAATAACCCATACCTGAACGAAGACCGCCCATAAGCTGGAATACTGTATCTTCTACTGTTCCCTTATATGCAACACGTCCTTCAACACCTTCGGGAACAAGTTTCTTTGCATTTTCCTGGAAATAACGATCCTTGGAACCGTTCTCCATAGCTGAGATTGATCCCATTCCACGATATACCTTATATTTTCTGCCCTGGAAGAGTTCGAAGTCACCGGGAGCCTCGTCGCAACCTGCGAAGATTGAACCCATCATTACAAGGTTTCCGCCTGCAGCGATAGCCTTTGTGATGTCTCCTGAATACTTAATACCACCGTCTGCGATGATCGGAACACCATATTCCTTAGCTACTTCATAGCAGTTCATAACAGCTGAAACCTGAGGAACACCGATACCTGCAACTACACGAGTTGTGCAGATAGATCCGGGACCGATACCAACCTTAACAGCGTCGGCACCTGCTTCGATAAGAGCCTTAGTAGCCTCACCAGTAGCACAGTTTCCAGCGATAACCTGAAGATCGGGGAATTTCTCTTTTATCATTCTGAGGCACTTAAGAACGTTCTCAGAATGTCCGTGTGCGGAATCAAGCACGATAACGTCAACTTTAGCATCTACAAGAGCCGCAACACGGTCAAGACAGTTAGCTGAAATGCCAACGCCTGCACCGCAAAGAAGTCTGCCCTGGTCATCCTTTGCAGCAAGAGGATATTTAATTGTCTTCTCAATATCCTTGATTGTAATAAGACCTACAAGATTGTAGTCGTCATCTACGATGGGAAGTTTCTCTTTTTTAGACTTTGCAAGGATGCTCTTTGCTTCCTCGAGTGTGATACCTGCCTTAGCAGTAACAAGATTTTCACTTGTCATTACATCCTTGATCTTCTGTGAAAAATCTTTTTCAAACTTAAGGTCACGGTTTGTAATGATTCCGACAAGCTTTCTGCCTTCTGTAATGGGAACACCAGAAATACGGAACTTAGCCATAAGTGCGTCCGCATCTGCAAGTGTGTGATCCGGTGAAAGTGAAAAAGGATCTGTAATAACGCCGTTCTCAGATCTCTTAACTTTATCTACTTCTTCAGCCTGTGCCTCAATAGACATGTTCTTGTGGATAATACCGATTCCACCCTGTCTGGCCATTGCGATTGCCATTCTGTGCTCTGTAACTGTATCCATTCCCGCACTCATCATAGGAATGTTAAGTCTGATCTTCTTGGTAAGCCATGTACTCACATCTACCTGTCCGGGTATAACCTGTGAATATGCAGGCACCAAAAGCACGTCATCAAATGTTATTCCTTCACCAATAATCTGTCCCATCTTTTAACTCCAATCTAAAAAATAATAATGATTATGGAGGAAAAACCTCCGTAATTTCTACACAATAATTACTCCACCGGAAAGATCAGTCTGTAAATACCTTCCTCGGTGCAACGGCCTTAACGGCAGCAACAAATTCACTGCTTGGCTCAAATACGATTTTTTCTTTTCCGTCATAATAGAATGTATATGTCGGATCTGGCTGAGCATTTTTATCTTTTGCCGAAAAATCAAGAGTTTTAAATGTCTGATTCTTGTACTCTGAAAGATGATATGAATTCGAAGGCGCCATAGCAGCGATCTTTTCGACTTCATAAGTTCCTATATGTTTGCGGGAACTCTTATTCAAGATTTTATCAATGGAAATTTCCTTGTCACAATACTGATATTCATACTCTATACTGGAATTCTGCTTTGCGAAATAGTATCCGGCACCGGCCGCCAATAAAAGCAGAACGCAAATAATATTTGCATTTAATATTAGAGTTGAAAGTAAGAAAAATATAGCCAATCCAAAGCTCACATACTTAAGAACAACAACAAGCGGAGACGCTTTACTGGCTACTAGACATTCAACATAACTGTTGTCATTACCGATCATGTAAAAATCCAACCTCCTACATACTTGACTGCCTGCCATTTTATCGACTATCTTATATTATTTCCGTTACTCTTTCAAGTTTTTTTTGACCAATCAGTTGACTTATAGTTAAATAACGTTTATATCATTATAAATGTACAAGCTTTATTACATTATATATGTTTTAGAAACAAAATGACATTGTTTTATTAAAAATAGAGAGGTATGTATATGTCAATTCGTGAAGAAGTCAAGCAGCAGCAAGACAAGATGAAGGATAAAGATTTTAAGGCAAAATGGGATTATTTCTGGGACTACTACAAGTTCCACGTAATGACGGTCGTCGTTGCCCTGATCTTCATCATCTCAGGCATAAAGAACATGGTCAACGAAAAGCCCACTTTTCTCAGTGTAATTCTTGTCAATTCCACACCTGCTTCACTTGAAAACACGATGGCTGAGGACTTTATGGAAACCATAGGTGTCGATCCCGCAGAAAATGTCTGTTTTGTAGACACCACAGCAGTTCTTAACCCGGACAACATCGATCAGGTTGCTGTCGCTACAACCCAGAAGATAACAGCAAACATAGCTGCAAAGGAACTTGATGTTCTCGGCGCGGACTACAACACTTTTTTCCAGTATGCCGGACAGGATGTATTCGCAGACCTTTCAGCTTATTATTCCCAAGAAGAACTTAATACGATGGGTGACAACGTTCTCTACATGGATGCAGGTTACATCGAGTACATTGCATCCGATGAATATCAGGATTATCTGACAAACGGAACATTTGACGAAAACAACAAATACGCTGTTCTTTGTGACGACGCTGCAAAGACCGGAAATTATACCAATCTCCCGAAAGAAGAAATGAAAAATCCGGTCCCCGTAGGAATTATCATCAATAATTCTAAAGCCTACGAAAAGACCGGAATGTATTCAGGCAAGACATCGGTTGTCGGAATCATTGCAAATTCCACACGAACCGAAGCTGCCGTAAAATTCTTAGATTATATATATCAGAACTGAGTAGTTACGAATATATCATATATTGAACGGATTGCCTTCTCAAAGTCACGCGCATCAACACCGATGATGATGTTAAGCTCTGAAGAACCCTGGTCGATCATTCTTACGTTAACGCTTGCATGAGCAAGTGCTGAGAATATTCTTCCGGCTGTTCCTCTTGTAGACTTCATTCCGCGTCCAACGACTGCGATGAGGGCAAGATCTGATTCAATCTCAAGCATATCGGGATGAGCAAGTCTGTGAATCTCTGAAACAACCGACTGTTCCTTCTCGATAAACTCATCTTCCTGAACAAATACCGTCATGGTATCAATTCCTGAAGGTACGTGCTCGATAGAGATCTGCTGATCTTCGAAAGCCTGAAGTACCTTTCTTACAAATCCAATCTCTGAATTCATCTGATCCTTCAGAATGTTTACACAGCAGAATCCCTTCTTTCCGGCAATACCGGTAATAACATACTTAGATTTCTTAGCTGTTGACTCAACGATCCATGTTCCCGGATCCTCGGGTTTATTGGTATTTCTGATATTGATCGGAATACCCTCTTTTCTTACAGGGAAGATAGCGTCTTCGTGAAGAACGGAAGCTCCCATGTATGCAAGCTCTCTAAGCTCTGTATATGTGATAGTCTCAATGTGCGGCGGCTTGTCGATGATTCTGGGATCTGCAACAAGGAATCCGGAAACATCTGTCCAGTTCTCGTAAACATCGGCCTTGATAGCTCTTGAAACGATGGAACCTGTTATATCTGAACCACCTCTTGAAAATGTCTTAATGCTTCCGTCAGGATATGCACCGTAGAAACCGGGAATAACTGCCTTGGGAGTTTTCTCAAGCTTTTTTGCCATAAGCTTGTTTGTCTTCTCTCCGTCAAACTCACCGTTCTTGTCAAATACTACTACTGTTGCGGAATCAATGAACTCATAGCCAAGGTAATTTGCCATGATTATTCCGTTTAAGTATTCTCCACGGCTTGCAGCATAATCATTACCTGCAAGAGCCTTGAAGTTCTTCTCGATTGTCTTGAACTCATCAGTAAGATCAAGCTTAAGGTTAAGTCCCTTGATGATCTCGTCGTATCTTGCCTTAATATCGGCAAGCTGTTTTGAAAAGTCCTTCTCTGCTTCAGCAAGAGCATATGTCTTGTAAAGCATGTCTGTAACCTTTGTGTCCTTGGAATTTCTTTTTCCCGGAGCAGAAGGAACAACATACACACGGTCGGGATCTGCCTTGATGATCTCGCCTACCTTCTTGAACTGCTCTGCACTTGCGAGTGAACTTCCACCAAATTTAACTACCTTCTTCATAATGAACAAACCTCTTTTTTGTATTTTTATAGGGAAAACTTATCAATAAAGTCTGATATATCCCTTAACGCTGTCAAACTTCCAAAGCTTTTCTTCAAAATCTTTTTCTGAAATAAGATCTGTGACGAATGCGAACTCGCCTTTTACTTCTTCGCTCTTAATAATCTCTATCTTGTTTCCGAACAGCTCTTTTGCATGATCTTCGAGATCCTCGGTAACTCTTACAAAGAACTTACGAACAGCGTTATCTTTTGAAGTAAGAACTGCCTTCTTGGAATTCATGTTTACTTCGATATGCTTGTCCTTGTGCTTAAGGATATCTACAACGTCTGCAACAACCGCACTTGCTGTAGCGCTCTTACCTGCGCCCTTACCGTAGAACATTACATCGCCGAGCATGTTTCCGTGAACGTCGATTGCGTTGAATACACCGTTTACGTTTGCAAGAGGATTCTCCATAGGGATAAGGAAAGGAGCTACTATAGTAAAGAATCCGCTCTCGTTCTTCTTGCACATTCCAAGGAGCTTGATAGCCATGTTAAGGCTCTTTGCGTAAGCAAAATCCTCAATGCTGATCTTGGTGATTCCCTCTGTGTAAATATCCTCGTAGTTTACGTGCTCGCCGCTCATAAGGCTTGAAAGAATAGCGATCTTACGGCATGCATCATATCCTTCAATATCGGCTTCGGGATTTCTCTCTGCATAGCCCTTATCCTGTGCCTGTTTAAGAACTGTGGCAAATCCGATGCCCTCTTTATCCATCTTAGTGAGGATGTAATTGGTTGTTCCGTTGAGAATACCTGTTATTGAATCGATCTTCTCATGCTTAAGTGAATCGTTGATACTGCGAAGAACCGGAATACCGCCGCCTACGCTTGCTTCAAAGAGGTAGCTTACGCCGTTCTTCTTTGCAATCTCAACAAGTTCGGGACCGTGCGCAGCAACGAGCTCTTTATTTGATGTGCATACGCTCTTTCCCTTTTCAAGTGCCTTCTTTTCAAATGTAAAAGCAGGCTCAAGACCTCCCATTGTTTCGCAGATAACGTCAACTTCGGGATCGTTAAGTATAATATCAAAGTCGTGTACGACCTGATTCTCATGCTTATCGCCGGGGAAATCTCTAAGGTCAAGTATATACTTAACTTCTACGGCTTCTCCTGCGCTGTTTGCAACCTCTGCTGCATTTGTGTCAAGAACTTCAACAACTCCGCTTCCTACTGTTCCGTAACCTAAAACCGCTACTTTTGCCATTTCATCCTCCACTGAATATTTTTAATAGGTTGCACTTCTACCTGTTATGTGCACCTTATGAATTCCTTCTTTACCTTCCATAATGGAGATCATCTCCATTATATCCTTAGTCGCTTCAAGCACCTGAATCGTGATTGATATAGATGCCACTCCGTTAAGCGGGATTGACTGGTGGATTGTCAGGATATTTGCTCCGAAATCCGCAATCAGATTCAAAACATATGATAAAAGCCCTACTTCATCATTCATCTGGAATGTCAGGGTAAACGTTGTTCCCTGCAATGAATCATGAAACTCATATATATCTTCTTTATATTTATAGAAAGAACTGCGACTGATACCGAGCATCGCAGACGCTTCATTTACTGTCTTAACCTTGCCTGACTCCAAGAGTTTCTTGGCCTCTACAACCTTAAGCAGCACTTCCGGAACCGCCTGTCTTCTAATAACATAATACCCTGTGTCCTGCTGCATCCCTAACCTCCGCATTTATAACACCTTGTTTTTCTGCTACGGACATTTGTGTGCGACGTAAAGAGTTTAGCATGCTAAAGTTCTGAAGGCAAGGCTTATTTTTGCCAAAAAAACATTTCCCTCCCCCATTCTCTTTGGTAATCATGCCAAACTACCGCTAATTACATGGGTTCCCATAGCACAATAGAAACATTTTACCATAAGAGCCCCCTTTGGGCACAGGATTATAAAAAACGAAAAAACTGTGAACGCATGGAATAATTGGCTAAAGGGTGATTAGTTATGCTATACTTTTTCATTGGTTGACATCGTTTTTTTGGGTTTTAGGTTGTAGGTTTTAAATGAAACAAAAAGTTTTTAAGAATTGGTATTTTCTTGTTGTTTTAGGTATAGTGGTCCTTCAGCTCGCCGTTTTTCTTATTGCAGGCAAATCTCATACGTTCATTGGCGTTCATGATAATCTGGACATTCACATAACCGATTACAAATTGCTAAAGGATAATAATGCGTTCTTTTCACAGGGAAAGACTATTCCGCTTCTCGGCGGGATTGACAGAAATTTCCTGCTGTCAGAGTTTTACGCTTATTCCTGGCTTTATATGATTCTTCCGAATTTCGCGGCGTATATTACGGGATATTTTCTCAAGATATTCATCGCACTCTTTTCGGGAATTCTCTTGGGAAAAGACATTTTTGGAGATAAGTACAAAAGATACGAATGGGCTGTTGTGCTCTTTAGTTTCATCTACGGACTTTTGCCGCTCTATCCGGCATTCTCGTTTTCTTTTGCTTCGCTCCCGCTACTTGTATTCATAATCAGAAGGCTTAAAAACAGCGGCAAAAAAATCTATTACCTGCTCGCTTTTCTGTACCCGACGCTGTCGTATTTTACATTCTTCGGCCCTTTTATCCTGGGTTATATCTTTATCTACTTCATTTATCTTTGGGTAAAAGAAAAAAAGATAAACTTCAGAATCTTTACTGCTATGATCCTTATGTCCGTAAGCTACATTCTTATTGAATACCGGCTTTTTGCCCTGATATTCGGCTCCGGACAGGCAACGATCAGAGACACGATGGTGATTGACGACCTCTCTGCATCTGAGATCATATTCAGCATCTTTAATGTTTTTGTAAATAACATTTTCCACTGCGAAGACTTGCACAGAGTTGTGGTTCTTCCTTTGTTTGTCATTTCATTTATAGCTATAAATTTGGGATATATCAGGAGAAAAGAGCTAAAGCGTGCTCTTACAGATCCTTTTAACCTTGTATTTCTTTTTATAGTCGCAAACTGCATTATTTACGGCCTTTACAACAATCATGCCGTAAGAACTTTATTTGAAACGCTCGTTCCGCCTTTAAAGGGATGGCAGTTTAACAGAACTATATTTTTTAACCCTCTTCTGTGGTACGCAGAAGCCCTTATCGCAATGGTACGCCTTTCTGACTACATTGCATTCAATGTGGGTGAAAAAAGCCGTTTAAACGCGATTTTACCGTTTATTCCAAAGGCAGTCACTTTACTGGTCCTTCTCTCGGTAATGGGCACGCAGTCTTTATATAACGACTTTTTCAACACATGCTATGTAAACACCTGGGAAGCACTTAAAGGACAGAAATCAGAGACCCTGTCCTACGGAGATTTCTTTTCCACAGAACTATTCGAAAAGATCAAGAAAGACATTGATTATAACGGCGAATACAGCGTAGCTTACGGTTTTCATCCCGCTGTCCTATCTTACAACGAGATTGCGACTTTGGACGGATGCCTCAGCTACTACTATCAGTCATATAAGGATTCCTTCAGAAATGTGATCGCGCCTTCGCTGTCCGAATCTGAGGAAGCCCGCAACTACTACGACGATTGGGGCGCACGTGCCTATATCTTTTCAGGTAGCGACTACGGCATCTGGAATCCTGTAAGAACAGTTGATGTTGAAGACAAGCGTCTTCTTATCGATAGATCTGCATTTGAGCAATTAAACGGAAAGTATGTATTCTCACGAATAGAGATTTCAAACGGCGATGAGGCCGGATTTAAGCTCATCGGCAAATACTCGGATGCAAACTCACCATACACCATATGGGTTTACTCATTATAAAAAGCTTGGAGATGTACAATGAAAAATTACGTTAAAATCGCCCGTCCCGACCACTGGATAAAAAACTTCTTTATCATGCCCGGAGTTGCAATTGCATTTCTACTGACCGAGCATTCGATACGAGATATAAATATTCTCAAACTTATATGCGCATTCTTTGCAACCTGCATGATTGCAAGCGCAAACTATGTAATAAACGAATGGCTGGATGCACCTTTTGACAAGTTCCATCCGACCAAGAAAAACAGACCGGTCGTAGCGGAAAACATGAAGTTCTCGATTGTTATAGCCGAATACATTGCTCTTATTATTGTCGGTGTAATACTTTCATTACTTGTTAATAAGCCTTTCCTTATAACATCACTTATTCTTCTGTTTATGGGCTTTTTGTACAACGTAAAACCTTTCAGAACAAAAGACATCGCATATTTCGATGTTCTCTCCGAATCAATAAACAATATGCTTCGTCTCATGATGGGATGGTTCGTCGTAACAGATTCATCACTTCCCCCTTCAAGCATCCTGATCGGTTACTGGATGAGCGGAGCATTCCTCATGGCAACAAAACGCTTTGCAGAGTACAGAATGATCGGAAATCCTGAAACAGCAGGCTTATACAGGCGTTCATTCAATTACTATTCTGAGAAAACTCTTCTGGCATCTGCACTCTTCTATTCACTCGTATCAACATTTTGCCTCGGGGTATTTCTCATAAAGTACCGCATCGAATATTTATTGTGCATGCCTCTTGTATTCCTGCTCTTCTCTTACTATGTTGCAATGGCGTTTGATCCCGATTCAGCGGTACAAAGACCCGAAAAACTCTTCAAAGAAAAAACTCTTATGTTTATGGTCTTCATAATTATTATCGCATTTACCGCCCTGACATTTGTAAATGTAGATTTTCTTCACAGTCTTACATCAAACGAACTAATATGGGTTCGCTCACGCTAACCTTTGAAAAGCGCATAAAATAGGGATAGCGACAGACTGGCTACAAGCATTTTGGACCTGTTGCTTGTTATTTTTATGATTGTAACGGATACTGGAATTACACTTGCAGGTGATAATTCGAAAGGAGCAAGATAATATGGTCGAGTTTGGCGAGCAGCTCAGAAAAGCACGTGAAGCAAAAGGATTAACACAACAAACACTCGCGGAACAGTTATTTGTTACAAGACAAGCCGTTTCAAAATGGGAATGCGGTGAAAGGTATCCCGATCTTCCTACTACAAAGAAAATATCAGAAGCACTGGATGTCAGCCTCGATGACCTATTATCCGGAAAAGATATGAATAAAGTCATAGAAAGAAACTCTATAGTAGATAATAACCTTGCAGAAAAAGTGATTTTTACTGTCTATGCTGTTTTTTTATTTCGTTGTTTGAGTATGATTTCCACGGATCTTTTTACATGCAGCTTTATAAAAGAAACTACAACTTATGAATATTTTCACGCTGATTCTTTTTTCAATGAGAACGCCGCATGGATAATGATTCCTAAGATTATATTCTGCGCTCTGACATTAGTCTTAATTTATGGATTCATTCACGTAGCAAAAGGGACTCTTTCCCCTAAGATAACTGGCATTATTGGAATAGTGACTTTTGCCACAAGCAGTTTGATTCATGTCACACAGATAATCACCTTTAAGATAATGCCTTTAATCTTCGCAGAGCCTCTTAAATATAACTTCTCTATTGATACTTTAACTTCTGTAATAAAGCCAAATTTATTGTATGTAATTCTTATACTTATTCCGGCTGTAATCGGAGCTGTGGCTACATTATTCTATTTTATTCGTGGAAACAATAAGATAGTGTGGAAAGTTTTATTTATCATAATGACAACATCGGAAATTATAATCACTTATAAATTTGCTATTTCTTGGCAAAATAAATTAAACTCATATCTACCGTCTCTTTCACAGCGAGATTTCTTTGGGATATTTGCCTGGCTTGAAGGCGCAAATTCAGAAAAATACACATACTGTGGTGCAATATATGTATTTCTGCTTTTCCAAGCTGTAGCGCTATGGATAAAGAAAATAAAAGCCACACATGATGCAGAATCAAGCAAGCTCCCCCAAGCAAGTGAAGCATAAATATAACGATGATTTATAAAAAGCCATATCAATCCTTTTCTAATGAGATTGATATGGCTTTTTTTGGCATGCGAAAGGCCATGGTATGGGGAATACCATGGCCTTCCATAACGCTTATAAAAGGAAAGAGTATCTTCACCTCGCGGACAAGCAAGATGAAGAGTAGTAAATAACTAAGTCAGATTATCCCTTTACACCACCGAGCGTAACACCGCCGACAATGTGTCTGGATAATAAAAGATAAACAACTATAACAGGGAAGATAGAGAATGAAATCATTACATATACCTGTCCCATGTCAAACTTAAGCCAGTCTGCACTTCTGAGCTGAGCTATAAGTATAGGAAGTGTCTTCTTTGTGTCTGTGTGAAGCACAAGTGCAGGAGTAAAGTAGTTATTCCAGCTTGTTACGAAACTGAAGATTGCCTGAACAGCAACAGCAGGTTTCATAAGCGGTACTACAATCTTGTTGAATGTGCCCCACTCTGTAGATCCGTCGATTCTGGCAGCTTCCACAAGAGAAAGAGGAAGTGTAGAATCCATGTACTGCTTCATAAAGAAAAATACTGCAGGTGAAGCAATAGCCGGAACAATAAGTGGTGTAAACTTATCATCCAATCCCATCTTTCCGATAAGCTGCAAAAAACCAAGTGCAGTTACCTGAGTAGGGATCATCATAACCATCAAAATAAATGTAAAAATGAACTTCTTAAGCTTAAAGTCATAAGCGTGTATTGCATACGCTGTCATCGTAGAAAAATATGTAGCAAATACCGCTGTTAGTGTAGCAACAATAAGCGAATTAATCAAGCCATTAAATATAGGCAAAGTTCCATGTACAAGATTATCCCAGTTTGTTCCAAGGAAATTTCCCGGAGCGGGACTGAATCCTCTTGTAAGATCTGCGTTTGATCTGGTTGAATTTATAAACAAAACATAGAACCAGAAAAGGCAGATAAATGTTATCAATACTAATATTATATACGCTATCACGCGTCTAGCGTGAACCGATGCTCCGGTATCACTCTGTCCGGCCATCGCAATTCTTTTTTCTTCCATTGTTAAGCCTCCAAAATCAATCCTTATCCTCGCCTGTCGTGAACTTAAATACGATCAAGCTGAGTATACCGGTAATAATAAACATAAATACCGAAAGAGCACCACCAAGACCAAAGTTCTTACTGAAAAGATGCTTGTTAAGATACATAATCAAGGTCATTGAAGATCTCATAGGATCGCCTGTACCGTTTGTCAAAATCTGAGGTACATCAAACATCTGGAGTCCACCGATCAATGATGTAATCATAACATAAATAAGAATCGGTTTTAACAAAGGCAATGTAATTTTATAGAAAATTTGAGTGGCTGTAGCACCATCAACCTGTGCCGCTTCGAAAAGCGAAGGGTCAATACCCATCATTCCTGCCATCAAAAGAATTGTCGTATTTCCAAACCACATAAGGCAGTTCATAAAAGCAACCAAGCCACGAACTGACCAAACATGGGCCATGAACTGATAAGGTTCTTTTAAAAATCCAATCTGTACCAAAATCGAATTGATAGGGCCTGAATTTGAGAACAATGTGAAAAACAACATTGCAAATGCTGAGGCCATTATCAGATTTGGAAGGTAAATAACTGTCTTAAAAAAGCCTTGTGCCTTCAATCTAAGTGACGGATCTGTAAACCATGCTCCCAACAAAAGTGAAAGAAGGATCTGCGGAATAAATCCCAAAATCCACATTATCAAAGTGTTCTTTAAATATGTAGGAAGATCTCCGTTTGTAATTATTGTTGCAAAATTCTGTAATCCGACAAAATTCGGACCGATCTGTTTTAATCCCGAGCGATAATTCTCAAAGAATGAATTATAAATTGTTGAAAAAAGCGGTATCATCTGAAATACCAGATAAATTACCACGAACGGAATAAGGAAAATGTAGCCCCATTTATTATAACTGACTACTTTGCTCTTCTTTTTCATACCCGTTACCCTTCTGAATAAATATTTGTGGAACGCATTGCGAACAATACGTTCCACAATGATAAATCTAAAACTACAAATTACTTACTGATTACTCAGTCTTTAATTCAGGATACTTCTCAACGATAGCTGAATTGAACATGTCAAGAGCCTGGTCGAGAGTAGCGTTGCCGTCGAAGTAGTTCTTCATAGCTTTCTGGAACTCTTCGTTACAACCCTGATCGTATTCGCACTGGTTAGAAAGATCGCACTTCTCAGCACCGTTGCAGAACATTGCAAGAGGGTTCTGTCCACCAAGAGGAGCAAATGCATACTCGTCCTTAGTTGCTGCTTCTTCCATAGCAGGCTTGTTGTTTACGAAATCACTGTCCTTAGCAACGATATCAAGCATGATATCCTTATTTGTTGTAAGCTGCTTCATGATATCTGCAACAAGAGATACATTGTCTGTTCCCTGAGCTGCGCAGATCCATGTTCCGCCCCAGAAGAATCCCTGAGGTCCTTCTGTTGCACCCCAACCACCGTCGTGAGCGATTGAGCCTTCTTTATCAGCAGCCATTGAGAAGTTGATCATCCAAGCGGGTCCAAAGTAGCAGAATGTCTTTCCGTCAGGATAGAATCCCTTGCTCCAGTCATCGCTCCAAAGATCTGATGTAGAACCAACCTCTTTAGCGTCAACCATCTTCTTTGTCATCTCAACCCATTTCATGATGCTGGGATCAACCTTAACTACTCCATCCTGTACCCACTTACCTGATACATTGTTAGAGAATACACGATAAGCATCGTTAGTTGTTGATGTCATGCTGTAGCCCTTAGCCTTCATCTGCTCAGCTGTCTTAAGGAATGTATCCCAATCAGCTACAGCCTTCTGAACTTCAGCGGGTTCGTCAGAACCAAGAACATCTTTAGCAGCTGCACGGTTGTAAATAAGAACACCGGGACAGCCCTGCCATGAAAGACCCTTAAGCTTTCCGTTAGAATCTGTCATAACATCCTGTGTATATTTGTACTGGTTAGCGATGTCAGCGTCTGCGATACCAAGATCTGCAACAGGCATTGAAACATCGGCATCTACATATTTAAGTGCGTAGTCAGCCTCTACAAGGAAAATATCAATCTTGTCATCAGCAGCTGCGTCAGCCTGCTTAAGAAGAGCCTCGTCGAGGTTGTTCTGATAAGCATTGTCCTGGCTGGGTGTGATATTCCACTTTACAGTTACATCACCGATTTTTCCTGAAGTTGCATCTGTCTCTGTATATCCAGGATAGTGATCTGCAACTCTGCTCTTGAACTCTTCGTTCCAGCAGTAAATATTGAGGACTTTACCCTCATCTCCAGCAGCTGCAGGTGCATCTGCTGCAGTTGCATCTGCTGCGTTTCCATCAGCTGATGCTCCGGTTGAAGCAGCAGTGTTTGCATTTCCGCCACAAGCAGTAAGCATTCCTGCTACCATAGTCATAGAAAGAAGTAACCCAAGTACTCTTTTCTTCATAACCGTACCTCCCATTCTTTTGCGTTAAATAATTGTTGTGTGTATTTAAAATGGCTCTGCCATCTCAAATCTTACTGAATCTTTTTAACGGATTCCCCTTTTTCCAATGTACCTTCAACTACAATCTGCTCAACCAGTGTCCCCTTAGGATTGTTTATAAGGTCGATCAATTTGGTTGCCGCTATTCCACCGATTTTCTCAGAATTCTGCACCACTGTGGTAAGTCTCGGAGAAAGACGCTTTGCAAGTTCAAGTCCATCATATCCTGCAATTGAAATATCTTCCGGTATTCTGAGATTTCTCTGTCTTATAGCATTTATTCCGCCAAGTGCCGCAAAATCATCGGGATAAAGAATGCATGTCGGCGGTTCCGGAAGATCCAAAAGCTTGTTAGTTGCCTCATATGCGGCATCAGTATCTCTATAAGGAGATACAACCACATATTCATCCGGAATCTCTACTCCCAATTCCTGAAGTGTCTTATAAAAACTTGTAAGTCTGTTCTGTGTAACGGATGAACCCGCACCGTGAACATATGCCACTTTCCTGTGCCCCTGCCCGTAAACATAATTTACAAGCTCTCTCATCCCTTTTACATTATCAGACACGATTGAAGTCCTGTTAAAAAAGATATGGTCGATCGTGACGACCGGTATATTGCTCTTAATAAGTTCCTCAACTTCCGGATCGGAGAAATCAACACATGCTATAACCACTCCATCAAAGCCTCTGTATATCGCATGTGACAGATAGGACATATTGTTGATCTTCGCCTTGCCTCCATTAATGAAGGTTATATCAAAACCATTCTCCTCCGCAGTCTTCTTGAAACTGTTCAATACATGATTGAAGTAGTCATGCGTAAGACCGCTGTTAGCTTCATCAACAAACAAGACTCCGATGTTGTTGGTTCTGTTTGTCTTCAAAGCCTGCGCAGCCGCATTCGGGTGATACCCGAGCTTATCAGCAACTGCCCGTATATGTTCCTTAGTTTCCTGCCCTATGTCGCTATGATCGTTAAGTGCCTTAGACACTGTAGCTATGGACACTCCACAAGCAACGGCAATATCCTTTAATGAAACATTACGCTTAGCCATATCAATAAATACCCTTGAACTTAATCGTTTTCGCACGATAAATATACATCATAATGACTCCAGAAGCAATAAAAAAATCGTATTTTTTGTGCACATTATATATCTTTGTTTGTTTTTTACAAAATCTACTCTCTTTTTTCATATATAATTCTGATTTTGGTTACAATTGGTTAATGATTTAGTAAAACGTTTTCGAAATATCATTTATCCCCAGTGTCCACCTGCGGTTTTATGCGTGTTGTCTCTGAAACGCGCACAGGACAACGGTTTAAGGGCAATAATATTTGTGATATTTTGTGTTGCAATATAGGGACTTCCCATATATAATGTCTCTAGTAATTATCTTAAACGTTTAAGTGAACGGAGGTTATATTTATGAAATTCGGCTACTTTGATGACAATGCATGTGAATACGTCATCACTACACCAAAGACTCCTCTTCCTTGGATCAACTACCTTGGAAATAAGGAATTTTTCTCATTAATATCAAATACTTGCGGCGGATACACATTTTATAAGGATGCCAAGCTTTTAAGGCTTACAAGATACCGTTATAACAATGTTCCTTATGATAATAACGGTAAATACTTCTATATTAAAGATGAAACAAATAAAGGAAATGAAGTTATCTGGAATCCCGGATGGCAGCCTGTAAAGACAGCCCTTGACAGCTACGAGTGTCGCCATGGATTAGGTTATAGCAAGTTCTCATCATCAAAATCAGATATTAAAGCCGATGTGTTAACTTTCGTTCCTATGAATGATAATTGTGAAGTTTCCAAGATCACTATCACAAATAATAAGAAAGAAGATGCTAAGCTCGTTCTCTTTTCATATGTAGAATGGTGTCTGTGGAATGCAGATGACGATATGAAGAACTTCCAGCGTAACCTCAGTACAGGTGAAGTTGAAGTTACAAACGACGGAGCAACTCTTTTCCACAAGACAGAGTACAGAGAGCGTAGAAATCACTACGCAGTATACGGCGTAAATACTAAAGTTGACGGATATGACACAAGCAGAGACGCATTCCTTGGCGCATACAACGGACCTGACAGCCCTGATGCAGTTGCTGCAGGAAAGTGCACAAATTCTGTTGCAAGCGGATGGTCACCCATCGCTGCTCACCAGATCAACATCAACCTTAAGCCCGGCGAATCCAAGACATTCATCTTCACACTCGGATACATCGAAAATCCTGAAGATGACAAGTGGGAATCATACGGCGTTATCAATAAGAAGCCTGCATACGCAATGCTTGATGCATACAAGACTGAGGAAGCTTTCGACAAGGCTCTCGCAGAGCTTAACGACTACTGGAAGAATCTTCTCGGAATCTATCATGTATCTTCTTCAAACGAGAAGGTTGACCGCATGGTAAATATCTGGAACCAGTATCAGTGCATGGTTACATTCAACATGTCAAGATCCGCTTCTTATTATGAGTCAGGTATCGGCCGTGGAATGGGATTCAGAGATTCTTGTCAGGATCTTCTCGGATTCGTTCACCTTATTCCCGACAGAGCAAGACAGCGTATCATCGATATCGCTTCTACTCAGTTCCAGGACGGAAGCGCTTACCATCAGTACCAGCCCCTTACAAAGAAGGGTAACTCAGACATCGGATCAGGATTCAACGACGATCCGCTCTGGCTCATCGCAGGTACAAGCGCATATGTAAGAGAAACAGGCGACCTTTCTATCTTGAAAGAAATGGTTCCTTTCGATAATGATATGAGCGTTGCAAAGACACTTATGGATCACCTTAAGTGCTCATTCAACTTCACTGCTACTCATAAGGGTCCTCACGGTCTTCCTCTTATCGGACGTGCGGACTGGAACGACTGCCTCAACCTTAACTGCTTCTCAGAGCATCCGGGTGAGTCATTCCAGACATTCGGTCCTTCAGAAGGCCCTGTTGCCGAGTCTGTATTCATCGCAGGTATGTTCGTAAAATACGGCGAAGAATATGCACAGCTTGCTGAGCTCCTCGGCGATGATGCTGAAGCAAAGAGAGCAAGAGAAGAAATCAAGAAAGTTTACGATGCAGCTTGCACAGCAGGTTGGGACGGCGAATGGTTCGTAAGAGCTTACGATGCTAACTCCAACAAGGTTGGTTCAAAAGAATGTGAAGAAGGACAGATCTTCATCGAGCCTCAGGGCTTCTGCGTTCTTGCAGGAATCGGTGTAAAAGAAGGTCTTGCAGAGAAGGCTCTTAAGAGCGTTGAAGAAAGACTTGATACAAAGTACGGCGTAATGATCTTACAGCCTGCTTACACAAAATATCATCTCGAACTTGGTGAAGTTAGTTCATATCCACCGGGATACAAGGAGAACGGAGGTATTTTCTGCCACAACAATCCTTGGGTATCTATCGCTGAGACTGTTCTCGGACACGGCGACAGAGCTTTCGAGATCTACAAAAAGACATGTCCTGCTTATATTGAGGATATCAGCGAAGTTCACTGCACTGAGCCTTATGTATACTCTCAGATGGTTGCAGGAAGAGACGCTAAGTTCTTTGGTCAGGGCAAGAACAGCTGGCTTACAGGAACTGCTGCATGGACATTTGTAAATATCTCCCAGTACATCCTGGGTGTATATCCTACACACAACGGTCTTTCAATCGATCCTTGTGTACCCGCAGATTTCGGTGACTTCACTCTCACCAGAAAATACCGCGGTGCTACTTACAACATCAGCGTTAAGCAGAACGGTGCTCAGAAGGGTATCAAGAAGCTTACCGTAAACGGAAAAGAAATAAGCGGAAATATCATCCCATACGAAGAAGGCGTAAAAGAATACACAGTAGAAGCTGTTATGGGTTGATCATAACTATACTCCTATTCTTCAAGGCCCGCGAAAGCGCTATTTATCTGCGTTTTCGCGGGCCCTATTCATGTAAAGTTGCACGATTGACCGATTATATGTTAAAATACAGTGTCTAAGTCGGAGGTGAATATGAGTACTATTAGTAAGCCCAGACAGCAAAGGTACCACAGAAAACACAGACACAAGCGAAGTTATACGTTTATGGTTATTTCCGGAGACTCTGACGGTGTAACAAAGCGTCTCCATCTGAATCATTCTCAAACACAATGGTTGGCATACTCAATTTTTGCTTTTGCATTATTTTTAGGATGCTACATTATCTATAGTATTATGACCATTTCTAATTTGAAGGCTATACAAGCCGAACAGAAGCAAGAAATCTCAGATCTTCAAGAAGAAAACAGTAGTCTCGCAGCTTCATACGAGAGCGCAAGTTCCAATTCAGAACATATTCAGGCTGCCCTCAGTGAAAGACTTAAGAACGAGCGTCAGGCTAGTGAAGAGGCTGAAAAGTTGGCAGTTCCTTCAGGATTTCCTTTGACAGGAACCACTCCGCTTCCCACTCAGGCTGTGGATGATCCGAATGCCACCAATATAACCAAGCTCACCGACAAGAACAAGGATACCGCAACAGGAAATCCTCTGGTTCTATTTACAGCAGCTCCCGGAAGTAATATTATAGCTACCGGAAGCGGAAAAGTTATGACCGTAACTTCAGACGCGAAGTTTGGACACATTGTTTCCATCGATCATGGAAACGGATATATTTCAATTTATCGAAACGAAGGTTCACCTGTAGTTTCGGAAGGCGATACTGTTGACAGGGGTGACCTGTTATACGTTGTAGGCAGCCAAAACAAAACTTTAGGATATCAGATACAGAAGGATGAGAAATACGTAAATCCTGAAGATGTAATGGATATCAAGGGTTAAATGGAGGATTCATTATGTTTGGAAACACTAAAAAAGATTCTACCAACGCAACTGAAAATGAGATACTTGAACAGGTAGGAACTATTATCGGTCCCGGCGCCGTAATTGACGGTCCGCTTACCACAAAGGATTCAACAAGGATCGATGGCACTATCAAAGGCAACGTTAATATAAGCGGTGCTCTCATTGTAGGTCAGGAAGGTAAAATTTTTGGAACTGCTTCCGGCGTAAATATTTATGTAGCCGGCGAAGTAAACGGAAATCTCTCAGCTCCTCAAGGAAAAGTTGAGATCAGTGATACCGGAAAAGTTGTCGGCGACGTTATCTGTAAAGGAATCATCATCGATGAGAATGCTATTTTCCAGGGCAGATGCGAAATGACCGGTCTTGAAAGAAATTCAGCCGATATTGCAAAAGAACGAGCTGCTGCCGTAACAAGTGAAACAGAAAGCGATTCGGAATCAGAAACTAACGAATCCGATGAGAAGAAAGTAATTTAAGTAAATATTTAGATTAAATAAGCGCTTCGGTTCAAACCGAAGCGCTTATATTTTTTGACTCAATTTTAATTTCGAAATTACTCTTGCAATCTATCGAATACGAGCTCATATCCATCATCGCCATAATTCAGTGAGCGGTTTACTCTGCTGATGGTCGCTGTTGATGCTCCCGTCTTCTCTGCAATCTCAAGGTATGTCTTATGCTCTTTAAGCATTGAAGCCACCTCAAATCTCTGAGAAAGAGATAAAAGTTCGTTCACGGTACAAAGATCATCGAAAAAACTATAACATTCATCTTTATTCTGAAGGCATAGAATTGCGTCAAACAGATGATCTACAGCATCTGTTCTAATCTTTTTGTTCATTTCGCCATCCCTCCGATTTTTCTAACACAAAAAGGTAAACTATATTTCGTTAATAAAAAACCTCTGTGCTTATATATTTTATCACTTTAAAATCTTAAAGTAAATAGGAAGATCTACTTTACTTTTTTAGCTATTTATGCTATTGTTAGTTTGTTGTCATGGACAACAGAACGATTATTTTTTTATTTTTTAGTGGAGGTATTACAATGAACAAAGGTACTGTTAAGTGGTTCAACAACCAGAAAGGTTATGGCTTTATCTCTGATGAGGCTGGAAACGATGTATTCGTACATTATTCAGGACTTAACATGGAGGGCTTCAAGTCTCTCGACGAAGGCGCTTCAGTTGAGTACGATGTAATCCAGGGCGAAAAAGGACCTCAGGCCGTAAACGTAAACAAGCTTTAATTAATCAAAAAGTTGAAGCTAATTAATCAGACTACATGTCGACTTATTCTTAAATATAAAAATAAATATTTAGAATTTGCAATTGTATAGATGATTAATCAACAGAGCCATCCAACATTTGTTGGATGGCTTTTTTGTTTATCATTCACATATATCAACTATATCTTTTATCTTAAGATTACCGCCGAAAATCTCAAGGGCACTTCCTATCGTAACGTCCACTCTTCCCTTTCCGATTTCCTTAAGCTCTTTTACATCGTCAAGACTTCCTGCTCCTCCGGCATAGGTAACGGGTATCTTTCCCCAGTCTCCGAGGATCTTCGCCACATTCTTCTCTATACCTTTTTGCTTGCCTTCTACATCGGCAGCATGAACAAGAAATTCATCGCAATATCCGGAAAGCTGATCAAGCGTCTCCTCATTAAGCTCAACATCTGTAAGCTTCTGCCACCTGTCTGTTACTATGTAATACTTTCCGTCTACATTTTTGCACGAAAGATCAAGAATAACCTTCTCTTTTCCAACTGCCTCTTTAAGCTTCTGCAGATTGGCGTAATTGATTTCTCCGTCTTTAAATACATAAGAAGTAACAATAACGTGAGAAGCACCCGCATTTATAAATTCTGAGGCGTTTTCAGCCGTTATTCCGCCGCCGACCTGCATGAGTCCGGGACAAGCCAAAAGAGCCTCTATAGCCTGTTTTTTCGTCTTCTCATACAAGGGGCTTGTTACAGGATTAAGCAATATTATATGTCCGCCCGAGAGCCCCATCTCTCTGTACATTCTGGCGTAGAATACAGCATCCTGTGAAGCAACATAGTTTTCTTTTGCCTCATCGTTCTTATCACGAAGGCTGCTCCCCACTATCTGCTTCACTTTGCCGTTATGAATATCAATACAAGGTCTGAATCTCATACACTTCTCCTCAGGTGCTGCTTCCTAACAGTCAGGCAAGGACATCCGACATGTCATACAATCCCGCAGACTTACCGGCAAGGAATTTAGCTGCCTCAATGGCGCCCTTTCCAAAGATTGCTCTTGAATAAGCTCTGTGAGAAAGAGTTACAACCTCGTCGTGACCTGCAAAGATAACATCATGGTCACCTACGATTGTTCCTCCACGTACAGCAGAGATTCCGATTTCCTTCTGAGGTCTCTTTTCTCTTCTTGTGCTTCTGTCGTATACATAATCCATCTCATTATTAAGAGATTCGTTAATGCTGTCTGCAAGTGCGATTGCTGTTCCACTTGGTGAATCAAGCTTCTGATTATGATGCTTTTCTACTATCTCGATATCAAATCCCGCAGCCGCAAACATGGGAGAAACTTCCTTGAGCACCTTTATAAGTGCATTTACGCCAACCGACATATTTGCTGACTTAAGAACCGCCACCTTTGAAGAAGCTTCTTTTACCATCTTAAGCTGATCCTCAGAAAGTCCTGTTGAGCAAAGAACAACCGGAACATTCTTAGCCGTGCAGTAATTAAGAAGTCCCTCTACTGCTGATGCATTCGAGAAATCAACGATAACATCGGCTTCCGTAGTACATTCATCAAGACTTCTGTACACGGGAAAATCGTAGTTGTTATCGCCAAAAGCGTCTACGCCCGCTACTACTTCTATATCATTATCTTCCTTTACAAGGTCGATGATAACCTTGCCCATACGGCCGTTGCAGCCGTGCATGATCATTTTTGTCATCTGTGTTTCCTTTCCAAATCTGTGTAATTCTAGCTATTTACTCTAAGAAACATCGTTTTTGCCAAGTATCCCGTCAGATAAGACCAAACTTCTTCATCTCTTCCTTAAGCTTAGCGCAATTCTCGGCCTCCATCTCTGTAAGAGGAAGGCGAAGCGGACCTGCTGCAAAGCCGATCATCTTAAGCGCGCTCTTAACGGGAATAGGATTAACCTCTGAGAAAAGAGCTTTTACAAGAGGATATGCCTTGAACTGAAGCTTTCTTGCAGTCTCATAATCTCCCTCAAGACACTTCTGGCAGATCTCATGTGTCTGAGCAGGAGCAACGTTTGCAAGAACCGAAATTACTCCGAGGCCGCCGACTGACATAAGAGGTACGATCTGATCGTCATCTCCCGAATAAAGATCGATACATCCGTCTGCAAGCTGCATCATCTTGATAGTCTGTGACATGTTTCCTGTAGCATCCTTGATGGCAACAATATTCTTTTTCTCCTTGCAGAGCTTAACAGCTGTCTCAGGAAGAATGTTACATCCTGTTCTGCTCGGTACATTGTAAAGAATGATCGGAATATTTACTGCGTCAGCAATTGCAGAAAAGTGTGCAACAAGACCACCCTGTGTTGCCTTATTGTAATATGGAGTTACGCACAAAAGTGCATCCGCGCCGTAGCTTTCAGCAAGCTTAGAGAGCTTAATTGCTGTCTCTGTGCAATTGGAACCTGTTCCTGCGATAACGGGAACTCTTTTTGCAACTTTATCTATACAGAACTTAACAACATCCATGTGCTCTTCTTCTGTCATGGTTGCTGCTTCACCTGTTGTTCCGCAAACGATGATCGCGTCTGTTCCGTTCTCGATCTGGAACTCAATAAGACGTTCGAACTCCTCGTAATTAACCTCTCCGTTTTCCTTAAATGGTGTTGCGATTGCAACTCCCGCTCCTTTAAAAATTGCCATTTTTTCCTCCTTAATAAATCGCGCCGGTCGAAGCCTCTTTCATCGAATGGAATTTGTGCTCTGCACAAACAAAAAACCGACTCCATAAAGGGAGCCGGTAACATAATCTTTTCACTATAAAAAGAATAATGTTGATAGCGCCCCATCCTTAGATGACAGTCATGCGGTTCTTAACCGTATGCCCAAGCAATTGACCTTCAGGGAGTCAACCCTTTCGGCGTATTTCCCTTTCATACCGCTTCATCTGTGCCTGACACATCTGCGGTATTACTTATTAAATACGCAACCTCTATCCAACTGTTTTTGTGTTTTGTTTTTTAAATAGTACAACTATCGTCAAGTGGCTGTCAATACGCAAGCACTTTTTACCATAAACTAAGCATTATCTAAAAAAGCCTTAAGCCCCTGCAATTGTGACGTTTTCAATCTTTATGACGCTGGGTACGAGATAATTGTCATACTGACGAAGTTCCTTTGAGAGTTTAACATCACTGATGAGCTCTGTAAGAGTTCCCGTTACGGATCCTCCACAAACAGGAGTAACCTTATCTCCCTCATGCCAGTAAGCAAGTCTTATCTCTCCTGCAATCTCTCCGGTGAAAATATCTACACTGAAGTCCGAAAACTCAACAGGCTCAAGGTATGTGCCTGTTCTTATCTCACTCTCCGAAAGCTTACCACCCTCAGCTTTAAAGTTTGTTGCAATGAAGGAATCTTCAACTCCGAGATAATTACGGAACTGAACACCGCCCCAATAGCTTACGGGAACGTTGTTCTTAATAATATCCATATCCCTGACCTCTGCACCTTCAGCATCAACAGGGAAGTTCTTGGAGGAATTGGCAAGCTCTTTTACCGCACTGATTGTAAAGGTGTCGCCCTTAACATCATTACAGATTGCCTTGCCGATCTCCCAATCAGACATTTCACGGTACTTCACGGATGCCATCATCTTATCAACGATCCACTCGTAGATCTGAACACTGTCCTGTGTAGGAAAAAGAACTGCTGCTTTTCCAACAGATGGTGTCGGTTTTGCCACAAGTCTGTCCTTACCATACTTAAGAGTATCCGAGATTTCTTTTACCAGATTCTCTCTGTCACATGTTCCTGCTGTATACATGCGGTAAAGCTCGATCTCATGCTCTTCGTTTCTTGCATTGACAACAACTTCTACGGTTGAACTCGGGTAAGAAATCGTAACATCGATGCCCTCAGAGTTGACGTATCTTCTCTTGCAGTTCTCAGCAAAGATCTCATAGGAATTGATGTCCTCGCCTGAAGTCTCGGGAATCTGCTGCATAGCTTCGATGTAATCCTTTGCCATCTGTTGTGGATCAAAGTTCTCATCCACACCCTTAACAGGCTTCTTGTTGAGCTCGTAGTATGGATTCTTAACATAGGAAGCTCTCTCATAAAGATCGTCAATTATCTTTTTAGCCTCGGCTTCCGTTGCTGTCGGTGCTATCTCCTGTGATGCGCTTCCAAGATACTTGCCGTCATCCAGCTTTCTATGAACAATTACCTCTATGTGTTCAACGTCGCGAACTCTGTTCTGATCAAGCCTGTGTCCGATGAAATAGAACTCCCAGCCCTCTGTACATGTATCTGTAACTTCCCAGGCATCTGCGCCTGAGTTTTTCAAAAGTTCAATTATCTTATCTGTCATCTTCTCATCCCCTTTATCCAAGTCTTGCCACTGCCTTCAGGTATGGGCCGCCGTCTGAAACCTTAACCCATTCCTTGTGGCCTTTTCCGCAGGCTCCGTCTCCGAATGATTCGTAGTCGTTGCTAGCCATGGAAATGGATCCAAGAAGATTGGGCACATAGCCCGTGAGAACAACAGGAGAAACCACCTTTCCGGTGAGCTTTCCGTCGATGATCTCGTAACCTCTTGCTATGATGCACTGAATTCCCCAGTGCTTTGGATCCTCCATTCCGGCATCAATTCCGACTAAAAGATATCCCTTCTTAACCGAAGCGATCATCTCTTCTTTTGTGGATGTTCCCTTATCAAACATTGTGTTTGTCATTCTTGTGTAAGCCTTGTGCTCGAAGTTCTCTCTCTTGCCGTTACCGGTTGGCTTTGTTCCGAGTCTGAGAGCTGCAAGAGCATCGCATATACCTGCCTTAAGGATACCCTTTTCAATCTCGATAACATCGCCCGCCAAAGTTCCTTCATCGTCAAATGCATAGCTGGATACATCTTTTACGCAGTTTGCACCTTCATGCATGGTAACAAGATCCGATCCGACTCTCTTATCAATATAATCTGCTCCGAGAGCTCTTTTCTTAACGAACATATCCATCTCAACGCCGTGACCGAATGCCTCGTGAGCGATAAGTCCCGAAACGTCGGGAGCAGTAATGATTTCATACTCTCCCGGAATCACGTGCTCAGAACCAAGGCTGTCCTGAAGTTCCTTGAAACTCTTATTGACGAGGTCTCCGAGTCTTTCAAAAATTTCCGGACCTTCTCTGTCAGAAATTCCGTTGATAGCCTGATTGCTATTACCATCGCGGTCACCGATCATGTACACGAAACCTTCTGAAATTACATAGCTCTGACGAAGGTCCTTATTTGGTGTAAGGAACATCTTGCAAATGTGGGTTGACTGAGCCGCACAGGTGCAATCAATGACTTCATCAGAAAGAGCTACTCCCTCGTCGCTGAGCTTCTGAAGCTTACCAACAAGAGCCGAAAGATCTGTCTCTTCAGGAAGTTCTCCAGTCTCCATTTCCACAAAGAGCTCCTGCTTCTCATCCTCGAGCTTGGGAGTATTGTAGATTTCTGAATTTGTCTCTTTTAACACTGCAAGCTGACGATCAAGAACTCCCTTAGCCTTGGCTGCCATAGCTACGGCATCGCCCTCAAATCTGTTAAAAGAATATTCGCTGTAAAGGCCGTCTTTGTAAACCCTTATGACATTTCCTCTCTCTGTTGTAAGGGTTGATCCGGCAATAGTCTTAACACGCTGAGATACTCTGACATTGAAACCTACAGAGTCTGTTGAAAGAACGCTGACATAGTCATAGCTTTTTGCAAGCTCTGCTATCATCTCTTTCAATCTCAACGCCATGTCGTTTAAATATATAGAAAATTTAGCTTTCATTATTATCTCCTTTCGTAACTTTATTTGGGTCATATCTTCGCAGCCACGCTCTATTCTAACATAAAAGGTCTATTTTTCTGTGAAATTTTATGGTTGAACAATAAAAATACGCGTGCTATAATTCCTTAGTTTGAAATGGATGTGTTTTTTAAGGAGACAAAAGATTTATGAAGCAGACAAGAAATGATGTTAGAAACGTTGCGATAATTGCACACGTTGACCATGGTAAAACAACTCTGGTTGACGGACTTTTGAGACAGAGCGGTGTTTTCCGTGAAGGTCAGGAAGTTGTAGAGCGCGTAATGGATTCCGGCGATATCGAAAAAGAGCGTGGAATCACAATCATGTCCAAGAATACAGCTATTACTTATAAAGATATCAAGATCAATATCATCGACACTCCCGGTCACGCTGATTTCGGTGGTGAGGTTGAGCGTGTTCTTAAGATGGTTAACGGCGTTATCCTTGTTGTTGACGCTTTCGAAGGCCCCATGCCCCAGACCAAGTTCGTTCTTGGAAAAGCTATGGCTCTCGGTCTTCCCGTTATCGTATGTGTCAACAAGATTGACAGACCCGAAGCAAGACCTAACGAAGTTATCGATGAAGTTCTTGAACTTCTCATCGACCTCGGCGCAGATGACAACCAGCTTGACTGCCCGTTCGTATTCGCTTCCGCAAAAGCAGGAACATCATCTCTTTCACTTGATGAAGCAGGCAAGGATATGAAGCCTCTTCTTGATACAATCATTAATTATATCCCCGCTCCCGTCGGAGATCCCGATGCGAGCACACAGGTTCTTATCAGCACTATCGACTACAACGAGTACGTAGGACGTATCGGTGTAGGTAAGGTTGATAACGGTGTTGTTAAAGTAAACCAGGAAGTTATCGTAGTAAACCACCACGAGCCTGAAAGACGCGTTAAGACCAAGATCAGCAAGCTCTATGAGTACGACGGTCTCGGAAGAGTTGAGGTTCAGGAGGCAAAGATTGGTTCAATCGTTGCCATCTCCGGAATCGAAGATCTTAAGATCGGTGATACAATCTGTTCCGTTGATGAGCAGGTTGCAATTCCTTTCCAGAAGATCTCAGAGCCCACAATCTCCATGAACTTCATTGTAAACGACTCTCCTCTCGCAGGTCAGGAAGGTAAATATGTTACTTCACGTCACCTCAGAGACAGACTTTACAAAGAGCTCAACACAGACGTTTCTCTTCGTGTAGAAGATACAGATACAACAGAGACATTCAAGGTTTCAGGTCGAGGCGAGCTTCACCTCTCAGTTCTTATCGAGACAATGCGTCGTGAAGGATTTGAGTTTGCGGTAAGTAAAGCTGAGGTTATCTATCACACAGATGAAAACGGCCAGAAACTTGAACCTATGGAAAAATGCTACATCGACGTTCCCGACGAGTTCTCAGGAAGCGTTATCCAGAAGCTTGGCGAAAGAAAAGGCGAGCTTGTAAACATGGGTGCCGGAAACGGCGGATATACACGTATTGAGTTCAACATCCCTTCACGTGGACTTATCGGTTACAGAGGTGAGTTCATGACAGATACAAAGGGTAACGGAATCATCAATACAATCTTTGACGGATATGCTCCTTACAAGGGAGATATGAACTATAGAAAGACCGGTTCCGTAATCGCATTTGAGACAGGTGAGGCAACCGCTTACGGTCTCTTCAATGCTCAGGACAGAGGTCAGCTCTTCATTAAGACAGGTGACAAGGTTTATTCAGGAATGGTAATCGGAACCAGTGGAAAGAGCGAAGACGTTGAAGTTAACGTATGTAAGACAAAACACCTTACAAACACAAGAACTTCATCTTCAGACGAAGCATTAAGACTTGTTCCTCCGAAAATCATGTCTCTTGAGCAGGCAATCGAATTTATCGATAACGATGAGCTTCTTGAGGTTACACCTACAAGCCTTCGTATCAGAAAGAGAATTCTCGATCCTACACTTCGTAAGAGAGCAAACTTTAAAAAGTAAAAGGGTTACGTCACAAAAAACAAGACATATATATATATGTCTTGTTTTTTGTATTGCAAGGTTCTTTTTTCCTTATTTTTCCTTATTTTCTAAATTTCCTTAATTCCTCACATGAGGTAATATCCTGCATCTCCTTCAGTGATGGTTATTTTTCCTTCACACTTCTGGATGAGGCCTTCGGTGATTTTTTCTTTATCTTCTTCTTTTACGCAAATATCGTATTGAACGTTTTCTGTATACCTTGGATCGCTTATAGAAATTTTATTTTGTTCAAGGAAATATTTTACGTTATTTATCATATTATATGCGACTTCTACCGTGAGCTGTCTGGCATATACCATCTCTCCCGTTTCGGAAGCTGCAATGGCGGCCTGAGCGGCCTGTGTATAGGCTCTTACAAGGCCTCCGGTACCAAGAAGAACTCCTCCGAAATACCTTGTAACTATCACAAGTGTATTGGTAAGTCCCGCCCCCGTGATTACCTCAAGTATGGGCTTTCCTGCGGTTCCCGACGGTTCTCCGTTATCACTGCATCTGGTATTCTCGCTGTTTTTACCTATTACATAGGCATAGCAATTGTGGCGCGCATCCCAATACTTTTTTGACACCTCTGCAATCTTCTTTTCTGCGTCTTCTACGGACTCGACTATGTAGGAACTACCTATAAATCTGGACTTTTTCTCGACAATCTCGCCCGTTCCCTCTTTTGTTACTACTTTGTACGTTTTAATCTCACTCATAAAGCCATAATAACACACTTTCTTTATAATATCTTCAATTAGTGGTATACTAACATACATTATAAAAGGAATAAAAAGAGAGGTTGATATATGAATTATGGTAAACGAGGTATCGTGTCTCAAGCCCGAGTGCTAAGTTCCGGTACCGATAAGTGGGGGAAAAAATTTGGACTATTAGGTTTTTACTCTCTGATATCAGGAGTTTTAGCCGTAGCGATAATAGGTGCCAGCGCCGGACTCGGCGTTTTTATGGGTGTAAAAGATCAGGCGAATGATTATGCAAGTAAGCTGGAGACTCTTGCTACTCCCAAAGGCTTTTCTACATTTGTATACGATCAGGAACAGAATCAGATTGCAAAGCTTGATGCTGCTGATTCAAACCGTGTAGTTGTACCCGGAGATAAGATTCCGGAGAATATGTCCAACGCTTTTGTTGCCGTAGAGGATGAACGTTTCTACGACCACAACGGAATTGATATTCACGGTATTATCCGTGCCGGATTCAAAGCACTTTCATCAGGTGATATGTCACAGGGTGCGAGTACAATTACACAGCAGCTTATTAAGAACACTGTATTTAGTGAAACCTGGACAAACGAATCCAAACTTGAAAAAATTAAGCGTAAGATTCAGGAACAGTTCCTCGCGGTTGAGCTTGAAAAACAGCAGACCAAGGAACAGATTCTTGTAAACTACATGAACACAATCGCCTTGGGCCAGAGTGTCTACGGCGTTCAGGCAGCTGCAAAGACTTATTTTGGAAAAAATGTCGAAGACCTCGACCTCTCAGAATGTGCCGTAATTGCCGGAATCACTCAGAACCCCAGCAAATACGACCCTCGTAGACATCCTGAGAACAATAAAGAAAAAAGAAATATTGTCCTTGATAAAATGCTCGCCCAGGGCTATATCAAACAGGATGAATATGACATTGCAAAATCAGACGATATATATGACCGCATCAAATCTGTGAATGAAGAAACAGAAGAAAACAAAAAAGTTAACTCTTACTTTGTTGATGCCCTTATTGATGACCTTATCAACTCACTCATGGATGAAGAAATAATGGGTGATAAAGTCATGACCAAACAGGAGGCGATAAACGAAGTTTATTCAGGCGGTCTTAAAGTTTATTCCTCGCAAGATACAAAAATACAGAATATCTGTGATGAAATATACGGAAATCCCGATAATTATCCTAAAGGAACAAAGATATATCCTCAGTATCTTTTGACTGTTCATCACAAAGACGGTTCGGTTGATAACTATAACAGTAATCACTTGGATAAATTCATGGGCGGCAGAGAAAAAATGATCTTCAAATCCAAAGAAGACGTAGACGCAGCCATTGAGAAATTCAAAGAAAAGTATGTCGGGGAAGGCGATACAGTAAATGAGCATGACGAATCTCTTGAATACGTTCCACAGCCTCAGATCTCATTAACAGTCGCTGACCAAAAAACAGGCCAGATTGTTGCACTTATAGGCGGACGCGGTGAAAAGAAACAGAACAGATCCCTTAACAGAGCAACAGGAGCCAAAAGACAGCCCGGTTCAACATTTAAGGTTATTGCATGCTTTGCACCGGGAATCGACCACGGAGATCTAACCCTTGCAACTACATTCAAGGATGCAGAATTCCACTATGACAACGGACGAGGTCGAGCTGTTAAGAACCACTGGGGTGCCGAATACAGAGGTCTTCAGTCTGTAAGATACGCTATAATCAAATCTGCCAACGTTCTTACTGTTGAAGCATATACATACATAACTCCTGCGGTTGGTGCAGATTACCTTAAGAATAAGTTCCATTTCACAACACTTACAAAAGGCGACCTTGAACAGCAGGCTACTTGCCTTGGTGGTGTTGAACATGGTGTATATTGCAACGAACTTAATGCAGCATATGCCACTATAGCAAACGGCGGAATATATTATAAACCTCATCTTTTTCAAAAAGTTCTCGACCACGATGGAAATGTGCTTATCGACAATACAGCACCTGAAGGCGAACGTGCACTTAAAGAAACAAGTGCATACCTTCTTAAGAGCGCAATGAAAGACGTTGTAACAAAAGGTACAGCTACATCCGTCAACTTCGACAAGAACAGAGACATTGCAGGTAAAACAGGTACAACAACCAGCAACGTAGACGTATGGTTTGCAGGTTTTACAGCCAACTACACTGCAACATCATGGGCCGGTTATGACAACAACGTCCATTTGCCCAACAGCGGTGAAGAACATAACCTCGCAAAGACCATGTGGACAAAAGTAATGAAAGAGATACATGCCGACTTAGAGCCTGCCAAATTTGAAGTTCCGGACGGCATTGTAAAAATGGATGTATGTGCCAAGTCAGGTCTGCGCCCGACAAACGGCTGTGAAGTAATAAACGAAATCTTCGATAAAGATAATGTTCCCGGCGAAAGCGAAATGTGCGATGTACATGTCGGCGGCGGAATGTTTCCCATGTGCCTTATCGATCATAAACCCGCATGTCCAAATTGTCCTTTCCAGACAACCGGTGAAAAAGATCCTATGAGACTTGAAAAAATTAAGGACGGCTTTGCACAGCCACTTAATTTTGGCGGCGACAACACCGGAGGCGGTGGTGGTGGACTTTTGGATGGCTTGTTTGGCGATCACTGTCATCACAACGCCGAATTCATGGCGCAGGGAAATATAGCTGAAATACTCACGAATGAATTGATACAGAACGGATACCAGGATAAAGTTGAACAATACCAGCAAAGCTGGCAAAACAATAACGCTTTCGAACAATGGTTCAATGGATTTATGGGAGATCACGACGGTGATGACCAGAATAATGATTACCATGACGGCGATAATAATGGCGGTGATGATCACGGCGGTGATAATCATGGCGGAGACAATAATGGTGGAGACAATAACAGCAACCAGAATAACGATTGGCCAAATGGTCAGAATGACCAACCACAACCTCAGCCTCAACCGGACCCGCAGCCTGCACCGCAACCCGATGACAACCAAGGCGGTGACAATCAGAATAACTGATACTAAAGGAGAGGTCATTTTATGGACTTTGGAAGAAGGGGTATTGTAGCGCAAGCAAAGTCGCTTAGCGCACGTGCCGACAGATGGGGAAAGAAATTCAGTCTTTTCGGCTTCTACTCTCTCATCTCAGCAATTTTAGGTTCTATCATAATAACTGCAAGCGCCGGAATCGGCGTGTTTATGGGTATCAAGGATCAGGTTAACGAAAAAACCGAACAGCTTGAGAACCTTGCCAAACCCACAGGCTTTTCTTCTTTCGTTTTTGACATAGACGGAAACAAGATAAAGAAGATCGACTCAGCCGATTCAAACAGACAGACTATAACCAAAGAAAACAGGGATAAGATCCCTGCAAATCTGACAAATGCTTTTATTGCCGTAGAGGACGAACGTTTCTACGAGCATAACGGAATCGATATTCACGGTATGATCCGTGCCGGTTTCAAAGCTTTTTCATCAGGAGATCTGTCTCAGGGTGCAAGTACAATAACCCAGCAGCTCATTAAGAACACAGTATTCAGAGAGACCTGGACAAAAGAATCAAAGCTCGACAGAATTAAGCGTAAGATTCAGGAGCAGTTCCTCGCTGTAGAACTTGAGAAAAAGATCAGCAAGGAAGATATTCTTTTAAACTACATGAATACCATCGCCTTAGGTCAGAGTATCTATGGTGTTCAAGCTGCAGCAAACGATTATTTCGGCAAAAAAGTAGAAGAACTTGACCTCTCAGAATGTGCAGTAATTGCCGGAATTACTCAGAACCCAAGTAAATACGATCCAAGAAGGCATCCTGACAACAATAAGGAAAAAAGAAATATCGTCCTTGATAAGATGCTCACGCAAGGATACATCACACAGGAAGAATACGATATTGCCAAGACCGACACTGTCTATGAGCGCATCAAGACAATAAATGAGGAAACAGGAAACAAACAGCCCAACTCCTACTTTATCGATGCCCTTATCGACGATGTAATTGCTTCACTTATGAATGAAGAACTTATGAAACAGACAGGTCATGAAGCAATGTCAAAATATGATGCCGAGCAGGCTGTATATGCCGGAGGTCTTCAGATTTTTTCCTCACAGGACAGTAAAATCCAGAGTATATGTGATGAAGTATACAAAAACCCTGATAACTATCCTAAGACAACAAAACTGTTCCCTCAGCTCGCACTTACGGTTCGTAATGCCGACGGCTCTGTAAAGCAGAATTACGACAGCTATTCCATGGATAAATTCATGGGCGGTAAAGACAGAATGATCTTTAAATCCCAGGAAGACGTTGATGCAGCTGTTGAAAAGTTCAAGGAATCCGTTGTTGATACAGAAAAAGGTGAATATGTAGGCGAAAAGGATATTTTCCTTGACTATGTTCCCCAGCCTCAGGTATCAATAACAATCTGCGATCAGAGAAACGGACAGATAGTTGCACTTATCGGCGGACGAGGCGATAAGAAGTTCAACCGTTCACTTAACAGAGCTACAAAGTCTCCCAGACAGCCCGGTTCTACATTTAAGGTTCTTTCAACCTTTGCGCCCGGAATCGATCACGGAGACCTCACTCTCGCCACTACATTTAAGGATGCAGAGTTCCACTATCAGGACGGAAAAGGCAGAGCTGTTAAAAACCACTGGGGTGCCGAGTACAGAGGCCTTCAGTCTGTAAGATATGCGATAATCAAATCTGCCAACGTTCTTACTGTTGAAGCATTTACATATATAACACCCGCTGTTGGTTTCGATTATCTTGTAAACAAGTTCCATTTTACAACACTTACGGAAGATGACGGAAAGCAGCAGGCTACCGCCCTCGGAGGTGTTGCAAAAGGTGTATATTGCTCAGAACTTAATGCTGCCTATGCTTCTATCGCAAGCGGCGGTATGTATTACAAGCCACATTTGTATGTACAGGTTCTTGACCATGACGGAAATGTTCTTCTTGATAACGTTGCTCCCGAAGGTGAGCGTGCTCTTAAAGAGACAAGCGCTTATCTTCTCACAAGTGCAATGAAAGATGTTGTAACAAAAGGTACAGCTACATCAGTAAACTTTGGTAAGACCGATATAGCTGGTAAGACAGGTACAACAACCAGCAACGTAGACGTTTGGTTTGCAGGATATACCAACTACTACACCGCTACATCCTGGGCAGGATATGATAACAACGTACATTTGCCGGGTAGCGGCGAAGAGCACAACCTCGCAAAATCCCTGTGGAGAAAGACCATGGAGAAGATTCATGAAGATCTTGACCCCATGCACTTTGAACAACCTGCAGGTATCGTTACCGAAAATGTATGTGCTCAGTCAGGACTTCTCCCCTTCGAAGGATGCGGCGAAGTAATAAGTGAGATTTTTGATAAAGATAATGTTCCCGATGAAATCTGTGACGTACACAGTCTCGGAGAGATATGTCAGCTTGACCATAAATCCGCATCACCTGAATGTCCTTTCAAGACTATAGGATATGGCGGAAGAGATCCAAAGAGACTTGAAAAAATTGCAGCCGGTTTCCCAGGCGGCGTAAGTACCGGCGGTATGTCAGGCACATGCCATCACACCGCGGAATTTATGTCTCAGCCGGGTATTGAAGGAATAATCGCAGCCGAAAGAGGTCAGATCGGTGCAGGCGGTTGGGGAGGCGGAGGCCAGCCACAACCACAGCCTCAAGACGGTCAGAATCAGGGCGACCAGCCACAACCTCAACCTGATCCACAGCCTCAGCCCGAGCCGCAACCTCAGCCACAGCCGGAACCTCAACCACAACCTGAGGGAAACAATGAAGGTGGATAATATGATAATATCGAAAACGCAGTTCATTACGGACTGCGTTTTCTTTTTTCTCTTGCAAAGCCATTCCAACATATGTATAATCATTTTGTTGTCGTATTTGACACGTGCGGATATGGCGGAATTGGCAGACGCGCTAGATTTAGGTTCTAGTGTCTTCGACGTAAGGGTTCAAGTCCCTTTATCCGCAGTTTAGAGGTTTTTCATGCGAGTGCATGGAGAACCTTTTTTGTTTGTCGGATTATTACCAGCAAATATTACAGTTCTACGCTTCGGATGCACGATTTTATCTATATAATCACGATTTAATTATTTTACAACTCCTGCTATAATATCTGTCGTAAACAATTTTATGAGGGACAATTTTTCTATGAATAAAAAGATTGATAATTCGATCATTAACGGGCCTATTTTGGGAAGTATGCTTATGTACTTCCTTACTCTTCTTTTGGGCTCTTTTTTCCAGCAATTATATAATATATCCGATACTCTTATCGTAGGTAACGTGCTTGGTCCCGAGGGTCTTGCATCTGTCGGTGGATCTTCTGCGATCATCGTGAATATCTTTGTGGGAATCTTTATGGGACTATCGTCCGGTGCAACGGTCATTATTGCGCAATTTTACGGCGCTAAGAGGCACGAAGAAGTGTCCAAGGCAGTTCATACCGCAATCGCTCTTGCAATCGTCGGTGGGCTTATTATTACGTATTTGGGGTATACCTTTTCACGACGCATTATCATACTTATGGATACCGCTCCCGATATCATAGATTCTTCCGTTACATATCTTCGCATATTCTTTATGGGAATGGTGTTTAACTTTGTCTACAATATCGGAGCCGGCATATTAAGAGCTGTTGGTGATTCCAAGAGACCGCTCTATGTCTTGATTGTAAGCTGCTTTATAAATATCTTTCTCGATATCCTCTTTGTGGTTCATTTCAAGATGGGTGTCGCAGGTGCCGCTATCGCAACAATAATCTGCCAGTTTATAAGTGCCTGTATCATTATCTTTTTGCTTACTAAGGCAAACGATTCATATAAGCTTATACTCAGCAAGATACGCTTTGATGTGCTCATTTTACTTAAGATTATCAGCATCGGTTTTCCCGCTGCAATTCAGTCTACAATGTACACATTCTCAAACCTGCTCATACAGACCTCTATAAACGGTTTCGGACTCAATTACATCGCAGCATGGGCAGCGTACGGAAAACTTGATTCAATATTCTGGATGGGTGTAAATTCGCTTGGAATTGCCGTTACAACGTTCTCAGGACAGAACTACGGCGCAGGTAAGCTTGACAGGGTAAAAGAAAGCACAAAGTGCGCCTTTGGAATTGCTCTTTCGATCACGATTCCCATTACAATAATCTTCTATGTCTGGGCTGCACAGCTACTGTCATTCTTCACGCCTGGCAGTCCCGAGACAATTACTATCGGTGTTCAGATGATGCATTTCCTTGCTCCGTTCTACTTCACATTCCTTGGCGTTGAGATTTTCTCAGGAACGCTCCGCGGAATGGGTACAGCAATTATTCCAATGATCATCACACTTTGCGGAATCTGTGCTCTTCGAATCGTATGGATAAAGGGAGTATTTCCTTTCTACCCTCAGATCGAGACAATAGAAGCAAGCTACCCGATAACATGGATAACCACTACTATTCTGTTTCTATTCTATTACACGTATTACATGAAATTTAAAGCGACTAAAGTTATTAAGTAAAAAAACAGCTCAGTCATTCGACTGAGCTGTTTTCTAATGAGACATGGGGGATTCGAACCCCCGACAACTTGATTAAAAGTCAAGTGCTCTACCACCTGAGCTAATATCCCATGTAAATATTATGTAATTTTGCGACGAAACATCTCACCGCTAACTGGGCTAGCCGGATTCGAACCGTCGTATGCAGCAGTCAAAGTGCTGTGCCTTACCGCTTGGCGATAGCCCAAGATTGTAAGAGCTTAACGCTATACTCCGCTGTAGCAATTACAAAAGTTTGTTCCGAACTCACACTATGTGTTTGTCAGAACTAAGTAATACACAAAAGTAATTAAGTGATTACTTAGGGTGGCTAGAGGGACTCGAACCCTCGGTCTCCAGAACCACAATCTGGCGCGTTAACCAACTACGCTATAGCCACCATATAAAAATGTGCCCGAAGGGATTCGAACCCCCGACCCACGGCTTAGAAGGCCGTTGCTCTATCCAGCTGAGCTACGGACACATGTTTTGAAGTGAGTAGAAAGAGCTGCTCTGCTCTGGGATTCTCACTAAACTCGCTTCGCAAGCTCAGCTCGTTAAGTGTTCACCCATGGTTCGCACCAACTTCGTGAAAAACCTCAGTAGGTGCTCTACTCAAGCGGGTGATGGGAATCGAACCCACGTATCTAGCTTGGAAGGCTAGTGTTCTACCATTGAACTACACCCGCATATATACAATATTTAGATAATGTTTGGCTTGTCCCCTGATCGGGGTGACAGGATTCGAACCTGCGACCCCCTGCTCCCAAAGCAGGTGCTCTAGCCAAGCTGAGCCACACCCCGTCTTGTTCGCATTAAGGTCTAAGCCGTAACGCGAGATTTATTATATAATAGTCTTTCGGGGCTTGTCAACATTATTTTTTCTTATTTTTCAAATATTTTTATGTTGCAAAATCCCGTATTTACAGGTATTTTATTTCATATTTTATATCGTCTTTTTCGATGGTCAAAATGAGGTAACTTGGCCGTCTTCCTTCCTGTCTGGGATATGCGAGACTTCCGGGGTTGAAGATGTAGACACCGCCCATAGTTTTCGCAACAGGCTTGTGTGTATGTCCGTAAAAAATAAGCTCTGCACCTCTCGAAATCCCTTCGCTTCGAAGATTCTCAAGATCCATACTCACAAGATACTGATGTCCGTGCGTAAGAAACGCCTTATGTCCGTCAAGTGTAAAAGTCAACTCTCTTCCAAGCGATGAAAAGAAGTCGTTATTTCCCGCAACAAAGTACACGGGACAATCGGCAGCCAGGGCAAACTTTCCCTCAGAGCCTTCAAAATCTCCGCAGTGGATAATTCCGTCAACCGGCCCTTCTATATCAAGAACTTTATAAAAGTTGTCATCTCTCCCGTGAGTATCACTCACCACCAAATATCTGTGCATCAATCAGTCTCCCGTACCAACTCTTCTTTAAGAAGTTTAGCCATCTCTCTCAAAGCTTTTCCTCTGTGACTAATTGCATTCTTTTCATCCGCCGATATCTCGGCACTTGTCTTCTTGTATTCGGGAAGATAAAAGATCGGATCGTAACCAAAACCGTTTGCTCCGGCAATCTCGTAGCCTATAATGCCCTCCATTGTTCCGACTGTAGAAAGTTTTTTTCCGTCAGGGAGAACAGCTGAAATGGCACATACAAATCTCGCCGTACGCTCGCTGTCGGGAACTCCGTTTAATCTCTCGATGAGATTGTTGTTCTTCTCGGTATATGATGTTTCTTTTCCCATATATCTTGCCGAATAAACGCCCGGCTCGCCGTTTAGATAATCAATCTCAAGTCCCGAATCATCAGCAAGAACTATCGTCTCTTCCGCCTCTTTGGGAAACTTATCCTTAATGATCTGTGCAATCGCAGATGCCTTGATCATTGAGTTTTCCGCAAACGTCTCACCGTTTTCTTCCACGTCTTCAAAAACGCCTGCTTCTTTCATCGAGATGATCTCAATATTCAGAGTATCCAAAATCTCGCGTATTTCCTTCAATTTGTCCTTATTTCCGGTTGCAAATACTATTCTCATTCCATCTCCTTATAGCCGTCTAAAATCGCCTGATAAATGCCCTCAGCGGCCTTTTGCCTGTAAGAGCCCGTAGCAAGCTTCTCCGCATCCTTATTTCCCGTAAGATATCCCAATGAAATCTTGGCGGAAGGAACTCCGGAGTTTTTGATAAGAGCATCGCTCTCGTCACATTCATATATTCCAAGCGCCGTGTTTCCCGTATTGTCCGCGCAGCTACGCTCAACAATATCGGCAAATCTCACGTTGCTAAGATCTCTGATAAAATAAGTTCCGTTGTAATATGTTTCTATTCCGTTGTTGTCTTTGTCTTTAGAATCGGACGTAGCTATCTTGACAGCCATATCGGCGCAAGATTCTTTGATCAGAAGCTCTTTACTTTCATCCGAAATATCTGTATCCGTCATATGGGTAAAAAAGAACTTGACCTTGTTCTCCACATCTTTTTCCGCGATACTACGAAGTCTCTGCGCAACATCTAGCGTGATCTCATTTTCGGACAGACCTGCTGCCGACAAAATTCCGCCAAACGTCGTGTTTATCTCAGGATCGATAAGGACAACTTTGTCATATCTTTCTTTTGGTTTAAAAAACTCGACCTCAATTGTACTGTGATCGGTAAGCGCGCTCTCATTTGCATAAAAGCCGTCAAGTTTAAAATCAAGGCACACTCTGCCCGCATCGTTTTCCGTATGGCAAACGGCACTCTCCAGAATATCGTTATCCGAAACAATCGCATTATCGCCGTAAAAACCCTCTTCTCTACAGTCAACGTAGATAAGAAGTTCATGGTCGGAATACCTGTCTTCAAGCTTGATGTCCTCAGAACTTACGCTTTTTGCAAGAGGAATGATAAGTTTCATCTTTCCGTCTTCCGGCTCTCCTTTTTGGATCAGCAGGTCAAAAGATTTTCCCGAATTAACACTACTCACGGGCATTTCTGCGGCATCCGTTATAAGTATATGTTTGGTTGCAGATCTGTGAAGCATAAGCGTGATAGAAACAACGCCGAATACTGCTGTCAGAACCGCTACTTTTCTCATTTCCTCTTTTTTCATGACAATGGCTCACTCGCTTCTTCTTGGAGGCTTGGGTCCCATAAACTGATAAAAGTAAGTCTTGATCATTCCGTTATAAATTTTTCTGTTCTTATCAGCTTTTTTGCCTATATATTTTTCAGCCTGCTCATAGCCTGTTATAAGGTACATCGACCATGCGTCAAGGCTCTTGTATCTTTCTCCTATTGTCTTGTAAAGCTGCGGAAGGATTTCTTTTTCACCGATTCTCTCACCGTACGGAGGGTTCGTGATAATAAATCCGTATTTCTTCCTGTGGCTTAAATCCGCTATATCTCTTGCTTGGAAGTGGATCATGTTCTCTACACCCGCTTTTTTGGCGTTGATCCTGGCAATCTCAACCATCTCGGGATCAAGATCGTAGCCCTGAATATCGACATCAATATCTGTGATTATCTCTTCCTGAGCCTCTTCTCTTACATCCTTCCAGTTCTGAGGTGTAATAAGATGTGTCCAGCTCTCCGCGGTAAAGTTTCTGTTCATTCCGGGAGCTATATTTGCCGCCATCATCGCAGCTTCAATAGGGATAGTTCCGCTTCCGCAAAAAGGATCCACAAGTATTCTGCTGCCATTCCAAGGTGTCAGCATAATAAGCGCAGCCGCAAGATTCTCGGCGATAGGCGCCTTGGATTCAAGCTTTCTGTAGCCTCTTTTGTGAAGGGAATCACCTGTCGTATCAAGCGCCACAGTGACTTCGTCCTTCATGATAAAAACTCTGATCGGATAGCTCTCCGCATCCTCCTTAAACCAGTCTGTGTGATAACTGAGTTTAAGCTTTTCAACTATAGCTTTTTTAGTAATTGATTGAATATCTGAAGGGCTAAAGAGTTTGCTCTTAACGCTTGATGCTTTTTTTACCCAGAACTTTCCTCGCTCGGGGATAAACTCTTCCCAAGGAAGTTCCTTGACTCCCTGGTACAGCTCTTCGAAAGACTCTGCGTGGAATGCTCCTACTTTTATGAGGATTCTCTCCGCAGTTCTAAGACCAATATTGGCACGGCATACTGCATCCGCATCACCCGCGAAAGTTATCCTGCCGTCCGAGACCTCAGTTATATCATAGCCGAGATCTATTATTTCTTTTTTTAGTACCGCCTCCAGGCCAAAATGGCAAGGGGCTATCAATTCCATCTTTTTCATACCAAATTAGTATACCAAAAAGAAAAAAGCGTATCAATCCGATACGCTTCTTAACCGTAATGTGAGTGACAAGATTCGAACTCGCGACCTTCTGGTCCGTAGCCAGACGCTCTATCCAGCTGAGCTACACTCACATAGTGTCGCCTGCGGCAACAAATTATATTATATGTACCGCAGGCGTCTTTGTCAATAATATTTTTTTCAACTTCCGTAAGGCGAATAGCTGTTTTTCTCTGCCGCTTCTGCGGCTTTGGTCTGAGCTACGAGTTTCTCCATATCGGGTCTTGCAAATTCGAAGCATGCAAGGAGCTTTGGAGAGAACACACCGCATTCGCCGTTCTTGATCATCTCATAGGCTTTATCCACAGGATATGCGGATTTGTATACACGATCACTTACGAGGGCGTCGTATACGTCGGCAATGGCTGTAAGCTGAGCCCCTATGGAGTTCTCTTCGCCCTTGAGTCCGTCGGGATATCCTCTTCCATCGTATCTTTCGTGGTGGTGTCTGCAGATATCGAGGCAGGCTTCGTAATATTCTTTATCCTGAATATCTTTGAGCTTCTCGATTATCTCGCACCCTCTTGTCGTGTGAGACTTCATTACTTCAAACTCTTCCGAAGTAAGTCTTCCGGGTTTAAGAAGGATTGAATCGGGAACCGAGATCTTACCTACATCATGCATGGCGGAAGCCTGTGTTATGACTTCAATCATGTGAGGTGTAAGACCGAGCTCCGGATAATTGTTCATCGCCGTAAGAGCAAGTATTCGCACAAACCCTTTGATTCTCTTAAGGTGATAGCCCGATTCCATATTTCTGAACTCAATTATCGTTGCTATTGTATCTATGACTTTTTCGTTACTGTAACGAAGTTTTTCTTCCTGTTTCTTAAGGTAGATGAACTGCTTTTTCAAGACTCTCGTCTGATCGTCCACCTTAGTCTCAAGATTGTTCTTATGATCGTATAATTCAATTGCTTTCGAAACACGCCTGTCTACGATGACAGGATCGAAAGGCTTGTGAATCACGTCCGCCGCGCCTTTCTCATAGCTGGTTCTTTCTGCCTCGGTAGACGTATCCGCAGTGATCATGAGCACGGGAATTTTCTCGTTTAAGTTGTCCTGGCTTACCATCGATTCCAGAACAGCATAACCGTCCATTCCCGGCATGATAACATCAAGCAATATGGCAGCAAGCTTTGAGCGCTCCTGATTGATAAGTCTCACAGCTTCACTTCCGTCACTCGCCTCTATGATGTTGTACTTATCTTTAAAAATCTCTGCAAGGATACCTCTGTTAATGTCATTATCATCAACAAGCATAATTGAACGATCAGCCATCAAAAGCCTCCATGAGTTTTAAGTCATTTATCGCTCTACAATTGCAGCGCAGCCCATTCCACCGCCAACACAAAGAGTTGCAAGTCCCTTATGAACATCTCTTCTCTGCATCTCATACAGAAGTGAAACAAGAATTCTGTTTCCCGAGCATCCAACGGGATGTCCGAGTGCAATTGCTCCACCGTTTACATTAAGTACATCTTTGCTGAATCCGAGGTCATGCTGAACAGCCACTGACTGTGCGGCAAAAGCCTCATTTGCTTCGATAAGATCAAAATCACCGATTGAATATCCGGCTTTTTTCATAACTTTCTGAGTAGCTGCTACAGGTCCGATTCCCATGATGCTGGGTTCTACACCTGCAAGCTCTCCGGCAATCCATGTTCCGAGAGGCTTAACACCAAGCTCTTTTGCCTTCTCTTCACTCATAACGATAATTGCAGAAGCTGCATCGTTGATTCCTGAAGAATTTGCTGCTGTAACCACACCGTCTTTCTTGAATGCGGGCTTAAGATGTGCGATACCCTCTGCTGTAACGCCCTTTCTTGGACCTTCGTCTGTGTCAAAAATGATTGTCTCTTTCTTTTTCTTTATCTCTACAGGAACGATCTCTTCCTTGAATTTACCGTCTGCGATTGCCTTCTCAGCTTTGTTCTGAGACCATGCTGCGAACTCATCAAGCTGCTCTCTTGTAAGATGCCACTGCTCTGCGATATTCTCAGCAGTGATACCCATATGATATCCGCCAAAAGCATCTGTGAGTGCGTCTTTGATCATCGCATCCTGAAGTTCTCCGGATCCCATACGATATCCGTATCTTCCCTGCTGCATAAGGTAAGGAGCCATTGACATGTTCTCCATTCCGCCTGCTACGATGATATCAGCATCGCCCATTCCGATAAGCTTAGCTGCAAGGTTAACGCAGTGAAGACCCGATCCGCACAATACGTTGATTGTTGTAGCGGGAACCTCAACAGGAATACCTGCATTTAATGCTGCCTGTCTTGCGGGATTCTGTCCAAGTCCTGCCTGGATAACACATCCCATATATACTTCATCAACCTGTTCAGGTTTAACTCCTGCACGGTTAAGTGCCTCTTTGATAACAATAGTTCCAAGTGCCGGAGCAGGTGTTGTGCTAAGTGCTCCCCCCATTGTTCCGATTGCTGTTCTGCATGCTCCTGCAAGTACTACTTTTCTCATGTGTCTACCTCCAAAAATATACACTGTATCAATTATTATTTTATCACTTTAATGATAAGCGCTCAACGTATTAATGTTTACACTATTTCTCATTAAAGTCCATGTTCCTCTAACAACTTCTCGTCTCCGAGAACATCTTCCGTTCTTCCGTCGGCAACTATTGTTCCCTCATCCAAAAGAATCGTTCTCTCACAGGTATTTCTCACAAAATCAAGGTCGTGCGAAGCTATGATCTTAAGCCCGCCGATACCCGTGAGCACCTTGATAAGATTTTTTCTGTTCCTCGGATCCAAGGCTATCGAAGGTTCATCCATAATTATTATATCCGGTTTCATCGAAAGAATCGTGGCTATCGCCGAAAGTTTTTTCTCACCGCCCGATAATTTGTACGTCTTGTTGTTTCTAAGCCGCTCTATTCCTACAAGTCTAAGAGCCTCTGTAACCCTTTCTTCAACTTCTTTCTCAGAAAGCCCATAGTTACGAGGGCCGAACGCCACATCGTCTTCGACCGTTGATAAAAAGAGCTGACTATCCGAATCCTGAAAGACATAGCCGATGTGCTCTCTTATGTGGTCGAGATTTTTTTTGCACATCTTATGTCCCGCAACGGTTATGTCACCCGTGTAGTTCATATACAGCCCGACCATGAGCTTCATTAGCGTCGATTTGCCGATTCCGTTCGCACCGACAAGCGCGATACTCTCACCGTAGTTTGCCTTAAAAGAAATGTCTTTTAAAACCACATTGTCTTTTTCATATGAAAAGCATAAGCCCTCTATATTCAGAAGTTCACCGTTTACTCCGGTTTTCATATCGCACCTCACTCAAACCATTTTTACCCATCATATTCACAAGGCTTATGCGCCAAACACATGAAACCTTATGAGCAAAAGAACTGTCGCCCAGACAATCGGATATATCACATCAAGTTTTTTTACCCCCTTTTTTTTAGGGATAAAATCGCCCCTAAATCCGCGAAGAAGCATACTCTCATATACGATCTGCGCCTTGTCCATGCTGCGAAGAAGCCACTGGCCAACCAGAGTGCCCCAGGATCTGTATTCGATACCTTTTTGCCCCGGCGCCCTTAATCTGTACGCAGTGTATATCCTGTCCGCTTCGCCCGCCATAACATCAATATATCTGTATATCAGCATTATAACAATAACGATTATCTTAGGCACCTTGATGCTCCGAAGCGCGTAACAGATATCATCTATGGACGTCGTCGCAACAAGAGCATAGACCGCAAACACCGTGTAAAGTCCTTTGATGACAAGCGTGACCATTGATACTATCCCGCCGCGCACCGCAAAGCCCGCGACCGGCACGCTGCTTTTGTCAAAAAAAGGATTGAACACTCCCACAAACATTACAAGCGGCAAGATCAGTCTCATTCTGTAGATTCCCTCTTTTACCGAGAGTTCGCCGATGATAAAGGTAAAGATAACGTACACCGACATAAGGATAAGAGTGACTACATCGTACTTTCCAACCGACGTCACCAAAAAAATGTACATAATGCTAATAAGCAGCTTTCCCAAAGGATGAAGGTCATTCATCCAATGAGAACGCTGCTGAAGGTCTTGTAATCTATTTAATTCCCGAATTTTTCTCTCAATACTATCCATTAAGCTGTCTGAGTCTCAGTCTTTCTCCTAAAGAATCTGAAAACATAGCAACAAGCTGCTGAAAGTCCCGCAACAATAAGCGCTCCGACAATTCCCGAGAAGCTTGTTCCCGCTGCCGCTTCGCTGTCGGGGAATGCATAATCGGGCAAAAGAGATGTTGTCTCCTGAATTGCTTCCGCTGTCTCGTAAGCCTGTCCCTGAGCTTCAAGCTCTGTTGTTCCGGCAACCTGCTCCATGGACCACTCAAGTCCGTCAGGGAATGCAGATGCAAAGAGTGAAACAACGCCGCCGCAAAGTGCTGCTGCAACTGCTACTGTGATGATTGTTTTCTTAAATGAAAGCTTAGCATCCTTTTTCTCTGTGCTCTCGCCGATACCCCAGAGAAGTTCAGGTCTTGCTTCATGTATAAATATAAGAACCGCTGATGTGATAAGTCCCTCAACGAATCCTATTGCAAGGTGGATCGGCTGCATTGTTGCAACGAAGGTTGAAAAAGGGAGTTCTGTGATTCCCGATATCAATGTCTCTATAGTAACCGAGAACGCTCCAAGCTGCAACGTCAGAACGCATCCAAGTATCGATGCAAGTGCAATTTTTATTTTCGTAGCGCCTTTCTTCATGATGGGACGCCATATCAAAAGAGATCCGATAAAGCACCCGTAGAACGCCATATTCCAGATATTACATCCAAGCGCCATCAGTCCGCCGTCTGCAAATAACAGACACTGAACAAGAAGCACTCCTATCATTGTAAGAAATCCCGCGAATGGTCCGAGCATCGCAGAAAGCATCATGCCTCCGCAAAGATGTCCCGATGAACCCGTACCGGGGATTGTGAAATTGAGCATCTGTGTAGCAAATACGAAAGCTCCCATAACTCCCATTACAGGAATCTTCGACTCGTCACTTTCCTCTCTTACTTTCTTTACAGAAACTCCTGCTGCTCCTGTAGATAATACATACATTGTTCCGGCAACTGCCGGAGCAACCAATGCGTCCGCCATATGCATAGCCATATCCTCCAACACTGTTATTTTTTTAACACCATAAATGAGTATACGGCAGAACAAAAAAGCTCCACAAGCCCCCTAGGGGGTTAAGTAATCACTTAGCGAGGTTTTATCGAGCTTAGTGTACTACTTAGTTCTGGCTCACGCAAAGCGTGAGAGCAGAACTTCATTAAAAAAGGCGCCTATGATTTCTCATAGGCACCTCACTAAGTGATTACTTTTTACTTAGCTGCAAGAGCTTCCTTAATCTTCTTTGTAAGAACAGGAAGGATCTTGTTAAGATCTCCTACTACACCGTAATCAGCTACATCAAAGATAGGAGCATTCTCATCTTTGTTGATAGCGATGATGATGTCAGACTCTTCCATACCTGCAACGTGCTGGATAGCACCTGAAATACCGATTGCAAAGTAAAGAGCGGGACGAACAGTCTTACCTGTCTGTCCAACCTGAAGATCCTTGGGCTTCCAGCCCGAATCTACAACGGCACGTGAGCATGATACTGTTCCGTTAAGAACCTCTGCAAGGTCATCAAGAAGCTTGAAGTTCTCTGCAGAACCAACTCCACGACCACCTGATACGAGGATCTTAGCAGCCTGGATATCAGCTACGCTTGTTGCTTCCTTTACAATCTTAACGATCTCTGTATAGCAGTTGTTCTCTTCGAATCCGGGATTGAATTCAACAACCTCTGCCTTAGCACCCTTGATAGGATCGATCTTCTGCATAACGCCCGGACGTACTGTAGCCATCTGAGGGCGGAAGTCAGGACATGCGATTGTAGCGATTGTGTTTCCACCGAATGCAGGACGAGTCATAAGAAGCTGTTTGTGCTTCTGCTCCTGATTCGGAACAGGATTGATCGGGAAATCACCGATCTCAAGACTTGTACAGTCAGCTGTAAGTCCTGTATGTACTCTTGATGATACTCTGGGACCAAGATCTCTACCGATTGCTGTAGCACCAACAAGGAGGATCTCAGGCTTGAACTCATCGATAACAGATGCAAGAGCGTGTGTGTAAGGCTCTGTTCTGTAATCCTTAAGAGCAGGATCATCAACAACGATAACTCTGTCAGCACCGTACTGTGCAAGCTCGTCAACAAGACCCTTTACTCCACTTCCAAGTAATACTGCAGTAACTTTCTTCTCATCAAGATCTTCTGCAAGATTCTTTGCTTTGCCCAGAAGCTCAAGTGCAATGCTTGAAATTTCATTGTCAACCTGCTGAGCAAAGATAAATACACCTTTATATTCTTCTAAAGACATGACGCTTCTCCTTTTCCTATGTTAATTAAACGATATGCTTCTCTACAAGCTTACCCATCAGATATTCAACTGCTTCATCAGCAGAGTCAAGAACAACCTTCTCTCCCTGACCCTTCTTAACCTTGTCAGAAGCCTTTGCGATCTGTGTAGGTGATCCCTTAAGTCCAAGGTTAGAATCATCAACGTCCTTAAGATCTGCTCTGCCCCATACTGTAACTTCCTTTTCGAAAGCATCGAAGATTCCGCCGGGAGTCATGTATCTGGGCTCGTTGAGCTCTGAAAGAGCAGTAACAAGGCAAGGCATCTTAGCCTTTACGATGTGATATCTGTCTTCAAACTGTCTCTTAACTTCTACAGTCTTAGCCTTCTCATCAACTTTGATCTCTTCTGCGTAAGAGATAACAGGAAGGTTAAGGTGCTCAGAAATCTGAGGTCCAACCTGAGCTGTATCTCCATCGATAGCCTGACGGCCTGTGATGATGAGATCATAATCAAGGTTTCTGATAGCACCTGCGATTGTTGAAGATGTTGCCCATGTGTCAGCACCACCGAGTACTCTGTCTGTTACAAGGATTCCCTTGTCAGCACCCATTGCAAATGCTTCTCTAAGTACAGCTTCAGCCTTGGGAAGTCCCATTGTAAGAACTGTAACCTCTGCGCCGTACTGATCTTTTAATCTAAGTGCTGCTTCAAGTCCTGCCTTGTCATCAGGGTTCATGATTGCAAGCATAGCACCTCTATCCAATGTTCCATCGGGTTTGAATTTAACGCCGCCCTTTGTATCGGGAACCTGCTTAACGCAAACTACAATTTTCATTATTTTTTCTCCTTTATAGTCTTATGTTCATAAGGAAGTTCTGCTCTCGCACTAACGAAAGCAGAAGTTACGCCTCGTTCTACTCGGCGTAACACGTTCGAACCAGACTCGAAATAACCTCGTCAGGTTCTCACAGCCGCCTGGTGATTACTTAAGTAAATCGCCTGAGATAACCATTCTCTGAACTTCTGATGTTCCTTCGTAGATCTCAGTGATCTTAGCATCACGCATCATGCGCTCAACTTCGTACTCTCTGATATATCCGTAACCACCGTGAAGCTGTACAGCCTTTGTTGTAACATCCATAGCAACTTCAGCAGCATAAAGCTTAGCCTTAGCAGCTTCTACGCCGTAGTAAGACTTATTCTTCTTTGCATCAGCTGCCTGATATACAAGAAGTCTTGCAGCTTCGCACTGTGTAGCCATGTTAGCAAGCTGGAACTGTGTGTTCTGGAAAGCGCCGATTGATCTGCCGAACTGCTTTCTCTCCTTAACGTACTCAACTGTTCTGTCAAGTGCGCCTTCAGCAATACCAAGAGCCTGAGCAGCGATACCGATACGTCCGCCGTCAAGAGTGTGCATTGCGATAGGGAATCCTTTTCCGCGAGCACCAAGAAGGTTCTCTGCAGGAATATGGCAATCCTGGAAGATAAGCTCGTATGTAGAAGAACCACGGATACCCATCTTGTTCTCCTTTGTTCCGAATGTGAATCCGGGAGTTCCCTTCTCAACGATGAATGCTGAGAACTTCTTCTGCTTTCTTCCCTTCTTATCTTCTACGATATCTGTGTAAGCGATGATGATGTAAACATCAGCAACCTCACCGTTTGTGATAAAGCACTTAGAACCGTTAAGGATCCACTCTTTACCATCTTCTGAAAGAACAGCCTTAGTCTGAACACCCTGAGCGTCTGTTCCTGCCATGGGCTCTGTAAGACCGAAAGCACCAAGCTTCTCACCCTTTGCAAGGGGAACGAGGTACTTCTGCTTCTGCTCTTCTGTACCATATGTCATGATAGGGTCACAGCAAAGTGATGTGTGAGCTGATACGATAACTGCTGTAGTACCGCATACTTTAGCAAGCTCCTCTACACACATAGCGTATGTAAGGGGATCACATCCCTGTCCGCCGTACTCCTTGGGAATCGGAATACCCATGAAACCGAATTTCTGCATTTTCTTTACAGTCTCGATAGGGAATTCCTCTGTCTCATCAACGTCTATTGCATGTGGCTTAACTTCTTTTTCTGCGAATTCTTTGAAAAGAGCTCTCGCCATTTCATGTTGCTGATCAAGCTGAAAATCCATTTTTGTTTCCTCCAAATTTTTATATAAATATTTATAAGTGATTTCTCAAATTACTTATCGATGGGTGTTTTGTTTCCGTCTGCGTAGTTGTAGAAGCCGATTCCTGTCTTAACACCGAGCTGCTTACCACGAACCATCTTACGAAGAAGAGGGCAAGCACGATACTTAGAATCGCCTGTCTCTGAGTAAAGAACATCCATGATAGCAAGAACGATATCAAGTCCGATGTAGTCACCGAGCTCAAGGGGTCCCATAGGATGGTTACATCCAAGCTTCATAGCTGTGTCGATACCCTGGATATCTGAAACACCTTCTGAATATACGAAGATACCTTCGTTGATCATAGGAACAAGAATTCTGTTAACAACGAATCCTGCTGCCTCGTTAACCTGTACAGGAGTCTTTCCGAGATCCTCAGAAATCTTCTTGATCTTGTCAACCATATCTGCAGGTGTGTTTGCACCCTGGATAACTTCAACAAGCTTCATAACAGGAGCGGGATTGAAGAAGTGCATACCGATGATAGGCTTTGCAAGTCCTGATCCGATCTCTGTGATTGAAAGTGATGATGTGTTTGATGCAAAGATGCAATCAGGATTCTTAACGATGTTATCCTGAAGCTCTTTGAAGAGGTTCTTCTTGATATCCATAACCTCAAGAGCAGCCTCAACTACAAGATCAGCATCAGCACAGATGTCATTAAGACCTGTCTGAATCTTTCCTGTGATCTTGTCAGCCTCTTCCTGAGTCTTCTTTCCCTTAGCAACCTGCTTATCAAGTCCCTTCTTGATCTTAGCAAATCCGCCTTCTGCAAACTCAGTCTTGATGTCGCAAAGATATACTTTCTCTACGCTCTCAGCCTGAGCAAATGTCTGAGCAATTCCTGAGCCCATTGTACCTGCGCCAATAACAGCTACCTTCATTTTAAAATCCTCCTTAAAATTATCATGTTCTATATAAAATGATAGTTTCTATAAGTTATTTGTTCTGGAAGTCCACAACCTTAACCTTCTTCGGATCGTCTTTCTTTCTGAGGAAGTTAGCCATTCCCTCTTTCTGATCCTCTGTCTCGAAGCAAGAACCAAAGAGCTTCTCTTCGATTACAAGTGCAGCATCGATATCTGTCTGAAATCCATCGTTGATAGCCTTCTTGCAAGCACGAACAGCGATAGGAGCATTTGCAGCGATCTGTGATGCCATCTTCTCAGCAGCTGCAAGGAGCTCTTCCTGAGGATATACGGCATTAACAAGACCGATTCTGTAAGCCTCGTCTGCTTTGATGTTACGTGCTGTGTAGATAAGCTGCTTAGCCATTCCTGCACCGATAAGACGTGCAAGTCTCTGTGTTCCGCCAAATCCGGGTGTGATTCCGAGACCAACCTCAGGCTGACCAAACATAGCGTTCTCTGAGCAGATACGAATATCGCAGCTCATTGAAATCTCGCATCCGCCGCCAAGAGCGAATCCGTTAACTGCAGCGATAACAGGAAGCGGGAACTCTTCGATCTTACGGAATACGTCGTTACCCTTCTTACCGAAAGCTTCACCCTCTGCCTTTGTAAGTGTGCTCATCTCTCCGATATCAGCGCCTGCAACAAATGACTTATCTCCGGCACCTGTAAGAACAACGGCTCTTACAACATTAACATCAATGCTGTCAAATGCTGCGCCGAGGTCATCAAGAACCTGTGAGTTAAGCGCGTTGAGCGCTTCGGGACGGTTGATTGTAATAACGGCAATTTTGTCTTTTACTTCGCAATTTACAAAACTCATCTCATTATCTCCTTTATGAATAATCTACTTTATTCGTGATATATGCATGACTCCGCTTCGCTCTCGTCATGCTACAGCCATTCGTAAATCGATATGCTCATTTTCATTCGCATATCTTTTTTACTCATGTCTGTTCGGTCATCAAATGTGTGACGACTGCTCTGTGTAAACACAGCAGTCGTCATACATTTTCTTCCCTATATCACTCATATTTCTCTACGATTGTAGCGCAACCCATTCCGCCACCGATGCAAAGAGTTGCAAGACCCTTCTTAGCATCTGCTCTTCTGCCCATCTCGTGAAGAAGAGTTACAAGGATACGGCATCCTGAAGCTCCTACGGGATGTCCAAGTGCGATAGCGCCACCGTTTACGTTAACCTTGTTCATATCGAATCCAAGGTCCTTAGCTACTGCAACAGACTGTGCTGCAAATGCCTCGTTAGCCTCGATAAGATCGATATTGTCAAGTGAAAGTCCTGTCTTCTTAAGAACTTTGTTTGTAGCTGCAACAGGTCCGATACCCATAACCTCGGGCTCAACACCTGCAAGTGCTCCGCCAACCCATGTAGCCATAGGCTTGATTCCGAGCTCTTTAGCCTTCTCTTCGCTCATAACAACGATTGCTGCTGCACCGTCGTTGATACCTGAAGCGTTACCTGCTGTTACAAGTCCGCCTTCCTTACCTGAGCAGCATCTAAGCTTTGAAAGAGACTCAGCTGTTGTGCCGGCACGAGGGCCCTCATCAACCTTGAAGTCTACCATTTCTTTTTTAACCTTAACAGGAACGGGAACGATCTCGTCGTTGAACTTGCCTTCAGCCATAGCCTTCTCGCACTTCTGCTGAGAATTTGCTGAGAATGCGTCAAGCTCTTCTCTTGTAAGGTTCCATCTGTCGCAGATATTCTCTGCTGTTATCATCATGTGATAGTGATTGAATGCATCTGTAAGAGCATCGTTTACCATTGTATCTACAACTGTTCCGTTGTTCATACGATATCCGAAACGTGCATTGGGAAGTGCGTAAGGAGCCATAGACATGTTCTCCATTCCGCCTGCTACTACTATATCAGCCTCGCCGGCCTTGATAAGGTCAGCTGCCATATTGACACAGTTAAGACCTGATCCGCAAACTACGTTAAGAGTTACAGCAGGAGTCTCGATAGGAAGTCCGGCTTTGATTGAAGCCTGTCTTGCTACGTTCTGTCCAAGACCTGCCTGGATTACGCAACCCATAAGAACTTCATCAACCTGTTCAGGCTTAACACCTGCGCGGTTAAGTGCTTCCTTGATAACTATAGAACCAAGCTCTGCTGCCGGTGTGCCGCTAAGTGCTCCACCCATCTTGCCGATAGCTGTTCTACACGCGCCCGCTAATACTACTTTCTGTGCCATAACGTATTACCTCCATTTTTTGAAAAAATTATCTGTCCGTTATTCGATTTTTCTTAATAAAACCTTTGATTGACAAATTTTTGTCAGAACAGGTTTATTGTAGCATACCCCCTTGTCAAATGCAATAAAAAGAAACTTCCCACAAACGTTTTTATTTAGCAAATTGCCAAACCGTCGCAGGAAGTTTCATTCATGATTTTTAATTCTCTTTAATATCTTTTTCAAGCATTTTAAGGACATATTCTTTTCGGTTTTTAAAAAACGAATCAAGCGCCGCAAGGTCTTTTTCATACTCATTTTCAGAGTAACCGTCCTCTTCAAACCTTCTCACCGTCTCGATGTTCTGCTCGCGGTACATTTTATCCCACTCAGCAAGCTTCTTACTCAGATGCTCATAGGACAGCTCATTATCAGTAAGTTCAACCATCCTGTTGTAAAAGAGCTCCTTAAATCCCGGTCTTTCATAGAAAAATCCCGGCATAAACATCTTTTCATCAAGTTCCCTGTAATATGAAACCGTGTCAGCTTCCACATCCTCACAAGTAATGTCGAGGTCATACGCAGCAAAGCGCCACTTGCCGTCACCGTAATCGCCGTATCCCGGCTCTTTTGACCTGAACATAAATCTGTTGTGCGCGCCGTCGATGTCGGTATCGTTAAAGAATAAGAGCATGCAATAATAATCGATCATATTATTTATATCAATCTCACTCTCAACTTGCGAATAAACCGCATCATCGCTCATATTGCCATTCATCATCACGTCATACAGCACCTTGTAATTCTCATCCGTCTGCGAATCTCCGCACTCGACAGAACTATTTTTCTCAGTCCATAACTGATCCTTCGGAATACCGTAGCGCTCGGCAAAATAGTTCTCGTCGTACTGCTCTCTGAGATTGTAAATTCCCCAGTACTCGCCGTTTATAAAGACAACTTCAGGGACAGAATCCTGGAAAGGAATTCCCGTTTCTCCTATCACAGACTGAATGAACGGCTCCTGATATATTATCCTTCCATCGCCTTTTCGAAGTCGCACTTTCTTTTCATTGTTACAGACAAAACTCTTAGCAAAGTTCTTCTGCCCATCATAAATATCTCTCGCAAACAGGTTGAGCGCTTTCTGATACACAAACCTCGTTGACTCGCCCGATATTCTGACACCTATATCCTGGGAAAAGAAATCCTTATGAGCGGAATCAAACGCAGTCATATGTGCTTTTCTCTCCCACTCTTTTCCCGAGAACTCCGAATTAGTGAAGTAACTTCTATAATATATTTCTCCATTATCATCCGTAAAACTTCCCGGAACTTCATCTTCGGGCAGCTCCGTAAAGCCGCCGAGTTCCTTGTACTCATCGTATTTCTTTCCGAGAGTATAGATTCCTCTGTCATGATCAAAAAGATCCGCAGGGTCAAAGACAAGGGACATTATCTGTTTATCCTTGTATTTTTCCTTCTTATCGAATCCGACAAAATACGTGTGCGTCACAACCTTGCTCTTCTTGCCCGTAAGCTTATTTATCGCCACGGCACTGATCACATTCGCCTTGTCAATCTTGTAGCCGGGCGGATTGTAGGTCGGGTACATTATCTCATTCGCATACACATTTTCTTTTGCGGACGCATCGGTAAGAGTAATCTCGCCCTTGTATTTCTGTGAATTCTCATCGGGAACACTTCCGTCGTCGGTGTAAAAAATATTCACCCACGGCGAAGACGAGATCTTTAATTTGGTTCCCTCGTCATAAAATCCGTCTTCTATAGAAAAAACAGGTCCTTCGATAAAAGAAGTATCAATATGGGAAGCGCCGCTGTTTGCTTCTCCCGGAGTTGCCGAAAGAGATGCGAACTTCCCTTTACCGTCTTCTTCCCTTGAATAAGTCACGTCATACGTAAGTCTCGGAAGAGTCACGGCGTCGAGCATGTTGCCGTCTTCATCACTCAGATAGATTGTTTCTCCGTCTTTGCTTATGCCAAAGCCGTTCTCCGCATCTTTGGAGATGCTTGCCACAAAAAATCCGTTTACAGGAATCGCCTCTTCTATTCTAAATTTCTTCAGGTCTTTTCTACTATCGGAAATATATAATCCCGAAACTTCCGAATCAGACATGTTGTAGAGTTCCACATAATCTGTGTACTCTCCGGCATCATTTCTGTATGCGCTGAAATTGTCCGCACAGACTTCGTTTATGACAACTGTTCTGCTGTCTTTTACAAGCCCGCAACAAAAAAGGGTTGCTGCGCTGACAGCCAGCAACCCTGTAAATACTATGGTATATTTAGTTTTGCCAAAAAAGAATTCTCGTATCATACTTCAGGCTCTATCAATCCGTATGTATTTCCCTTTCTCTTATAAACCACATTAACCATGTCTGTTTCTGCATTAACAAATACAAAGAAGTTGTGTCCCAAAAGTTCCATCTGAACACATGCGTCTTCTGCATACATAGGCTTGGGATCGAATTTCTTGATCCTCTCGATGCGGATAGTCTCCTCATCCATGTAATCAGCCTCAAGATATTCTTTCTTGAAGTTGCTGACTTCAGCCTGCTGCTTATCAACGATCTTACTTCTGTATTTCTTAAGTTGTCTCTCAATAACCTCCTCTACCAAGTCAACCGATACATACATGTCATTGCTGACCTGCTCTGCACGGATAATTTTGCCCTTAACGGGAATGGTAACCTCGATCTTATGTCTATCCTTATCAACGCTGAGGGTAACATTGGCATCTGTATCAGAGGTGAAATACTTCTCGAGTTTTCCGATTTTCTCTTCTACCGCTGCCTTAAGTCCGGGTGTTACATCAATGTTCTTGCCTACAATAGTAAATTTCATGCAATCATCCCCTTTGCTTCGACCCGTGTAATGTTTCATCAATATTAAGATTTGACGTTCACTGCACCTTGGCCGTTATTTATATATGTACAGTATACCATTTCGAGCCCGATAAGTACATTTTATAAGCGAAAATTGACCCACTTCTTTTGAAATTTTCGCTTTTTTTGTGAATGATGCACAAAATTATTTCATGATTTTTAACGTGGATAAATCAATTAATCCTTCATATTTTCGTGGATAATGTGGATAACTTCGTGTATAAGTCCATTTTTTAGACAATTTTTCTCACATCCTGTGGATAACTTATGAATTTTTTGTTCGCAAAAAATAATCTTTTTGTTATTGACTTTTGTTATTATGTGCACTTTATTGAAAACATTATGGATCTCAGCAAGTGCTCTGCACAAAAAAGTAAGGAGCTGTATAAACAACTCCTTACTAGTCTAATTCAATATTCAATTACAAGATTCTTCTTACTGCGAGTACCTTACGGTAATCAGCGTTAGAAATCTTAATACCTGTCTTAGCTGTTGAAGCATGTACAATCTGTCCGTTTCCAATATAGATAGCAACGTGACCAGAGTAACATACGATATCACCGGGCTGTGCATTTGCAAGTCCATCGACTGCAGCTCCCTGAGTTCTATCTGCAGATGAACTGTGAGGAAGACTTACACCGAAGTTCTGATATACACTCATTACGAAACCTGAGCAGTCAGCACCGTTTGTCAAACTTGTTCCGCCGTAAACATAAGGGTTACCAACGAACTGTTTAGCGAACTCTGCAACCGCAGATCCGATTGAGCTTGTCTCTGTTGTGTAAGAAGCAGCTGACTTATAGTCTTTACCTACAGACTTATCAGATGTATTCTTACTAGCAGCTTTCTTATTGGCATCAGTCTTAGCTTTTTCTTCTGCGAGACGTTTCTTCTCAGCGTCATTAGATTCAGCCACTTTATAATCGAGCCAAGGTTTAACGTATTCAGCACAAATGTATACGTCACCTTCCTCCATACTTATCTTATACCATTTCTGGCCTGAGCTGTCTTCTTCTTCACCAAGAATAATAACCTGTTCATCAGGAGCAACATAACCCATTACGTCAGCATCTGTGCCGGGTTCTTTTCTGGTCTTAAGAACACCTTCCTGTGTATTAACAGTACCCATCTGGGTAGCGACTTCTTCTGCATAATCAGCAGCTTCCTGACCTATCATACAGTACTGAGCCTTAACCCAACCTGTTACATCACCTGATTTAATTTTGTACCAGCCGTCCTTCTCTTCTAAAAGAGTACCAACGGATTTATCATATAACTTACCAATCTTCTCCGTATTTGTCTCACCCGGGTTATCACGAATATTCACATAACCCTCAGCTTTGGCAACTACGAGATTGTCTACATTCTGTTTTTCTGAATCATCCTGGGATTGTTCATCACTACCTGACTCGTCTCCGCTTGCGGATCCGGTCGCATTCAAAATATCACGCAGAAGACTTCCTGTAATATTTGAAGCATTTGGTGTCGCATCGGTAACGGCAGAACTTAATTCGATCTTATCAGCAACAGATTTGCTGATAGTTGAAGAATCCCCATGACTCCCCGACTTCCCCGATTTCTTGCTCGATCCTTTACCTGAACTACTCTCTTCTTCGTCGATACTGTTCTGAAGAGTTGAAAGTGATACTTGATTATCCCCTAGAGCGTATGTAAAACCTGCCTGAGGCAAAACGCTCGTTACTCTCCTTGAAGGTGCAGCATGTACTAAAACACTATTCATGTTGGAAATTGTTATTGCAGCTACAACACTAGCGGTCATAATCTGTTTAGCAGTTTTTTTCAAAAGAAACCTCCGGTTTGTTACATTTTTGTTACGCATATACAAATATACGCTATTTGCTTCCGTTTGTCAACTTTTGCAACACGTTCACCAAAATTTCAATATTCCCAGAGTATTACTGAAAAAAATATACAACAAACAAATTTTGACCAAATTTTTTGTATATATTTTTCACAAAAAATTCTTATTCTGGTTATTATTAGGATATAACGCATTTATTTACACTATAAGATAATCTTGTGCCGCAGTTACGGCATTTGCACCATCTGCCACCGAAGTAACAATTTGACGAAGCCTCTTCTTCCTACAGTCGCCCGCAGCAAAGATTCCGGGTACATTTGTTGCACAATCTTCTCCGGCAATCACATATCCGTTTTCGTCACATTCGACAATATCTGCAAAGATTTCTGTAGACGGATGTATACCGATTGCCACAAAAATGCCGTCAACGTTAAGATCAGAGACTTTATTTTCTTTAATATTCTTAACTCTTAAATTTGTAACTTTGCCTTCTCCCTGTATTTCCTGAACTACGCTGTCCCAGATAACTTCTACATTTGGAAGACCAAAGAGCTCATCCTGCAAGATCTTCGCGGCACGAAGCTCGTCTCTTCTGTGAATGAGATAAACCTTCTCACAGAACCTTGCAAGGAATATCGCATCTTCAACAGCCACATCTCCGCCGCCGTTAACCGCAGCGACCTTTCCCTTATAAAAAGCTCCGTCACAAGTTGCACAATATGAAACTCCCTTTCCGATATATTCCTCTTCTCCCGGAATCCCGAGCTTGGAATGATGTGCACCTGCAGCTATAAGAACCGTGCGCGTCTCATAGCTCTCATTTTCTGTATTTACTTTAAATATAGTTTTTCCTTTTTCATCAGTAGAACTTTTCTCGATTCCCGTAACTATTCCGTCTACAAACTCCGCACCTAATTTATCGGCATGCTCCCTGAATTTCATTGCGAGATCAAATCCGTTAACGCCGGGGATTCCGAGATAATTGTCAACTTCATACGTATCGATTATCTGTCCTCCGCTCACAGGATTTTTTTCTATAATAAGCATATTAAGTCCGGCTCTCTTAGCATATACGGCAGCTGAAAGGCCGGCAGGACCGGAACCTATTATTATAAGATCAAACATTTGCATTTCCTCCTAACCGATTAAAATCTTTAAAGCACATATCTAAGTCATTTATAGTAAATAAGGATTAGATTGTACGCAATCTAATCCTATCATTATTTCGACTATTTTAAAAGTAAAATTTTTATAATCAAACAAGCTCATACCTTTTTAGCGCATTCCAAATCCCGTCATCCTCAAGGTGAGTTGTGACAAAGTCTGCTATATCTGCGATCTCATCAGCACACCTTCCCATAGCAATAGCTGTTCCTGCAGTTTGCATCATTTCCATATCATTTACGCTGTCGCCAAAAGCGAAAGTATTTTTGACATCTTCCGATAAGAGCTCACAGACTTTCTCAATTCCCGTGCCTTTATTAAAGCCCTTGGGAACCATCTCTACGACATGCTCGTTGTGGATCATGTAATCATAAAGATCTTCAAGTTCAGCAAAACAGCTCTTGGTATCACATCCCGTCGTAGCGCATGACAATTTGTTCATCTGCCAGTTGCCCCAATTATCATCAATACCGCGAAGCCTGTCTCCCATATCCGCCATAACTTTTCTGCCGTACATATCACCTTCAAAGTCTTTTCTTTCCATATATAGATGTTCCGGCCCCTCAAGGATCGGTCTGAAACCATATCTTCGAACCGTTTCCACAGTTCTTATCGCATCATCTTTATCCATAAGTCTATTGTAAATAGTCTTTCCATCGTATTCGATCATGCATCCGCACGCCGAAACGATACCGTCAAAGCCTATTCCCAAAAGCTCCTGATTACTTACAAAAGATCTTGATCTTCCTGTGTTTATAAAGCACTTATGTCCGTTCTTTTTCGCCCTCCTAATTCCTTCTTTTGTGCTCTCCGGGATGTAATTCTTGTAATCCCAAAGCGTTCCGTCAATGTCAAAAAATAAAATCATTAATCTTCTCCATCCTAAATCCATCCTCCATCGAGGGTTATAATCTGGCCTGTCATATATTCGGGCGAATCCGCAAGCATAACCGCAAGCTTGGCAACTTCCGTAGCTTCGCCCATTCTTCCGGCAGGTATCTCATCCTCAAGCGCGCTGAGATCTTCCTCCGTCAAATGTTCCCTGTTCATTGCAGTATCGATAACTCCACATGCAATTGCATTGACCTGAATGTTACTTGGTGCAAGCTCTTTTGCCAGTGCTTTAGTAAAAGCATTGACCCCACCCTTAGATGCCGAATACGCAACTTCACAGGAGGCTCCGACGGATCCCCACACAGAAGTTATGTTTATTATCTTACCACAATGTTTCCTCAACATGACAGTAGCAGCTGATTTACATGTGAAAAAAACTGAATCAAGATTAGTGCTCATTACCTTTCGCCAATCAGCGACACTCATATCGGTAAGAAGTCCGATATGCGCTATGCCGGCGTTGTTTATGACAATATCTATGTCTTTTATTTTCCTTGCAAAAAGATCCGACACCGAATCATAATCAGCGGCATCGCAAGTGAAACTGCTGCATTTTATACCGTACTCGTTTCGAAGATACTCGGCAAAACCGGCCAACTGCTTTTCGCTCTGCTTACAGGTTAAAAAAAGTTCATCTCCCATTGCAGCGAAAGCTTCCGCAATAGCCTTTCCTATTCCTCTTGATGCTCCGGTTATAAGGACTTTTCTGTTCACTTCGCGCCTCCTTTGTATTAAAACAAAATGCGCTGCCCTCAATAAAAGAGCAGCGCACATATTCTGTCTTGTAATAAACGATTAGCCTTCCAGATCACATACAGCTATTAGCAGCAATGTGAAAGTGCATCGATAACAGTTTCTTCAACAAAAGGCTTTGCAACGAATTCTGCTGCTCCGAGCTTAACCGCTTCCATCATCTTATGCTTCTGTCCTGCAGCTGTGATCATAACAACCTTTGCATTGGGATCAGCTTCTCTGATAAGCTTGAGTGAATCAATACCATCAAGTACAGGCATAGTGATATCCATGGTAACGATGTCGGGCTTAAGTTTCATGTACTCATCAAAACCTTCCTGGCCGTTAACAGCTTCACCTACAATTGAATAGCCGGCTCTCTCCAATATATCTCTCAAAACTTTTCTTGAAGTTCTGGAATCATCTACTATTAAAACGTTCTTCATTTTCTATATTCCTCCAACCTATTACATGGTCGTTATTTTTGTGTCTTTTGATACTGCAATGAGATATTTAACCTCACCACCGCAGATGTAAACAGGCATTACCATGATCTCATCACAGCTAGCTTCTGTTTCTGAAACAGAGAATGCAGGTGGCTCAAGTTCAATGAACTTTGATTCCTTACTCTGTTCTGTTACATATAAACCGTTGATACAATTTATAAGTTCGCAAACCGCGTCAAGCGCGTCTTCTCTTGTTTCAATAAATTCTTCCTTAGTGTACGCTTTAGCCATCCTCTGCACGTCTTCAAACTTGCCTGAAATGCCTACAAACGCATTCTGATCTCCATGGAATTTCTGATAGCCAAGGACTTCATCCTTGATATTTTTTGTCGTATATGCCTTTCCGACAAATACATGACTATCCACGAGTCTGTACATATTCTTGATACCCATGGAAAACATCCCTCTGTATATCGGGTCTTCAGTCTCAAGGAAAAGAGGCACGATCTTTTCAACATCACCGGACTTAAGTGTTGCCATATCCGACTCTGTGAAACCGTGGAGTTTCTGATATTCTTCCTCCACCTCTGCCAACTTACTCATGGAAATAGCTCCCATATCCGTAAGTGCCTGAATAAATGCGAGATACGGATTTCCCTGCAACTCCACAAGACGGCTTACCTGGGTCTCTGTCAAGTACCCACGCTCGATGGCAATATCACCAAAACGCTTATCCATAGATGCCTGCATGGCATTTACCTGTTCAGCCTGTGCTATAGTCATAAGCTTCTCTGCAACAGCTATAACACCAAGCTTAGCGCAATTGGATTCTTGTATCTGATATGCCTTCTCAAGCTGACTCTTGTCGAGCAAGCCTTTCTCAACCAAATATACACCAATTAGACGATCGAACATTGCTGTAGCTCCTATACATAAAAATTTGTTTATAACTTACAGTACCATTTTAGACCATTATCCGTATATAAACAAGACTATTTATTTCGCTACATCACAATAAATTGTATACCAAGAGAACGCTGTATCATACATCATCCGCTCGGCATACAATTTTCAAGAACGTTTTATTATATTTTTCTTAATTATTTTCCATATGCGCCATCGCGCCATTCACAGCCCTCTTTACAGCGTTGTCGTCATCAGCTCTTCTGTTCTGCTGTGCCTTTGTCTCTCTGTAAGCTCTGTTGGCACTGTCTATCGCAATTATCTGTTCCTTCGGCATGAATATCCTGTGTCCCGCGGGATTGATCGCCACGCCGTCCTTATCGCGGATAAATCTTGCGATGTCGCTAAAAGAAAATACTGCGGCATTCCACTCATGTCCGAGCTTCATCTTTCCAAACTCGAATCCGTCGGTGAACACCGGCATAAATATCTTATCATCGGCAGTTTTTACCATGAAGAATGTGAACTTTGTATCTTTTCCCATTCTCACTCTGCCGCTCTCTGTCTTTTCAGCATGTCCCTCATACTGCATGGGAACTATATATTTTCCGTTAAAGAGATTTCCGATCATTCTCTTTTCTTTAAGAGCAAGTATCTCATCTCTCTTCTCATATTTTACGGGCCATCTGCGCTCTTCAAGCATATCGAGCATTGAGAAGCAAAGCTGCGGATTTACGGGAGCATCTTTTATAACTCTGTTCCACTCACCGGGAGCAGCTGAGATCTCGTCTCTCTTAAACTTCACTCTGTAAGCGCCGTTGTCTATTATCAGATCCTCGAGGCCGATGCAGTAAAGGAAATCAAAATATCCTTTTCTTGCCGCACCCTGCTCTTCCTGCTGCGGCTCAACCTCTATCTCTTTTACCATAACCTGACGGTACTGCTTCTTATAAAGTTCTGCAGCCTCTTCCGCCATCTCTTTTCCAAAATACAAAAGACCGTATCCATGATCGATAAACGGATATCCCGTCGACTTATCATAGATCACATATAGAATTTCAGCGTCTCTGACCCTGCGGATTATTTCGTTGTAAACTTTTCTGCGATTTCTCTCGTAGTCGGGAATCGGAACCTCTCTGTCAAACTCATCAAAAGTCGTAAGAACAAACAAAAGCTCCTGATCGTTAAGCTCCCTAAGTTCATCTATCGAAATATCATCCTCATATATTATCTGTCCGATATCATCCTTGCGTTCCTCGGGTACAGTCTCAGCAAGACAGCACTCGACACCCGGAAGATTCACATGATTTAACTTCGGTATTGTCGGCCAGTCAAGGGCTGCATGAGCTTCTCTTACTTCCTCAAGTTCCCTCTCTCTTGCTATTCTGATTTCTTCATCAAGTTGTCCGGGCTGAAGCGCCTTCTCTTTTTTTCCCCCCAACAAACTAAATAATCCCATCTATATCCCTCTTTCGTCTGATGCTGTAGTCAGCTCTCGTAAAATGTTTTTGATACCCCTGCAAGATACTCGGGGTCACGGCTTCCCGCGGATTCATAAGGCGAATGCATTGCAAGCTGGGCAAGTCCTATGTCCACCGTGTTAATGGAAACCTGCGATGTTGAGATATTACCGAGCGTTGAGCCTCCGGCAATATCCGAGCGATTGGTAAATGTCTGATAGGGAACATTTGCCTTCTCGCAAATAAGTTTAAATGTGGCTGCGGATACCGCATCCGTCGTATATTTCTGATTTGCGTTATATTTAATAACGATTCCGCCGTTCATAAGCGGTCTGTTTACAGGATCCGCCTTCTCCTTGTAATTGGGATGTACGGCATGTGCGTTGTCGGCGGAGATCATGAAACTGTTTGCAACAGCTGTGAAATACTGCTGCTTCGTTCTTCCAAGGCCTTCATTTATCCTGATAAGCGTATCCTTCAAAAATGTAGAATCCGCTCCCTGCTTGGTTCCGCTTCCGACTTCTTCATTGTCGAAAACGCAGTGCATAACAACATTCTCAGATTCTTTTGCTGTAATAAATCCCTCGAATGTGGCATATACGCACTCCTGATCGTCAAGTCTAGAACTTGCGATATACTCATTGTTTGCGCCCCAGAATGTGGGTTTCACCCTGTTGTACAAAAAGAGATCGTGGCTTAAGATGTCTTCTTTTTTCACCCCTGCAGTCTCTGCGACCACTTCAAAAAACCTGCCTTTGGAACTTGCATCTCCAAAAAGCGGTATACAGTCTGTCTGCGGATTGTACTTGGCTGAGCTATTTGCATCTCTGTTCATGTGGATAGCAAGTGAAGGGATCATCAAAAGATCTCTGTCCACATTTACAAGCTTTGATGCAAAGCCACCCTTACCGTCTCGTACGATAAGTCTTCCCGCAACCGAAAGCGGTCTGTCAAACCAAGGTGCGCAGAGCATTCCGCCGTACTTCTCGGTATTTAATTTTACATATGCCGAAACTTCCTCCATCTCAGGATTCTCTTTTATCTTAAAAGAAGGAGAATCACTGTGACTTGCGATCACATAAAAACCTTTGAACTTCTTATCGGGTATCCTGAAAGAAATCACAGAAGAATCGTTTCTTGTAACAAAAAACTTTCCGGGCTTAAGTTCCCACTCCTCAGATTCCTTTAGTTCCACGTACCCCCTGTCGTCAAGCTCTTTCCTAAGATTGTCGACCACGTGAAAACATGTAGGTGATGCGTCAATAAACTCAAGCATTTTTTCTGTTATATTCTTCATATTACTTTTCCGCCTTTTATCATATTCATTGCAGTTTATGTAAACTACAACCAAATATAATTATAGCCTAAATTTGTTTTCAAAGATATGCGATCATCCTGTTATCGTCATATTAATTATATAAATAAAGCATTAACATTCTAGCACGCACAGGCTCAATATATCAAGCAGTTTTCATAGAACTATATGTAAATTTTTTTTGAACTTTTCTATTCCTCTTAAGCCGCATAAAAAGAGGGCTCCGACTCTTTGGATAGTCGAAAGCCCTCATGGTCACTACATTTTTATCATATTAGATTTACGCATATACAAACCAAATGAAAAGATATCCCACTAACACTGCAGTTAATGTAAACGGAACTCCTATCTTCATAAAATCACCGAATGAAACTTCGTAACCTTCTTTTCTAAGCATTCCCACACCGGCGATATTTGCGGAAGCACCGATAGGTGTAAGATTTCCGCCAAGTGTTGCACCGATCAAAAGTCCGAAGTACAAAAGAAGCGGGCTTGCCGACATTACAGCCGACAAACTTCCAAGCACCGGAAGCATCGTCGCAACATAAGGAATGTTATCGATAAACGCCGAGATCGCAACGGAACCGAAAACTATAACCGTGTACAGCATAAAGACATTTCCTTTTCCCGCATCGGCTATGATATTTGCAAGTTCGTCAATGATGCCGACATTGGTAATTCCGCTGATAACGCAGAACAGTCCTGCAAGAAGGAGCATCGTATCGTAGTCGATTGCTTTGAGTGAATGCCACATGCTGTCTGTTCCCTTAGAAAGGAAAATCTCCCAGATGATATTGATGATTCCGCAGACCATACAGATCACACCGTTTGTGATCTCAGGCTTATTCTGGAAGAATGATGCGATAACAAGAAGTACAACGTGTCCAAGCATCATTATTGTAGGAACATAGTCAGTTACAACAGTCTTCTCATCTGAGCTTACGGGCTCTTTGTCTTTTCTGAAAAGAACCATCATGATAGGAACCGTAGCAAGCGCTCCGAGCTCAACCGCAAAGAAGATTCCGAGCTTTCCGTCCATCCAGAAGAAATCGTTAAAGTCCATTCCCGCTGCACCTGCAAGCATTATGGATGTCGTATCTCCGACAAGTGTCGCAGCTCCCTGAAGGTTTGATGAAACCGCGATACATATGATCATCGCAACAGGTGAAATCTTGAGTTTTTTGCAGATAGCAAGTCCGACAGGTGCAACCATAAGAACCGTCGCAACGTTATCGATAAATGCAGAAATGATTCCCGAGAAAAGAGACATCGATATCGTAACCCACAGCACATTCGGCGCAACATTAAGAATCTTGTCCGCAATGTAATTGGGCATCTTGGATTCGATGAAGTAATCAACGATTACCATAGTTCCAAAGATCATCATAAGGACGTTCCAGTCTATTGCCGAAAACACCTGATTAAACGGAAGGATTCCCGTGATCACAAAAATAAGCGCCGTAGAAAGCGCAACGTATGCTCTTTTCTTAGGCAGAACCACCATAAGAACATACATTATTACAAATAAAACAATGGCTAAAGTTTTCAAGTTTATTTACTCCTTCTGCTGAAAAACTTTTTATCACATATAAAACCTGATCTTCAGGTCGTGTACATCTTCCGCCGCTTCCCTGCAAAGCCTGCAAAGCGCATCAAAATATTTTCCAAGCCTGTACTGTGCAAATTTGGCATTGTAAAAAATAATATTCCAGCCGTCGCCGCTCTCTGTAAGAACGTCATAAAGCGCGTCGAGGTTGCGACCGTAATAATCCGGAAGAGGGAGCTCTTTTACCAGCTCCGTCTGAAGTTCTTCCGGCGTTGAGACTACCGCTAAATCAATATAAAAAACCTTCTCCATAGTTTAATACACCTGCTCAAAGTTCTCATAGTGATCGTCAGTATAATACACGCTTCCATCGTCAGCGTAAACAATTCGCTTAGCGCCTCTGGAATCCGCACCGAGCGTATCTATATCGCATTCTTTATAGTTCTTTCCTTCGGGGAGCTTACCTTCATTATTTCCGAATTTGTCTCCGCCTATGCACTTTCCCTCAGCGAATTCGTCGAGACCTCCGCCGCTCCAGCCAAGCTTTTTGGCTTCACTCTTGGTGATAAAGTTTGATGGAAGTTTTCCGTAAGTGTGGATGTAAAGAGCTACATCATCTTTGGAAGTGTAAACACCGCTCTCCGAAACACCGATTCCTTCTTCAGTCTTGCCGCTTGCGGCCGAATCAGTTGCAGCGCTCGAAGCTTCGCCTGCCGTATCCGATGCAAGTGCATTCGCATCAAGCGTTATCGCCGTTCCTGCGCTGTCCTGTAAAAGGAGCGACAGATCCTCGGCGGAAATCTCACTTATACCCGAGTTATCATACGATGCTTCTTCCTCGCCGCCCGTTATACCGCGCGCTGCGAATATTCCGGAACCAACCGTTGTCAAAACCATAAACAACAGCATTATGAGCGCAACTATCCTAACGCTGTTCTTACCTTTTTTCTTAAAAAAATTCACTTCTATACCTCTTTTTTATCTATAAATGCATTCTTTATCCAATCGTCAAATATACATGTTCTCAGCAAGCTCTTCCCTTGAAAGGAAAGGCGCAAGATCTTCAAGCGGAGGGCTTGTGAGACTTCCGTCCGGCTCTCTTCTTGCTGAGCTCTTAGGCGCCCAAACCTGCTCAGTATCGGTATAAACTTCAACAAACACAGGACTCTTGGCATCTACCGCCGCCTTCATGGCATCTTCAAGCTCATCTCCCGTAAGCACTCTGCTGTAAGGATATCCGAAAGCTTGTGCAATCTTTTCAAAAGACGGGAATGCTAGATCTCCGCTCTCGGGGCCGATTCCGACTTTTGAATACTCTTTGAACAGATTGTTCTGAGTAAGTCTGATCGAATGATAGCCCTCATTGTTTATGAGAAATACCTTGATCGGGAGCTTATTTGTGATAACAGTCTGAAGCTCCTGAAGGTTCATCATTATACTTCCATCGCCCTCAAGACATATTGTTTCTTTTCTTCCTGCCGCGATGCAAAGACCTATCGCTGCGGGGAGTCCGTATCCCATGCTGGCTACCGCATTGTTTATTATAAATCTCGTACCTTCTTTTACTACCCAGCTCTGGTGTCCCGCTACGCAGCACGCACCATTACTTACTGCAGTAAGACTTCCCTTAGGAAGTGCCGCAGAAAGAGCTTTGATAAATCCGTATACGTTAACCTTGTTGTCGCCCGTATGGAGCTGTTCTTCAGATACAACGGGATATTTTTCCTTCCATGCGACGCACTGTTTTCTCCATGCATCGGCAGGTGAAACATATCCGCCTTCGCACTTATCTGCTGCCGAATAGAGCTTTTCAAGGAATTCTTTTGCGTCAGCGTGAACCTTCATATCAACGTGGACTGTGTGCTTGTCCATCTCGGCAGGTTCAATGTCGACCATTACGACCTTTGCAGCTCTTGCCCATGTTCCCCATGTATAGCCTACCTGTCTGATTGAAAGCCTGCTGCCTATGACGATGACAAGGTCAGCATTTTGTATCGCAAAGTTACCGGGTCTGTCACCCATGTTACCGCCGCGACCGCAGTAAAGCGGATTGTCCGTTTCTATAACATCGATTGAATTCCAGTATGTACAAACGGGAACTCCGAGTTTATCCACAACTTTTCTGAACGCGTCAAAACCGCCTGAAATGCGCACTCCGCCGCCCGCATAGATAACGGGGCGCTCAGCTTTTTTGACCATCTCGATGACTTCGTTTATTGTTTCATCAGAAACTTCCGGAGTCTCTTTTTCATAAGAAGCTGCTTCTTCCTCGCTGTAGCCTCTAAGCGAATTGGGATCGATCTCAGCGCCCTGGAAATTAACGGGAACATCAATCCACACAGGGCCCGGTCTTCCGACGTTCATAAGATGCCAAGCTTTTTCCATGTGATATCTTATGTCTGCGGGATCTTCAAGCATAACTGCGTACTTGCACATGTGCTCAGTCATGCGGGTTATATCGTACTCCTGATCGCCGAGAGAACGAAGTCCCTTGCGATCATACTCTTTTCCCATGAGCTTATGCTCATATCTGACTGTTGTGTCATAACGCACCTGACCGCTCACTACGAACATAGGAAGCGAATCAAGCCAGCCTCCGAGCACTCCCGTTATAGCGTTGGTTCCGCCGGGACCCGAAGTCACACAAAGAGCCGCAACTCTTCCGTCATATCTTGAGTAGCTCTCAGCCGCTATAGCCGCGCCCTGTTCATGATGGAAGTGCGTGCATGTCATTCCTTTGGTATGGCCAAAAGAATTATTCAAATACATAGCGCCACCGCCTACTACAGTGAAACAGTCGGTGACGCCCTTTTTTACCAAAAATTCTGCTATATAATCAGAAACTCTCATATTTACCACCTTATCCAAGGTGCTCTACCTGTTTCAACAAGTTCCGTAAGTTCATCTCTTTCTCTTGCTGTATCCATGCACTTCCAGAAGCCGTCATACTTGTATGCGACCATCTCGCCGTCTTTTACGAGGTTGTGCATAGGCTCTTTTTCAAAGAATGTCGCATCGCCCTCGATATAATCGAAAACTCCGGGCTCAAGAACCATGTAACCGCCGTTAATTCTGGCGCCGTCCATGCTTGCTTTTTCTCTGAAATCTTTAATGGTAGAACCATCACCTTTATCAATGTCAAACACACCAAAGCGCTGTCCGGCAAGAATCGCAGTCACAGTCGCAAGTTTGCCGTTTTCCTTGTGGAACTCAAGGAGCTTTGTCATGTCTATGTCACACACGCCGTCACCGTAGGTCATGAAGAATGCCTCGTTTCCGACATGCTCTCTTATCCTCTTGATACGTCCACCCGTCATGGTGCTGTATCCCGTATCGACAACAGTTACCTTCCAGGGCTCCGCCTTCTGTGAGTGGAACGTTGTCTTGTTCTCGTTTGCAAAATCGAAAGTCACATCGCAGTTGTGGAGATAGTAATTTGCGAAATACTCTTTTATAACTTCCTGCTTATATCCCGCGCATATAATAAACTCATTAAATCCGTAATGTGAATATTCTTTCATGATGTGCCAAAGGATCGGCTTACCCCCGATCTCGATCATTGGCTTTGGGCGAAGATGGCTCTCTTCACTGATTCTTGTTCCGAAACCTCCCGCTAAAATTACAACTTTCATCTAATCTCTCTTTCCTTCCCGTTGGGTTACAAAATAAATCCACCAAATTGATATTCAGTAATATACTACTTTTTGAAATTTTTTTGTAGTCTATTCTAACCAAGTGCCTTCAGCCTGTCGTTTGCAGGTCCATATACACCACACTTTTTATAAAAATCTTTTGCCTTTAAAATATTTCCTCTGACTTCCTCTATAACTCCAATATTATAATATGCCTTAAAACTGTTAACACCCTCTACCGAATAGATTTTTGCTTTTGTCGCTTTCAAAAAAGCCGCTATCGCATCGTCGAAAAGAGCATTATTCATATAAATAAGTCCCATCATAAACATATAATCCGCATTGCCGCAAAAAAGATCCGTAACTCCTTCAAGACACAATGCATCCGGAAATCTTTTCTGCGCCATTAACCCATATCCATATGAAACCATCATGTCTTGAATATAGGAAAGCTCAGGATTTATCGTCTGTTCCATGACCTGCTCGTAATAGTCTGTTCCCTCTTTATAGTCCTCCATTGCAATGCAGCATTTTCCTATCTGGAACAAAACATACGGATCATCCGGATTATCATTAAGTTCCTTAAGCAAAAGCTCTTTATTTCTCTCAGCCTTACTCTTCCTTAATTCCGGAGTATCATATCCGACATGATCAAAAGAAAGCGGCAGATCAAAATATCCGTTTTCGCCATCTCTGTCTATAGTCCGAAGATTCTCATGTATGTCCCCCAAAAAGCTGTATACTTTCCTGTCGTAAAAACGCCCAATCTTGTCGCGGGATTTAAGTTCTTCACCGTTTTGTACATACGTACTTGCAATCGTGGACATCCCAATCTTTCCGGGATTTGCCATAACCGTTTTCATAAATTTATCAGCAAGCTCCGTAGAAAAATCCTCAAGAAATTCATCGCAGTCAACGGATAAAATATAATCATTCACAGCCTTAGAGCACGCATAATTTCGCGCCTTTGCAAAGTTTCCCGTCCATTCATAGTTATATAATACAGCGCCTTTGCTTTTTGCTATCTCAGCCGTATCATCGGTAGACCCCGTATCAACGACAACAACCTCCGAGCCTTCAAAGCACTTTACCAAAGGCATTATTGAATCAATACACTTCCCGATATTCTTCGATTCATTTTTTGCGATCATGCACACTGAAAACGAAAACACACAAACCTCCTCAACGCCCGCTTCTGTTTATACATTTACATCTTCGAGCATTACGGGAATTTTCATATCAACACACTTTCTGGCAACCACTCCCGCATCGCCATAGTATCCATTCCACCTGTCAATGAACTGAAGTGAACGATTTTCCTCGTCATAGATACATCCTTCCGTTTCCTTAACCTTATCAACAAAAGCGATATACCTATTTCTCACTGTCTCATCAACAATATCAAGATTCGCAGTCAGATAATCCTGCGGAACAAATACAGCAGTCATTTTGCCCGTATACTCTGAAAAAGTCTCCAGCGCCCTCTCAAATTTATCAACTGCCTTTTCTCCATATTCCATCAGAGTACTGATGCTAAAGTAATAAACAACAACCTTGCGACCTTCATACTTGCCAAGAAACTCATTCCACTCGCCTTCATCGCTCGTAAAGGTATCTGTATCAGACTCCGGCTCAGCAACCAAATCCGAAACTTCTATCTTCTGCTCCCAGAAAGCTCTCGTTTCTTCTCCTGTCAGTCCAATCAATTTCTTTAGATACAGTTCTCTTTGTTTTTCGGACTTAAGAAGAACCTTATCCGCATTTACCACCGCAGGCTGCTCCGCAAGAATTTCTATACACCTGCATGCCTTATCATCGTCATCGACAGGATCGTCGATATCATAACAAGGAACATAAATAAGTTCATCCGTCACATTTAAAAGATTCCCCGAATAAAAGAATTCATGTACGGTAAACGCTGTATTCCATGCATCATATGGCACCTGTATCACAATCTTATCGGGATGAATTCCCGCATAGTCAAACTTCTCGCAATCCTCAACACTGAGATAATCAGGGAAAAAAGCTCTCTCATCATGCATCTCCCCGACATTTCCAATAAAATCGCAATCATAGTAATTTATCGGAAGCACATGCACCTCATGCCCTTCAGACTTATACTTGCGCCACAAACCATCAAGAGTATTCCACCACTTCACCCTACATGGAAGGAACACAATCGTCATCTTTTCTTTTTCCTGCACAGGCATAAGCATTCTGCCCATATATCTTCTGACAGAATTAAGAAGTTCATTGTTATCAAGCGTGTATCTGAAGGGATTATGCCCCATCTTTTCCTTCAGCAGATTTTCCTGACTGATGTATATGGGATATTCATGCATACCGCCGCTTTTGTGTATTTCCATATAGTTTCCGTAGTTACTCAACAATATCCTGTCATAGTAAGCCGAAACTTTGAGCATAGTATTCTCAAACTTCATATCTATAGAACTTTGGAAATATTTTTTTGGGAAAATGTGATTGCCATATTTAAGATAAAACGGCATCAATGCAACATTATCAGCTTCAGATACAGGACATTCCATAAATATTTTATCTATGAGAACTTCCATTTCATGCAAGAGTTTTTTTCCTCTGTGAAAATGAACGTTATTCTCTTTTTCCACATCTATTAAAAGGCTCTCGATTTCATTTGTGTATTCCCCAAGAGAATCTTTTTCAGAAATCGCATCATGTGCAGTTATGATCCTCCTAACACGCTCCTGACGTTCCTTCTCTTTCTCAGCATCATTATATACACCGTCCATAGGAAAAATATCGACGCCCACAGTGTACGGACAGCCGCTGAACAAATCAAGATGCTCCTTACTGCAGTCAATTGCATGACTGTTTACTATCCTTCCAAGAAAATTGTTATATTCATTCTCTACATCATTAAGCGTAAGTATTATATAGACACTCGGTAATTCTTTTCTTGCGATCTCAAAAAAGCGCTCATAGTCATCCCTTAGCATGCATATATCAAAATCGTCATCCCATGGAATGTATCCACCATGGCGCACTGCTCCGATAAGAGTACCATATTCGGCAAACCACTTGATGTCATGCTCCCTGCACAACTTATCAATATCCGACAACATCTGAAGCTGTCCCGCCCAATAGCGCTTCATCATCGTAGAGATATAAAAACCGTTTCTGACTTCCGGTCTGAAAAAAGACTCGGGAAAACTGATATTTTCAAGCGGCACCATATTCATTTCATCGGAATTATTGTTGATCATTAAATTACACAGACTCCTTTTTCAAATATGAAAAATCCAACTTCCTTATTGCCGGTATAATATCGGAATATTCAGCATTTTTCCCGAACAGAAGTGTCGTTCCAAGTACAAAACCATCCATTTTCTTGGGAGCATATTCAAGCATCCTTTCTGCTCCGCACGCTCCGTCCCAGTAAAGTTCAAATCCCATCTTTTTACGAAGATGAAGAAGTACATCAATCTTCTCACCGACAAAAGGAAGGAACATCTGGCTGGCATTACCGGGATTAACAGCCATAACAAGAACTCTGTCAACTATGCGAAGCTGTTCTTTTACCGATTCAACACTGGTCCCCGGGTTTATCGCTATTCCCGGATGCATTCCGCGGTCAATTATCTTCTGGATTGTCGCAGACGGATGATACTCCGCCTCCGGATGAATGTATACAGTATCGCCTTCCCTGAGATATCTTAGAAAAAGATCTATATTATTCCTTGGATGTTCGATCATAAGATGCACGTCGAGAGGCTTATTGCTCACACGTGCAATTACTATCATGTCATAAAGCGACATAGCGAAATTATTAACGTAACGACCATCCATAATATCAATGTGAAAAGAATCTATTCCGGCTGCCTCAAGCGCTCTGACTTCCTTTTCAAGATTACCGAAATCAGCGCACATCATAGACGCTGTAAGCATAAAATTATTCATAATACCCCCTGCATTCCATATACGATCCGCTTATCCGAATCATCCAATAAGCAGCTTACCTGTATCTTTTACATACAGTGAAAGCTTTTTTCTCCAAACTTCTTCATCTTTACCGTCAATTACCGATGTATCAAGAATCACATAGTCATATTTTTTATCCGGAGAAAAATCTTCTTTTAAAAGATCCATATGCTCAATATCAAACTTATTTTTACCAAGCGCCGCAATCTTTTCGTCACTTTCAATCCCCTTAACTTCAGCAAAAGGATATAGCAGTTTTATTCTTGAAAGCATCTCTCCAAAACCGCACTGAACTTCAAGAACGCTGAACTTCTCACCGGATTCCTTTTTTATCTCAGCCAAAAGTTTTCCCTTAAAGTGCATGCTTCTCTCGGAAGTAAATCCCCATTTATCAATGAATTTAATCCTGTTTCTCTCAAGAAGCTCTCTGTACTTATCGGACATCTTTCCAAAGCTCTTGCTTCCATAATGATAAACAAAAGCATTCCAGCACATAACGCTCCTAAAACCGGCTTCCATAAGCCTCATTCCGTAGTCGTCATCTTCGTAATTACCGGGAGTATATCTCTCATCAAGTTCTCCCACCTTAATATATGCATCCCTTTTTATAAGCATCGCAAACATTACAAGCTTCGACTTAAGTTCAACGATATTTTCGGCGGGAATATTGGTAACACGCGCATATTCCGTATATTCAGGCACAGTATTCAGAGGAATATTAACAACCTGATTATTCGATGCATTATTTGTAGAAGCCCCGCAGGCACCAATCTTCTTATCAGAATAAAGCGCCATGCGCATCATATACAAAGAATTCGGAAGCATAAGCGCATCACTGTTTAAAAGAAAAATATCATTATCCGGATTTGCCGCCTTTATTCCAATGTTGCAACCTCTCGGAAATCCTGTATTTTCCTTATTTCTAACAAAAACAATATCTTCCTGTTCTTCCAGCCACTTGACACTTCCATCATCGGAATTATTGTCAACCACAACTATCTCTACCGCACCATCATAGCAGTTTGCACGCACAGATTCTACACATTCTCTCGTATATTCAAGAGAGTTATATGACAATATCACAAAAGAGACGTTTCTTGCATTGGCCTTTCCCGACATCTTACTCTTACATAAGACATCCTTCATAGAATATGCCTCATTGCTACCGGCACCATATTTCTTGCATGCCATATAATATGCGTTTTCATAAGATAAAAAAGCCAACTTGGGATTTTCCTTCAGATAATAATTTCCCAATTGATAATACAGCTCATAATCTTCGGAATTCTTTTTAAGCCTGCTTTCTATCTCAAATAAAGACTTCTCCTGTAAATACTCTTTTACAAAAATGTCTTTATAGTAATCGTATCTTCCAAGCTCAGGCATACCAAAATCATGAAATATCCACGGCGTTTCCATATATGGAATGATTATCCTATAACCTTTTTTCTTAAACTCCATACTTTGCGAAGCATCGTAGAAATCGAATCCATCGAAAATATCTTCTCTCCACAAAACATCCTTGGACGTAGCAATAAAGCAGCCGTCCACAAGCGACACATCTACGCTTTTCCTATCAGGATACTCAAGCGTTATACTGTCTTCTCTGTAATTTAAGATTTTGCTTATCCTTGCTTCAACGATATTCCCATACTGCCTGTCAGACCACATGATTCCGTCATTCGGAACCTCTTTTGGTCCAACCATTCCAACCATACCTATGGATTCGTCCTTAAATATATCGATAAGATCGTACAGTAAATTTTGATTTATTATGCGAACATCATGATGCATATATATCTTGTACTTTGCTCCAAGTGAAGCCGCATACTCCATTCCCTCGTTATAGCCGCTGCACATAGATCTTGCATCCGTTATCTCAAGAACTTCTACGCCACATCCCTCAGGCACATATAACCTGTCTATCCACCACTTCGCTTCATCAAATTCATCTTTATCATTGGAGCATATGATAAACGCAAAAGTTTCAGGCGTATAATCATCACCCTCGCATATCCTGCTCTTTATATTCGCATCATTCGTGTTGTTACCGGCTTTGCTGTCTCTAGTCCAAATACTGCGTAAAAGAAGTATCTCATTGGCGCTTGCTCCTACAGACAATGCATAATCGCCTGCATCATCCACGGAAAACTCCTCTGCCCATTCGCTTCTTATGATGAAACACTTTAACTTTTTTATTATCCTTACTGCATTTTCAAAATTCCCCGCTGCGCTTATTATCCCGTCTGAAATATTACCTGTAATATCTTTTTCCATATCATGAATGAGAAAAAAATATGCAAGGTCCGCATCGTTTTTCTCTGTCTTCTCATACTCTTTTCTTATCTGAAAGAGCCGCTCAAAATCTCTGCCATGAAGCGCCTCATCTATTGAACGTACAATATCGGTCTTATCCATATAAAATGATCATTTCCTTTCAAAGCCTGAATAAACTCATATAGAAATTCACATAAACCTTCTATTCAAAAAATCAATTCCGTCTTGTGAAAGCATGCCCGCGTCAAGTTCTGCCCTTAAGAAATTCAGTGCATTCTCATCTCCCAAAGCCGCCCTTCGCATCTGAAACTTATACTCATTAAGCCTTCCGACTATTTCGCCGACATTTCCTCCAAATCGGGAAAAAGAAACGACTCTGCCATTTACTTCACACAGCTCCCTTACATCCATGAGAGCATTAAGCTTATTATCAAGCTTCCGTCTATCCTTAAGCTCCGCAAGTACACTGTATACAAATTCGTAATTGCCCATACCAAGTGCTTCTTCAATCGTTTCAAGAAACTGCAATCCAAGCTTATACATTTCTTCCTTTTCGGGCGACACTGTATAATACTCATCAAATCTGTATTTATCGCTATATTCATTGCAAAACTTCTCTCTGTACCTGTCATAACTTGTAAGCTTACTAAGCCCGCAGTCATGCATGCACCAAGGCTCGTTTTGCATTATTACGCCTACCTTGCGTCCTCTTCTCTTAAATTCTTCACATTGGGATAAATCATAGAAATCAAATCCGTCAAAAATGTCTTCTCTCCACGGAATATCCTCATTTGTCGCTATAAACATTCCATCAACCGCATCTGTCTCGGCAACAGTCTCTTCCGTCATCCTTTTAAATCTCAGGTCAAGGTTCTTGTCTTCATTCACCGTATAAGTTGCGCCAACAGTCCAATGATCCCATCCTGATCCGTTTGCCGGAAGGAAACCTCCGATTACGCCAAGAAGCCCATATTGCGCATTTTCTTCAAAAACTCTGACCAGGTCTTTAGGAAAATCCCTGTTCAGAATAAAAACATCCTGGTGGATATAGATCTTATAATCAGCATCTGTAGATCTCATCGCCGCATTATAGCCGGCACACATAGAGGGGGCATCCTTGATAGTGATAAAATCAATCTCCATGTTTTCAGGCACATTAAGCCTGTCAATATAAAATGCACACTCACTTGCCGCCCGATCATCATTTACACAGGCGATAAAAGCCATCTTAATTTTATCCTGCATGATCCGCAATCCCCCAAAATCCCCGAAATCATAATCAAATTATACCTAAATATTCCCACACATTCAATTAAACCAATGGTATGATAGTAATAACTATACCAAATACCAATCTTTGGAGGACTGACATGAAAGTTCTTTATCTTGATATATCAATTTTTTTCGCAAATATGGACATGCTTGACGCATTGGAAAAGTACACTGACAGCGAAGGCAATCATCTTGAAATAGTAAAATACCCATATGCCTATGAAGAAAAGAAAGCAACAAGCGATCCCGAATTTGAAGCAGACTTTCTTAAAACCATAAGGGCAACAGATCCGGACTTCGTATTCTCATTTAATTTCCTGCCGGTAGTTTCCAAAGTCTGCAATATTGACGGCGTTAAATATGTCTCCTGGGTTTATGACAATCCGGAAGTTTTCCTTTACTCATGTCAGGTCATAAATCCCTGCAATATAGTTCTTATGTTTGATTCCAAGGAATTCGAGACATTCAGATCAGGCGGCATAAAAACCGTACATTACCTTCCTCTCGCCGCATCAACAAGACGCCTTGATAAAATGATTCCGGGTAAAAAAGAAAAAGAAAAATTTGCGGCAGACATCTCTTTTGTCGGTTCCTTGTATACAGAAAGAAGGCAATACTATGATGAGATTGCCCCAAAATTAAGCCCATATTCACTCGGATACATTGACGGACTTATCCGCGGTCAGCTTCAGGTCGACGGAATAAACTATATAGAAGAATGTCTTCCTCCGGAAATAGTCGATGAGATCCAGAAAGTAAGCAACATATATCCTTATCCCGACAGCGCCGAAACACCTGCATACCTCTATGCAAATTACATAATAAACAGACAGGCAACCATCATTGAACGAAGAGAAATCCTCACAATGATAGGTGCGCACCACGACATGAGACTCTATACTTACGGGCAAAACAAGGCTTTCTGCCCAAAAGGCGTTGAAAATATGGGTGCAGCGGATTATTTTCTTGAAATGCCTTATATCTTCAAACTTAGTAAGATCAACCTCAACATAACTCTTAGGAGTATCCAGAGGGGAATCCCGCTAAGAGCCTATGATATCCTCGGCGCAGGTGGTTTTCTTTTGTCCAATTATCAGGTAGATCTCGCCAATATCTTCGTTCCGGGCGAAGACTTTGTATACTACGAGGATAGAAAAGACCTCCTTAACAAGATTGATTACTATCTTGCAAATGAATCCGAGCGCAAACAAATTGCCCAAAACGCCCATGACAAAATCCAAAAAGAGCACTCCTTTGATGTACGTGTAGGACAGATAATTGACATCGTAAAGAGTGTCTAATACGAGGTAATTACTTATGATACTTCGCCCTACAATAGATATAACAAAATATCAAGACAGTAACGGCAATTATACAGAATCAGGGCGCCGTGAAATGATAGCTGATACCGCCAAAGACTATGAAATCTTTTCAGAAAGATACAGTGACGATGTACTCTCTCATCAAAAGTTACTGGCTAAAATAAACTCTCTTCTTTCGGAGTGCACAGATACTGCTTATGCAGAGATATGCAGCATTTGCGAATCATATGAATACCACAAACTGTCTAAGATTTTTACCGACTTCGACAGATTCTTGTCCGCCCATATAATCTATCAGACAGAAAAATCCGCAGGGATATTGGGGAATATTTTTTCTCTTATAGGTTCTGTAGATGACTACGTTAGTTTAAAGCAGATGACATTTTATTTGCTCAGAAGAATACAAATGGATTTTCCCGAAGATGAGACTTACGCATTTTTTGACAACATTCTGAATATAAATCCATCATTTTTTTACATTCTTCAAATGCTTGATGAATCTTGCACAGGTAATAAATTCGCTGTTGCAGAAAAGCTTTCGCAATACTACGAAAATTCGGGCTACAAAAATGAAGCCCTGCTAATAAAATCTTTTTCTGAAAAAAAATATGAGAATATCCCAATAAATAAACAAAAGATTTATCCGCCGGATCGCTCATACAACAATCCCAAAAAAATTTGTTTTATAACCTGCGTGAATAACACTCTTATGTACAACGAATGCTGTTACTACATAAATAAATTACTTGTCCCCGCAGGATTTGAAGTAGAAACGATTTCAATAAGCGACGCATCAGGTATGGCTGAAGGATATAACATGGGGCAATATAAAAGCGGCGCCGATATAAACGTTTTTCTTCACCAGGATGTCTGTATATTGAACCCGTATTTCATTTATGAAATTGCTGATATTTTCGAATCTGACAATACTGTCGGAATGATAGGCCTTGTAGGAAGTCCTGCGCTTCCACCGGATGCGGTTATGTGGCATGACAAGAGAGTCGGAAATTTATATTCTTTATCTCCAGATAACCTGTCATATGACTATAATCATGACAGTACCGTTCATACGCATACTTTATCTACAGTAGAAGCGATAGATGGCTTTATTATGATCAGTAACAAGAGAATAGAATGGCGAGATGATCTCTTTGACGGTTTTGATTTCTACGATATTTCCCAGTGCACCGAATATCTGAACCTCGGATACAAGATTGCAGTCCCCAATCAGTCATCTCCCTGGGCAGCACACGACGACGGCATAATGAAACTTGGTCTTTATAATAAATACAGGCTTTTGTATATAGACAAATACAAATCTTAATAAGAAATTTCAAAAGAAAAAGGGCTCCGTTTCCGGAGCCCCCTTTGGTAGTTGCAATTATGCAAATGACCAAGTTTTCTTGTGAACCATCTAAGATTATCCGAGAAGTGAAAGAACACCCTGGTTTGTCTGGTTAGCCTGAGCCAGCATTGACTGTCCAGCCTGTGCAAGGATGTTGTTGTTAGAATACTTAACCATCTCGGTAGCCATATCTGTATCACGGATAGCAGATTCAGCAGACTGTGTGTTCTCAACAACGTTATCAAGGTTCTTGATTGTGTGCTCAAGTCTGTTCTGGATAGCACCGAGATCAGATCTCTGCTTTGAAACTGCCTCAAGACATCCCTTAATATTGTTGATAGTAGCTTTTGCCTTAGTAGCATCAGTACCTGTAACATCTGCGCTAAGTCCCAATCCGGTTGCAGTCATCTTATCGATGTCAATTTTAATCTGGTTCTCAGCAGATGTCTCAGATCCAACCTGAATGTTCTTATTCTTGAATGTTCCATCAAGAAGAGCCTGGTTGTTGAACTGTGTAGCAGCACCTGTACGAGTGATCTCGTTTGTAAGTGCATTAAGCTCTGACTGGATGTACTCACGATCTGTTGTCTGAAGAGTGTCGTTAGCTGCCTTTGTAGCAAGCTCGTTCATTCTCTGAAGCATATCGTGTACTTCGTTAAGAGCACCCTCAGCTGTCTGAACTGCAGAAATACCATCCTGAGCGTTAGCTGAAGCCTGTGTAAGACCTCTAACCTGACGTCTCATCTTTTCGGAAATTGCAAGACCTGCTGCATCATCTGCTGCTCTGTTGATCTTGTAACCAGATGATAACTTCTCACTTGACTTAGCCTGAATTCCTGTTGTGATTCCAAGCTGTCTGTTTGCATTCATTGCTGTAATGTTGTGTTGTACTACCATAATATAATTCCTCCTTGAATTTGTACGGTGGCATCCTTGCCACTCGTTTGCTCGTTTCGAAATAGTTCTTAGTGCTGGCCTAAAAACCATCTCTGTTTTGTTTTACACTTTTATTATCGACTATAAATCTAAAAAAATAACCCCTTTTTTAAAAAATAATGTATAAACTTTTTATAAACAACATTTTTTATCCAAAAGCGTCCACATAACATCATAATTATCCTATTTATGGTAGAATGAATTTATGAATATAATATTTTACAGATATGACAGCATATGTGAACCCGATTATATTGACGCGCTAAAAGCTGTCGGCCTAACAATAATTGAAGACAAACAGGGATTATCTGAAAACACCCTTTCTGTTGATAGCAAGATTGCCCATCTTGGTAATCTCATTGCTGATCATAAGCCTTTATTCGTTTTCTCTATAAATTTTTTTCCATTTATTGCAATGGTATGTGAAAGGATAAAGCTTCCTTACGTCTGCGTTTCAGTAGATTGCCCCGTTCTTGAAATATACAATAATGCGATCAAAAGCCCTTATAACAGAGTTTTTCTTTTCGACCAAAAACAATATGAATCTATAAAAGACGCTAACCAAAACTGTATCTTCCACTTGCCGCTCGGTGCCGCAACAGTCAGACTGGATGCTACAATAGGCGATACTACAGGTTATGACTATGATGTATCTTTTATAGGATCTCTTTATACAGAAAAAGATCCGTACGGCGAGTTATCTTTGCCTTCGGAAATCAGCGCTTCTCTTGAAGAAAAAATGCAGTGTCAGCTCCAGGAAAGCATATACGGGCTTGAATATATCGAAAATACCATTACCGATAAAGAAATACAGTGTATAAAGGATACCGATCCAAATTTCTATTCATCGGCGCTCAGCATAAGAAATCTTGACAGGCAGATTGCAATTGATGACTATATCGGTTATCACATAACAGCTATGGAACGCATAAAACTTATGAATTTACTTGCAGATAATATACAGCCTTTTAATCTCGACCTTTTTACGGGAAGCGACACAACAGTTTTATCTAAGCATGTACGTAAACGCGGTTTAGCTAAATCATTTACAGATATGCCTGTGATATTCAAGAAAAGCAAGATCAATCTCAATACGACAATGAGGTCTATAAGATCGGGACTTCCTCAGAGAATATGGGATATCCTTGGCTGCGGAGGATTTCTTTTGACCAATTATCAGCCGGAACTTGATATGTTCCTGACTCCCGGCGTTCATCTGGAGACATACCGTTCTCACGATGAGCTGATAGAAAAAGCCAATTATTACCTGACTCATGATAAAGAACGTGAAGAAATCGCACTAAACGGTTACAGAAAAGTCTGCGCGGAAGACACCGTTCTTCACAGAGTCATTGTGATTATCAAAACCATTATGGAAAACATGGAGAACAATTCATGAACGTATATATTCTTGCACCTGCAAACAGAACAAGCGGAGGCCCCGAGCTCGCGCATCAGATGTGCCACAGAATAAACGAGCTCTCACCGGGTACGGCGTTTATGATATATGTTGATCTGAATCGCCCTGTCGGAGAGGATTTAGGTGCAGATGCTCCTGCTCCCGAAGCTTATGCGATATATGATACAGAACATATTACTGATTATGCTGCTGCCGATACTCCCGATAACGTATTTGTATTTCCCGAAGGGCTTACATTGTCTCTTCCTTTTATCAAGAATGCAAGAAAAGTTTTGTGGTGGATGAGCGTAGACAATTATATAATCTCAACCAAAGAAACAAATCTTGAAAGTATCAGAAAAGATGTTTCCCTACATTTATATCAATCTTATTATTCCAAGGACTATGTAGAGAATAAAATTCCGAATGCCAACGGGATGTACTTATCCGACTATATAAACGATGCGCATGGACAATTTCTTTTCCCCGCACATCTAAGACAGGATATTGCGCTATACAATCCGGCTAAGGGATATAACGAACTAAAACCTCTTATAGATAGAGCTTCCTGGCTTAAGTGGATCGCACTTACAGGTCTTGATGTTGAACATATGGTATTTATGATGCAGAATAGCAAGATTTATGTAGACTTTGGCGAGCATCCGGGTAAAGACAGAATCCCCAGAGAAGCCGCTGCAAACGGTTGCTGCGTAATCACAAACAAAAAAGGCGCTGCCGCCTTTTCTAAAGATGTTCCGATTCCTGATAACTACAAGTTTGAAGTCCCCGCTGATTCACTTGATGAGCTTGATTCGCTGCTTCACGATATTTGCGATAACTTCAAAGAACATCAGGATAAATTTGCTGATTACAGAAAAATGATTGCATCAGAAAAGAGCTCTTTTGAAAAAGATTGTGATAAGTTCCTTGAATGGTGCAAAAAGAATTAAGTACTAATGTATCTTTTTAATTTCCATCCAAGGATTTAGATATACCGAAAGGTCACACAGATCAAATAAATATCCGTCTTTTTGACAAACATAATCAAAACTTATCTGATCCCTTCTGTGATCATAGGCCATATATTCATCCCACCAATCCTGCATCACTTTCTTAAGTGCCTCATCATGGTGGTCCCTTACTATGCAGCCAAGTTCCGCTATATATCCTCTAGATGTATAGCCGCTTACTATATAGTCTTCTATCTGCTTATCAAGTACTGCCTTGTCTGCTTTTCCGCGCTCAACCAGCAGCTTCGCTTCATCAACTATGCTTTTGGAACTAAAATGCGGAAAACAGATCATTCCGCAGTCTTTGCTATAGGTATCTATAAAGCTTCTGATGTCTTTTTTTAGCGCAATAGATCCGTCGACATACACAGAATAGTCGTACTCCGGGAAAAAAATATGCGGAAACATCTTGGGGTACCTTGAAAAGCGCACACTGTCAAGATTGTCCGGATTGTCGATTACCCTTATTTCCCATCTGCCATTGTAATCAGGTCTTTCCTTATCTGTCAGCAAAATATATGAAAGCTCTGAGTCTCCAACCTCAGGTTCATTTATAGCATCATAGTCACCTGTTATAACGGTGTAAACAACGCCTTTCCCTTTGAACTTATCAGAAGACTCTGCATATCTTAAATGATAACGTGTTCTGATATAATCAACCTGATCGACGTAGTCCATCACATTGGCAATCTGCTTATTTTTCTTATCAAGTTCACTTGCTGCCAGTTTGAGACTATCCTCAACTTCCTTATTTATCCCTTCGCTTCCGTCGGCGCATGCATATTTTATGATTGCATCCATCGCCAATATTCTTAATCCATCAATATAATTGATGTTCTCATTGACCGCTTTGTGCATAGTATTCAACACATCTTTATTCTCTTTGCATAATAGATTATCGAAAAGCGTTTTATATACAGATAAGAAGCTTTCTCTTACAGCATCTTCCTCCATGGTTTCAGCATTATTACAGATATATGCAAGTATTTCATTAATCTGCTTTATAAGTTCCGCATTATGCATATAATTCTCCAAAAACGTAGTCAAATAATATTAGTAATCAAGTCAATCTTAATAATCAGCCGCCAACTTTGTCTTTAGATTTTTATTGTTCATCAGAGGCTGTATTTGTAGCATTTTCTTCCTGCGCGGGAGGTTGCATGCTTTCTGAAGTGTCAGTGCTCTCTTGTGTATGATGAGGTTCATTGTCATGCAACGCCGTCACTTCATCCTCAGATGCTTCCTCTGCTTTTTCTTCTACAGGAGCAATCACGCTTGCAGCTGTACTCGCCTGCTCAGTATCTACCTGCTCACCCAGAACAGGTCTTTTTTCTACAACCGAAGCTCCGGTAGACGCCGCGTCAGTCTTTTGTTCTGTAGTTTCGGAATTATTCTGTTCAGATTCTTTTTCTCCAACCTCAGAAGTATCGGATTCAGGCTCTTTTGCCTCCTCTTGCTCCTCAGTCTGCTCGCTGCTTGCGGCAGTTGCCGCTTCCTCAAGCTCTTCCAGCTGTTCAGCCTCTTCTTCCTCAGACAAAACAGGCTCGACCTTCCAGGTAACTCTTACAACCGGATGTACTGAAATATCCTGCCAGTTTCCGTTGGGATTACAATATCCGGTAAGTCCAAAAGAATACGAATCAAAATCTATCTCTTCAGGAGACCTTGAAAGCTCGTAAGAATAGCTTCCGTTCTCCTCATCAATCCTGTAAACATATGCATCATCAGGTGCCCTGTGCATTTCGGTACTTATAGATATTTCACCGTCCTCCGAAATAGGCTTCTCATTGCCTTCATCATCTACAACTGCAAGATACATACCGCACACATCAGAGTCGCCAAAGTCTGTGTTTCCGGAAATCTCAATATCTCCGAGATTCTCAATACTTGCCGTTACCGTGACAACAACAGGCACGTTACTTCTGTTTTTTACTGTAAGCGCGTCACTACGCCTTGAAAAATCATATTCGCCCTCATGATTCCTAAACAGTATCGTCGCGCCCTCTTCGACCTTTCCTCCACCATACTTGGCTGCATCGGTCGCAAAAATAAGGCCCTGCGGATCTATAACAAAATCAAAAGGAGACTCACCGCCTTCGCTGATTGCAGGCAAAGCAACAGACACCACATCTTTTCCATATACTTCAAGTGGAAGAGTCACCGTATCAACCGCCAACGCATCAACGGGACTGATGATCGACATGACCACCATACAAATCCCTGTTAATAATGCAGTTGTCTTCATCCTTTGCATCTTCATAAACCAAAATCTCCTGTTATATATCAGAAATATCTATATGGTTTTTCGACATATCTTTGTATAAATATAATACCATAATTTAAAAAGCATGCAGTAATTGAAAGAAAGGTCTGAATTGATTTTCTCAACTCAGACCTACTAATTCGTTCGTTTTTTCACTTACATCACCGCTGTATTATACGGATGAATCATTTTAATATCATCCGCCATAGATATTCTAAGATTTCTTATATCTATATCATTTTGGATGTCTAAAAAATATCGATCCGACACCCCAAAAAATCTCGCCAATCTTAGAGATGTATCAACAGTCACTTTCCTTCTATCATGAAGAATATCTTGAATTCTTGATACAGGAACATGAATAGCCTGTGCCAGCTTATAAGCAGATATTCCCAACGGTTCCATGAATTCTTCATACAATATTTCACTCATCGTTGGAGTTTCAATAAATCTTCCCATAACAACTCTCCTATTATTAAACACACGCATACATCGCAACAATAATTTCATTTAATGGTAATCAACTATTTCAACATTATAAAAATTATTTCTATCAGCAACAAAACATATCCGATACTGATTATTAATCCTAATACTATATTGTCCTTCCCTATCACCAACAAACTTCTCAAGCCTGTTGGAAGGAGGAATCCTAAGGTCCTCCACGCCCTCAGCATTATCAATCATAATCAATTTTCTTAAGGCAACTCTTTGAATATTCTGTGGCAATTTTGTTGAAAAAAACTGATTATAAACCTTTTCAGTTTCTTTGTCAGCAAATGTCTTTATCATAATTATATTATACACGCAAAACATGTGCATGTCAAACAGGTAGTTGGTGTGCAAAATTACTATGATCTATATATTCTGTCCTTTATCCGCAATAGATTCCGATTATATACTGATAAATTCGGTATAAATGTGCTACAATTTAACTACAGCCAGAAGCATTTTAAGCCGTTTAAGTGGAAAAAAAAGAAATTTTCTCACAAAAATTTCCAATTATCTCAAATAATTTGCTTTTATTTGGAAAAAATATTAAAATTATTTTCAACAGAATCTTTATTCTTATCGAAAGGTATACGATATGAAAATAATAGGGCGAAAAAAAGAAAAGAATGAATTGGAACAATGCGATAAATCAAAAAAATCCGAATTAGTATGCGTATACGGAAGGCGTCGTGTCGGAAAAACATATCTGATAGAGCAAACCTTCGGTGATTATTTTGCATTCCGCGCTACAGGCTTAGAAAAAGGTACCACCCGCGAACAGCTTAAAGCCTTTAATCAGAGGCTTGTTGAATGCGGTGATAGCACAAAAACCATACCTAAAGATTGGTTCGAAGCTTTTTCAAGATTAGACAAAATACTTAGCAGTGACAATATTACTTTTTCTCCTCATAACAAAAAAATTGTGTTTCTAGATGAATTTCCTTGGTTTGCAACACCACGATCAGATTTTTTATTGGCATTTGAGGATTTCTGGAACAGAAGGGGCACTCAGTCCGGTAATCTTTTATTTATTATATGCGGTTCGGCAACTTCATGGATGATAAAAAATGTGCTCGACGATTCAGGCAGCATGTTTCATCGTGTAACTGCCCAAATATTTATCCCGCCATTCACTCTTTCAGAATCAGAACTTTTTTTCAAAGATCGAGAATTTGGATGGTCAAGAGAACAAATAGCAGAATATCAAATGGTATTTGGCGGACTTCCCTTCTTTATGGACCTAATGAATGGAAATGAAAGTTTTAGACAAAATGTAGACAGATTATTATTTCGGCCCAATGCACTATTAAAAGATGAAACAAGCAGATTATTAGAAGCAACCCTAAAGAAATCTCCAATATACGGACAAATCTTAGAGATGCTTTCTCCCCATAGCTACGGGATAAAAAAAGCTGATTGTCAGAGAAATTTAAATGCTTCCGCAGGAACTTTCACAAGAGCTGTTGAAGATCTTATTAAATGTGGATATATTGTCGAATACACTAGAGATTACGAGAAAGGCAACCCGCTATATATACAGCTTGTAGACCCCTTTCTGCTATTCCATTATCATTTTTTATCGAAAAGAAAAAAGATTACCTGCTATGATGATCTCGCAAACGATGCAGGTCTTTTTGCAAACTGGCGTGGGCATGCATTTGAAATCCTATGTATGCATCACATTACCCAAATAAAAACTGCCCTTGGAATCTCCGGAGTAAAAACAGATTGCTTCCCATGGTGCAATCTTGGCGAAACCGATAGTGCACAAATTGATCTTGTAATTGAACGTGCAGATAGAATTACAAACATCTGCGAAATGAAATATACCGATCATCCATTTTCAATAAGCAAAGATTACGATATATCCTTATTGAAAAAAAGAGATATATTTCAGAAAAAGACAGGCACCAAACAAGCACTGAAGCTAGTCTTAATCTCAGCTATGGGCTTGTCAGGTGTTGCTCACACAGAACACATCTCTAATGTAATCACACTTGATGACCTGTTTGAACATTAAGAAGACTTCGTTTATATACTAATAAATCCGGTATTCAAGGCAACTACTTGGGAAGAGTTTAAAATCTTGCCAAGAATCATCCTGACATTGAGGATGTAGGTAATTTGATATTTGAACTGAATTTCGCTGATCAAGAAAAATATAAAAGCATGAATAAGTGAGTAATCGGGGCTGAATTGATTATTTCAATTCAACCCCATTCTTTCAAGAATTACCTTATACTTATCCTGCGTATTAGCCCTGTTCTTTCTGTCATCTTCGTCCATCCAGCCGCCATAGAAATAATGAATTCCTATAGTGCTGTTCTCAATATTCTCCTCACAGCTCATGTAATCGTAGGGATGAAATACACTTGCCGGATAAACTGTTATATTATTTACAATCTGCAAAGTATTGTCCACTCTGAATCCGTGCCTAACAAAAGGTGTAGTCTCATATAGCCCATTTGTCTCAATATTCAACGTCCCATCTTCATATATAAAAGGAAACTTAAGCCTGTAATCAAGCATTTCCTTTATCATGGGATGATGCGCAACCGCTCCTATACCCCCGCCAGAGTTTATATTCCCCCAACGTTCCGTTCCTACAAATCCCTTGTTAAAGAGAAGATCATCAAATGGCTTTATGAGTCTGACATCTGTATCCATGTATATTCCGCCACACTCATATAGAATATCCAGCCTTGCAACATCAGATACAAAGCCATACTTCCCCTTTTCATATGCCTGCTTGGTAAAAAGATATTTCGAAACATCAAAATTATTCTCATCCCATCTTTTTATCTCGTAGTCAGGACACATTTCCTTCCAGCTTTCCATACATTCCTTCAGAAAAACCGGAATTTCCTTGTCTCCAAACCAGCAGTAGTGAATAACCTTCGGAATCATACTCCGCTGCTCCATTTTCTGCATAATTGAAACTATATAGCAGTCAGAATTTTTTAGCGATTCCTTACTCTCAAGGTACTCGATAACAGGATAAAACTTACTGTTTGTCAAAAGAATTACAGTTTTGGAATCCGCCTGATCAAGAATCTCCGGAGTCTTAATCTCATATTCAGAAAATCCAATAGATATGTGTTTCCCAATCTTACGTTTATCCATATCAACATAGCAGTCGATATAGTCATGAAGGCAATATGTCTCCACGATATACGGAATCACAATCTGACCTATCATCCCGGCTCCGTATATAACTACCTTGCTGTTATTTTCTCTTATTCTTTTGGCAAGTTCATTGTAATTTCCAGTTCTAAGATTCATCTAAATCCTCGCATTAAATAAGTCCAAGCCTTCTTGCCAATTTTTCTGCTCCCCTGCCCTCAAATGGCGGATTGCAAATAGTGCTCAGCTCTCTCCTCTTATCTCCAAAGGGATCCGCTCCATCATGAACACTCTTAAGAAATGCTTTCATATCTTCCATGGTGTAAATCTTATGCCCCGGCATGAAATAATCCGGATCATCCATCTTGTACTCAAGATTAAACCGTTCTTTATCCTCCAACACAAATGCCACAGGTCTGTCCAGAAGCATATAGTCAAAAATAACTGAAGAATAATCTGTAAGCATGGCATCCATCTGAGTCATCAGCTTATAGCCATCAATCTCTTTGTTCCTTGCGCCACTTATATATACAATATTGCTGTAGTTACCACAATTATAGTTAAGCTCCTGTCTTGGATGTGGCTTGATAATCAGTAGCATATCCAATTCTTTCAGATAGTCATTTAGCTGTTCCATCTGTTTCTTGGTATAAATCAGCGAAACCCCGTAAGGAAAATCACCATCAGCATCTTTTCTTCCGTTGGTGTCAAGTTGCCTGAATGTTGGCATCCAGATAATCACTTTGCTAAATTTCTTTCCCGTAATCTTTGCAAGTTCATCCCACTTGCCCTTAAGGACATCATTTCTCGGAAGTTCTCCATAGATGAACTCTGCAGTAGCAGGATAAAGTAATGATGACTGTTGTTGTTTCCTCACAAACTCATTCGGTGAAAGAATATAATCAACATAATCCGGTGTTTTATAATAATTGCTGGTCTGCTTATATCCCATACCAAAATGCTGAAGAAAAACATTAACCTGTCCGTCGCGAACTTTTCTTATAGGGTTGTTATCCCATATCTGCCATTTTGCAATAGCACGAAGTTTAACAAATTTCTTTAATTCATCAAGGTTTTCGTTAGGGCAGACAACCTCATCACTTTCATCTATCGCCCAATGTCTATTTTCTGCTTTCTTTATTATCCAAGCAATACTGCGTTTCGTCCTGTTTTTCTTCAGATACTCATACAGCGCGCCTGCATTCCCATCAAAGTCATTAGTGCTTTCAAAAAGTATCATATCCTCAAGAGGAGCTTTTTCATACTCTTCAAGTTCTGTTACAAACTCTGAGTATGGACTGGTCTGGAATATCATTAACGCAAGAGAATAAAGGTTATCAAATCCCATTTCATAAATATCAGCTGCCACATCATCTGCCCTAAACTTTAGTGCAATGACAATTGCATCTCTATCAGATTTCATCTTAGGTATAGCTATCTCTGGCTCAAACACCTCTATACCATCAATGAAACTTCCCCACTTACCGGAAGCATTATCAAGATACCCTACGATCTGATATTCTTCCCTGAACTGGTTCACAAATACTTTTGCAGCATCATTGCATCCAAACACATAGATATTTTTGCCCGCGTCACAGTTTTCAAATTCTGATACCCCTTTTTTCAGCAAACGATCATCAGACAGCATGTAAGACTTCTCAGCCATCAGTTCCCAATATGCATAGTTCTCATCGAATATCATGCTTAATTCCCTTTATGTAAAAAGTCAGATAAACCTTCATAACAGATTACACCATTCGCTTTAATAAACCTTTTTCTCAAAACAGCCTGTGAATCTTCGCCTTCAAAATCTTGCCCGTTGAAACTCCTCGTCCAATCAGATCCAAAGCTATCTTTTCTGCTACACTACTGCTCTCGACTGCTATAAGTAATAAATCGTATTCTGCACCTGCAATTTTATCAACACTGGCAATCCTGTCATCGCATAGTTCTTTTGCTCTTTTATCAACCCACAGCACCACATTAGTTCCGATTGTTTTCATCTGGGCATACAAATCATTTCCAACTCTACCTGCGCCATAAAGCACAATGCTTTTGCCAGCAATTTCAGACTGATCAAGAAGATATCTGATAATTCTTCCATTAGCCCTTAGCCCCATACGTTCATTCAACGTAAAATAGCTTTTTTCAAGAAACCAGCTTACTGCTTGTTTAGCAAAACTGTAGCTATTAGAATAATCATTAGCAATATCAAGAAGTCCCAGATAGACGCTATTGATATTTGCTATCGCACATGGATCTATTCTGTGAGAAGCCGATTCACTCCTGTATCGATAATGATATGGATATTCATCTACAAAAGCTATTCTCCTGCCACCCATAGCATATCTGTATACCAGAAGCGCATCCTCATAGAAATACACTCCTGCATCAACATGAGCCTCCGCTTCTTTAAGCTTATCCAATCGATACAATTTGGACCACATCCATGCTGTAAGGAGCTGAGAAGCACCGTGTTCCATGTCATAAAGCATTTTGCACTTAATATTGTCAATTTGCTCGTTCTCATATATACCCGGCGCGAAAGAATCACGTTTCTTTATAACACTTGCCTTTTTTTCTTCCCAGGAAACGCCACAACAGACCATATCTGAATCTGTCGCATTATCAATCATGATCTGCAACATATCATTTTCTATCCAGTCATCCCCATCAACAAATGTCACATATTTCCCGGTTGCCTCTGAAAGTCCTCTTCGTCTCGCCAACACAACGCCTAAGTTTCTCTGTGTGATAAGCGTGATGCGATTATCTACACATGCATATCTCCTGCATATCTCATTAGTTCCATCTTCAGAGCCATCATCGATGATTATCAATTCAAAGTGTTTATAGCTCTGCGCCAGAACACTCTTAATACAGTCTTCTATATATGATTCCAGATTGTATACCGGAACTATAATGCTCACCATTGGGTGTTCAGAATACATACCTATATCTCTCCCATAAAAAATTGAGCCATTAGCAATTACCATACTTTTTCTATGCTAAAGGACAATATCTCTCAATATCCAAAATATCTACAGCCAAGTTTTTACGTTTAAGATATGAATATAACTCCGTATTGCACGCTATTATCAAATCAGTCTGCTCATCAATATTATCAATATCCAAGACATTCGTGTCTAATCCCAATTCTGATTTCAATTGTTCTGCACGAGATTTATCCTTATCTGTAATACCATAGATAGCTATGTCATTATCCAAAAAAAAACATAGTAGTGCCTTGCCTCTCTTCCCGCACCCCCATAGAACAAATCTCTTATATTCATTCAATTCATTTAGTATTTTCTCCTTATTCGCCTCTAATTCATATTTAAAAATAACATTTTCTTTCCACCATTTTGTCTGAACCGAATTGTTCACATAAAGTGAAGCAACATATTTCTGTATATCTGAAGCATTTACAGAAAACAATTTATTCTCAATAACAAACTGCTTGATTTCCTCACAAAAATGCTTAATTAATTCTTCGTTATCTGTACGTCTTAATTCATATATCCCACCTACCAGCATCACATATAAGGCTTTTCTTATGCCGTTCTCGTCATCAGTTGGTATTCGATTTATAATTGCTTCAGCAGCTCTATAACAATTTACAGGATTTCTTCTACTAGAAATATTTCCATCCCGCCCTTTTTTGTATATAATCAGATTGCTTTCATCAACAAATAACAGCCTCTTTGCCGTATATATCACCATACAGCTAAAAAACACGTCATTCGACGATTGCAGATTTTGAAATAAAATATTATATTCTACAATCAGTTTACGTTTCACCAGCTTATTCCATGAAAAATATCCGCACTGCGCAAATCCGCTGTCATCAAGTTCAGAAATATCAAATATCCCATTTGGAATACTTTTAGGTCTCTCAACTTTTTTAATCAAACCATTATTCTCAATTGTACATCCACACATAACTACATCTGCATTTGTCTGTATGGCATTCTTATATAAAACATCCAATAAGTTTATGCTAAAACTATCGTCCGAATCTAAAAAAATCACATACTCACCTCTAGAAATCTCAAATCCATTGTTTCTAGCCACACCAGCCCCCTGATGTGCTTGAGATATCAGATGTATTCTATTATCATAAGCCTCAAACTGTTTTATTATCTTTAATGAATCATCAGAAGACTCATCATCAACGCAAATCAACTCCCAATCCTTATATGTTTGATTTATGATATTTTCAATTGTTTTTTTCAAATAATCCGCGGTATTATATACAGGCATTATGATAGAAACCATAAATTCCTCCAGACAATTGCAAACTATCAGCTAAATATCCCGAAGTAACTCCCAAATCTTATTTTCGCGCTCTTCATTTTTACAATTGTTCTTTCTTAGTATAATACAATATAGATAGTACTCTAAAAGTACATATATCAGCCTAGCACGCTTCAATTCTTGCTGAGATGGAATATATCCATAGTAAATTTGGAGAAAGTCTCCCAGACTATATTTCAATGCAGTTCTATTTTTTAAATTACTGTATAACATGCATATATCCCACATAGGGTCAGACATCCCCACCCATTCCCAATCAATAAGAACCATTTTGCCTTTATACATAGCAAAATTGTCAAGGTGTACGTCTCCATGGCATACAGACGTCATTCCGATATTACTCAACTCACCAAAACATAAATCATGGATATGAACTGACAACTGCTCAGGGAAATATCCATTATACTGAACAATATATTTTTCATTACTTATCACCCTTTCAATCGGGTTCCATCTGTTGCGAAGACTAATATTGCTGTCATGAAGCAATCGAAGTTCTTCTAAAGCCCCACTCACAGTTTCTTCACTACTCCAATCTAAGCAATCAGTTTCTGCATACTTTTCTATCTCTATTCCTTCATTGTCAACATAAACACAGAGTTTATCCAAATTCCCTAATTTCTTTCTGTCTTCATATCGTATAGCAATGCTCCTTGTGTTAGATGGATTATATTCTTCTCTGAAACTTCTAACTGGAATATGTACAATATACTTCCGTACTTTCTTTTGCCAAACAAGAAATGTCACCCTTGTCGCTCCATCCAGCGGGCTAAATGCCAGTTCATCCAGATTATCTGAAATATGTTCTTTTATTTTCTGTAACACTTTGCTTTCTATGCTTTTCATACATAACGAGAGATTCCCTCTTGCAATAGCATTTACTATTATTGGATCCTTGTATAACAATTCTTGTAATGATGTATATTGCCTGAGAAAATCGCTTTTCTTTTCGCATATCAGATATCTATCTCCATACAAATCTTGGATATTCTTTTTTATTTCATCCCTATAATTGGTACTTGTAATCATGATGAAACAGCGATTTTCATCATATTCCTTTATGGCATCAGGCGTTTCTATAACATACTCATCTCCAAGCAAAACTACTTTTTTTTGCCACATAGAGGAAGATGAATCAACAACACAAGCAATGCTATCAATCTGCATTGAATAACAAAGCGGTTGCAAATTCCTTCCTGCTCCCCAAAGAATCACTCTTCGACCAGTCACATCAACATATTTTCCATTGTTCTTTACCAATAATTTAATAGATTCCATTTGATTCAACATTTATCAATAATCTCTTCTATAGAAATAATAGGACAGCCAATTTTAGTCTCCATATGCCGCTTTATATCATCAAAATAATAAATTGGAGTAACAACAATCGCATCAACTTTATCCAGCAAATCATTCGGATAGTATACTTCAATACTAATTCCTCCGCTCGACTCACCGCTCTGATCTATAGCATATTTAACCTCTACTTTTTCAGCATCCAGCTCACCCAAAAGTATTTGCCCAACTTCCTTCATCCCATATATTGCAATCTCTTTAAATCCCCTAGAATACAAATAATTAGTTATGTTCTTTCCTTGTTGTTTTTTTACCATCCATTTAGCCAACAATTTATAATAATCTTCATATTTTCTAGCTTCAGATTTACTCTTAGTTCTAGCCATATTACAAATTTTTAAGCATATATAATTGAAAAGCGCTGAAATGAGAAGCCCGAATATTGGCAACTTATCACTCTTCTTATTCTTAGTCATTTAATTTTCCTTTCCGGCAATATAACTGATAAAATCGCACAAAGTTGAATTTCTCTCCATAACGAATCCTTCATCCAAAATAGCCTCTATTGGTTCAGAAATCATAAAGTACTCTGTCTTCGTTCCGTGACTAGTAAAAGCAAATCTATCCTCGCTCCAAGGCAGAAGATATACCCCTTTATCCGACGCAATACTCATATTCGCATCAATGTTTATATCTGTCTCATAAATCTGCCCTTTTGATAATACTGAATTCTTACCACATTTTGAATATAGATAAATGTCATCTCCAAGTAATATCATTCTGAAATATGGTCCATTGCCTCCATCTGATACTCTCTTAAACTCTCCCGATAGCATATTCCACACATAAATTTCCCGAGTATCAAATGGAATTAAATAGCACAGGTCACCTATTATCTTCATATCATAATATGGATATTTCTGCGGAACATGCAAAATTTTTATCTCATTAGTTGAAAGATTAATCCTGAGCACACAGCGAAGGTCTGTATACAAGAGATAAACAGATGAGTTATGCCTATAGCTTCTCCTTGCTGTTGATTTTTCATGTATGCTTTTAACCTCTTCTGAACAATCAAATTTTGGTGATAAGAAAACTTTGTTTCTTATATCAAAAACGACCGTTCTGTCCAAATTGTTTTTGGGAAATATATATATATACGCCCCCATCAATGCAGCACATGTGAACTCCGCTGAACTATCAGCAGCAAAAGTTCCCAAATTTTCATTTCTGTCAACATGAAAACAACTGACAATTGCGTTCTTTAGGCTAACGCAATATATATTGTTCCCATAAAAAAACAATTCCTTTACAGTGCCCCTAAACTCAACCGGTAACTTAAACATAACCTGAGCTGTTCTTTTTTTTAAATCTAAGGAATATACTGAGCGTTCATTTTGTGGTGCACATATGAACATATCCTTGAATTCTAAAACACTTTTAATCCCAACTATTGTTCTATCCTCCCTCTGCCAAACACGACTACAGCAAACTCCATATTATAGTTTTTATTTCTAACAATTCTTCCGCATATGGTTTTGTTGCATCAATCTCTACAACTTTGGCACCTGCATAATTAATTCTTTTTAATGATTCAAGTTTATTCATAAAAGCAGTTCTCTTATTCGTATGTTCACTCTTTCTACGAATACAAGTATCAATATCTATATTTAATCGAAATATAATATCAGGTTGCATTGAAATAGCCTTAACTAGGTTTTTATATTCTGCCTCAACCATCATATTTTTTATGTAATTATTTCCTTTCAAATTTCCAAGTTTAGGTCCATCATTCTCATTATTCCTCTCAAGCTGGGGAAACCTATCCATAACGCATATCCCTCCAGCCTCAACATATTTCTTTACTCTCTGAAGTATTATTTTGTTTCTTTCAGTGACACAAAGGACTATGCTTCCTTTTAAGACATCATGAATATCATCTCCTATCTTCGTTTTTTCCTCCCCACCGTCACACCATAAAATCTTGTCATAATTGCGTGAAAGCCTTTTTAATGCTCTGATATCCTTTGTAACATTATCCCCCGTGCCTAAATATACAAGCTGTGAATCAATTTTTTTTGATAACCAGCTATATATGTCCTGCGTCACTCGAGTCTTGCCAGAGCCATCCACCCCGACAAATGCCATTGACAAACCTTTTCTTCCATATCTGGCCTTTTTGGTTATGTAAAATCCTCCACGTGCTTTATTTTCCTTACCAAATTTCTGAATACATTCCTGCGTCCAGAACAATCTCTCTGCATTCAAAAAAGAAAACCTTCTATTAGCTGAATAATATTCCCTAAAAGAGTTGTAAAGTTTGAGAAACAAATCAGAATCAATCCTCGACTGAAAACATTTTTTTACTTCAGCTGTAATATCTGCATCAAAAATTTCCTGGCAAATCTTTCCTAATTTCTCAATATCTGATCTATTTTTTAAATAGATGAATTCGTCATAAAAGCTCTTACTAAGTACCCATTTCCCGCTGTGAGCCATAACAAAATCTTTTGGTGTTCCTTTCAATGCTAATCGAATCATAAGAAGCAACAACTCATATTCTGCTTCAGGCATTTTTACATTATATTCCGAATTCACATATGAATTATCCAAAAGAATTTTTTCCAATCCAAGTTCATACTCTTTTGCATGTGTCGTCCCTGTTATAAGTGCATAATGCAAATGAATATGATATATGTTCCCTGTGACATCATCAAAACACAACCAATTTTCAACGTCCGGATAATTATTTACTATCGGTGATTCAAAACGTTTTACCCCATAGTCAACAAAAAAAGCGTTGACTCGCGCTTTATCCTTTTTGTCAACAAGCAAATCAAAATCTGAAGCAGCCGCAAAGCTTTGTCTGATATGCTGATTGCTTTTAAAATGACAATATCGTATTTCTGAATTATTTAAGTCATTGAACAATTTAAACATTATATTATTGTAATATTTCATACCCCGCAAGTCCTTACACCCCAAAAAACGGGGAGGCTTATGCCTCCCCGCACTTCTGAAGACTATTTTTATGCTATAGTAATCTTGATTATATAGTCTGTTCCTGAAATTTTAACTTTAATAAATCGTACATCGCCTGCGTTAGCACTGCCCCAGTTACTAGCTGCAATTGTGACTGCGCCATTGCTTACAGTGATATTGCTTGAAGTAGCATAACTACCATCTACTGTCTTAGACCACGTTGCTTCTGTCAATCCGGTTGCTGCCATTGTAAGAGCTGTTCCCTTCCTAAATGTTGCAGTATAATCCCATGCCTGACCTGTTACCTTAGTTGCATTTGAGATTGTAAGAGTTGATTCACCGCCTGCTGCTGAATCTTCAAACGTATCATCAATAGTTACGCCAGAAGTTGTAGAATCACCTGATGCTTTTGCAGCCCATGAATATGTAAGCTTGATTCCGGGAACAGTCTTATCTTTAAATAATTCCGCATCTGCTACACCAAGTTTCGTTACAGCGCCCTCAAACTTAATAGGAACTGCATTCCACTTAGAGCCACTCAAAGTCACAAATTCATATCCATCTGCGCCATAATCAAAATCAAAGTTCTCACTAACTGCTTCAAGAACTGCCTTCTTTTCAACTGCTGTATCATCACTTACAGCAGTTGCTGTTGCATCTTTTCCAATTAACGCACCAATATAGAGCTTTACAGCTGAAGGATTAGCCGCCGTTACGTTTGCCTTAGAATCAAACGGAATGTCTGATCCAGCAGTATTAGCAACTTTCTCTACCTTGATGGTAAAAGTAACATCTCCGGTTCCTTCATTAGCAACATAAAATGTTCCACTTTCATTTGAGTACTCTTTAGCTCCTGTCTGGAAATATACTCCTGTATCATTTGACTCAGGGAACGTATATCCATTATAAGCTGCAGCGTCTGTTCCTGCAATAAGCCCCTGAGGGTCAACTTTAAATGCTATTCCTGCTGCAACAGACTCTTCTGTAGGTACAAGAACCTTTGTAATTGTAGTACCTACATAACCTTCAGATGTTCCTGCTCCTGTTCCCGTTCCGGATCCTGAAGCCGCTGTAGGATCAAGCTCTGTTGCAAATGCTGTTAATGTGCTACCAAATACCATAGCTGTTGAAAGTGCTACTGCTAATATTCTTTTTGTGTTCATAATAAAAATCCTCCTTGATTTTTAATGATCATCCGCCACGTCGTGTTGCGGAAGTTATCATACTATTGCTCAACTTCAATAGTAAGCCCGACTCTTACTGTACTTACCGTGTTCTGTTCTTCATCTACAAGATGATAGATCATAACACAATCATAAGTACCTTGTTTCAATTCCGTATCCAATTTTATTTTTTTCAGTTCACTTCCAAGTGGAATCACCGGCGACTTATAAATTGGATTGCTTTCATCTTCTGACAAAAACACATCAAAAAATACATCGTTTGAATTAGCTTTGTCATTTGCAACATAGGCATCTTCCGACTCTGCATCTCCGGTCTTAAAATGCCAAACATTGCTCATAGTTGCACTGAAATATCCCGGAGGAACATATTCCTGGCTAAAGAAATCTTCAGCCACCTCCTCTATATTATCTTCAGTGACAAGTATATTTCGTTTGTCCTCTTCCTGCGTTACCTCCTTTTTACCCATTTCCCCAGTTCCTCTTGTAAGCAGTAAGACAACCACAGCAACCAAAAGGAGTATGATCACCGCAATTCCAGCAATAATAATGTTCTTTCCCGCTTTAGAGGAGTTTACGTTATTTCCGTTAGTTTCTGACTTATTAGCCATAATCCCTCCGACAATACATTTCTCATTAAAAAAAGGTTTGCAAGTAACAAAAAACTAGAAATAATAAACTTCTTTTCATGATATCGTTAATTGTAACAGATACATCTCCGATTATCTATTAAATAAACATTAAATCTTTTTATTACGTTATCAGACAGCGCTATCTGCAGATAAAAGGATTCTTCTGTTGCCTTTGACAATACATATATCGGCTATGTAAAGTGAACGTTTTACAATACCATCTATAAACTTTTTATAAACACAAAAATAATCCCGTGGAATCTACGTTCATTTAGATTCCACGGGATATATCTCTATACGTTTCAATCCCGGATAAGAGCCACTCCGGTGTAACATCCAGTACTTTGCATATAATCATAATTTTCTCTGCTGTAGGATTGGTATTCTTCTTACGCCAATCGCTTATCGTACTCTCTGCTATTCCCGTACGCTTAGCAAATTCTTTCTGAGTTAACTTCATTTCCTGCAGCTTATCAAATATGCGATCTCTTATTGTCATATCAGTTATATACCTTTTTTTCATCATAGCCTTAAATTCATCAATTGATACGCCTGCCCTGTCGGCCGCGATTTCGACGCTCAATAAGCCATCATGTACCAAAGCTATCAGAGTATTGTCTCTGCCTTTCTCTATTCCTTTCTCTATTCCCCTTGTTTCAATCTCATCAAGAACAGTACACATAATGATATGCTCCTTTCCTTTTACATCCTCATAAACTTGTTTGCTTAAATTGTACAAACAAGTTTTTATTCTTGCAGAAATGACTATTCAAGATTAATTATCATAGAAAATGCCATCAATAAATTGGGACATTCAGTCCTTTCCGAAAAATATATTTTTTCTAAGAGAGTATTATCTATTTAACGCTCGTCAAATAAAAAATAATAACAACGCAAAGTTTGAAACACATCAAACATTGCGCTGTTGTCGTTACTTTTCAAAATCTATCTTCACTTATAATATATCAAATAAAATCGCATCATCAATCGGACATTTTAGTCAATGCCTCTGCATACCCAAGCAATCTCGATTGCTGAGCTTTATCCATTGAATTGAATGCTTTTATAAGTTGTCCGCTTTCTGTCAGAGCATCAATCGCATACCATTCACTGGGCTTTCCTCTATCACCATGCGTTTCAATTCCGGACAAGAGCCACTCCGGTGTAACATCCAGTACTTTGCATATGATCATAATTTTCTCTGCTGTAGGATTGGTATTCTTCTTACGCCAGTCGCTTATCGTACTCTCTGCTATTCCGGTACGCTTAGCAAATTCTTTTTGCGTTATTTTCATTTCCTGCAGCTTATCAAATATGCGATCTCTTATTGTCATATCAGTTATATACCTTTTTCATCATAACCTTAAATTCATCAATTGATACGCCTGCCCTGTCGGCCGCGATTTCGACGCTCAATAAGCCATCATGTACCAAAGCTATCAGAGTATTGTCTCTGCCTTTCTCTATTCCTTTCTCTATTCCTTTCTCTATTCCCCTTGTTTCAATTTCATCAAGAACAGTACACATACTGATACGCTCCTTTCCTTTTATATCCTCGTAAACATCTGTAAACCTACTATCATCTGTCAATGCGCTCATTAAGCTGAGCATTTCCTGAACATGAATTATCTTCTCATTCGGCGCAATATACTTTCCTGTCTTGCGCATCTGAACAAAATAATCTGCCACGAACTTAAAATCACTCTGAAATTTATCTACAACCGAATCTTCAAGATACGCAATTTCAAACAGATTCATGCCATAATCAAAAACGTATTCTTTTAAATTATCCGGCACTTCTAATCTGTCGTATAGAGTTTTTGCCTTGCTCCATTTCTTCTTGTAACCATAGTATAGCACAAGTGATACAACAGGGTAACGCATATCATCTCCGTTACTTATCTGCGCTCTGTACCCCGCTGCATCATAGTTCATGACTCTAAGCGGCATATCCTCTTCTTCCTTAGTTTCATTCTCGAAACCAATTGCTGCCAATCTTAATTGATTATGATTCCAATATTTGTAAATATCACGTTCCTGGCTTCTTATCTTTCCATTCTCCGTATAGTTACTATATGGACTTCCTTCTATCAATTGATCCTGCCTAACAACCTCCTCTCCATTAAAAAGTAGGACATTTACAATGTCTGCAAATACATCATTATAGTCCTCAAGTGCTTTCTCTGTAATATCTTTTGTACCCATTCCCTTTAAACCGCCTTTATATATAAATACTATTATACGGATTTTAACTTTAAAAGAAGAATATGTCAATATGACTGACACTCTCCTTTCCTTTTATATCCTTATCTACAACTGAATCTTCAAGTTTTCTCAGCTTTTAATCGGTTCTTTACATACAGATTTCCTTTAACATCAGCCATGACCGGTGTTATTCCATGCTTTTTCACAAGATAATTAAGATTCTGTCTGGTACATTGAAGCATCTCACATGCCCTTGAAGTATCTATGATATTCTTCCCGGTAAACGCAATAAAATCTTCATATTTCACATCTATAATTCTTCCCTTCTCATAAAGAAGCCACGCCGGAATATCTATGGAATCATTAAAAGTAACATAGTGACCACCACACCCAAGTTCACATGATTCATACAGATTCCTGTTTGAAATTACTTTATCTGTTTTTTCATAATCACTTATATCTGAAAGAGCTATCTTTTTTACCGTTTCATCGGCAAAAAAGCACAACAGCATGTTGTTTTCAAGCGCTGTGCAATCAACCAGATTATGCACGCTTCTTTCTAAAACAAATTTAGGAACTGCTTCTACACGACGAATGCAGATTTCATCTTGTGAGCAACGACCTTCAGATAGTTCCAGAAGTTTCATCTCATCATATTCTTTTAATTTATGAGTAGATAAGATGCTTCCTATATTCTGGCGCCCAATAGGAATAACTCTTTCCATTATCCACGCCAAACTTGCTTCCCGTGGAATAGTATATATTCCTTTTTTTACAAAGGATGAAAAAAGAAGCGGCGCTGACCACTCATCAAGTTCGCTTCTCAGCTCAATGATGTACACATTACTTTTTTCATAATATAAAAGAACCCCAATATCAATTTGATTTTCCTCATCGTATATTTCGTAGACTTTCATATATCTTGTACCTTCCATAAATCATGTCCCATATTCTTTCCATAAAAACATCTGAAATTACTCCGTCTAGATTTTTGAATATCTCTTCCTTATGCTCTTGTTTAAGAATTCCGGCAAGATTAACACTGTTTTTAGTCAAAAGAGACAGATTTTCATAGGTTGACCTACTTCCCAAAAAGTTATTGCACTGCTTATCTCCCATTATGTCAAACTTAGTTGCTTCTTCCTCTGAAGAGCAAGAACATAGAAGCGAAAGTCCATGATCAAAAAGTGGCGCAAGCCTGATTGTATGCGCTCTTGAATTTCTCAAAACCTCTATGTTTGCTCCATGCCTATCCCTATTAAGTATAAGATAATCCACTACCAGCATTTGCTCTACATATTTTTGCCATCCCATCCTAATGCAAAAATCATAATGAGATTCACCCTGTAATGCATTATATCTGTAATAATCATCAAGAGAAGCTTTACTTTCTCCACGCTCCTTAAAATCATAAGACGCACAAAGATATGTATTATATGTTTTTCCTTCAACTTCAATATCAGCATTAATAAGCTCATATTTAAGGTGATCTATATGTAAAATATCAAGGAGTCTGTCTACCAGTATTTCATTAACACACTCATGGCCCACTACTCCTCTTTCTGCATCAAAATTTGAAAGCTTATAGTATTTTTTATGTCCACCCACTACAGAACTTGATTTTAAATAAGTCCCTGCAGTTCCTGACGAATTTCTTACATGAGACCAGTTAAGATATGTAAGATCTTGAGTTTCTCTAATTATCTTTGCCATTTTACACCTCTATCACTATTTGACGCGCGTCAAATATACACCATTATAATAATGTATTATTTGACGCGCGTCAAATAAAAAATAACAGCGCAACGTTTGAACACGACAAACATTGCGCTGTTGTCTTTATCTTATTATCTTCTCAAAATCATCCTTCGGATGCTTACAGATCGGGCAGATATAGTCATCGGGCATATCTTCGCCGACATACTCAAATCCGCATATTGTGCACCGCCATACTGTCTCACCTTTTGGAGTCTCTCCAACCGGCTGAGGTTTTGGCTTGATATTGTTCTGGTAATATTCGTAAGTACAGGAAGGTGTATCTGCAAGAACATCCATAAATACAGGCTCACAGATGAACAGCGTATGTGAACCAAGGTCGACTTCTTTTTCCACATTCAGGGAAAAGTAAGCATTAGTCCCTTTTGTTATATAAGGAATACCGTTATCAGCAAGCTTATAATCGCTAAATGACGCAAACTTATCCACATCTCTTCCACTCTGAAAGCCAAAGTGCTTGAACAGATCAAATCCCGCATCGCTACTGATAACAGAAATATTGCACTTTCCTGTTTCTTTCAACATGTCATGGGTCAGATTAGCCTTGTTGATTGCGATTGAAATCCTGTTGGGCTCCGACGCAACCTGTACCGCAGTGTTAGTGATGCAACCATTCTTTTTATCGCCGTTTACTACCGTACATACAAACAAACCGTAAGATAACTTATACATTGCCTTAGTATTCATTGCTCCCGTCTCCTTTCCACTTGCTGAAACCGCATGTTTCCGATCACCGTTCTGAAGCTCTTTTCTCTTGGTCCTATATTCAATTATCGGCAGATCTGCTGCCGCAAGATTCTCATTCATAAAAAGATCTGATTTCTTCGGAAACTGTGTTTCAACAATTCTCTTATCCTGACGCTCGATCACCTTATTAGCCACACTTCCAAGTCGCGCAATAAATCTATCAACAGGAGAAAAACCCGTAATCTTATTGTAAAACCTAAGCGCGATTATCGCATGTTCATCATCGACAGGGATGAAAAATGCTAATATTTGTATTTTGTCTGTCACGTGGTTAAGCCACATATTGGGAAATTTAAAAGTAAGATTGGTAGATTTGATAACACTATTCGCTGAAGTTTCAGGCGTCTGCCCTTTATCAACGGCGTTATCTGCACTCGTTTGCATTGTATTTTCATCAAGCCACTCGACCTTCGGACCGTTGCAGAGCGTCTTGCCTCCACGCCCAATCGTATTATGATGAATAAATGCCAGATGAGAAACATCCAGCTGATTCTCTATAACTCTGGAATAATGCACATTCCAGCTATCCTCTATATGATCATAGCTAAAGGATCTGTCAGTAATAATGTCAAAAACATCCGGCTCCGTATCAGGTTCTTTTTCCCCATACCAAGCAAAAATAATCCCGCCGATTTCTCTTGTCGGAAAATATTTAAGATTAAAGTTTGAATAATCACGAGCAGAGGCCCTTCCATCCGAAGGAACATAGACGCACCTGCCGGTCGGATCATATTCAATCCCATGAAACAGGCACTTGATATTGTCACCTTCAAGCCACCCTTTGCATAGAGAAGCCCCACGATGTGCGCATAAGCTAGTAACCGCCGCCACTTTACCGGAAGCTGTCCTAAAGAAAACCAGCTCTTCGCCAAACCTTACAACAGCAATCAGTTTTCCACGCTTAACCGCTTTAGAATCCAGAACCGCGTACCAACCGTTTTTTATCATGGGAATCCTCCGTAACAGAGATTTACATGTTAGATTATTATTACAATAAATATTTTACCACACAATTCAAAGCCAAATACAACTAAAGAACGCCCCGAATTCTTTCATCCGGAGCGTTCTTATATATTTCAGTGGGTTATGTTTTCTAATATTTATCTTACTGAAGGAGTGAGAGAACACCCTGATTTGTCTGGTTAGCCTGAGCAAGCATTGACTGACCTGCCTGAGCAAGGATATTGTTGTTTGAATATCTAACCATCTCCTCAGCCATATCTGTATCACGGATCTGTGATTCAGCTGCCTGTGTGTTCTCAACGACGTTATCAAGGTTTCTGATTGTGTGCTCAAGTCTGTTCTGAATAGCACCGAGGTCAGCTCTCTGGCTTGAAATCTTCTCAAGTGCTTCTTTAATCTTATGAATTGAGTCCTTAGCGTTTACGCCGCTTGTTCCTGTAACATTAATCTTTGCTCCGTCAATCTTAAGACCTGAAGCAGTAAGTTTTTCAATATTGATTGCAATCTGGTTATCGGGATCAGCCTCTGAACCAACCTGAATACTCTTATTCTTAAATGATCCGTCCAAAAGTTTAGTATTATTGAATTCGGTAGCTGTTCCGGTTCTGTTAATCTCATCTCTGAGAGCATTAACCTCTCGCTGAATGTACTCACGATCTGATGTCTGAAGAGTATCGTTAGCTGCCTTAACTGCAAGTTCGTTCATTCTCTGAAGCATATCATGTACTTCGTTGAGCGCACCTTCAGCTGTCTGTACTGCTGAGATACCATCCTGTGCATTTGCGGAAGCCTGTGTAAGACCTCTTACCTGACGTCTCATCTTTTCTGAAATTGCAAGTCCTGCTGCATCATCTGCTGCTCTGTTGATTCTGTAACCTGATGAGAGTTTCTCACTTGACTTAGCCTGTACATCTGTTGTAATTCCAAGCTGTCTGTTTGAGTTCATCGCTGTGACATTGTGCTGTACTACCATATTATAATCCTCCATGAACGGGGCCGCTTCCCTGCTGCCTTTTTCATCCTTTTAATATTGTGCAGCTTACGCGGACTCCCTTCCATGGCTGCTTGTTTTTTGTTTTACACTATTATTATCGGCTGTGATTTCGTTTACTTAACCCTTTTTTTAATTTTTTTCAAAAAAACATACAATAATGAATTTTTTTCTACTTTTTTCGTTTTTTTGCTAAAGTAAAAGAGATCGCTTGCCGATATATGGCAGCGATCTCTTTGTAACGATCTTATACAAAATTCAATTTTTCTTATCCAAAAACTGTGGCGGAATCTCCTTGAAGTTATTCATGGTTCTGTAGTAATTAAATGCCACGGCAGATGACTGCTTACTACTGTTCATCTTTTGGCGTGCCGTATCAAAATATCTCTCGGCAAGCCTTTTGTTTCGATGCTCCGCAGCTTCAATCGAAGCGCTCCTTGCAGTGATATCACGAATAAGATCCTGCATGCGGCGTATCTGATCTGCAAACTCATCTTTATTGGCATTAACTTCTTCTTTTACCCTGTCAAAAAGAGTCTGGAAACCATCATCAAGAGAAATAAGTTTATCGATAAGTTCACCCTTTTTATCAACAGTATTGTCAAATGCGGTTTCATCAACATTATCGGGATCGGAGAGAATCTCTTTTTGTCTCTCATTCTCTTCCTCAATCTTTGACATAATGTCAATCTTCTTAATAAGACTTTCTTCCAGCATATCCATACTTGAAGATAACATCTTTTATGCCTCCTTAACGGCGATGTTGTTCGCCTTCATGACTTCTACCCAGTTGTCCCTGATGGCATGCATATGCTTATTGACCTCAGCGACTATCTCTCTGTCTTTGCTTATGTTTGCTTCGACAAGTCTTCTTCCTATATAAGAATACATATTTTCAAAGTCCTGTGCAACAGCATACTTCATATCAAGAGTGCTTCTGAGATAATCTATGATGCGTTCCGTCTTCATAATGTTTTCATGCGCCTTTGGCACATCGTTGTTCTCAATCGCATAATCCGCAATATTGAGAAACTTTATTGCCCCGTCATAGAGCATAAGTGTAAGTTCCGGGCCGCTTGCACCCATTACCTTATTATTTTTATACTGAGCATAAGCTTTCTGTTGAGTTGTCATTACCGGCATATGTGTTCCCTCGCATTCTGTAAAAAAATATCCGTATAATCATAAGTCTTCATTTTATGCCATTACTGTCCTCCACCAAAGAAGCCTGCCAGAGAAGAACTGCTGCTGTTTATCTTTGAAAGAGCCGTCTCCATAGTAGAGAACTTCTTGTAGTACTTATCCTGTGCAGCCTCAAGTGCTTTCTGTGCATCTGAGATCTTGTTTGTATAAGCACTGTACTGTGAAGCCATCAGCTTATCTTCATAAATTGTAAATGCACTGCTGTATTGCGTACCCTTCATAAGATCAAAGAGTTTATCGGAAAGTGTATTTGACAGCTTCATAAAGAAGTTCTGAACCATCTCAGGATCTGTTGAGATTGCTGCACTTAGAAGGTCCGGATTTCCGCTGCTTGCAGAATCATCTTTGTCACCGTCTATGTGAAGCACGTCTCTCTCATTCTCATCTGTTGCAAAGTAGCTTCCGGTTGCAATACCAAATGTTGCAAGAGTGATCTTACTTGTCACTCCATCCTTTGATGTTACTTCAAAAGAACTACTCATTATATCTTTAAGAGCATTTCTTATATTACCGATTGTCTCATCGCCGCTGAGGATTCCGTCTTTAATCTTTTTCTCCCATTCCTCAACCTCTTTGTCAGACATTGCATCTTTCTGATCATCGGTAAGCATTTTGTACTTCTTGGCTTTATCTGCATTATAAAGAGTAGCAAACTCCTTCATAAGATCGTTGTACTCTTTGAGCAACTTCTTGATGTTGTCGAAAATACCACTTGTATCCTGTTTTGTCGAAAGAGTTATTCCCTTAGCTTCCTCATTAACGGTAATTGTAAGTCCGTTGATCTCAAAAGTATTTGAATCGGAATAATAATCTTCTCCGTTAAGAACTATATGAGCCCTGCTTCCCTCGATATAATTCTTTCCGTTATTAACAAAGCCAAGCCTGGACATCGCATCGCCTTCGGTAACTTTAAAAGAAGCAGCTTCGCCCATCTCTTTTGATGCCACATAAAATCTTCCATTTCCTTCGTCGTAGTTGAAATTAAGTGTAGTATCTGTCTTCGAAGATTTTGCATTTCTAAGCTTACTGAGAACGCTATCTATAGTATCATCTTTTCCTATAGTAACTTCGATATTATCCTCAGGGTCATTACCTATAGCAAACTTAAGAGTCGTTGTTGCAGACTCATCACTCTCCTCGGAAAAAATACCAAGTTCAGCCATAGTAGTTGTCTTAGCTGCATTCTTTCCTCCAACCTGAACCTTTTCACCTGTCAGATATGCAGCCTTTGCAAGACCCTCAACATCCAATGTCTGAGTAGCGTTCATTGCATTTTCGCCTGTTACGATTGTTACAGCATTTGCATTTGAAGCAGTTGTAACCTTCTTTGAGTAAGCAGCCGAAAACTTCATGCTGGTCAAAGTACCGTTATAAAAATCGGTAACCTTCTTATTAAGTGCTTTTAAAGTATCCTGCTTCCAGGTAAGCTTCTTCTGTTCTCCGGTATAAGTATCAACCTTATCTTTCTTTTTCTGCGTAAGAGCTGTGATAATGCTCTCTGTATCAAGACCTGAGTTCATTCCTGTAATTCTGATAGGCATAATGTTTCTCCTTTCTCAATCCGTGAGATGTAATCGGAAATCCTTTTCCTGATAGAGCCGCTTTGTACGACTTACTATGTTACCTCTTCTCGTCAACCAAGATTCCCGCAATTTCCCAAACCTTGGCGATCATATCAAGTGTCTCATCCGGCGGAAACTCTTTTATAACCTTCTTTGTTTCCTTATCAACCATCTTGATAGTTACTCTGTTGGTCTTCTCATGAATTCCAAAAACAGCTTCAGCGTTGGACTGAACCTTCTTGGTCATCTCAGAGATTGCCTTCTTGATCTTGGCGTTATCAGCCTGTATCTGCTCCTCTGTCTCAGCTCTCTTGCTCTGATTGCTTGCAAAATTCTGAGCAGATGACTCATTCTTGGAGCCTGCAGTATTGTCTGCTGCCTCAACCGTAAGATCCATGTTCTGAGCTGCCGCATTTACTTCATAATCCGCAACTTCGCTCTGAGCCTGGCTCTGTGTTTTTACCTGTGGCTGTACCTGCTGAATAAGCGGGCCAAATCCGTTAATTCCATCCATTCCCATAATCCTATACCTCCATGTCAGAATCAGGAATCACCTGTATATATCAACATTTACGTGCGTCACAAACTCGTTCCGTTATAAGCATAGATTTTCTTACTGATTATATCGGCCGAAGTCCTTTATTCTTTAGTAATATGGAAAAGAAAATCGTAAATTTTAGAAAATTTTAAGACTTTCGGTCCGCCGTGATCATATCTCAAGTATCTTCGGCAAAAGCTTTGTATAAGCAAACTCCTCAAATACCTTCTTCTGCCCGTTTTCCGCGATAGCTTTCCTCTCATCCTCATGTTCAAGATAATATGCGGTAAGTTCAAGCATTTCTTCCGGCGTATGCGCGATCACAAGCTCTTTTCCATTCTCAAAGTACTCATCTATCTCTTTCTGGTAAGTTGTGATAAGAAATCCCCCTGCCGCAAGAACATCGAGTACACGAAGCGGAACCCCCGAGATGATGGACCTCAGGGTAATATTGAGGTTAACCTTGCTTCGCCTGAATACCATCGGCATTTTGGTTGAATAATCCGCAACTCCCAGATTGCTGACTCCTTCAATGGGCTTTGCATCCGGCATTGTGTACAAAACAGTATCAAATCGCTCACCCATTCTTTCGAGAATATGTCTTCTTTCGTTTACCGTGACCTTTTTTCGCAGCATATCACGAACAATTCTGTCATAGTCAAGATCATAATTCCCCGTATCTTCGAACTTTATATACTCGCGAAGCCTCTTTATGTGCTCAGGCGTTATCGCCTTTTCATCGGTAAAAAGATCGTGTCCGTATATCTTCTCCTGAAGAGTTATAACCGTATCTATATACTCTTTAAGACTTGGCGGAAGATATTCCACCTGATCGTAAAAGTTAAACTCATTGTCGTAGAGATTCCCCAGGAAACAGACATCATGCAGATATACTATCCTTCCGCCCGTTTCCGCATCAAGCTCCTTACAGAACCCCAAAAGCCTCTTCTCATTAACACCAAGAGGCGAGTACTTAACGGTCTCTATTCCCTTGGCTCTCATCTCATCATAGGTTCCCCTGTCAAAAACATAGACTCTGTTCACAGGATTTTTTATTGTATGTGAATCAAGCGTATAATGCGGACAGTCAAACACCCACGACACGTACGGCGTATCGTACTTCTGACAGGCATCGGAAATGCTCGGATAATAGCAAAAGCTGTAGACTATGTCGTAATATCTTTTGCCCTCTTCTTCCTTGGTCAAAAGAGCTCTGAATTTAGCATCATCTTCATCTGTAAGTTCATAACCACTTAGCTTGAACTTTATTACATCGACCTCGTGGCCCAGTCTCTTCATGGCGTCCATGCAGTCTTCGCCGTTAAATTCATCCCAGTAGTAGTATAGTATTCGCATTCCGTCCCTCGAATTTCCTATTCAATAAAAAACTAACGGCTGCCCCTTTCCGGTAGCAGCCGCTGCAAATTCACTTTGATCAAAGCAATTTCTTGAGTTCCTCGATTCCGGATACATCTGTTGCTTCTTTATTCTCATTCTGAATCTGGATATATACTTCTTTTCTGTAAATCGGGATATCCTTGGGAGCCGCGATTCCGATCTTAATCTGGTCTCCTCTGATATCAAGTACTGTAATCTCTATATTGTTATTAATAACGATAGCTTCGTTCTTTTTTCTTGATAATGCTAACATATCCTTTCCCTCCCTATAGTATGATTAAGCTTTAGCTGCTTTGTTATTCTGCAAAATCTCATAAATAGGGAACTTAACAGGATATTCCTCATTATCAATGATTGTCTGAGAAGCCTTCATCTCTTTTGTATTGATGATAAAGGGTCCCTTAAGGTTTACTGTCATCTGCTTAAGATCATGCGGAACAGTAACCGTTACAAGCACAAGCATATCCTCATCCTGCAGATCTCCGATGTCAGCTACAGCTTCCTTATCTACCATAGGCTGATAATCCGGGCAAACAAAGAGCGGATCCATAACGGGCATTGCAAATCCGGGTTCCTCTACTGACTGCAACCACTTAATAGTGTTTGTTCCCTGCTCCTCATCGTGCATAAGTGTGAATCTCTTAAGATCAGGAAAACCGATTATTCCATTTGGAAAAGAAATGATCTTACTATCTTCAATCTCAACCTCTCCAAAGATTCTAGTGTTTAATTTCATGCTGTAACCTCCATAATCCTGATAAAAAATGTTATTTATCACTATTTAATTATATACGTAAAAACGTACAATTACCATACTTATTATAATCTTGATGATATAAGAAATTCTTCATCAAATATAATTCATAAGCGATGTCTGGCTGATCTTACCTGTTGCCATAAGGCTCGCCTCATATGTCACCTGTGCAGATGTAAGCTGTGTTACCGTAGTCGCAAGATCGATATCCTCATTCTCAGACTGAAGTGACTGGAATGTCGTTGTCTGTGTCATAAGTCTTGAATTTACAAGATCAAGTCGCTTAGATCTTGTTCCGTTGTCGGTAACTGCTATATTTGCGGTATCGAGAGCTCCCTGGAGAGATGTTATCTTGTGTTCAAACTCTTTCTGAATGCTTTCTCTCTGATAGTTATATGCCTTTTGAGCTGCGGAAAGCTCTGCATCTATCTTATTCCATTCAGCAGATTCTTTGGCTGCACCGGACAACTTTTCTTCAAGTGTCTTAATTGTGGCCTTTATCTGTTTGAGTGTTCCGAGCATATTTGAAAGATCGTCGATATCTCTCTTTACACCTGTTGTGAAAACCGCATCTGCTGTGGTGTTTACAACAACCGACTGTGCGAATCCCACGTCATAAGCGATGTCATGGGCTGCCGAGCCTTTATTATAAAGTATTTTCTTACCATTGTCATCGGTATATGTACAGTTGAAGAGGTTCTGCGGTCTTATATCTCCGCTGTCCCACTCTTTTTTATCATATACAACATCGATTGAATTAGCGTTGATAAGTTTGGGCAGTGTAGCAAGCTTATCGGACAGCTCTTTGTTCAAAAGAATTTCTCCCGTAGCCGCATTCAAATATGCAACCGAACCTGTCGGTGTCGAATCAAGTGTCCTGTAAACCTCATCAATATCTTCTTCACTTGTAGTTGTGTAGATCATGTTTGATGAAGGTATTTCCAGCGTTGTCTCTTTATATGACGAATACACACTTCCGTTTGCGGTAACGTTGATTATATTTCTTGTGATTGTTCCGTCGATATTATTTGTGACACTCGCGTCAGTAACAGTATATGTACCGTCACTGTTAATTACAGCCGTTGCTATCTTTCCATTGTAATCAAGCTTCATGTTGTAAGTCTGGCCGATTGCGTCAACCAAAGGAAGCTTAAAGCTGACTCTTTCACCCTGTTCATTTGTAAATGTAAGTGTTGTCTTCTGAACCGTCTCTGTCGAAGCAGTACCGGATTCAATATTGGAGCTCTGACGAGATGTATCGTAAACACCATTCTTGTCTACTACAAACTCGTATTCAGTTCCTCCTTCCGTAGCCTTAATGTTATGAGAACCGTCTGCATTACTTGTGACGTTATATACAATGCCTTCACTTGTGATCGTATATGATTCGCCTTTTTCAAGTCCGTCGGGCGTAGGAAGCGATACATGATGAGTTTCCCCGAGCGCTGTTGTATATGTAAGCTTTATAAGCTCTGCATTTCCGTTTACCGTACTTGTTGCGGGCTGCTTGAGATTCTCTCTCCACTTAAGTGAAGGTGCTGAGAAATCTTTGTCGCCGCTTCTGTAATTCAGGTTATCGTAAGAAAGTCTTATCTTACCGACATTGTACTCTACAATGTTGCTCTCCTCTACGACAGCCTCTGTGCTCTGTGCCAAAAGATTTGTGGACTCAAGCTTGCTCATCCCCGACACTCTGCTTGAAGTTGAAACATCTGTAGCGTTAAACTCATCATTTATGCCTGTGTAATCAGCAGTTGTCGTTGTTGGAAAAGTAAGCGATGTATCTGTTCTGTAACCTGTAAAGATGTATCTTCCGGCATAATCCACGTTACCTGTTGCGTAGTACTCTTTTGAAAGAGCCTCCATCTGAGCAACTATCGTTTCAAGATCGTCTACCGTAAGATCCTTGTTGGCTCCCTTTGTTGCCTGCTTAACGGCATCTGTAAGTACCGAAGTAACCGTAGACAAAGCATCTGCTGTTACATCGAGCCAACTTTCGGCATCTTTTGCATTCTTCTCATAATATTGTGAAAGCTGAGTAACATTGCTTCGAAGTCGCAATGCTCTTATAGCGATAACAGGGTCATCTGAGGGTCTTGTTATCTTCTTTCCGGTTGCAAGCATGGTGTTGAGCTGATCCTCAGTAATCTTGTTGTTATTGATATTATAAAGTGAATTATTCTGCATTATCTTATTCGTAATACGCATGGTAAAAAAGACCTCCGTATGAAGACCATCCTTAGTCAAAAAACAATGCGCATCCGTGCAGCATCTCACTCTGTATATTAGTTCACTATGAATATCGGCAGACACGCCCTGTTTCTTTATATCCATTAATAAAAAAAGCTAAAGCGGGCCTGCTTTAGCTTCTTTCTTATTCTTAAACTCCTGTCTGGAGTATCAGTCTATCATATATCTCAGTCAGCGTCTGTATCATCTTAGACGAGAGGTTATATGCATTCTGGAACTTAACGAGGTTTGCTGCTTCCTCGTCTTCATCTACGCCGGAATCGGAACTTCTCTGATTATCGATAGTTGTTTCGAGAGCGGTGTAGGTTTTTTCAAGAGTTCCCGAATTACTGGTGTTTAGCGCTACATCGGCAAGAACTTTTGTAAGGAATTCGCCTGAAGTAGCTCCTCTGAATATCTTTGCCGTGTTGAACATATCTCTTAATTTTGTGAGGTTTCCAAATTCGGATTCTCCCTCAGTAATATCGGCTCTTGTTGAAAGTCTGCTTGCATCGGCAACAAGAACGCCGTTAACCTCGAAGTTTCCTCCGCGAAGCATGTAGTATCCCTTATTCTCAGATTTTTCAGTAAGCTGATCGTATGAATACTGCGCTGCCGAGTTCATATCAATTCCTCCCGTAAGAAGGAACTGTCCGGGTTCCTCATCGGAATTGGAAGGATAACCTGTGGTCATGATCCCATTTACAGCCGATGAAAACTGTCTTATCCACTCATTCATCTGAGAGAGATAATAAGGAATTCCCTGATAATCATTAAACTTACCGACAGACACTTTTCTGTGCGCTTCAGGCATACTCTTTAATGTTTCACCGTCTATTGTAAATGTATAAGTGTCTTTTCCGTCATATTCCCAGCTATCGTATCTGTAATCCTGATCTCCGATATGGATCGCACCCTCAATGGGAAGCGTGCACTTAGTCATATCCATAAGGTTCTTGTCGGTAACCTTTACGGTTACTTTTACGGGACGTGACTCACTGTCAACAAATGTGCAGTCTCCGTTAAAGTACTGTCCGTTATTTCCGTCTCTTACCGCAAGAAGGCCCTGAAGCTCTCCGCCGATAAGCATTGAATCAATGGCAAAATCAGAAAGTTCCGCTATATTGTCTCCATCCTTATAGCTTGCACTTCCCCACTTAATATCATAAAGTCCGTCAATATCATTCTGGTTTGTAGCTCCGTCCGAAGGTCTTGAAACGCATACCATCTGTCTGAAATCGTAAGTATCAACGAGCTCATATCCACCGGCAACCCAGACCTGATAACGTGTTGCGCCCGTTTCTCTGTCAGGCTGTGTATCATCGACGATAGCAGTCTCTTTTACTTCAACCGAAATCATTTTGGAAAGATCGTCTATAAGAACATCTCTTTTATCCCTGAGCTCGTTTGCGGTCGTTCCCGTCATCTCAATTACGTTGATCTGCTTGTTGATGGAAGCAACTTCCTGAGCTATAGATGTGATTCTGTCAGCACAGAGCTTAATCTCAGCGTTTACGTCAGCCTGTGCTCCCTGAAGGTTATTATATGCATTGTTAAAGTACTCAGTAATACTCTGCATTTGTGATATAAATGTACTCTTTGACTCTGTCGTTCCCGCTGCTGTCATGACCGACTGAAGTGAAGAACTCATCTTGGTAAAAAGAGATGAGAAACCGGTCGTTCCGTCGTCATCAAGATACTGCTCGATAAGCTTGTTGTAATAGTTCTTCTGGCTCACATTTCCAAGAAGCTGTTCGTTATTTCTGAACTTAACGTCATAGAAGCTGTCTCGGATTCTTTCAATCGCGATAGTATCAACACCGGCACCGGCACAGCCATACTTTGCAAATACTCTGATAGCATCTGAAGCTTCCTGTTTAACCTTCTGTCTGCTGTAACCGTCGGTATTTACATTAGATATGTTGTTTGCTGTTGTGTTAAGTGCTGCATTTGCGGCTCTGAGTCCGGATGCTGCAATATTAAGTCCAAAAAATGTCGATGTCATAATCTCTTCCCTCCGACATATTTATCACGTGTGCCAAAATTACCGTCAAAGTCATGATCCAAGTGTTGATACCAGGTGCTCAAGCATCTCACTTACTACGTTTATGTATCTGCTTGATGCGTTGTATGCGTTCTGGAACTGGATCATAAATTCAAGCTCCTCATCACTTGATACGCCGACAATCTGCTCTCTTGCGGCAGATATCGATGAAACAGTCTGCTCCTGAGCTTCAGCAACACTTTTAAGCTTATCTCCCGTGTTGGCTACCTGTGAAATGAGGCTGTTGTAATACGACATGATGTCGTTTCTTGTATAAACATTTGGATTTAAAGTATAATCCGATCTTGTAAAAGCTTCTTTCAAAGCCGTAACAGTTGCTGTATCTTCGTTACCCTCAATTGTTCTGTAAGTGAATGTTGTTGGATCCGTCAAAAGAATCGGATTAACCTGTGCATTCTTTATAGTAAATCCTGTCTTTATGCTTCCTGCAGGATGCTTGTCATCTATCTTGTAGGCAAGTGCATCTTCTTCGTTTGATACTATGAACATCGTATAATCCGAAGCTCTTCCAAGCGAATTGTCCATTGTTGCAGGATTACTCTCCGCATCTTCCATGACCTTATTTATCGCTGTCATGACATTGTGTATCAGCTGATCAAATTCTGCCTCAACATTCATGATGACCGACTGAGAAATATTGCTCTTATAAAAGTCTGAACTTTCTGTAATATCGTGATAAGTTGCGTTATGGTCACCTCTTGCAAGAAGAACCGCTTTAAGCTTACCTATATCGGTGTCTGTAGCTGTGGATACCGTCTGAGTCAGGTCAAAAAGATGTGCTCCCTCGATTGAAGTAACAACCTCTTTTCCCTCTCTGTCATATTCCTTGACCGCAGCATATTCCCAATAAGGTGTGGCATATCCCACACTGCTCTCAAGCTTAACATCGATTCCTATATGATTTACGTGATCGGTGGTTATGAAACTCGATCCTTCAAAAAGAACCGATACATTACCGAATATATCTTCCGAATAATCTATTTTTCCATATTGACCGAGTTTATCGAGAAGAAAGTTTCTTGTATCTCTAAGGTCATTTGCCTTTTCTTCTCTTCCGGATTCAATATTTACAATCTCTTCATTTAAAGCTTTTATCTGATCGCCAATATCATTTATATTTTTAACTATGTCGGAAACAGTGGAATCCAGGTTGTCCTGATATGAAACAAATCCTTCATACACGCTCTTTGCCTTTGTCAAAAACTCATTTGCCCTTGTCACAAGTGCGCTCTGTGTAACTGCTGATGTAGGATCTTTGGCAAGTTCTTGCACAGCTGTCCAAAGATTATTTAAAGACTCGCTAAACTCCGTTCCGTTCATCTCCTGAAACTGATCTTCTATCTCTTCAAGAGCTTTCTGGGATATATCGTAATATGCGTATCTTCCCGATTCTTTTCTGTAAGCTTTATCAAGGAATACATCCCTTACCTGCTTACAATTATTATATTCAACACCTGTTCCTATCTGCTTCCAGGAAATACATTCATTTTTCTTCTCAAGAGTCTGATATGCCCTTGTTCCCTGTGATATCTGCTGTCTTGTATATCCTTCGGTATCAAGGTTAGCCATATTGTGTGCAGTTGTATTAAGTGCGTTCTGCGATGTCTGCAACCCTGATGTGCCGACATATAAGTTCGCCATGAGGGACATATATCTTTCCTCCTGATCTTGATGGGTCTTTTAATGCATTTTTTTGCACAAAAAAGACACTACAGTTTTTCATTTAGTTACCAAAGGGGGTTATCTACATGCATCTGTACCACTTTCATGCTCACGTGGTACATTACTGCTTTGCATCAAACCCGCCCGATGTGTAACCAAGACATTCACCTGTAGTGCCTAAAGCTCTTGAATAATTTGCTGTTTCCGGAGCTCTTTTTGAGGCCTGGATGATATTCATCTCGAATTGGACCATCTCAAGTGAACTGCGCAGCAGCTCCTGATTCTGTCCGTTTACACGTCTGACATCTCCTGCAACACCAACGAGCCTATCGCGTTGCACTGCCAGGTTTTTCTGATCGACAGGTCTTTTTTCCAATACTTCAATCAGATCGGTCAGTTTCAATGAATTAACATCCTTGTTAAGTACGTTTGCGATATCCTTCATCGCCTCTTCGCGTTTTTTCTCAAGAGACTGGATATTACCTATTACGCACTGCTCCTCATCCGTGATTTCCGCAAGTGCCTCAAGATTTCCTTCGATTATTATGGAAGTCTTTCGGCTAGATAACCCCAGTAAATTTTCGTACATTGTACACTCCTGCTCGAGCAAGTCGACCAGATTTTCCATTAAGCTTGCCACCGGAATCATCCTCCTGGATTATTTGTATTTAATTATAACAAGCCATTTGCTTCTTCAAATTTAGCGAGTAATTTGTCTGCAAATGCTTCTCCGCTTACATCATATGTGCCGTTCTTTACAGCAGCCTTAAGCGAAGCAACCAGATCTTCTCTGACATCAGGAGTAGCCTTAACAGCCTGCTTAGCAACCTGAATATCTTTTCCTATAGAAGAAAACGAAACAGTATCTCTTACGTCGCTTGTCTTCTTAGTCTGCTGAGTCTTGTTCACTTTGTTGTTTGAGTAGATCTGCTGAACTTGATTGTACGCTTCTATACGCATATCTTTTCCTCCTTCCTTGGAGCATTTTGTACTTCTTACTACATTTATCGGAAGAAGTTTCCATAACTTTAGTTCTGAGTAAAAAAATATTTTCCCCCGGAATTTTTGTAAGTTATGGTTCAAACGCCCAAGGTATGCACCCTTTTTCACCCTACATTAATTTTATCGGACATATTACGCAAAACTTTAGATTAATTTTATAAAAAAGATCAAAAAACTTCAATTAAATTGCCGAGAGCGAAATAACCATCTCCGCCGTCTCTCTTAGATTGGTTCCCGAGTCCATTGCGCACTTTTGGAGGTATCTGTGCGCTTCCGGCTCTGTCATATGGTGCCTGTCCATCAGGATCTCTTTTGCCTGATTTATTATCTTCTTGTCCTCATCGGACCTGCCCTCTTTCTTTGCCTTCTCTTTTGCCTTTTTTCTACTTCTTGTAACGCCCTCAAGCATGAGTTCAAGGGTGGAAAAAAGATCCGACTTCTTGAGCGGAGTCGGCAGATATACCAGTTTATCTCCGCAATTATCAAGAGGAGCCTTGTCAGGCGATGCTATCATCAGCATCTGAAAGAACTTGGGAAGATCGACGGCAAGCTCCGAATAGAGCATGTCACTTAAGCGGTAGCCACTGATAACGACTCCGCTTCCCAAATCTTCCATAGCAGAAAGAGCCTGCGCTCCCGAAGTGCAGGTAACCATTCCGTCATATCCGCCACGGCTTAATATGCTTTTGAAATTTTGCGCATCTTCCGATTTCGCAAACACAATAATAATATTCACAAATAAGCCTCAAGTTTCCATAAATTAATATTTTTACGAACCCAAAATCTATTATCAGAAGATGTTGAGATATCTTCCGATTTCCCACTGGGTTACGCATGTGCGGAAATCTTTCCACTCTTTGCGTTTTGCATCAAGCATCTTATTAAATATGGATTTGCCGAGAACTTCCTTTACAAATTCATCATCCTGGTAAGCGTCAATAGCTTCGCCAAGTGTCATAGGAAGTGTCTCAAGTCCGCTCTCTCTGAGATCGTCATAAGTTGCATTCTTAAGATTATCGCCAAGCTCCTCGGGAGGAGTCATTTTCTTTTCTATTCCATCCATACCCGCTGCGAGGATAAGCGCAATTGCAAGGTAAGGATTACAAGTAGAATCAGGGTTTCTGAGCTCAATTCTGGTATCCTGTCCGCGCTTTGAAGGTATTCTGATAAGAGCGCTTCTGTTGGCGCCCGAAGATGACCATGAGATATTAACGGGAGCATCGTAGCCCGGAACAAGTCTCTTGTATGAATTGACGATTGGATTGGTAACAAGTGTCATTGCCTTAACATGGCTGAGAACACCTGCGATAAAGTATTTGGCTGTATCCGAAAGCCCGCCGTTGTCATCTACAAATATGTTATTGCCGTTCTTGTCATGCGCAATGATATTTATATGCATGCCGGATCCGCTGATTCCCTCTGTAGGCTTGGGCATAAAGGTAGCGTAAAGGCCATGCTTCTTGGCGATTGTCTTAACTGCCATTCTGAAAGTCATGATCATATCTGCTGTTCGCTCCGCATCCTCTTCTCTAAAATCAATCTCATGCTGAGCCGGTGCAATCTCGTGATGTGAAGATGAGATATCAAAACCAAGTTCTTCAAGGTTAAGGATTATGTCTCTTCTTACGTTCTCACCCTGATCTGCAGGGGCAACGTCGAAATATCCACCTTTTTCATGTGTTTTGTTGGTCGGTCTTCCCTCATCGTCATAATCAAATAAGAAAAACTCGGGCTCGGGATTGAGTTTAAAGTTAAGCCCCATTTTCTCAGCTTTTTTTACCACCTCATGAAGAACATTTCGGGAATCTCCCATGAAAGGCTTTCCGTCAACCGTATAGACATTGCAGAACATCCTCGCAACCTTGCCCGCCTGCGGTCTCCATGGATATATTTCAAAGCTGTCAAGATCGGGATATAAGTACATATCACTCTCGTCGCTTCTGACAAATCCTTCAACCGATACGCCGTCAAACATGCACTCGTTATTAAGCGCGCATTCAAGCTGACTTGCAGCTATGGCGATGTTTTTGGGAATTCCGAAGATATCACAGAACTGAAGCCTTATAAAAGCTACGTCCTCTTCCTCAACGATACGGAAAATGTCTTCTTTGGTATATTTGCTCATATTGTCCTCCATTATAAAAAGTGCTACGCTTGAAAACACCTTGCTAAGCGCTCTGCACAAAAAAGGGCGCCTCAAACAGCGAGCTCTCCTGCTCGTGTTAAAGGCGCCCTTGCCGTTCACATTTACTTCCTATATATTAATATTCTTTGGTTTGATGTGTCAATCGATTATTTTGAACCAAAACTATCGCATCTGGTATCTGCCTGTTATCACAATTTTATTATATATTTGTACGAATTCCCTAATATAAGCCTGCGTCCTTACCGATATATATTGTGAAATATCCACGCGCCGGTGCAATAACGGCACGCGGCATATTGAGCTACGGAAAGCATGGATCTTCAAGGAGGATTGTTAATCTTCAGCTTTGAAGGTTCACTTTTTTTGCGCAAAAAACATGAACCTTCAGGCTAACAAACGGAGGGAAAGAACCATGAAAATTGCACAAAGTAACGTTAACCTGATGTCGAGTTCGTCGTACAGCGAAGGAAATTCTGTGAGTGTATCAATAAGCACTGTTCCACGCGGAAGTTTCAGCGACAGCCTTGAATCTCAGAAACAGAAAGTTACATCTGATGATTTCTCGACATCCACCGGCGAATTTGCCTTGGGAAGTGAAAACTACAACTCGCTGAAGCCTTCAATGACAAGAAGTCTGAACACTACAACCGACTCTCTTGAAGATCAGCTGATGGCTATAAGGACATCACTTCTCGAACGGATTCTCCACTTAATGAGGATTCTTGGCGGCGATGATATGAGTAAAAGCTTCGGTCAATCATTAGACAACATGTCAGGAATGATCGGAGCCGGCGGATTCATGTCCGTAACAACCGTAACCGAGAGCCATTTTGAAGAAGAGGCTGTATCCTTTGAAGGCACGGGAACCGCTCTTACAGAAGACGGACGCAGTATTGATTTTGGAGTTAAATTTTCCATGTCATCAAGGTTTGTGCACGAATCCGGCATAAGCATCGCAAGTCCCAAAAACTTCTTGGATCCGCTTACGATCAATGTCGGCAGCGAAGTAACATCAATAAGCGATCAGACCTTCTTCTTTGACATTAACTGCGACGGAAAAAAGGATAAGATTTCGAATCTGTCGAAAGGTACGGGTTTCCTGGCCCTTGATAAAAATGGCGACGGGCATATAAATGACGGCTCGGAGCTTTTCGGCACAAAAAGCGGAAACGGCTTCAAAGACCTGTCCGCATATGATCATGACGGGAACGGTTGGATTGATGAAAATGACAATGTATACAACGCTCTCAGAGTCTGGATTCGTAACGAAGACGGTACCGATACGCTCCTGTCGTTAAAAGAAGCCGATGTCGGCGCTATATATCTCGGAAGTGCCATAACAGACTACAGCTTACGGGACAGCTCTTTTAACACGGCTGCAAAGCTGCGCGCAAGCGGTGTATTCCTAAAAGAAAGCGGTGGTGTGGGCGTAGTCCAACAGATTGATCTTGCAAATCACGATACATCTATAGAAAATCGTTCTATATCATAGAATTTTTTGTAGAGATATCCTCTGCAATAAAACAAAGACGGAGTTAACGCTCCGTCTTTTTCATTAATTCATTTTGGTTCCGTCCGAGAGCTCACGCTCTCTCTTGCCATACACCTCTCCGCTTAAGAAATGACGTCTGCAAAGTGATACGTAGGATTCGTTTCCTCCCACCATAACCTGCTCACCCGTTCGGACGATCTTGCCGTCACTTACTCTTGCATTAAAGTGTGCACGGCGTCCGCACCAGCACACGGTCGGAACTTCTTCAATATAGTTTGCTATTTCCATGAGTCTCTTGGATCCCGGGAAAAGATGACTTGTAAAATCGGTACGAAGTCCGTAGCAGATAACAGGAAGGTCGTATCTATCAACAACTTCCGCAAGAATATCCACCTGTTCTTCAGTAAGAAACTGCGCTTCGTCAACAATCACGCAGTCAAGCTCTTTCCAGCCTTCCGACTTTCCCGTAAACCACTCATTTTTTACTTCATCAATGAATTCTTCTACAAATGTCGCCTCAGCGCTAAGCCCCATTCTGGACTTGACGATTTTTTCTCCGTCCCTGTCATCGGTCTTGGGCTTTAGTAAAATACATTTTTGCCCCTTCTCCATGTAGTTGTACTGCACCATCAGCGCGTTGGCTGTCTTTGAGCTCCCCATTGCCCCGTATCTGAAATATAACTTTCCCATACCTTCTCCCGTGTTTTCTATAATTGCATTACATCAATTCTTTTTTTCATCCGAGTTGATAAGAACGAGTTTGTTGTAAGGAATCTCGATTCCCGCTTTTTCAAATCTCTTCATTATCTCTATAAGGCAGTCTGAGCATGCCTTCGGGTTATCCTTGAAATCTTCCGTCTCAACGAGCGCCCTCAATGTAACTCCGCTGTCATCGCAGCTCTTGCAAAGAACCGTCGGTCTTCCGCCGTGATGTACCGGATTCGCTACAATAACGTCAGCCATAATATCCATAGCCTTCTGCATATCCGTGCCATACGCCACAGAGATCACTATCGGAAAAGAAAACGATTCTTCCTGAGTATAATTGATGATAGTCGCCGAACCCACAGTAGAATTGGGAATGTAAATAATCTCATTCTGGTAAGTCTTGATAACCGTATGTCTCAACGTAATGTTCTCAACATATCCGGGATCGATAGAGTCGATCTTTACCCTGTCTCCGACATCAAAAGGTCTGGATCTCGATGCCGAAATCGAAATGCCTGCAAATACATTGGCAAGTGTTGACTGGGCTGCAAGACCGAGGATAACGGCAAGAAGTGCGGAAGATGTAGAAACGACTGTCCAGACATGCTTTAATGCAGGCACATTTCCAAGAACAGTTGCTCCCGCAAGTCCCCATATGATCGTAGTTATAATACCTCTCAAAAAGATAAGATGGATTTTGCCACGAAGTCTTTCCTTACTGATATATTTATTGAGTAAAAGATTTATAACGTAAGCGCATATAATAGGCAGAACATACTTGATTACATACTCAAGTATCTCCATCACCCATTTAAAATCGTCTTCTTTCCCCTGCCCAACAAACTCTAAAACACACTCAAGCATCTTCATCATCCATCTCCTCAAATGCGATCATAGAATCGATAATGTCCTCAAAATCTTCTCTCAGTTCTTCAAGAGTGTCGCCTTCATATGTATAGATTCTTCCGTCGATCACAACTTCACCTGTGTAGTAATCACAGTTTTTGTCGTAGTTAACGGTACCTGTATATCCTTCATATTCAAATTCTTTTTCCATAGTATTATCACTTTCTTATTTTATGCTATATGCTACAATCAAAGACCTACGTCTTTGTACTTAGCAAATTACTATAAGCATTGTAAATCATTCATAAATGAATTTAAAGGATATCTAAGGAAAAATCGTGATTTCGAACACTGATGTTTGTTGCAAGAATAACTATATAACATAAATAATTATGCAAAATAAGATTTATAGAATCATGAACTCACGTTTGCTATAATGTTTCTCGGTGCTACCATAATACGGTAGGCGGTTAGTCCTTCAATCGGAGGACTGTGACCTCTGTTTATCATAGAAATCTCATATGAGAAATCTTTGTTGGAGGACTTGCTTATGCTCACCATCACTGACCTAATCGCAGTGCTTGCACTGTGTGCGACTTTTTATAGTCTTGGTTATATGCATGGAAAGCATGATTCCAAGACACAAAAATAACCGCCCAGCCTAGCAACTTTGCGGTTATTTTTAATAATCATTAAGTATATTCGGGCTAACCGTCTATCGGTAGCACCTTTTCTTATCTAGTATATTATCATCTCCTACATATAACGTCAATAATATCAATCCTTAACCTCGATCTTCACAGCCTCCTCTTTCTCTGGAATAGCTTCCTTCTTGGGGATGCTGACCGTAAGAACACCGTTCTTGTACTGAGCTATGATATCTTCAGGCTTAAGTCCCGGTGTACGGAAGGATCTCTGATAAGAAGAACTTCTTCTCTCGCGGCGGATGTACTTGCCGTTTTCATCCTTCTCATCTTTGTTCTCATTGTGCGAAGCACTGATGGTAAGCACTTCATTCTTGAGGTCGATGTTGATATCTTCCTTGTTGAATCCGGGAAGTTCAGCCTCAAGCTGATAGCTGTTGTCTTTTTCGATGACGTCGGTCTTCATAAGGCCGGATGCCGGTTCGAAGCTCTTCTCAATAAGTCCCGAATCACACAGGTCACTGAATAATCTGCCACCAAAAAAGTCATCCATCTCGTCAAACAAATTATTGTTACTCCATAACATAGGCATCAACATAAGTCATCACTCCTTTTTATATAAATTTTTTGTTGTAGTAGTTTGCGCAACCTCGCGATGATGTATTAGCACTCTCATCTCTTGGCTGCTAATTTTCTTTTCAAGTATGTTATAGAACAAATAGAACAAGAAATCAATACCCTATTTATAAAAAAATTATTAATTCATAACAACAACAGAAAAAGAGCCTTTACAAAGACTGTCTAAATCTCTGCGAAAGCTCTTTTCACCTATCATTATAAATATAAGCCAATCAGCTCTATATTAATAATTCTCTGCCTTCTTCTCAAAATAGCTCTTAGGATGATTGCAAACAGGGCACATCTCGGGAGCCTTAGGTCCTACTACAATGTGACCACAGTTTGAGCAAATCCAGATAGAATCACCTTCTGAAGAAAATACAAGCTCTTTCTCGATGTTCTCAAGAAGCTTTTTGTATCTCTGCTCATGCTCTTTCTCAATTTCAGCAACTCTGTCAAAAAGGTATGCAATATCGTTGAAACCTTCTTCACGAGCTTTTGCTGCAAAAGAAGGATACATCTCCTGCCACTCGTATGACTCTCCTTCTGCTGCTTCTTTAAGGTTCTCTACAGTTGAACCGATTCCTGTAAGAATTTTGTACCAGAGCTTAGCATGCTCTTTCTCGTTATTGGCTGTCTCTTCAAAGATCTTACTGATCTGAACATAGCCGTCTTTTTTAGCCTTGGAAGCAAAGTATGTATATTTATTCCTTGCCTGAGACTCACCTGCAAATGCAGCAAGCAAATTCTTTTCTGTCTCTGTTCCCTTAAGTTCATTTGTTCTTGGTTCTAAATTTGCCATATTATAATCTCCTTTTCGATTTTTGTGGATAAATATCCATAACTCAACCTGTAATCGTATTTTAACATAGAGACTGTGTATCTAAAAAGCTTATTTCGTAATTTTGTATAAAAATAAATTATTTGTTGTTTTTATCTTCAAAAAGCGCTATAAGAAAGAAGCTTTCAACGGCATAAAAAGCTGCCGACACCTTTTCCATCATCTCGTGTCTCGGCATTCTTAAGCCCCCTGCGAACATATCCATAAATGACTCTCCGGGTATCATATCCACAACGTTCTTTATAACCTGATCTGTTGCGATTATATATGCGGCAACCACAAGCACCATTGCCACTATAATAAAAAGATTTTTTCTTATCTTTTTACCGGTACGCATGGCGGCAAACAAGAACACGCTTCCAAAGCATATCAGGCACTCAAGTCCATAAAAAACATAACCTGCCTGCTCAGAGATACCAAAAAGTATTCTGACCAAAAACATCTCTGTCAGTGTCCAGATCACCATCCATGACACAGTACAGACAGCTGCCATTTTTATTATGTATTTAGGCTCACCGCCTCCCCATTTAAAAACATTTGCGAAGATCACAAGCCAGATTGCGGCAATAACAAATCCTCCACTTTTCATATTCGTTAATGACATAATTCCAAATGAACCCAAAACAACATGCATTATTGCCTGAATCGCAATCGCGCTCCATAAAACCATAGTCTTTTTCATAACATTTCACCCTTTTTACATTTTTATTTGATAGGAATTTCCTATCAAAATGAAAAATGGATGCCAAAAGTACATTTTGACATCCAACGACATACAAACTAATCCGTATTACTTTAATTATCTGGCCGGAGCCCAGGTCACTCCGTATAGCTGTTCCATCATCTTGCGAAGCTCTTCTTTCATCTTATCGCAGGCAGAAGCTTCATCGGGGAACCTGATCACACCGATTCTCTCCTTTTTATCCTGAAAGAAAACTTCCCAACCGTTTTCTGTCTTAGCAAGACAAACGCGATTCTTGTGATGTCCGCCAACCTTATATAATTTCGAAGGAACAAGATGCTCCTTAAAAAACTTCTTTAATTCCTTGGTATTCATATTATACCTCCCATGTATCTCGATTACAAAATCATCTGATGTAGTTTTGATTACTACATGAAGTATACCATCATATTTTTCTTAATACAATAGCAAAATTTTATGCAAAAAAAGAAGAAATGCTGAACCAACCGGCATTTCCTCTAAATCTTTTCTATTTAATGCATTACTGAAAGCGCTGCCAATGCCGCTCCCTGTCCCCATGGATTATTTCCGTAGGTCTGATAATGTACTGCAAAGTCATCACATGAACTCAGCGAATCAGTTACAATTCCGCTTTCGGTGTGAGCATATATACACTCTTTTGCTTTCTTTAACGCCTCACTGATTCTGCTTGAAATATTACCTTCTCCAAAAACATCATTACTGAGCGCATAACCAAGTGCATATGCTATCATACCTGTTGCGGACAAATCGATATGTCCGTCAACAGCCTGCATCTGCCAGCTCCAGCCACCGTCTTTTCTCTGATACTTTAGTGCCGCCTCGCACATATCTGTAAAATGTTTCAGGGACTCTTCATTTGATTTGCCCAAAGAAGCATTTACGCCTGCGCCCATGATAAGCCAGCCAAACGCTCTTCCCCAGCAAAGAATTCCTTTTTTCTCGGAAACGTTGTTCTTAAGTTCATAGCCGTGATAGCACAGTCCGCTTTCTTCGTCCATTCCGTTTTTATAAAAAAGCTCAAGCTGCTCATTAGCATCAAACTCTTTATCATCACAGGCCGCCATAAACACGGAAACCTGCCCGATTCCGTCTGCAAAAATATTTCCGCTTCTTCCGGAGTTATAAAGAATCGCGCCTTCCGCATCTCTTCCCGCATTCTTCAAATACGAACTTACCGCATCTGCCGCTTTCTTATATTTCTCATTTCCTGTTATCTCATAAGCCTTAATAAGCGCAAATCCCGCAAGCGCATCATCTACAAAACTTACCTTACCGCCTGTCTTCCTAAGCCACAGATCTACATGACTTTCCAAAGACGCTGATATTTCATCTCTAATCTTTCCGGCGTCGTCATCTTTCTCAATACACTCAAGCGCCGAAACCAGACCGACCATAAGCATCCCTGCATGCCAAAAAAACGGGTCTTTTGTCCGCACACTTCTGCCAAGTGCCTTTTTTACAGCATCTTTTATCCTGTCCGACAGGCTGACATTCATAATATTATTAAGCTGTTCTACGGTCTTGCCGACCACTTCATAATATGCAGAGTTGTCCACAATTACGCCTTTCTGGCCTTGAGTTTTCCACAAAGATATCTGAATTCTTCACTTCTTCCGTATAAAAGAAAATATACTCCGTTAAATACAACGGTAATAATAACCACCATTGCTGCAAATCCAAGTATCGTAGGCTCAGGCATTACAAGTTGCTGAATCATATAACATATTCCCATTACAAGCGCCATTGATGCCAGGTACTTAAACGAATCAATATAATAGTTAACAGCGCTCATACCAAAACATGCTCTGTAAATAATAACAGGCTTAGTCATATTGGCAATAAGACCTGACACTACTGTTCCCACATATATACCCGAAATGCCAAGCGGTGTCTGAACAAGCCAAATCGACAGTATCAAGTTAACGATTCCCTGAATCAGTGCAAGATACTTATCCTGTTCAAATACACCTGCCGCCGTCTTATAATTCGTAAGGACAGTTCTTTCGCCCTTAAAATAATAATCTGTAAGAATCAGAAAAACAGCCACTCCGGGAAGCATCCATTCACCAATATTTTCAGGAGTCGCATTCCCCGTCTTAATGAGCCATATGTTTACCAGCGGAGAAATAAGAAGCATAAATCCGGTAGCAGAAAAACCATAAACCCACGAAGCGAAAAATCTATAAACCTTGAACATACTGTACTGTCTTGACTTATCTTCTGTTGCTATCAAATTACCAAAACTTGATATTACGGAATTAAAAATGATATTTACAAAATTTGAAATCTGAACAATTATCTGATTATAATTATCAACCACAGCGGACATAACTGTTCCCAGCAAAGGTGATATGATAAGCTGATCTGTTTGAAGTCTGAACGCATCTCCGACTCTATGAAACACAAGGGCCTTAGTTTTGGTCCAAACTTCGCCCTCTTCGTCTTTAGACAGTTTCTCGATATTCTTTTCCTTAAGATATGGATACATATTATCAAGATACTTTGAGACAAATATCTTTTGTATCAACTGTACTACCGCATCTGTAATAAGATAAAGATAGAAATTGCCGGTAGTAAGAACCACAATGAGCTGAAAGCATACAGTTATTATCTTGGTGAAAGTAATTACATTTGTTTGAATATAATTCTTCTGCTCTGCATTAACAAGACTATACTTATATGCAACAAAATACGAACTAACCGTATTAAAAAGAAATATCAGATAATAAAGAACAAGCTCTCGCTCTGTAATCACAAAGTCTTCCGGCAGATTTACCAGACGTTTGAGAAAAGGAACCAAAAGAAGTCCAATAACACACACAGCAGCAGCTATATAGTTATATGCCTTTTTATAAAACTGCATGTAAGACTTGATCTTTTCTTTTTCGCCTCTGGCAACAGGTCCGTAGAGGCTGAAATTAAGAGCAGTTCCTATGCCCATATCAGCCATATTAAGCAGCTGTAAAACATTGGCATATAAACTGTTTACTCCGAGCAGTTCTTTACCGATTTTCAGGATGAAAAATGTACGTAAAACATAGGTCATGATTATAGACACAACTTGCCCTATGTACCCAAACAAAATATTCTTTTTCGCCGCCTGAACTCTTCCCATTTAAACTATATTTCCCTTATTGTCCATGAGAATCCAATTTTTCCAATAGTCATGCATTGTCTCGGGATCTATCGGCTGATTGTTTCTCATCTTGTATGTTCTTATGACTTCGTGATCGGGTCTCTTGTTAAGTCTTGCGCCCCAGAAGCTGAATGTGGAATTGGCGCAGATATTGCCTCTGCAGTGGCTCATGAGCATGAGATCCTGTATGCTGTCTTTGCCGTTATTCCATTCAACAATCGTATATCTGGAGATATCGCCATAGTGCTCTCTCGCGTAATCGTGATCGCTTGTAAAGATATAAAAATGCGTCTCAGGATCTTTTTTCAAAAAATAATCCATCGCATTCTTGTAGTAATCATCAGAAGCAATATTTCCGAGGATATTTACATTTGCGGGATCGAGATAATCTCCCCTTCTCAAATGTACACTGACAGAAGGAAATCTTTCCATCTTCTCAGAGATGATCCTGTTTCTCATTGCGAGATCCGAATCTCTGTGAGGAGGGAACACAAAGAGTTCCCTAAGTTCATCCATAATATCTTCATAGTATTTCTGGCATAAGAAATAACCTGTAATATACTTATCCTCAAACTCAAATATCTCGGGGTGATACATCTTAGTCTCAACAAACACATTTGGATTTGAAGATGCAGTAATTCCAAGTTTCTTGGTTATTTTTCCTTTGATCGCTGAAAAAAGATTCTGCTTTAAAAATCTGTCTCTCTCTTCATCGGTGCAGACTTCGAAAGGAAGATCTTTAAAAAGAGGAAGCTCAAACTCTCTGGGAGCAAGCATCTTCTTCTGTACTTCTTCACTGAACCAGGAAATATCCAGCTTAACTTCTTTTCCGAGACTGAGGAGTTTTCTATATAGCGCATATTGCTGCATTTGGTTTCCCAAACCGCCCGCAATCTGAATTATGATCATTGTGTTCCTCCTTGTGCCTCTGCTTCTGTATTTTGCTTTTTCATAATACGCATATATGCGTCAACAAGCGCGTTTTCGCTTGCCAGTTTCTGAACGGGAAGGACATAGTCCTTGTATGTTCCAAAAAGATCTTTTGCAATTCCCTTACTCTTTACCGAATATCCTATAACAAGTGTGGGAACATTACTACTGTAAGCCGCAATTGTACTGTGAGTTCTTGCTCCGACAAAGAAACTGCACTTTGATATATAGCCTTTCAGCTTCTCAGCGGGCATATCATCCAGCATAACAACTCTGCCTGTATACTTATGTATATCATAAAGCTCTTTAAGCGGCTTCCTGTCATCATTGTTTTTCCACACAACATGTGGAATAAGCGCGATGTTCTGATGAGTATTCCTAAGAATAAACTCAATAAAATTACTGTAGTTCTTCATAGTAATACCGGGTGTCTTTTCAAGATTACGAACCATCGGGCTTAAGTTTATTCCGACCGTATTGCCGGGAAGGAAACCGTTGATTCCGGGAACCTTCGCTGTATCAAGCCTAAATGCCGGATCTTTTTCAAAAATAAGCTTATCCTTATCAAATCCTGCATTAACAAGCGCATCGTAAGTAATGGACTCTCTTGCATAGATTGTGTCATAAGCCATCAAATCCTTAACAAGCTTATTATCCTTAAGGGATTTTGGCTCAATAGAACATCCCCAAAGTATCGTCTCGAATCCTCTTTTTATAAAAACCTTGTGCGCCAATATAAGATCGGGAACCAGGCTCTTATAACAATAATTATCTCCGCCTATAGAAATGGCAAGCGGTTTTGCGCCTTTCCCTTTATTGGATTTTCCGACAGCGTTGTCAAACTCTTTAAACGCGTCTTTATATCTGTATCTCAAAAAAGACTGCTTATCCCTTGTGACAAGTCTCCACAAATAGTAGATTACATGAGGAATAAAGTGTCTGTCTATATGTCTTTCTTCAACAATAGTACAAAGTCCCTTTTTTTCGAGAATTCCAAGTGAATATTTTCTGTCCTCCGCGCAGCTGTTGGTTACAACAAAAAGCGGAAGATCCTCCTCAGCTCCGGTCTTCTCTCTCTGCTCGGCAATATACTTAACTGTCGTATTAGCTATTGCCTCACAACCATGGTTTCCCGAACCTGCGTGCATATATAAAATTATCGGTCTGTTAAAATCAATATTCATATATATTCACCTGTCCTTATATTTTGCATATAGACTCAAATAAAATTTAGGACTAATCTTGAACAAAATAACTTTTATCTTATGGCCAAAAGACAATGCTGCAAATGCGCCTCTTGTCTTCAAAGCGTGCCTGATTCTATCACCTGCGGCATTAACCGCTTCCCTTGCAAGGTCGTTATCCCTCTCATTCTCGGGAATGACAGATACCTTTCCGATAACAAGAAGTGCCGTAAGTATCTGCGAAACAGCAACTTTTACAAAAGAATAAACCGAAATATACTCATGAACTTCTTTAAGCTTATCCTCAGCGATTTCCCAACATGTAAGCTGATCCAGAAAACTTGCTTTAAAGACGGTCTTCATGGCTCCGTTCTCGTTATCTGTATATCTGTAATCATCAGCTTCCACAGGAACGACCTTTACGCTTTTTTTCTTTCCTTCGTAAAGTGCCACATCAAGTAAAAAAAGCAGGTCTTCTCCGATAGTAAGTCCCTCTTTAAAATGAATGTGTGCCTCAGAAAGTCTTTCACGTAAAAAGAGCTTTCCCCATACATGAGTGTTACTCTCAAGAGTATAGTTTTCAATGTACTGATAACCGCTTAACACATAAGGCGAATCAAGTCCGGTGCATCCATCTGCCAAAACAGTGTTTTCATCAACGTATTTTAGCACATTTGCGATGCAATACTCAGATATTGTATCATCTGCGTCAACAAAATACACATATTTTCCCGTTGCCATCTCAAGCCCGATATTTCTTGCTCCCGAAACGCCTCTGTTCTTTATGTGCTTGACCTTTATCTTATCCTGCCCGTATTCTTCGGCAAGTTCGTCTGCAATCTTTGTGCTATCGTCCTTGGAGCCGTCATCCACAAGAATAATCTCGCAATCACCACTTTCAATCCCTTTCTGGGTAACACAAGACAAGACGCACTCTCTGAGCGTGCCTTCTGCCTGATATATGGGGATTATGATGCTAACAAGTATTTCTGTGTTCAAAACTTTCTCCATAATTTATTATTTCATTATGTTCAATGTTATATAGTCACAAAATGAATATTCCGGATAATCCGACCATCCATCCCTCTCAACTCCGATAACACTGTCTAGTCCATAATGACATGCATAAATATTATAATTTGGACTATATTCTTCATCCTTATTTTCTACGTCGGGCGGATATCCGTCACCGAGCAAAATATCGTTATTATATGCCGTTTCAGTAAATCTGCACTTCCAGTCCGGTCTGAGTATCGGAACTACAACATCGGTTTCGCCTGCTGCCGCCTGTTCTGCAAGATACAGATATCTCTCACTGTACTCTCTGAAAACTCGCGAAACAAGTGCCCCGCATTCAATATATTCAAATGATAAGCATACCATCATAACAATAATTGCTGAAGAATATAACCCCTGTAACATTCTTTCAATCTTATCATTCACAGCAGAAGCTGTCAGATCTGTCATATTCATAACGACCGCCAATCCATTGATAACAGCGATCATCAGGAAGATTCCTGCTCCGTAATAAGCTCGAAGCTGCGGTCCGTCAGGTACTGCAATAAGCGAAAGTACCGTAGCAAGTGCAACAAATCCTATAAGTTTCATAAATGATGTAACTTCAACGTACTTTTCCTTTGTTACACAAATACTGCGAATAATTATCAAAAGAACTACAAACATTAGAACAAGAATCAGATAATTATTCTTTACATTCAAGACCATCTTAAGAAAACGCGCCATAATGCCCAAAACACCTGAATGCGCTTCTTTTGATGCCGCACCATCTTTTCTGGAAAAATTTGCGGGAGCCAAAAACATTATAAGAAATCCGACAACACTTCCAACGAAGCCACTTACCATCCACGGCTTAACAAAAGAAAAACTCTTATTATCTCTCCACTTAAGGAAAAGCAACATCATTATAAACAATATGGCTCCGCCTGATGTGTTCTCATTGCACCATCCTGCAAGAATTCCCATAATAGCCATTGTGATCATAAGCCTTATGGAATTCTTCTTTTCTTGAATCATGCACTTCCTGAAATATGTGATAAATCCAAGGATTATAGTCGTTGTAAACAGGTAATTACACGCGCCATCTTCCCAGAAAACCGTATCGCTGATAGCAGGATCAAATATCCACAAAAAGCATATTATGATCGCATATACTCTGACGTCATACTTCTTTTTCATCTCAATGCTTGCATATATAAGAAGTGACTGAATCATAAATACAAGTGCGGAAACTACATTAAATATCCACTTTGGTCCCATGAACAAAAAAACTCTGAGTAAAAAATGAGCAACACTTCGTCCGGTATGGTCTACATAGTGCATATACTCAAGTCTGAACAGATCAAAAAAATTCTTTGCCTGCTTAACTCCATAGTCGTCACGATGCCAATAAATCAGATCATCCGACATATTAGGCGTAAGAAACGCGTAGATCATTACCGATAAACAGGCTACCGCCATCAATATATAAAAAACTTTTTTCCTACTCTTTTCAGACATTATTCTCTATCCTTTTTCCTCTTACAAACTCCCCGAGATAAACTCCTATTACAGGGAGTATGAACAACCTACCAATGAACCTTGATACAAATATTCCCTCAACAATCGAATATATAGAAAGCGACAAGATTATTATCAAAGTCCAGATATCTTTTTTCTTATAGCAAATACTTATCACTATGACAATAATTGCTGCAACAATAATTCCCGGAATAATTCCATACTGGTAAAAGAGCTTTACCCACCCCATGTCAAAATTCCTATCACTTGACATATCGGAAAAAAGCTTCCATGTCCCAATATATCCTGCATGCTTCTCACTGTCATAATACAGATTTATTATTCTGTCATTAAGATGGCTGTTTAGCCACAGCATTACATTATTCTCTATATTACTGCATACAGCAGCCGCCCAAACAGAAAAGCCCATGCATAAAAAAGGGGTAATAAACATTGTAAGCATATATACGGTTTTACTGTCTCTGAGTTTCTTTATATATCCAGCTAATAATCCCGCGACGAAAGTTACAATACTAATTACAAAACCTGTTCTGCTTTGCGAAAGAATACATGCAACAACATCTAAAACAAATACTGTTATCCATTGGAGCAAAATAGCTGTTTCGCCATAATTCCACACCCATAGCAAAACAAATATAAATACACACGAGTAAAAGTCATTGGGATGACCAAAACCAAACACATATCTGGTTTCTATACGATCCCTCCCGAAATCCTGAGGTGGCAACGCCACGCAGCCAAGCACTCCTACTGCTGACAAAATCGCCAACAGCAAAAATCCTGCGGTTGAAACATAAAAAATATATTTCATCACCTTCTTTACATCAACATCCCTTGCTGCCATCAAGAACACCGTATATCTTAAGATGTCGTTACGTCTGGTGATTCTCCAACAAATAAAAGAAAATGCAAATATCGCCCCTAAAATCATCCATTCTTTTTTTTCATGCTTCATAAGAAACACTACAGCCACCGAAATAGCAAAGGTAACATAAAAAACATAGGTCGATAAATTATGCAAAGAAAGCTCACTCTTATCCAACAGCATTATACCAAGCTCAATGCTGAGCGCAACGTAAAATAAAACTTCACTAAGTTTAGCCTTTTTTTCTTCACTTAAAAAGTTCATGTTATCTACCTGCTAAGAATTCTTTTTATCTTGCGAAAAGCTTTTCTCATAAATCTTCCCGCCGTAATATCCAAGTAGTGATAAAGCTTTGATACGGCTGTAATCTTAGGCATTACAAGATGCCTGTATTCATCCATATGCTCAAGAAGATATGCGGGATAAGTCTCGTCTACCTCGCCTCTTTCAAACTTCGCTGCTCTGCCGAAAATATCCTGTCCGAGAACCAAGTGATCCATGGTCTCCGCAAGAACCTCTTTGTCATTGTGCTCCTGATGTGCTGCAGCCTTAACCTTGATTCCTATCCTCTTTGCGGGATTGGTCTCTTTGTAGCCACCCATATATCCAAAATGCCATCCGCCGTCCGCAACTCGTACAGACCTTTCATCCGTTACCGGAATGATATCACGAAGCCTTACAATGCCTTCTTTAGGTATATTATCAAGTGATGTGATTTTGGTTCCGAGCCACTTTCTGTCTTTTTCAGCTATCTCAGGAAACTCTCCCGTTATGGATAAAAGCTTTCCCGACTTCTCCTCCATGTTCATGTATACATAGAAGTTTCTCTGAGCCAGATGATAAACCTTGTTCTTGTCAAAATTTTCTATGATATTCTCAAGAACAAACGGATTCGGAATCTCATCGACATCTCCGAAGATAAGCACATCATCCGCTGTCGCACCCACTTCTTCAAGTCCGCGTTTTAAGCAGTTCTTTTGATAATAATCTCTTTCATGCGTTGAGATATCCATAGGCGTATCATCAACGGTTATATAAACTATCTTGTGAAGATAATCCTTAAAAAGCTCTCTGTTCTTATCAAAACAAAGTTCCTTGGGCTCTCCCGAAAAAGTCACCGTAGCTTCTTCAATAATGAATTTATCCACGTACTTATCAAGAATTCCAAGCCTAAGCTTTAATATATCAAGTTCGTTGAAAAATGGTATTAAATCATAAACCATCTGTTATCTCCTACCTACAATCCTCTTGATCGCAGTCTTAACAGTACTTACAAAAGCTTCTCTATACAGATTCTTTCCGCCGTTTACGGTCATAAGACTATGAACGTGTATGTCCTCTTCGGGCGCAAAACACGGAAGATCCGTCTCAGAATACTTTTTGTAAAAATCATCTGAAAACAATTCCGAAAGCTTGCTCTTCTTCTGCCCGTAGGACAATCCTGAGTAAACAATCTTTGCCACCGCAATGGCACAGGTAAGGGATTTTCTCTTATCAAGAACATCAAAGAGATCTGTAAGCCCCCATTTATCGCCCATTCTGTCGATTTCTCCCCAAACGATCTTCTGGTTATCAAGAAAAGCTTTGTTATAACTTGCAGTCAGACTCTGCTCGTTTCTTCTGTAATAATAGAGAATCTCATCTATGTAGGCTATCCCGTCGGCTCTGTCGACATACTCCGCAGTCTGCAAAAGATCTTCGCCGTAGTTAAGCCCGATTCTCTCAACATCTATAAGCGCAATGCTCTTGTGAATACACTTTATCCACATGGCATTCAGGTAATCACCCTTTAGTACAAGCTCTTTAAAAGCCCTCTTCTCATCTCCGCTGTAGATTTTTCCACTTGTAAAAGAAAAATCTTTAAGCCTTGTATTATCGCCGTCAAGCTCTGTCGCATTGAAAAAAATCAGCTCGGGAGCATTTCCTTTTTTCTCATAATCCCTGATAAGGCCTGCGAGCTTTGACAACATTCCCGGAACAAGCTTATCATCCGCATCGAGAGCAAGAATATAGTCGCCTTTGCTGACCTTTATTCCCTCCTGCCTTGCCTGATAAAGTCCTATCTTTCCTTTGTGGATGACGGAAACATTATCGTTCGCAGCGGCATATTCATCGCATATCTCAGGAGTTTTGTCACTCGAACCGTTCTCGGAAAGAATGATCTCAAACATATCCTCGCTATTTACTTGTTGTGCAAGCGCAGAATCAACCGCCTCGCGGATATACTTCTCACCGTTGCACACGGGAACTATGATTGAAAAGATCATGTGATGTTATGCTCCTCTTTCCACTTTTTGGTCTTTCTCCAAAACAGGAACGGTCTGACAGCCATCTTAAAACGCTTCTTCGGGCTGTAAAATCTGGGATAATCCGCATTTTCACCCCACCACTTGTGGAAGATAAACGGCTCTATGCCCTTATTCTCAGGCAGCGGATGCTCTCTTCCGAATGTAAGCGCAAGTTCAAAAGGTGCCCACTTAAATCCCTTTTCTTCCATCGCATTCTTGGAATGACAGCAAATAAAAATATCTTCGTTGTAAAATCCGTCGTCAACTCTTTCCCACTTAAGGTTGTATTTGGAAGGAAACTCCAAAAGTCTCTTAGACCTTATGGACACACTGTTTCCGACTCTGCATATCGTGCCCTTGCTGTCCCTGTAAGCATAATCGTTCTTGGGAAGCGGCCAGGGAGAGCCGATGTAGTCATACTCAAGAAACTCATCGTTCCAGTTCTCGGGATGAATAACAAATCCGTCCGCATGAACAAGCAACACAAAATCTGTATTTATGTGGTCTTTAAGTTCATAGACCATTTTGTAATTGAATTTATCGATACTGTCGAGCTTTGAAGTATAGCTGAATCTGATATTCTTTGGCAGATAAAAAGGCTTTTTATCCGACACCAGAACAACATCTCCAAACTCGATTTCCCTCATGCTGTATTTAAGCGCCTGCACAGTCTCATAGACGTTGACACTCGTCATTGCACAGAGCGTAACCTGAGGGAGCTTAATCTTCTTTTCCATTTTGTTCCTCTTAATACTGATATCTCTTGATGAGACCTACTCTCTTCTCAAGACTTCTGATAATCTTCTTTAGGTAAAAGGCACCGTACAGGCTCTTTCTTCTGATTATCTGGCAAAAGAATCTTATCTTGCCGGGTCTTACATTTCTTCTCGCATAAAGCGCCGATCTCTTTTTATATTCCTCAAGTTCCCTGCGGCACTCATCCGCCTCAAAGATCCTGCCTTTTTTGTCCTGATAATGAAGAAAACTGTATATATTCTGCTCTGAAGACCAGAAACCATCCGAGATATTATGTCTTGCCCAGTACTTTGGCGCTATCGCATACTTAAGCTCAGTACTTGAGAGCACCGGCATTATGGAAAAAGATGAATTCGACAAGATCAGATATCTCGCATTCTTCAAGGTAACGTAATCTTTTCCCATATCAAAATGATGGCATTCGTACTCGGGAAGCACTTTTCTTGCTGCCTCTTCATCCTCGGTCACCACCATGAACTTCATATCCGGGTTGATCTTCTTCATATGCTCTATCGCATTTAAGAAGTATTTTCTGTCAAGGTAGAGCTCAGGATGATTCGTATACTCGCCGCCCCTTATGTTGATGATGCAGAGGTCATCACTTGTATACTCATATGATTCTGCCTCGGGCTTAACCTTGAGCCAGTCTTTTATCTTGTCCCTGTATTTTTCAAAGTAACTCTCATCCTGAAGATTTCCGTAGATAAGAGTATTGTCCTCAATCTCAAAAAGTCTTTTGTCCGCACCGCTTATGTAACATCCGTTACTCATGTCGTGCCTTGAATTGCCCATGTAAAGGCGATCGTCCTGCTCATTAAAGATTGTATATTTATCTCTGTCCTCAGGCGGTATCTCTGTTCCAAGATCAATGTCCATAAAGTACATTCCCTTGTTTGAGTGAAAAACATTTCCCACCTGACCGGGATTTATGAAACCGAAATCCACACCTTTTTCCTCAGCCATACACCTTGTTACGACGTAGAAAAAGAGCTGATTTCCAAGTCCGTATCCTTTTATAAATTCTGTTCCGATCATAAACTGTTTTCCTTCCGGTGTACCGCCCTAATGCACATAAGTGCAAGCAAAGCGACATACTGTCAATGAATAACGTTTCTACCCTCGAGAGTAGTCTTCGTGATCTTCTCGTCCTTAACCTCATAGATGATGTCGCAGTTCTCAATAGTATTGAGTCTGTGGGCTATGATGATCATTGTCTTCTTTCCGTGGAAACTGTTGACAGCCTCCATAACGGCAGCCTCCGTCTCGTTATCAAGAGCACTTGTAGCTTCGTCAAACACAAGTATCTCAGGATTATGATAAAGAGCTCTCGCGATTCCTATACGCTGTCTCTGTCCGCCTGAAAGTCTCACACCTCTGTCACCAATCTTGGTATCAAGTCCTTCGGGAAGACTTCTGACAAAATCAGCAAGCTGGGCTTCTTCCATAACTTCCCATATTCTGTCTTCATCAATCTTGTCGGCATCTATACCGAATGCGATATTCTCTCTTATAGACTCATCAACCATGTAGATTGTCTGAGGAATATAACCTATCTGCGCAAGCCATGAATCGTAGTTACTGAATATATTGCTTCCGTCGCAGAGAATCTCACCGCTCTGCACATGCAAAAGGCCGAGGATAATATCCACAACAGTTGATTTACCTGCGCCCGAAGGTCCGATAATACCGACTGATTTTCCCTTTGGAACAATCATATTTGCCCCGCTGAATATATTTGTCTCAGCATCGGGATATGCAAATGTGATATCTTTTATCTCAATCTCTTTTTCCAAATGAAGCTCAGGACCTGCGATTGCAGCTCTCTCTGCTCTCATCGCCTTGTCCATCTTCATTGAATCGGTAAGATTATTATAAACAAAATCAAGGCTGTACTGGTTGTAAGCAATCTCAGCAAGGTACGTGTTTATCCTGTTTACGGCAGGCATGATCCTAACTGCCGCAAGTCCGATTGCTCCCATCTGTACAAACACATCCTTCGGATTTCCTTTTGTTAACATCGAATATAAGATATATACCAGAATAACCGTCACAAACATAGTCTCTATAAGGATTCTTGGAATATTGTTCATAACGGCATAGTCTCTTGCAAGATCCGCGCCAACTTTTCCGGATTCATAGTAATTCCTTATAAAGAAATCCTGTCTGTTAAGTACTTTTACATCCTTAAGTCCGTATATTGCCTGAAGTCGCCATTTTGCAATTCTTGACTGCGTCTCCTGATTCTCTCTTCCAATCTTATTAAGCCTTGGTTTAAGCAATTTGGTATTGAAAATTGTCAAAAGAATAAAAACAGTCACGCAGATGACAGTCATCATAGGATTCATGATAAGTATTACCGCGCCGAGACCTATAGAAACGATCAGCTCTGTTGACAGTGATAAGAGTGACAACATTAACGTAAATGTTCTTGGAATATCACTGTCTGTTATTCTGAAAACAGTGGGAATATCGGCTCCGAGATAGTCCTCATACGGTCTGTTAAGGAACTCTCTCATAACCCTGCTGATCATGTCATTTCTGGCACGCGTTATAAACGTATTCTGCCTATGGATAAGAAATATCTGATATGCGTTCTTGACCAAAAACAAAACGATCATTGCCACTGCAAGTTTTTTGGCAAATTCGGCATCGACGCCGAGATTAAAGAACTCCACAATGTGCCTCAGCACACTGTACTGATCGATAACATCCTGCATAGCGTTCGGGTCTATAATTCCCGACATAACAGGAATCATCATTGAAACGCTGAATGTCTCAAAAATACCCCCAATGAGTATAAGGACAGCCAATACAACCAACTGTCCCTTTTGCTTTCTATCAAATATATATCTGAGTTTTGAAAATAAACTGACTTTTTTATTATCGGTGTTACTCATAATCTGTACGTTTTCTTGTCTTCCTCTTTTGTATTATTTAGATCGCGATCTTTGTCATTCTGTCCGTGTAGACATCGTCCATGTCTTTATTGTTTATCCACTTGGACGGAGCAAGTATTAGCTTATCCGGTGTGTCATTAAGCCATGCGGCCCACCAGCTGAAAGAGCTGTTTGCTATAATGTGGTGTTTACACCTGCTCATAAGCATCATCTCGGCTATATCGGTGCCTTCGCCCTCTTCAAGTTCCACAACATTGAAATTGGGTCCCTTGAAATGCTCCTTGCACCACTTCTTGTCATCGGTAAAGATAAAGAATACTGCGTCAGGGTATTCCTTGATAATCTTATTTACCGCATCTTTGTAATACTTTTCAGAACACAGATTATGAACCGGCTTGTGTTCCGCATCAATATAATCGGTTCTTCTGACATGAAGGCTGACTGATTCGCAGCACTCAATCTGCTGAAGCACGGACCAGCTTACTGCGTCACTCATAAGCTCCTGAGGTCTCTTCTCAAAAGCATGTCTGATATCCCTGATATCATTCTCTTCTGCAAAATACTTATCACTCTGCCAATATCCCACAAGATAGGCATCTTCAAGTTCAAGTATCCTGGGATCGAATCTTCCCGACACTTCATCTATCCTGAATGTTTTTCTGCCTGTAAGCTTTCTTCTGATACGGCTGAAAATGTCCATCTTGGAATCCGTAAGTGCGACAATCTCATCCTTTGTTGCTTTATCATAATTTATGCCATATCCCGAAAGAACCGGAACTCTGAGCTTGTCATTTACAAATCCCGTCTCATCATCAATCTTTACGGTCTTGCCTCTGTTTTTCAGTGCTGTATACAGCGCATATTGGAACATCTGGTTACCCAGACCGCCCTTAAGTTGAATGATAATCATACACCCTCCGATTGAAGCTCCCTGTATAGCATCTAATTTATTGCATACACTACATCATTATAACCTAGAATGCGTTTATTCTCAAATATATGCAATAAAAATACAGCCCCTGTAAGTAAATCAAGAGCTGTATCTTAAAACCTATATTATCATCTCAGCCTTCTGCAGCAGCCTCGCCGGCATCTTCCGCGTCTTCATTCCCTTCAAGCTTCCAATAATCTCCGTTCGCTATTCTTTCGCGGATCTTATCTTCATCGCGGGAGAGTTCTTCAATCCAGAGGTCGTAGGACTTCTTCCAGGAATTGTAACTGCGGCCGTGTCTTCTGTCGTGCTTACCGAGTTTGCCGGTCTGAACATAATTCTCTGACAGGTATTCTTCAAACCAAGCCGTCACTTTGTCTGCTCCGACAATATTCACATGAGTTCCGCCGTCCTTGTAATCGGTAGCCTCATCAAATCCAATCTCATCAAGATGCTGATTCATATCCAAGAAATTGTAGCCTCTCTCTGTCACATAATCCCTGATGTAATTGATTTTCTTCTGCTCCTCTTCGCTTACGGTAAACGGAACGATAATAAAAAGCGCATCCTTATTATGCTTCCTAAGGCATGAAATAAGATCTGCCAAATACTCTTCCTGCTCCGGAGGCATCTTCTCTACATCCGTAACACTGTGACAGTTCTCTTTTTCTGCAGGACCAACCATATCAGAAGGAGTAAAACCTTTCAGATCATCGGGATATTCATAGAAAAACGTACGAAACTGACTCCACATTATAAGCGTCTTCCAATTGGAATGATACTTGAAAATATCAAAATAAAAGTTAATAGGCTTATAGTCCGCAATCATTTTGCCATCATCATCGTATTCGGCATTTTCCGGCTTAACCATCGCGCTTATGGCACGAATTCTGTTGAGGGAATACTTCATATTATCGGTAACTTCCCTGGTATGTCCCATATTCTTACCTCTATCCGCATTGATAAGATTCTCGTCTTCCGACTTCCACATCTTCATTTCGAAAATAAAAAGATCGGGATCCTGTGTCTTTAATGTCTCTTCCACAAGATACTTTGCCGCAACGGGTCTTTGCATGTTTGTAGAAAGAGGATACATGGTTATTCCCATCTCAGCATAGATCCTTGGTGTCGCGATACAGTAAGGAACAGGGCTTGAACCGATAACTACAGCGTCTATCGTATTCTTCTTTTCCGCATAAAAACCCACAAACCTATCCTTCGCATCACCGTTGGTCCTGATACAGTAGGTAATATGAGGGATAAGCCACATGACCGCCGCTATGAAAATTATTATCTTACATATCTGTTTCTTACTCATAGTTTTTTATCTAAAATCCTTATAAATCAATAACAGGCACTTCTATAACTAAATCCTTTTTAAAAATCATCATAAATCGAATCCGCAGGATTAAATCCGGGTCCGTACTCAGCGAGTAAAAGCACGGTGAAAAACAGCGCAAGATACACAATCCACCTGATCACAAGCTTCTTGGATGCAATGTACTCCCTTAAGCTTGAATATCCTTCAAACCTGCTGCCTGTGATCTTACCGTCACGCGAAAGCTCCATCTTATACTGAATAGTAGAAACCGTAATGAGCACAGCAAGTGATACAAGCAATACTCCCCACTCATAAATACTAAGTCCCAGATTCAGTAAACTACCGTCAACAAAAATCTGCGGATTAAACGCACACACACTTCTTTTAAGTAATCCGAACGCATGCGGAATACTTTTTGATCTAAAAAACAAGTCTCCGATGCATACAAAGAAAAATGTTCTCACAACCCTGAATCCGTTTGCAAATTTACTCTGCATATTGATGTGCATCTTCTTTTCAAAAAGCCATGTAAAGAACGGAAGCGTCACTTCTCCGAGCACGATATATGCCCAGTGCAAAAGACCTGAACCTATAACAAACGTTGCCTCTCCACCGTGCCATAAACCAACCGAGAACCACAGGATAAACATTGCAACGTAGGTGGTGAACTGCTTTCCTTTCTTTTTACCAAAGATCTTTTTGAGCGTTTTTCCAAGCCCCATTATCATCTTGGTACGAAGAAGCGGGTAAAAGACATTGTCCTTCATCCAGATTCCGAGCGTAGCGTGCCATCTTCTCCAATATTCGCTTATGTTCTTAGCAAAGAAAGGCGTCGTAAAGTTCTCGGGAAGAATGATTCCAAGCATCTCGGACAAACCGATCACAATATCTATTCCACCCGAAAAATTCGTATATAACTCAAACGCAAAACACACAGTACCCAGCCAGATATATGCTCCCGAGTACTCCGCATCAATTGCATAGATCTCATCAACTACAGTGTGAAGTCTCTGTGATATAACAAGCATCTTAAAGAAGCCCCAAAGCATTCTCTGAGCTCCGAATGTAAGATTCTTAAAATCAGCTTTGTGATATTCAAACAACTGCCCACTGTGTTCACGGGTTTTTATAATAGGTCCCTGAACCACAAGCGGAAAGAACATACCAATGAGCGTTGTCTCAAGAAGACTGTCTCTTCTGACTCCGATGCCGTTATAAACTTCAATAAAGTATCCCAAAAGAATAAAAGTATAGAATGAAAGTCCCGTAGGAGGTGTAATACCGCCCCCCGTTATGAACTTATAGAACTTAAATACGATAAGTATTCCCAGAAGAACCGCAAGCTCCGCAAAAAGAATCAGCCTTCTTTTTGCAAGCTCTTCTTCGCCCGTTTGGGACAAAAGCTTTAAAAGTCCCCATGTCGTAAACGAGGCTGCAAGCGGAAATATGATCTGTACATAGTTTCCCTTTGAAGAAAACAAATAGAAGATGACGCTCGCAACAAGGAGCACCACCCACTGACCTCTTTTTTTAAACAAAAGAGGCACCGTATAATATGCAATTAACACCAGTGCAAAAAAGCACAGAAAATAAAACGAAGTTATACTCATAAATAAACCTAAATCATATATTCTTTCTCATACCACTGCTGGAACATAAGAATATACCATATCTGTATCCTGTAAATTCCGCGCTGTGTGAAGTCGGTCCAGATTTTCTCGACAACATCGGGGTCAAGTATACCCTGCTGCCTTATCTTATTTTTATCAAGAAGAGCTTCTGCCCACTGCCTTATTTTATCATCAAGGAGCCATTTGTCTATCGGAATCGAAAAACCTTTTTTCGGCCTGTTGACCATCTCCTTGGGAACGTACTTATAGAGCACGTTTCGAAGAACCTGTTTTCCGACATTCCCTTCTCTTAAGTAATTCCTTGGAAGGCTCCACGCAAATTCAAGTATATCCCTGTCCAACATCGGTACTCTCGTTTCAAGAGAAACCGCCATTGCCGTCCTGTCGACTTTGACAAGAATGTCATCCGGATGATAAACAAGCATATCCATGAGCATCGCATTGTGACAAGGATCTGCGAGAAGGTTCGTATCCATCTCGGTATATTTGTATGAAAGAGACTTTGCTCCGTTCTTGAGCGCAATCTTTTTTACAATAGGATCACCCTCATGCTCAAGCCTGTGAACATCTCCGGGGCCTTTCGCTCCCATGTACATAGACTTAGCCATTCCCGCCACGCTCTTTGAATAAGGGCTGTTAAGCATAAGAACTGATGCGGGTTTTCTTATAAAGTACGGAAGTTTTCCAACCTTACCCCACACTCTTTCAACAGACTCATAGGATCTGTATCCCGCAAAAAGCTCATCTCCTCCGTCACCCGAAAGCGATACGGTAACGTGCTTTCTTGTCATCTTACTAACAAGATATGTCGGAATCTGTGAAGAATCCGCAAAAGGCTCACCAAACATAAAGGAAAGCTGCGGAATTACTTCTTTTGCATCCTTCTCTGTTATATATTCCTCGGTATGAATTGTTCCGAGGTGTCTTGCTATCTCGCCTGCCTGCTCGGCTTCGTTGAACTTCTTATCTTCCATTCCTACGGTAAATGTTCTTACCTTACCGGGAGCAACGGACTGCATGAGCGCAACGATCGTGCTGCTGTCTATTCCCGCTGACAAAAAAGCTCCCAGAGGAACATCGGCAACCATCTGACCTTTTATCGATTCTTTCAGAAGTCTCTCAAGTTCTTCAGCCGCCTCTTCCTTACTTCCCTTGAAAAGATTGCTCTGCCCTTTTACTGCAGTTTCCGTCATCGAGAAATAGCTCTTTGTCTCGGAAGAAAGATCGTCGACATTTACGGTCATGATACATCCCGCTTCAAGCTTATAAATGCCCTTGTAAATCGTATAGGGTGCCGGAATATATCCTTCTGTAAAATAAATATCGAGAACCTCTGTGTTTATCTCATTATCAAAGCCTTCTATAACACGAAGGCAACCAATATCCGATGCAAATGCAAAAGCTCCGCCAACATTTCCATAGTACAAAGGCTTTTCTCCGACTCTGTCTCTTGCAAAAGTGACGGTGTTTTTGTCCATATCATAGACGGCAATTCCGAACATTCCTTTGCACATTTTCAAAGTCTCTTCCATGCCGTAAGCATCTATCGATTCTATAAGAATCTCTGTATCGGAAGATCCGTTAAATTCAGTAACTTTACCCTCCGCGATAAGCTTGTCTTTTACCACGGATGCATTGTATATCTCGCCGTTATATGCGATAACTTTTCGTCCGGAATGTGACATCATGGGCTGAGCACCCTTTTTGGATAAGTCCACAATAGAAAGGCGCCTATGTCCAAGCGCCACTTTTCCATTCTCACTTATATAGATCCCTTCGTCGTCGGGGCCTCTGTGAAGCATCCTGTGGTTCATCTTCCCGATGTTTTCCTTAAGGTCGCCTCTAAACCCGATAAGTCCTGCTATTCCGCACATAATGTCTCCATCGATGTCTGATAAAGTTCTCCGCCGGCGACAATGCCGACAAAGCTTCTTATCAATTGTTCACGTCAATGACGTTGTTTTTGTCAATATATCCCGTAAGATCAAGTTTGTAAGTCTTATTCCCCTCTTCATCTTCCTTCACAAGATCAAATCCCTGAAGCGAATAGAAGTCCTTGACCATCTTGTTCTTGGCTGTCGGATAGTAATATCCGTAAACAGTCTTAATACCTCTTTCACCTGCTTTCTTTGCAAGCGTATCCATCATGGCAAATTCCATATCTCTTTTCAAAACTCTGCAGCTCATAAGCCAGAGGTCGATATGAAGCTCTTCGCCATCCTGCTTGCCTATTACAAGCGAAACTATTCCGTTATCCCCGAACTTATCCTCAAGACGGCCGTAAAGAGTGATGTTACTGCTGTCGTTTGCGGTCTTCTCGATATCATCGGGAGTATATCTCTTTGTTGTAAGATTAAACTGATTGCTCTTGTTTGTAAGCTGGGCAATCCTAGGAATGTACATCTTTTCAAAAGGAGCTATGACAGCTTTCATCTCAAGAGACTTAAGGTACTCGCTGTAATCCTTGAAGCTCTCCTGAAGCTCTGTCCTCTTCCTGTTTGCCATGTACATCTCATTTCTTTTCCTGTCATCCTCAGAAATGGATGTTGTCTCAAAAAATCCCGAGTGATCGAGAATTCTAATATAGTGCTCGGGAGTATCAATCTCAGGCGCATTCACCTTAGGAATCTGTCCCGTAACAATCGCTCTCTCAGCCGGATTGTCATCCACAAAGACAAGTGATTCGGGAAGCACATTGAGCTCTGAAGCGATTGCCTTCATATTCTCACTCTTCGGCTCCCAATTTGCCTTTATAAATACAAAATCATCGGGCTTAAGCGCTCCGTCGGGATGATTAAGTCCCGCAAGCGCATTCTCTTCATCGTTCTTGGAATCAACCGCTAGCACGATACCAAGCTCCTTCTGAGCCTTGATATAATTCTGGAATTCAAGATAAACCTGACCAAGATTGGTCTCCTGTCCTATCTCGATTCCGTCGGGACCGTCGTCGCCTACAACGCCGCCCCACAGTGTATTGTCGAGGTCAAGAACAAGTCCCTTCTTGTTCTTTCCGTAAATCGACTTGATTATATTTGCCACATTAAAACTGAGCGTAGGTATAGCCTGAATGCAGAGCGCATACTTGTACATATGCCATGCAAGAGGATCTGACCATGCATCAAGTCCGTAGCAGGTTGAAAGATAATTTATATCATTTATAAAAAAGCTTCCTTCATCTCCCGAAGCCTTTCTTGCATACTCGGAAAACATGAGATTAAGCCTGTTGATAAAAGAAAGCCTTCCGTGAATGTCATATCCGTCCCTGTTTCCCATAAGCCTGTAAAAAGGCGCCTCGAAATTATTCTGGATGATCGGACAATGATAGAGTTCATGCAGATTGTGCCACATCGTCTCAAAGTGCCTGAATGTATTATCAAGCTTATCCTGTACCGCTGCCTCGCTGTCATCCATAGTAGGATAATCGGTAATATTCCTGTTACTTGTGTGGATAAAGATAATGTCAGGAGCAAACTCTTTTAACTCATCCGAAGGAAACATGGCATCCTGCCAGTACTGTCCGTACTCCGACTCATAGAAAACAGGCTCTATATCATAGTTAAGCAAAAAGAGCTCCAGAATTCTAATGATATCGTGAGTTGTGGAACCTCCGAGCACCGCTATCTTTTTCTTTATCCTGTCCGAGCCGTCAGCAAGAAGCGCCTTCTTTATCGACTTGGACTTTTTCATTATGTAACTGTTGTCAAAGGGATATTCCAGTTCTTTCATCATAAAAAACTTATCCTCTATTATCCTTCCATTATCTTATCAAAATACTTTTTCCACTTGGCATTGGTAACATCGGGACTGCAAATTTCCTGAATTTTGGTAGCCTCTGCTCCAAGCTTCTCAGAAAATTCTTTATCTGACAGTACCTTTGTAATGGCACGTGCCATAGCATCTTTGTCTCCAACAGGAACAAGAAGTCCGTTTACACCGTCATCAATAAGGTCTCTCGGTCCGCCGCAGGGACAATCCGTCGATATACAGGGAAGTCCCAGTGACATCGCCTCAATAAGAGAATTCGGCATACCTTCATGGTTGGATGCAAGTATGAAAAGCGCAGCCTTCTCGATATGCTCCGCCACATTGCTTACATTTCCCTTAAACTCAACTCTTTTTCTTATCCCAAGTTCGGATGCAAGCCTCTGAAGTTTGATGCTATCAGGACCGTCTCCGTAAAAAACAAGTGAGTAATCGGGAAAAGCTTCGCCTGCTGCGTCTTTAAACGCCCTCATTACCATTTCCTGATTTTTATTGCTGTTAATCCTTGCAACCATCACAATCTTCTTCTCACGGTCGCCGATATAGCGCTTTCTGATAAAAGAAGGATTGAGGGAGTTTGGAAGTATTATACATTTTTTCTGAATATATTTGGGGAATTTGGCCTTTGCGCCCTTAGACTGAACAACAACTCCCGCCGCTTTTCCGAAAGTCGCGAGCATGGCCGACTTAAGCCCCACGGTACCGTATTCCATATCGGGATCGGCACGCACGGATACAACAACTTTGATTCCTTCCCTTGTCGCGGTTGAAAGAGCCATTATGTTGTTTTTTCCAAGAAAACTCAGAACCAGATCGGGTTTAAGTTCCTTCCAGATATTACGGAGTTTCTCGTATCTGTTCTTTAGATTTGCTGCTCTGCCTGCCTGTTCTTCTTTAAGAAGTGCGGAAAAGACTCTTCTGATGCCGCCCTTTTCTCCGCCTTCAAGGTCAACCCATACAGGGTTTTCATCAAGATCTGCGACATGGACTGCGTTGGGTGCCCCCGCAGGAACACGCTTCCATGCTGCATGTTTTACTTCATATTCATTTGCCGCCAGATATGTAGTAACGAGAGTAACTTTATAACCCTGCTCAAAAAAATAATCGGCAAGATTAGACATTACTCTCTCCGCTCCGCCCTTTTCGAGCGAACCTATATACATGGCGATATGTTTTTTATTCTCAGAATTCGACAAGTTCGATTATCCCCATACTGATATTATTTAAAAAGGCAACCTTCTTGCCGTCTATACAAGGCGCGATAGTAGGCTCATGTATGACGGTGTAGTGTTTGCTCTCAAGCTCTTTTACAGCCTTGTCCATATCTTCCACTTCATAGCAAAAATGATAAGGGGTATTCTTAAAGCGCTTCAAAAGCGGATACATCGGGGAATTCTCTCCCATGGGCTCAATGAGCTCAACTCTGTAATCTCCGTTTTTCAGAAACTCGATCTTAATATCCCTTATCTCATCGTACTTGGTGGCCTGTTCAACTTCATAGCCAAGCTCAAAAAATTTCTTTTCCGTCTTGTCTATGCTCTTGGCAAGGTATCCTACATGATGTATTTTCATCTTATTATCCCTGTAATTTGCTGATGATAATGTCTGCCATCTCACCTACGTTTTTCATGGATACGATCTGTCCCATGTTGAATTTAATATCAAACTCCTGCTCAATGGCATTTATAAGATTGATGTGCTCAAGTGAATCCCATCCGTCTACGTCTGCTGCCGTTGTAGCATCTTCAACGGTGATGTCGTCATCTTCGAAAACATCTCTGAACACTTCGTTTAATTTCTCAAATACTTCTTCTCTTGTCATTTATTTCTCCTCTTTTCACTTCTGTCAGATCATGTGGAAATTATACCACTGCTGGAATATATAGAATGACCACGCAATCTTGCTGTAGTTAGCTCCCGTTGCGGGGCCTCCGTCTCCTTTTACAACATAATCGTTTATAAAGTTTGAAACATAGTTTACATCAAAAATATCCTGTTTGCTAAGGAAAGATGTGCTGCTGTAATCAAGAAGCTGCTCTCTTAACGGTCCGCGAAGCCATTCATCCATAGGCACGCCGAAACCTGTCTTTGGTCTTTCCAAAAGCTCTTTAGGTATATAGTCATAAGCAATATCTTTTAAGATATGCTTCTTATCGCCCCTATTATACTTGAATCTGTGAGGTATCCTGAACGAATACTCCATAACCTCCGTATCCATGATAGGACATCTTGCTTCAAGCGAATATTTCATGGATGCCCTGTCCATCTTAACCAGAATATCCTCGGGAAGGTATGTATCCATATCAAGAAGCATTCTTCTTATCTGGAAATTATTTACTCCGTAAAGACTCTCCACCGGATACAGAACGGGCTGCATATTGCTTCCAATATTGTAATCCGTCGCAAGATACTGAGCCGCGCTCATCGGGATATCCATGTCCTCATTGCCTGATATAAAGGCATGCGAAGCTCTTACATATCCTTCGGATACAAGCTGTGACTTGGTTTCGGGATCTCTGTTGTTTGCAACAACCTTAACCCTGAACGGCATCTTATCAAGGAGCGTTCCGTCTCCGCTCTTAATACGCGAAAGACTGTGTACAATAGCTCCCGGAATATCAAGAAGCTGCGCCGTTCTTACGTTATCATATACATTATATCCGCAGAAAAACTCATCTCCGCCGTCACCCGAAAGAGCTACGGTGACATCCTGCTTTGCAAGTTTACTTACAAGCATCGAAGGAATCTCTGAGTTATCCGCAAAAGGTTCGTCGTAGTACTGCGGAATACTGCTTACAAGCTCAAACATCTCTTTTTCCGAAATATAGAGCTCTGTGTGATCGGTTCCAAGGTGTTTTGCGATTTCCTTGGCATACTCCGCTTCATTATATCTGGGAACATCAAAGCCTATGCAGAATGTCTTTACGGGCCTGTCAGAATGTTCCTGGGCAATTGCCGTTATAAGAGATGAATCATATCCTCCCGACAAGAAAGTTCCGAGAGGAACATCGGCTATCATTCTGGATGCAACGGACTTCTTAAGTCTCTCTTTCAGTCCTTCCTTTGCTTCCGCATAGCTTCTTACGGGATCTTTTGACATCTCTTTGTATACTTCTTTTATATCCCAATACTTCTTCTTGGTGATCTTACCTGCGCTAAACTTAAGATATGAACCTGCCTCAAGCTTATACACATCGGTAAAGATAGTATCAGGAGCAGCAATATACTGCTGAAGAAGAAATCTTGAAATAACCTGTTTTCTTATCTCCGGCTTAAATCCGGGACACTTCATAATAGGCTTAAGCTCTGAAGCAAAAACAATGTTTTCTCCGTCAAACCAGTAAAAAAGCGGCTTCTTACCTATTCTGTCTCTTATAAGATAAACATCGGATGTCTCTCTGTCATATATTGCAATCGCAAACATGCCGTGGATGTGATCCACCATGTCTATTCCCCACTTGAGGTACGCAGCGATTATGACTTCCGTATCACAATTCGACTTAAACTCATAGTCAGAGAGTTCTTCCTTGAGTTCACGGTAGTTGAATATCTCACCGTTATAGACAACAGATATTCTGCCGTTCTCAGAGTGCATCGGCTGATGTCCCAAAGGAGACAGATCCAAAATTGAAAGACGTCTCTGAGCAAAGCCTATGACATAATCATCTGCTCCTGAATAAATTTCAACACCGCTGTCATCGGGACCTCTGTGATACATGGTATCATTCATGATCCTCAGCTGTTCTTCAGTTATTCTCTTTTTTGAAATATATCCGCAAATTCCGCACATTATTTATATTTACAGCTCCACAGGTAGTTTTTCGAAGTTATCGCGAAGAGCACCGAAATCTTTGCACTCATTATCAATAGAATCGATAAGCTCGACATATTTCTCATTTACAAGTGTCTTATAGTTTTCGAGATTGTCATATCCCTTCTTTGTCCATGCAAAAGGATGTGTCAAAATCTGAACCTTATCATATTTATTTATTGTTTCTTCATCGGGATAACCGTATCTCCAAACATGGTTTGCATCCGACAGATACTTTACATCAAGCTCCGACTCGGGTGTTGCCTTGGGGTCGAATGTAAAAAAGTCATCCTGATATGCGTTGATAATTCCTGAAATCTTGATATTCTCCGCAAGAACGTCGGGTGACGGTCTGTGAATGGAAAAAGAGTTGATCTCGAAACCAAGCATATTGCTGAGCATATCAATCTCCTGCTTAATCCTCTCTCGTATAACTCTCATATCTGTCATTCCGTTTAATGCAAAGTGAAGACCTATATGCTGGCCTCTCTCATGCATATCGGAAAGAATATCCCTGTTTTTTCTGGACAGGATATTATATGAATTATTTGTCCACTGGAAAAAGAATGTAGACCTGAAGTCCATACTCTCTTCGACCTTGGCAAGAGCATGCGCTCTCTCAACCGAATACTCAACGTCGTGTCTCATAATGATAAAGCTGTCTTTATCAAGCGCTTCTTCATATGTGGCATAACGGCCCGTAGCTTTAATGGCACGGACAATCTCTCTGTAATCATCAAATGAAAACATTCCCTTATTCTCCTGTTATTTTCTAATAATCTTCTCTAAATAATCTCTCCACTGCACAAATACAGCTTCGGAATTGGCAATCTGTTCTATCTTGGAAGCTTCATCTCCAAGGCGCTCCGCAAGTTCTCTGTCCTCGATAAGCTTACATATACCCTCGGCAAGCGCATCAGGATCCTTTATCGGAACAAGAAGTCCGTTCTCACCGTCTCTTATAACGGTTCTGGGACCACCACACGGACAATCCGTTGCAACACAGGGCATTCCCATCGCCATTGCTTCAAGAAGCGAATTCGGAAGTCCTTCCCAATCCGATGAAAAGGCATAAACCGCACCCTTTGGTATTTCTTTTTCGAGCTCATCGCTTCCGCCCATGAGAAGAATGTAGTCTTCCGCGTGGTTATCCGCAATGATCTTATCAAGTATCTCTTTTGTCCCGTCAAATGAATCGGGTCCGTAGATCTTAAGAACATAGTCGGGGTGCTTCTCATGCACCTTAATAAAAGCTTCGCACAGCATAGGCTGATTTTTGAAGTCTACAAGCCTAGCGTGATGTACCACCGATTTATCCCTGCTCTCCGGCTTCTTAAGTCCAAAATACTTGGGATTTATCGGGTTTAATATAATGGCTGAATTATCCTGAAGGTATGGTTTAAAGAACTCCTTCTGTCCGGTTGTTTGGAATACACAACCTGCTGCCCTCGGGAACAACCACTTTATCTGTACTTTATCAGAAAATGCGTCATAATGTCCAACCGGGTCTGTCCTTATGGATATTACGACAGGCACGTCACTTTTTCCTGCTGCCATGAGCGCTCTGTAATTGGCTCTCTGCGCAAATGCTATAAGTACATCCGGATGATAATTTTTCACAAATTCTTTGAGATATTTCACACGTAAAAAGAACTTTGTTATCCTGTTCTTTTTCTCATCGCCTTCACGAAGACCTACGTGCACTCTTGTGACTCTCTCATCAAGAGCAAACTCATTCTCATCCACCCACTCAGTGGCGACATACACTTTATAGCCTTCCTTGGCAAATTGATTGGCGAGGTTTGATACCACGCGCTCGGCACCGCCCTGTACAAGGCAGTTCAAGTGAAATGCTATTGTTTTCATAATTACAAAAGTACCGTTCCTACTTTTAATTCTGCTTCAGATTCATATCTGTCTATTCTTATGGATCCGTCAACCGTGCGGACAATCGGCTTTCCGTCGAACATATCCACAATCTCACCGGGAGCAAATCCGGAAAAATCTATCATCTCATCAAAAGGATGTGCTTCCCAGACAGTAACCTTATTCTTCTCATCCTCGGATCCCGCATAGCAGAATGCTCCGGGGAAAGGTGCCGCAACGCCCCTTATAAGATTATAGATATTTCTTGTTCTGTCTTTGAAATCTATCTTTCCGTCTTTGGCCGTACGTTTATTGTACCATGAATCATAGTCTTTTGAATCGGTGTGAATGGGAATCTCACCTTTTTCCATATATGTTGTGACAAGCTTTCTGATAAGATTTTTGGAACAGATCATATTCTTGTACTGAGCCGTTCTGATATCGTCGTGCTCATTTATCTGGAACATCTCCGTTGCAAATACATTCGGGCTGTCCGCATGCTCATCATATCTAAAAAGATTGAGATTAAATCTTGTATCTCCGAGAATAACCGACCAGTTAAGGGGCGATCTTCCTCTTCCGAAGGGAAGATATCCACAATTTCCGTGGAATCCGTAAATTCCACTCTTAAATGCATCAAGAACTTCCTTGGGAATAAGTCTCTGCCATCCCATTACGATTCCAAGATCAAAGGTATTTTCTTCAATGAATTTCTTTGTCTTTTCATCATTAAGAAAGTAGCTCTCTGCCTCAAATACAGGAATACCGTACTTCTCTGTAAGAAATGAAAGTCCCTTAAATCCGGAAACCTGATTGTGCTCAAGGACCTTCGGTGCAATGGTCATTACAAGATCGACCTTGCAAAGTTCCTTCTCAATGAAATCTATTATGTTTTCAGACGTATCTTTTACTCCGAAGACTACAACTTTATAATGCATTATTCATACCTCTTGAAAATTTCATGTATACTTTCTTTGTACTTTTCGGGTGCGTAGAACAGTGCTCTCTCATATGCTTTCTCCGCATATCTTGAAGCTTTGTCCTCATCATCGAGAAGACTCTCTATCTTCTCTGCAAGAAGCTTTTCACCCTCTGTTACGTTATTTGGATCCATATCCACATTCTCGCCGAGATCTGGCACCAGTATTCCGTATGTTCCCTCAATCGCGTCTTTTGTGCTGTCTCCGTTTGGTATCTCTTGGATAAGCTTATCGTACTCACTCTCGCTCAAAAGAATCTCTCTAGGGCCCGTCTTACAGTCAGCGGAAATAACGGGCTTTCCGAGCGCCATTGCTTCAAGCACCGCGTTGGGAAATCCCTCGTGGTTTGAACTGCACACATATATGTCAGAAGCTGCGACATAAGTAAACGGATTCTTTTTTACTCCGGGGAAAGAAGCTTTTCCCTTAATACCAAGTTCTTCCGAAAGCTTTTCATATCCGGACCAGTTTCCGGCTCCGAGTACAACCAGTCTCGCCTCGGGATGCTTTTTATAAACAATTGAAAATGCTTTTACAAGGTGCCATATTCCCTTTATGTAATCGTTTCGTCCCATGCAGGATATGACTTTTACATCTTCGCCCTTAAAAGGCATATCGTCATTCTTCTCATTGCCCTTTGCCCTGACATCCTCGACATCAAGCGGATTATAGATATAGGTGCTCCTGTTATAATCAAAGTCGCGAAGAAGCTGTCTTACAATTTCTTTTGAACATGAAAGAACCTGATCGGATCCTTTGCAGAACATCTTTATATTCTTGGGATTCTCCATATCGGTCTGACAACGAAGTCCCGTAAGAACCTTTTCTTTTCCCTTGGAAAGAACATTTACATAGTTTGAGGAACTTCCAAAGCTGTATGCGATGTCGATTCCAAGGTCTTTCTTTATCTTTCTTGTCTTGATAACTCTCTTTATTACATTGAAAACTTTGTTTACTATGCCTTTCTTTGCAGGCACATCAATATCGATAACTTCAAGACCCGTGACATCGAAATTGATATCTTTGGAACTAAAAATCAGTATGTATACGTTGTAATAATCCTGCATCAGCCGTGCAGTTTTTATGCAGACGCGCTCAAAGCCGCCCTGATGAAGCATGGGCACCATGAGCATTAGATTTTTCTTTTTATCTGCCATTAAAAATTTCCTCTTTCATAAAAATATGCCATCTGTTTTGCCTGTAACTTCACGTCAAATCCGGCATCTCTTAATTTATTCAAAATATAATCGGATGTTCCTTCTCTGTCTCCCAATGAACAGCCGCCTGCGCTGTTGCCTGCGGCTCCAAGTGACTCGTATCCGGCATCTGCCTCATCGTCGGAATCATTGTCGTCAAGGATAAGGTCGTCCAGTATTTTCTTTGACCATTTCTTTGGATCGTCATTGATGCTCATCATGGTAACGAGTTCAGTCACGTCAACTTCAGGTGTCACAGAATCTGACACAACGCACTGAAGCCCCGCTGCCTGGGCCTCTATAACACTTCCGGGAAGCCCCTCATATCTTGAAGGGAAGCAGAAATAATCCATCGCCTGATAATAATCTGCGGCATTACTCTTATTTCCCGCAAAGATACATTTGTCATATATCCCAAGCCTGTCCGCGAGCTTCTTCATATCATCCATTAAAGGTCCCGTACCAAGCATCAAAAGTTTCATGCGAATACCGTGAAGCATGCAGTATTTGTTATCCGCATCATTTTCAAGCATCTTACAAATGCCGAAAAAGACCTGAAGCAAAAACTCATGGTTCTTGGCATATCTAAAGCTACCTACGTGTCCTATAACAACAGCATTGGACACGCCGAGTTCTTTTCTTATCTTATTTCTTTTTTCTTCATCGTAGGCAAAGTTCTTTAAGTCGATGGCATTGGGGATAATCTTTACTTTCCCCTTCTCCATAAGTGTATTTCCAAATACCGCTATCCCTGCCTCTTTCGAACAGGCAAAGTTATAATCGGTAATTCCTTCTTTGCGAAGCGGAGTTCTCAAAAAGTTTGTAGCAACGCCTTTCACGCCCTTATCAACGCCCGCACTCCTTGCGTGCGCAACGAGGATGGGAATCCCGGCTTTCTTTGCGATTGGAAGGTAGATAGCCGCGGTACTAGTCATGTGCCCCTGTACAACTTTCCACTCATCGCGATGCTCATTAAAAAATTTCTTGATCGCAGCTTTGTAATCAAGCAAATTGGTTCCCACAAATTTGGGAAGACAGAATATTCTTCCGCCCAATGAATATACCGTATTATCAAAATAGTCCGGCTCTCGAACTGCCATCAGTTCATCAGAAGTCGGACTCTTTTTCCCTGTCTTATCAGGCGAATAATGGACAAGGAAATCAAACTGGACCCTGTCCCTATTCATATTACGATATAAATCCATTATGCGACATTCAGCTCCGCCTACTCCAAGTCCCCCTAAGACATGTAAGACTCTTATCTGTCCATAGTTATCTTCCATAACTCCTCACTTTATGTTTCTGCTTTTCTTCAGATTAACAACAGTGTATTTGGCCTTAGCTAAAATATACTCGAGAATAAACCTAAGTATTCCCTGCTCTGTAGCTTTCATTTCCATAAGTTCGGAATACGACACAACCTGTGCTGTATTAAGCAGATTGTCTAATTCTTCAAACTCTTTTTCATCCATTGTATTGGTATGATATACGAAAGTGGTTATTCCGTCCCGCTTATCGGAAAGAGTCTTCGCTCTGCTTATCGAAATCGGGTAAAAAATAAGTCCCGACCGCTTATACGGCGCTTTCCCAAAGCCGTCCGTAATCTTAAAAAAACCATTTTTCTTAAGAGCTTTTATCGTATTCCTGTCAAACGAATGTGAGGGTGCCATAAAAACATCCGTCATTATCTTATTTTCCCTCAGAATACGACTTCCCATCATGATCATTTCATCCTGCTTGTAATAGGGAAGGCCTGCAAATTCAGACTTTCCTCCGATGGGAAAAACTCCTGCTTCCTTGGTGGTGTAGACATGATTAAAACCGTGCATTGCAACTGCCCAGCCCGAATCCTGAAGGTCTTTTACCATCTTCCAGAAATCTTCCCGGGGTTCGGAAACATTGACCTTCTCATCTTTACAATCGGGAATAACCCCGATAAGTGGCTTGATACCATGCTTATCGAGTATTCCTTTAAATCTGTCAAATTTCTCCCAATCCATTGCAGGAGTTATGTCATCCATTCGAATTACTATTTTCATAGATTCTCTTTATACCAGTTGATGGCAAGTTCAATTCCTGCCTTGAAATCGTAAGAAGGATCGTAGCCGAGGTTCTGTCTTGCTTTTGAAATATCAGCGTTTGAATCTCTGATATCGCCTTTTCTTGCAGGTCCGTAGTTAGGCTCTACATCAAGACCGAGTGCATCTGTAAGGTGATGATATACATCGATAAGATACTCTCTTCCGCCTGCTCCGATATTGTAAGCCTCTCCTGCTGCCTCTGATGATGCAAGACAAGCTCTTAAGTTACCTTCAATTACGTTATCAACATAAGTAAAGTCACGTGACTGCTTACCGTCGCCGTTGATAGTAGGAGTCTCACCGTTCATAAGCTGCTTAAGGAACTTGGGAATAACTGCAGCATATGCGCCGTTGGGATCCTGTCTTCTTCCGAATACGTTGAAATAACGAAGTCCGTATGTATCAAGTCCGTAGAGCTTCTTATAGAGCTTTCCGTACTCTTCGTCTACTTTCTTAGTAAGTGCATAAGGAGAAAGAACATTTCCTTCCTGTCCTTCTTTCTTGGGAAGAATTGTTGAATCTCCGTAAACAGATGAGCTTGAAGCATATACAAACTTCTTAACTCCGTTCTGTCTTGATGCTTCCATCATGTTGAGTGTTCCTCTGATATTGATTTCCTCGTAAAGAAGAGGCATCTCAATACTTCTGGGAACGCTTCCCCATGCAGCTTCATTTAAAACATATGTAACACCTTCAGTTGCTTTCATACATGCATCAAGGTCTCTGATATCGTCCTCTATGAAGGTGAAGTTCTTGTTCTCCATTAAAGGCTGAATGTTCTCGATATGGCCTGTTGAAAGGTTATCAAGGCATCTTACCTTGTATCCCATATCAAGAAGTGCTTCGCAAATGTTGGAACCGATGAAGCCTGCGCCTCCGGTTACCAAAAATAAACTGTCGTCGTCAAATTTAAGCTCTTTAAAACCCATTATATAATAGTCCTCTTTTCAAATAATAAGGAGGTTCCGCTCTCGCTTCGCAAAAACCAAAAGGAAGTTCCGCTCTCGCTTCGCTTGCCGGAACACGCGCGCACTAGGCTCATAAATACTTCGCCAAGTGCTTACAGCCTCCAATAATCATACTCAGGCGCTTTATATTCGTTCATATCATAGATACCCTTAAGATCCATGAACACCTTTGTCTTATGTTTTGCGTTGAAGAATTTAGCGATATCTGCAGGCTTGTAGCTCTCGAATTCCTTGTGAGCAACAGCTACGATAACAGCGTCCATATCTTTAACGGCATCCATTGTATCGAAATCGATACCGTAAAGTCTCTTTGCTTCGTCGGCATCAGCTTCGGGATCTACCACTACGGGAGTAATTCCGTACTCACCGAGCTCGTTGTAGATGTCGATGATCTTGGTGTTACGTGTATCAGGGCAGTTCTCCTTGAATGTGAATCCAAGAATAGCAACCTTAGCATTCTTAACTGCGATGTCGTTTGCGATAAGGTTCTTTACGCAAGACTCTGCGATATATTTACCCATGTCATCATTGATTCTTCTTCCTGAAAGAATAATCTGTGAATGATAACCGAGCTCTTCTGCTTTGTATGTGAGATAGTAAGGGTCTACACCGATGCAGTGACCACCTACAAGGCCGGGGAAGAATTTAAGGAAATTCCACTTTGTTCCGGCAGCCTCAAGAACGCTCTTTGTATCGATATCCATCTTGTGGAAGATCATTGAAAGCTCGTTCATAAATGCAATATTGATATCTCTCTGGCTGTTCTCGATAACCTTTGCAGCCTCGGCAACTTTGATAGACTGTGCCTTATAAACTCCGGCAAGTGCAACAAGACTGTATACGTTTGCAACTTCCTCGAGTGTCTCTTCATCCATACCCGAAACAATCTTTGTAATGGTATCAAGTCTGTGAACCTTGTCACCGGGGTTGATACGCTCAGGTGAATATCCTACCTTGAAATCAACACCGCACTTAAGTCCGGACTCCTGCTCAAGAATAGGAACACAGATATCCTCTGTTACTCCGGGATATACTGTTGACTCATATACTACGATACTTCCCTTTGTGAGGTACTTACCGAGTGTGTGGCTTGCTCCCTCTACAGGTGAAAGATCGGGTGTGTGATCGTCATTTACAGGTGTAGGAACCGCAACTACGTGGAACTTACACTCACGAAGTTTCTCGGGATCTGCTGTAAATTCAACACTTGTATTTTTAATAGCTTCATCGCCGACTTCTCTTGTAGGGTCGATTCCTTTCTTATAAAGTTCAACCTTGGCAGCGTTAAAATCGTATCCCACTACCTTTATCTTCTTAGCATATGCCACAGCGATAGGCATACCTACATAACCAAGTCCAACTAATGATAGTTTTTCTTCTCCGGCGAGAAGTTTCTCATACAAACCCATTTGAATCCTCCAAATCATTAACATTTCAATGTTAAAGTTTTTTACATAATTATAGATTCTTGAATAAAAAATTCAAGAACACATTTATTATACTACGCCTGTCAAACATCTGTAAAAATCACATTTTTACAGTTCTTTAAGCGTTTGCTCATAAGTTGAAATGACAATTTTTCTGTCATAATTTTTCTCAATAAACAATCTGGCTTTTTGCCCCATGCTTTTCCTGTCATTCTCGGAAAGTGCAAGTATTTTACGTATAGCATCCGAAAGTGCCGAAGCATCCCCCGGCTTAAAGCCTATTCCCGTCACACCTTCTTCAAATGTTTCTTTACACCCGTTTACATCGGTTGCAAGAACAGGTCTTCCGCACGCTCCCGCTTCGAGAAGCACATTTGAAAGTCCCTCATGGTATGAAGGATGTACTATAACATGGCTGTTAGCCATTACAGGTTCTACGCTGTCCAGATGTCCGTGATACTTTACCACGCCTTTTTCTTCAAGCGCCCGTATCATAGGCTCATACTTTTCTCTCTCGTCCTCTTCGTATTCTCCGACAAGATCAAAAAAGACTATATCATTTGCGGAAGTTATCTCTTCCGCAGCCTTAAGATACTCCTCAATTCCCTTATCTTTCATTATCCTTATGACCGCAAGAAAGCGTATACCGTCTTCCTCCGAAGGATATTCCCTGAAAGGATGATCCGTAAGATTTACTCCGGATCCGGGCAAAAGAGCCGCATTCTTTTTTGCAACACCTTTATTCTGCATGAATTCAAGGTTTCTTTTATTCTGAAAAAAGACCTTTACCGCCCTGTTCATCGAAAAAGAATACATCTTCACAAGAATCTTACTGAGCATCCCGCCGCCTTCTATCGCAGTACCGAGTCCGGTAACGTTGCAAATATAAGGGATTCTTAAGAATTTCGCCGCGGATGCCCCGTAAATATTGGGCTTTATCGTATATGTAAGAACCGCGTCAGGTCTTGTCTTCTTCATTATTTTCATGTAACTTGCAAACAATTTGAGGTCTTTTAACGGATTCATCCCGTGTCTTTCAAGATGAGTGTCCACAAGTTCCACGTTCATATCCGTAAGCTTGTGCACATTCTCATCGAAAGGAACAGAAACTATCACCTTGTGTCCCGCATTTTTAAAGGACTCAAGCAGTTCTTTTCTAAAAAGATAAAGACCATTTGCATAGTTCGCCAAAATCAAAATTGTCATTATCAGATTTCTCTCATTCGATCCTCAAGGTTATCCAATGTATCTATGACAACACTGTCATACATCATCATAACGACGTTCTCGTCATACTGCCCGATCTGCTGAGCGTTTTCTTTTTTCTCAACAACATTTCTGTAAATGAATGACGGGAAATCAACTCCCGCGCCGTAAGCATGAAGATAAGCTCCTCCGAATCTCGGATTGATTTCAGAAAGATAATACTCACCGTTCTGGTAAAAGAGATCCATATCGAGAGGTCCGTTGAACTTAAATACCTCAAGCGCTTTCTGTGCAAATTCAAAGAGTTTCTCATCTTTGAATGATATTGTCTTGTTTGCTCCACCGATAGTGGTAGAGATTTTTTTCTTGGAGAAAACCGCAACGGGCTTGTGGCTTATTGTATCGACATAGATATCTGCATCCATATCTTTTCCCGTCATAAGCTCCTGAATAATAAGCCCCGGATCTTTCTCTGTAACTTCCTTAAGAAGTTCATATGTATCAACCTTGCGTGCTCCGACGCTTCCGCTTCCGGTTCTCGGCTTAACGAAGACAGGAAGATTTATATTGCCTTCTTTGTAATCCTTGTCGAAATCATCAAAACAGCCATATGTCTTTACCGTGTTGATTCCCTTTTCCGTAAGGTACTTATACATCTCGAATTTATCAAAGCAAAGCTTTGCAGTCTCCTCGTAGGGAGCAAGCACTTCAACGCCGAGTTCCTCAAACTCTTTTCTGTGCGCCGAAAGAATAGCAATCTCAGGGTCGATAAGTGTCGTTACCGCATCAATCTTTTCTTTCTTGCAAATATCAAGAATAGTAGGGATATACTCGGGCGCCGTTATAAGCGGAACTCTATAGCAAACATCCGCAAAAGCAGGAGCCGGCGCATATACGCTGTTATCCGTAACAACCATATGAACCTTGTCCCCAAGCGTTTTTCTAAAATCTTTTAAAAGTTCACAGCGTCTTCCGACACTGCAAAATAAAATATTCATTTTACTGCTCCTTTGGTTTTGTACCTGTAAACGCCTCCATTGTGGCATCTGTAGCACTGTTTATGTCATCGTGCTTAAAAACAACAGCGATGGTCATGAAAAAAATCTTGAGATCGAAAAGGAATGATATATTTCTTGCGTAATATACATCTTTCTCAAATCTGTCTTCCCAGCTTAAAAGGTTTCTTCCGTTAACCTGTGCCCATCCCGTAAGTCCCGGTCTCACATCATGTCTGTGCCTCTGTTCCTCGTTATAGAGGGGAAGGTATTTGACAAGAAGGGGCCTGGGGCCTATGAAACTCATGTCACCCTTTAAAATGTTGAAAAACTCAGGAAGTTCATCAAGGCTGGTCGCTCTGAGCTTTTTACCAAACTCGGGTAGTCTGTCTTCATCGGGAAGAAGATTTCCGTTTTCATCCTTTGCATCAGTCATTGTCCTGAATTTGTAAAGGTTAAAAACTTCTCCGTCCTTGCCGGGTCTCGGCTGCCTGAAAATAACAGGACTTCCGAGCTTAACTCTTACGAGTATCGCAAGTATAAGGTACAACCAGCAAAAAGGTATGAGTACCAGTAAAGACAGTATTATATCTATCAATCTCTTAATAAATTTTGAATAAATCATTCGTCACTCCGAAATATGCCGTGTCCAAAGCATTATTAGTCAAAGCATCTTCTTATGATCTCAATGATCATATCCTGCTGCTCTTTTGTCATCTTGATGTCACTTGGAAGACATAAGCCTCTGTTAAAGATATCGGCTCCGACATCCTTAAAGCCTTCCTCTTCAATGTAAGCGTTGCTGCGGGCTCTTCCGTTTCCGTGCTTTGTAATAAATGCGTTTGCCCTGTAGATAGGCTGCATATGCATCGGCTTCCAGATAGGACGTCCCTCTGCGTTATTCTCAGCAATAGCACTAAGAATCTCTGTGGGACATGTCTTTCCGGGCTCGGGATTGTAGAGAACTTCTTTTTCTCCGCGAACCTGTCTGCACATTACGTCCTCATCTATGATCATGCATGAAAGCCAGAAGTTAGGCTCGCTGTTCTTCTTATCATAAGGATTCATCTTTACGGGAAGTCCCTTGAGTCCTTCTTTGTAACGCATATAGATTTCTTTTTTCTGAGCGACATGCTCTTCAAGATAAGGAATCTGTCCCCTTACAACTCCGGCGATAACGTTGCTCATTCTGTAGTTGTAGCCAAGTTCCTCATGCTGATACCAGGGTGCATCCTCTCTTGCCTGAGTGGACCATTTACGCACCTTATGAGCATCTTCTGTACTGTTTGTAAGGAACATTCCTCCCGCGGAACCGGTTATGATCTTGTTTCCGTTAAAAGAGAGAATGCTGTAATCGCCAAAAAGTCCCGTCTGCTTTCCCTTGTATGTTGCGCCGAGAGATTCAGCCGCATCCTCAACTATAAGTGCATTGTGCGCACGGCAGATTCTCTGGATTCCGTCTATCTTTCCGGGTGTTCCGTAAAGATGTGCAACGACTACAAGTCTTACATCGGGATATGTCTCAAAAGCTCTCTCAAGTGATTCGGGATCCATATTCCATGTATCTTCTTCCGTATCGATAAATACAGCTTCACCGCCCTCATAAGCAATGGGATTTACTGTAGCATCGAAAGTAAGATCAGAACAAAATACTTTCTTTCCCTCAAGTGTTCCGTGTCCGACCTTAGGCTGACCGTAAAGTCTTTCACCTGCAAGTTTTATCGCAAGATGAAGAGCAGCTGTTCCCGATGAAAGTGCAACAGCCTCCTTGCATCCGATCTTTTCACATATAAGTTTTTCAGCCTCGTTTATATTCGCTCCGACGGTTGACATCCAGTTGGTGTCATATGCCTCCTGCACGTACTTGATCTCATCACCGTGCATTGTCGGGGATGAAAGCCAGATTTTTTTCTGAAAGGGTCTAATTTCCACGATCATTCCTCCGTATTGATTTTTTCAGCTAGCTTTTTAAGCATTTCTTTGTGTTCTTCCGTACTGTCCGCTTCATTATTGGCGGGATGGTATGTTGTAACTATCTCTTTTACGAGAGTTCTTATCTCAGGCGATTCCTCTTTTGCCGCAACATTAAGTTGCTCGAGCCCCGAGAACAACTTCATCTCATCAAGCTCAATAGGCTTTCCGATATGGATCATCTTATTTTCTGTATCCTGAAGTCCTTCTTCATCCATGAGCATCTCTTCATAGAGCTTCTCACCCGGGCGAAGTCCCGTAAATTCAATTCTTATATCCTCTCCGACTTTATATCCGGAAAGCTTTATGAGGTTTTCTGCAAGATCGAGTATCTTGACCGGCTCACCCATATCAAGTACGAATATCTCGCCGCCCTTCGCAAATGCTCCTGCCTGAAGCACGAGGGAAACCGCCTCGGAAATTGTCATAAAGTATCTGATAATATTAGGGTCTGTGACCGTAACGGGTCCGCCTGCCGCAATCTGTTTCTTAAATAGCGGGATAACAGAACCGTTTGAACCAAGTACATTACCAAATCTGACTGCCACGAATTCCGTGTCGTAGTGCTTATTCATCGTCTGAACGATCATCTCGCAGATTCTCTTACTTGCGCCCATTATGTTCGTCGGATTAACAGCCTTATCGGTTGAGATCATAACAAACTTCTCGGTGCCGTTCATAGCTGCTGCCATAGCTGTCTTCCAGGTTCCGAATACATTATTCTTGATAGCTTCATTCGGGCTGTCCTCCATAAGAGGCACGTGCTTGTGTGCAGCTGCATGGTATACGATCTCAGGCTTATGCTTTTCGAATATCATATTTATCCTGAGTGTATTTCTTACTGACGCAATTAGAACAACAAGGTCAAGATCGGGATATTTTGTCTTGAGCTCCTGCTGAATGTCATAGGCATTATTCTCGTAAATATCTACAATTATTAGTCTCTTGGGCTTATGTCCGGCAACCTGTCTGCAAAGCTCCGATCCAATAGATCCGCCGCCGCCTGTTACCATAACGGTCTTTCCACTGACATAGCCTGCGATGGAATCAATATCGACCGCAATGGGATCTCTTCCCAGAAGGTCTTCTACTTCAACATCACGAAGTCTCGATACGTTAACCTCGCCGCTTAAAAGCTGATACATTCCGGGAAGCGCACGCATCTTACAATGTGTATTCTTACAGATATCAAGTATCTTCTTAAGTTCCTGCCTTGAAACAGAAGGAATGGCAACAATGATCTCATCAATATCATAAAGATCCGCGCACTCTACAATCCTGTCTCTTCCGCCGACTACTCTGATTCCCTGAATATATCTGCCCCACTTGTCCGAATCATCATCGATGATACATTTGATGGACATTGTGTTGTAATTGCTCTTGATAATATCTTTGATGATAATATTGGCAGCTTCACCCGCTCCTATTACCATTATTGCTTTGGCATTTTTGTTCTTCTCTGCATGGTGCTTGGCACTTCGCAAAAATCTGTAAGAAAATCTGCTTGCAAAGATCAGTGCAATGAGCAGAACCAGATAGAGGAAATAATAGGTCTTTGGCTCAGCCTGATGTCCCGGAACTTTGAAAAACTGAAGTCCAACCGCAGTGATACCGCTTGAAACGGCACATCCCATTACAAGGTTCTGCAGCTCTCTTTCTCCGGCATATGCCCATAAGCTGTCATAGAGCTTAAAAACGTAAAACACAATAAGGGTTACAATAATATTTATAGGCAAATAAGTAATCGTAGTTGTCAAGAAATGTTCTTCAACCTGATCGAGATCGAGATCGTATCTCATAAGTACAGGTATAAAGCTCACCAGGATTATACTTATCACATCGTAAATAACAAGTACCGCACGCCTATACAATTTTTGATAATTAAAAGGTTCTTTTTTCTTCTTTTCCATAGCCATTCTCTGTTGTTAAGATATCATTTGTTATTCTGCATCAAAGGAAAGATTGAAAGCATAAGTGCCGGTGTCATCGGATATGTAAACTCAAATACCGATTCACTCATTCCGGCAACCATGAATCCGATTGCAATCACGAAAGGAACAAGTGCAAGGGGCTGTTTCTCTTTATTTTTCTTAAAGAACTTAAGTCCAAAAACAATGCTTCCAAATACAAACATCACAAACATTATTCCCGCAGGAACTCCCCTGTCATACGCAACCTGAAGATATGTGTTGTGCGCATGATATGCAACCATACCATCAGGTAGTATAGGCTGTTCCGCATGTCCCGTCAGGTTCATTTCTTTTAAATACGTTCTGTATATAGTAATCCTGTTATTGGAAATACTATCAAGCTTATCAAGAAGAGTGCTTCCTTCTTCGGACTCATCATCTTCCGCTTCATTCTCATCACCGTCTGCCACTGTAAGAAGCATCATTGCCTCTGCATTTGTAAACTGCGTCGAAGCAAGCATATTGTCAGTCTCAGGTGCAGACATTCCAAATGATTCATTCTCTTCAATGTCATCAACGGGATCACCGTATTCATCCAAATATGGTTTGCCCGTTTCAGGATCGTAATTATATATGTCATGCGGATAATCATATGTACCCACATCGAATCCAAGAATCTTGCTCGCAAAGAGGTTGGTAAATCTCTCTACACACATGTAGTTGGGGCTTCCCCAGGCAGCTCCGCCTCTGACAAAAGGATCCGTGTCATCATTTATCATGAGCACAGGATTTCCAACCATTGCAGGAATAATCCTCTGAAGCGTGAATACCGGAGAAAAGCAAACAACTACCGAAACAATCATAGCGATCAGTATCTTGCCAAATCTCTTCTTGTAGCACATAAGTACGCAAAAAGCGCAAATGAAAAGAGAAACATAAGCTGTTCTTGAAACGGTGAAGATCGCGTAAACCGAGATCAGTCCGAACAGTATAAGCTCTTTCCACGCTGTCTTTATAAGGTCTTTTACTCCATAGTTCTTAGGAAGGGCAACAATCTTTACAGCCAAAAGAACAGCCGCTACCGCTCCCATAACCGTCAGATATTCGGCTGTTACCGTCTGCGTATGGAACAAAAAGCCGTATCTTCCGCTTACATATCCCGCAAAGCATCTGAACATAAGACAGTAAACAAAAGAAATACCAAAGTTAAGCATAAGACCGCCCGAAAGAATACTCAGCCAGTCTTTTCTTCCCTTCCATACAAGTCCTCTTAAATACAGGCATGAGAATGTCGCCGCAAGAGCAACTCCCCACCAGCTGCCGTTTCTCATAACTATGAGTACAACAAAGAAAACGTATACAAAAATGCCGTAGCGTGAAATGCTTGCACGTTCTTCGCTGACACGAATATTCTTATTAAGCTTCTCATGAATGTAGCCAGCAAAAAGTTTAATAAGATTTATGGTCAATATGCCACCTAACATGAAGATTATCACGGCATATTTTATAGCAGTATTTTTTTCAACAAAATCAGGTTCCGTTTCAGGGAAAAGATTCTGTTTGTAGTAATAAACTCCGCCTATTCCCGAGGCAATAAGCCACACAAGATTAAGAGCATTAAACGCCTCTTTGGCTGAAAATGTAAGAAGCATCATTACTATGAAAGAAATTGCCATTTTCCTCTCGGAAAGATGCCTGAATGTGTCATAATCGTCGTTCATGCAACAACATGAGTACCACATTCCTATTGCCATAGAAAGCATCACAAGAAAGTATCTCACCCTATTTCCGGCATCTATTCCGTCAATAAATGAAATACCAACTTCACTCTTTACAGCTTTATGGTTAATGGCATAGAAAGTTATTCCTGCTGCCAAGATAAGTCCTATTTCATAAAAAATAATGTCTATCATCCTTGTGTCAAACACTTTAAGCGGAAAGACCATTATCATAAGTGCAAGATAAAACACTGCGGCAATAGGATTTGCCACAAATTTCACGCATCTCTCGACAGTTATTATGCTGTTTCTGTCGGGGCGTTTTGAAAAATACAGTCCGATAAGCCCGTACAAAAGCGCAGTGATTGCTGCTATAACCGCAATAACGGCAAGCGAGATTTTCTTTGACATCGGAATCCTGTAATTATATCCCGCCGCAATGTGCATTCCGGGAACCTCTGTTATAGTGACCACATCAAGGCCACCGGAACAATGTTCGTACAGACTTCCTATATATTCCGAATTGTCGGGTACAGTTTCAAGATTGATATCAAACTTAGATCTGCAGCCCCTTACATATAGGATATACTCTTCTCCAACTTCGACATTATATTCAAGTGTCGCTCTGACATATCCCGGAATCACCTTATCTTCGGTATCTACCAAAGTCTTTATAAGTTCTCTTCCGCCAAGGTCACACACGGTAACATCAAAGTATCTTCCCTTCTCCACTTTGGAGATATAAATATCCACAGAACTTAATCTGTCATATCTTGCGACAAATTTCTGTGAATAAAAACTTTCAACATTTACGGTCTTGTCCTCTGCTATCCTGTCTCCGCCGGCTGAAGTCTCCATAACCTCCGTCCAAAGACGACCGGGCCAGATACTCAAAACGGCCAGCAAAGCAATTAGAAGCAACACCGCTCTATACGCTGTTTTTCTATCTATTATCTTTCTCATACAAGTATGTTTTTCCCTCTTTTGTTAGGCACTAAGCCAAGTTAAATATTATCATACCTGCCCCCCTTAATCAAACAGACTATGCCTGTGGGGCATCATTTAAAGGTACCGATAAAAGCGGCAATGCATACCACAATATTGCCACGTACCTGACAAGATATGTAGGTCCCAAAAGAACCGTCATCCATGTCAGTATTAATGGCAGAAACGGAAGAACTCTGCCAAACTTTCCTTTTGATAAGCGATACAACATAACAAAAAGGTATATTAACATGCAAAATCCGGGTGAAAACAGAAGTGCCAATACCGGTGCATCTTTATGGAAAGTTCCGATTGATATATATCTGTAAAACTTGTCTATCGCAGGAATATAGCTGTTCCGCTTTCCCGGCTGCTCAACTTCGTAGCCAAAGTACGAACTGTCGGTGTATGTAAATGTAAATACCGATGTTCCCTTATATACGTTGATAAGTGCCGGCGGATACCAGTATCCATAAGAAGTCAGAAACCATGAATTCAGATATGTAGCCGGATGCCCCACGCCAAGCTTTGCCCAGAGCTTCCAAAAATCTCCGCTGTTTTTTTCATATAATTCGTTGTTGAAGCCAAACTTCACAAGATCTGACACGCGTGGCGTATAATTTGCAAGATTTTCTTCCGGTATATAGGCCTTGAGCGTATCGATATCTTCAGGTGACATGGAGTCTTTTTCATAGGTATACACCCTTGCCATCTGCATTATAGGTACAGTGAGCATCTCCTGATGATCTGTTCCTTTCGAAGAAAAAACTGCTCCGAGAGCCGTATTTATCACAAGATATGCCACTACCGGTACAGCCAGAACAAGCGCCAACCGCTTCGTAAGCTCTTTTCTGAAATATATAAATGCAAAAGGTAAAAATACAAGATAAGCATAAAATCCGTTGTGCCTAAAGAGCGGCATAAGAACAGCCGCGATGACAAAGCTTATAACAGAAAATCTGCTCTTTAAAAAGGCTTCCCTGTCCTCAACAAGTTTTATAAGTGACAATGTCACATACAACAGGAATGCAGTAAAAAGCCCGTCTTTACTTGAGCAAAGATTGTACATAACAATAACCGGAAATACTCCGTAGTACAGCGTCCATGCTATAAGCGAGCGCTTTCCGATTCCTTTTTTCCTCAGATAATCGATTACATACGCAAGGATAAGTATGATCACGAGCATCTGAAAAAAAGTATATATAAATATTCCGCCGTTCCAACTACCTGTGAGTTTATGAAAGACTGCTATCGTGCCTCCAAGAAGAAGCACGTGCAAAAGAGGATGATGCGTCGAAAATGTTCTGGTAAGGACTTCATTAAGTTCATCCTGCGCATCATAGACAAAAAAGCCGGGAAACTCGGCAAGAATAACAATAGTATTAAGAGCTACCATAACCGCCCAGCTCTTAAACATGAAATTCTTATCCTCAATCATCTCCGTTTTGCCGTTTAAAGACACAAAGCCAAAAAGTTTTTTGCCCTGTCTTGCTCCGTCATAATTTCTCCAAACATAGCAAATATCTATCGTAAGAATGACCGCAAAGCACAAAATAAGCGCGTAGGTTCCCGCATCTTTAAAATTTACGTTGTCATACTTTTCAAGCTGATATCCGAACACCAGAAAAATACCCGATAAAATGCCAAATAAGCCTGACATAAGCCAGGCTGTTAAGTTCTGTTTTTGATTATTATTTTCAGGCCCCATATTACTCTTTATCATCACGTGTTGTCTCTCGAATTACATACTGAGGATTCTTATTCTGTGCAATATATGTCCTTCCGACATACTCTCCGACCATGCCGAGCATGAAAAGTATCATTCCGCCGATAAACACTAATGCGGACATAAGAGCATAATATCCTTTATAATTTGATGCATACGGATAAACAAACTTCAAAATAATCGTATAAATACCGAACAAAAATCCAAGTACGGACAAAATAAATCCAACCATAGTCGCAAGTCTCAGTGGCTTGATACTGAACGCCGTGAACCCGTTTATCCACAGCATAAAGAGCTTTCCGAGATTATATCCGCTCTGTCCGACTTCTCTTTTTCTGTGATTTACATCAACATTTACAACGTTGCTTGTCGTCCTAAGTACAAGGCCGATAACATAGGGAAAAGAGCTGTCGTACTTTATCATCTCGTTAACAACAAATCTTCTTACTCCAAAATAGCTTGATACAAAGAGATCCTTGGGCTTTCCAAGCATAACTTCCGCCATCCACTCATTCATTGCCGTCCCGAAATTTCTGAAGCTGTTGTGCTGTTTGTGCGCATATCTCGCATATACGGCATCAGCGCCGTCTCTGAGCGCATTAAGGAGCTTAAATACTTCACTAGCGGGAGTCTGACCGTCGTCATCAAGGCATATTACATAATCACCCTGAGAAGCGTTAAGTCCCGCCATAAGAGCTGCGTGCTGTCCGAAATTCTTGGCAAAATTTATTCCCGTAACAATGTCGGAATGCTTCTTTGCAATCTCACCAATCTTTCCCCATGTATTGTCGGGGGATCCGTCATTTACAAGCACGATCTCATAGATGTACTCGTCGGAATCCTTCATTGTATCTACAATTTCATCCACAACCTCACCCAGAGTGTTCTCCGATCTGTAGCAAGGAATTATGAAACTTACTGATTTTTTCTGCATTCTTATCTAAAACCTTTCGACTTATGTGTGAAAACGCTGTTTATAACATTTTTTCCATAAGTATCATATCACTTTTTTGACCGTCACTGCACTCAACCTGCGCAAGATCTTTGGTCTTCACAAATCCTGCATTTGAGTAGCTCTTTATCGCAACTTCATTATAGGCAAATGCTTTCAGGAATACCTTTTTAAGTCCTATCTTCTCTTTGGCATAAGTAAGCGCAAGAACTGCTGTCTCATTGCCATAGCCTTTACTTATCGCATCATCCTCGCCGATAAATATGCCATATTCCGCAGACATTTCATTCCTGTCTATATCTCTGAAATATACACTTCCGACAGGCTTGTGACCATTGCCGTTCTCGCAGATAATAAACTGCTCAACAATCCCGGTTGCAACCTTGGTTCTAAGCCAATTTTCGTGCATCTCTTTTGTAAAATGCTCCTTGAAAACAAAGTTTTTTCTAACCCTTTCATTGTTTCTCCATTTTACAATGAGCCCGGTATCTTCCGGTGTAATCTTTCTGAGAGACACTTTCTCTCCACAGATCACATAGTCTTGCGTCTCTTTTCCCATAACTATTTCTCCCTGACCGCATATATTGCAAAAGCATCGGCTATAATTGTCTCTCGGTCGACCGTGACCTCAATGCCTTTATCTCTGTAATAATCAATTATCCAGTCTATGCCGTCTTCATCCGACTGTGTCTGGACCATATATGCATTTTGCGCCAAAAGTCCCGACTGCATATCGCTGTAGCCCGCTCTCGAAAGCTTTTTTACCGTAAGAGGACTCTTTACTCCCCATCCTCCCATCAGGTCATGGTTTGCGTAGTCATTATTAACTCTGTCAAAAAGCTTCTCCGAAAATGTAGCCTCGCCTTCTTCCATATCATTTTCGCATGAAATGGATGTATACACATCAATAAAATAAAAATTGTCACTATTTTCGGCAAAGTAGTCATAAAGCGCATCATAATGCTTTCGCATAAGCTCCCTTGCATGGAGTTCCGAATCGATCACCTTTTTCTGATTTGGAATAAATAAAAGAGAAACTATCATAGCCACAAACACTATCTTATACGGCAAAACGCTGCTCTTACCCGCGCGTCTTAATAGAATCGCAAACAGCACCAGTACCTCGATAAGATACAGCGGATGAGTAATCCTTATAGGCGCTCTGCGTCCCATTATGATGTAGATCCACAGAGTTGTCCTGCACATGAACAACAGTACAAGCGCACCGATTACGCGGAGAGTTTCTTTTTTGCTGCTGTCCTGTCTTGGAAACATGTAGGAAATAAGAACTCCGAGGTAAAGTATTATGACTATCAGATTCCAAGGACAATAATTCTCCGAATCCATTTCATAGCCCTTCGGCATACTGAAATTATGAAGTCCGTATATATACTTGGAAAATGCAGCCTTCAATCGCTGAACAAAAGGCTCCTCATCGGATCTTAACTTATCCGCATACTCTGCAACTTCGTTTAATACCTTTGCATTTATCTCATCGTCCAAACCAATATTATAGTTTTCAAACGTAATCAGCTCATACTCACTCTTATCAATGCCAAGACTGTCATAAAAATCCTTATTTGCCTCATATTCAGGAACGTACTGAAAATCATACAACTGCGTTCTTGCTTCAAAAATGTCGTTATATTCCTTCCACTCGGGCAACGAAAACGCAAATTTATGTATGCCCATTGCAACCGCAAGTGCCGCAACGATAACACCAAAAAGCTTAAGGCAGTCCAAAAACTCTTCTTTGTTCATATTTAGCATCCATCTTATAAAGATGGCCACACATACCATGGGAAGTGTTAAAAGAAGCATTTCAGACCTTAAAAGAAACGCTGTCAGAATAAGCCAAAAAGCAATGACAAAGTTTTTATCAACTTCTTTTTCATGCGTAAGAATAAGAAATGCCGCAGTCGCAGACAAAAGGCCGCATGTAAATGTATATTGAACAAAAAGAAAATGTGCGCCAATCACTCCAAGTGAGAAAAACAGCACAAACAACGCCGCCAAGATCTTATACTTAAGTTTCATGCATACCTGAAGCGCTTTGTAAGAAATAAGAAACACGCACATATACTGGCAAATGCACAAAAAAATGCCATACCAGTCAAAGCCTCTTATCACTCTGTAGAACATCGAGATAAAAGCACTTATCGGATACAGCATCTGTATATTGTGAGCTTCGGGAGCACCCGTGTATGCTCCCGAAAGCATGTCCTTCATCAGAACATCATCATTTAAATCGAAATAGTAATCTCCGATAAATCTCATGAAAAGAACTGCAATAAGTATCAAAACCAAAGAAATTATAAAATTGGGTGTATTTTTAGTTTTTTTCATACCGGGCTCCGTTTTTTATCAGTTAAATTTATAATACTCCTTAACCCTTGCAATAACTTCTTCCTGATCGTTTTCTGATAATTTGTAGTACATGGGAAGGCGGAGAAGTCTCTCACTCTCCTTGGTTGTATATTTGTCCTCTCCACTGAATACACTGTACTTAACTCCTGCTTTTGAGGAATGAAGAGGAACGTAATGAGAAGCGGGAAGTATATCGTTGGACATAAGATATCCGATAAGTCCCTTTCTCTCTTCAAAATCTTTGCACTTAATATAGAACATGTGCGCATTATGAACACACTCTTCCGGAATATAAGGAAGCTCTATAAGCCCTTTTTCAGCAAGGGGTGTAAGTTCCTCATAATATCTGTTCCAGCTCTTTAATCTGTCGTTATTGATCTCATCCGCCATGTTGAGCTGCGCATAAAGATATGCAGCGTTCATATCACTTGGAAGGAATGATGATCCGGGCATTATCCAGCTGTATTTATCAACTTTGCCAAGCTTGTAGAGAGTGCGGTTTGTTCCTTTCTCTCTGATGATGATGGCATCGTCAACATACTTCTCATCTCTTAAAAGAAGTGCTCCGCCTTCGCCCATGCTGTAATTCTTAGTCTCATGGAAACTATAGTTACCGAAATCACCGATCGCGCCAAGTGCTTTTCCCTTGTATGTAGACATTACGCCCTGAGCAGCATCTTCGATAACAAGAAGGTTGTGCCTCTTTGCAATGTCCATGATGGTATCCATCTCACATCCGACACCCGCGTAATGCACAGGTACGATGGCTCTTGTCTTAGGTGTTATTGCCTGCTCGATAAGCTTCTCATCGATATTCATGGTATCGGGTCTGATATCAACGAATACGACCTTAGCTCCTCTAAGAACAAATGCATTTGCAGTTGAAACAAATGTGTAAGAAGGCATGATAACTTCATCACCCTCTTTTATCCCCGCAAGAATTGCAGCCATCTCGGTTGCATGTGTGCATGATGTGGTAAGAAGCGCTTTTGAAACGCCTGTCTTTTTCTCAATCCACTCATTGTCAAGATCTGTATACTTACCGTCACCGCAAATCTTCTGTGCTTCGACGCACTCTTTTATATATTCGAATTCTTTGCCCGTATAAGGGGGCACATTGAAATTAATACGCATATACTGCTCCTCCCGATCCTATTTCGATCGATCAATCCTTTTTCTTAAAAACAAAAAGTTTGCTTATAAAATAATTGAGTACAATTACAATAAAAGTTGCTGCAAGCTTAACAGGCATCTGTGGAAATGCCATCAGCGTAACAAAAATCAGCAAAATTCCATCTTCAACAATAAGCGTAAACAGCCTTCCCGCTGTAAACGATCCCGCCTGTTTTAAAAAATCCTTTTTGTTATCAACTTCTCCGTCAAACACCCATGTTCTATTTGTAAAGAACTGGAAAGCAACGCAAATAACCCAGTCGATAGTATTATTGACAAGTTCGTTGAGATGCATCACGCCTACACCCATAAACCAAAACAGAAAAATACTCAAAAAGAAAGCCAGTCCGCCAAAAAACAGATATAAAAGCCCTTCTTTATACTTTTTGTAAAAAGGTTCAAATATATTCAGAACAGGTAATGACATGATCTTGTCAAAAATATCTTTTTTCTCAGTTTTTCCCATAACATTTTCCATAGTGTATTCTTATTTCTCCCAATTTCTACTGGTATAGACCGTAAATCTATCACTCTCGAAGACTATATTATAATCGTTTTTTTCTATATAGTCCATTAACATCTTTTCCTTGGCTGCAATATTGGGATTCTCCTGCATGGCTAAGTCCAGCGCTCCCATGATCACAGTAGGCTTTGGCTCATCCGACGAATCAAGCTTTTCTATCGCGCTCTTAAAGCTAACGGTAGAATAGCTGTCAAGATCAGGCCATGTCGTGTCTATAGCAGGCTCAATATCAAAGAGATACGGTATTCCCGGGACATCACCAAAAACAAGCGCCTTACTCTGCATCAGGTCATTATCTTTAAGACAGATCTCCAGTTCTTTGATCGCGTCGTAATTTTCTTTAGTTGTTACAAGACCATTCGCCTTTGCAATATCTGTCACCTTTGTATCAAGCTTTGGTTCAAGATCATTGTGATCTGCAAATGAAAATCTGATGTGAAAAATAGCCCCTTGCACCAGCAATACAACGATAACTCCCGTTATTATTGCCTGCCATGCGAAATGATAATCCTTGTCTCCAAGTCTTTGCATAAGTCTTCGTATAAGCCACAGACCTATTGGCGCTATAAGGAAAAGACAATTAACCACCGGCATTGTACGATTATTACTTCCGATCGGCAGAATGAATATAAGCATAAGAGCTGCAAATGACAGCGTCTGCTCTTCTTTAGTGCCGCCGAGAAATCCGCTTGCTCCGACAATACATAAGATAACAGTCATTATCAAAAACATCATTGCCGCCTGGAAGATTGAATCGTAGTAATAATAATTTCTTGTGAATACTCCTCTGGAAAAATAATACTTCGCAAGTACAAGAAGTCCTGCCACAAAAAGCATTTTTTTAAATAATACAAATCTCTCTTTTGCCAAAAGAAACATGATGATTCCTGCAATAATGCATGGGATCATTATCAGCATATTTCCAAGCGTATGCATATATGCTTCGAGAATATCTGCCAGCATACCGCCCGATGAATAGTCGGTTGCTTCGCCGGTCATTGCAAAAAGCTTACCTATCGCATTTGGATATGTATCAAAGCCGTATATTAGCGAAATAAAAAGTAGCGGCACTCCAACCCCCGCAGCATAACCCGCAATACAAACACCTGTCTTTTTCGCGGCATCCACGAACTTATCTTTTGAAATAAAAGAATTGAACCACAGAATCAAAATAAGCATGCAATCAAGAATAGCCGGAAAACGCATCAGTATATTAAGTCCGAGGCACGCTCCTGCCGCAAAAAGCAAAATATTCTGCCTTTCCTTTGAAAAAATACCAAGAACAAGTAAAAGCGTTCCCAAAGTCACCATCAGATACGGGAGGTAATGATATAGGATCACTCTCGGTGCCCAACAAAGGCTTTCAGCGATAATCTCTCCGATAAATATCAAGTACCCCGGAATCCATTTTTGAAGTAAATAGTACGATACAAGCGCCATTGCACTTATTATGAAAGTACAATAGACAGAAAAACCGAGCATAGTTCCCGCGCCCGGAAATTTCATTATGATGCTTCCGACAAGATTAGACAGAAACGTCGAAAAGAGCCACATAGGATCAACGCTTCCCATAAACTCATAGTTTCCCAGATTATACGTGGTATCAACAATATCAAGTCCCTTGGTTATACCAAAAAAGGGATATAACAACAATACCACCGGAAAGAAATATCTTTCCAGCGGCTGCCTAAATCCCTTTAATTTCATAAAATAGCTTCTGATATTTTTTAACATAAGTCATCATCCACACGTTTTATCAGTCTGAATAAACCTGTATCACCAAGCACTCTTCCGATGAAATTGAAAATATACTTTCTGATCCAGTCCACAAAGATTCCCGCGAAGAACACCATAAGAACAGAAATAACCAGATGAATAAAGAATGTAAGAACATTATCAAGCGGAGTCTCTCCGATAATCTGCTCTATCCACTCAACCCACCTGTCCGCAATCTCAAAGTGCATGTGAAGAAGATATACGCCCAGAGTATATGGCGCTATTATCCTGATCACCTCAGCAAGAAGATTTTCTTTTAACCTCATAAATCTAAAGACTGAAAACAGTCCAAGTGCTCCTGTAAGGGCAAAAAAGAAATTGTAGTGATAAGGAATATCCCTTGCCAAATATATAAACTTACCCGTTTCAAAATTTATCTTATAAAAGACAAAGATAATTGCAGCTATAACAATAACCGATACAAGATAAACGAGCGCACTTCTCTTTGCATCGCGGAAAAGGACAACATTGTATTTCCTGATATATGCCGCGATAAGGTACAGGCAAATGAACCATCCGAAGTCATATCCCCTTCTGTCCGTGCCAAACTGTGCGGGAACGATACTCTTAATAAAACAAAACCAGGTAAGAAGCCCAATAATGACTGTCTTAAGCTGTTTTCTCTTAAGCGTGTTTACCGCTGCATTCATGACGGGTGCAAGCACATACATGATGACATACGCCGTCACAAACCAATAGTGCTCACTTGATATCGGGAAAAGATATCTCAAAGCCCTGTCAAGCTTATCTTCAGACCTGACAGAATATGCTCCCACCATCATCATTGCGCCTGAAATAAGAAGTGTATAGAAATAAACCTGCAAAATAAGGAGTAATACCTTACTGAGTTTCACTTTCGAAGAAGACAGATAGTATCCGCTTATAAGCACATAAACGTTAACGCCCGTAATGGCAATGGCTTCAAGTATCGTTGCAAATATCTGCACACTCGAAGCAGGCTCTCCAAGCACAAGCAGCGCATTCGACTGATGGTTAAAATGGAGAGTAATGATCATAAGCATGGCTACGATTCTGAGAAGTTCAATATTTGCATCTCTCTTTTTTTTCGTAATACTCTGACTGTCCATTACACCTCCGTTTATATTTCCATAGTCAAACCGGTCAAATTACTACTCCTGCCGATTGCTAATTTGCATTTATCTGTCTGCGACAGCTTTGCCGTCTTTTATTGCATAAACCATATCGCACTTTTCGATCGTCTGAAGTCTGTGCGCTATGATAACAAGCGTTTTTCTTCCATGGAGCCTGTTTATTGAATCCATGATAGCTGCCTCAGTCTCATTATCAAGAGCTGAAGTTGCTTCATCGAGAACAAGTACCTCCGGATCTTCGAAAAGAGCTCTCGCTATACCGATTCTCTGTCTCTGTCCACCGGAAAGACGAATTCCTCTCTCACCGATCTTAGTATCAAGACCTTCGGGAAGAGACTTAACGTATTCATCAAGTGATGCTTCTTTAAGCGCCTGCCATACTTTGGCATCGTCAATATCTTCATCGGCATAGCCGAAAGCAACATTCTTTCTGATGGTTGAGTCGATCATGAAGATTGTCTGCGGAATGTAGCCGATATTCTTGAGCCATCCGCTATAGTTCTCCATTACATCAACGCCGTCGGCATAGATGTGTCCGCTCTCTGTCTGAAGGAGTCCGAGCATAACGTCTACGATTGTAGTCTTACCCGCACCCGAAGTACCTACGATACCTACGGACTTTCCTACAGGAACTTCCATATCCGCATGATTGAGCACATATCTGTCAGCCCCCGGATATTTGTAAGTGATGTCCTTGAGCGAAATAGTCTTATTAACGGGAAGCTTCTTGGTTTCAAGCTTCTTCTTGTAATCCTCGCTGTTGTATGAGATAGAGCTGTCGTTAATCTCCTCCTGAAGATTGTCACTTACATTCATAAGGAAAGGCTCAAAATAGGCAATACTTGTAAGGTAGTTGTTTATTCTGTTGGCACTTGGAAGCAGTCTTGCTGCAGCCAAAGCAAGAACGGAAAACTGCGCAAGCAAAGCTGCATTGTCTGTTCCACTTGCCATTGCAAACAACATATATCCCAGCATTCCTGCAATAGCGATTGTCTCGATAAGAAGCCTTGGTGTTGAATTGTACAGATTGTATTTCTGCACCGCATTTACATATCCGGCGCCGCAGTCGGCATATCCGTTTATAAAATAATTCTCTTTATTGGCTATTTTAATCTCTTTTATTCCTGTAACAGATTCATCAATCCACTTGTAAAGACCGCTGTAGTAATCTTGATTTTCTTCTCCCGCCTTTACCATTATAGGCTTTATAAAATATTTGATAGTAAGAAGCACTGCAATCAGGACTGATGCTATACATATAGTCATTATCGCATCCTGCTTGAGCAAAATGACTACAAGACAGCCAAAAACAATAATCTCACTAATAAGCTGTAAAGTACTGAGAATAAGGCCATACATATTATTAACATCAGATGTAATATTTCTCTGAATAACACTGGTATCAGCGTTCAGATAATACTCATAAGGACGCTGCATGAAATTTATCATCATCCTTCTTGAAGTTGCAAACTGATTGGTATATACAAACTTAAGCTGCACCTTGTTCATAAAGAACAAAAAGATGTTTTTCACCACAAAGACAAATATCATTGCCACCATGAAAAAGCCTACAAGTTTGGTGGAATCAGTTAGGTCTTCGTTATAATTAAACACCGAATAGTAGATAAAAGAAATTATCTCGCTGTCATTTATAAGCTCAGGCTTTATCAAAATCTCCATGATGGGAGCAATAAGTGCAATTCCCAGAGATTCAAGAATACCTCCAATAAGCATCAAAAAAACAATGCCCACCATCTGCTTTTTCTGCTTTGCATCGAGCAACAGCATCAGTTTCTTGTAAATTTTACGCATAAAATAATTTATACCCTTCTGATTTAATCCGTTATCGCTTCGTTCTGTCTGTGTATCTCGGGCGCCTCGTACTTATCCATGAAATCATCGCCGAGATAATGTTTTTCCTTTACAAAATTAATCGAATCAACAACAGTATATACAGACACAAGTCTGTCAAATGAAAGACCCTCTATAAAGTTAAGCATCTCCATAGGAAATGACCCGTCAAGCACAATTGCATCGGGGAATGCCTTTGTATAATCAAGGTAATCTCTCGGGTGCTGCTTTATCATGACCACAGCATCCCTTCCATCTATATTACCATAGGCGTCAATAATATCTCTGAATATGCGCTCTCTTGTCTCAAGATCGCACAAAGGCTCTGACAAAACAAGAAGTGTCTTTCCGTCTTTCTCCTTAAAGAGCTTATCCTTAAGCCCTTTCATATCATCGACAAAAAGCTCAAGCATCTTCTCTTTTTCCTGAGAAGTAAGTCTGTCTGTGAGCTTCTTTCTCGGAAGTTCAACATACTTTTTGCAAGGATAAGGAAGCACAGATATGTTATTAACTTCCATATCTATACAATATCTGCCATATCCGTTTTGGATATGAATAAGTCCCAGAGATGCGATGAATGCTTTGATCTTAAAATGACCTCTGTTATCATAACGAGCCGTATCATAATATCTTATGCAGTCCAGCCCGTCCTCAACGGCGTGATATCTTATCTTCTTGTAGTTAAGATAATAGCCTATCGGATCGGAATCACAGAAAACATATATATCCTTGTATTTCTTGAAATCAACCGGAATGTACCGTTCCTGAAGCTTGCCGAATTTCCTGCAGAACTTCATTCTCTTTATCATGTTTGTCACGATATTTCCCGAATCAGTCTTAAGCTCTTTGAGCTCAGGGAAAAAAGCGTCTTCCTTCTCATCGTACTCAAAAACCTCTTCAAAAATATCGCTCTTCTTCGCTCTCTCTACCATATTTCCAAATTTATTGGACATCTTGGAAAGAACAAGCGAAGCTTTTCCGCCGTCAGCAATATAAAATTCTTTTAAGCATGCCACATACACATGGTAAAAAGTGTGACAGACATAAATTCTATCGTGCATCTTCCTATCTTCCGTTTCTTATCGGAACCCCCGTTTAGATCAATGTTTCCTTAGATCTCTGTAAAACCACAGCAGTCTGTAATAAATATAAAACAGAAGGTGTGACTTCATCTGCATCTTAATAAGCTTCTTTTCTTCCGCATGAACTTTCTCAATATAATATGCATTATTCTGAAAATCAGGGAAAGTCGCTTTCATCTCTTTAGCAAGCTTCTTTGCAAAGCCATAACTGTTCTTTATCCCCGATTTCTTGGGCATTACGGAAAAAAGTGTGTTTACATAAAATAACACAGTATATTGAAACTCAATCTCATCTTTATAATCATCAAAATAGCCGTTTTCTTTGGCTTCCGTAAGTATCTGTCTTCCCGCTGTCATTCTGTCTTCGAGATTCTTCTCGGAAATACTGTGAACCGTCGAAGCATTGTGCTGATAATAAAAATAAAGCGGCTCTTCAATATATTCGAAATGCTTGGACCTTATCATCCAGGTATTACTTACCGCATTGTCTTCGTAAAAAATATCTTCGGGGAAGATATCAAGTTTTTCTTTTGTTCCCGGAACATAATCGCCGACTATGATCTCTCTTTTATAAACCTTTACAACAAGACTTCCGGTCTCTATGAGAAGGTTCTTGTAGCGTTCTTTATCCATAACGCCCGTTTGGGAAAAATTGTTGTTGTGGACTATCTTTCCGACTTCGAAAGTATGTTTATCCACAAAACAGTAGTCGCATCCGACCATGTCCGCTCCCGTTTCTTCAGCCTTTCCAATAAGCCTTTCGTAGTAATCGGGAACAATCCAGTCATCGGCATCTATAAATCCAAGCCACTCGCCCTTTGCAACGGCAAGTCCGATATTCTTGGCTCCGCCCTGATGGTGATTAACTTCGGACCTTATGGCAATGAAATTTTCCGGATACTTTTTGCTGTAATCAAGAAGTATATCATAAGAATTATCCGTCGAGCAGTCATCGACCGCTATGATTTCAAAGTCCTTAGGATCCAGTGTCTGTGCCACCAGACTTTTTAAACAATAATCAAGTTTTCCGTCAGCTGCCATGTTGTAAACAGGCACTATTATACTCAGTTTTTTCATGTAAGCTCCAAAATTGCCTCAGCTATCTTTTTTGCACCGTCTCTTCCGACTATGCTTCTGGCCGAATCACTCATTTTCTGTCTAAAAGCTTTATTATCCACTGACGCAACGCCCCAGGTCACGATCTTGCGCAGCACCTTGTCATCCTCACGCACATCTCCGGCGTATTTTGCAGCTCCAACTTTATCAAAGCCTTTTACAAATTCCATCTGATTGTCTGCCATACTGAACACTACTGTCGGAACGCCGACCGCACATAACTCGTAAAGCGTTGTCCCGCCTGCAGTTACAGCAAAATCGGCATCCTTCATGATTTCCGACATATCCGTCACATATTCATGAAGCATGATTTCCGGATGATTCCCGGCAAGTTCTTTAAGTTCATCTTTGTACTCGTCTTCAAAAAGAGCTCCCACTATAACATCACACGAAATATCCTTTTCAAAACACGGCACATTCCTGTTAAGTTCACGCTCCTCGTATACGCTCTTAAGCATAGTCCCTATAACGTGATAAGGATCCGTTCCTCCCGTCGACAAAAATGCTCTGCCCGCGCTGTCTTTTACCTTGTATTCTATATCCGAAAACTGCTTTCTAAGCGGCGCATACTCACCACCAAGAAGTTTTACGGGTGCACTGTACATGCTTTCATCAAAAATAAGGTCATAATTGACAACCATGTCAACCGGATAATCAAACTTGCAAAGATCGTCAATATAGCCGGTCTTTGTGCCCGGACTGTTCTCTTTTACAGCTGAACTCAGAAGATTAAAATACTCTTCTGTCATAAAATATGAATCTATCAAGAAAAAATCCGGCTTCTCATCTCTGAGAATCTCGCTAAGTGCCGGAAAATCGGTAAGCGGGTCTGAAAAAACAGAGTGAAGTATCCTTGCATTATAAAAAACTCCGTCCTCATCGGACAAAGTTTTCAAAAGATCTGCGCTGTCCTCATCAGATAAGATAAACTCCGGCTCTGCTCCAAGATCCGCCAGTTCTTTTGCGATAGTCATGCATCTTCGTATATGCCCCGTAGCGATTATTCCGTTACCGTTAGCTTTGATCCAGACTTTTTTTCCCATTCTGTCCTCCTTACATTTCGGCAAAGAGTATCTTAATTAAAATCCTCGTACTTTAGAGGTTCGCCCCTGTAAAGGTCGTGCGTGGCCTTTTTACCGACAACATTGTCATATTCTACAGGCGGAAGCCCGTTTCCCGGACGAATTGACCTTATATTCTGTGAAGTAAGCGCTTCTCCCTGCTTAACATCTTCTACAACAAAAAGAGATCTTGCTCCCTCTCGCTCTGTTTCCTGGACGGGAGTAAGCTTGTATTCTTTGCTTCCAAGAGCTTTCTCAACCATTCTCACATTCTTTACAAGCTCCGCAAACTCCTGCGGCTCCATTGAAAAAGCTCCGTCAGGGCCGCCATCACTTCGCTTAAGTGTGAGATGCTTTTCTATCATTCTTGCACCGAGTGCAACAGAAGCTACCGCAACCGCGCTTCCCATGGTATGATCCGAAAGTCCCATAACACAGCCGTATTCCTGTGCAAGCGTAGGTATCATATTAAGATTTACATCTTCGTAAGGTGTTGGATAAGCAGATGTGCATTTCAACAGGATAATGTCCTTATTGCCCTCTGCAAGGCACGCCTCTATAGCAAGCCTTATATCGCTTTCTCTTGCTACTCCCGTAGCAATGATCATCGGCTTTTTCTTTGATGCACACTGTCTGATAAGCGGAATGTCCGTTATTTCATAAGAAGCAATCTTGTATGCGGGCATATCCATCTCTTCCATAAATTCAACAGCCGTGCTGTCAAAAGGAGATGAAAAACAATCAAGTCCCAGCTTTTTGGCTTCTTCGCAGAGCTTTGGCTGCCAGTCCCAGGGAGTGTACGCTTCCTCATAAAGTTTATGAAGAGTTGTGCCGTCCCAGATGGTTCCGCCCGTAATCTGAAAATAGCTCTTATCGGAATCAATTGTTATTGTATCAGCCGTGTAAGTCTGCAGCTTTATAGCATCAACGCCTGCCTCTTTGGCAGCGTGAATTATCTCGACTGCTCTGTTATAATCCTGCAGATGATTGGCTGACATCTCAGCAATAATATAGACAGGATCGTCAGCTCCGATGTAATGATCTGCGAGCTTGATCCTCCGGTTAAGTTCAAACATAGACATTTCCTATGTCCTCCAAAAAATTACTCAAATCTGTTTTTTGCCATGTACTCGTCATTTGTCCAAGGCTCTCTTGCAACAAAAAGACTTCCGTCCTTTTTCTTTACATAGACAGCCGGAAAATAATGTATGAACAGAGGTGTCAGACAAATCGTGTATCCGCCTGCATTTGTAAAGATTACCCTGTCGCCCGGCTCAAGCTTACGCTCATTCTCTGCGGGGAACAATCTGTCATATTCCATACATGTTGCTCCGCATATCATCTGAACGGGGACAGTCTCTCTGTTTTCGTCATTTCTATATTCAAGTCTGTGAGGATACTGTCTTCTTGTGACCTGAGGATTCAGGTTAACTCTGCTTCCGTCAATCACCACGTAAGTGTGCTCTCTCACCTGCTTTGTATCAATAACACTCGTCACAAAATCAAAGCTTGATGAGACCATGGAAACGCCCGGCTCCATAATAAGCTTTGTCTTGCTCACATCAAACTTCTCAGAAAGAACTTCCGCAATAGCCGGAACATAATCCCTAAAGTCAGGCTTTCCCTTTACTCCGCCGTAGTAGCCGCCGCCCATATCAACATATTCAAGATCAAGATTATATTCATCTGCTACTATCACTGCCACTTTTGCAAGCGCCTTAAACGCGTTGATCGTTCTGGACTTTGTTGAAGAGTGAAGATGAAGACCTACAATCTCAACATTCTCGTTTTCTCTAAGTTTCTCTATTACATTCTTAAGCGCATCGTTTTCATAACAGTATCCGAATCTGCTTCCCTCTTCGTCTGCAAGAACTTCATCGGGAATGAGCTTTTGAAGGTCATAATTAACTCTTATTCCGACCTTGATCTTCTTATCCTTATTTGCCGACGCAATCTCAGAAACCCACTCAGGCTCATAATTCGAATCAAGGTTCACGATTCCGCCGCCAAGAAGAACTTCTTCAAACGCTTCCCTGTCTTTGATAGGTCCGTTGTATATCACGTGATCAGGCGTATAGCCGAGTCTCTTTGAAATCTCATACTCTTCCGCCGAAACAACTTCCGCATAGAAATCATTGTCTTTTAAATGCTTAAGAAGCCAGGGAAGTGAATTGGTCTTTACGGAAAAAGAACAGATGTAATTATTCCATCCCTTCTCCAAAGCGCCTTTCAGCAGTTCAATATCCGCATCAAGTTTACTCTCGTCAACTCTGTAATAAGGAGTTTGAAGAGCCGTATCATCAAATTTGGAAAAAGAATCTTTTGCCGGCAGACTTCTTTTTCCCTCGGCGCAAAGCCTCTTAAACTTCGCCTCCGCAATTTCCCAATCCTTAGGAGTATCTATATCCTGGACTTCATCCTCATCAAGAACAATCGGAACCATATCGTCCACATCGGTTGTTCCGTCTCTGAAAAACGCATCAGTTCTGCAAGCATAGAACTGACCGCTGTCATGATAGAGTTTATCGAGATCCTGAGATCTTACCGTCGCAAACTCAGGATATTTCCTCACTAGACGACCGTTTTCCACAACAAATCCTCTCTGAGGTGGATAAGAAAACTGACAAACAGGTGTGACCGACTCGTGCTCATCAAGCTTAACCATCGCTTCTTTTAGCCTACCAGCTGTTATGAATGGAGCAGTTGGATATATGCAACAGAACTTATCAAAGCTCTTTCCGTTTTCCTTATATGTATTAAGTACTTCCGCTATAACCTGATCGGTTGTCGCATAGTCACCTGCTGTTTCGTCCGACCTAAAAAAAGGGATTTCGGCACCTGCTGCCTTTGCAATCTCAGCAATCTTCTCATCATCCGTAGACACCATTACGGTATCGAACGCACCACTCTCTATCGCAGCACTTATTGAATAAGCAATTATTGGCTTTCCGCAAAAATTCTTTATATTCTTGCCCGGTATTCTTTTGCTTCCGCCTCTTGCGGTAATTATTGCAACAGAACTCATCTGTTATCCTCCAGCTCAAATTCACTCAGGATCGCATCGCTGTACCCGTCCAGCTCAAAAGGCGAATCCGCTTCAATGCAGAAATATCCTCTTCCCATAACCGAAGCGCCGTTTGTCACTTTTCCAAGGTACATGCCTTTCTTTAGATTGCAATTCCAAGCCTTTAACGGATATTTTTTGAAAAGTTCCTTCTCATCGGGAACCTTATTTACTCTCACATTTTCAAAATCAAAATATCTTATGAGCATATTCTTTTCCACATCAGGTTCAAAAGAGTACTGCTCATTAAGCGCGGGAACAGCATACTTTATAAACTCCGTAACCTCGTCGACGCCGCTTGAAAGCGGTGTAAAGAGATTATGAAGATTATGTCCCGAAGGTCTCGCCGACATCTCAATGATAAAGGGATTTCCGTCATTGTCCTTGATTATGTCTGCGTGAATGATATTGCTCTTAAAGCCTATCGCTTCTCCCGCTTTTGCGATTAGTTCTTTTGTCTTTCTGAAAAATTCTGCGTTTTTATCGGTTTCGATAACGGAATAATATCCGACGCACTCTCTGTACGGGGGCGGTGTATTCTTTTTTCCCCTAAGGAGGATGAGCTTAAATTCGCCATCCACAAAAACTCCGTCCACGCCATACTCTGTTCCGGAAACGCAGGTCTCAACACAATAATCTTCTTCGTAAGGCTGGCCTGCGAGGAACTTCTCTTTTAGCTCCTTAGGCGTATTAAACATCTCAACGCCGCGGCTTCCCGATCCGAATCTGGGCTTAACTATTACGGGATAAATCGTGTTGATCTCGTCAACATCGGTATTCTCCTCGCCTGCGGGAATCAGATAAAGCTCTGCGTTTCTAAGTCCTTCCGCAGCAAGAACTTTGTGAAACTCATATTTGTCCGTGCATGTATTTGCGGCATCGAAAGATACTCCGCAAAGATTATATTTGTCATTAACGGCTCCGGTCGTTGTGAGGTATCTTCCGATCGGAACGGGAAGAACCACATCGGGCTTATCTTTATCCAAAATCTCAAAGACCTTCTGCGGATCCCTTATATCTACAACAAAGGAAGCATCGGCCGCTTTCAGACCAGGTGCTTCCGGATTTCCGTCAAGAGCTATCACCTTAAGGCCCAGCTCTTTTGCCTTATTTATCACATAAATTGATTCGGAGCTTGCTCCGATAACTGCTGCTGTCATCTGCTTACGCCTCCTTTAAAAGGTGCTAAATCGCGCATCTTTAGACGTATTGATTATAATATATGGCGGGGCAAAGGTCAAAAAAATGGGGGCTTTACATAGTGGGGGTATGCGCTCATAAAGCGATTTTTCACACCTGTTATGCTCGTTGACATTCAAGGCATAAAAAAGCGGAAAGATTTATTCTTCGCTCCAAAACTCGCCCATAAATGGGCTCAAACAGTTGGAGCGAGACAGAATAAATCTTTCCGCTTTTTTATACTCTTGAATGTTACAACTCACATAAATGGTGTGAAAAATCGCTTTATGAGCTGTATACTTCCACTGTGTAAGAGCCGGTACTTAATCATCCCTCGTCTATTGTGCCATTAACCAGCTCCATAAATTTTAATACGCCATCTTTTTGGTATTGTGTAAGTTTATTCATTTGCGCTTCTTCAACACCATTGCTCACTACAAAGCCACCATTTTCTTCAGTTACTTTAAATGTATTTTCACCATATTTATAAATCTTTTTTTGCGAAATAATTGTGTTGTATTCAAAAAATAAACCCGTTGTCTCAAAAGCAACTCTTATGGCGCTAATCAGTATAACGCAAACCGATAAAGACAAATCAGCAGACAGCAAATACTTCCACAAATTATATTCATTTATTATTCGAGCATTAACCATACACAAATACAGGATTACGCCAAAGCTGTTCAAAAGCTGAATATAAATAATTATTTTTCTGATAGCTCTGTACTTGTAAAAAACATTGACTCCCGATTCCTCATAAATAATCAGTAAGTACGGATATATTATAATTATCAAGAATACAAGAATAACTATTCCCAAACATTTTTGCTCAACAATCATATTAGGAATTTTCACAAGAGAATTCCATGCATCTACATACCCCTGCGGTATTAATGCAAATATGTAAAATAGCATTGCTCCTGCAAAGAATTTATAAAACATTTTCTTTTCAGTGCTATCTTTCGATGAACATACATTTCTCGAACAATTTTGTATAAGGTAAAAGATCGCCATAAACGGCCCAATAAAAACCAAGCAAAAATTCAAAATTGTACTTATAAAAATTGTCATATTTAGCCCTCGCATACATATACAAAATCTGCCACTGCGTTTTCACAGCGACAGATTTATAATTTAGCTTTAATGATCACATATGCGCACTCCTGCGTACTGTTGTAAAAATCCCATTTATATTCTATTGCATTATGTTTTAGTACCAGAATCCTCTTCTTTTAACTTATCAATCCTTCTTTTTACAAGAATTATTTCCGCGACTACACAAACACAGAACATAACACCTAAAAAGTATTCTTTAAAATATAGAAAAAATATTCCTATAGCTAGTGAAACAATCGCTTCTACAGTCATGCCTATAATTAATTTCTTTATAATTGAATCCAATATATTCACCCCTTTATTATATTCATAAATTCATTTATTCCACTCACTTGATATGGCGTAAGCCTATCTATCTCTTCAGCGCCATTAGTTACTATTTGTTGAATTTTTGTTCTGTAGTATAACAAGAATAATTTGTATAATTGTAAAAATAAAAAACAAGCTTCCTATTAATTTTTCGCCAAAATAAATCAGCATTCCACCTAAAGCAAAAGAAATACATGTTTCTATTATCATCCAAAAATACAGTCTTTTTCTATTATGTTCCATTTTGCATTTTCCTTACTAATTCTCCAAACTTTATAACACCTTCTTTTTGGCATGGTGTAAGATACTTCATTCGAATTTCTTCATCATTTAGTTTGACCACAAACTCATCATCTTCTTTAGACACATCAAATATATTTTCACCAAACAAAAAAATCTTTTTTTGTGAAACTATAGTGTTGTACTCAAAAAACAATCCATCTTTATGATATGCCACTCTAATTGCATTAACTACTATGATGACTACACTCATAAATAGATCAAACAACAATAAATATTTCCAGCATTTAGAACTTGTATTATGCCCACCATTAATAGCGCACAAATATACAATCATCGCTAAACTATTTGCAATTTGAATCCCGATCAATACTGTTCTAAGTCGCCCATATCTATAAAAAATATCTGTTCTTCCATTTATAAAAAAAATCATAATATAAAAATATAACAACACAATAATAAGCACAGTAATTATTATCCCTAAACAATTCTCGCCAACTACCAGAGTAGGAATATCAAAAAGATTCCCCCACGATTCCATATACACTTCCGGAGCCCAGATAAATGAGCCAAGGAAGATAAGTGCGCCTAAAACTTTTCCTAATATATTTGCTTCTTTCTTTTCTTTAGAAGAGCATGGCTTACCCGCACAATTTTGCACAAAGATAACAATCAATATACATGGTCCTAAAAAAGCAACACAAAAATCTATAATTATACTCCAAAAAATTCTCATAGCTACGGTTTAAACTATACCTTTTTAATACTAATATATCGAGACATATAATCAACAATATCCTTTGAAGAATTGTATGTACCAATATGAAGTTTCACTTCTCGATCCGCCATATATAAGCAGAGCACTTCTCTATAGTTTTTAAAAAAACACTTGATAACATCTTCATAAAGAAACTTTTTCTTATATAGTAGCCCCTTTATTATAATCTTATCTTCATAAACATAAAAACGTTTCAATGATACAAAAATTAAAGGAACAAGAAGAATTGCTGCTCCGATTGAACTAACAAAAATACAGCTTAACCTCCTTTCCATACCATTAAAATGTATAGTTGGATATGTCGCTAATCCCATCGGAACGATAAGTGCCGCAAACTTTAAATATTTAGTGATAAATTTCTCTCGTTGCATATATATATAATTCATCAGTACACTTCCCTAATTCTATTACTTTTCAAATAATCTAACAAAACTTCAAAATTACATACATTATCCTCATATAACTCGACGAAAGTGTCATCATAATACACATGAATATACTCTCGCATAGGCCCCTTATTCATTTCTTTCAAATCAACCTTATATTTTTTTATTTCAGAAACATTTATGATTCTTTTCGGCTCAAATATTTTCTTTATAATTAAAGTATCCGAATTCACTTCTATTGAATTGACTATTACAGCTCCAATTTTGCAAAATGCATACCAGCCCATAACTATAATTGATAAAATAGCTAACACTAATAATCCCCAAAAATCTTTAGGTGTTGCACTGTTTAACACTATTGCCACACACATTGCTATATATACGTCAAAGCAAAGAAAATATCCTATTGTTTTGAAAATCTTATTTTTACATTCCACCACAAATTTCATGCGCATCCCCTCGATTAGTATAATTCATAATTGTTTTTGTATACTCAATTATATTTTTCGCAAAATCACCAGCAACATCGTTCAAAAAGCTCCTATGAATTCATACTAAATCATTGGTATAAATTCATAGGAGCTTAGGATTGAATCAAAAAACATAATCACACAGAATAATTACTTCCAAAATGATATCCAATACAAAAAATCATTAAATAAGTTATTGCACATAAACATATTATCAATGTAAATTTGATGTTTTTGACGCAGTATTTAGCATATAAATGCCCCAACGCACTTACTCCTAAAACTACTCCTCCTCCAACTTCCATATATAAGTTATTACCTATCCTTAAATATCCTAGAATACCACCAACAATAAAAAACATAACCATTAGGATAACAATAATATTCATGTATTTTTCAATATTATACATTGACGTTTGATGATACATAATAAAAAGGAACAATATGCAAAACAAAAATGAATCTATTCCAAAGAAAAGATTAAACTCAAATTCAGTTATATCCTTCTTACAATATATCATTCCCAAAACCACTATTGGCAACAATACTATTGCATCCGCTAAAATAAATTCTTTAACTTTATTGCTCTCTGCAGATATCAGAGTTAACAAATCTACTACTATAAAAAAACAAGCAAGTATAATATATGTTGTAAATACTTTTTGATTTAAACGAACCATACCATTTTCTCCAATTCTATTTTTCAACATTCTTATAACCTACAGCAATGCTGGTTTCCAATGTTTTATTGAATAATACATTGCATCTTTAGTTAAATCTCTTAAACTCTTTCCTTTATAGATTTTCAAATCATCACTCAAACCTGTAACAACAGTACTAACTGCTAAGCCGACTCCTAATGCTACTATACCAAAACCAGAACCAACTATAGCAGTTGTAATTGCTGTCGTGGCAACTATCTGTAACGTAGAAACAACCGCGTCAACAGTTGCATCTGAAAGTATCCTATCTATTGGTTGTTTTTTTTGAATATTATCATATACACCAACCCCAACATCTAATGCTACTGCAGCAACATCAATATATTTTCCGAAGTCATCAATTTTCTTCGCAATATTTGTTGCTTTTTCAGCATTAGATAAGTTTTTTGCCGCAGCTTCACGCATAGAACGTCTTACTGCATTATTACTTCTATAATAACTCAAAGCATGTCCAGGTCTAGCTATTTTAGCCGAATGAAGCATAGCACTTATCTGTTTACTACGCCTCGATAAAACTTTTGCCCCCGTCAAAAGCCCTATTTTTAAAACTTCAATACCATTTTGAATAAATTTGCTTCCAGTCGAAACATCCTGAGATGTTATTGTTATACCTGCACTACTATTTTCTCCTTCACATTGCATAGTAGAATCATCTGATGATAGTGAATTCGATTTGGTAGCAGGATAAAATCCAACATCAGATTCAGGCATCGGATAAAATCCAACATCAGATTGATTACTTAATGTTGGTGTTGAATTTATAATTGCTGGTTCTTTTCCATTTTCATCAATTAGATTTTGGGGATTATTTAAACAATATATATATCTATGCTGTGTATCAGCACTATCCATAAATCCTTTAATCTGATCCTCACCAACAAATCTTCCCTTCTCAGCACTATAATATCTTGCCTGCGCAAATTTAAGTCCAGATACTTCATCTTCCTGATAGCCTGTGAATGCAAACGGCTGGATGATGTTGCCCTGCTTGGTGTATCCGTGTTTCTTCTGTTTTCCTGTAAACGGATCTATGTTTCTTCCAAAGTCATCAAAAGCATATGAACTTACAGCCATTCCGTCCGTACCTGTCATGTACATAGGTGATCCGAGTTCATCCTGAAGGTAGTAGAAGTTGTTTCCGCTCTTTGACATCGAGATTACATTGTTATCATAAACAAAACTCTCTGTCTCACCGTTTACGGTTCTTTCAAGAAGGTTATAGTAGTCTTTTGAAAGATCACAGAGATACTCAATCTTTTCTTCAGGTCTTGTGGATGCTACCCTGAATCCAAGTCCATTATAATGGTTCTCAAGTTCTCCCTTATCCTTATCAACTACCTTTGAGAGCATGTTTGTAGCATCAAAAGTAAAGGTCTTCTGTAAGAGACCGTCTATGAACTCTTTTGTCTGGTTACCACGCTTATCATAATCGTAGGTCTTAAGGATAGCCTGAGAGTTATTAAGCTCTTTAGCTTCTACAAGTCTATCAAGGACATCGTATGTGTAAGATGTCTTTGTCTCAGTTTCTGACATACTTGTTCTGTTACCGAATGCATCATATTCGTAAGCAGCTTTGGTTATTCCGTCGTGTGTCGTCTTTGTAAGACGTCCGATAGCATCATAGCTGTATTCATATCTTCCGGATACCTTATCAAGACCTCGTCTGTTTCTATCGATACCACTGATAAGTCCGGCATTTTTGTATGAATAGAAGTATTTATCAAGTTCGCCCTGCTTATCGGTACTTGTCATACTTTCAAGATTTCCGCCGGGCATATATGTATAAGCCTGGCTTACACCGTTAGCAAAGTTCTTGTTTACAAGTCGGCCAATCTCATCATAAGCATATGTTGTCTCTTCTCCGTTTCCGATTACGCTGCTAAGCTGAAGCTTATCGTCGTAATTATAAGAAACTACTTTCCCGTCAGGATATGTGAGCTTTGTTCTCTCACCTGTAGCCCCATACTCATAAGCTACCGTCCTATTCTTAAAGTCTGTTACCTTTGTAAGTCTTCCAAGGATATCATTTTCAAGGATTGTCTTTCCGTACCAATCATTTATCTGACTAAGCTGGTTAAGTTCATTATATGAGAATGCTACACTTCTTCCGTCAGCATAGCCTACCTTTGTAACTGCACCTGCATTGCTATATTACTGTTGATGACGAATATATTATAAAGTTCTGATAATCGAGTAGAATACGATTAGTCTTCCTACTTGTCTATGAGCCGCTGACATAATTCATATCAGCGGCTCTGCAATAGAGAACTCCCCCGATAGCTTCGCTTTATACTGGAAGTTGCCTGGGAAATAAATCTTATTTGACTATCCTTCGATCACAATACCATTTCTCTTTAGTTCATCATATAAAGCACTCATATCCTCAAATATAGCAATTTGTATAGGCACTTCCCTGTCTCTTGTCACAACAACAAATTTACCATCCATAAAAAAACACTGACTAATATCGCTATACTTAATTGTCTTGAAATATAATCCGGCATGTATCACAAACTTGCCCTCTTTAACCACTATCGAACTCTTAATAATCAAATTTAGAAAAAATCCCATAGTTGCTACTACTGAAAGAAATGTAACGACATTTATTATAGCTTCAAAAACGTTTTCTCCTGCAAGCGCTCTGAATAATCGTGGCGAGCATGCCGCTGCAGAAGCAAACGTTGCAGCCATTATTCTATTAAGATTGCCATTTTTGCGGCCTTTAATTTTAATTTTTTCCATTAAGTCGTCAATCCTCTTCTCGATAAATTGCTATATACATTAAACACTATAAAATGTTATTTTAAATCAAACACCTACAGCGCACTACGTTTTTTCGCTCAAAAGACTTCAACACGTTGAAGTTTTTTTCTATCAGCCAAATATCTGCACCAGATATTATAATTCTCCCAGTTCTCATTTGGATGCTCAAGCAATTTTATTTTCTTACCACGATAATATATTATTGTCTGCTGAAACCTTGCACCTTTAACCACGCGATAAAACTGCTCGACCTTGTCAAGCTCATTCACATTAAATGTATATTTTACCTTGTTTAAAACCTTGATCGTTATATTATCATCTTCAATGATTATTCGTTCCGAATAAAGCATCAGTAGATATGTAATCACTGCAACCATAACAGGTGTAAATCCCAAAACAAATATAAGGATCATCTCAATAACATATGATGTATTGTGGATAACAATATTTTTTTTGATTTTTTCTATACCTATTTTGTATATCATAGAAGCTAAGTATAATAGTACAACAACCAAAACGTAGCATAGTTTAATATATTTAGGTTTCAAAATTATATTCGTACGCATAATAAACATACCCCTCAAAAATTTTATCAGCCTGAATAGGCAAATACTTAATCCCTCATCACCAAAACGTCTCAATGCATTTGTTTTAAACGATTTTCTTCTTACAATTTCTATTAAGGTAATTAAGGAGTCTGTCATAATTTTTTACCCTATCGTCATCTACCTCGTATGCTTTATTATCACCATATATAATTGTAATTTGCCTAAACTTACGAGCCCTAATACTTTCAGGCCTTTCATAATATTCTTTTATATCTTCAACTGTCATTTCATATTTTTGACAAAATGCTTCTTTAATAATTATTTTATCCCCAAGTACAATTATTTTGTTATAAATCCGCCTTACCACAATATAAGAAGAAACAACAATGCAAAATATAAAAGTCATTACAAGAATTATTTCTCCAAAAATATTTCCGCCTTCAAAAAAATCAGAAGAAAACATATATATAAGCACTCCAACCATCATTAATATAGCCATAATTATAACCAGCGAATTAGCTATTGCCTTCCAATTGCACCTTACAACAAATCTCATCTCTCACCTCAATCTTCACATAATTCGAAATATCCATCAACAGTATGTTCTATAGATATCCCACCATCAACAACAAAATCTTTAACAGGCGCACTATTTCTTTTTTCATAAAAATATGGCTACGCTTCATAAATCTACGTAGCCACATTTTTTATGAAAAACCTTATTTCCGTATGCTCAACCGTCCGCTTTTTATAGCTACGGTTTAAACTATACCTCTTTAATACTAATATATCGAGACATATTATCAACAATGTCCTTTGAAGAATTGTATGTACCAATATGAAGTTTCACTTCTCGATCCGCCATATATAAGCAGAGTACTTCTCTATAGCTTTTAAAAAAACACTTGATAACATCTTCATAAAGAAACTTTTTCTTATATAGTAATCCCTTTATTATAATCTTATCTTCATAAACATAAAAACGTTTCAATGATACAAAAATTAAAGGAACAAGAAGAATTGCTGCTCCGATTGAACTAACAAAAATACAGCTTAACCTCCTTTCCATACCATTAAAATGTATAGTCGGATATGTCGCTAATCCCATCGGAACTATAAGTGCCGCAAACTTTAAATATTTATTGATAAATTTCTCTCGTTGCATATATATATAATTCATCAGTACACTTCCCTAATCCCATTACTCTTCAAATAATCTAACAAAACTTCAAAATTACATACATTATCCTCATATAACTCGACGAAGGTATCATCATAATACACATGAATATACTCACGCATAGGTCCCTTATTCATTTCTTTCAAATCAACCTTATATTTTTTTAGTTCAGAAACATTTATGATTCTTTTCGGCTCAAATATTTTCTTTATGATCAAAGTATCCGAATTCACCTCTATTGAATTGACTATTACAGCTCCAATTTTACAAAATGCATACCATCCCATAGCTATAAGTGTCAAAATAGCTAACACCAATATTTTCCAAAAATCTTCAGGTGTTTCGCTACTTAAAACTATTGCCACGCACATTGCTATAACTACGCCAAAACAAAGAAAATATCCTATTGTTTTAAAAATCTTATTTTTACATTTCACCATAAATTTCATGCGCATTCCCCTTGATTAGCATAATTCAAAATTGTTTTTGTAAACTCAATTGTATTTTTCGAAAAATTACCAGCAACATCGTTAGCTTTTTGGCGCCACAATTTTACCGCTTCCCTAAAGCCTTCTCGTAACTTGCCAGATTGTGTAGCAATATCTATATATTTTTCTTCTAATCTTTTAACCGCTTCTTCATGACGAATTGCTCCACTAATAGCATTTTCTCTTTGCTTTGCAGTTGCACCTATCCTTGCCCACTTCCAATCATCTTCTGCCTTGCGCGCTTCAACCTCTAATGATTCACATATCCGTTTACATTTATTCAAATTAGCTCTTTCTTGAGATATAAGATTACTTTCTGCATCAGCAAATTTTCGTGCTTGTCTGATATCAATAACTTTTCCTATTTCATGACTTAGACCAGCTCCCAAAACATTACAGCAAAAGTTTTCTTTTGCATTACCTACTATTCCAGTTACACTCATTTTTTCTCCATTTACTACATTCTTCGTTATATCAGTTAATGTATCAAATGCAGTATCAAACAAAACACCCCCAACGCCAGAAAACTGAGCTCCAAATGCAGCTCCCAATCCACCCGCTGCTGCACTAACCGCAACCTCTTTCCAACTTATATCGGTACCTTTTTCCATAATCTGCGAACCAACATTCATCAGTGCCCCACTTACAGCTCCTCCAACTACTGGTCCTGCAAATGCTGTGACTACAATTCCAGCCGCTATTCCAACTAAATTACATCCAATTCCAGCAAACGTTTTATGTTCATTTATTAAACTTCCAATTCCAGAGCCGGCCTCACTTATCTTATCAGCAGCATTGGCAACCCACTCTGGACTATTACCATCTCTATCAACTATGCCAATCGGATTGCCCCAGCAATAGCCATAATGATTGATTGTAAACGGACTATCAATGAATCCCTTTACTTTATCTTCAGACTGGAACCTCCCATTATCAACACTATAGTATCTTGCCTGTGCAAACTTGAGCCCTGATACTTCATCTTCCTGATAGCCTGTAAATGCAAACGGCTGGATGATGTTGCCCTGCTTGGTGTATCCGTGCTTCTTCTGTTTTCCTGTAAACGGATCTATGTTTCTTCCAAAGTCATCGAATGCATATGAGCTTACAGCCACTCCATCAGTACCTGTCATATACATAGGTGATCCAAGTTCATCCTGAAGGTAGTAGAAGTTATTTCCGCTCTTTGACATCGAGATTACGTTATTATCATAAACAAAACTCTCTGTCTCTCCGTTTACTGTTCTTTCAAGAAGGTTATAGTAATCTTTTGACAGATCGCAGAGGTACTCAATCTTTTCTTCAGGTCTTGTGGATGCTACCCTGAATCCAAGTCCATTATAATGGTTCTCAAGTTCTCCCTTATCCTTATCAACTACCTTTGAGAGCATGTTTGTAGCATCAAAAGTAAAGGTCTTCTGTAAGAGACCGTCTATGAACTCTTTTGTCTGGTTACCACGCTTATCATAATCGTAGGTCTTAAGTATTGCCTGAGAGTTATTAAGTTCCTTTGCTTCTACAAGTCTGTCTAGGACATCGTATGTGTAAGATGTCTTTGTCTCAGTTTCTGACATACTTGTTCTATTACCGAATGCGTCATACTCGTAAGCAGCTTTGGTTATTCCGTCGTGTGTCGTCTTTGTAAGACGTCCGATAGCATCATAGCTGTATTCATATCTTCCGGATACCATATCAAGACCGCGTCTGTTTCTATCAATACCACTGATGAGGCCAGAGTTATTGTATGAATAGAAGTATTTATCAAGTACGCCCTGCTTATCGGTACTTGTCATACTCTCAAGATTTCCGCCCGGCATATATGTATAAGCCTGGCTTACGCCGTTAGCAAAGTTCTTGCTTACAAGTCGGCCAATCTCATCATAAGCATATGTTGTCTCTTCTCCGTTTCCGATTACGCTGCTGAGCCGAAGCTTATCGTCATAGTTATAAGAAACTCCCCTTCCATCAGGATATACAAGTTTTATTCTTTCACCTGTAGCGCCGTATGCTGGAGCTTCCGATTTACCGCATTATGAAAAAATATTTTTTCAATATTTCTTTGTACTATTGTTTTTCATTCATACATCAACAACTAAACTTCAGTTATCGGAAGATATTTATTTAACGCTATACGGATTTTTTCTGCATCGTCAAAGCTTTCTAAAGCTATAATTTTCTCTTTTCCGTTATTCAAATAAAAACTCAGGCGACTATCCGAGCATCTGAAATAACATTCTTCAACATTTTCGTATCTGATAGTCTTATGAGAAAAACAGCGTGTAATTACTATCCTGTCCTGTTCTACCCTAATCTTTCCTCTTGTAATCCATATAAATATAATCAGCGAAGCTATAGCCACAGGAGTCATGTACAACCACCACTTTAAGCCTTCTGCTATAGACCCGATATTTGCTGAATATCTATATCTCTGAAAAGCAATAAACAATGTCGGAAAAATCACGCCCGTGCTAAGAGCCATTTTTGTTTTTATATTTTCTTTGTATATCGCTTCATTACTCATATTCAATCCTTTATTAGTGTCGAAATTCATATCGTTCCGGACAATTACTATTAAGATAATTAAGGAAACGGTCAAAATTTATTACCACATCATCTTCTACCTCATACGATTTGTTATTTCCATATATAATGGTAATTCGCATAAAACTACGAGCTCGTATACTTTCAGACTTTTTATAATATTTTTTTATATCATCAATCAGAATTTTGTCCGTTTTATGAAAAGCTTCTCTTATAATTAATTTATTGTCATCTACAATTATCCTGTTATAAATTAATTTTGTCGTTAGTAAAGTCATAGAAATCAAGTATATAATAAACCCAAGTAGAACTATTAATACAGACCACAAACTACCTCCTTTAATAGCTCCGGATAATACCGCATATATACTTGCATATACCATAAAAGCAGTACAAAAGATTAACAAAACAGCATGCGATATTGCTTTTCCATTGCACTTTACAACAAATTTCATACTTGCCACCTCAACCTTCACATATTTCAAAATACCCTTCAACAGTTTTTTCTATAGATATTCCACCATCAACAAAAAAGTCTTTAACAAATTTACTACTTCTTTTGATTAATTTGTCTGTCCCCTTCATCATTTGCTCTTCGAAACTTTCTAATCTATTATGAGCTCTTCCTATTTTAGTAATCCATCGGCTTATAGCATCTCTTCCAGCTCCATTTTTCCTCGCCCTTGCTAAATTTTTATCAGCAATCTCTGCTTCTCTAAACAAATGCTGATACTCTTCTGAATTCCCCGACAGCTCAGCAAATCGTTTACTTCTATATTTTGCTCCCTTAGTTTTTACTAAAATATCTGTTCCTTCTGACATTCCAGTTATAACTGTATTTTTTGCAAAATCTCCAACAACATTATCAAATGATATATTTTTTCCCTTCCATAAATCTGTAACTTCTTCAAAAAAAGTGTCTGAAATAGCTCCAGATACCACTTTGTATCCAGTATTTAACAATTTTGCATTTTTTACACCTTCTTTTACAAAAGCGTAATCTCCTATGGCTCCAGCCGCTGCACCTGATGCAGTTGATAGAACTACTTCTCCCCAATCCACATTTGTTCCGTTAATGGCTATCTGATTCCCCATATCTGTTAATGCGCCTGATATAGCACCACCCAAAACAGGATTACCAGTTATAGAAAAAGCAACTCCTGCAACAACACCTGTAGCCATAAGCGCTACACCAAGCACTTCTTTATTGTCATTAATCCACTTTCCTACGGGACTATTGCCAATTTTACTATTAATCTTATCCTGAGTTTTATGAAGGAAATCTCCTGCTTCAGCAATCCACTCACCAAATAAACCATCACGATCTACATATCCTAAAGGACTTTCCCAACAATATAGGTAATGATTTATTGTTTTTGGAAAAGCTATAATCCCTTTTACCAAATCCTCAGACTGAAATCTACCTGTGTTTGCATTATAGAATCTCGCCTGCGCAAACTTGAGTCCTGATACTTCATCTTCCTGATAGCCTGTAAATGCAAACGGCTGGATGATATTGCCCTCCTTTGTATAGCCATGCTTCTTTTGCTTTCCTGTAAATGGATCAATATTTCTTCCAAAATCATCGAAAGCATATGCACTTACGGCAACTCCATCTGTACCTGTCATGTACATAGGTGAGCCAAGTTCGTCCTGAAGGTAATAGTAGCTGTTTCCTTCCTTTAACATTGATACTACGTTGTTGTCATATACAAAGCTTTCTTTCTCGCCGTTTACCGTGCGTTCAAGAAGGTTATAATAGCCTCTTGAAAGATCACAGAGATACTCGATTTTTTCTTCCGTTCTCGTCGATGTTACTCGTATGCCCAAACCATTATACTGATTTTCAAGCTCTCCATTCTTTGCATCAACTACTTTTGAAAGCATATTTGTAGCATCGAAAATAAAGGTCTTCTGAAGGAGACCATCGATATATTCTTTTGTCTGGTTACCACGCTTATCGTAAGCATAGTTCTTCTTTATTGCCTGACTACTATTAAACTCGTTTGTTTCTATAAGCCTGTCAAGGACATCGTATACATACATTGTCTTTGTTTCAGCTTCAACAAGACTTGTCCTGTTTCCAAAGGCATCATACTCGTACGCTGACTTTATTATTCCGTTAAATGAAGACTCCTTAAGCCTTCCAAGTACGTCATATCCATATGTGTACTGACCCGAAACCTTATCAAGTCCTCGTCTGTCTCTATTGATTTCACCTATAAGTCCTGCATTATTGTATGAATAGAAATACTTATCTAGAACACCTTCTTTATCGCTGCTTACCATACTCTTAAGGTTACCTCCAGGCAAGTACTCATAAGCCTGCTTTATGCTGTTTGGTAAGAGTTTCTCTGTAAGTCTTCCGATTTCATCATATGCGTAAGTTGTCTTATCATTTCCGCTTACAATGCTTTCAAGCTGAAGTTTATCATTATAATTATATACAGCTTCTTTTCCGTCAGGATATACTAGCTTTGTTCTTTCACCTGTAGCGCCATACTCATATACTACAGTCCTGTTCTTAAAATCTGTTACCTTTGTAAGACGTCCAAGAACATCGTTCTCAAGAGTTGTCTTTCCAAGCCAGTCATTTATCTCGTTAAGCTGATTAAGCTCATTATACGCAAATGCTACTGATCTTCCGTCTGAATATGCGACGTTTGATACACTTCCCAAAGCGTTATAGCTATAAGTTGTCCTATAGTTATCCCTGTCAGTCTTTGCAAGAAGTCTTCCGTATTGGTCGTATTCATATGCTTCAACTTGACCAAGAGCATCTGTTACGCTTGTAATCTGACCCGAAAGATTATACGAATATATCGTTACACGTCCATCTTTTCCAACTGTAGGGAATACGTCTCCTGACTTTTCTTCATTACTTACAAGCCCTTCTACTCTGTGCACGCTCTTAAGGTTATCAAGAGCATCATAAGTATAGGCAGTCTCATTTCCAAGAGCATCTACTACGCTCTTAAGACGACCTGTAGCTGTATATGTATAAAGAGTTGTACTATTTCCGTCAATTACCTTTGTAGCTCTTCCAAGTGCATCATACTCATATTCAACACATCTTCCGTCTGAGCCTGTTACTTTATTTACTCTGCTTAAGGCATCGTAACCATAGTTAATCTCATAACCGTCAGCAAATTTTCTTGTCTTTACTCTTCCTGCTTCATCATATGTAAGTTCCTGCTCTGTCACACCACAGAAGCTTACTGATGTAAGTCTTTTTCCGTCTGTATAAGTAAATCTGCGCACCCTTCCAGCTGCATCAGTGATCGAATCTATAAGATCCATTTTGGTGTATTTGTAAGATACTTCATTTCCAAGTGCGTCCGTTTCCTTTGTCACTCTGTTCAAAAGGTCATACTCACGCTTTGAAACGTTTCCGAGAGTATCTGTAACTTCCGTAACATTTCCAGCTTCGTCATATGTATAGCCTGTCTTATGGCCGAGAGCATCTGTCTCTTCGGTCACTCTGTTAAGGGCATCATAAACATAGCTCTTTACCCTGACATCGCCAAGATACTCAGCCGTTACATTTCCGTTCTTATCATAATCATAACCTGTTGTTCTTCCCTCAGGGTCTGTGACTTTAATAAGTCTCATAAGAGGGTCGTACTCATACTTTATCCTGCCGCCGTTTGGAAGTGTTACAAGTTCCTGTTTTCCCATCACATTATAGGTTATTTCGGTACTTCTTCCCTCTTCGTCGGTTAACTTTGAAACCCTTCCCATGATATTTATGTCATAACATTTAATAGTTCCGTCAAAATCCTTAACAGATGTCACTTTTCCAGACTTATCATATCGGTATTCCCTTGTATTTCCGAGGGCATCTGCCACCTTTACGATTCTGTCAGCGTTGTCGTACTCAAATGTAGTCTTAGCACCGTCAGCAGAAACTGTTTCTACGACACGGTTAAGTTCGTCATACTTATAGCTCGTCTTTACCCCGTCAGGATCTGTTACTGTAGCAACATTTCCTCTATCATCGTAAGTAAAGCTTGGCCCTATTCCTCTATCGTCAAAGATTGCTTTTATATTCCCTTCACTGTATGCAAATATACGGGCATTTCCTCCGGGAGCTGCAATCTCTTTTATTGTGCCATTTTTATTATAAAAATATTTGTATGTATCATCTCTCGGTCCTTTTACTGTATGAAGCTTTCCGTCTGCCCTGTAGGTAATGTTGGTCTTATTTCCAAGTGCATCAATAACCTGTGTTACATGACCTCTGTTATCATAAGCGATTTTGGTCGTATTGCCGTTCTTATCGGTAAGACTTGTTTTAAGATTCATACCATTGTATGAATAAGTTTCCTTACCATCATAGTAGGCTGTCTCGATATGCCTTCCAAAGTCGTCATGGGTATAGGTAACCTCATTGCCGTTTCTCTCAGTTGCTACGATATTTTTATCTTCATCATTATATTCGTAAGTCATGAAAGTATTATCAGGGAAACTCTGCCTCTTAATGCGTCCCTGATTGTCATACTCATTTGTAACTGCCGTAATTCCTCTGGGATTTACTACATCCTTGATCCTTCCATCTTCCGTGTATGTAAACTTCCTTACTGCTCCGTCAGCTTCTTTTATCTCTGTAAGCCTGTCATCGTCATAGGCATAAGAAACACACCTGCCCGCCTGATCGGTAACAGATGTCATAAGAGTAACTCTTGTTTTCCCAAGTTCATTGAAGATACTCTTTACAAGATACTCAAATGTAAGAGTATTTCCGTTCTTGGTACTTATATGTGTAACACAATATTTGCCGCCAAAGATATCGTATGTAAAAGATACATTGTCTCCGTCAATATCTCCAAGCGCTACAAGATATCCCCTGTCATCAAATCTCTCATATGTGCCGTCATCCTGAGTAATGACATAGCCGCCTGTGAGCTTTTCAAGAAGTCCCGGTTCGCCCTGAGTCTCGAAATAAAGATCTTTGTCATATACATCATCGATCTTTTTATACTCGCCTTTACTTCCGTCAGACTTTTCTATCGTTATTATTCCGTCTTCTTCCACAATGCGCTTTTCAAAAGTATGCTTCCAGCCTTTTCCGAGACGTCCGCCCTTTTTGTCCATTGCATTATAGAATCTTCCAAACGAAAGAGGATATCTACCTCCAAGTTCAATATCAACGTGTTCGTTTATGTAGTTTCCGCTGCACATGTCCACAGGGTCGTATGCCTGAATTGAACAAAGCACATTAACGCCAAGCTTGTCTACAAAGCTTCCCGAGCCTTCTGCTCTATTTACACTGTCCTCAAGAAAATCTTCAAGCCTTTCGATAACGCCCATCTCAATGTTTCCGTCACCATTTACAAGCATACCCTTGCAACTTCTAAGCTCTTCGATCTCCTGTTTTAATTTACCTATTCTATAAGGAAAACTAACAGATGAAATCTTGGCAGACTGCTGATTATCGAAGTTGGTGAACCTGTTAATAAGGTCAAGAATCATTCCGTCTTTTGATGCATTTCCACAAAGATTCCCGTAAGCATTTGATGCCATAAAGAAGTCATATTCATCGCAGTTTCCGTACTTACTTCCAAACCTGCTGTGAATATTATCCTTTAAACACTCCATGCCGGTTGCCCATGTTTTATAAGTAGAAGCACAGCCGTGAAGTTCTATGTTAAGTCCTTCAAGAACGATCGTGCTTATCTTGGCATCATCAGCTTCATCAACCGCAGCTTTAAAGCCTTTTACATAATCCGTAAGAAGCGCTCTAAAATCCCTTTCAATCCTTAGTATTTCATCAAGCTTTGCCTGCTCTACTGTTCCTACAAGGAGTTTTGCCTTATCAGCACTCTTTCCTTCCCAGTTTGCTTCACCAGTAAAGCTGTCCTGCGCTCTCTTATGAGCTGCAGCTTTTTCTTCATATTCATCAATAGCAGAAAAAAGGTCACTTATGTAAGCATTGAATTCCGCCATGTTTATCCATTTATTTTCCATAAGTATTAACCCTCTTCCCTATCTATTTTTGCGGCAATATCAATATCTGTTTCAACTATCTTGCCGGTACTTTTATCCAGAAG
>NZ_FPCD01000016.1 GCF_900116865.1 Butyrivibrio sp. M55
CTCATCGCCTTCTTCAACTGCATCTTTGATACAGTGATTGATATGTCCTTCAAGAACAACCTGACCTGCCTTGTTTAGTGCAGACTTTGCCGCACTGATCTGCGATAGTATATCTTCACAGGGAACATCCTCATCGATCATACGGTCTATCGCCTTGATCTGCCCCATGATTTTTGCCAGCCTTCGATGCAGATTGTCGGAATCCATACACTTTTTCATGAAATCGCCTCCATACCGTTAGGGGTATAAGTATTGTAGCTGATTTACCCCTGTTTTGTCAATGATTATCATGATTAATGAGACTCTACTTAGAACTCCTTCAGCGTAAAACTCACCGTCCACAAGCTCCCATTGCTTATATCATTGACTAGTTTCTTCCAATACATACCAATAAATATTTGAATAATTGTTATAAAACAGCTATCATTCTGAATTAATCTTTCTCCCAGAGTTCTCTTTTAGGGCTCTCAACGCCTTTTCCTGCATACTCATGCCTTCTTCCTTGAAGTTCATAACGACTTCGTACTGTGTTTTGCCGATGATAGTCTCAAAAGATCCTCCGGCATTGTATTTCTGTTCGGTATTCTCCATAATCCTCCTCTCCGAAAAGAAAAGGCACGATTACCGCTATGATAACCATGCCTTTTGCTCCTTAATATGCTTTTCATGTTTACAGTATCTGATCTCTGTTTCTGATGTGTGTCCGGTTCCTCTCGCTTCGTTCGTTCTGAAGCATTCTCTCAAGATCCCGCTTGTTGTGATTAAGCACTTCCATCTTGGCAAGATCCACGATGGCATCCGATAACGGTCTTTCAGTTTTTCGATAGCTCTCTTTCAGACCGTCAAGCTCCTTCGTCCATGCCTTGGAATTGATCTTCTTGTCCGGCTCCACAATCATGCTCTTAAGCGTATTGCGATAGATCTTGTAAGTATTGAGTTCCGTCTGATGCTTTCTCTTATATTCCTCTGCCTGACTCTTCTTAAAGAATCCAAGCGGCTTTCCGTTTTTCTCTTCAGCTTTTTTCAACTTCCAATACTCCGCATTGACCTTCTGATACGGCTCATACTGTTCATGGAAACCAAGCAGCTTCTCAAGATAATCCATGCGTGCGATCATATCGCCTCGGCTCTTTCCAAGCTTTTCATACTCGGCTTGCGTTGCCTTACGCTCCGCCTGCATTTCATCAAAGGTAGTCCATCCCTTGCTCTGCACATAGGCTTCCATTTTTGCCTTGTCCTGCAGAGAAGCACGATCTGAAACGGCACCGATAAACTTGCCCTTCATTATCGGCAATGTAAGACGGTTATTGTTACGCTCCGCTATCTTACGGATCACGTCAATGATCTCACTCTTAAATGCCTTTGCAACGGTAACCGGAATAGCCATTACTTCCACAAGTTCTTCCTTGGCTCTTTCATAAGCAGCACGGGCAGCATTTATAACAGCATTCTTCGCTATGATCTCTCGGTTGATATCGCCTCGGATCGTCCGGATCCCCGCGCGCTCCATTGCACTTGCCTTCTCTCCAAGATGGATCTGAGGGATGATATCAAGTCCCTGCTCCTTGAAGGAACGATGCTCCCAAAACTTATCCGTCATACCAATCTTTGCATTGACCGCATTTATGGTATCGGCAAGATCCTTTCTCCATATCTTTGCATTCTCCCTGCTGTTCCAATCATTGGTCTGGATCGTAGTGCATTTCCATTGCTTACGGTTCTGCTTATCAACCTTCTGCTGTCCGGTCTTTTTATCAATGTCTGGGATGCGTTCTCCGTTCTCATCCCTCTGATAAACTTTCTTCTGTTTCGGCATCCACTTTCCCTGTTCATCAATGCTCCGTAATGTGAGCATGATATGGCAATGCAAGTTCCTCTGTCCCTGCTTGTTTTCAGAATCATGGATGGCATACTGAACACACATACCTTTGCTGACAAAGTTCCGCTCGCAATAATCTTTCACCACTTCCTTGGCAAGATCATAGCTCCACTCGTTCGGCAGCTCTATGCGGAAGGTGCGTGCAAGCTGAGCATCCTTTGACTTTTCGACAAGCTCCACACTATTCCATAAGACATACGGATCCTTGTATTCTTCGGGTGCATTCTCCGGTAGCAAAACTTCGCAATGAACAAGATCCTCGGAATACTTTGGATAATATGTCTGACCGTCATACTCGCAGTACATTTTCTCTCTGCTGATATATGATGATTGCTCAACGGCAGAATGACCGCCCGTACACTTGGCACTCCTGCCACATATCTTGGCACGGGTGCTGATGTTTTTAACTGTCATGTCCGCACCTCGCTTTCCACCTTGACGGCATACCAAAACATGGACGGACTGACAGGACAGACTTTGTGCCTGGCGAAGCTCTGCTCTTTAGAGCTTTGCTAAGCGCAAAGTACACATAGGGGTAGGTGCGAATGCACCGGAGGGGAAACGTAGTGTCCCCTCTTGGCTGCCCTCGGCAGACAACAGCTGTCCGCAGGACGCCTCCGGCAGGACGCGCAGTACCACCTACGGTGGTATATCTGTGCGCACCGAGAAAATCTCGGTGAAAGACCTTAGGCTTCTCCACCCTCGTCATCGTCATTTTCTTCAGGATCATTTTCCTTGGTTTCATCAGAATCAAAATCATCGATTTCTTCCTCCTCTTCATCGTTATTTACCGCATGATCCGGTCGCTCTTTCAGAACCGTTGCGATCATGTTCTTCACATCTTTAAGTGAAAAAGCGCACGCTATGATCCGATTCATTTCCTGCTCGCTAAAGTCATAAGCTTCGGGGAAGTATTTCACTACACAACCGCCCATCATGTACTTGTGGCGATCCTGAGTCTTTCTGAGTTGCTCCTTCTCCTCACGCACTACCTTGGCAAGCTCCGCATTGGCTCTCTTCACCTTCTCCATTGCCTTCAGTTTTTTTGCTGAAATCTGTTGCTGTTCCATTTTGTAAATCTCCTTTCTTTGATGTGCCGTTTCCGGCAGTTTTTTTGGTATAAAAACAGCGGGTAGCTCATCATTTCAGATTTGCTATCCGCTATCGTCGTCCCAACTATTTGATTAGTGTACTGCTTTTATACTACAGCACTTTCCACCAACCATTTTTATTTGATCCTATTCGCTCTATAAAACCATTATTTCTCAAATATGAAATATTATTCTGAATGGCTGTTCTACCAACACCCACGAGTTTCTCTAACTGTTCATGCGTAACATTGGGATTGTTGCGCATTTCTTCTAAAATTCGGGTTCGTGTAGGATTCAGTTTCTTTTCTTTATCCCCCACATTATCCCTCACTTTATCCCCCACATTTAGAGATATGCGAAAAAAGGGTATCTTAACCACTATTGAGTTTTCTCTGAATTCATATGCCTCTTTTCCATATTTCTTTGTTATTTTGGGAACACCTCGTCCCGATCGTTCACTAATATGTAACTGTAAAAATACATCAGATAACTCTTGATTGACCGGAACTGATTCGCCTAAGTAAAATCCTTTCATCGTTTGTTTTGGTGCCAGCGTTCCTCTTGAAAGAATTTCCATTCTGTCTGAATATATCGTTATCATCGGCGCATTGCCGTCAACCCACTTATTATGCACAAACGCATTTATAATTGCCTCTCTGAATACATCTTCATCAAACAATGCCACTTCATCTCTGGCTATCCTTCGATTAGTCTCATCTGCTTGAAGTACATTCAAAACATCAGCATACTCAATAACCTTATCAAGTGAAATCAATAAGCAATTATTTCCAAACTCGCGGACTGAATACAATGGTGATGCTTTATCAATCCCTCTGAAAATAGATACTCTTATCGGAATATGACTATCATCAGATAATAACTGAGCTAGCATATTGTATTCACCGTCTTTTGTTCGCAGTTTGAGATTATGTTCAAAATTCTTCTTGTTCAGTGTTATGCCACGATCCTCATAGTACAAGAATAATTTCTTGAAACTCAAATCCTGCCAGTCAGACTTTTCGGTCACCAAAGACGGCATGCCGTTTCTGAGAATATCAAAAAGCTTGGATTCACGCTCCGGGTACTTGTTAAGATTAGCTTTGCTAGATCCCACCCTCAAATATCTTGTATTATCAAAACTTGTCGGTACTTTTGTTGCTGCAGGTATAATTAAAACGACAATACGTTTTCTATACATCGTTAAGGTGACGAACTCAAACCCTATGTCAGGCGAAACCTTTCTACTAAGGTAATGCTCAAGCGGTTCATTTTTGACATCCTGATGATAATTAAAAGTTGTTCCGACCACTTCATGAGTATCGTTAGTTACTCCCCAAACCAGATATGCCGTTTTTTCTCCTAACATCGCTGCAACATTTGACATTGAAGAAATATACTCGCCCAATGCATTTGGTTCATACCAATTTTCCTTAAATTCAAACCATTCCTCTTCAGAATAATGCGCAATTAAATCTTTGATAATCTTCTTCAGTTCTTCTGTATTATTCAAGCACTTATCCTCCGCTCGACAAATTTATCCCCCACTTTATCCCCCACATCAGTATATCAAATGTGGGGGATAAAGTGGGGGATAAATTCTACTTGCGGTTGTGATTAATCTCCATCATATTAATCCTTGCCTGCTCTCTCTTAGCTTCAGATATCTTTCTAGGCTTACGGTAACTAATGCGTGACTTAGGCATTGAATATGTCTTATCGATATCTGTTTCACCTATGCACTTAAAGGTGTCCGGATACTCGGTAACTAACGCATCAAGTTTCCTCATAACGGCTTTGTCACGGGTGTAAACTGTGGCATTAAGTTCCTCTGCATTGAAATTGATTATGGTCTCCTGCTCATATCGTGTTAGCTTCATTCTCTGTTTGGCTCCTTTCTCGCGCACGCGCGCGTATATTCCGTCTTCCTCTTAGGGGAACGTGCGCAGCCGTTCCCCGACGGAAGACGGACGGATGGGATAGGATAGGATGGATAAAGATAATAGGGGTATATCTTTCTTTTATCTTTTCTTTGCTTCTTTCTTTTCGTTTTTCTTTCTAAGGGGGAAGAGGAAGAAGGAAGGCAGGGAAGGGAAGGCTCCCTTTCGGGTATGTCCCGCATACCACTTATCCACATAACAAAAGGCACCTTTGGGGATCCGTATCTACAGATCTTCTCAGATGCCTTTTTACTCTTAGTTCATACGATAATTATCGATTGATTGAAAGTTACGTTATGCTCTTTGGATATTTCCCCAACTGCCTTATTGTAAGGTCATGCATTGGCGGTAATTATCGTCATATTTGCACGTGCTTCTTTCTCAGCTCTTCGCTTTGCCTTTCCCTGCTCACTAACACGCTTCTTCCGGTATGCTCTCCTGCGGTCATACTCTGCCAACAGTTCAATAGCCTGCGGATTTCCCTGCTCTGCAAGTGCTTTGGTATTTGCATATTTCTCCTGCTCTCTGCGATAACGCTCTTTGAAGTATGCCTTGCTTCGCTCCCGCTTTTCCTCTTCTTTCCTGCAATGCTCCTCATACTGCGCTTTCGCCACGGAATCACCGGATTCTGCAGCAAGCCTGAGTTCTTCAAGCCTCTTTTCCCTTTTTGCGTTATATCTGATAAGCGTAGCCTTTCTCTTTTCAGCACGGATCCGGTTCTTCTCAGCCTGTATGGCTACCTGCTTTTCGGCTTCCTCCCGTATCTCTTCTTCGGGGATCGGTGGGATGAACTGACCGATGAAGTTGAAATAGATCTCTATCTTCTGCTTTCTGCCAAAACCTCGGATTCCATTGGATTCGTGTACGATGATCTTGTCGATAAACTCGCTAATCATCAACGGTGTAAGTTCCTCAAAGTCCGCATATTTCTTGGCAAGCGTTATAAATGACTCCATATCAGCCTTGGGATTACGTTCTTCCGCTCTGGGGGATAACTCAGCCAACAACGCTTCAAGCTCCTCATATTCAGCGTTATATTGGCTCATAAGGCGCTCATACTGCTTCGGCGCTATCTTCTCCAAGGCAAATGTTTCATACAGCTTGCCAATCAGAACATCAAGCTCCTGCATTCTGTTCTCGGCGGGAACTCGCTTTTCTTCGTTCTCCGAATTATCAAGTTCCTGCTTTACCGATAACTCTGCCATAATCTTTTCTCGGAATTCTTGCTCGTTAATTATCGAATACTTGCTTGCTCTCTGTATCGCCTTGCGGATCAGTTCAAGCATATCGTTCCGCTTAACGTAATGCATGGTACATACCTTGTTCACTCCCTTACGGTACATCCCGCAACAGTACGCTCGGTCAGAATCCATCTTTTCCCGCGTGGTCGGCTGCGCATCATGGCGAATAAGCTTTGATCCGCAATCGGCACAATATAACAATCCGGTAAGATTAAATGGATCCTCAGTATAAGGTGTTTTCTTCCTGCGTGCCTTTATCTTATTGGCAAGCCTCCAAGTTTCCTCGTCAATTATCGGTTCATGTGTATTCTTAAAAACCATCTGATCCTCAGCTGCCACGTTTACTCTCTTCTTGGATTTATACGATACTCCCTTTGATTTCTTAAGTACCGTATGTCCCAAGTATTCCTGCCGGTGGATGATATATCCCAATGTTGTTGAGTTCCACATATAAGGATCCGGCACCGGATTATGTCTGCAATCGGATGGTGAGTGTATTCTCTCGTATTCTGCCGGAATAAGGATTTTCTCATCGTGAAAGATACGAATAATCTCGTTATACGAATATCCCTGCACAACCATGTCAAAGATGCGTCTGACAACCTTAGCTGCCTCTTCATCAACATACAGAGTCTGCTTATCCTCCGGCTTGCGATAATAGCCATAAGGAATGGCACCGCTACAACGCAATCCCCGCTCCATTCGGTCGGTAAATACCGCATTGATCTTTCTGCTTGAGTCTCTAGCATACCATTCGTTCATGATATTCAAGAACGGGGTAAAGTCTGAATCTGTCTGATTTGCGCTGTCTATGTTATTATTAACAGCGATGAAGCGGACACCTTTCTCGACAAACATGATCTCGGTGTAGTAACCGACTTTCAGATAGTCACGACCAAAACGGCTCATGTCCTTAACGATGATCGTGGATATGTTCCCCTCAAGAACCTCTTCGATCATTGCCTTAAAGCCTTTACGGTCAAAGGTGGTACCGCTAATTCCATCATCGGTGAAATGACGGACGGTATCGAAGCCGTGCTTCTTAGCATAGTCCTCTAAAAGCTGCTTCTGATTAGTGATACTGTTGCTCTCGCCCTGCAATTCATCATCCCTTGAAAGGCGTTCATACAGGGCTGTGTACTGGTGTTTACTCATATGAGCATCCTTTCTTTTTCAAGGTGATATCGTCATTGTCTTATCCAAAGGTAACCCTTTGGATCCGTTACCACGTAGGATGAATGCATCTGAAGGAGATTGGGCTTTATGAAAAAGCGCGTCTTACCTGAACCGGAACCGCCTATCACGAGGACATTTTTATTCCTCGCATACTTGGGATTTGACGGTCTTGAATTCATGGTAAGCATCTCACTTTCTGAAAGAATAACGTTCTTTTCAAACACAGGGTCAATGTACGGCTCTATGTCTTTCTTTGTGCCCCACCGGGCTGAGCCGAATTCCACCCTGTGCCTGTATTTCTTTTTATTCTCCCTTTTATCCCAGATGAAAAGAATGAGCATCAGAATCGCAAATCCAATGATTCCGACAAGAACTCTTGGACTCTTGAGCAAAGTTTCATACGTTATCATCTGCTCTTCTCCTTTGCCTTGCTCCTTGTTTTCTTTGGCATGTTGGCAAGTTTCTGCTTGAACTCCTTTATCTTTTCATGGAGCGAAGGTCTCTTCTCTTTCATGAGCTTCTTTTCCGTGTAATAACGAATCACGTCAGCTATCGCGTCCTGATCTCTTGCCTTAAAGAAAACGGAGTAGACAGGCGGTTCCGAGCCTTTATGCTTTACAACCGCAAAATCTACTCCGTATCTTTTTGCAACCTTCTGAAAATCCCGTAGCTCCGTCTTGGCGATATCTACGCTTGTTGCACCCTCGTCCTTACGGATAAGTTGTTTGATCTTCATCTTGCCATGTTTTACCTTGGGATCTTTACTTAAGAGTTTCTTTACACCCTGCCTTAGATTATCTTCAACCTCCAAAAGCTTCATCACATTCTTTTCTGTAAGCTCATATGACTCTTTTGTAAATCGATAGCAAAATCTGATTGCCTCCTGTGTAAGTTGCTCATTTTGCACTTATTCATCACCTCCCTCCGCTTTTTGTGCAAAGGAAAGCCAAAGCTCACTCCAGGCATATCTTGGGATTCTTCTCCTTCCATTCCTTTATTCCTTTCTGACCCAGAAGATTCTTATAGCATGGATAGCATATCCTGTTGTCTCTGCCGTAAGGGCAGCCACGACATGGATAATCACTTCTCAAATAAGCTTCCAAGCCCTTTTGTCGGTACACACATTTTCTTTTTATGCCGTTGCAAACATCTTTATATTTGCAGCCTCGGCAGTTCTTTGGCTTATCCTTTGAAAAAATCATATTATTTCGCTCTTCCTTCCTTTGCTTTAGGCTCTTTGACGGGTTCATCCTTCTTGGGAGCCTTGGCAATTTCTTCTTTCTTTGCCTTGATCTGCGCAGAAAGAGATTTCTTAACTTCTTTGTTGTTCTGACGTGCCACAAACTTCTCACCAAGCTCAAAGATCTTGTCTTTGGCATCATAGTGATAAACATTGTCCGTAAGCTGTTCCTTAGGATCTACAGTTGTGGCATTTACTTCCCTGACCATGCTCTCTAAATCATGCAGGTCATGTTTGCCGGTATCAGGAATAATCAAAAGCTCATGGATGCTACTCGGAAGAATAAAGAACGAGCCATTTGCCCTCTCTGCTGCTTTTTCCATGAAATCCTGATATGCAAGAGCTCCGGCACCATTGACATATCCTTCGACAGAAGCTACATATATACGGTTTTCTTTCGGAATATCATCTAGACCAATCTCTTTTGATACATCTTCGATTCCCATCTGCCTCGAAAGTACTTCCGCCATAGTTTCTATTACGAGCGGCTTAAACTTCGGAGCATTGGCCAGCGCATCTTCGTGAAGCTGCTCGGCAGTAATCCCGTAATGTTCGATCATTTGGTTCGTTACAAGAACCGTTCCTACTCCCTGCTCGCATTTGGCGAGTTCCAAACGGTACACAACCGCAAGATCTTCAATCTCCTTGTGCGGTACCGATTTAAGAAGATCCGCATTCTTTTCTGCAGAAATGACTTCCATTGTCAGTCTTTCCTTCATCTGTCCGTAGTCCTTGACGGAATCGATATCAAAGTCAGGGCTGTGATAAAGCGCGTTATCAGCAAATTTAGCCGCATCTGAAGCTATAACGCCAAAGTCCTCGCCCTTTTCATACAGTTCAAATAGATGCGTTGCGTTAATATTTACAGCAACATCGCTGTCAATCGGCTTGATCGTCAGCGCATCATAGGTAGTATTCGTCTTCTCTACCGTCCTTGCTTCGATTGTTGTCTCCCTTCCAAACAGGGAACTTAGAAGCTCCTTGATCTCATCGGCAAGTTTCTCTTTAAATTGTTCAAAATCCATGCTCTTTCCTTTCTCCTTTTGAGGACAAAAAAACGCCATCTCTGAATAAATCCAGAAATAGCGCTATACATTTAGTTGCTTCTTTTGCAAAAGAAAAACCAAGGAATGAATCGATTGATTTCTCTCTCGTTCATTTCTTGGCTCATTATAATAATATCATGCCTTAAATCGATTGAAAATTGCCATTTGGTAGCCATTTAGTAGCCATTTGGTGTACTTTTGGGGACATTTGGGGACGTTTTTGTTAACAATTTAAAAGTGTTGCTTTTCATCATAAAAAAGAAAACCATCAGGTGCTTTTTCACCCAATGGCAAATAGTTTTATAAAAGTGTTTAGTCAATAACCATCCAGCTTAAAAAGTTAAATATTATTGTTATCCCAACTCCCACAGCAACTGCGGTATATCTTGTCAACATAGGCACTTTTTTATCCCATACATAGCAGAAAAAAGCCACCACAAGACATGTAAACAGTCCATATATTATCCTAAAAAGAACAAATCGAAGCTGCAAGAACATTGAAATCACAAATGCCACTCCAAACATGATCCAATAATATATCTTCTCATAGCCGTTAGTTCTCGTAAGAAGAACCGGAACAAGTGCAACAAGTACAGCATTGATAAATGGCATGTTCAATAGAAAAAGAATTATAGTTCCTATAATGCCACATCCCGACCTACCATAATAATAATCCCAATCATAATAACTCATTCTTTTCCCTCTTTTCTAGGCTTGTTCAGCTTATTGTAATAAACAGCCGCACGGCACAGGAACTTCAATTCCTCGACACCGTTCCTATTTACAACCGCTCTTTCAATTCCCTTGATAGAGCCCTTTTTCACTGCTTCGTTATACATCTTACCAAGCCTAGCTCTCACTGATGCAGGTGATTCGCTCACATGATTCTCGATAAGTATCTGCTCGACATTTTTAAACGTCGGAAGATCCGAAAGAGTATATTCACCCTGCGTCTTCTTTGACTCAGATATCATGTTATTCAGAGCCAGCGTATAATCGTACCTGATAGACGGATTGTACTTATCCTCAATCATATCAAGAATAAGATTATTAACGGTTATATTCCTCTTGTCTGCATCCTTCTGTAGCTGTTTATATAAATCCTCACTGATTGATAAATTTACTCTTGGCATATGTAATCCTCCTATGAGTATTGTGCAAACATCTTATATTCATGATTATATGAGTGTTGTGCAGATATGTCAAATTCAATCGAAAAAAATACAGCATCGGATCCTTTTCCTTCGATGCTGTATCTAATATGCTTATTTTCTGTCGCCCATATATTGAACAGCAATCCTGTTCTCAGGATGAACATCAGTAAAATACAATACAATCAGAAATATCCATTCCAATGGTTTCATTAGAATATAAACAAGATCTGCCGACCACTTATGTCTTATAAGTTTTGCAATAGGAAATCCGTATCTATCATAAAAATCACGTATTACTCTATGCGCACGCGGCATTTTTTCCTGCAATACTTCTTCAAACGCATTTGCTATGCAAAGCTGCCTATTAACGATCACTTCATGCCCATGACGAATTCCCTTTCGAATCGGTTTGACTACTCTCGTATGTCCTCCTGCTGCAACCGTGCAAAGATAATGCTGATCAACATGCAAGTTTGGCGGGCTCTGCTTAGTTGATAAAGCCCATTCGCTCGTTTCTGTCCACGCCTTTATAACAGAATCCGGAGCTTGTCCAAATAAAGCAAGAATCATGATAAGTATTCCAAGAAGAGGAAATATCAGCAAAATTGCCAAAGCAGGCCATAGATTTGCATTTTGCAATATTTCGTCAGCAATACGCAATATCTTGTTTTCCTGAATCTTACTATTCTTTATTTCCAGTTCTTTCCACTCATGAATTTTCCTGAGTATAGTTCTTGCAGTGATAATGCCACAACATACCGGCAAGGCAATAACAAAATAATCCATCTCATCATTTTCTATACTTGTACCAACCAGCTGGAAAGTAAAAACACATAATTGGATCATTCCCAAGTACATGGCAGAAATCGAAAGCACAACAATCAATGGTGGAAGATCTGTCAGATCAACACGTTGAAGAAGTACATATCCTGTAAATGCAATTATAAAAATAACAACAACTGTAAAAAGTGAGCCCGTATAAATCGGCGTATGTCTTTCTGCATTTATAATCTGTTCATCCCAGTCAAACAACGTAGTCCACTTACTTAATAGAAATAGACGCAAATATATGGCCCCCAGCAAAAAAACTAATGCATCGGCAGCCACACTTGCTTCGAATGGATTATTTACACACTCACGAACAAACAAAACCAATTCCCATATAATCAGAAGTATTGGTACTGATAAAAAAATAATCATAAACATAACAAACCTCAAATTTAATCAATGCCCGCGCAGATCAAACTCACTTGCCAATCCGTGATAACTGCCCCATTCATATAAAATGTAGTAATCATCACCATCTATATCTGCTTCAAAATCCAAATCTTGATGCTCGACTTCTTCTATTCTGTTACCACATTGCTGTTCCACAATATTATCCCATTCTTTATCGCTGAACTGAGAATAGTATACTTTCAGCTCCTCAAGCGACAGGTCACTCTTTAGCAAAAGCGCCCCAAAATACTGCATGCCGTTTCCGCATCCGCATAGTTTGCCGGCCGCAGACTTTTCATCCACTATGATAGTATTTTCAGGAAGCGGATTTCTCTTTAAATCCTTAACCACTCCAGCCGCAACAAAATCATTTATGACCGGACACACAAAATATAACGAGATTATCAGTACAATAAATAAAAGCGGCAAAAACACTATAATCTTAGATAAAATATTACGTTTCACTTTTTTTCTCTTTCCAATTTCCTATACATATAAAAAAGACTGCAACACAGCAGATTCCTCCGCCATTTTGCAGTCAAACCATCTTTCTATAAAAGATTTACGACTTTGCGCCCATACATCACTGTATGTTTGCCGGCTTCTATCTACTCCAATATTTACCACAGAAGCCTTGGTAAAAAATATAGTAATAATGCAATCAACACACCGATAAGAAAATATTTGAATCTGCTTCTATCAACCTTGCGCGGCTTATTAAGCTTTTCCGAAGCCACATAAAAACCGGGATAGTTCTCAGGCTTATCCTCAGGCACAAAGCCATCTTCAACAGCCTGTCCATACCATGTAGTTCCGGCATGTCTTCTAACATAATCCCGATAGGTCTCTATTTTTTCAAAATCATGCAGTTCTCTTGCCGTAAGGAACAAATAGTAATTTCTTGTCACTTCATCCAACGGACGTTCATTTGTGTTCTGAAGAATAGAAGACGCCTGAGCATAATCATTATTCTTGCAACACTTTGCGTAATCACCGGCTCGTTGCATATCGCCATATATTTTTTTAATCCAGATATTATGTACTGCCTTAGGATAAAGCGTATTAGCTTCCTCTGCACAGGATATAACCGTATCATAATCCTTGTAATATAGAGCTATAAGCAGTTTTAAATGCTCAGCCAACATCATGCTATTGGCTGTCTCGCACGATTCCTGCATAAGGCTTAAACAAGCATGTGCTTTACCAATTCTACCGTACCTGTATAAAGCACAGCCCAAATTATACTGAACAGCATTCCAAGCCACCTGTTTATTTATAATCCTTGAAACAAAACTCAAATATCTTGAAATAGCGATATCCGGTCGACATTCCCTGAATATATACCTGTTCAGCTCTCGTCTCATAGCATTTCTCTGCCCAAGATACATAAAACAAATCACTGGTATAGCAATTACAATAACAAATTCCAGCATTATGTTTTCAGGGAATAACTTCCCCACCTGATACAGGTAAAAACTTTCTGCAATTATTACAATATAAAACAGATTTCTTGTCCTGTTGAACTTCTTGACAACTTTATCTGCAAAATTCCTTTCTTCAGGATATTCATCTGAATCAACTATCTGCCGAATCTTACCAAATTCTTCTTTGTCACTCATTTTCTGATACCTTTAAATCAACCTATCTACCCGCCCCAAAATCATTCAGCTCTACTTCAAGCGCTTTCTTTTTATTTTCACATTTCTCTATTTCTTTTTGGACGTTCTTTATCGCAGTTTGAACATTCGATAAAAACTTTAATGTGTCATTAAGGCTTTTTTCCAACGCTACTGTAATTCTGTTACGATATTCTTCTGCCTGTTCATATGTCTCTTTTCCACACACCAAAAGTGGCGTTAAATCATACTCTTTCTCGGGTTTGTAAACCTTTTCAACTATCACATTGTAATCCATCTTAACGATTTTATAACTTTCCTCAAGCTCAAGGATATCATTATAGTATTCCTTAACTTGTTCATCTATTCTTTTTATCTCTAAGCGAATATCTTCCCTTTTCCTCATCTGTAACCCTCTAATCTATCTACTTCAGCAATATGCCGTAGTATAATAGCAATCAACGCTAGTTTCAGCATAGTCTTTGATTACCTAAATTCGCCATTTTTATATCCAAAAGAATACTCGTATTTCTTTTTGTCCGGACTGTTCTTAAACTTATCAATCAGTTCGTATAATTCTTCTTCGGATAAAACTGTCGCAGAACCATAATTGTATTCATCTGGATGTTCTTCCATATAATTGCTTAACCAGAACCTATATTCTTCAGCATATCTATCGCCTCCGTGCCAGAACCAATCAATATAAGCTCCAATATTTGAAGGCTTATTAAGAATTGCCAGTTTTTTATCTTTTGTATATTCACTAGACAAATAATTTTTTACATCTTCAACAGTAACTATATCTGTTGTTTGAGTATCTTCCTCATATGCCCCCAGGTTTTCTATCAATGATTGAATATGATCTTCGCTAAAGTCTTTATAATAGGGCTCCATATCCATACAAAAAGCAAAATTCTGCTGTTCATACATTTTTTTTAGATTGGCATTTTCCTTTTCTTTTTTTACATTATAATTGTGATATATACACACAGAAACCAAACATATAACAAGCAGTATTACAATGTATTTATGCCCATTTTTTGAAAACGCTCTTTTCTCCATACTTACGTGCCATTCTCCTGAATCCAGTTCTTTATTTCTTGCTTATCAACGTTCCTAAGTTCATACGAATTAGTCTCTTTTATTGCTTCTGAAACTTGTTTCATCGCTTCATTTAGTTGGATATCTGTTGCATTTTCCAAAGAAATCCCTTTATTTGCGAGCGAATATCTTACTGCATCTCTATACGTTTCCATCTGTTCCGATCTATTAGGATTGTAATACCAATCATAATACTTATGATAATCATCATCGCCATTAACATAATGTTCCTTCAGTTCATCGGGTGTAACATCAGCTCCGGTTGCTATATCATATGCACCGCTTCGTAGCTTTAGTTCTGTTTCGTTATATTCTATATCGTTTATAATAACTGAACCCGAAGTTCCAGAAACATTGTAAACGACAGAACCTTCAACGCCCATACATATAGCGCCGTTTCCGGTATCAAGTCCCTTCATAGCAGTTGAAGCCTCAACGCTATTTTTATAATCCTGAGCCATTTCCTTACCCAAAGAAATTACATCTACCCCCTTCATGCATATCTGAACCGGCTCAGGTGCATACTCAGAAGCTACATCCAATGTCTGCATTACGATTTTCTCATAATCAACATCCTTTAAATTATGAGAATAAATGAATTTCACATCATGTCCCATCTGGATTTTTGCTTGATCATCCAAGTATTTATCAATAACATCTGCTGAAGCCCTTGGATATACTGTGATATTTCTGGTCTTATCAAACGTTTCATATGAATCAACAAGTACTTCGCCCTCTGTAATGTTACTACCACTTCCCGGAATAACATTTATTTGAACCTTGTAAACCTTCTCGCCATCTGTACCTTCTGTTGTTATATCAGCAACCATATTTAATCCGCCGCCATCTGACATTGCCTGTGTTGCTTCCAAGAACGCTATTGAACGGGTTTCGTTATCGTCAATATACGCGCGTTCTGAGAGTGAAAGATAATTATAACCTTCACGGTTTCTTGCAACATTCATTATCTCAGCATATCTTCTTGCAGTAATCTGGATATTTTGGCTTTCGATATACTTTTTCGAGCCATAGTAGTCACTTGTCCATTCTACAATTTTCGGCATGTTGTCGGTATTGGCAACCATACCCAAATTAAGCAATTTCTCAATATCCTCATCTGACATATCCATCATTTTTGCACTAAAAACGTCATATTCATATGAGGTCTCATCTATAGAATCCATCTTGATCCATTCAGTGATATTGTCCCAATTAAGGCTTCCATCTTTATTACAGAAATAATGGTCAGAAGAAGCTTTTGTAGCAGCGTAAGACACTAACTTATGATCTATCTCGTTAAGAGGGAATAAATCATTATTTGATGTAACTTCCAGCTTTACTCCGGCTCCATATTTGCTCACTTCAAGCTTTGTATTTTCAAGCTTTCCCCCAAACCCTAACTTTGTTATAGCCTCTGGAACTGCAACTCTATTTGCTTTATTTTCTTCTATCTGATTGTCTATAGAAGTCAACAGCTGATAACCAAGACCACAAACTTCTAAATTATTCAACGTGTTTCGGATCTTTTGCTGATCGTAAGCAACATACTTTTTGCCATTAACTTCTTTTACGCACAAAAATCCATTAAGGCAAGCATTTATGTTTGCAGTTGCCTCCGCGTCATTTGAATCATCACCGTCACATAATCTCTTAAGCTGTGTATCAAGGTACTCTGCCCTTTCTTTATCATTGGCAAATACCAATATATTAGCAGAACCATTTATCGCACCATTCCAAAGAGCGGCAAGAGTTAAGGAATTCTTTGCCACGCTTGGTGAAAATACCTGTATAGATTGAAGAGCTCCGGTCATATTTACAATCTTATTCTGAAGATCATAAGTACGCTCCTTTAAACCGGAGTTATTTATATATGATTTTGCATAATCGTCGAACCTTTCGACTCTTTCTAAACACTTATCATAATGTCCGCCGGAACCCGAAAGCTCGTCATATGCATTTCTTGCCCTATGATAGCTTATCGGGTAAAAATCAGAGTATTCCCCAAATTTATCCATCAGCTCTCTTGCCTTGCATTCAAGCTCATACCCTGTAACATCAATGTTGTCACTAAATATCTGATGATCTTTCTTTAAATGTAAAAGCACATCGGTATCTATACGTGCAACTGGCGAAGAATCTACCATTTCTTTAAATACTTCATCAGTTTCAAGGCATCTTCTATAAAGTTCTCTCTGTATATCAAGATTCTCGACATGAAGCTTATCCATCTGCCCTTGTGCGATAAATTCCTTTGACGCCTCAGCCGCTTTTCCTCTATAAGCTTCATTATGATAATATCTTCCAAATCCGGCTTCAAGCGCTTTTGCCTTTGTCTTGTACTGTTCCAAATCTGAGCCAAGATCATCTATAGCTGCAGAAACGCGTTCTGCATCATATCTTTTTCCCATTATTTCAAATCCCCGTTTTAATCATATTCTGAAAGCGAATTGAGCTCGTCTTCCAGACTACTTATTTCTCTTTCACACTCTTCTATAAGCTCATAAAGTCTATCTATTGCCCTGTTTATGGCACTCAAAAATTCGGTTGTATCATTTTGAGCCATCCCTATCTGCTGAACAATCTGTTCACGATACCTTTCCGACTCTGACTCAAGATTTCCGCGAAACAAATCTCCCAAAGTCATGTCATACGCCCTTTCCGGCTCATAAACTTCATTTTCTATCTTATTTCTTTTCTGTGCCATATATTCATGCCCGGCTTCAAGTTCTCCGATATAGCTTCGGTATTTTGAAATCGTACGCTCCAAGTGATGGATTTCTGACCTAATTTCACCTCTTCTGCTCAATCCTGCCACCTCCCGATACTTTCTCTACAGTAAGGCTATTGCTCAGTTCTTCATCAACCGCAATCATACCATCTCTAAGAGTATTAAGAGCACTTGGAAGTGCCTCAGAAGCTTCTGTTCTATATAATGCTGATGATTTGTAGACTTCCTTAATCAAATCTATTATTGCTGCTCCGGCATCTGTGCCTTCCCAAGCATCCAGACTATTCAACGCCCTATCCGAGAGCACACAATCAGATGCTGCTCCTCTAATTCCATCGACAATACCCGTGAATACCTTGGTATCCATGAAAACTTCATTCTGTGTCCCCAACTTTTCCTACTCTCCTCGCTTTTATGTCAACAAATTAATTGTATGCAAATACATTATTAACATGTTAGCATATACATCTCACTATTTCAACGAATCCAATACTGCATTGAAGCGAACAAACGTTAACATATATCAGTCTGTATCACATACACAACACTCTATCCCACTCTGCATGCCCTATCATGACTGACCTCAGACTGATAGTAGCTTCCCATAGTTGTAGGAGCATTAAATAGTGCAGATAACAGATAGTTCTTTATATTCCTGATCTTGGTTGTATTATCTTTCATACATTCCATGACATATTCAAGGTGCATATGATTGAGCTTGAGGAACTTGGATTTAACGAGATTAGTCGGGTACTCATTCTTTGAAATCCAGATAGTTGGTTTCCTGCAGATAACTGTCTCAAGTACAAGGTCGTAAATTCCTTCAATAATCTCTACATCTTGTGGATAGCGTTCACACATACTATCAATATCTAGATTTTCTTTTACAATTTCAGCATATGCATCATACTCATCATTCATATCCTGTTTCATCGAAGAGATATGATTAGTACTTCTAACTCTATTAGTATTATTTATATTATTCTTATTAGTGTCGGATTCTCCGTGGTCTAGACACTGATTATCGCGTGGTCTTGACCCCGATTTTTCCGTGGTCTTGACCCTGATATTTCCGTGGTCTGAACTATCTTTATTTCCTACAGAAGCAAAGTTTTTAAGATAGATTTTTGTTGGTTTTCCCTGTCCCTGCTTTTGACGTTCTATAAGCCCATAATCCTCAAGCTTCTTAAACAAACTCCTGATCTTATCCTCACCGCATCCCAACATTTCTGCCGCTTCCTTCTGAGCGAAATATATAAAAGCTCTCTGAAGCTCATCAAACCACTTATTCTTAAGAGAAAGTGACATTCTGTCAAGCATAAGCCCGTATAGAGTCTTGGCAAGCGCATCAAGCCCTTTAAAATATGCATTTGTAAATAAGAGCTTTGGTATTCTGTAAAAGGCAAGCATTTCAGATTCTTGACCGGTAAAATAGTCAAATACAATTCTTTCGCTCAATCCTTTTTCCTCCCTTCAATAACTTTCCACGATGTTCTGTGGACTTGAGTGGTGCAATTTCTGCACTACCCTATAAGCTGAAATCTTCTTTTCAGATTAAAATTCTTAACGTAGATTTTGCTTGGCTTACCCTTTGCCTGAAGCTTATAGATAAGCCCGAATTCTTCCAATTCATTCATACAATCAATAATCTTATGCCTTGAGAAATTGATATCTTCCTCAATCTTGCTAAGAGGATATATGATATAAACTCTGTTCTCATCATCGAACCAGTTATGTTTTTTGGCCTCTCCCATCTTGTCCAGAAGGACTGCGTAAAGCATCTTTGATGAAACGGACAGGGAAGAGAAATTCTTCCCTGTAAGCAGTTCCTTAGGAATCTCTACAGATGCATATTGCTCAGACTGAACGCCATAAAAGTATTCCATCATGTCATTTTTCCTCGCTTTCCTGTGAAGCTTTCCACTGTTCCAAAAGTCCAACAATCACTCGTTCTATCTCCGTCTGCGAATAGTAAGCAGGAAAATACTTATTGAGCTTCCGCTCTGTGATCGTGATTTTCTTTCTTGTCTGTGGTGTGGCTTTTTTCTGAATCAAGAATTCTATCATCTGTTCCTGTGTAAGAGAATCATCATCACGGTACTGACGCAAATCTAAAAGCTGTTCTTGCTTTAGCATCCCGTTTTCATGGATGTATTCGTAGAGCCATTGTTGATAAGTATGATTGAAATAAGAGAGTTCTACTGCTACCGATAACGCTAATCTTCCTGTATCAACCATATCCAACAGTTTGGGAATTAAATAAGTAAGGCGGATATATCTATGAACCTGAGCTCTTTTTAAACCTACAGATTCACCTACTTCTGTAGCAGAGTGTAACTTTGTCTCTTCAGTAGACAAAGTTAAATCTGTACGTTTTCCCTGATGATTCAAAGCATCCATTTTCATTTTTAGAGAAAATGCTCTTTCACTTGGAAGAATTTCCTCTCTTTGCATGTTTGAATCAACCATTGCCACAGTCGCATCATCATTGGTCATTTCCTTGATAATTGCCGGTATCTTCCTAAGTCCTGCCCTTTTCGCCGCATGAAGTCTTCTATGACCGGAAATCATTTCATAAGTACCTTCATCATCAGGTCTTACAAGTACCGGAGTGAGAACCCCGCTTTCCTTGATGCTCTCTACAAGCTCTTCCATCTTTTCATCATCAATTACCTTAAACGGATGATTTTCGAAAGGATATATTGTTAATACATCAAGATCTACTGTCCCCTCGGTGCTTGGAACACCGAGGAGTTCATCTATACTAGATAGCTTTAACTTCTGCCCAATTCTTTGTGCCATTGTTCATAACCTCCTTGATAAACGCTGAATAAGCAAATGCCGCCTTTCCTTTGGGATCATACTGATATAAACTGCTTCCTGAAGCACTTATCTCAGCTGCTCGTACAGATAATGGAATCTCTGTTTTAAAAACATTTATGCTTGATGAATACGCTTCATATATCTGAGCTGAAATATCTTTTGCGTAATTTGTTCTGTTATCAACCATAGTGATGAGTATTCCTTCAATCTCAAGCTTAGGATTGAGCTGACGCTTTACTCTTCCTATTGTTCTGATAAGCTGCTGTAAGCCCTTTACCGGAAGATAAGCAGCCTGGCAAGGAATAACAACAGAATCTGCACAAGCCAGAGCATTTATTGTCAACATTCCAAGTGATGGCATACAATCAATTATGATAAAGTCATACAGTTCTCTTGCCTTATCCACATATTCTTTGAGGATTGTCTCTCTGCTTATCACTCCGGTCATACTGATTTCCAAACTTGAAAGCTCAATGTTTCCCGGCATAAAGTCAACTCCCTCAGGGTGTCTGATGAGCCCCTTTGCAACATCCACGGGTTCATCATTTATGATATTTACCAGCGCCGTTGCCAATGAATAATCCAAGCTATCAGGTTCATCACATCCAAGACTAATTGACATCGAGCCCTGCGGATCTGCATCTATCATCAATACACTGTAGCCTTCTCTTGCAAGCCCGATTCCCAAATTTACACTTGTTACAGTCTTTCCTACGCCGCCCTTCTGATTTGTTACCGCAATTACTTTAGACATCTGCTCTTCCTCCTTATTCCTCAAACGACTCGATAAATGCATCAATCTTTTCAGTGTTACAGAGAACCACACCTTTTACTTTCCTAGTTGCCTTTGCTTCTTTTGCCAAATTCTCAAAAGTATGCAGGCCAATGGAATAAAGCTCCGCTCCTTCTGCATATCTCACATATTTCTTTTTACCTTTCTTAACAACGTCAGCTAAGTCTTCAATCTTTCTTCTACTAGCCATTTCCGAAACCTCTCTTTCATATTCTTCTTTAAAATTCTCTTCAATGTACTTATCAACAATGTTCAGATCCACAAGTGCGGTCTTACGAAGCTTGAAATTTGCTCCCGCTTCCTTACAGAACGTTACAAAGCCCCAATAATTCATGCAGTAGAGCCTTGCTCCTTCATTGTAAGTACAATAACGATGTTCTTTTCCGACAAGATACTTGTCTAAATTGATTGGTGGGGATTTTCCGCGATTCATCCGTAACCTCCGTTTTTCTAAGTTACGAGATGCAATTAGAAGATTTTGGGTACAAAAAAACCACATCTTCCTTTTTTAGAAAAATGTGGTCTCTATATCATGGTTTTTATGAACTGATCATTCCTCTGACACACCATGTTTGTCCTGATATTTTATTGAAAAAACTACATACTGGTCCGAATAGCTCCGTAGAAATCCAATGAATCTGTTGTACATTCATGGCGTTTTTGGATTACATTGTACGTCTATGGATAACGGTGAGTCGTAATAAGTCCAAATGTTAATTTAAACTTTTCAAAGTCGGGAACAACAACACGTCTCTTATTCCCGCACTGTTAGTCAACAGCATGCAAAGACGGTCGATACCGTAGCCGATACCACCTGTGGGTGGCATACCGATCTCGAGGGCGTTGAGGAAGTCTTCGTCTGTGTGCTCAGCTTCTTCGTCGCCGGCTGCCGCATTGGCATCCTGAGCTGCGAAACGCTCACGCTGGTCGATTGGATCGTTAAGCTCTGAGTATGCGTTACACATCTCCCATGTATTGATGAAGAGCTCGAAACGCTCAACCTTCTCGGGATCTGTGGGCTTCTTCTTGGTAAGAGGTGAGATTGCAAGAGGATGATCCATGATAAATGTAGGCTGGATCAGGTTCTTTTCACAATACTCCTCAAAGAAGAGGTTGATGATGTCGCCCTTAGTGTGACGGTCTTCAAATTCAACACCGCGCTGCTTAGCGATTGCCTTAGCTTCTTCGTCTGTTTCAACAGCGTCGAAGTCAACGCCTGCATACTTCTTGATTGCATCGTTCATGGTAAGTCTCTCGAAAGGCTTTCCAAGGTCGATAATGTTGTCGCCGTAAGGAATCTGTGTTGTTCCACATACCTTCTCGGCAAGATAACGGAACATGGACTCTGTAAGTTCCATCATTCCTTCATAGTCTGTATATGCCTGATAGAGTTCCATAAGTGTGAACTCAGGATTATGTCTTGTATCTGTTCCTTCATTTCTAAATACACGGCCAATCTCGAATACTCTCTCCATGCCGCCTACGATAAGTCTCTTAAGGTAAAGCTCAAGAGAGATACGAAGCTTTCTCTCTTCATCAAGAGCATTGTAGTGAGTGAAGAAAGGTCTGGCTGCAGCACCACCCGCATTCTCAACGAGCATAGGAGTCTCAACTTCCATGAAGTCTCTGCCTGCAAGGAAGTTACGGATCTCGCGTATGATCGCAGATCTCTTCTTGAATGTCTCCTTTACTTCCTCATTCATGATAAGATCGACATATCTCTGTCTGTAACGAATCTCTGTATCTGTAAGTCCGTGGAACTTCTCAGGAAGAGGCATGAGTGACTTGGATAAAAGAACAAGCTCCTTAACATGAACAGAAAGCTCTCCTGTTCTTGTTCTGAAAGCAAAGCCCTTAACACCGATGATATCTCCGATATCAAGCTTCTTGAAATCTGCATAAGCCTCATCTCCGATATCATTTCTTGAGATGTAGAGCTGCATGCGTCCGTCTCTATCCTGAAGGTTAGCAAAAGAAGCCTTACCCATTACACGCTTACTCATCATACGACCTGCAAGTGATACGATCTTCTCTGCCGGAACATCCGAAAGAGGCACTACCACAGGTCTTCCATCTGCATCTACAGGAGCTACAAACTCAAGGGTATCGAATTTATCCCTGATGTCCTGTGTATGATGAGTCTGGTCATATTTCACAATCTGAAAAGGATCTCTTCCTGCTGCCTGAAGCTCAGAAAGCTTATCTCTTCTGACCTGACGAAGACGTCCAACGTCTTCCTGTGTGTTCTGGTTATTCTGCTGATTATTGGCTTCCAATTTTTGATTCCTCCGCATCAATCTAATATAATCTCAAAAAAGAGCCAGCGAATGTAAAAATCGCCGGCTCCAAAAAATTCACTGTTTTAAATCACCAATTCTTTGAGAGTCACGCATACACTCAAACAGGTACAGCTACTCAGTTTTCAAATCTCTCAATTCCAAGTACCTTATACTTGATAACGCCAGCCTGTGTCTCTACTGAAACAGTCTGTCCTTTTTTTGCTCCAAGGAGTGCTTTACCAACAGGTGACTCGTTAGATATTTTACCTTTAAGGCTGTTTGCCTCTGATGAACCTACGATCTTGTACTCAAGATCCTCGTTGAACTCAAGGTCGCGAATCTTTACTTTACATCCGATGCTGATCTTGTTGAGATCTACATCTTCCTCTACAACTACTTCTGCGTTTTTCAAGATTTTCTCGAGCGTCTCAATTCTTGCTTCGATATCACGCTGCTCATCTTTGGCTGCATCATACTCAGCGTTCTCTGAAAGGTCGCCCTGCTCTCTTGCTTCTTTGATCTTCTCTGCAACTTCTTTACGTTTTACAACTTTAAGCTCGTGAAGCTCGTCCTCGTATTTTTTAAGTCCTTCGTAAGTTAAAATATTCTTCTTCTCTTCCATTGTTACGTCTCCTACCCCTTTAAATATTCAGGTCTGGCGCGTTGCGCAAATTTATATCAAAAAAAATTCAAATCAGCATTCTATATTAACTTGGATATTATACAGTCAATTATTTTCTGTGTCAATCATATAAAAATCTACCGTTAATGTAATGCCTCCGAAAGCATTACCGCTTTGCATGCTTTTTTTAATGAATCCATGTCCGTCATTTGGTTAATTTCATTCCTGAATCTTGCGCTTCCGGGCATTCCGAAAGTATACCAGGATACATGTTTTCGCATCTCTCTTATCCCGATATATTCGCCCTTGTATTTAAGCTGAAGATCCGCATGCCTTATGACAGTATCATAAATCTCTTCGGCACTTGGCCTCTCACATGCTTTGCCCGTTTCAAAAAAGCTCTTTATCTCCCTAAAGATAAAAGGATTGCCCTGAGCGGCTCTTGCTACCATAACTCCGTCGCATCCGGTCTCTTCGAACATTCTCTTTGCGCTCTCGCCGTCCGTAACGTCGCCGTTTCCGATAACCGGTATCCTGACCGCTTCCTTGACCTTACTTATAATATCCCAATCCGCATCTCCGGTATAATACTGCTCTCTGGTCCTTCCGTGAACGGCAATGGCCTCCGCTCCGCCTTCCTGCGCCGCAAGTGCACATTCAACGGCATTTATGCTCTTGTCGTTAAAGCCCTTTCTTATCTTGACAGTGACAGGCCTGTCAGAAACTTTCACAAGCGCTGCAACTATCTCTTCGATAAGCTCAGGCTTTTTCATAAGAGCCGATCCTTCTCCGTTACTTACAACCTTTGGAACCGGACATCCCATGTTAATATCAAGGATATCGAAAGGTCTGTCCTTTATCATTCCGAACGCTTCCTGCATCACGGCAGGTTCTGACCCAAAAAGCTGCAAAGACACGGGATGCTCATCTTTATGTATCTCTATGAGCATGTCCGTGTTCTTATTCTTGTAAATTATAGCCTTGGCGCTCACCATCTCCATACATACAAGCCCCGCGCCCATCTCATGGCACAGGATTCTGAACGGAAGGTCCGATACTCCTGCCATAGGCCCCAATATTATGTTATTGTCGAGTATAACGTTGCCAATCTGCAACTTACCATATCCCGGCATCAGTCGTCTTCCCCTAAAAGTTCAGCCGGATCTTCGTGTAACACATAGATCCTGTAATAAAGTCCGAGCGCCTCGAAAAGATCCTGTCTCTTTCTTCTCACTTCACCGACAAGAAGCCCAGCTGTGATCTCATCATAAGTGATATCCTCTTCATCTGCATTTGTCTCTATGCTGATTGATCCATCCTCCTCAAAGAGTATGGTAAATATGCCTCCGGCTTCCTGGGTAAAAAGAACGCTGATAATATTGAGCTCTTTCTTTATACTCTCGGGAATCTGTCTGAAAAGAGGATTGAAGTAGTATTTAAGCTCATATGCATTCGCGCCGCAAAGAACCACTCTTCCATTCGCATTCGCTTCAAAAACTCGTCCCTTATTGGTCTTATCCATCTTGTCTATGTGAAGATCTTCCTTGCCATTATCCTCTCGGAATTCTCTTTTGTATTCCTTCTCAAAATCAGTCTCGCCGCGAACTTCCTTATCATTTTCTTCCGAAAAACTCGGCTTAATCTCAACTTCCTTATATTCTTCAGCAAAGCTTGGCTCTTCACTGAACTTCTTACTAAATTTTTCAAAAAAACCTGCCATCTATACTAAAATCTCCATTTATTATTTTCTTTTGTTCTTATCATAAAGGACCTTAAGTCCCTCAAGTATAAGTATCGGGTCGTATATATCAATCTCTTTGGTCTCATTGGAAATGAGCCTTCCAAGGCCTCCCGTTGCCACAACTTTCATATCGGGCATCTTGGCTTCTTTCTTCATTTCTTTAATAATGTACTTGGTCTGCCCAATCTGTCCGTAAACAAGTCCGGCCTGCATACTTGAGATAGTCTCTTTTGCAAGAATACTCTTGGGCTTTGCAATCTCAATCTCGGGAAGTTTAGCCGTATCCTGCCACAGCGCCTTGGCTGATATCCCAATTCCGGGTGCAACAACTCCGGCAAAAAACTCACCTTCGGCATTTACGGTAACATAGGTCGTCGCCGTTCCAAAGTCGATTATCATAACAGGTCCGCCGTAAAGCTCATACGCTCCGACAGCGCCTGCAATAAGGTCGGGTCCTATTTCCCTCGGATTATCCGTCGCGATCTTGATACCCGTCTTAATGCCTGGGCCTACAATATAAGGTTTCTTACCGATATATTTCTCTATCGCATTTACAAGAGCGTGCATTGTCTTAGGCACTACGCTCGCTATCATTACGCCCTCAATATCATCCGTCGTAACTCCGTTTGAACTCAGAAGCGTCACAAGATTAATTCCAAACTCATCGGAAGTTCTGGGCATCTGTGTTGTCATTCTAAAGGAGCTCACAAGCTCATCCTGTGAAAAAACTCCGAAAGTAATGTTGGTGTTTCCCACATCAATTACCAGAATCATAGTTTCCTCCGTCTTTTTCTCATACATATCCGTAAAGTCCTCGTACCGACACCTCTCCGGCGTTTATATTAACGACATTCCCGTCAGAAAGTCGCACTTTAAGCGCACCGTCATCTCCGATTCCCAAGGCAACCGCCTCGTACTCTCCGCGAGGGTCAAGTATCTTAACCGTTCTGTCTCTGTTTATGAGCCTATCCTCATATTCTTCTTTTAAAAGAGACAGATCATAAGTCTTCTCAAATTTCTCGTAGTTTTCCTCAAATCTCTTCATACATGCAGCGACAACGCTTGCCCTGTCAACTTTAAATCCGGTCTGAGTATAGATAGAACCTGCTATATCTTCGATTTCCTCCGGAAAAGAATTCATGTTGACGTTTATTCCTACTCCGATAACCACGTTGTTTATGGTGTTGTCGTTATTCATATGAAGTTCCGTAAGTATTCCACAGATTTTTTTACCCGCGATGACAACGTCATTGGGCCATTTGATCTGGGGATAATCCGCAAACTCTTCGTTGTCGGCAAAAAGATCCTCAACGCCCTGCGCGATCGAAAGTCCCATAATAAGCGTAAGAACTGATATCTTGTCAGGTGGCGCCGTAGGCCTTACAAGGAGACTCATTGCAATATTGCTTCCGCCGGGAGTCTCCCAGTTTCTTCCTCTTGAGCCTCGTCCGCTCGTCTGAACATCCGCGACAACAAGTGTACCATGAGGTGCATCTTCTTCGCCGAGCATCTTGGCATCGTCATTTGTGGATTCCGTAATTTCCTTAAAAATAAGGTTACGGGCAGCCCACTTAGTACCGAGCTGCCCCCTTATATTTTCTGCATTTAGCATTAGCAATTTCCTTTTATTGTTGCCAGCATCACAGCCTTTATAGTGTGCATGCGGTTCTCAGCCTCATCAAACACTATAGACCTTTCTGACTCAAACACTTCATCCGTAACTTCCATCTCATCAAGACCGAATTTTTCTTTGATCTCCATTCCGATTCCTGTGTTGAGATCGTGGAATGAAGGCAGGCAGTGCATGAATACGCTCTTCTCTCCCGCATTCTTCATGATATCCATATTTACCTGATAAGGACGAAGGTCTTTTATCCTCTCCTCCCAGATACTGTCGGGTTCACCCATTGAAACCCATATGTCTGTATAAACAATATCAGCGCCCTTTGTTCCCTCCATGGGGTCTTCGCTGAAGTTTATAGAAGCGCCTGACTGTGCGGCAATTTCTTTACATGTGTTTACAAGTTCCTCTGAAGGGAAATATTTCTTATTAGATACAACGGTAAAATCAAGACCGAGCTTAGCGCATACGACCATAAGTGAATTACCTGTGTTGTATCTTGCATCACCCATATATGCGAGGTGAAGTCCCTTAAGTTTGCCAAAGTGTTCCTTAATGGTCAACATATCTGCAAGCATCTGTGTGGGATGGAACTCGTTTGTAAGTCCGTTCCATACAGGAACTTTACTGTACTTGGCAAGAGCTTCAACTTTCTCCTGCTCAAAGCCTCTGTACTCGATTCCGTCGTACATACTTGCAAGAACTCGTGCAGTGTCGGCGATACTCTCTTTTTTACCGATCTGAGAGTCTGTGGGATTAAGAAATGTAGATCCCATTCCAAGATCCGAAGCTGCAACTTCAAAAGAGCATCTGGTACGCGTACTTGTCTTCTCGAAGATAAGAGCAATATTCTTTCCCTTAAGTTCATCGTGAAGAATACCCTCTTTTTTCTTTCTCTTGAGCTCAGCAGCGAGGTCGATCAGGTACTCAATCTCCTCAGCAGTGTAATCAAGAAGTTTCAAAAAATCGCGTCCCTTTAAATTCATGTCATGCTCCTCCGTTCAAAATAATTATGCACTATTATTACACTCTGTCTCTATATTGTAAATAAGGGATTGCATTTCTGCAATCCCTCATAATATCACCAAAATACATGCTCACCGATGACAATTCCTTCGCGTCCGTTGACTCTTCTGAAGTGAAGAGCGGATCCGACTGTTGTTTCACCGTTAAGCGCTGCCTGAGCAGCCTGATAATTCATATCATATATTCTATCGCTATCGTAAACCTTAGCAACTGTTCCGTTAAGTGCAGGTGTGAACTGACCTGAAGCGTAGATAACATTGTAAATGCTGTTAGGATATGCACCGCTCTTAACACGGTTCATAACAACCGCTCCGACAGCAACTCGGCCGTCATATGGCTGATTACCGGCTTCACACTGGATAAGTGCTGCAAGAAGTTTAAGTTCGTCAGCACTTGCATCTACAGCGCCTCTGTTCTCTCTAAGTTCAGGTGCCTTAGCTGCCTGTCTGCCCTTCTTGTCGATCTCACGCATCTTGATCGCTGCCATCGACTTACCTTGGTCAATCTTAAAGTCTGTGCTTACATACTCGGCCTGGACAAAACCTTTATGGTCGTTGTAATCAACAGCGATCCATCCGTTGCCCATATCTTCGAGCATGTCCACAAAAGACTTCTCACCAAGCACACCTATAACCTTTGCGTCATCAGAGTCGCTAGATCTTACTTTAAGCGCGCTGCTCTGATTGGTTACGATCTGCTTTCCTACTTCGGATGCAAGCTTTTCCGCATCATCGTCGAACAAAAGATTGTCATCTTTGGCCCAACCGATCACGTCACCGGAACTGATCTTAGTCCATCCGTCTTTTCTTTCTAAAATTTTTCCGCCACAATCCTTGTAAAGAACACCAACCTTGTTGCTATCATCATTTGACACGCTGTCAGGCGATGCCAAAATGTACATAGCCTCTGCTCCTTTAGACATTACAAGCTTGTTTTCTTCACTGCTCGTGCTTGAAGACGATGCGCTCATGGCTTCGGAGGATTTGTTGCTATTCCCAAGTACTCTTGCTTCCGTTGAAGTTTTATCAACACCAAGAGGCGTTACCGGACTGACAATATCGGATATTCCTGCTGAGAGATCCGCACATGGTTTAGCTTTGAGCGAACTTCTCTTAGCCTCTGTTGTTATTCCTTGAGATATAAAAAGCACAATGATCAAAGCCCAGGTAAATAGCAGCTTCGAAACCTCCAAGAATAACTTCATAACTCTATTCATTGCTTTGTTTCCTATAAACTCCTAATAAATATTATTACATTTATGTTTCGACTTGTTAACGTTAGCAAAACACTGTAGTAGAGATATTAGCAAATATATCTTTTTTTGTCAAATTTTATACTTTTTCAAGTCTGCAAATGCAGGTATTTCAAAGGCTTCGGCTCTTTTCAATGCAGGCGGTTACCGCATTCATGACTGTGCCCCTGAATCCGTTTTCTTCAAGAACATGAACTGCATCAATTGTTGTTCCGGCAGGTGAGCATACCATGTCTTTTAATTCACCGGGATGCTTTCCTGTCTCAAGAACCATCTTGGCACTTCCAAGAACCGACTGCGCAGCGAACTCATATGCCTGTTTTCTGGGCATTCCGCCCTCTACGGCAGCATCTGCCATTGCTTCTATGAACATAAATACGTAAGCCGGTGAAGAACCGCTTACTCCTACAACCACATCCATGAGAGACTCAGGAACCGTGTAGGCTTTTCCAAAGCTTCCGAGAAGCTCTTTTACAAAGCTGTAATTATCGTCATCCACAAGATCGTTTCTGCAAACCGCCGAGCATCCCTCAAGTACGAGAGCCGGTGTGTTTGGCATAACTCTTACAATCTTTACCTGCTTCTCAAATTCGTTCTGAAGCCAGCTTATTGTCTTTCCTGCGGCAATGCTTACGATTACCTTGCTGTCATCGACGCTGTCCATGATATCTGCAATAACAACCTTTAAGTACTGAGGCTTAACGGCAAGAATTATGATGTCAGCCTCCTTTGCCACGGCAGCATTTGAGGTGCGTGTCTGAATCCCGTATTTTTCGGAAACTTTAGTGCATGTCTCTTCGGTTGCCGCAGTTCCTATGATCTCATCAGGTCCCATAAGTCCTTTGGCAATAATCCCGCCGATCATCGCCTTTGCCATGTTTCCAAGTCCGATAAATCCAATTGTCATTTCTTCATTTCCTCCTCTGTCTGGATGCTTCAAATGTAAGTATAGCCGCCGAAGTCGCAGCATTCATCGATTCAACCTGCCCTTTCATCGGTATCAGCACATACTCTGATGCCGCATCCGCTGTCTCCTTGGACAATCCGTTTCCTTCATTTCCTATGAGAAAAGCCGTAGGCTTCGTATAATCAAATTTGTCGTAGTTCTTTTTCCCCTTAAGATGCGCAGCATATGTCTTTATCCCTCTATCCGAGAGCTTTTCCACATATGAAGCGATGTTATCCACATACATAAAGGGCATTCTGAATATAGATCCCATGGTTGAGCGAATTACCTTGGGATTATAAACGTCGGCAGAGCCCTTACTCAGTATAACCCCCGTTACACCCGCGCCCTCCGACGATCTAAGCATGGTTCCCAGATTCCCGGGATCCTGAATATTCTCAAGTATGAGTAAAAGAGGTTTCTCATTCCCCATCTCTTTGTAACCTTCGAGTACCTCTTCCTCCGAGTAATGATACATGCTTACTACCGCCAAAACCCCTTGCGGTGTACGCGTATCCGCCATTTTCTTCATAACTTCGGCCGTTACCGTTTCAGCTCCGTATCTCCAAAGAATCTCTTTGTCCTCCTCCGAAGCTTCATCCAGAAACTTCTCTGTCACATACGCCTCTCTTACCTGAAGAACAGGCGCTTCCCTAAGCATCTTCATGCCTTCTATGACAAATACGTTTTCCTCTTTTCTGGCCTTACTTTTTTGTATATAGCTTACAACTTTACGCACACGTTCGTTGTTCACACTCTTGATCATATATACCTCTTTTGGTCACCGATTTCACGCGATAATTTAGCGACGTGTATAAATATTATACCACATTAAAAGAGCTTATATCACGATTGTCACTATATAGCGCGAGTCAGCGATGCGTGCTTCGTAGATTCCATCATGTTTTTTGACAACATCCTTGATATTCTGGATGCCAAAGCCGTGATTTTCCTTATCTTTCTTGGTCGTAAAACGCCCTTCCTTCTCTACAGGAATCTTTTCAAGAAGTGTGTTGTTACTTATAAGAATGCCCGCTTTATCGCCCACGCTCTTGACCTCGACACTCACTTCACGCTTGTCCTCGTCGAGAGCTTTCGATGCCTCGATGGCATTCTGAAGAACGTTGTAAAAAATAGTGCAAAAATCAAAATCCTGAACATCTTCTCTGTTCCTGAGGACACCTTCATACTCAAATTTAATCTTTGATTCTTCCATGTGCTTTGCAAGCTCGTTTATGACCGCATCCACAGCCTTATTTCCCGTATAGCTCTTTATTGCGGAACAAGCAAGCTTGGCATCAATAGACTTAAGATATTCAAGTATCTTTTCATTTTTACTGTCCGTAGCTAGTTCTGTAAGCGCCGTTACATGCGCTTTCATATCATGTCTGAACTTTCTGATCTCGGTATAATCATTTAAAAGCCCCTCAAAATAAGCAGCCTGAGACTTTACAACATACTGATATCTGAGCTCACGTTCATTCATGCTGAGATTCTTTTTTACAATATAGCTCTGCCAGAGCATAACTCCGATAAAAAGAAATAGCACAAGCATCAGCGAAATGCACATTCTAACGTATTCTTCGGAAGAAAGATTTCTTCCGTTACTCATTCTCTCAAGCGGCGGAATAATCAAAACAAGTCCCAAAAAGCACACAAAGATTACTCCCCACTGAGCAGTCCTGAATGAATAATCCAGTCGTTTTCGGATGAGTATATTTACCACTCCGTGATACGCAAAGATTATCAAAATGGCACAAAGCTTTGCATTTATTGACTCCCAGGCTATCTTTTTAAACAAAATATCCTGTCCGAATCCTACGGTCGATGCAAACATTTTGACAAGTTCCGTAAGCGTATCCATTATCATCCATGCAAGAACAACATATAATGCCCCTTTAAGCCGGTTCCCTTTCTGAAGCAAAAAGACAAAAAGCAGCATAAAAACATTCGGAATGACGCAGCAATTATCCGATCCTCCGGTCAGCCAATAGCAGAGTCCGCTTACTATGGAAGCAGTCGTAATCAGCGCAACAACAGCATACTTTCTGCGTGTTATACGTATATCAAATACATATAACAGGCAAAAGTAATATTTAAGCATATCCAATACACAATAAACTACTGCAATCACGCACTCATTCATTTTTTCAGCTCACCCAACAGATAATCATTGTATCCTTTTCTTACTTTTTCTCTATAACTTCTGCCTATCCTTATTGCAGACCCGTCTTTAAAGCATACCGTTTCCCCGGTAATGTTCTTTATATGATTGAGATTTACGATATATGACCTGTGAACTCTCAAAAAGGGCATTCCACCAAGTTTTTTTTCACATTCTTTTAAAGTACAAGTTATTATCTTTTCGTTGTTTCCAAGATATAATATCGCATAATTCGAGTCTGACTTAACATAGACAATATCTGACTTTTTATAAAAAATTGAACCGTTATAATTTGGAAAATCTATAAAAGAATCGTTTTTTTTGCGCTCATACGCCTGATCAAGACATTTACATATCTTTTTTTCATCAACAGGTTTTTGAAGAAATCCCCTCGTTTTGTATCCAAAAGAATCCCAAACCGCTTCGGCATGAGCGGAAACAAAGACAATGCTATGGATGTTCTGCATATCTTCGGCCTTATGCATGACCCTAAGTCCGTCAATGCCCTCCATCTCAACGTCAAGAAAAAGCAAATCGATGTGATTATCGTGCTCATTTATCACTTCTTCGCCCGAATAATAAGAAAAAATCTCGCAGGCGATACCGTTGTCGGTAAAATGCTTTTCGCATATTTCCATGATCTTGCGATGACATTTCGGGTCGTCGTCGCATATACCAACACTTAAATTCACCATATTGCCACCCCCCAATCCACTTGAGAAAGCTATTGATACAATATTAACACATTGTGAAAAGCCTAACAACGGGCATATCTGCAATTTTTGACCACCGGTTTTTATGTCATTTACACAAAAAATATGTCATTTACTAACTTATTCTTTTCTTTTTTTCGATAATATTATACTCTAATCTATGTGAAATTAAAATTTTGGGGAAAGGAAAGAGGTTTACGACGACCACAATGATGTATTTAATGGATATCTGGGACTGGATCACAGGACGTTGATCCTCCCAAAGCAAAACCCATGGAGCGCCTGTAAGAGTAATCTTACAGGCGCTCCATTATTTATGCTTGCACTTCTCTGAGCATCTGCCCAACCGTCTTATGTAATACGGGATGAACAAGCTGTTCATTTATCTCGGCAAGCGGCTTTAATACAAATTGTCTGTTCTGCATATCTATATGCGGAATCGTAAGTCTTTCATTTTTTATTACCAGATGATCGTACATGATTATGTCAAGATCCAGAGTTCTCGGTCCCCAATGGACATCTCTGACTCTTCCGAATTGTCTTTCGACATCATGTACCTTATCAAGAAGTTCATCGGGAGTGTAAAGAGTGCTTATCTCAAGCGCTCCGTTCAAAAAATCCTCCTGATCCTCGTATCCGTAAGGCTTTGTCGTGATAAGCCCGGATTTCTTACCGATTCTTATAAGAGAATCTTTTGAAAGCTCCTCCAGAGCTCCTTCTACGTTTTTTTCTTTGTCACCCATGTTGGAACCAACCGACAGATATGCCGTATGCCAGCCTCTTGAAATATTAACCGACACATAACTAAGCGGCAGACCGATCGGCGCCCATGGCTTCTTTACTTCTATATCAACCTTTTCCAAAAGCGGAAAACTTAACAGTATCTCCTCAGCAAGCTCCTCGCTTACGGTTTCTATTAAGTTGTAGGTATTTCCTTTAACATAATCATATATAAGATGGCAAACTTCATTATAATCTACAGAAAACTCCATTGCATCGCACATTCCGGCTCTTCTCGTATCCAAATACAGATTTGCCGATATGAGAAATTTCTGCCCAAGAGCATTTTCTTCTCTCAAAAGTCCGTGATTTCCAAAAATTTCGAGATCAACAATCTTAATGCAATCCATATTTCCCCCTCCTGTTCGTTTTATCCACAAATACTGTCGGCAACAGCGAGTGCGCGTTTGTTTGCCAATACATCATGCACTCTGAAAATCTTGCCTCCAAATTCTCTTCCAAGCACGTTAAGTGCTATCGTTCCCTCTTTTCTTTGATCCACTTCAAGTCCTGTGATATTGCCCATGAGCGACTTATTCGATATTCCAAGAAGCACGGGATAACCAAGTTTTTTGAGCTGACTAATAAGAGATATACACCACATATTCTCTTCAAAATTCTTGGCAAATCCAACTCCGGGATCGAGGATGATATTCCAGTCGTAAATGCCGTTATCCGTGGCTATTTTAATCCTCTTTTCCATGTCTTCAATTATTTCCCGTTCAAAAGAGAATCTGTCCATGCTTATGATCCTGTCTGCTTTGTTATGCATGATACAGACCGGAATCTCCGCAGCAGCAACGACCTGTGCCATTCGATGCTCAGTATCTTCGTAATAATCAAGCCCCCAAATGTCATTGATCATATCCGCACCGCTTTCTATAACAGCTTCCGCAACTTCCCACTTATAAGTATCAACAGAAACGGGTACATCGAACCGCTCTTTTATAGCTTTTATCACCGGATTAATTCTTGCTATTTCGTCCCAACATGAAATCTTCGTGTAACCGGGACGCGTTGATTCACCTCCTACATCAATTATGTCTGCACCGTCCCTTATCATCTTTTCCGTCTGAAAGAGTGCGCTGTCTACGTCTAAATACTTCCCTCCGTCAGAAAAAGAATCGGGTGTAACGTTCAAAATTCCCATGATAAGTGATCTGTCTGAATCTAGATCGAAAAATTTTTTCCCTATCTTCATCTCTTCTCACCGCCCTTGTTTTTAACTGATTAGTTTAAAAAAAGTTTCTCTTAAATTCTGATCGTTCTCAAAACAGCCCCTTGACGCGATAGTCACGGTCTTACTTCCGCTTTTCTTTATACCGCGCATAGAGACGCACATGTGCTCAGCTTCGACAAGAACCATAACGCCCTTGGTCTTAAGATTTTTTTCAATAGCATCCGCAATCTGGCCGGTCATTTGCTCCTGAATCTGGAGCCTTCTGGCAAATACCTCGACCGTCCTTGCCAGCTTACTGATGCCGACAACTTCATCTACCGGAACATAAGCGATATGCACCTTACCGAAGAATGGCAGAAGATGGTGCTCGCACAATGAATAAAATTGAATGTCTTTCTCAAGGATCATTCCGCTTTCCGCAACAGGAAATGTCTTTGATAGATGCCTCTCGGCGCAGTCTCCGTAACCCGAAAGAATCTCCTCGTACATTCTCGCCACTCTCTCGGGAGTTTCGACAAGCCCCGGTCTTGTGGCATCTTCCCCCATTCCTTCAAGCAAAAGCTTAACTGCCTGCTCAATCTTTTCCTTGTTGATCATCTCTCCACCCACATATATTTTTTATATGTAACCATCAACAAGGCTATTACAATACGCTTTAGCGGTCAATCACTATCGAGTAAACAGCAGATTTTTTTCGTGAGCGAATAGTTTGTTACTTTTTTGCATACAAGAAACCCCTTACCGAATTAACCGGCAAGGGGTAAAGTTTAAATATCTATTATATTTTTTGATCAAAGAATACGAGCAATCTCGTACATGTACTCGTTGATGTTCTTCTTCATAGCAAGAGCTTCATCAATATCATAGTCAACAAACTGACCGTTTCTGTATCCTACTACTCTGTTTGTCTTGCCTGCTGCAAGGATATCTGCTGCGTAGCATCCCATCATAGAAGCATAAACACGGTCCTTACATGTAGGGCTTCCACCTCTCTGCATGTATCCAAGGATAGTTGCTCTTGTCTCAAGGCCTGTAGCAGCCTCGATACGACGAGCCATTGATGTTGAATGTCCGATACCCTCGGCATTTACGATGATGTGATGTGTCTTACCCTTCTTACGATTATCGATGATGTTGTCGATAATACGCTGCTCGTTGTAATCATATTTCTCAGGAAGAAGTATGTCATCCGCACCGTTGGCAATCGAGCACCAAAGAGCGATATATCCGGCATGACGTCCCATAACCTCAACAACGCTGACTCTTTCGTGAGATGATGATGTATCTCTGATCTTATCTATAGCACTCATAGCGGTATTGATAGCTGTATCAAAACCTATTGTGTAATCTGTACATGAAATATCAAGGTCGATTGTTCCCGGGATACCTACAGTGTTGATACCCTGCTGTGAAAGTTTCTGAGCTCCGCGGTATGATCCGTCACCACCGATAACGATAACGCCGTCAATGCCGTGCTTACGGCAGATCTCTGCGCCCTTAGCCTGTCCCTCGGGAGTTGTGAATTCCATACAACGTGCTGTACCAAGGATAGTTCCTCCGCGCTGAATGATATCAGACACGCTTCTTCTGTCCATATCCTCGATCTCTTCATTAAGTAGTCCCATGTAACCCTTTTTGATTCCCTTTACCTTGAGACCGTTCGCAAGTGACTTACGTACAACCGCTCTGATAGCTGCGTTCATACCCGGTGCATCGCCACCACTGGTAAGTACACCGATTGTTTTGATCTGCTTTGCCATAATTATTTCCTCGATTCTATAGATTAAAACCCTTAAAAATGTCAAACGCTCACATTTGACAATTTATTGACATACTCTTTTCATATATTAGAGCAATTTTTTTTAAAATGCAATGATTGACGGAGTGTTTTCATAAAAAATTTCAATTCATATGATATAATTTTTTCATCTGAAAAACAGGGAGTATTTATATGGCTTTTTCGCATCTTCACGTCCATACAGAGTACAGTCTTTTGGACGGTTCCAATAAAATAAAAGAATATGTCAAGCGCCTAAAAGACCTTGGCATGACTTCGGGCGCAATCACCGATCACGGCGTCATGTACGGCGTCATCGATTTCTACAAAGCGTGCAAGGAGGCCGGAATCAATCCCATCCTTGGATGTGAAGTATATGTTGCCCCCGGATCAAGGTTTGAAAAGGAAACAGGCAGTATGGACGAGCGCTATTACCACCTCGTTCTTCTTGCCGAGAACAATACAGGATACGCCAATCTGTCCCACATCGTAAGCCGCGGTTTTACCGAAGGTTACTACTACAAGCCGCGAGTTGATATGGAACTCCTTGAGCAGTATCACGAAGGTCTTATATGCCTCAGTGCCTGTCTTGCCGGTGAGATCCCAAGGAACATCATTAAGGGCACTCCCGCCAAGGCAAAAGAGGCTGCTTTAAGGCTTGATAATATATTCGGACACGGCAACTTTTTCTTGGAGCTTCAGGATCACGGCATTCCCGCTCAGAGAACGGTAAACAGTGCGCTTCTCTCTCTTTCTCAGGAGCTTGATATTCCGCTTGTCACAACAAACGACTGCCACTACACCTACGCAGATGACGCAGAGGCTCACGACCTTCTTCTTTGCATCCAGACGGGCAAAAAAGTTTCCGATGAAGACCGTATGCGCTATGAAGGCGGTCAGTACTATGTAAAGAGCGAAGAGGAAATGAGAGCTCTTTTCCCATATGCGCAGGAAGCTATCGACAACACGGCAAAGATTGCGGAAAGATGCAACGTCGAAATTGAGTTCGGCGTCACAAAGCTCCCTCACTTCGAGGTTCCTGAAGGTTACGATTCATGGACATATCTTAATAAGCTGTGTATTGACGGTCTTAATGAAAGATATCCCGATGATGACGGAACACTCAAGAAAAAGCTCGACTACGAGCTCGGTGTCATCAAGAGAATGGGCTACGTCGATTACTTCCTTATTGTATGGGATTATATAAACTACTGCCGCGAAAACGGTATCGCAGTAGGTCCCGGTAGAGGTTCTGCTGCCGGAAGTATCGTCTCCTATTGTATGCACATAACAAATATCGACCCTATCAAGTACGATCTTCTCTTCGAGCGTTTCCTGAATCCGGAACGTGTATCCATGCCCGATATCGACGTGGATTTCGAGTACGAGCGAAGACAGGACGTTATTGATTACGTTACCGAAAAATACGGCACCGACAAGGTTGTTCAGATTATTACTTTCGGTACGCTTGCCGCAAAGGGCGTTATCAGGGATGTTGCCAGAGTAATGGACCTTCCCTACAGCTACGGAGATCAGATTTCCAAGATGATCCCGAACGAGCTCAATATGACGCTTAACAGGGCTCTTGAGATGAATCCCGAGCTTCGCACAAGATACGAAACTGACGAGACAGTCCACAAACTGATCGACATGTGTAAAAAACTCGAGGGACTTCCGAGACACACTTCAATCCATGCAGCCGGTGTCGTTATCTGTCAGGCTCCCGCCGAAGACCTCGTTCCGCTCTCACGCTCGGCAGAAGGCAACATAACGACTCAGTTCACTATGACAACCATAGAAGAACTGGGACTTCTTAAGATGGACTTTTTGGGACTTCGCACGCTTACAGTTATCAAGGACGCTGTTCGCTTTGCAAACGCGTCTATCGGTGCAAAGAAAGGTGATGCGAATTTCATCGACATAGACAAGATTGATTACAACGATCCCGCTGTTCTTGCTCTCATAGGAAGTGGCAAGTGCGACGGTATATTCCAGCTTGAATCGGGTGGAATGCAGGCTTTCATGAAAGAGCTTAAGCCCAAGTCACTGGAAGACATCATAGCGGGAATCTCATTATACCGACCGGGCCCGATGGACTTCATCCCGAAGTACATCTCAGGTAAGAACGACGCAGGTTCCATCAGCTATCTCACACCCGAGCTTGAACCGATACTTAAGCCAACTTACGGCTGTATCGTTTATCAGGAGCAGGTTATGCAGATAGTTCAGCAGCTCGGTGGTTACACTCTCGGCCGTGCCGACCTTGTCCGTCGTGCCATGAGTAAAAAGAAACAGCATGTAATGGAGGTTGAAAGAGCCAACTTCGTAAACGGAAATCCCGAGGAAAATGTTCCGGGATGTGCTTCAAAAGGCATTTATCCCGAGATAGCCAATGCAATCTACGACTCCATGATGGACTTTGCAAAGTATGCTTTTAACAAGTCACACGCTGCATGCTATGCGGTTGTCGCACTTCAGACGGCATGGCTTAAATGCTACTATCCTGTGGAATTCATGGCTGCCCTTATGACTTCCGTTATAGATAATCCGGGTAAAGTTTCGGGTTACATCATGAGCTGCAGAAACATGAACATTACGCTCCTTCCTCCCGATATCAACGAAGGATTTGAAGGATTCTCAGTTACCGAGATAGATGCAGGCGACGGTGATAACTCTGCTGCCGGCTCTGCCACGATGTCGGCTCACGGCAAGAAGAAGGCAATTCACTACGCTCTTACCGCAATTAAAGGTGTAGGTCATCCGGCTATCGCCGCTATTGTAAAAGAACGTTCAATCCGCGGAAAGTTCAAAGATATAAACGATTTTCTTTCCCGCATGCAGGGCAAGGACACGGATGTAAACAAAAGAGCTATCGAAAACTTTATAAAAGCAGGTGCTTTTGATTGTTTCCCCGGAACAAGGAAGCAGCTGATGACAGTCTACGCCCAGATAATGGACCGTCTGCATAACAACGGGCGAAACTCTATGGCAGGGCAGATGACTCTTTTCGACATCGTAAGCGAAGATGACAAGAAGCAATACGAGATTCCACTTCCCGATGTAGGAGAATTTCCTCGGGAACTCCTTCTCGAATTTGAGAAAGATATCCTTGGAATCTATGTTTCGGGACATCCTCTCGATGACTATGTCGGAATGTGGAAAAAGAGAATTTCAAACACAACAGCTGATTTCTTCCTCGACGATGAAACGGGCGAGCCCGCGGTAAAAGACAATGAGAAAGCCATTATAGGCGGTATCATAAGCGATAAGAAGATCAAATATACAAAGAACGACCAGATCATGGCATTTCTTACTGTAGAAGATCTTGTGGGAAGTGTGGAAGTAATCGTCTTCCCAAAGACATACGAAGCAAATGCCCCAAGGCTTGATGCAGATGCCAAGGTCTTCATCGAAGGACGCGTTTCTGTAGAAGATGAGCGCGACGCTAAGCTCATCGCGCAAAAAGTTACTCTTTTTGATGAAATACCAAGAACTGTGTGGCTCAGATTCGACAACAAGAATGCTTATGAAGAAAAAGATCCGGAACTTAAGCGCATCATCGCAGACTCCGACGGCCGCGATGAAATCGCAATATTCCTGAAGGACACCAAGCAGATTAAGAAACTTGGACGCTCCGCTACGATAAAAGCGGATAAGATGATAATTGAGCGATTGGAGGAACTTGCAGGAAAAGATAATGTGCAGGTAGTGTAAGAAATTAAGGGAATGCCGATTTTCAGCATTCCCTTTTTTACGTCTGTTAATATTGTTTTGTTTTCACTAAAAGTTTGCGCAACCACAAGGCTACTCTCCCCAGTAATCAATAGATTCCTGGGTTCGTCCGGAGATACCAAACAACTTATACATAAAGTCTTCTTTCTCTCCAATCATTTCAGCTACAATAATGGTACTACCTTCTTTGTAATAAAACAGATAATTATGGTTAATAAACAAAGCTCTGTAATCTGTGTCGACTTCGTACTTTGCTGCAAGATCAACACCAAGTTCCGGATTATCCTGTAACTCTCGCGCTCTGGCTGTTATCTTTTTTATTGCTGACTTTGCAAAATCTTCACCATACTGTTCTGAAAGATATTTTTTAAGTATCTTCATCTTTCTTCGGACAATCTGTGAGTATTCCAACTTGTACTTCATGTTATAATCCGAGCTCCTTCTCAAGATCGTCTGCAGAAATGGTTCCTTCTTCCCTCACAGATACCTTTGCTTCCGCTAATTTTGTCATCAATTGTAAGAGTGCTTTTTGCTTATCAAGCTCATCAAGCTCTGCCATATCAACCAAAGCACATGTACCATGACCATTCTTGGTAAAATATACTCTGTTACCATAAGAAACTTCATTGACTATACTTGTGTAATTCTTTAATGCTGAAACAGGTTTTATACTCGGCATAAGTTCACCTTCTTTCCTTGCTATATGAATAGCGTACCACGTCAATATCATTCCATCAATAATATTCCCATAAATTTAACCCTAAATTTATACCATATTATTTTCCATAACTCTTCCCTTAAAAACAAAAGAAGTCGAGACAGCTGTCGCAAAAAACAACTGCTGTCTCAACCCCTTTATTTGAAAAATATTAAATTCTCTTCTTAATTACTGTACTGCTGCCTTGAGCTCGTCAACCTTGTTTGTCTGCTCCCAAGGAAGGTTGAGGTCGTTGCGGCCAAAGTGACCGTATGCTGCAGTCTGCTTGTAGATAGGACGACGAAGGTCGAGCATCTTGATGATTCCTGCAGGACGAAGATCGAATACCTTACGAACTGCCTCTGTAAGCTTCTCATCTGAAACCTTACCTGTTCCGAATGTATCTACAAGAATTGATGTAGGCTGAGCTACACCGATAGCATATGAAAGCTGGATCTCAGCTCTGTCTGCAAGGCCTGCTGCAACAATGTTCTTTGCAACATATCTTGCTGCGTAAGCTGCTGAACGGTCAACCTTTGTGCAGTCTTTTCCTGAGAATGCTCCGCCGCCATGACGAGCTGCTCCGCCGTATGTGTCAACGATGATCTTACGTCCTGTAAGTCCTGCATCACCCTGAGGTCCGCCGATTACGAAACGACCTGTAGGATTGATGTAGATCTTTGTGTTGGCATCAACCATCTTAGGATCTACGATTGCATCGATAACCTGCTTTCTGATATCTTCGTGAATCTGCTCCTGTGTAACCTTCTCATCATGCTGAGTTGAGATTACGATAGCTTCGAGACGGATAGGCTTTCCGTTCTCATCATACTCTACAGAAACCTGGCTCTTTCCGTCTGCTCTAAGATAAGGAAGAGTTCCGTTCTTTCTTACTTCTGTAAGCTTCTTTGTAAGCTTGTGAGCAAGGCTTACAGCATAAGGCATGTACTCTTCTGTCTCGTTTGTAGCATATCCGAACATCATACCCTGATCTCCGGCACCGATTGCTTCGATCTGCTCATCTGTCATCTGGTTCTCTCTAGCTTCAAGAGCCTTATCAACACCCATAGCAATGTCTGCTGACTGCTGATCGAGAGCTACGAATACAGCACATGTATTTCCGTCGAAGCCCTTAGCTGAGTCATCATAACCGATCTCTTTGATTGTCTCTCTTGCGATCTTAGCATAATCAACGTTAGCCTTTGTTGTGATCTCACCTGTGATAAGTACGAAACCTGTGCAAGTAGCTGTCTCGCAAGCAACACGGCTCATAGGATCCTCTGCCATGCAAGCATCAAGGATTGCGTCTGAGATGTTATCGCAGATTTTATCGGGATGTCCCTCTGTTACTGATTCTGATGTGAAAATAAATTTGTCCATTCTGTTTCCTTTCCTGCGCCTATCGCGCTATAAAAATAAAACCGCTTGTTTTGCGTGCACAAACAAGCGGAACTGATTGATTTTCAGATCCTCTTATTGCTCGTAATCCATTATTGGAATTGCACGCTCAGGTTGGCACCTTCCTCACTGCGAGGGGTTGCCGTGGCTTCACAGGTCCTATGTACCTCCACCACTCTGAATAAGAGAACTTCGTATAAAATTATAAAAGCGAGCCATTTCTGACTCGCTTTTGATATTACATTAATAAATCGATAAAAGCAATAGAATATTATAATAATTATTATTAAATAATCTTATCGAATGTATCAGCAAGTGCAGGATAAATATTCTTGAACTGCTGGTATCTTGCTTCGTACTTAGCTACGAGCTCAGGATCGGGCTTCTCTGTCTTGTCTACCTTAACGATTGCTGCTGCAGCATCTTCTACACTCTTGTATGCTCCGCATGCAACCATAGCAAGCATAGCACCGCCCATTCCGGGGCCTTCTTCACATGAAGGAACATCAACTTCTACGTTGAGGATGTTAGCAATCATTCTTCTCCAAAGAGGGCTCTTAGCACCACCGCCGCAGATCATTGTTCTCTTGGGAGCTACGCCGATGCTCTTAGCAACTTCGTACATATCTCTTGTTGCGAATGCAACACCTTCAAGAACAGCCTGTGTCATATCCTCTCTGGTTGTATCCATTGTGATACCTGTGAAAGTAGCACGTGCGTTAGGATTGTTCCAAGGAGATCTCTCACCCATAAGATAAGGAAGGAAGAATACATGGTTCTCGCCAAGCTTGTCGATTCCCTTCTGCTCATCTGCATAATCCTTAGTCTTGAGGATTTCATCCATCCACCACTTGTTGCAGCTTGCTGCGCTGAGCATGCATCCCATGAGATGGAAGTGTCCGTCGGCATGATCAAATGAATGAAGTGCGTTGTTGCTGTCTACAGCAAAGCTGTCTGATGACATAAAGATTGTTCCGCTGGTTCCAAGTGAAATGTTGCACTTGTTGTTTCCAACTGTTCCTGTTCCTACAGCTGCTGCCGCATTGTCGCCTGCACCTGCAGCGATAACAACACCGTCTTTAAGTCCGAGTTCTGCTGCAAGATCATGCTTTAACTCGCCAACTTTTTCAAAACTGTCAAAGAGCTTGGGAAGCATATTTTCTGTGATTCCGCAGATATCACACATCTCTTTTGACCATTTACGATTCTTAACGTCCAAAAGAAGCATTCCTGAAGCATCAGAATAATCTGTGCAGAATGTTCCTGATAACTTATATGCAAGATAATCCTTAGGAAGCATTATCTTCTTGATCTTCTTGAAGTTCTCAGGCTCGTTCTCTTTTACCCAAAGAATCTTGGGTGCTGTAAATCCTGCAAATGCAATGTTTGCAGTGTACTTAGAAAGAGTTTCTTTTCCGATCTCGTTGTTGAGATAATCAACCTGTTTCTGAGTTCTTCCGTCGTTCCAAAGAATTGCGGGACGAATAACTTCATCGTTCTCATCAAGAATTACAAGTCCGTGCATCTGTCCGCCAAAGCTGATACCTGCAACTTCTGACTTATCAACATCCTTAAGAAGATCCTTAAGTCCTGCAATTGCCTCGTTATACCAGTCAGAAGGATTCTGCTCTGACCAGCCGGGCTGAGGGAAGTAAAGCTTGTATTCCCTTGATGTTGTTCCGTGAATCTTACCTGTCTCATCCATAAGCACGAGCTTAACCGATGACGTTCCCAAATCTACTCCAATATAAAGCATATGTAACCTCCTAAATAAATATATAAGCGTCCATAGCAGGCGCCGACATATTGTTTACACTTATATATGCCATTGTAAAACAGATACTTATTTTACGGCATTATACATATCCATTATACCTATTAATCACTTTCTTATCACGCCATTTTTTGCTGTTATCTCATTAAATATTGTTATACGATTCCTCCTTCTAAATCTGTAAAACATCCATTTTGCCTGCGTAGTGATCACAGTAGTACTCATCGCATTATTTATCTACGGTATCAAGTCAAAGAAGCAGCCTACACCCGTTTGGGAAGATTAACGCAAAAAAATCCCGACCTGAATCGGTCGGGATTTAACTAATTAATCGTTTGCATTACCTTTAAAGATAACAATTCCTTTTTTCTTGAACTTCTTAACGGGAGCTGCTCCGGCATCGGATGTCGCGCTTGTTGTAGCCTTTTTTGCAACTGTAGTCATTGTGCCGCTTGCACTCTTAGTAGCGTTTGTCGAAGTCTCTGCCTTTTTAACAGTTGTCCTCTTAACTACAGACTTTCTTGCAGGAGCTGCCGCTTTAGCAGCTTTTTTAGCTTCTTCATCTCTTGCCTTTCTTTCAGCAGCTTTTGCCGCTTCCTGTGCGGGTCTCTTTGCTGCATTTTCCGCAGCCTCTGCCGCAACCTGAGCGGGATCGCGAAGCTTCATTGAAAGAGAGATTCTCTTCTTATCAACTTCAACATCAAGAACCTGTACGTCTACAATGTCTCCTACGCTCACAGCTTCAAGCGGATGCTTGATGAACCTGTCTGTAATATGCGATATATGAACAAGTCCGTCCTGATGAACTCCGATATCAACAAAGCAGCCAAAGTCAATTACGTTACGAACAGTTCCCTTAAGAACCATTCCGGGCTTAAGGTCGTTCATATCAAGAACGTCGCTTCTGAGAATAGGTGCTGGCATGCTCTCACGAGGATCTCTTGAAGGCTTCTCAAGCTCGCTGAGAATGTCTGTAAGAGTGATCTCTCCGACTCCAAGTTCCTCTGACAGCTTCTTTTTCTCACTTTCTGTGATCTTATGTGAAAGAGAACCTGCTGCACTTCCGGCAACTGATGCTGTTTTGTTTCCGGCTTCGCTTTCCGCTTTTGCAGAAGCGTTTCCGCCCTTAGCATTTTCTTCAACAACTGCAAGATTGCTTCCTGCAAGTGCAGCCGCAAGAGCTGCTCCCATAGCTGTATTTGTATTTCTGATAACAACCTGCTTGGGCTTTTTCTTTGGCGCAGGTTTATTCTCGGAACGAGCGGCAGGCTTTTCAAGAACAGCCTTTGCTGCATTCTTCTGAGCCGCGCGAACATCGTCAAATGTTATTCCAAGCTTATCCATAAGCTTAAGTGTTGCATCATATGACTCGGGATGCACGCTTGTAGCATCAAGAGGATTCTCTCCGTCAGCTATTCTTAAGAATCCGGCACACTGCTCATATGCCTTGGGTCCAAGCTTCGGAACTTTAAGAAGCTCTGCCCTACTCTTGAATTTACCGTTCTCTTCTCTGTAATCTACGATATTCTTGGCAATTGCCTTTGAAATACCTGAAATATACTGAAGAAGAGGTGCCGATGCAGTATTAAGATCTACACCTACTTTATTAACACAGTCCTCGACAACACCTTCAAGTGTCTCGCCGAGTTTCTTCTGATTCATATCATGCTGATACTGACCTACACCGATTGACTTGGGATCGATCTTAACCAATTCTGCAAGTGGATCCTGAAGTCGTCTTGCTATGGATGCCGCGCTTCTCTGACCAACATCGAATTGTGGAAACTCCTCTGTTGCAAGTTTACTTGCAGAATAAACAGAAGCTCCGGCTTCATTTACGATTACGTACTGAACCGGTCTATCAAGTTCTTTTATAAGTTCAACAATGACCTGCTCGGATTCTCTTGAAGCCGTTCCGTTACCTACAGAAATCAGGTCTACGTTGTATTTATCTATAAGTTTCTTAAGGTCTGCCTTAGCTTCCTCAACTTTATTCTGAGGTGCTGTGGGATAAATAACCTTTGTATCAAGCACTTTTCCGGTAGCATCGACTATTGCAAGCTTACATCCTGTTCTGAACGCAGGATCCCAACCAAGGACAGTTTTCCCAACGATGGGAGGTGCCATAAGAAGCTGTGTCAGATTCTTGCCAAATACAGAAATAGCGCCATCTTCGGCATTCTCTGTAAGCTCGTTTCTTATATCTCTTTCAATAGCAGGTGCTATCAATCTCTCATATGCATCTCGTGTGATCTCTTCAATGACCGGAGTAGTCACCGGGTTATCTTTTGTAATGATCTTGGTATTAAGGTATCTTAAGATATCCTCTTCGGGAGCCTGTATCTTAACTACAAGGAACTTCTCGGCCTCACCTCTGTTAAGAGCAAGAACTCTGTGTCCGAGAACTTTTTTCACAGGTTCATCGTAGTTGTAATACATCTCATAAACGCTCTGAGCCTTCTCGTCTTTGGCTCTTCCGACAAGGATACCGTTCTCCATTGTCGCTTCTCTTATATACGTACGATAGTCGGCGTTATCGGAAATATCCTCGGCGATAATATCCATTGCTCCGCTGATGGCTTCGTTCTCGTCATTTACACCTTTCTCGGCGTCAACGAAAGCTTTGGCCGCTTCTTCCAGTGAGCCTGTAATTTCCTGCGCAAGAATGATCTCGGATAATCCTTCAAGCCCTTTCTCTCTGGCAATGCTTGCCCTTGTCTTTCTCTTTGGACGATAAGGAAGGTAAAGGTCCTCAATCGCAACCATAGTCTCGGCTGCAACAATCTTAGCCCTAAGCTCATCGGTCATCTTGCCCTGCTCTTCGATAGAAGCAAGAACCTGCTCTCTTCTCTCCTCAAGTCCTCTTAAATACTTAAGTCTCTCATCAAGGTTACGAAGCTGTTCGTCATTTAATGAGCCTGTTACTTCCTTTCTGTAACGTGAGATAAAGGGAATGGTGTTTCCTTCATCAATAAGCTTAATAGCGGCTTCCACCTGCCACTTCTCTACATTAAGCTCCTCTTTTATCTTTACTACTATATCCATACCTACCTCGCAGTATATATATGCTTTGTGCCCCGAAATTATGATAAAAAGAATAATTTTTGATTATTTTTTCATAAACCGCGCACTCCCATATTATACCAAGCCTTGCGGACGTATTTCAAGAGTCCGTAAAATGTCGAAGCATTGTAAAATACGGGGTTTTATACTAAAATTTAAGTAATTAACCAAAAATTTCAAAAGGAGTCATTCTTATATAAATGGCAGAAAACGACGACGAGAAATACTACTACAACAATTATAACTACAACAAAGCACATAACGAGCTGGACAGCCACGTGGCACTTGCTACTTTTGCCAGGATCCTGGGAATGTTTTCAATCCCGCTTTGCCTTATCTTTTACACAGGCATTATTCTTGGCGGTGTAGCGGTCGTTCTGGCTCTTTTGTCAAAGGGAACCATGAAGACATTCCTTCCGCAGGCAAAAAAAGCGCTTGTACTCGGAACTGTCGGCGTAGTTCTCGGATATACCATGATGGTTACCAGCATACATACGGTACTTACCAATCCCGAACAGCGCCAGCAACTTAACACAATGTCTGAGCAGATGTACGGAACAAGTTTTGATGATATGTTAAATGAAATAAAATCGAGGTAATTTGAAGTTATGAGTATTATCGGTGCGATAGGCAGCGGATATGCACCATACAGATCTGCCGCCATCGGCACAAGTGCTGTAGCCGGAAACAAACCAATATTGAATCCCAATGCCTCCACCGAGAAGGCACCGGGCAGAGTATCATCTCCCGCAGAGTGCGAAACCTGCAAGAACCGCAAATACCAGGATGGTTCCGATGAGATGGTTTCTTTTAAGAGCGCTCAGCACATAAGTCCGCAGTCCGCTCCTGCAAGAGTGCGCGGTCATGAGGCTGAACATGTTAGTAATGCCTACAAAGAAGCCGCCATGAATAACGGCAAAGTTCTTCAGGCTTCAGTTTCTATAAAGACTGCCGTTTGCCCGGAATGTGGCCGAACCTATGTCTGCGGAGGAGAAACAACCACCAAAATCCGCTACGGAAACGAAGACAATCCGTATGAAAAAGAGAGAAAAGCAATGCACCGCCAGGGACTTGTCGGCGCAAATATAGACCTTACGGGGTAAGTTGGGAGCAATATTTAATGACTAATCTTAAGACATCGACAGAATTAAAGGCAATCGCCAAAGAAAGATCACTTGATAAATACGGAATTTTAATACTTGCAAATATTATAATTTTCGTTCTGCAAATGGCTATCTCGAGCATTGTGACAATCTCAAGCTCGGGTAGCCTTGTTATATTTGCGATAAATCAAATAATATTCCTGATAGTAAGCATACTACTTGGTGTTTTGGTCTCAGGAAAAGCCTACCTGTACATGAATCTCATCTACTCACAGACGGTTTCAACAGGCGACATTTTCTTCGGACTTAAGCAGCACCCCGACAAAGCGGTAAAGATTCAATCGGTCTTTGTACTTGCGGACTTCCTTTCAAGTCTTCCCGCTTCAATAATTTGGTTTATCCTGACACCGAGATCACCTTTTTCCGTCAGAGTCGCACTCTTCATCGCACTGCTATTCGGACTTATCGTGAACATCTACGTGTCACTTACATATTCACAGGCTTTTTATTTATTACATGATTATCCTGACAGATCGGCAAAAGAGCTCCTTGCATACAGCAAAACTCTTATGCAGGGGAACAGGTTTAAGCTCTTTAGTTTGCACATAAGCTTCATTCCGCTTATTATTTTCGGATGCTTGACCTTTTTCATTCCGCTTTTGTGGATTTTTGTCTACAGATATGCAACATTGACAGCGTTCTACCAAGATCTCATCGCTGCCGGAAATACAGGAAAGGTTGAAAATGGACTTAATTGATGCAATAAAAGCAATCGACAAACCTCACGAGGACGATGTGCTTAACAGACTTTATACAGTATGGGGAGAAAACCTTGATAAAGACAATGTTCTTCCCGAATATCCAAGGCCGCGCTTTGTAAGAGACGGCTTTATGAATTTGAACGGTATCTGGGAATACAAGATTGTTCAGGATATATCGGCAAATGTTCTCCCTGCGGACACTGACGGTGAGATTCTCGTACCTTTTTCACCAGAAAGCTTTTTATCAGGTGTGGAAAAAAGACTTCTACCCGATCAGGTTCTTTGGTACAAAAAGGTACTTCCGACACTTAAAAGGAAACATGAAAACTCAAGATTTTTACTGCATTTCGGAGCTGTAGATCAGTTTGCCGAAGTATATATAAACTCATCTTTTGTAGGCTCGCATGGCGGCGGATATCTTCCTTTTACGCTGGACATAACGGATCATCTGAAGTTTACGGATAATGACAGCACCGCTCTTAACACTCTTATTCATGTTAAAGTCAGGGATACGAGCGACAGCTCCTACCACAGCAGAGGTAAGCAGACTCTAAGACGAGGCGGAATGTACTACACCGCTCAGAGCGGAATCTGGCAGACTGTCTGGATTGAGGAAGTTCCCGAAACTTACATAAGAGAGCTTATCGTAACTCCTTCACAGGATTTAAAGAGCGTGACTATCGAAGTTTCAACAAACAAGCCTTGCGACATCGATGTCAGAATTCCCGGACACGAGGCGATTAAACCCAAGAAATCCGGCGAAAGTTTTAACTCTGAGCGCGAGGATCTCTTTTCGTCAGACACATATCCTTCTAACGAAGCCGGCGTAAAAGAATTTGCTCCCGCAGGTTACAGCTTCTCTTTTGAAATTGAAGATGCTCATCTGTGGAGCCCCGAAGATCCGTACCTGTACCCGATTCTCATAGAAGCAGGCGACGACAGCGTTCAGTCGTACTTTGCCATGAGATCTTTTACCATTGAAGAAGACAATACGGGAACAAAGCGTTTCTTCCTTAACCACAAGCCCTACTTCCTCATGGGAGTTCTCGATCAGGGCTATTGGCCGGACGGCCTCTACACCGCTCCTTCAGACGAAGCGCTTATATTCGATATCACTGAGATGAAACGACTTCATTTCAATATGATGAGAAAGCACGTAAAGATCGAGGCTGCGCGCTGGTACTATCACTGCGACAGGCTCGGAATGATAGTCTGGCAGGACATGGTAAGCGGCGGTTCATCCTACGCAAAGCCCATGGTCTCCTATCTTCCGACTCTTTTCCCGAAAGTATTCGGAAGAATGTCAGACGGCCCCGCGTACTACAAGACATTCTCAAGACACTCGGCAGAAGGACGGGGAGAATGGCTTAACGAGATGCAGAACACTATAAGATACCTCTACAGCGTACCTTCAATAGCAACGTGGGTTCTCTTCAACGAAGGATGGGGTCAGTTTAACGCCGCAGGTGCTACCGTTATGGCAAAAGAGCTCGACAACACAAGACCTATCGACCAGGCCAGCGGCTGGTTTGACGAAGGAAGCGGCGACTTTAGAAGCGTACACAACTACTTCAGACCTCTTGCTGTAGAAAAAGATCCTAAGAACAGGGCTTTTGTCATCTCCGAATACGGCGGATTTACCTGCCACATAGACGGACATTCAAGTGTCGACAGAGTATTCGGATACAAAAAATACGATAACCTCGAGGCTCTCGGCGTTGCTTACTACAACGTGATAAACGCGAACATTATCCCTCTTATCTCAAAGGGACTCTCGGGCGCAGTATATACGCAGGTTAGCGATGTTGAAGAGGAAGTAAACGGACTTATGACCTATGACAGAAAAATAACCAAGGTCAATCCGGATCTCGATCCCAATGTATACGCCAGACTGCACCGCGACTAGCAGTGTAGTGCGTTACTGTATTACTTCCAAAAAAGACGGAGTTATTGTACAATAAATTATTATCTTATTAAGCACGATCAACGTGCAGAAATGAGGCTAACATGGAAAACATCAAAGCAGTTGTTTCTCTCGGACACGAAGCGCTGGGAGTAACCACACTCGAACAAAGAAATGCCACAAAGCTTACGGCAAAAGCACTCGCCGACCTTATAGAAGCAGGCTATCAGCTTGTTATAACTCACAGTAACGGACCTCAGGTCAGCATGATCCACAAAGCAATGACTGAGCTCCACAGAATGTATATTGATTACACATCCGCTCCTATGTGCGTATGTAATGCAATGAGCCAGGGCTATGTAGGCTATGACATTCAGAACTCTCTTAAAACAGAGCTCACAAGAAGAGGAATCTATAAATCAGTAAGTACTATCCTTACACAGGTTACGGTAGATCCTTATGACGAAGCTTTCTACGCACCGACTAAGGCAATCGGACGTTATATGTCCAAAGAAGACGCCGATACAGAGATCAAGAAAGGTAACTTTGTAAAAGAAGATCCCGGAAAAGGCTACAGAAGAATCGTTGCCGCTCCTAACCCCATCAAGATTGTTGAGATTGATGCTATCAAAACTCTTGTAGAAGCAGGTCAGGAAGTTATCGCATGCGGCGGCGGCGGCATCCCGGTAATTGAGCAGGGTCACGTGCTTAAAGGAGCTTCAGCGGTAATCGAAAAAGATTCTATCGCAGGAAAACTCGCTGCAGACCTTAAGTCTGACAGACTTATCATTCTTACATCGGTTCCTTACGTATACAAGAATTTCGGTAAGGATGATCAGGAACCTATCCTTAAAATGAACATTAAAGAAGCTAAAGAGTACATCGAAGCAGGCGAATTTGGTGAAGTTGACATGCTTCCCAAGATTCAGGCAGCAATTGAGTTCTTGGAATCAAATCACGACGGTTCGGTTCTTATTACTTCTCTTGCTTCTGTAGCTGATGCACTCAAAGGAAAAGCAGGTACATTCATAACTTTTGAGTAACCTCTTTTCTCTATGGAGATAATATGGAAGATAAAAGAGACGATAACTTCGATTTCAGAGAAGTTACAGACGAAGAACTAAATAACAAAGACACAAAAGATACAGAAGACACCACTTCAAACAACGACAGCAATGACAATAATGACAAGTCGGAGTTTGAAGATGTCTGCTTCGTGTGCAGAAGACCTGAGAGCAAGGCGGGCAAGATGTTCCACCTTCCCAATAATATCTGCATCTGTGAAGACTGTATGCACAAGACAATGGATACGGTCACACAGTTTGATTATCAGAATCTTCTGAATAACCCCAATCTTATGAATGAACTCAATAAGAATATGGGGACATTTCCAAATGTGAGCTTTTTCAACTTAGGCGATATGCCCGGTGATTTCAATATGGGTGGCATTCCCAACTCACAGAAGATCAAGAAAAAAAGCGAAGCAAAATCAAAACCCGTTATAGACATAAGGAACATTCCCGCTCCTCACAAGATTAAGGCCAAACTTGACGAATTTATCATAGGGCAGGACAAGGCCAAAAAAGTCATGTCTGTAGCGGTTTACAACCACTATAAGAGGGTTGCGACAGATACCATGGACGAGATTGAGATTGAAAAATCAAACATTCTTCTCCTTGGTCCCACAGGTAGCGGTAAGACTTATCTTGTTAAGACTCTTGCCAAGCTTCTCGATGTTCCGCTTGCTATTGCAGATGCAACATCACTTACAGAAGCAGGCTACATCGGGGATGATATCGAAAGCGTTGTAAGTAAGCTCCTTGCAGCTTCAGGCAACGATGTAGAAAAGACAGAACACGGCATTATCTTTATCGATGAGATAGACAAGATTGCCAAAAAGAAAAATACAACAGCAAGGGACGTAAGCGGCGAATCCGTTCAGCAGGGAATGCTTAAGCTTCTCGAAGGCTCAAATGTAGAAGTTCCCGTAGGAGCAGGAAGCAAAAACGCCATGGTTCCTCTTGCCACAGTAAACACCAGAAACATCCTGTTTATCTGCGGCGGTGCTTTCCCCGACCTCGAGGACATCATCACTCAGAGACTTAATAAACAGACTTCAATCGGTTTTGATGCCGATCTAAAGGATAAATATGCAGATGACCCCAACGTCCTTTCCAATGTAACGGTTGAGGATCTTAAGAAGTTCGGTATGATACCCGAATTTCTCGGAAGACTTCCGATCATCTGTACATTACAGGCTCTTACCAAAGAAATGCTTATCAAGATTCTCAAAGAGCCAAAGAATGCAATCCTTAAGCAGTATCAAAAGCTCCTTGCTCTTGATGAGGTCGATCTTAGATTTGACGACAGCGCTCTCGAAGCAATCGCTGAGAAAGCACTGGAAAAAGAAACCGGTGCGCGTGCCCTCAGAGCCATCATCGAAGATTTCATGCTTGATATCATGTATGAGATTCCCAAAGATGACAACATCGGACGCGTAACCATTACAAGAGACTACATAGAAGGAAAAGCTTCACCTCTTATCGAGATACGAGGCGAAGGTATTCACCCTCAGATTCCTGTATTTAACAAGGAACAGGCCACTCTTGTATAAGATTTGATCAAAAAAATTTGAGGCAGTTCAAAATGATTTTCCATTTTGAACCGCCTCTTTTATTTAATACTTTTCTGTTATCTTTCTTATCTTAATATCAGCCGCCTGTTCCTGCCTTCTCATCATCTGAAGCACTATCGGATTCCGCATTGGAATTATTATCATCCGATGAACCTATATTCTTATTGGACAGCTGAACCGTAACATCTATCGTATCGTACTGATTTCCGTTAGGCCTTAGTATTGTTATATTAACCGAAGTTCCAACCGAATAGTATCTAAGCTTCGAATGAAGCTCTTCCATAGAACCGATCTCTGATCCGTCAAACTTCACTATGACATCGCCCTTTTCGATACCGGCTTTTTCTGCTCCGCCTCCGGGAATAGTCTCATATACATATACGCCCTGAGGAATACCATATTTCATTGTATCTTCAGCAGAAACGCTTATACCCTGGATTCCAATAACTCCCTGGTCTTCTTCTTTTACTTTCTTTTTGGTCTCCTGGTTCATAAGCTCTTCAATCTTAGGCTTAGCAAGTGAGATAGGAATAGCATATCCCATACCTTCAACTGCCGCTTCACCGATCTTAATAGAGTTAATACCGATTACTTCACCTTTGATATTAAGGAGTGCACCACCTGAGTTACCGGGGTTAATAGCTGCATCTGTCTGAATATATATTTTGGATGAACCCTCGCCCATATCAAACTTTCTGTTGACCGCTGAGATAACACCTGTAGATACAGACTGACCATATCCAAGAGCATTACCGATCGCGATAGCGGGCTCACCAAGCGTAAGCGCGTTACTGTCACCAAGTGTGGCAACTTTAATCTTTGACGCCGTATCAGCAGGAATATCCTTAAGAGATACAGCAATTACCGCAAGATCCATCTCGGGGTCTGGTCCCTTTAGATCTGCCTGAACAGCTTTTTTAGCCGCCTCTTCATCGGATGATCCATCGGAAAAGATAACTTCGATTGAATCAGCTCCGTCTACTACGTGGAAGTTTGTTGCGATCAAAAGCTCCGAATCATTCTTGCCGACAATAATTCCGCTTCCTGATGCATAAAGCCCCTCTGATTCCTGACCGTATCCGAAAAAGTTTGATGATTTGATACGGTTATTATGAATGATAACCATTGAAGGCATAACTTCCTGAACAACACCTGTAACGTCCGTTACTGTAGCTTTTCCCACGTTTGATACCGTCGTGGTAGCTATATTATCCGGATTTGCACCGGTATTCTCTTCTGTCTTCTTAGTATTAAATGAGAACAACGGCTTGTCCTTACCGTATGTTCGATACAAATATCCGCCTGCGCCAATTCCACCGACAATCGCAAGCAACACAATAATTGAAACTAAAATCTTCAGACCTCTCTTCTTAGCCGGTCTTTCCATATTACCCATAGCATTCCCCATTGTACTTCCTGCATTTGAATATTGATAGGCTCCGTAATTATTCCCGCCGTTTCCATATCCATATGCGCTCTTTCCTGTCAAATCTCCGTTATATGTCTTATCATCGGAATAATTATAGTTAGTGTAGTTATAACTGTTGTATGAGTTTGACGAATTTACACCACTGTTTTCTTTGGTAACATCTTCATACATAGTATCTACCTTCTTCCTTTTTTCTATTTGTTAAAATAAGTATAGTTTCATTATGTGTCGAAATTGTGTTTATTTTATTATAAAAAAATAACGTAAATTTTTAATAGTCTTCTTCGATAACTTGTATCTCCATATAATCAAACTCAATCTGCTCCACAAAGGCGTCTTTGTTGAATCGACACTTTGAATGGATCTGGAAATCTTTTACTATATTATCAAGCCAAATAGGTTTGGAAAGGTCCATTTCATAACATGCCTTCTCAATGGCATTCATTACTTTATGTGTTCTTGTATCGTTTGATTCGTCGCAAACGACCATATCTTTTATAAGGTGGTTGTCTTCCACCAATCTTACCCAAAGTCTAAACATCTTATCTCCTGCTATTCCGATAGTAAAAACCGGTCGCATGTTCCCTACAGAGCATACGACCGACATATTTTTACATCTTAATTATTCATCATATCCGTTAGGATTCTGGCTCTGCCATCTCCATGAATCAGCGCACATCTCTTTTATACCATACTGTGCATGCCAGCCAAGCTCTTTTCCTGCTTTATCCGCATTAGAATAACACGTAGCAATATCACCTGCGCGTCTGGGCTTGATCTCATAAGGGATCTTAACTCCCGTTGCTTCCTCAAAGTTCTTGACTATATCAAGAACACTGTATCCAACACCTGTGCCAAGATTATAGATATTAAGTCCGCTTCCGGGCTCAAATTTCTTAAGCGCCTTAACATGTCCGAGTGCAAGATCCACAACGTGGATGTAATCGCGCACGCCGGTTCCGTCATGTGTATCATAATCGTTACCGAATACATTGAGCTGAGGGAGCTTTCCTACAGCAACCTGTGTGATATAAGGCATAAGGTTGTTAGGGATTCCATTCGGATTCTCTCCCATTGTTCCGCTCTTATGTGCTCCGATAGGATTGAAGTAACGAAGAAGAACAACGTTCCACTCGTTATCAGCCTTATAAATATCGGAAAGTACCTGCTCAAGCATTGATTTGGTCCATCCGTAAGGGTTTGTGCATGTTCCCTTAGGGCACTCCTCAGTGATCGGAATAAAAGCGGGATCTCCGTATACAGTCGCCGATGATGAGAAGATTATGTTCTTACAGTTATGCTTTCTCATAACATCAACAAGTGTAAGTGTTCCCGAGATGTTATTCTCATAGTATTCCCAAGGTTTCTCAACAGATTCTCCAACTGCCTTAAGTCCTGCAAAATGGATAACTCCGTCAATTTTTTCTTTTGAAAAGATTTCTTCAAGACCTTCACGGTCTCTGATATCTGTCTCGTAGAAAGGTACTTTTTTGCCAGTGATCGCTTCAATTCTTCCGATTACTTTCTTGCTCGCATTGGCAAGGTTGTCCATTATGACAACATCGTATCCGGCGTTCTGAAGTTCAACAACAGTGTGAGAGCCGATGTAACCTGCTCCTCCTGTTACCAGTATAGTCATATTACTACCTTCTTTCTGTCATTCAAATTTCTGCGTATGATCAAAGCTCGATTCCGTTCTTCTTGCAAAGTTCTCTTGCAGACTCTACAGAATCAACACCTGTCTTGTTCTTGATAGGTGCAAACTCATGCTCTCTTACTACCTCATAAGGAAGGCATGTATCAAGCATGTGGATCATATCAAGAACGAGCTGCTCAAACTTGCATCCGTTCGGTGACTCGGGCTTAACGAGATTAGCATTCTCGTCTATATATGGGATTTTCTTCTCAACAACGTGAAGAGGAAGTTCCTTCTGAGCGATTTCATAGAGAGCTTTCTCATTGAACATATAATTGAGGATAACTCCGTAGTTGTAAGCAGGATCGCCGTTCTCGTCCTTAGCATCCATCATCTCCTGTGAGAGCTCGTAGTACTCTACGATTGAAGGCTTGCCATCTTCAAGACACATAACGCCTACTTTTTCGTCGGGAGCGTTCTTCCTTACAACCTTGGCTCCGCAAGAAACCTTAGCTGCAACTGTAGCTCCTACAAAGCAAGGATCTGCAATTCTCTGAAGAACGTTGTCTACTGCAAAAATGTCTATCCATTCGATGCCCTCTTTTACGATGACATCACGAAGACCGGCCTTAAGAAGTGATGAATACCAGCCGGCGTTACCATTGGGAGAAGTTGAGATTCTTGACTTGCTCTCCATGTATACCTTTCCGTCATAATCGGATGCCGGTGCCATCTCCTGCTTAAAGAATGTGATCTTATCTTCAGGATAACCGAAGAAGTTTTTCTCCTTAAGGAAATTAACAGTAGCATCATTGTTCTTTTCACTTGTCATAATGAAAAGACGGATGTATGTGCCATCTGCCTGCTTAACTGTATCAAGAAGGTTCTCGATTATTCTCTGGAAGATATAAACAGGCTTGGTTATACCGATGTCATACATTCCTTTCGGATTGTCGGATCCAAGTCTTGTTCCCATTCCACCTGCAAGAAGAACTGCGGCAACTTTGCCTGCCTTGATTGTCTCAACGCCAAGCTTAGTAAACTCGTCTTTCCTCTTCTCAATCTCTGATACCTGAAGAGCCGCCAAAGGTGCAAACTCTCCTCTTTCGTCAGCATGTCCAAGATTCTTACAATTTGCAAGTACCGCAAAATCCGTGTCCTCAACCTGCGCAAGAAGCTCCTGCTTCTCAGAATCGCTAAGTTCGGAATAGTACTTAAGTACATGCTCCTGTCCGTACTTCTGTAATTTCTCTTTTGCTTCTTCGATGTTCATTTTTTAATTTCCCTCCGTTTATAAACATTTTTGGACGCTCCGCGCTTTTGCACTGAGCGTCCAACCCCTCATTATTATATTAATTAGCCGGTGCCGCGGGAGCTGTCTGTGCTGAAGCTCCTGCTGAAGCAGCGGGTGTTGAGGCTCCTGTTGATGCAGCCGCACCTGCGTCAGGTGCCGGAGCCGGAAGTGGTGTTCCGGGTGTCCAACCTGCAGGATCTGCAAGGAGACCGTTCTTATCAAATGTGCATGACACATTCTCAAGTACTGCAGTTGTCTTTACAAGCATCTTACCTGTGTTGCCGTCAAAGTAACGCCATCCGTCAGGCTGCTGAACCCATCCTACAGTTCTGTGTCCGTCCTTAGGCTCAAGATAGTATACTCCGTCAGGAAGTGAAGCCATTCCTACAACCATCTTACCATCTGCGCCAAAGTAATATCTCTGGCCTTCGATATCGCTCCATCCTGTAACCATCTTTCCGTCAGGTCCGAAGTAATATCTTCCTGTAGCAATCTCTCCTGACCAACCTGTCTGCATTACGCCTTCAGGATTAAAGAGATAGTTAGCCTTTTCAATAGTCTGATTACCTGTAACCGCAACATGATCCTGGTTAAAGAAGAACTTCTGTTCCTGCTCGTTTGAATACCAGCCCTTGATAGCTGCGCCGTCTGAGCCAAACATATACTTGCCTGTCTCAAGTGCAACCATACCGGTCTGCATTACACCCTGAGGATTGAACATGTAGAGCTTATCTCCAACCTGTGTAAGACCTGTGTGCATCTTATACTCATCATCAAAATAGTGAACGCCGTCTTCAAGAGGTACAAGACCTTTCTGGCATACACCGTCTGCATTTGCGTAGTAAACAGTTCCTCCGAGGTTAAGAAGTCCTGTTCTCTTTACGCCTGCTTCATCAAAGTAATAGCGCTTGCCTTCGATATCGGCAAATCCTGTCTTGGCAAGACCGCCTGCTGTAGGATCGAGATAATAGATTCCGCTCTCGTCCTGGAACCAGCCTGTCTGGATATATCCGTTAGGATCGGCATGGTATTTCTTGTTTTCAAGATTAATCCATCCGAACTGCTTACGGAAGTTGTGATAATAGAATGTATGTCCGCCCCAGCTGTTGAAACCTTCAGGAATAATTCTTGTGAAATAATCCGAGTAAAGGTGATCGACATCAACTCTTCCTGGAATTCCGGGATATGTTGCATGGCTGCTTGACTGCCACATTACGTAATCGCCCGGATAATCACAGGCAACATCGTACTGAGCAACCCACTTTGGTGCTGAAACAGCAGGCATTCTCTGCATGAACCAGTTTCTATTGGCATAAACCAATGTCTCATAACCTGCGCCATTAAGTATTCCACAGAATGTATCTGCAATAGCCTGAAGCTGTGCAGCGTTTAGTCCCTTCTGGACATTATCCTCTATATCGATTGCAACCGGAAATGTAACTGCATACGGAGCAATCCAAGCAAGAACCTGATTAGCCTCCACGGCCGCTGCCTCCGGTGTTGTTGCATAAGAATAGATATAAATACCTGTTCTGATGCCTGCCGCATTTGCGCCATTAATATTGTTGACGAACTGTTCGTCCTGTCCCTTTTTCATTGTTCCCACACGTATCATGGCAAATCTGATACCTGCTGCCTTAACCTGTTGCCAGTTGATTGCCCCCTGAAACTTGGATACGTCAATACCTGTAGCCAATTCAGGACCTACCGCACGTGCACTTGCACTTACGCCGGCAATAGGAGTAAAGAATATAGCAGCCGACATACCGACAGCCCCCAGTGATCTAACAATCTTCGAAACTTTTCTCATTATAATACCTCGCTCCCATTTTTTTATCGCATTTAATCACACACTTAACGTTCTCATTATATTAGTAAACGTTTACGTAGGTCAATGGAGAATTGGCATATTTACACTTTATTAACAACTTACCTGAAACTAACGGTATCAGAACAGTTCCGATACGTAAAAAAGTTTTTTCGGCGAAATGTTGACAACTAAAATTTCATATGTTACTATGCCTATCGTAGTACATCTATCGTACTATGTTAGATGAAGCATATATTGATACTCTTTTACCGAAATATCGCAACAAAGGAGATACGGCATGAAAAACAAAGCATTCAAGGCAACAAAGTGACTATGCATCCTTTTATGGTTGCTGATAGTATTTATTGCAACAGCAAAAGAATTAATAATAAGGAAATGACATCTAAGGAAAAAGACAGAAATGAATTACTTGGGGAATTATTTTAAGACTATTTATCAAAGAATCAAAAACATGCGCTTATGGGAAATTGCGGCGATGATCCTTTTTATGATCAACATGTCAGGTATATTCTATTTTAACTTATCTGACCTTCGCCTTTCGCTCGATCCCGATTTTGCAACCGTTGTGTATCACCTAAGAGAGATCGTAAATAAAGGAAGTCTGATACTTCCGAACTGGGTAGCGACAACCAGCATGGAGTTTGACTCCACTCTCCTGTTTGCCGTTCCGTTCTACGCACTCACAGGCAACGAGTTCTTATCGGTAGGCTTATCCGATCTTTTGATCGTTTTCATATATATTTACGCTATATGGAACATCTTAATGGCGCTCCATGTGCGGATCGGCGTTAGATTTCTTTCGCTTGCCGTCATCATAACACCGTACAACTACGACTGGCTTGATTACTTCAAGATGCTGTTTTTTGCACACGCCAATTACAGCATTAAGGCTCTTGTTCCGATCATGCTCGTGCTATGCCTTATAGCATTTGATGATGGTGAGTTTGCCGATTGTTTCAGCAAGAGGAAAAGAATTATATTCTTATCCACATATCTGTCACTGCTTTTTGTGACATGCGCTTCTACAGGAATTTACACGATTGTCTGCGGAGTTACACCAATCTTTTTTGCATCTCTGTTCTCTTTGTGGAAAAAGAGATATTCATTCAAGGAAAGTGTGGTTCCGGTGTGGGCAATGACAGGCGTATTTGCCACTATCGGTGTGTTTACGTATAACCTTATCTACACAGGTCATTCTCCCGACACATCACTGGTAAAGATCTCAGAGTTTTGGGATAACCTGAAGTACGTTTTTGCGGGAGTCTTCCAGGCCTTTGGTATTATGGGGCACGAAACTGTTCCTGTATTTTCCAAGATGTGGTTTTTCATCCTGCTAAAAACACTTTTTGTTTTATTGATCTTTATTGTCACAGCGCTCGTCATCTATAAATGGATCCGCGGCGCCGCAAACTATAACTATTATTTACCGTTCTTCTCGGTAATTTTGTTTAACATGCTTATTTTGATCGTTGGTGATATGCGCGCCGGCAATGACTTTATTCCTTACAGATACCTTTTCGTGGGAATACCGATTCTTTTGACCGGAATGGGAATCATGCTCAACAGATACCTCGCAACTCACCAAAACAAGCAGTCCATGCCTGTAATGGCACTTATAATGCTTGCATGCACATATATTCTTGTCGGTAACTTCAAGGTAACAAACGACAATCTTATGGACAAAGATTATATCGTTGATATGACCAACTATTTCGATACGCTTGACGTTGACACCGTATTTATCGCCGACGACAAGGACACTGCACTCATGTGTAAGGCTGTTGACGACAGCAAGAAATATGCCTGCTATGACAGCGAAAACGAGAGTATCACGCTCGAGATCAACTACTACAATGATGAAAAGAACTTTAATTATTACGGGGACAAAAATGTAATCGCCATTCCAAACTTTAACAAGCTGACCGATTACGTCTCCGAAGACATTGCAAACGAATACGAATATGTTGGTGAAACAAGATGGCTTGCATGCTATGTATCTGACACCAACTATTTCAAGCAAGAAGAAAAGAACGGCTGATCACATACCACAATGAACATACTTGCAAAGAGATAGCCGTTCTTAATAAACGAGGTATGCTATGAAAAAAATTTTTAAGATACTCGGAAAAATATTATTGGTAATATTGGCTTTAATCGTGCTCTTTATAACAGGATCGTTTATCTACAATCGTGTTCAACTAAAAAAAGAAGCTTCTATCTGGCAGAATCCTCCCGGACAGTACGTTGAAGTAGACGGCCACAAGATGCACATCTACACTGAAGGTGAAGGCGACCACACTATTCTCCTAATGTCAGGCTGGGGCGATACAAGTCCATATGCCAACTTCCTTCCTCTTTGCAAAGAATTAAGTACCGATGCAAAGGTTGTTATCATAGAAAGATTCGGATACGGCTTAAGCGATGCCGTGGACGGAGAAAGAACATTTGATACAATTGTCGAAAATGACAGAGAATGCCTTTCTAAGGCAGGTATAGAAGGCCCCTTCGTATTATGCCCTCATTCAATCGCAGGCCTTGAAGCAACCCTCTGGGCCCAGAAATATCCTGAGGAAGTTGAAGGAATCGTCGGAATGGACATAACAGTCCCCGGCATAGATGACCAATTAGAAGAAGAATTAGCCACTAATAAGAAAATGATGCCAATCATAAAATTCCTCACCAATTCCGGAATAATGAGAGTCCTAAGTGGCCATGGAGACGATGAAATCGGAAAAATGGAAGTTGCTATAACATATAGAAACGATATAAATGATTGTAAACTCGACGAAGAAGCTCACGGCATAGAAGCCTGCCACGAGATCAGCAGCAATCCACTTCCTACAGTTCCTACAATCCAGTACATATCAAAACAAACCGCCGCCGTAACACCCGGCTGGCTTGAAGGCCACCAGGCCCTCGTCGATGCTTCCTCCAACGGAAAGCTCGTCCAGCTCGATTGCACGCACTATCTGTACAAGTTCGAAGGAGAACGAATCGCGAACGACATAAAAGAATTCTTGAAGACACTTTGATTAATATAAGGAAGGGACTTTATTCAGATGGATTTGCCATCCGAACAAAGTCCCTTTTTATGTCTTCAATGAGAACATTAAAAAATTTTGCAAATAATATATCACTATTTTTTCAAGGAATTATCTACAAGCATCTTCAAAGTATCCTTATACATAAATGTTTTCCCTTTCTCATTCATACCTCCAAAATACCCAATGTTTGTATTCCTGTCTATGAACAACACTTCATACGAAACACTTTCAAGATTAAACTCCTTATCAAACATTAGTATTTTTTGTTGTTGCTTTAAAATATTCTCAGACATACTCTCAACCATAACTAGAAAAAGTACACGCTTACAATTATGCTTTTTTACAACCTCTCTACAATTATTAGAAACGTCCTCAAAGAAACAACAAAATTTTTCATATGAATCAAATTGCAAAATTACTATTTTACCTAGTAATCCTCTTTTAACAACCACCTCATCTTTATAGGTCTGCTTTTCCTTATTCAATTTCTCAACTATACTACTACAATTCACTTTTTCTATCTCATATTTTTGCATTATCTTATTCTCCAGCACATTTTTTATATACTTTCTCTGACACAGTTACCCCTAATGTCCATCCAATCCCTTTTACTATTCCCATCACTATTGCTCTTTTTAAATAGTCTTCAGCAGCTCTACCCACAATTAATCTACCAGTTATAGATAGATGACTCTGTTCCATTCCAAAAAGAACGTTTGTGATATGAGCAGAATGAGTCATATTATTCATAGCACCTGAGCCTCCAAACAATCCCCCTACAAACCCTATAGTTGCATAAACTCCAGCGTCAATTGCTATTTCTAGCCCCCCCTTACCATCATGAATATCATTAGTAATAGATTGAACCGCAGAAATCCCCGCATTCATAAATCCAGCTCCCCAATATCCTATTGGCGAGCCTGTAACCATACCCGAAACAGCTCCTGCCGCCCCAGCTGATGTAACTTTAAACATATCAATATTTTCATCACTGTAAATTTGTCTACCAGCTTCTATCGTAGCAGAAGCAGTTGCAACAATCCTACCGCAATTTGCCATTATTGATGCCGCCGTCGAGCTGACAACTGTTGCTTCTGCGAGCATAGAAACCAATCCTATACCTCCTCCTATTGCAAATCCTGCGCCAGCTCCTATTGCTGCATTTTTACCTACATTCTTCCAATTTATTTTCTCACCTTTAACAAGAGACGATGCTATCGTAGCACCACCACCAATTACTGCTCCTATTCCCGCTCCTATTGCTGCTGTAGCCAAAAGCGGACATTTGCCATCAATATCAATATACTCTATAGGATTTTGTCTACAATATTCAAAATGATTTTGAGATTCCGGACTATCAATAAATCCCTTTATCTGATCTTCACCTAAAAATCTACCATTCTCTGCACTATAGAATCTAGCCTGTGCAAACTTAAGCCCAGATACTTCATCTTCCTGATAGCCTGTAAATGCAAACGGCTGGATGATATTTCCGTTTGTCGTGTAAGCATGCTTCTGATTTTTGTCTCGTCTCTTTCCCGTGAACGGATCTATGTTTCTTCCAAAGTCATCAAAAGCATATGAACTTACAACCATTCCGTCTGTACCTGTCATATACATAGGTGATCCGAGTTCATCCTGAAGATAATAGAAGTTGTTTCCGCTCTTTGACATAGAGATCACGTTATTATCATAAACAAAACTCTCTGTCTCTCCATTTACTGTTCTTTCAAGAAGGTTATAGTAATCCTTTGAAAGATCGCAGAGATACTCGATTTTCTCTTCAGGTCTTGTGGATTCTACTCTAAACCCAAGTCCGTTATAATGGTTTTCAAGTTCTCCCTTGTCCTTATCAACTACCTTTGAGAGCATGTTTGTAGCATCAAAAGTAAAGGTCTTCTGTAAGAGACCGTCTATGAACTCTTTTGTCTGGTTACCACGCTTATCATAATCGTAAGTCTTAAATATTGCCTTCGAGTTATTAAGTTCCTTAGCTTCTACAAGTCTGTCAAGAACATCATATGTATAAGATGTCTTTGTCTCTGTTTCAGACATACTTGTTCTGTTGCCAAATGCATCGTATTCGTAAGCAGCTTTCGTTATTCCATCGTGCGTTGTCTTTGTAAGACGTCCGATAGCATCATAGCTGTATTCATATCTTCCCGATACTTTATCAAGACCACGTCTGTTTCTATCAATTCCGCTGATAAGGCCTGCGTTGTTATAGGAATAGAAGTATTTATCAAGTACGCCCTGTTTATCGGTACTTGTCATTGACGCGATATTTCCGCCGGGCATATATGTATAAGCCTGACTTACACCGTTTGCAAAAGTCTTGCTTGAAAGACGCCCAAGATCATCGTAAGTATATCTTGTCTCTTCACCGTTTCCGATGATGCTTGAAAGCTGGAGCTTTTCATCATAGTTATAAGTAACTTCTCTTCCGTCAGGATATACGAGCTTTGTTCTTTCACCTGTAGCGCCGTACTCGTATGCCACAGTCCTGTTCTTAAAGTCTGTTACTTTTGTAAGACGTCCAAGTATATCATTTTCAAGGATAGTTTTTCCGTACCAGTCATTTATCTGGCTAAGCTGGTTAAGTTCATTATATGAGAATGCAACACTTCTTCCGTCTGCATATCCCACCTTTGTAACTGCGCCTGCATTGTTATACTCATATGTAGTCGCATAGTTATCCCTGTCAGTCTTTGTCTTAAGACGTCCATGCTGATCGTACTCATAAGTCTCTTTCTGACCAAGAGCATCTGTTACTTCCGTAAGCTGACCCGAAAGATCGTATGAATAGATTGTTACACGTCCGTCTTTTCCTACTGTAGGGAATACGTCTCCTGACTTCTCTTCATCACTTACAAGACCTTCTGTTCTATGTATACTCTTAAGGTTATCAAGCGCATCATAAGTATAGGCTGTCTCATTTCCAAGAGCATCTATTACAGACTTAAGGCGTCCTGTTGCTGTATATGTATAAAGAGTTGTACTATTTCCATCAATTACCTTTGTAGCTCTTCCAAGTGCGTCATACTCATATTCAACACACCTTCCGTCTGAGCCTGTTACTTTATTTACTCTGCTTAAGGCATCGTAACCATAGTTGATCTCATAACCGTCAGCAAATTTTCTTGTCTTTACTCTTCCTGCTTCATCATATATAAGTTCCTGCTCTATAACACCACAGAGGCTTACTGATGTAAGTCTTTTTCCGTCTGTATAAGTAAATTTGCGCACTCTTCCCGCTGCATCAGTGATCGAATCTATAAGATCCATTTTGGTGTATTTGTAAGATACTTCATTTCCAAGTGCGTCCGTTTCCTTTGTCACTCTGTTCAAAATGTCATACTCACGCTTTGAAACGTTTCCGAGAGCATCTGTAACTTCCGTAACATTACCTGCTGCATCATATCTAAGGCATGTCTTATGATCCAAAGCATCAGTTTCTTCAATGACACGGTTAAGAGCATCATAAGTATAGCTCCTTACCCTGACATCACCAAGATACTCAGCTGTTACATTTC
>NZ_FPCD01000018.1 GCF_900116865.1 Butyrivibrio sp. M55
GTGTTACCCACGTAACACCCGTGTAACACCCATGTATATACATTAGTACATACATTTTATAGTATTTATCTTCCTTTATCACTATTTGGTGTAGAGAATGCGGTAACACCAATGTGTTACCCACGTAACACCCGTGTAACACCCATGTATATACATTAGTACATACATTTTAATAGCATTTTTATCTTTCTTTATCACTATTTGGTGAAAAAAAATGGATGTTACCTACATAACATCCATTTACTATTTACTTCTGCTCTACCTTCTGTTGTTATCCTTCTTAAGTGTATTCAAAACTTCAGATATTGCATTATCTTTTATTCTATTTTCTTCTACTGCCCCATTACTTCCTGATGCTTTATCCGGATCAACATCTATCATGTCTGAAAGTTTTACAAGTTTTTCTTTCTTCGGTTCTTCTTCAGGTTCTACGTAATTATCTACAAGGAGTTTTTCAAGCTCTGTAAAGTCATACTTTCTTTGCTCAAAATTATTAAATGTATTTCTTACTTCAACAGGATTACTATATTTTTTCATCAACGAGATAATATATCCCACCATGTTATTTACATTGTCTCTGCCTAATGCATATTTAATACGCTGCTTTACTTGTACATCTGATATATTGTTCTTTTTTGCTTCCTTAGCAATCGAAACAATATCATCTTCGTTTATATTACTTCTACCTTTAAGCTCTTCTTTGATCGTGTAATAAATTGATGAAGCAGTAATATCATCAATTTCTTTCTTACTTTCTCTTCCTACAGCATCCCAAGTAAAGATTATATGCGAAAGAGGTTTACCTCTTTTGTTTGCATATTGAGTATCATAGGTAAGATTTTTGATAGAGCAGCCACTAAGATTTATCTCATTAACAGCCGGAGCAATACAGCTTCTCATCATTTCCTTATTAGAATAACTGTCTTTTACTCCAATCTTCTTCCTAAACTCTTCAAAAGAAGATTCCTGGCCGCCTTCACCAACAACAAATTTTCCAGTACTCTTCCATTGGCGAATAAGTCTAAACATATTCTTTGTATACTTTGATTTGAAGTTTACAAACTCTTCCAGATCCAATGACGTGTATTTATGAAACTCATTAAATAGCCACATGAAATCTTTATTTACAGCAACTTCTAATGTTTCATTATCTTCATCTATTATAAATGTAGGAAACAGATCAAAACGATATGTCCTTTTTTTCCCACTCGTCTTTTCTTCAGTGATAGTACAATTTACTGCTAAGAGCTGATTTATCATGTTATTCATGTCTTTAACGAATGTAGCTTGAACATGCTTTTGTGCACCATACCCTGATTTCTCTTTTATCTCCGAAAAAGTCATTACTACTCTTTCATCGGCCTTATTCTTGACTTTCATACATAAAGTCATAAAAATATTCATAGAGGTTTTTGATAAAGTTCCTAGGTGTAGTTTATTCATATCATTTTCAAATATTACAAGATCTCCCATTTTTATCATCTCCTCTTTTTTGGTGTAAGTTTTTCGAAAGCAAAAAAACTATATTTTGTTTTTAAATTAATCACAAATACATTATATATTATTGGTGTAAGTCAGTCAATCATTAATTACACCAAATACCGCAAAAACTACACCATAAAAAATATCCATTTTCGCATTTTCTACACCAAAGGTCGCAAAAACTACACCAAAAGACCGCATTTTCTACACCAAAAGGCCGCAAAAACTACACCTAATAAGTCTATAAACCGCATGGTTGAGCGATTTTTGATAGCCCTAAAATATTAAAACTTAAAAATATATAAAATTAATGTAACAACAAAATAAAGTAATCGTTGTTTCTCAAACAAAATATATTATTTATACAAATATATTTCTTACGTGTCCTCACCGTGAGGATAGAATAAGTTTAAATTGACTTTGTGTGTACTGTATGCTATAATAATAAATGTAGTAAAAAACTCCTTGCGGTATTTTTGAGGAGGTGAAGTACCAATGTCATTTTTAGATAACATAAAAGAAGTTCCTATTACAGATTTTGCAGAACGTATTGGTTTTACCACAGTTCGAAAAGGAAATAAGTATGTTTCTCTTAAAGAGCATGATTCGGTAATGATCGATACTTATAAGAACTGCTTCTGGAGAAATTCAAAATATACAAGAGGAAGTAAAGGAGCTGCAGGATCCATAATTGATTTTGCAATGGAGTTTAATGGAGCTGCTGATCATAAAGAAGCAATGCGTCAGATTGCTCTGATGTATGGAATCCAAGGAGAACAAGAAGCCAAAGTTTCTTTTAATAAAGTAGAAAAAAAGAAGACAACTACTCTTCCACCTCTTCCACCCAAAGAAGACGTAAAGTTAGATTTTCCTGCAAAGGATAAGGACAGCGAAGATGTCTATAATTATCTTAGTGAGGAACGCTGCATAGATAAAGCAGTTCTTAGATACTTCTTTAATAAAAGAATGCTCTACCAGGATAGACATAAGAATTGTGTCTTTGTTACACAGCACTTTTGTTGTGTTCGAAGTACTGGAGAAAAGAAATTTGTTCAGGATAAACCCGGATGTGATTACAATGAATGTTTTTACTTTCAGGGAAAGAAAGATAATGATACTTTGATCGTTGCTGAATCAGTTATTGATATCATGAGCGTTATGACAGAGCTTTGTCATAAGAAAAAGATGTTCATAAATTATGATTATCTTGCGCTCTCAGGAACCGGTAAGCTCATGAGCGTAAAATATCACACGGATAAGAATCCGATATATAAGAATGTGATTTTATGCTATGACAATGATGAAGCAGGTAGAAATGCTATCGCTTCTACTAAAGAAAGTCTTAAAGATACAAATATAAAGGTGATCGTTTGTCAGGCTCCTTCTGGGAAGGACTGGAATGATTATATTGTTTTAAAAAAGATGTCCTCACGGTGAGGACATCTTTTTTAAAAATTGATTTATTGTATGGAATATTTTGTATTAAAATATGTATAAACTTAAGAGGAGAATGCGTATTAAACATGAAAGACGAAAATATGATCAGCGCACAGCATATTATATGCTTGCGAAATAAATCAAACTTAAAACAAGATGAATTGGCGGCTATCGTTTCTGAACTGATGAAAAAAGAAAAACCTTATGCTTCTACTATTGTTGCTGATTGGGAAGCAGGAAAAGAAAAACCTTCAAAAGAAGCTGCTTTAGCAATGGCTGATTTGTTTAATACTTCAGTAGCTTATATTTTAGGCAAAACAGATACTATAGATAGGGATGACGAGAAGTGTGAAGTATAATTCCCAAAATCTTGCAGGGGTTTCAGCAGGATTATGATAAAGATTGAATTGAAAATAAGTTATAATATGTTATAATACTTTCAAAGAGTGGTAGCGATACCCCTTGATTTAAGAAGTTTAATAAAAAAACCGCTTAACTTGTGAGGTTAGGAGCGGTTTTTTTATTGTTCTTTTTCTTATTTTTTAGAATATCGAACAATAGCCTTATGATATTCAACAGAAGATTGCACAGTGCAATGATCTCTGAAACAGTCATAGGCACCACGTTCCTTTCCCTATTATTTCAAGGGAAACCGCTACCACCTGAGTAAAAGTGTAGCAAATATGCATTTTAAGGTCAATGAATAAAAGTAATTAAGGTACATGGTTGTTCATCTTATATCCTCACGGTGAGGATATAAATTTAAGTAAAAAAAATGATTATATGATATAATAAGCCAATCAAGAGGTAGTAGTACCCTTGAAGTTAAGGCTAATAAAAACCGCTTCGAACTTGTCAGGGTAGGGAGTTGTTTTTATTATTTATTCTTATTCTCTATAATTTAGATAAAAAAGTCCGCAAAACTTCGCAGGTCAACGCGGTCTTTTTTATTGTCATTTTTTATATCGTCCTCACCGTGAGGACATTTTATCAATAGGAATATGTATGTATTGTGTGCTACAATAATTTTAGTGGATTTAATAACCGAATCCGCTATGTCAGTGCAACAGATTCTCCTCCGTTGCACTGGCATCCCCATTTTCTGTTTTATGATTTAAAGAGTTTTTTATGATTAAGAAGTATGAAGAAGGCGATATTCGCGCCGAATGGAAAAACAATATTGATGGTTACAAAGTAGATTATTCGGATCTTCACGGGTTTTCTCTCTTTGCTTTTTTGCAGAGCCCTTCTGAAGAAGATATTTCTAAGATGTCAAAGGATGCTGATATTGTCATATATTTTGATGACATGGATGGAGTCGGATTCTTTACATTCAATTTTGATGGAACAGGAGGAAGTGCAGCTTTTGCTCCTTCTCTTAATCTTGACTATCCAAAGTTTAATATTCCAGATGGATTTACTGGTTTTCCTTTTAATATCTATGTGATTGATTCTACAACTGGGAAGATAAAGGCATTAAGATCTATTACACTTTCCTCAGATTTTTCTAAATGGCTTTCTGATTGGTGCAGGCAAAATGAGATTCTTAATCTTTCGCTAGATCATGTAAAGGATATCTCTAAAAAGTACTTTGATTATCTTAAAAAGCACGACAAAAAAAGATCTTTTAGAATAGCGTTTAATACAACAAAGAAATGTATTGAACATGCACACGATACCGGAGGCCGTTAGTAAAAGATTATATCTTTATAAATTTACAAAAATTTTTCCAAAACCTATTGAACTATCAATGTTCCTTCATTGACAATTAAAATATTAAAAAGAAAGTGAGGGAGCTATATGTACATTACAGATTTGGAATGGTATTCAGTTCATTGCTCACCTATCCTGCACTTTGATGGTCGAGAGGTATTTTTGGCATATGTATCTTTTATGGGCGAGGATAGAATAGGCAGGTGGTGCGGAATTCAGTTTCCGGAAAAGCACCTGACTTATTGCCGGAATTTTTCAGAAGCAGACATAGAACTAATAATTGATTATCTTTCAGCTAAGGAGGATGATCTCTGGGAAGAAGCCCATTCTTTGCCACCAAGGGAAGAATGGGAGTTAGATGATATAAAAGATGATTTAATTTAAAACTTAAGCAGTAATCTGAGTTTTCAATGGCCAGATTGCTGCTTTGTTTTTTACGCCGTCCTCACGGTGAGGACGGTTTTTATTTAGCTTTGGGTATAAGTTTTAGCCACAAAATACATTTTTCTGGGCTTTTGAAGATTTCTTTTGTACCATTCCTAACCCCAGCACCGACTCACTAAATTCGCCGAGGCTCATTAAGTGATCTGGTGCAGCCCCTTCCCCGACTCCAGGGGGCAAGCAGCTAAAGCTGCTTAATTTGTTTATGAAGGAATCTACTTTTTTGTCATAGTGGTCAATTTATAAGTCAAGAGCTGCCCGGACTGCGTCCAGCGTACTGTCTCTTGACTTATAAAACGTCCATGTTCCCATCGCTATGGCGATAGGGATAAGAAAAAGATTTTCAATCCCTATCGCTTTCGCGATTGTATCATGGACTATAAATTATCTTTGATCGGACTTTTGAATTGTTATGTCAGGGGCTTTGCGCCCCCAACACCCCCGCAGGCTCCAAGGATAAGAATGATGATGCTGGCTGAATTTTATGGTATATACTAAACCCTGTTCAAAAGTGACACCTTAACTGTCTTAGTGCCGCAAATGCTAAGAACAAACAGTTTAAGTTCTCACAAGTTTAAAGGCTTCCATGTTGGAAGTCTTTTTAAGTCTTTTTAATATAGAATTAATTGACAAAGTGTGTACAATATACTATAATATTAGAGTAGGGAATATGCTTCCCTTATCTTCTGTGGGTGAGAGTAACAGAGGATTAATTATTGAAGAGAAGACGTAAAGAAAAGAACAAGAAAACTTATGATAAGATTTTAGCTGTATTTGCAGTTTTGGAGATTGCTTTTCGAATCTTAGAACATATATCAGCTATTATCAAGAATTTGATTAAGTAATTATTTAATTCTTTGCATCACAGTGGATGTGATTATAATCGTCGATGGTTTTTGCGGAACCACAAAATACACTCGCAGGGGCGAGGAAGAGGTTGCTGAAACTGTGGTGTTCCTTTACAAAATGGCTTATTTATGCTATATTAATAGTATTCAATAAGAGATCCTCGGCTGTCTTAGTACCGCAAATGCTAAGAATAAACAGTTAGACTCTCACCAGATTAAAAGGCTTCCTTTTATGGAAGCCTTTTTGGTATTAATTCAATTATGTAGGCTCTTCATAAAATGGCTTGTTTATGCTATATTCATAGATGTGCAAAAAACAGATTCCTCGGCTGTCTTAGTACCGCAAAATGCTAAGAAAATAACAGCTTAGGTTCTCACTCAAAAGAGACTTCCTTTTATTTTCTTTTTGGGAGTCTTTTTTTGTCATCAAATAATTGACAATGTGTGTACTGAGTGCTATAATTAATAATGTAAAGAGAGCCGCTGGACCGGTAGTTATATTAGCTGAAAAGCAGGAAGCGAGGATTTTGTTTTATGGAAGAACAATTATTAACTGAAATACTTAGGGAGCTTAGAGCTTCAAATGAAGCACTTTATGAAATGAAGAGGGAGCTAAAGCAAATAAAGGAAGATACAAATTTCATTTCAGATAGTGGTCTTTCTCTTTCACAGAGAACGGCAATAGCAAGTGAAACTCTTGTAGACAAGTTTACAGCTTGATACTATAGAAGTGGTAGTCATACAACTGCCACTTCTATTTTTGTTTAGATGTTGTTTTTAGAAAAGAGAACATGATGGAGGATAAACCTAATGCATAATGAGGAGATGACGGAGAAACAACTTGTTGTCAATCTGATTGAAAATTACATGAATCTTATGAGAATTAAAAATGCTGATTCCTAAAATTTTCAGTTATGCGAACTAAAAGCGAAACTGAAAATTTTAGGAATCAGCACTGAAAATCTGACTATCGAATAATAAAAAATCGCCCTTGCTACTAAAGTAGCAAGGGTTTTCTGCCTTATGGCAGAACTCCGGCTTATGCCGGAGAATAAGAAAAACGTTGAAAATTAGAGGGTGAGCTTAAATGATCCAGGGCTCTTTATGTGAGCACAGAATATTGACGTTGTGTGTACTCTGTGCTATAGTTCTTGGTATAACCATGAAATAACAATTTAAAGGCGATTTTAGAACTTTTATCATATTGACGACTATTTGTTCAAAATGGGTGTCAAAAAGCCTTAGAACGCAAAAATATGAATCTATAAAGTAATATGACTTTGAAGTGGAGGCATATAATTGTTCTGGACGTTTTCATGGGCACAATGCTTTATACGTTTGATATTGGTGATGGCGTTATGAAAAATCAAAAGAAAAATGAAATCGATACGCTGGATTTTTTCGTAGAGCGAGATATACGTGGTGAAGAAAAACAGATACCAGATGGGAAGGAAAAAAGTAAAGCAAATAAAACTGTTCTAAGTTTATTTCTAGCAGCTGTTGCAGGAATTATTTTTGAAACAATCTATTGGGCGGTTGGAGATGTTGGACTTGGTTTTCTTGATGACTGTATGGATTATCTATGGGAATATAGTGACGTAGAATTCTATGCATGGTTTTTCCTGATTTACTACATCGTGATAGCATTAGCAGGAATAATTTTGATTAGAAGTCGCAGGAAGAAATCTGGAGGGATTGTCAACTTAGGTACAATTACGATAGCAATTTTTGCAGCTATATTTGTTCATCATCTTTTTATGGCGCATGACAGCGTAGTATATTATCAGCTTCATGGAGAATTTTATCCTGAAGTATGTGATCTTGGATATGCTTATTTTGCTCTATATTTGGGAAGTGTTTATCCCTTATGGCTTTTGACAATAATCATAACTGCATTTTTTAAAAGATATGGAAAGTCATGAATAATAAAAAAGTTTTTGGATTGATGGATGGAATTATTCAGTCGCTGATATTCCAATTGTTTTAGATAAAAGGATTGTTTTGATATCAAAGGCATGTTTTGGACCAGCGGAAATTGATGAGCTAGGGATTGATGAAAATAAAAATCCATTCGAGCTTCATAATTGGTGCGAAGATGATCTATATGAAGATGGAAACTACTGCAGGAATATTTCTGTGGAAGAACTTATTGAAAAAATTGAAGATTATATTTTAGTCTTTCAAAATCAGAATCTTGATGACGGAGTTGATTCTTGTAAAAAATTAGTAACCTGGCTAAAAGCTATATTCACGTAAATGACATTCTTACTTAGCATAAATACTTGAAATGATTGAAAGGTTTTATCAGTAATATGGGTTTTGCAGTAAAGAGCGAAGAAATAATCTACGACGAAAGAATTGACGGAAGAGTTGTTTTGACTGATTCCGGCAACAGGATAAAGTTTAGTGGCCAATATTTTTGGATAAAGTGTTGCGGTTATGTTGAAGATCTGAGCGTCTATTTCTTTGTTGACTATGATGGTGAAGAGCATGTAATAAAGTGGCAAAATTGTGATTGCGGAGAAGGATGGTTTTATCTTCACTGGAAAGAAATAGAAGATGAAAAATATTCATCGCATGATGAGTGTGTTTATAAAATGATATTTACTAAGATGCCGGAAAGAAATGGAAAGATAACAACGTCTGAGAGAATCAGTTTTGAAAAAGAAACTCCTGATAATAAGAGCTTTATAAAAAAGTTGGAAAGTATAAAATGAGTAGCGAAAGTAAAAAAGGATATCTAAAAATTCTTGCCATAATTCTTATCTTTTTTATCGTTCTTTTCTTTAGAAGTCGTGTTTGCGAAAGAGTAATCGTAAACGGACAATCAATGGAACCCAATTTTAAAGATAGTGATATTTGCTGGGCAGATAAAAGATATAAATCTATCGAAAGATATGATGTGGTTGTTGCCAGAACTGATAATGAAATGATCATAAAAAGAGTGATCGGTCTTCCGGGTGATACAATCAAGATTAAAGATGGGACTGTATATATAAACGATGGAAAAATAGATGATGAGTTTGATTTTGAAACTTATCCTGATGGAACAAAAGATTATAAAAATTATGCAGAGGACAAAAATCAAGAAGTGATTTTTGTCTGTGAAGATAATCAATATTTTTTGATGGGGGATAACAGGCAACATTCTGCTGATAGTAGAATTACTGGTCCGATAGATTTAAGTGACATTGATGGTAAAATCGTTATGAGATTTTATCCGTTCAATCGAATAAAAAAATTTTAATGTAGTCCTCACGGTGAGGACATGTAAGAGGAAAGAGTTATGTTTGATTTTTTTATTGATACGTACAAAGAGCTTGTAAAAGGGGAAGATGTAGAATCTGCTAAGAAACTTAAGAAAGAAAAGGAAAAAGCTGAAAAGATTATTTATCCTAAAGATGTAAAGATTGTAACTTATGTTCTTGCAGGATTTTATATTTTGGTGGCATTAGTATCCTCGATTCTTACTATAAAATTCTATGGTTTTGGTTTTTCAGTAGTTTCATCTATTTTGCTTTCGATAATAGCAATCTTGATTATTATTTTCCTTTCAAGAAAAACAAAAAAGGGAGAGATCATATCAATAATTTTAAGTGTAGTTTTTGCACTGGGATTATATGGTTCTTTAATGCTATCTTCGTTGTTTGCACAGATGAAATAAATTGATTTATATATTCACATGAAGAGGAAAGAGCATGAAGAAATTTTGGAAGAAAAAAGAAAAAGAACAGGAAGAACCTATAAATTGGGATGAGGAACTTAAATATCTTAATGCATTAATAAAATGGTCAAATGATCCAAACAGAACTATAGAAACACATCCTGATTATATACACAGAACACCTGAAGAGGAATATGCTATTAAGCAAAGAATGCAAAAGGATAGTGATAGAGCAAAAATTAAGTTTGCAATTGAAACAACAATTATCGAAATCATATGTACGCCTCTTAGAATTGCATTTTCGATATTGACTCTTATTTCAGGTTTAGCAATTTACGCAGGTGGGTTTTCTTTTCTATATGGGTGTTTCCAAGTGTACAGTAATATTGGAAATGACATGAGTTTTATATCTGCAGTAGTGGCAGAGTGGAAATTTTTACTATTTCCTTTTATTGCTTCTTTTTCACATGTTGTCTTTATGAAATTGGAACAAATCTGTGATGCAAACAGTATGTATATATTGTGATTATATTTATCAATTTTTAAATAGATGTTGCAGCTGTTGCAAGTTAGTATTAAGGTGCTTCATCTATTTTTTGTACATATGATTATTTTAGAATATTGCATTTGGTGCTACAAATACTGGTTTGATAATGACTGAATTGAGGCGCCAAAATATAATTAAATTCATAGAATTTAATTATATAGCAAGCAGTGGGAGGTGGATAGCCACCATCCCGCTTGTTAGTGGGCGAAGCCCCCTAAAACCCCTTTTTTAAAGACGGTACGAGTTTGAGAACTATTTTAATAGTTCCTCACGGTGAGGACGGTTATGTTGGTGATTTTTTATTATTGTTTAGTTATTTCGGTTTTATGGTTTCTTTACGTGCTTATGTGTAAAATCTGGAAAAATGGTAAGAAGATATTATGTATTCCAATTGGAATTTTGATTATGACAATTCTTTTTTTGTTTGTATAAGGATATAGATATGGCTGAGAAAAAAAGACTAAGAGATAAACAGATTGTTATAAGGCTTCTTGATGAAGAATATGAAATTTTAAAAGCAAAATGTGATGAACTTGGAATTAGTTATTCCGATTATTTTAGGCAACTTATTTTGTTTGGTTCTGTAAAGCAAAGTACAAAAAAGGATTCAATAGAAGAACATAAAAAGTTTATGTATGAGATCAATCATATAGGTGGAAATATAAATCAGATTGCTCATAGAGTGAATTCAAATCGTATAGAATCAAAAAAAGATTATGAAGATCTTATGATGGAAATGAGTCACCTATATCATTCATATTCTAAGGCAGTTAAAGGAGATATAGATACATTTAATTGTGATCTTGAATGTATAAGTGATTCTATAAAAAATATTTCTGAAAAGAAACAGATAAATGATAAAGATATAGATTTTATCAAAAGGACTATAAGAGAACTTAAGATAAAATTTAATGAGTTTATGAAGGTAGGGTTTTAAATTTGGCTTATACTGAGATACACAAAATTACAGCCACATTAAATGCAGCTCTTGATTACATTTCAGGAGATAAGGTTGAAGAAATCACGAAAGAAAAGACAGAAAGAATTCTTAGTTTAGAAGGTGCAGCTATTGGAAAAAACTTGAGTGATTCTATAAAGGATTCTCTTGATTATGCTGTGGATGATAAAGAAGGAATCGTAACTTTTAAAACATATACATCGTATAATTGTTGCTTTCCTATAGACAATCAAAGCTTTGGAAGTTACATAATTGATCATTCTGCTTATTGGAGTAAGAAGAAAGAAAAAGATAAGAATCGAAAGACAACAAAAGATAATAAAGAAGTTGTTGCCTGGCATCTGATTCAAAGTTTTGAAGAAAGCATAAGATCGGAAATTGCAAATGAGATTGGCAGAAAACTAATTGAAAAGATCATTCCGGATTATCCTTGCCAGATATCTACACATACCAATACAGAACATACTCATAATCACATTATTTTTTCTGCGTGGGATGTTGATGGAAAGAAATATAATGATGATATTAAAGCAAAAAATTTGATAAGGAAAGTATCAGATGAACTATGCCAAGAATATGGGCTTCATGTTTTAGAAGATACAAAAGAAATGAAGCTTGTTAAGTATCAGGATTCAGATGGAAATCTTAGATATTACGAGCCAACTGATAGAAAAATTGAGATGATAAGACAGCGCGAAGAGGGAACTGTAACAAGGGATGATGTGAACAGTTATCGCAATACATATCAGTATGAAGATAAAGAAGCAAAAAAGGAAACTATCAGAGTAATTGTCAAAAGAGATATCGATTATCTTCTTTCACAGGTTTCATCTTTTGAATCACTTTTACAGAGATTAAAAGAGCAGGGATATCAGATCAGGGATAAAAAGAAAAACGGTGAATGGCTCACATATATTACTTATAAACCTCCTACAGCTGAACGAGGAGTAAGAGACTATACTTTGTCAGAAGATGAGTTTTATAAAAGAGAAAATATTGAAAGAATCATCCTAGCAAAGAATAAAGAGATGACTGCTACTAAGGCTGATTCTTATAAATATTTTGATGAATATGTCGTTGGAGAATGTGATCCGTTCAATGATATTAATGAGAACTATAGAGTTGAAAAAGATGATAATAATAGGCCTTATACAAAACAAAGGAGCATTGTAGAAAAGAAAGTAATAAGTGATATCAGGAAGGATTATAGAGTTAACAGAATAAGTGATTATCGATATCTTCATAAGAGTAATAATGCTCTTACTTCCAGAGAAAAGCAGATCCTTGAAAGTATTCAGTTTAAGTATAAATGTTTAAAGTTTCTTGAGCATAAAGACATTATAACTTTCACTGCAATTCAGGAAAGAATTGATAAGACTTCAGAACAGATACAGAGAATGAATTCTGCAATTGACAGCCTTCGAATGGCCATAGAAAAAGAAAGAAAGCTATTACTACTTCCTGCAGAAATAGAAAAGCTCTCTTATAAGATTGCCGAGAAAAATAACAATGATGGATACAAGTTCACTGAATATTATGAGGACGTAAATACTATAAACAAATATAAAAAGATCCTTCAGGCAAAAGGACTTGTTACTCCGGAAAAACTAAAAGAACAGGAAAAGAAAGTAAAGGCTTCTGAAGCAAAACTTCGTAATTTTGAAGCAAGAGCAGATCTTATGAATAGTGAGATGGAGACTTATAATCTTTTCAATGCATATGTTAAAGCTATTGGTTATGATGTTGAGCGTGAAATGCAAAAAGAGGTAGAAAGAATTAATGAAAATAGATCAGATGGACGAGGACTTTTATAAAGAGTTATCAAAAGATAATGTTATTAAAATGTCCGGTGGACAATATATTATTACCGGCAAAGGTGATTCGTGGAATGAAGTAAAAGATGAAATCGAGGATATATATAAATCCTGGATCAGTTCATGCGAATTACTTGGTCAGGGAGAGGAAGAATTATTATCCCGTATTGATAAATCAAAGATTATTAAAGATGTAGAAGCAGGGAAAACTGGATATTATTTTCTAGACAAAAAAGGAATTATAGGTCAGCCAATTATTATTGCACAGGATGATGAAGAACAACGAGTAAATCTATATCTTTTATTATTGTTTATTTCATCAAAGCTAAGTGAGCATACAAAGGATTACTTACTAGAGTTTATAAAGAAAGAGCAGATAGGATAATCATTGGATAAAACACTTCTTGGAAACAGGAAGTGTTCTTTTTTTGCAAAAAATATCAGATGAAAAACTTTAATAAATTTGCTTAAAATTATTGTTTTTATTGAAAGAATGCGTATAATTAGTGTTATGGTGTACCATAACACCATAACACTAAAAATTCTACGTCCTCACGGTGAGGACAATCTTTATGAGGTAGTTTTATGGCAGATTTAGGAACCGACGCAGGACACGCAACTCTCAATCTATCAACGAAAGTCTTGGAGCTTATAGGTAAGCTCATAGATAAAATCTTTGATCTTATCGTAAAAAGTAAAGAAAGAGGTTTGGTAGCGCTTGAGTATAAGCAGGCAAAAACAAAAGCAGAACAGGACGTTATTTTAAGAAGATTAAGAAGTAAAGCAGGTCTTGTAACAAAGGATCAGATGGAAAAGACGGGAAAAGAACGTATGAATGTAGGAGTTCAAATGTCTCCGGAAGATATGAAGCTTTTCTCAGATATAGCAAAACGATATGAACTTCCTTTCTATGGATTGGAGGTTCCTGGGACCGATCAAAAAGAGCTAGGTATTTTTTGCGAAGATCTTGAAAGGTTCAACTTGGCTTATAGCAGACTTTCTGATGAAAAAATCTTAAATAAGATTCAGCAGGATATTGATAATCTTGAAAGAAAGGGAGTTGAGAATCTTTCAGATGAAGAAAAGGATATGCTGAGAAATCTTAAAGAAGCAAAGCAAGCAAAGATAGATCAGATAACAAATAACTTCAATGAAGAGATGGACGAGTCAATCATGAAGGATGCCGTTCTTGATGATTTTGGAGATCTTAGAAAGATGGATATTCAGGAAGGTCTTGATAGACTCACAGGATATAACTTGTCAAAACCGGATTCTGGAGACTTTGTTTTAGCTTCTGCAACAAAGCCGGGCGACTATATTAAAGTTCATGGTTTTGATGATTCTTTTGAGAATGAAAAAGGAAAAAAGATCAATTATGTCCGGTCTCAATATGATGTTTATAAAAACGGGGAGCTTATTAAGAAGTTCGACGACAGAAGATATGTAGGAAGACCAAAAGGATATTGGGAGTCAATCAAAAGTGAAATGAGTAATATCCTTGGCAATCCTAAGTTTTTTTATAAATTTAAGACTGAGAGCATATATAAGTCTTGGGAAGAAAATGTAACCAAGCAGAATGATCAAAGAATGAACAACAATACAATTGAATCTCTTAAAGATGAGTTACAGAAAAAGGGATTTGGTTATGAAAATGGAAATGCGACATTACTTAATGATGTGACTGCTAAAGATGGAACGATTATTCCTAAAGGTCAGGCAATTGATAAAGAGTTTTTAGTAAATGTTCTTGGAAGAAGTAACGAATATACTTCATTCGAACAAAGACAGAATTTAGTGGAAGCATTTCTTATAAAGCAGTCTATGGATTCGCTTGAAAAGTCAAATGAGCTTGAGGAGAAACTCGGACTTAAGAAAGCGGAGATTGTTGTAGAAGAAGATCCGGCAAAAGTTACGCAGCTTAAATCGGAATACGATGATCTTGATAAGAAACTTAAAGCTGAAAAAGAGAACATTGATCGCATCAATGATAGAAGAACAAGGCTTATCGCATCAAGAGAAGAAAGAAATCTCTCTAATTCCAAGGAAGACCATACTCGTGACGATAGCCGTGAAGAACATATAAATGAAAATGAACAGACTTTTGCACAGCAGACTCCGGATGATTGGAAGAGTGAAATTGAAAAGAATCGTGTGGATCAGGCTGTTAAAAACAACGATATGGCTGTAAAAGGCCAAACAATGGAACATGCTGATATTGCAAAAGATATTTCAGATAAGACTAGATGATCGTCCTCACGGTGAGGACAATATGGAGGCACTAAATGAAAGTTGGATATGGATATCGATTAATACAGAATACAGTTTTTGGAAATGATCCTATTGATAATCATATAGGTGCATATGGATTTGAAACTGAAGAAGCTGCTGTAAAGGATGCCAAAAGGAGACTTCAGGAAGAGATAAAACAGAGTGCAATCTTCGTTTGGTCAATACAGTGCTATTCCTATACAAGAAATAAAGAGGGGGACATAGATGAAACCTAAAAAGGAGACCAGTATTCAATATATTCTTTATGCTGTGCTTCTTGTCATTGTTTTATACATTGCTTTTCATCTTGCTTACTGTAAGGCATATGTTGAAGTGCTTTTATCTACGGGAACTGTTAGTCCCCAAGAAGAGCTCAGTAATATTTTTAAGACTTTGGAACAAAAACTAAAAGAAGAGCCATTTGATTTTATCTGGACAGATAAATACTCGTTTAACTATCTTATGTATGGTTTTCTTGCTTGGTTCCTTACTGTTGTAGCAATAGAAAATTCCAAGAAGAATTACATTCATGGAAAAGAATATGGTACTGCAAGATGGGGAAAGCTCTCTGATATAAAAATGCTCTTTTCTGAGAATATCGCGAAAAAAGAGATTAGAGAACTTGGCCAGAGAAGGAATGTAATCCAAAGATTTTTTCTTAGAAAAAAGATAGTTAAACATTGGACTGATGAAGGAAACAGGATTCAAAAAGTCCTTTTAAAGGATGCTGAGATTCAAGAATTCAAACTCAGAGACGACGCGTCAAAGGGAGTAGATATTTCGAATTATCCCAAGCCAAAGAGTAAGGATGAGATAAGCGCAGAAGTTGCAAGTATTGTTGACGCAAACATAAAGAGAGAATGGAAGCCAGTTCTTTATGAAGAAGAATACAAAAAGCGAATAGACGATATTAATTCAAGTCCGTTATATGACAATGATGCTGAAAGGCAAAAACAACGTGATCGAGCAAAGAAAGATTTTGATGAGAAGTGTAAGAGCTTTTATTACGACAAGGATGAAGAGTTAAGAATAAAAGCAAAATATCACAATATGGATATGCTTCTTACAAAGACTGAAAAGATCTCATTCATTAACCAGCAGTCAATAAATATGAACACTCTTATTGTCGGTGGTTCCGGTATGGGTAAGACCAGAGGATATGTTATGCCAAACCTTCTTCAGGCACATTCTTCTTATGTCTTTACCGATCCCAAGGGCGAGATATTAGAAAAAGGCGGTTATTTCCTTGAACATGTACAAGGATATAAAGTCAGAGCTCTTGATCTTGTAGATAAGTCAAAAAGTGCTTGTTTTAATCCTCTAATATATCTTCACCCTGAAAGACCGGGATATGAAGAAAGAGTAATAGCTCTTGTAGAAACCATCATGATAAATACAGATGGAGGCGAAAAGAAAGATACACCGGATCCATTCTGGCCCAAAGCTGAGAGGATGTTTTTGCAGGCTCTCATTTATGCAATACCTAAAGCCTTTACTCCAAAACATCAAACATTTCAGACATTGTTAGATCTTATTGCAATGTTAGAAATTAAAGATTCAAGTAAAGAAGACTTTAATTCTGATCTTGATATCTTCTTTAGAAAATATAAAGAGAAGATGGGAGATGAGGATTTTGCATATAAAACGTATTCAGAGTTTAGAACAAAAGCTCCGGATAAGACCGGAAATTCAGTACTTATGTCTATTCTTGCAAGAATGCAGCCATTTAGAGGCTCAGAGATAGAGAGAATTTTTAGTACGGATGATATGCAGCTTGACCGGATAGGTGAAGAAAAGACAGCGATTTTTATCATTGTTCCACCTACGGACAAAACATTTTCGTTTGTGTCAGGAATGCTCTTTACTACTTTGTTCCAAGAGATACAGTATTGTGCTTCGGTTGTGCATAGACATGAAGGCCAAAGACTTCCTGTTCCTGTCAGACTTATTTTTGATGAGTTTGCCAATACCTGTGTTGTTCCAAACTTTGTTCAGCTTCTTGCATATGCACGAAGCTTTGGCGTAGGCATGACAATCATCTTACAGTCTCTTGAGCAGATTAAAAAGATATATGAGAAAGAATGGGGAGTCATCATAGATAACTGTAGTTCTATGTTATATCTTGGCGGTATTAAGCATATAGATACATTGAACTACTTTAGGGATCTTCTTGGAAAAGGTACTTTTGACAAAAAGACCACCGGAAGGACAAGAGGGCGTCAAGGTAGTAGTTCTACAAATGAAGATGTAGTTGGAAGAGGACTATTTGAGTCTGATGAACTATATGCGGAAATGAAGATTGATGAATGCATCTTATTTGTAAATGGTAGAAGACCTTTTTATTCCAAAAAGTACAAATATGAGGAACATCCAAATTATAGATTTACTTCTGATGGTAATTCAAATTACTCATATGAACATAATGCTATAAAACATGATCGTCCTCACGGTGAGGACAATAAAAATGAGAGTAAAACAGAAAAATCAAAACAGGATGCTATAAATGAAAACACTATTACAGAAATAGAGATAAAAGATCCTGGATATGATCTGAATCAGGAAGATGCAGTTAGGAGACTAACTGATAATCTAAATAAATATGATGTGATTTCAGATGATGAACTTGTTGTAGAAGATGGAGAAACTTCTGAAAAAGATCTAAATGATGCTTATGCAGAGCTGTTCTTAAAAGATGATACAGATGAAAGCAATATTACAGAAATACAGAAAAAAGATGATGGATATAGTCTGGATCAGGAAGCAGCGGCAAGGAGACTTGCAGAAAATTTTAATAAGTATGATGTGATTTCAGATGATGAGCTCATGGTTGAAGATGGAGAAACTTCTGAAGAAGATCTGAACGATGCTTATGCAGAGCTTTTCCTAAAGGATGAAAAAGAAGATTTTCTTAAAGTGACTCCTATAGATAAATTACAGGAAAAAGAAGTTACTGCATCAAAAAGAGAGATAGACATTATAAAGTCGTTAAGCTTTATGGTCCATAACATAAAAGATTTAGATTTTATTCCGGATGATGAACTTGTTGTTGAAGATGGTGAAACATCAGAATCGGATATTAATGAAGCGTATGCGAGACTGCTTGATGAAACATCGGAAGAAGATTTTGTTATGGATGATGAGGAAGACAGTCTTGAGCAGCTTCTAAAAGATCTGGAAGAAGAACTTGATCTTAAATCTATCGATGCCATAACAGAAAATGATGAAGATGATATATAAGAGTTTTTCTTTTTTACTGCTATTAGACGCTTTTAGGCGTTTGATATAGATACATATTTTTAAAATTAAAGTTCTTTGATGAAAAAGGAGAGAAAAAACATGAAAAGAGTATCAGTTAAGGAAAGAGTTGGAGAGTTTTTAAATCGTAATGCAGCTAGAATCGCTATATGTGTATTTGGCACATTTATGATTGCAGGGCAGGTATTTGCTGCTGATGCGCTTTGGACTACAATTGCAGGCCTTATTCAGACTTGGACAACAAGACTTGGAGGTGTAGTAATGTTCGTTGGTGGTATTATGTTTGGTCTTGGTTGGAAGAATGACGATGCAGATGGAAAGAGCCGCGGTATTAGTACTATGATTGCGGGTGGAATTGTTATAGCAGTCGCTGCACTTACTTCTCAGTTCTTTGCATAAAAGCGTTTTTTCAGAAAGATAAGAGGTAATAAATGGAAATTGCAAAAGATTGGTTAAAAAGCCTTCTTTCTGATGCATTTACAAGTTTTGACACTTTAGTTCAAAATGCCATTGATGTTTTAACAGGTGGTGGAGAGTTCTTTAAGGAATTTATTGTATGGCATAGAGTTATAAGTATGTCTCAAGCATTGAAGCCATTTTGCTATATAGTGATTGGTATCTGTTTGCTTATTGAGCTTTCTCAGGTTGCATCAAAAGTAGACATCATAAAGTGGGAGCATGGACTAAAGATTGCTATAAAAATGGCACTTTCAAAAGTAATGATTGATATAGCACCCACTTTTTTGAGAGCGTGTTATAACCAAGCTTCTTTATGGATTAATAAAATTGGTAATTCGGGAGGCTCTTCTATTGGAGAAGATTTAGTAACGCCTATGATAACAGAGGTTGATCGAGTACACGATTTCTTTCAACCGTGGATTCTGCTTGTAGTTGTACTTATTCCGCTAATTGCCATAAAGGTTTGCGGTCTTCTAATTGAAGTTATAGCTTTTGGAAGAATGTTTGAGCTTTATTGTTTGCTATGTATTTCGCCTTTACCTTGTGCTTTTTTTCCATTAGGCGATGGGTCAGGTGGGGGCTATAGCAGAATCACTAGAAAGTTTTTCTTAAACTTTATAGGTGTATGTTTACATGGCGTAATGATTATTATCAGCATAAAGATATTTGGCTTAATTATGACTGGAGCTGTTGAAGCTATGTCGGCAAATGTTGGAGGAGCTGATCCGGCAACAAATGTGTCTAACTTATGTTATTCCATGCTTTTAGGTGGAATTGTTCTCGTTATGGCATGTGCAAAGAGCGGACAATGGGCTAAGTCAGTTTTAGACGCAGGCTGATCTAGGGGAAGGAGGATATTTATATGATTGCAGTAAGAATTCCCGAAGAAATAAGAAAATATAAAGAAAAGCTTGCATTTGGACTTACAGCTAGGCAGCTCATATGTACGATTTTAACATGCGCTATATGTGTTCCTTTGTACTGGAAAGGAAAAGATGTAATTCCTGAAGATATACTTGGCTGGGCAATTATGTTTATTGCACTTCCATTATTGTCTGTTGGATTTATAAGGTTCAATGGCGTTCCTATGGAAAGAATGGCAAAGATATTCTTCTTAACACAGGTTCTTTATCCTATTAAGAGGAAATATAAGTCTGAAAATGCTTTTCGTACATGGCAGGATATGGCAGATGCTGAGGATAGACCTAAATCAAGCAGAGACAGAAAGAAGTTCAAGAAATACAAAGAGGAGTTAGCGTTGGAAAAAACATTTTTACTTGCGGAAGCGGAAGCAAATGGAGAGGCTACTTATACAAGTGATGTTGACAAAGAAGCTGCTCCATATGATGTAGATAAAGAAAAAATCCTCACGGTGAGGAATCCTTTAAATAACAAAAATAATAAAAAGAATAAAGACGAAAATAATAAAAAGAAAACAGAAACAAAACTTGCAAAAAAAGCAAAGGCTATTGAGCAGAAACAGATTGATAATCCTGAGTATGTACCTAACAAGAGGGAATTTGAAATCCTAAAAAAATATAAGTCTGAACAGCTTAAGCTTCGTAAACAGGAAATAGAAAGAGGTAAAAAGCAACTTAGAAAAAAGAACAGTGTACTCAAGAAGCGTAGACATGCCACAACAATTATTCCTAAGACTGTGCAACAATCTATTCCTTTTATAGCTGATTATGATGAAGGACTATTTGAGGTAGAGCCTAATAAGTTTAGCAAGATGTATGCTATCAAGGATATTAACTATAAGACAGCTCAGCAAGATGAGCAGGTTGATATTTTTGTAAAACTTGGAGAGTTCTTTAATCATTTTTCTGATGAGATGAAATTCCAAATCTGTATTGATAACAGGACAATGTCTAAGAAAGAACAACAGAGAAGAGTTTTTAAGCAGATGAAGAATGATGGTAATGACCGTCACAGAGTTGAGTATAACAAGGTTATTGCCAGAGCCATGAGCATTGGTAAGAACGATATGAATCTACAGAAATATATAACGGTTACTATTGATGCAGATTCACCTATTGAGGCATTGCTCAGATTTCATAAGATTGATGCGGAAGTTGTTCAAAATCTTAAGAAGATAGGATCGGATGGAAGAGTTCTTTCGACAACAGAAAGGCTTTCATTCTTCCATGACAAGTTCAGAAGAGGAAGAGAAGGCGAGTTCCATATTGATTATGATTATATCAAGAAGCAGGGCATCTCTTCTAAAGATTATATTGCTCCTGAATACATGGAGTTTAGGACAAAGCATATTCAGGTTGAAGATGAGTATTACAGAGTTCTCTATCTTAATAATCTTCCAAAATCTTTGCAGGATGAATTCTTTGCGCTTTTAGTAGATCAGGATTTTCCTATTACTACAACGTTGTCGATTCAGCCTGTAGCACAGGATAAAGGACTTAGAATCGTCAAGAAGCAGCTTACAGGTATTGAAGCAAATAAGATTGATGCAGAAAAGAGAGCGATTAAATCCGGTTATTCTCCGGAAACAATTCCTCATTCTATCAAGGATGCTCATGTACAGGCGGAAGAATTATATGATGACATGCTTAATAAAAATCAGAAGATGTTCTTCGTTACTATAACATGTCTGGTACATGGTAAATCTTTAGAAGAGCTTGATGATAACTGTAATCATGTAATGAGTATAGCAAGACAGTATACATGTCAGCTACAGTGCCTTACTATCCAGCAGGAAGAAGCATGGAGAGTAACACTTCCTTTTGGTTATCATCCACATGATATGTGTGTTGATAGAGCTCTTACAACTGAGGCTTCTTCAATATTCATGCCATTTAGAAACCAGGAGCTCTTCCATAGCGGTGGATTCTATTACGGAAGAAACAGTATTTCTCAAAACCTTGTTATTGTAAATAGAACAGAGATGAAGACTCCTTCAGGATTTATTCTTGGATCTTCCGGTTCTGGTAAATCATTTGCAGTTAAGAGAGAAATGCTTAATGTATTTCTTGATGATGATAAGACCGGAATACTTGTAATAGACCCTGAGAATGAATATTCAGCAATATGTAAGTGTTTTGGTGGAACAGTAATAAAGATATCAGCTGATTCAGATTTCTATATCAATCCTATGGATATGAATGAAAACTATGGACTTGATGAAGATGATGATGTCGAGCTTACACCGCTTAGTACAAAGAAAGAGAAGGCACTTAAGAAGAAGTCAGATTACATCTTATCTATTATTGAGAGAATGATTTCAATGGGCGGATCAGATTCAGCTTCAATGATCACCCCTTCTCAGAAGACTATCGTTGATAGATGTGTAAGAAAAGCATATGCGGAATATCTTGATCATGATTTTGATCCGGAGTATCTTCCTACACTTTTAACTCTTCAGGACGCACTTGATGAGGAAGGTGAACTTAGCGTAGATGCACATTATGTTGCTGAAGGTGTTGAGTACTTTACAAGAGGATCAATGGATGTGTTCTCCCATAAGACCAACGTTGATGTAAACAACAGATTTGTTGTATTTAATGTAAGAGATCTTGGAGAACAGCTTAGGCAGATTGCGCTTATCATTGTATTTGACTTTATATGGAACAGAATGGTTGAAAATAAGAACAAGGGCATAAGAACCTATTGTTACTGTGATGAGATTCACGTTATGTTCAGAAGCTATTATTCAGCAGATTATTTAAAGCAGCTTTATAAGAGAGGACGTAAGTATGGTCTTGTTATAACCGGAATTACTCAGGATATTGAGGACCTTTTACAATCGGAACAGGCAAGAGGAATGTTATCAAACTCAGACTTTATTATGATGCTTAACCAAAAGTCAGAGAACTTAAGAGTTCTTGCAGGTATGCTTAATATTTCAGAGTCACAGATGGGATATGTTACTAACGCTGATTCAGGTAACGGTTTGTTATTTGCAGAGTCAACACTTGTTCCATTTGAAGACAAGTTCCCTGAAGACAGTTACCTCTATAAACTTCTTTCAACAAAGTTTGGTGAAGGTGAAGAATCTGATAGAGAGATGGCTGAATATGTTGAAAAGCTTATTTCAGAGAGCAACTTTACAGAGCAAAAAACTGATAAAGAGATTGAAAAAGAGCTTAAAGACAAATATGGAATACAGGCATCCTAAGTTTTTCAACGTCCTCACGGTGAGGACTTTTATGTAAGGAGTTAGAATTGGCAAAGTATAAAGAAACAAATGATGTTTCGGGTGCCGCACGAGTAAGAAATAGTTATGTTGGTACTTCAAATCATGTAAATGCTTCTTTTATTGCTTCAAAGCCATCTGTAGGGAAAACAAAAACTTCATTAAATGAAGAATCACTGCGAAATGCTCTTGGAGCAATGAATAATGAAGTTAATAGAAAAACAAGAACAGATCATGTTCAGACAGCTTCGCAGGTGCAGGCTTCGGCCGTTCTTAGAACTGTTTCATCTGTAAATTACTATAATTCAAATCATATTACTACTAGTGATAGCTCAACGCCCAAAATACTAAAGCAGAAGAGTCTTTCGAATGATTTTAAGAATGATCCTATTAAAGCTATTAGCCAGGTATCAAGGTTATCGTCAAGCGATGATCTTGGTACAGCAAGCGTAGGAGGATTAGCTACTACTACTGTTGCAGGAATAACAGGATTTAAAGCTGCGCAGGGTGTTGCAGATGTAGGAATAAAGACAGCTGCGGCTACAGGAGACTTTGCTGTTAAAAGCGTAAAAACAGTTGGAGATTTTGCTCAAACTATGAGGGCCGGAGCTAATGTCACAAGGCTGGATGGTAGTGCTTATGAGATCTTAAAGCTTCATGCTAATGAAACAGGGTTAGCTCAAACAGCGATTGCTCATAATATTTTAAATGCAAAAAAAGTCGTTGATTTTGGAGCAAACGGCGTAAAGACAGTAGCTAAGGGAACAATTAAGACAGGGAAAGCTCTTTTTTACGCAGGGAAAGTAACTAGAAATGTTTTTGCAGGTGCATATACGTCAAAGCAGATTGTGCATGCGGTGGGAAAAGGAGCGTCTGCACTTGCATATGGAGCTTCACGTTTAGGTCGTAATGGAATAAAAACAGCGTTATCAGGAGTTAGATGGACTTTTGTAAAAGCGTTTCCTAAGACTTTTAAGTTCCTTGGTAAAGGAAGTATTGGTACATGGAGATTTGGAGCTAAAGCTTTAAGATCTAGTGGAGATTTAGGATTAGAAGCAGTAGGAACAACTATGGAAGCTGCTTATCAGGCAGCAAATGTAGCTGATAAAGCAGTTAAGGTTACAGTTAAAACTGCGCAAGTTGGCGGAAAAACCATTGTTCATGTTGGCAAAGGTGCTTATAGAGCCGGAGCAGGCGTTTACAAAGGAATAAAGTTTATCAAAAACAATGGCCTTAAAGCGGCATGGAAAAAAGCACGGCAAAAAGCTGGCAAAGCTACAGCTAAGGGTGTTAAAGGTGTAGCTAATCTATTACTTGAAGCGATTAAGAAACTTGGTTCAAAGTTTGTTGTTCCACTTGTTGTGATATTAGCACTTGTAATAGGAGTCAATGTCATTATAGCGCCTATAATGGGTGTTTTTAGTGTTTTTGGTGGAATTTTCAATAAAAAAGATACAGGTGAAGAAGTAAATATTGATAAATATCTTCAGGATGCTTCTAAAGGAATTCCGGCAAAGACATCGGCATATAAAAATGTTATTGTGACTAAGCTTAAAGATGCGGAGGGGACTTATGACATAGTAAGATTTAGGGCCAATACATCTGAACAGGCAGGTGGTCTTGTGACAGATCATACGTATGAAGCAGTAAGTTCAGTATTTCCGTCGGATGACGAAGTTATTGAAATGGCAAAGCCACTCTTTCAAGCAGTTATTCTTATGAAATATGAGAATAGTCCTTCGGAGGCTGAAGCTCAGGAATTACTGGATCATATTATAGATAAGATGTTTTCAGTAGTTCAGGCAGATACCACAGAGTATTGCGGACAGGATATTAAGACCGGAGAAGGTGAGGTTGATATTTGTGGTTCTTGTGGTGCGATACATGCCCATGATGATTGTCCAAATCCCAAACCTATGGAATACCATGATTCCTACACCTGCGATAAATGTTGTTATCATTACTGCCCTGGCCACTCAGAATTTGATCAGGCTTCAGGACTAAACTATACCAGCTATTGCGATGGTTGCGAAGATGCTTGTAATGGGCATATTGATTGTGGAGAACATAAAGTTACAACATTCACTCTTAACTGTGACGGTATATATGGACTTGTTCAAGAATATTTTACTGATCCGATAGACGACCTTGAAAGTATTTCTCCTAGGTCTGTTGAAGAAGATCAACAATTATCTCTTCTTAAATCATATTATGAAATCTTTGAACAAATGGCCAAAATGACAGGAATAGGCGGTTATTCTGGTGGATTATCACTTGTAGATTTAAGTAATGTTCAGTGGGTAAACGGAAGTCGTCCCGGATGTACTGAAATAGTTGAATATGCAAAACAGTATGTTGGAAATATTGGCGGACAACCTTTCTGGTCGTATTTAGGATTTGAAGAACGAGTTGCATGGTGCGCTTGCTATGTATACTATGTAATGCAAAATTCGGGATACGGTGGAAGCTATCCTACATCATCTAATTATGCGTACTGTCAGACTATGGCAAATGCATTCTCATCAGAAGGAAGATTTGCTGATAGGAGTTTTACAGAGATTGCACCCGGTGATGTTATTTATTTTGACTGGGGATGTGATGGACATACTGATCATACAGGAATTGTTATAGGGCGTGATGATAAAAAGGTATATACAGTTGAGGGAAATTCAGGAGATAAATGTAAGATAAAATCTTATAACCTTGATTCTCGGGTTATTTACGGATATGGTCTGATGAATTACTGATTTGTATTGTATTACTTTGGCGCTGTGATAGAATTCACGCATATCATAGCACTCTATAAGAGAAGGGATTTAAAGGTATATAAAGAAATGTATGCAGATAATAAAAAGGGGAAGGATAATTCAAGGTTATCCATAGGCATACCTCAAACAGGGAATATAAGATCTTATTCCAAAGGGGTAAATCACGATCAAAGAACGAAGGGGCTTAATCATCAGACTCATCCTGATAAGCTTCAGCATAGATTTACAGATAAATTTGGTAGATAAAAAGGAGAGCAAAAATGAAAAAGATTAGTAGAAGTATTATTGGATTTTTGTTGATGTTCTCATGTGTTGTTTCATTCTTTTCGGTTAATACTTACGCATCAGAATTAAAATCAAAGTGCACAGTAAAATTTATGGTAATTGATTCTTCAGGTAGTTATGATGGGACAAGTTTCACTGTAAAGATGGACGATATCATGGGCGAAGCATCTGAAGAATTTGTAGTTGAAAAAGCTGCTAGTTGGGGAAGTACTACAGGTAATGTACCTGCAGTTTCAGTTCCGGCGCCTACAACATATAACATCACGATAAGCGGATTAAAAGAAGGCTATAAGTTGCATGATTATATGGCTGGAAGTGATATAGATACTTCTTTTGCTGCTACTAGTAAAGGAGAGGTTACTTTTTATTGGGAAATAATACCGGACGACGGTACAACAGCAACTCAGGAAGTTGAGACAACAAAGGCTAACGCTACAGCAAATATAGTAGCTGATAATGCAGATGCAGAGGGTGTATATAAAGAGTTCTTGGATAATGTCTCATTTATAAAAGATGATCCAACTTGGGAATCATTTTTGCATAAGTACGGGGTTCCCGGAACCGTAAATGTGTTTGCAAGATTATACTCCACATATGTTGATAATGGAGATAAGTCAAAAGAAGAAATGATTGCTGAATTTGAGGCAATGTCTAACTATGATAGATTTTTATGGATCACAACTTATCTTTTTATGGCAGATAAGATTTATAATGGCCTTCCTGATGAATTAAGCTATGAAGATATGGTTGCCAATACTGCATGTCCGATGGGTACATTCGAACGTCGTAAGGATATAGATCAGTGGAACAACGCAGATACAGTCATTGCAGCTTACGATAAGTTACTTCATTGGCAAGCTGATTATATTGCAGCTAATGGAAGTCCTTTTAATTTCATAAATAATCGTTCTTATTTAGATGAGGTAGGCGGTACTGCAGATAAACCAAAAACAGATGAAAATATAGAGGAGCAAAAAAAGAAAGATCAGGAAGATATTGCGAAGATTCAGAAAGAAATGGAGAAGGAAGTAAATAAGGAAGAAGATAAAGGAATATGGTCGGATACTTTAGACATATTATCTTCTAACCTCATTACAATCTTGATATTATTCATTCTTCTTGGCGGTCTTGGATATGTAATCTATCTTAAAAAGAAGAACAATTATACAGATGATATTCACGAGAAAAAATAAAAGAGAAAGGGGTTTGATAAAATGGGAAATAACTACAGTCAATTACTCGAGAAAAAGCAGGCAAAACTAGAAAAACTGTATGGTATACTAGAGGATACAAAGGGCAAGATCAAGGCTCTTGAGAGCGAAATCAATACAATAAAGCTTACTCAGGATGCTGAACAGTTCGGAGCATTTAAGAAAGATCTTGCGGCTAAAAATTACAACGTAGATGCTATCCTCAGTGCCATAAGAGATGGCAGGATTGATTTAAGCGCATATTCAACGAGACAACCAGCTCAGACACATCAGTCGTTTAGTCAGACTCCGCCACAGCAGAATTTGGGATTTATGGAAAGCATGGAAAGCTAAGGGGAGTTAATACATGTCAAATATGGATTCTAGCATTAGTAAGGTTAACAGTAATGGATCAGTCGCAAATAAGATACAAAACAATCTAGAGTTCAAAATTATCACGGGTGAGTTAGCTCCTGGGGAAAAATTTCCCTCAATCCGTGAATTGGCTGAAACATACAAAATTGGCACAGTTACTGCACAGGCAATTGTAACCAATTTGAGCAAAGATGAGATAATAACAAAAAAGCCCGGAGTTGGATTCTTTGTTATGCCTTATGTAAAAGGGAAACTTGTTCAGAAGCACACTTCTGAGTGTAAAAAGATGCTTAAACGGGTTATAGAATATGCAGTACGATTTGGACTTGATCCTGAGGCTATTGTTGCTGAGGTTTTCAAAGAAGAGAATATTAAAGGATGATAGCCTCTAAAGTATAGAGGTAGTTAATGGATAAAAATTTAATAGGTTTACTTGCCAAAGGAAGTAAATTAGTAAATCTTTATACCGGTGATGTATATAAATTTTTGGAGCAAGAAGGAGATACCCAGTTTATAAGGGCGATACTTCAAAGCGAAGAAAAATGGAATAAGTATAAGATGGTCTACGAAGATGTTCCTGAGAAGGAAATGAGAGTAGATTCAGCGGAGCTTGTTCCGGGAGATAAGATCCCTTTTATCTCAGTTAAAGGAAAGAAGCTTTTTGATGTCCGCAATATGGATATCGTGACCTACACAAGAAACAAGGAGACCATCAAGGCAAGAGTAGTATATCTTGATGGAGGAAATGAAGATAAGGATACGGTATTTACTTTTGTAGGGCAGGACGGTAAGGATATTTCCGATACCGGAAAGGGCTATACTGCAGAACAGTTTGCAAACGATTTTAACAAGAAGAAAAAGGCTGTTAAAAGGATAGTTGTTGAGGACGGTTTCTTTGCAGAAAAAGATACAAGATTTAATCTTGCTGAGATCGCAGAGAAAGCTCCTAAGATTGAAGCTACAACAAGCACTGTTGTTACAACGAAAAAGGCATATAAGCCTCTTAATATTTCAGGGCTTAGAAATAGGCTTAAGAAACTCGGATTTTACTGCAAAGATCAGACTGCATTCACAAAGCTTAGTTTTTGGGATATGAAAGTCAAAAAGAAAAAAGAGATCGCAGTAACAGAGCAGCTCCTTATCTTGTTTAACAGTTCTGATGAAAGCAAACTTGATGAACTTAGAATGAATGATCCTGCATTATATGAGCAGGTAATCGAGATCAGAAAAAACAAGCTTGAGCAGTATAAGTTTATTGAAGCTTACAACGTTGTAAAGCAGCTTCTTATCCAAGAGACAAAGCAAAATTATCAGGTAGAACTTGCAAACATAAAGCGTAAGGCTTCTATCGATGTTACTGAGGAAGAAAAAGCATATACAAGCACCAATATTGTAAGGATTGAAAAGCAGATTGAAGAATGCGATAAAAAGCTTGATGAACTCAACGGCTTCAGGAAGACAATTTTAGAAGATCACAACAAGGAGCTTGAAGCTGTTAAAGCTATTAAAGATGCCAGAAAGAAAACCGGACATAATAAAGGCGGACTTTTTTCTGCAAAAAATAAGAAAAGCGTAGCATAAAAGCTACACTGATCAGTAAATATTTTTTCCTCACGGTGAGGAGTTTATAGGTGCATGGTGGTTATCATGCACCTTATTTTTTTAGTATTTATTATGGGGTATAAATTATGAATTGTTTAAATATTGATTCTAAAAAAGAATTACAGTCAGTAGATGCTGACAATCTTATTGGATTTACTTTGTTGGGGCAGTACAACACCAAAGATGATCTAATATTCTATAAGGGGGCAAAATATCAGCCACAAATCACAATAAACATCGAAATCCCGCTATCTCAGCGCTATAAATTTGGCATTTCCTTAGATAGAAATAGTGGTTATAGAGTAGTTCAAATTACTGATGATGGTGAAACTCGAGATTATACAGAAAACATATTTCAAATAAAAAATGCCATGCTAAATCCTCTTGATGGCTCACAGCACATTATTTCAGCAATTGAAGCACAAGAATTTATATTGAATAATTACGAATGTTTTGCTAATCAAAATGATCCTATGGGGCATCGATGCTATTATGACTAATTACGATGCTGCATTTGTTTGAGTAGTTGATTTAGATTCACTTCATAAAACTGCTTTTTAATGTAAGTAGATTATTATGTTAAGTAACGGAAAGGAAAACCTCATGAAATCAATAGAAAATGACACTCACTCAATATATCATTCTACTCATTATAAGTTGTGTACGGCGGAAAAGCCCTCGGTTGCCAAAGATATCGCGAAAGTAATCGGGGCTACTACTAAGAAGAATGGTTACTATGAAGGAAATGGATATAGAGTTACTTGGGCTGTAGGTCATCTCGTAGGGCTTGAAGAGCCTGAAAGTTATGGGTACATGGAGCAAAAAGAAATCTATGAGGATGGCAACGAAGAAAAGGCATGGAGCGAACTCCCTATTATTCCCAAGGAATTTAAGCTCAAAGTACTAGAGCCAACAAGGGATCAATTTAAGATAGTAAAAGATCTTATGCTTTCTGATGAAACAGATGAGATTATTGACTGCGGCGATATGGGACCTGAAGGACATATTCTGCAATGGTTTATTAGAGAAAAAGCAGGATGTAAAAAGCCGGTAAGAAGGTTCTGTGCAACATCTATGACAAAAGAAGCTATTCTTTCTGCCATGAATAATCTAAAGCCTATAGATAATTATAAGAACATAATAAAGGGCGAATACTGCAAGAAAAAAGCAGACTGGATAATTGGCATGTCACTAAGTAGAGCCGGGTCACTAAAGTACAATACGAATTTCAGTGTTGGAAGGGTGCAGAGTCCTACACTTTTCTTTATTGTTAAAAGATACATCGATGTGACAAATTTTAAGAAGAAAGACTTCTATACCATGAGAGCAGATCTTGATGGTTTTTCTGTATTCTGGAATAAGGATGTAGATGGTATTTTTGCATCAGACGTTAAGGACAGCGAAAACAGGGTAATAACAAAATTTGTTGTAGATAATAAATGCGCTGCAATAAGGGCAAGCAAATATGGCACCGTAACGGAGCTTAAGACAGAAAAGAAAGCGACAAACAGGCCGCAGCTTTATGACATTACTGAGCTTGAAAGAGATGCCAACAGAAAGTACGGATATACTGCAGCTGAAACACTTGCTACAGCTCAGGCTTTATATGAGACTCAGAAAGTTCTTAGTTATCCAAGGACAGACAGCCGTTATATTACAAGTGATCTTGAGCCTTATATGGCTGATAGGATAAAGCAGATCTCAACACTCCCAAAGTACAGGAAATATAGTGACGGTCTACTTTCTGAAGGACTGAACATAGATAAGAGAATAGTAGATGATTCAAAAGTAACTGATCACCATGCTCTTATCTGCACTGAAAACATAGAAGGTTTTGACCTTGAAAAGCTCATCCCTACAGACGAAGAAAAAAGGAAAGGTGTTTCTGCAGAAAAGATGAGGAACATTCTTGATCTTGTTCTTACACGTATGATAGTTGCTTTTTCACAGCCGTATTTTTACCTGCAGACGTCTGTAGAAGTCACATTCCTTGATGATATAAGGTTTACTGCAAGCGGAAAGCGGACTGTTAAAGAAGGCTGGAAAGGTGTTCAGAAAGGAATCATCGGAAGTATAGATGAGGAAGATGAAGATTCATCTGAAGAACAGCTTTTTCCGGATATAAAAAAGGGAATGCAGGTAGAGATAAAAGACTGCGTGACCGTTTCCAAAAAGACTACGCCTCCAAAGCTTCATACTGAAGCTACACTTCTTACGGCTATGGAAAATGCAGGAGCGTCTATTGAAGGCGGCGAGATCTTAAAAGGACGCGGTATCGGTACTCAGGCTACAAGAGCTGAGATAATAAAAGTTCTCTTTGAAAAGAAGTACTGTGAGACCTTGAAGAAGGGGAAGACAAATTACATTATTCCTACAAAAAAAGGACTTAAGATAATAAGAGCTCTTCCGGTTGAACTTACATCACCAAAGCTCACGGCAGACTGGGAGAATAAGATAGCTCTTATAGCTGACGGAAAAGCTGATGAAAATGACTTTATGAAGGAGTTTATTCCATTCATAAAAGATAAGACACAAGAGATAAAGAACAGCACTCTTTCTATTGATTTTAGGGATTCAAGGGATCCTGTAGGAAAATGTCCGTTCTGCGGAAGGGATGTACTTAAAGGAAAGAGCAAGAAGACAGGAGCCACTCTTTTTTATTGCTCAAACAAGTTTGATAAAGATGATCCGTGCGGCTTTATGTTCTCTGTTGATTCGCCTGTATTTATCACAAGAATAGGTAAGAGCATTACAGAGAAAGAAGCGATAAAGCTTATTACGGCAAAATCTATTACTAAAACCTGCAAGAAAAAGACAGGAGAAGGAACATATAAGGCAGTCTTTAGCTTTTCTAAGACAAATAGGGACGGGATTCCCGGCACATCAATCGATGTAGAGTTTGCCAATAAGAAAAAGGCTGTTAAGAAGCACTCGTTTTAAATAAATCGGGAGAAATATAGATGAAGCGTACATTTATAAAAATATTAAAGTTTTCACCGCTCATATTCATAGCTGTTATAGTTTTGTTATTTAAGATTTCCTGTCCGATTAATGATAAAGTTTCCCGTGATGTCGTTAAAGAACTAAAGCAAATCCCTTTACCTGCAGGCACGGTTGTAGTTGAAGAAAAGGCAATAGCTGACAGACTTTGCGGAAACGGTGATGGGGTTCAGTACTTCGGAGCGCTTTTACTTAAGAGCGACTTATCTTTAGAGGAATTAGATGAGTATTATGCGCAGTATAGAGATGATAATGCTTGCTATAGAGTTGAGCATCAATATGATAGTGAAATAAAACAAGACAAGTTATCTCTTCATCAGGACAATTCTTTTGAGACTACTATTGATTCCGACAACTATTATATCTTATATGCGTGGGGAAACTACGATAGCATGTTCACATATTTAGATTGGCGTGGAATTAATTAAAATTTACAATTCAATATTACTAAATGTTCAATATAGCGATTTTATAGATATACTCTACATTAGAGCGTTTTCATGTGTTATAATTTTAGTGTGATGGCAACGCATTACACTAATTTTACTAACTCGATTTTAGCCACGTCCTCACGGTGAGGACGTGTTTTTTTTATAAAGGTACAGCTTTATGGGAGTATTTAACGACAACTACAAGAAAAATGCCTATGTAGAGCTTGAAAAGGATATTACACAGCTTGAAAGCAAGCGTGAAATGCCAAGCAAAGATGATATGGCAAGGTTTAACGCCAATGTTCAATTTGCTCAGCGACTTAGGCTTATAAGCATAGAAAAAGCAAAAGAACTTCGCAAAAGGATCCATGATCTTGAATATACAAGAAGGACTCAAACCGGACTTATTGATGATGGTTATGAAAATCCTCTTGAAAGAGAGATCCGTTTTTCCAACATGGAAGAGTTAAAAAAAGAGATTGCTGAAGATCGTGCAAGTTATCTTGCAAGTACAGAGACAAAGGATTGCACAAGACCTGCAGAAAGCATAAAGGCACCTGAAAAAAGCGAAGTAGTGCATTCACGATAAGTTAAGAGGGAACATATGGCGAGTGAAAATGAATCAAAAAATGAATTATATGAGAAGATAAAAGATGGAATAATCAATGTTTTTACAGACGAAAACTTTAAGAACTGGCTTAATACCACTTCATGTTATTATTCGCATTATTATTCCATGAATAACGCAATGCTTATTCATAAGCAGAATCCTAATGCGACTTACTTGTTTGGATATGAACAATGGAAAGACTTAGGAAGACAGGTCAACAAAGGCGAAAAGGGAATTAAGATACTTGTTCCTGTTAAAGCTTATGAAAAAAAGCAGGGTGATTTTTTGCGTTATGTAATAGACAGTCTCAATAAAAAGCTTGATGCAAATAAGTCAGAAGAGATTGTTTATCATGATCTAAATGCCAGCGGAAGTCAAAAAATAGCCTTGAACAGGAATATTCCAGGCAATTATGGTCTAGTCGTAAATGGCCAGTATAGATCAGTTCTTACAGAAGAACAGTTAGGAATGTACATAAAGCAGCGTGTTTTGAATAAGTTTGTTCAGAGGTATACACATGCAACTGTATTTGACATATCACAGTGTCATATTCCTCAGTATCTATGGCTTAAAGAAGGTAAGTTTAAAAAAGAAGATCTTGCGTTAAATGAGCATGGAAAGCCTGTCAGATCATTACGCGGAGAATACAGGGTAAAAAATACCGATGAGCGTATAAAGAAATTTACTACCGATATTGATTTAAGTATAAAGCCCATAGATGCTGACAAAGCAGAAATACTTTATCAGGCATTAAAGAATGTATGTGAAAAAAATGGTGTTCCTGTTTATGAAGTACCAAAAGTAACTGATCCTCAATTAGCGTCTGGAATTAAAGCTTATTTTGAAAGAGAAAATGATATAAGAAATCTTGGAAAAGGATACATTGTAATTCCTGCAGAATTAAGCAATAAGACACAGGTTATTCCAGATTTTATACATGAAATAGCACATGCCAATCTTCATGGAACAGAAGAAAAAGCAAATTTATATGATAGACATGTAAGAGAAATTCACGCAGAAGCTATAGCCTATTCAATTGCAAGTCAATTTGGGATAGATATAGATACTAAGAGTTTCATATATCTTGCTTCTTGGCAACAAGATCTCGATTTTAAGGAGCTTAAGAATAATCTGGAAGTCATATATAACGAATCCAGAAGGATGACTAACGAAATAACTACAGAGCTTGATAGGCTCGGGTATAATCGTGATCTTACTAAAAAAGATAATCCGATCATGCCTGACCATTTGGAAAAGCTATCTCAAGAGTATGTAGATAAAACAGTAGACGTTCAGAAAAGAGTAGATGAGATCAAGTATGAGCTTCCTAAGATGCTTATTGATAACAAGAATAATCCGGAGCTTACTGCAATCATCAAAGGACAGGCAGCTATAGTAAAATTACAGCAACAAGATCTTGAGCTTATATACAATAAAGTATCGGAACTTAAAGCTGCAACGAATCGATCTGATCAGGATTCCATACTAAAGACATTGGATAGTACTCTTATAAGGCTGAATCAGTACTCAATGAAGATTGATGAGCTATCTAATCAGTTTATTGATATAGCATCAAAAAAACAGATAAATAGGGTTGAAGAATTCAAGCTCAAGCCTATGACAGTTCTTAGAGATCTTGCAAAGAGTTATCCTGTTTTAAAGGATCTTTCAAGGATGCAGCTTGCATATATTGCAAGAAGCAAATATATATCAAATAATTATGGAAAGCTGCTTGATACAGATCCTGCAAAATTTGCAGAAATAGTAGCAAAGAGAGCTTCAAAAATTGATAGCGTGATTGCTAAATCAAACATATTTATTGAGATCAACTACTGTGAGCAATGGTTTAATAATCCGATATTTGAAGCCGGGCAGTTATTACATCCAAGGAATGCGGAGACTATATCAAGACAGGCAGAAAAACAGATCAAAGACATGCAGGAAGCAACAAGTGACTACATACCTTACACGAAATGTGATTTCACAATATTTGATGCTTCCGGTAAGAATCTATTACCGCTTACAGACAGGATGGATATAGGAGATGGCTATCAGACTTCATTTAAAGACTTTTTAAGCAAGTTTTCATCGGCTAAGGCAAGACTTATCACCGAAAAATGGGAACAGGCTATAAAAGAAACTTCTGTTAAGGATAAGATATATACAGAGCCCAAAGCAGAGGCAATAGATATACCTGCAGATAAAGAAAATATACTTAAGAATCAACAGTCTGCAGAAGAATGGAAATCAGCAATAAACAATGAAAAACAAGCATTGGAGCAAAGCTCTGATAGCTTAGAAAGAGGTAAAAGTGAGCTAGAAGCAGAAACGCGTAATGAACATAACAGATAACGGGGGAGATGTTCATTTATAAAAGGAGAGAAACCATGGGGATTTTTAAAAAAGTATTGCAAAATGAGAACGTAACGGACAACAGCACTATAGAACAGGATGAGTTCCAGATTCCTAAACTGGTTCTTTGTAGGACACCTGGCCCTGAAGAAATGGAGCGAAGAAAAAAGATATCTTCTCTTAGAAAGCAGTATGGCGTTAGGATTGAAGATACAAAAACAGCATATTAAAGGTAGTAGGCGGGATTTTCCCGTCTATTATTTTGCCTTAAAAATTTTATTTTGACGTTGTGTGTACTATGTGCTATAATAATAGAGTAAAGAATGAACCGTTTATAAGTGAAAAATAAGGATTAATTTCGAATTGCAGTACAAATCAGTCAGGCGAGAGAGAGATTATGAAAAGAATTTCAAACAACGATTTATTCAAGCGCTTACAAAAAGCAGCCTCTGAACACAATGTTACGCTCAGCTATTCAGCAAAACTATTTTATATCCGGATCCTTGATTATGCTCTTACTCACGGTGAGGAAACAGAAGATGGACTGTTAATCAATCTTCCTGTATTGAAGATGGGTGAAATGGCGGAGCTATCCGGCAGAATGGCTGAAAAAGCGCTCAAATCTTTAAGTGAAAGCGGTGTTATACTCCGTAATAAGATATCAACAAGATTAGCAACTACAGTGTTTGTGCGCTCCTTTTATGAAGCGTAAGAAAGGAAATGACTATGGATTCAGTAGAAAATTTATTTATTACGGAAGAAAGACAGATTCTTAATGACACCATCGTAACCGGAATGACAAAAAAAGAGATCTTAGATGATCTGGCCCTGCAGTATGAGGCTAATGATAGCGAAGAAGATACTCTTTCAGGCTATAGAGACCTTCTTAAAAGTGTATCTGATAAGATTGAGTCATTATCAGAAGAACAGGTGAATTATCTCATTACACTTGTTCCATTAGAAGTGGCATATTCATATGAGACCAATGTGGATGAAGTTCCTGAAGACGAAGTGGAATGATCGTAAATGCAAAGAAAGTTACTTGATAATTGATTTATTTTAATAATAGAGGATCATGATTTATGACTGTACAAGCTGCTCAAAGAATAATAGAAACTCTAAAATTGAAAAATAATAGATATGTTTTCTATCAAAATGAAGAAGACAGGCAAGAAAATAAGTTGTGTATAACCAGAGCTATAGATCATACCTTATTAACAATAAGATTAGATGATTATGCAAAATTCAACTCTTACGGTGATCTTGATATAAATGAGACAGCTGCTTACATATTAAAAATGATAAATAAGGCATTTAAAAATATGCCTTCCACTTACAAACACAATGCAGAAATGTTCATGCATATATTCGTGTTTGCAATCATTTTACGATTGCTATTTGATAAAATCTTTGAAACTATTGAATTTTTGGGGATTTTAAAATAATTATATATAAAAGAGGAACTTTGACTTCTGGTCAAAGTCCTTTTCTGATGGAGAGAAGGTTACAAGGTAGGCGGATTATTTGACGCTTACCAATCTATAGTATAATTATATTGTTTGGGAGGGATATTATGGCATACAAAATTGATGGTATGAATGTAAGTTATGATTATTCGGAACTTATTATGGAGCTAAAGTCTGATGTAGCTGAAGGTTTATTAGATACTTCCAGCATTATTAACATTGTAAGAGCGCCCGGTTCAAAGCTTATGGGAGTTAACTATATTCCTATCGTTGACTACTATTGTCCCAATGCCCTTATAGAATTAACGGAGCCTTTGGAGATTCTATATAACCGGGATGAGTATACAGATAAGGAATGGGAAGATATGGAAGAGGAAAGGAGGCAGATATTAAAGAAATATCGCCAAGACGAGCCCTTCTTTGAAAAAGCAACTGTTTTAGCCGTTCTTACAGAGATGGAGCAGTGGAATAAAATACTTTAAATAGATACTTAGGAGCTTTTCGTTATCAAATAGCGGAGAGCTTTTTTTTGATATGCAAAAAGGAAACCAAACGACTCTAAGATGCAGTATAATAGAGCATATCTAAATTAAAACAGAATTACGTTGTCTTAATTTTGCATATAAAAATATTATGAGAGGAATAATAAAAAATGGCAGAAAGCAAAGATTTATTAACCGTCCTTTGGAGCGGTGCGGATGTACTCAGAGGCAAAATGGATGCAAATGAGTACAAAACATATCTATTGGGGCTTGTATTCTACAAGTATTTATCCGATTCCTATCTTTTTAAAGTATATGATCTATTAAATGATGAGCAGCCGGAAAATCTTTTTGAAGCGCAGAAGGTCTATGAAGAAGCTATGAATAGCTCTGACAGGGATGATCTTTTGAGCGAGCTTAAAGATTCTCTTCACTATACACTTGAACCCGATATGACATATATAAGTATCTTAAAGCAAGCTAAAGATAACAGATTTAACAGAGAAAAGCTGCAGGCAGCGTTCAATCGTATTCAGGAGTCAGATGAACTGTTTAACAGCTTATTTGCTGATGTTGACCTTTATTCTAACAGGCTTGGTGCCGGAGATCAGAAGCAGAGTGCGACAATTGCTGAACTAATTAAGGTTCTTGAAGATGCTGACCTTGTAAATACTAAGGGCGATGTGCTTGGAAATGCATATGAATACCTTATCGGTCAGTTTGCTTCAGAAACAGGAAAGAAAGCAGGAGAGTTCTACACACCTCACGGACCTGCACAGATTCTTTGTAGGATCGCGATGATAGGACAGGAAGAAAAGAAAGGCTTACAGGTATACGATCCATGCATGGGATCGGGTTCACTTATGCTTAGCTGCATGCATTATTCAAAAGAGCCTGACTATATAAAATATTATGGACAGGAGCTCATGCCCTCAACATATAACCTTGCAAGGATGAATATGTTTCTTCACGGAGTAATGCCGGAAAACCAGCACCTTAGAAATGCAGATACTCTTGATGCCGACTGGCCTACAGATGAAGAGACTGAATTTGATGTAGTTACCATGAATCCGCCCTACTCTGCAAAGTGGTCTGCAGCCGATGGCTTTAAGCAGGATGAAAGATTCATGGACTATGGAGGCGCTCTTGCACCTAAATCTAAGGCAGATTATGCCTTTCTTTTACATGGCTTTTACCATTTAAAGCCTAATGGCACTATGGCTATCGTACTTCCTCACGGGGTTCTCTTTAGAGGCGCTTCAGAAGGAACAATAAGAAAGATTCTTCTTGAAAATGGTTCTATCTATGCAGTTATAGGACTTCCTGCAAATATGTTCTACAACACTTCGATCCCTACGTGCATCATTGTTCTTAAAAAGCACAGAGAAGGAAGAGATGTTCTCTTTATTGATGCTTCTAATCAGTTTGAGAAAGAAAAGAAGCAGAATGTAATGAATGAAGAGCATATAGATCATGTTCTTGAGCTTTATAGGAACAGGCAGAGTGTTGAAAAAGAAGCTTTTCTTGCTTCTTATGACGATATAAAAAACAATGACTTCAATCTTAATATCCCAAGATATGTTGATACCAGCGAAGAAGAAGAGGAGATTGACCTTAAGGCTCTTACATTAGAGCTAAATAGTACAAACGAAGAGATAAAAGAAGCAAATATGTCTTTACTTAATATGATGGGTGAGCTGACATTTGCAAATGATGAGACAAAAAATGCCATGACTGAGCTTATGAATGTACTTAAGGAGGGTTTATAGTGGCACAAAAACCTGATATTAGATTCGCAGGATTTAATGACGATTGGGAACAGCGTAAGTTAGAAGATGTAGTAGGAGTATATGACGGCACACATCAAACTCCAAACTATCAAGACCACGGAGTAATGTTTGTTTCTGTGGAAGATATTCAGACTCTCACATCTGAGAAATATATATCGGAAGAGGACTATGAAAAGAACTATTCTGTTGTGCCTGAGCAGGGTGATATTTTGATGACAAGAATAGGTGATATAGGGACAGCTAGTATTGTTAAAAGTGCAGAACCACTGGCATATTATGTGAGTTTAGCATTGTTAAAGAACAAGGGCATGAATTCGGAATTTTTAAAGGCAAATATATCTGCTCCAGCTTTTCAAAATGAATTATGGCTACGAACTCTTCATACTGCTTACCCAAAGAAAATAAACAAAGATGAGATTGGAAAATGTATGATTTCCATTGCTCCAAGTATCGAGGAACAGGAGGCGATAGGTAGGTATTTTGAAAGCCTCGACAACCTTATCACCCTTCATCAACGTAAGTGCGATGAGATGAAAGAAATAAAAAAATCCATGCTACAAAAAATGTTTCCCAAGAATAGAGAAAAAGAACCCGAAATACGTTTTAAAGGATTTTCGGATACCTGGACGAAATACAAATTGGGAGATCTTTATACTGAAAGAAATGAGCGTGGAAATAATTCTCTTCAAATTTTGTCTGTATCAATCCATTCCGGAGTCTCTGATGGTGAATTAAATGAAGAAGAATTGGGAAAAACGGTAAAGAGAAGTGAAGATAAGTCCACATATAAACATGTATATACCGGAGATCTTATTTTTAATATGATGCGTGCATGGCAAGGTGCTATTGGTGTAGCAAAATGTGAAGGAATGATTAGCCCTGCGTACATTTCCGCAGTTCCAAACGAGAAAGTGTATCCTTTATTTATGGACTATGCTCTACGCAGAAGTGAAGCTATTGCAGAAATAAATAACCTGTCCTATGGAATAAGGGATTTCAGAAAGCGATTATATTGGAACTCATTTATTCATGTAAATTGTATGTTGCCTTCAGTAGAAGAGCAAAAAAAGATATATAAATTTTTAAGATGCATTGATGAATACATCAGTGTTCTTCAAAGAAAATGTATTGAATTAAAAACATTAAAGAAATATCTATTACAAAATATGTTCTGTGAACATGAATGAATAGAGGATTATTATGGGGAAATTACCTAATATAAGATTTAAATACTATACCAACAATTGGGAACAGCGTAAGTTATATGAAGTAGCTGAAAAAATATGCGTCGGTTTTGTGGGAACCTGTGAAAAATATTATACCGATGAATCAGGTATCCCAATGTATCGCACTGGAAACTTGAACGGATTAAAATTGAATCAGGATGATTTAAAATATGTTACCAAAGAGTTTCATGAACAAAATAAAAAGTCGCAGCTGAGAAAAGGTGACATTCTCATAGCACGACATGGAGATAGTGGAAAAGCTGTAAATTATGAGCTTTCAGAAGAAGCAAACTGCCTAAATATTGTTATCATTAGACCGGATTTGGATAAATGTAACTATCAATTTCTCACTGATAGTATCAACAGCCCTACGGTTTCTCAACACATAAAATCTTTGTCTGCAGGAAGTACACAGGCAGTCATAAATACGTCAGAAATTGAGAAATTGGATGTCATCATACCTGCTAACATAGCAGAACAGAACAAGATTGCAGAATTTTTGAATGTTCTCGATAACCTTATCACCCTTCATCAGCGTAAGTGTGACGAGACAAAAGAACTCAAAAAATATATGCTTCAAAAAATGTTTCCTAAAAATGGCGAGAAAATTCCGGAAATTAGATTTGATGGATTTACTGACGATTGGGAACAGCGTAAGGTTTCTGAAGTTGCTGAAATTGTGGCCGGAGGTACTCCAAGCACAAAGATAAGCAATTACTGGGAACCGAAGGAAGTTCCATGGTTATCTTCAGGGGAAGTTCATAAGAAATATATTACATTTACAGACAACATGATTTCTCAAGAAGGGATGAATAATTCAAGTGCAAAAATGATAAAAGAAAACTCTGTTCTAATCGCACTTGCAGGACAAGGAAAAACTCGTGGAACTGTAGCAATTAACCGTATTCCGCTTACGACAAACCAATCAATCGCAGCCATGACATTTAATGATGATATTGTTCCGGAATTTATTTTTTGTAATTTAGAAAATCGTTACGACGAGATAAGAAAAATGTCATCTGGTGATGGTGCAAGAGGTGGACTTAATAAACAATTAGTTGGTGATATTGAAATTCCGTATACTTCATATGAAGAGCAGAAGAAAATAGGGACATATTTTGAACAGCTCGACAACCTTATCACCCTTCATCAGCGTAAGTGTGACGAGACAAAAGAACTCAAAAAATATATGCTTCAGAATATGTTTCCTACGAAAGGATAACTAAAAATGGCTGAATTAGAATCTGCATTAGAAAAAAGGCTTATAGATCAGCTTTGTTGTGATGAATCACAGTGGACTTACAGACCTGACCTTAACACAGAAGAAAAGTTATGGGCAAATTTTAAGAAGATTTTGGAGCAGAATAATAAAGCAAAACTAAACGATACTCCTTTATCGGAATCCGAGTTTGCCAAGATAAAGAACGACATTTCGCATGCTTCATTTTACGATGCAGGGAAATGGCTTGTTGGCGAAAACGGAAAAGTATATGTCCATGTCCAGAGAGGAAATGAGACTCTTCATCTTGTTGTTATGAACAACGAGCATATCGCCGGTGGATCTAGCGTATATGAAGTAATAAATCAGTATATTTCATTTAAGGATGAATCAGAAGAAGGAGACAGAGACAGAAGATTTGATGTTTCCCTTCTCATAAATGGCATCCCTCTTATCCATATTGAACTTAAGAATAAAGAACACTCATATATTGAGGGCTACAGACAGATAAAGAAATATATCCAGGAAGGTAAATTCCATGGGATTTTTTCTAATATTCAAATGTTTGTTGTAAGTAATGCAGTTGATACAAAGTATTTTGCTGCAGCAAGAGATTCCGAACTTAATTCAAAATTCTTATCGGGATGGCTTGATCATGGTAATCACCCTGTAAGTGACTATATCGAATTTACTAAACAAGTCCTGCGTATTCCGCAGGCGCATGAGATGGTATCAAAGTATGTGGTCTTGGATAATGACAAGAAAAAGCTCCTTATATTAAGGCCATATCAGATACATGCGATAGAATCCATGAGAGAAGCTTCTAAACACGGTGAATCAGGCTTTATCTGGCATACAACAGGCTCAGGTAAGACAATGACATCTTATAAGGCTACCAGAAATCTTCTTATGGATATCCCTTCCATAGAAAAGACAATATTCCTTATTGATAGAAAAGACCTTGACCTGCAGACAAAGCTTGCTTTCCAGTCTTATGCAGAAAATGACACGATTGACGTAGATGATACAGAAAATGTCTCCATGCTCATAAAAAGGCTTACAGACGGGCAGAGACAGATGATAGTAACAACACGTCAGAAGCTTCAGATTGTGATAAATAAGCGTCTTGAAGAAGGTACCCCTAAATATAACAAGATAAGAGCTCTTAAAGTGGCATTTGTAGTAGATGAGTGCCACAGGGCAGTAACGCCATCTACAAAGAGAGAACTTGAGAAGTTCTTTAATAATTCTTTATGGTATGGCTTTACCGGAACACCTATATTTGAAGAAAACAAATACGAGCTTAAAGGCGATCTTCCACAGACTACGGAGCAACTTTACGGAAAGTGTCTTCACAGCTATACGATAAAAGAAGCCATACATGATGAAGCTGTACTTGGATTCATGACAGAGCATTTTGGAGCCAAAGGACTGTCTGAAGAAGATGCTGCTAGATATTATTCATCTGAAGGACATATGCGAAAAGTCCTTGATATCATCCTTAATCAGTCCTATACAAAGCTAGGAATGGAAAAAGGTAAAGGTCAGACGTATGAAGCCATGCTCACAGTTGATTCTATTGCTATGGCTCAGAGATATTATGAACTGCTTCGCAAGGTAAAGAACGGAGAGGATGAGCTTAAGATCAGTGAAGATGTAAAGAAAGCACTTCCGGACTTCCCGAAGTTTGCAATAACATATTCTGTTACTGAGAATGACGAGAGCTCAACCGTTAATCAGAATAAAATGAAAGCATCTTTAAAAGACTACAATGAGATGTTTGGCACCAAGTATGATATTGAAAATATCGGAGCTTATAACAGCAATCTTAATGACCGTCTTGCAAGGAAGGAAAAGAAGTACCTTAACAGAGATCAGCAGCTTGACCTTATCATTGTTGTAGATAGACTCCTTACAGGTTTTGATGCGCCGTGCCTTTCAACTCTTTTCATGGACAGACCTCCTATGAGCCCGCAGGGACTAATACAGGCTTTTTCAAGAACAAACAGGATCTTTGATAAGAAGAAAAAGTTCGGGCAGATTGTAACGATGCAAAGGCCTGAAGAATATAAGAAAGCCATAAATGATGCGCTTGTCCTTTACTCAAGAGGTGGTGAGGGAGTCCCGATTTCTGAAGACTATGATACTATCAGGGAATTATTTGTCCTGTCAGTGAAGACTCTTCGCGTATTGGCTCCTTTGCCGGACGATGTTACAAGTCTTTCAAAGAAAGAAAAAAAGCGCTTCATATACGCATTTAGAGATGTAGACAGAAGCTTATCCCATCTAAGAGCTTTTTCTACTTATGATCCGGAAATACTCTCTCAGGTAGGCTTTACTGAAGCAGATTATGAAAATTACTACGGACATTATAAGAATATATTGGAAGAATTTAAGCAAGATAAGCCGGATAATAATGATTCCGACAGCACTCCTGTAAATGATGATTATGATTTTGTCGCATTTTCAAAGCTTCGAATTGATTTTGAGTATATTGTTGAGCTTTTGCAGGGCTTTGTCGATTCGCTGGATCAGTCTGAAGATGATTTTGACGAAGTTGATTTTGAAAGAAAACTTGCATTTATCAGGGAAATGGTAAAAGAGTATGCTCAGACCAATCCAAGGCTTGGCGATATCATAGTTCAGGTTCTTGATGAGATTGAAAACGAGAAGGATATATATGTTGGAAAAGATATCTCCGTGATAATAAATGAGATGAGGTATTCTGCTGTTGATAAGGAGATAAAGGCATTCTCAGACAAATGGCTCATACCTTTTGAAGATGTGAAATACGAAGCATACAACTTCAAGAACGGTGAAATGTCCAATGAGAACAACTTCAAGGAAAAAGCTGACTATACAGCCTATAAAGAATCAACTGATGGTGCCCTTCCAAAGTTTAAGTTTAGAACGGCTTTAATCGATGATTTTAAGAATAATCTGATGCCGGAGATAGAGGAACTACTATAACAACACATTTATTGAGGGAAGTGTGATGATTAATCTAGAAACATTAAAAAAAGATTCCAGTAATTATTATTTATTAGATAATAATTACAAGAAAGATGCAGCGTATTATTCTTTAATAATTGGTCTAACAGAATACTTTGATACTTATCATCCTGATAAACTAAACAATAATGATGATGCTCAAAATATAACTGAAATAAATAATAAATACGAGAATGGTTCGGATTATACAAAAAACGTCATAAACATTTTTATACATTTACAGCATTTTCTTGAATTGCAAGTCAAAAAGGAATTAGATAGCATTAATTTACTAATGTCTTCTCGAATTAATGATCCTATTATTTTAGAGAAGGTTTTGAATAATAAAAATTTGTCAGATGAAGAAATTTCGAAATGTTATTCTGTAGAGATGTCAGATGCAATAAAAAGGCTATGCGATTTGGTAAAAGAAGGAGTTTTAACAACTCCTTCGTCAAAAGTGCTTAGTGCTAATCGTCCAACAATAGACTTTGTAACATACATGAGAAATAAAATCATGCATCGTGGAAAATATATATTGAAGTATTGCGAGCTTGATTTAGTAATGAGCCAACATGTCCTGGTCTTATTTAAAGAACTGTTATCTTTGCCTAATTATTCAAAATATAACAAATTGCTAAATGGACAATGTATTACCGCTTTAATTGCCCCTATAATACAGGCGGGTGCTAAATCAAGTGTAGACTATTCTGAAATAGCTTTATATAAGGCATTTGCGAAAGCTAAATCAAATGATAAATATGAAGAACGTTACTATTTTAGTACTGATGAGCTGGCTAAGTGGACAAAAAAAATACAAACGGATTATAGTCATGAGAATATTGGTGTAGAACAATACGTAAAATGTCCATGCTGTAATAAAGATACTTTAGCTGTCATCTTTGATTATTCAGATATCGAAGAAGTATTTGATGAAATTGGGGATGAGCAAGAAGGTGTTACCGTTATACATGGATTCTATCCGACGGATTATGAACAAAAGCTTGTCTCTTGTGCAAATTGCGGGTTTACTTTATCAAAATTTATTACTGAATTGGTGCATTATGATAATAAGTATGCTTCATATAAGATTTGGCAATAATCAATCAAATTGCAAGGAATAAAGCTAATCATAAGAATTAATAATTTGGTTTGGCAGTAATAAAATGGAGTTTTAAATGGCAAGACCTTTTTCCAAAAAAGATGCTTCACGCTTAAAAAGTGAACACAAGAAGTTATTAAACAGATTATATAAAGTAATAGATGAATCGAAAAGATATGCTAATGATATAAAAGATGCAGCGGATGGGTTGGTTGCACAGGAAGTCTTAAATATATTAAGGGATGTTCCGGTTGAAGAACTTAATCGCGACAAAGGTGGACTGCGTATAAAAAACCTAAGAGATGCGGGGTATAACAGTATCGCTGATGTATCTACTGCTAATGTATATTCCCTTGCTTCAATAAATGGTATTAGTCAGGATGCAGCCTATACGATAAAAAAAATAGCTCAGGATTTTACGAATAAAGCGCGCAAAGATACTAAAATTAGACTGAGTGTTGATTCAAAGACTGCCAAAAACACAAAATTGGTCTCAGCTATTTTTAGGTATAAAGCATTTTTATCATTATCTGATAAGTCTGATGATTTATTACATGATTATGAGCAGAAAATACAATATTTGCTTGAGGATCTTGAACCTTCTACAGGCACATTTAGATGGCTTTTTACATCCTCTACAAATAAACAGAAAGCAGAAGAAGCATATCCCGCGCTGATAAATCTGCTTAATAATGAGTATGGCACTCAAGCTAAGGTGCTAACTGACCAAGCGAGTGAGGTGGAAAAGTCAGAAGACAGTGATGCATGGGAAGATTTTAAACAAAAATCAATCGATTATTTTACCACGCTGGAAAATGTTTATCCAGGGATTTTAGGTAATTCTGATGAAGTGTATGGCTTACCGGAAGATCTAGCAAGAGAAATCCAAGATGAATGTTTCTTTCCTGACGGATTGCTTTGTACCTTAAGAAGATATCAGGAATGGGGAGTAAAATATACACTTCATCAAGAAAAAGTCCTCCTTGGAGACGAGATGGGACTTGGTAAAACAGTCCAGGCTATTGCTGCAATGGTTTCACTGAAGAACACGGGAGCAACTCACTTTGTTGTTGTTTGTCCTGCAAGTGTAATTACTAACTGGTGCCGAGAAATTAGAAAGCATAGTAAACTAACCGTAACGAAAGTTCACGGACAGGGAAGAAAATATGCACTGAATTCTTGGATTCGTTCTGGCGGAGTTGCTGTAACTACATATGAAACTACGGGATATTTTAAGTTAGACGATGATTACAAATTTTCTATGCTTGTTGTGGATGAAGCACATTATATAAAGAACCCTAATGCGGCTAGAAGCAAAAATGTTAAAAGAATTTCTGAACATGCAGAGAGAATGCTGTTCATGACAGGTACTGCATTGGAAAATAAGGTTGATGAAATGATTGCCCTTATTGATATATTGCGTCCTGAAATAGCGAGCTCTGTTCGAAGCCGGGCTTTTATGGCAACAGCACCTCAGTTTAGAGAACGTGTAGCTCCTGTTTATTATCGAAGAAAAAGAGAACAAGTATTAACTGAGTTACCAGAACTTATTGAGAATAAGGAATGGTGTACCATGACTCCACAGGAAGAAGAAGTTTACGAAAAGACGGTTTTTTCTAAAAACTTTATGGCTATTCGTAGGGTGTCATGGAATGTTGAGGATTTGAAGTATTCATCAAAAGCGAAGCGATTGTTAGAGATTGTTGAAGATGCAAGAGATGATGACCGAAAGGTTATTGTTTTCTCATATTTCCTTGATACTATTGGGGCGGTATACGAATTATTAGGTCCTTCATGTATGAATCCTATTAATGGTTCACTTTCCCCACAAAGAAGACAGGAAATAATAGATGAATTTGACGAAGCGCCTGCTGGAACTGTCTTGCCTGCACAGATTCAATCTGGAGGAACTGGCTTGAATATCCAATCCGCAAGCGTAATTATAATATGCGAACCGCAGTATAAACCATCTATTGAGAACCAAGCTATTTCAAGAGCATATAGAATGGGGCAGGCACGAAATGTTCTTGTATATAGATTGCTTTGTGAGAATTCAGTTGACGAGAAAATACTGACAATCCTAGAGAAAAAGCAAGCTGAATTTGATGCTTTTGCTGATAAATCAGTTGCGGCCAAGGAAAGCATTGAACTTGACGATAAGAGCTTTGGAGATATTATAAAAGAGGAAATCGATAGAATTAATGCAAAGCATGAAAGTATACATTTATCAGATAATTAAAAGTACATGATCAGATAAATAAGTCCTCACGGTGAGGACGTGATGAGAGAGAAGCCCAAAAGCAGCTTCTCTCTTTTAGCTTTAGATTATATGTGATGTAATATACTTACAAAATTCCACAAGAACTTCCTCATCTATTTCTTGGTATGAGACAGCATCTTGCCCATCTAACCTTCTGAGCGGGAGAGATTTCTCAAATCCTCCCGTTCTTACTAAATCGTTATTCATTATCAGACAAAACTTGGTTAAAAAATCGATATAGTACATCTGGATATGCATACTTATTTTCTAAATAGCTTTCTACAGCAAGTCGTAACTTTCGCAGTGCCATCTGCTGATCATCCCCATATCTTGACAGTAATTCAACAGGCAATGCATTATTAATCTTTACCATAAGAGCAACTGTGTCCATTTCAGGTGACGTAACTTCCGGATCGCCATGATAAACCTCACACAAAAAAACAAACCCTTCCCCAGATTGAAGATAATAAGAATTCTGCATTCGAACAGAATTCATGTTTTCAAAATCAATTGGAAAATCTTCTTTTCTTAATTCAAGATCTATATCATCCCACCTTGGAAATAATGATAAGTTTTTCCAGTCTAATTTAGCTGACATCGTTTTTTCTATTAGATCTTCAATAAAATGTTCTATCATATCAGCAATCATAAGTCATACTCCCCCTTCTGCAAAATACCGATTAAATTAGTTGTTTTTTCTATAAATTCAATTACATCTTTATGTTTATAATTGCCATCTAAATATGCAAGCGTTTTAATTTCATCATGTATGTTTTCGATAGATTTTAGATCTTCTGGATTCAATACATCTTTGTGCTTTAATATATTGGTACATATGTAAAACATTCTTGTACACGTATTACGAGATAACTTGCCAATTTCTTTAACATTTGAGCACTCAACTTCTAAAGCAGTTATAGCAATTGGTCTATACTCTTTAAAATGCATTTTATCGATTGCATGTACTTGGGCTTCTGGTAATTTCTTCTCAATCTTCTTGGTCATAAAATATGTAATAACAGTCCCTATTAAACCAAGAACTCCAACCAAAAGTGAAATAAGACCAATTACATTTCCTGCAAAAGGAGAATTAATAATGTTCAATAAGTTAGATTTAGTCATAAACGTAGTAATCAAAACTATTTCCTCTTAATCTTAGCATTAACCATCAATACAATCTAATAACTATTTTAGAAATAAATTTGATAATAAGCAATCGGATTATTGTAAATCATCCTCACCGTGAGGACGTAATGATGAGAGAAGCCAAACCCAGCTTCTCTTTTTTATTGCTAAAATCCTTGAAAATAACCCTGAATAGAACTTCGAATAAGAACTTTGAATAAAAATATGAAATAAAATCCGGAAAGGTTTCTCAGGCATTTTATGAGTCAAGAGCTGCCCGGCCTGCGGCCAGCGTACTGTCTCTTGACTCATAAACCGTCCGTGTCCTCTTCGCAGTGGCGATGAGGATAAGAAAATGGTTTTTCCTACCCTCATCGCCCCTTCGATCGTACCACGGACTATGCCAATCTACGAATTGATACTCTGAATGACCTTTTGTCAGGGGCTTTGCGCCCCCAACACCCCCGCAGGCTCCAAGGATAATCCCGACGCCTCCGGCTGTAAAGCCCTATTTTACGCGATTTTTTAGAATAATTTAGTTTTAGTAATTGACATTGTGTGTACCGTGTACTATAATAATAAATGTAAAGAGAACCGCCACGGCGGTAAAAAAATTAGAGCCATACACGGCAGAAAGCGAGGTTCTTCGATATGGAAAGAACAGAATTTTTTAACGGAGTAGAAAAGGAATTAAACGAGCGTGGTTACACCACAAGACAAGTAAAAGTATTCAAGAATGGTGTTGCTCGTGACGGATTGTGCATTGGAGAAGGCGAAATTCGACCTAACATCTATTTTGATGATTTTTACAATGCAGGATTATCTATCAGCGAAACAGCAGATAAAATCATTGAGTTTGTCGATATGAACACTCTCAGCGATGAAACTAAAGATAAGGCATTATCATTCATAAAAGACAAGGATTTTTGCCTTGAAAGAGTAAGAATAGATTGCTCAAAAGCAAATACTTACACTGATTGCATTAACCGCCAAGAAAACGGCATTACTTTATCAATAGTAATTGATTTAACAGGCATCATCGACTATGCGACTTGCAGAGTAAAGCCTGAGATGCTTGAAAACTGGAATATCAGTGAAGAAGAGCTTTGGGAAAGAGCAAAGGCAAATTCCGAAAAAGACGTTGTTATCAAGAGTATGTTTGAAACATTAACAGTACTAATGGACGGAGAAGAGCCGCCATTTGATGATAGCAATAATCCCCCTGTACTTGTTGTTACAAACAAGAGTATGAGCCACGGAGCATATGCTGTATTTACAGAAACTGCAAAGGCAGAGATTAAAAGAAGAATGAAAACAGATGAAGTAATTATCCTTCCAAGTTCAATCCACGAAACTATCGTTGTTCCTTACAAGGACGAGAACGGAATGGAAGAAGTAACCAACATGGTAAGAGAAGTAAATGCAACACAGGTTGCGGATGAAGATGTTTTATCAGATACACCGTTTAGAATGGCTATCTAATAATAAATCTCTTTATAGGGCTGGGAGAGTGGCAGAAATGCCACTTTCCCATGAAAAAGCCGCAAATCTGAGGATTTGCAAAAACGCTGAAAGAAGGCTGCCAAAATGCAGCCAAAGAGAATCGAAGGGCTGTTGAAATAGCAGAAGTTTTATTAGAACTTGCTCCTTATGAAATAGAAAAATATAAAAAGGAATTAAAAACCTTGTCCCTTCTCTTGTTTCAAAATCTATCTTAAGAGAAGTCATATCCATGTATCCTGCAGAAGTAAGTAAAAAAGCAATACAAGGAGGAATTTTATGCCTTTCTTCACAAAGATCCTGATAGGTTTATTGTCTAATTAGTAGAGCACATAATGAACAATCATTGACGCTAGTACCCTATGGGTGCTATAATATGTATGCAACTATTTAAAAAATAGCAGGTATAAAAATGACTATTAAAGAAATTAGGAAAATGACAGGGCTTTCCCAAGTTGACTTCGGAAAATACTATAATATCCCTGTTCCGACCATAAAGAAATGGGAATCACATCCAGATAATCAAAACTATCGAGAATGTCCAGTGTATGTGAATCAGTTATTAGAAAAAGCAGTAAGAATAGACTTTGCTAGGAGGAAATAACAATGGCTATGTTTTTAGAAAACACGAAAGAAAATAGAGAAATAAGAAATGTTGTGACAACTATGGCTCTTGAAGGGATGTATCTTGACGAGGAATTTATCAATGAACTGATAAAGGTCTCCAAAGGCGAAAAAACATCCGAGGAATTAAGGCAGGAGATAATAAAAAAGTATGTCAGACACTAAATATTGCTATCCAAATTCTGATGTCTTGAAGAATAAGTTCGATATCAGAGATAAAGATGAGTTGTTTAATGCAGAGGTTAGGCTTACATCTCTGCGTGTCAAAGAACTTCAAAAAAAACCAATAAAAGGAAACTTTGATTTTAATCACTTAAAATCAATACATAAATATATTTTTCAAGATATTTATGACTGGGCAGGTAAAGAGAGAACGGTTGATATTGGAAAAGGAAATCTGTTCTGTACAGTTGTTTGCATACATGATTTTGCGGAGTCTGTATTTGGAAAGTACTTTTCACAATGTTTTGCAAATAAGGACAATAAAGAAAATTTTGTCAGAGCATTAGCTGAAAACTATGGAGATTTAAACGCACTACATCCATTCCGAGAAGGTAATGGAAGAGCACAGCGAGAATTTGCCAGAATTGTTTGTCTTGAATGCGGATATGACTTTGATTTATCCTGTTCAACACAAAAAGAAATGCTTATGGCAAGTAAACTATCATTTGATAAAGCAGACAACACTGGCTTTATAAACATTTTTTCAAGGGCGCTGACACCGATAAATCATGATATGGTTATAAATTGTGATTATATGAAGATTCTCACTTCAGATGACCTTAACATAGACTCTGAAGGATATGAATACTATGGATATGAGGAATATCAAGAATCTGAGACCTATAATAAATTGTATGAAGCTAAAATTGAAAAGATGAATGCACAAAACTATGGTGAACCGGTATCAGAAGATAATAAAATGTACCAAAAATACGCCGATGCTTTGACACAGTTATATGAAAAAGCAGAAAAAATCTCTGCACTTCCTTCAAATGATGCTTCATTAGATGATGTATTCTTAGGACTTAAAGAACGTCGACCAAAGCTTGACTCACTAAAAGCAGAAATAAATCAAGTCATTCAAGATATGAAAAATAACGACATTGATCCTGCACAAATCTACCCTTTACTACCTGAAAAACTCATACAGCCGGTTTCTAAGAATTTTCAGTCTTCAATAAGCGAAAAAACACGATAAATTTTTTCCGCAAATCTGAGGATTTGCGGGATTTTTACTTCGAAAACAAATTTTAATATAACGTTGAATATGCACAGCTGTGATCTTAGAACACAGCTGATATAAATTAATAAGAACTTTGAATAGTACTTTGAATAAAAAAGTCACATAATAAGCTTATTTTTCTTATTGTATCAATCTTGTTCGCAAGCAACATATAAACTCTTATCCCCACCACTCATCAAGCCTGAGTTTTCTTCTCATGTATATATTTACCCCCACTGCTGTCACTGTATTAAGAATAGAAAATAAGATGTCTTTAATAAATAGCTTAGTAAAAAAGAACGCTGGAACAGCCAAAAGGATAGATGTTATCACTATCATTGTGTTTTTTATAATCTCATTATGTCTATAATGATGAAAACAAATAGAAGCTAATAATGCAATTATCAAAGCAATTGCCGGGTTTCCTATAAGTACAGAAACAACAATCCCAGATACTAAAAAAACAAATATCACATCAAAACAATATGATGTTCCTAGCAAAAAAGAAAATAAAACTGTTATCCCAAGATACACTGCTTCTATAAAAAACATAAGCACGCTAAAAACTTTCATAATCAAGTTCTCCCATATAATGTATAAGTGATGCATTTATTTATGCATAATTTTCAAACATCTCTCTGACACGCGCTTCAGAAAACAACCATTTTTCAGGAATTATATCTTCTGTTCCAGCCGCAATACCTTTATCTGTCCATTTTTTATATTCTCTTAACACAGTTTCACCATTACCTGCTCTAGATTTGTGCATCTCCTCAGCAATCTCAGCAGGAGATGCAAGATATACCCTTGGCATTTTGTTAAGCTCTACACCTTTAAATTGTACTAAACAAAAAATAGTTTTTTTCCCATGTGCCTCCAGCCACGCATCTATTGCTTCATGGTAAGTTCTGCCTTTTTTATACGATTGAGTAAGTCCCCATCCACCATCCTTACTACCTTTAACAGATATCTTAAGTAAAAGATCTCCTTCAACAGCTACTAGATCATATTCTGGTTGATCCGCGCCATACTGAACTGACACCGCAACACCACATCTAGCAAATTGTGCAGCTACTATGGCTTCAGCTGCAACTCCGACATGCCAAGAAGTAAATGTATCTATGGACATTCCTGAACCTCCATGTATTCATAAACTACACAATACTACAACAATGACCTATTTCTTATATATCTATTTTACAACTATTACTTGTAGTTCTAAAAATCACTACCCATATTATTATCCCTAAAATAGAAACTTTTTCAAATGTACGTTGGCATCATATACTATATATATATATTGATATTATTATTTTCTTTTGTTAGTTTGAAAAAACAGTAACATATTGAACGTTGTATTAGATTGTACTAAATAAGAGTCCTTTATGATATAATTATATAGAAAAAGAAGTAACATATTCAAGGAACGTTAAATATGTGAGGATTCATATATGAGATATAGCGATGAAGAAGCAAAAAAAGCGCTAATACAGCTTTCAAAAATTTACGGATATTGTCGTATATCAAGAGCGCAGCAATCTATAGATCGTCAGATCCGTAATATCAAGGGTCAATATCCAAATGCTATTATTGTTCAGGAAGCATATACCGGCACAAAAATGGATCGCCCGGAATGGATGAAGCTACTTAAAACGCTTTCTTCTGGAGATACTATTGTTTTTGATTCCGTTTCACGAATGAGCAGAAATGCAGATGAAGGAATAGAAACATATTTTGAATTATACGAAAAAGGTATTCATCTGATATTTCTAAAAGAGCATTACATTGATACTTCTGTATATGCCGAAAACTTGAAAGACAAGATTGAGCTCCAAGGTACCGATGAAGATGAAATCTTCAAAGGCTTAAATAATTATTTCAGGCGACTAGCTGCAAGACAGATTCGAATTGCCTTTGAGATGGCTCAGAAGGAAGTAGATGACCTACATATAAGGACCAAGGAAGGACTCGAGACAGCAAGGCTTAATGGGAAGCAGATTGGCGGAGTAAAAGGGAAGCCAAGGATTCCAAAGATGAAAGCTCATGCAAAAGAAGAGATTGTTCGTTTAAGTAAGAATTTCGAAGGAACTCTTTCCGATGGAGAGTGTATCAAGCTCATAGGAATACATCGAAATACGTACTATAAATATAAGAAGGAACTCAGATTGTCCTCACCGTGAGGACGCCATTAAGCAAAAGGAAGACTAATATGTGTACACGTTACGTACTTGAAAAAGATTCCGTTGACTTAAAAGAAATAGTAGAAAAAGTCTCCAAATCCTCACTTACCAAGAAGTTTTTAATTACACACGGACGACCACTTGTTACTTATGGAGAAGTGCGCCCCACGGATATTGTTCCTGTAATCGCCCCGAACTCCAATGGGATACGAAGCGTATTTCCTATGCAGTGGGGATTCCTTGCGAAAAACAATAAGAGATCCCTTTTTAATGCTAGGTTAGAAACAGCAAGCAAAAAAACAACGTTTAAAGAAGCCTGGAAAACTCACAGATGCATTATTCCAGCCTCTTATTACCATGAATGGCAACATTATAAAAGTCCAGATGGAAAAGAAAAGACAGGCGATAAATATACCATCCAGCCAGCCGGACGCACTATAACATGGCTTTGCGGTCTTTATCGTATAGAAAATGGATTCCCAGTCTTTGTGATTCTTACAAAAGAACCAACTAAGGAGCTTTCTACCATCCATGACAGGATGCCGCTTATTCTTCCTGAAGATAAAATCAATGATTGGATTAATATTTCCTTGGCTCCTGAAGAAGTTGTCCCATATGTTTTAACCGATATGATTATTGAAAAAAGGAGAATCAATCATGTATGAAAAAAAACAAGGTGTGAAAAGATTATTAAACTCAATCTATCAGAATGTTGATGCTGGAAATATTAAAGTATTCGCTCAGATTCTGAATTATGAAGAATCACAGTTAATGCAAGATATTGAAGCGATAAAATCTGTAGATATCGTAAACAAAGAAGATTGATGATATTACAGGTTTCTTTTCGCCTTTAGGTGTAATAGCCCTTGAAATCTTCCTTATGATAATTTATAATTAACAATGTAATCGAAAGTAACTTTCTTTTGCAACTTTCGGTTGCCATATAGATACATAATTTGACTAAACCCTCGGTTTTCACATTCACCGAGGGTTCTTCATTTTATTAAAATGATTAATTATAGCTCCCCATAAGAGCCATAATATAATAAACAATTATGAGAGGTTTTTACTAAGCCGCAAATTATTTAATTCTCTTTCAAATTTGGAAGACTTTGCACCCACTCGTACAAAACCTTGAATACGCTTAGCTTCTTTTCGAAATATTCATAAGGTTTATCTTGCATATATTTCTCATTACATTCTATGTTTTCAGGAAACAATACTGATTCTAAGGTGTTTCCTTTTAAACTAAACCCTTCCGGTGGCGTAGGTAAAACGGATGCATCCTCAAATAGGATGTATAAGTCATAGTGTACTTGTTGTCTAAATGCAACTGAAACCTTCCCATCTTTTGCGTTATCTATACTAAGAACACCTGGAACACCTTTATAGATCTCATCGATATTGTCTATTTTAAATACTGCAGCGTTAATAGAATCATATAAATGTCCCTGACAGCAGTATTTTGTTAGATAGCCTTTTTTGTTTAACAGGCAGATGATAGGTGCTATTTCCTCGTCACATTCAAAGTAATCATCCGGATTGATATCCATTTCACACTTAAATTCTTGAAGTGCCTCAAAATTTATTGATTCTAATATATCAAACGTTTCCTTGTTAATCAGTGTCATATTTTTCCTACCTTCACTACAAATCATTCAAAGAAAAGAATCTTCTCAACAACCTTCACTTAAGCAGCGAAGGCCTATACATCAATCTTATTTAGAGGGAGTATAGCATATCAGAAAACGTAATGTCAATTTAATAATAACATTTTATAGTACACCTTTTGTATGCCTGTTATTTACAGGATTATATGTTAATAAAAATTGCTTTTGTGTGTACCCCGTGCTACAATAAAGCAAACAAAAAATATGTAGGAGCATATATAATTTAATGAAAAAGAAAATCGCTGTATTACTTAGCGGACTTATGATTTTATCAATAACTGGATGTGGTTTTTCAAACTTTTCTGGTACTGAAGGAACAGGAAAAGTTACTGAACAGATAATTGTTCCTAGTGACGCAATTCTTGCGCAAGAAAACAATGTTATCTCGCTTGATATTGGAGATATCAAAGTTCCCGATGGATATACAATTGGATCAGGTAAGTTTACAGATCCTACTACAAAAAAAGACTTTTCAGTTATAGGAGTCTGGAAAACTGAGAAAAAAGAAGATGCTGCTTCAACAGATTTAAGTGGAACCGAGCAGGCTGCATTCGTTAATTATAAGACTATTACTGACGAAGATATTCTATTTTATGTAATGTATGGTGATGATAACTTATCTCCAGATGCAGAGCTTGGAATAAGTGAAGTAAGAACCTCACTTTCAACATACAATAATTACTTTAAAACATTACTTTCCCTTAATTTTCCGGTAATAGATGATATAACCAAGAATGATACAAATGGAAATCCAGTAGTCGACGAAAGCGGAAATCTTTCTGCAAGGATATCTATAGATAAAAAATGGTACTATACAACTTTTACTGCCACAAGCGGACAGAGCCTTACAACAACATATAGTACTATCTGTTATCCAAAATCATACTACGGCGTAATGATGCTAGAAGCTCAGCAAAGTCCTGAACACTCAAGAAAATACTATACTTTTGTTTTTTCCAATAATAGTAAGGGTGAGATATTCAATAAAGAAGATTATTACTCACTCTTTTCTCAGGTAAAGAAGCTTTATGACTTATATGGATTTTATACAGCTCCTCAATTATCTGCAGAAAAGGATCAGTCAATAAATTACTATAATGGAAGATCTTTTGAACAGCTTAATGATCTATTCAAAGACACATTTAATTATTACATCATAGAAGAGAACAATAGCGCCGCTGCTTCATCAGACGCTTCCGGATCGGATCCAGATAATGATTAAACTATTTGCCCTTATAACCATGCTCATAGATCATATAGGCCTGATTTTTTTTCCGGATATAAGATGGATTCGATATATTGGACGCCTTGCTATGCCAGTATTTGGGTATTGTATCGCAAGGGGCTTTTATTACTCAAAAGAGCATGGAACGCTAAACAATTATATTAAAAATCTTCTTATACTTACGATAGCTTCTGAGATTCCTTACTACCTGATGGAAAAGAAACCAGCTATTGATATAGGCCTGACCTGGCTTATATCGGTCATCGTGTTGTATATTTTGGAAGGTGATATTCCAAATCTTAAGAAGATTGCTTTAGCCGGATTAATTCTTCTTTTTACTGCTGGTCTATATATGTTTATTAGTTTTGATTATGGAATATATGGTAGCTTAACTGCAGTTTGCATGTATTATCTTATGATAAAGAAGAATGACCCTTACAATATGTTTCTTGCTTTAGTAATCTTATGGGCTTTTTATGTTCTTATAATGCGGCAAGCTTTTGAACAGTTTTTTGCAGTTTTTTCAATCATTCCGATAGCATTACTAAAACCGATTGATGAAAGAGTTAAGCTTCCAAAACGTTTATATTACTGGTTTTATCCAGTTCATATGATTGTTTTACTTATTTTAGAAAGGATTTTTGTGAAATGAACAATGACGAGATTATCACTGTAAAAGTCTTTGATACAAAGAACCAGATCAGAGACGCAGAAGTATTCTATAAATTTGATTATGAAGGAAGATGGTACTGCGCTGTTACTACAACTGAGGAGCCTTATGAAACTCAGATACTTGGTTATGGTTATGATGAAGATGGTAAGTTCTTTACATATGATTTAGTAGAGCCTCTATATAAGAACGTTCTGGATCTATTTACTAATGTACATCTTCCCGGCCTCATCGGAGAAGATAATAAAGAAGCTGCTCCTTTGATCAATGTTCAGGGACTTGGAAAAGAAAGTCATATTACAAAACAAGGACAAGCTCTTATGTTCTTTAATTATGGAGTAGTAGAAGACAAGAAGCATGACTATGTTTTAGTTGCATATGTCGAACCGGAAGAGAAAGAGCATAGAGGAGCATTCTACAGATATGAGTTTGTAGAGCTTGAAAATGGCGAAAAAGCTATTGTAACTGAGCCAATAAGGAATGACATGGAATATGAAGCAGTAAAAGAATATTTCAAAAAAGAAAAGGGCGTAGAGCTCAGCAAATTACTTGTATCTGACAATATAACATTGCACTACTAAAAATGAGAGTCTGTGATATGGTTATTAAATCAGTAAACAAGATTGATTTTGGAAAATGTAAAATAAAGTGTGTAAGTTAAGCAACCACTAACTTACGCACTTTATTTATGTTATAGGGTGCGGTACATTAGAAGAAAGGACTGAA
>NZ_FPCD01000008.1 GCF_900116865.1 Butyrivibrio sp. M55
TCTCTCAATAGAGTACTTGGCACCGCAGGAGGGACAGAAACGAGAATGACATCGAAAAGGAACAAACTTAAAATTCCCGCATTTGGGGCAGCCATACATGGCACCTCCAAATGCAGGGTCACCACAGTTGATCATCTTGTCTATGTTTTCCGTGACAGATGACCGTGGATGAAGAGTATATTGAATTTCTTCGTAATGGTCGATGAACAATTCTTGTAATGTATTCCGTTTCATAAAACCATTATGGAAGATTTAAGGCAAAAAACAACCCCAACCCCTCATGAGTGAGGGGCAGGGGAGTTGAAGTGCCACAGGCACTTTTTTATTGAAAAAATCTAGAAAAAAGGAATTACGTGCAAGCAATGAGAAAGAAAAGTATTACTATGGCAATCGCAGTGCCGGTGCTGTGCGCAACAATCACCGGATATGGTAAGGTTTCATCAACATCTGAAGAAGTTTTTGTACACATGGAAGAAACATTTGCTCCGGGAGATCAGGAAGGAATTACCGAAACAGTTGAAGCCGGCGCAGAAGTAACTATTCCGGTTGAAAATAATGAAGCTACACAGGAAGTTGTAATTGAATCGCCCGTCGCTGAAGCTCCGGCTCCGGCACCTGAAAATATAGCTTGGGCAAGCATCGGTCATGAAGATATCATGTTGTATCCCGCTAATGAGGATGCAAATAACGTAAACGCAAGAGTTGCATGCGGATATATAAACGGATATATTGTAAAACCCGGAGAGACATTCTCATATGCAAGTACGATTGGAAGAGGAACACCACCTGAAAGAGGATATGTTATTGCACATGTTGTCGGAGGATATGATTACGGCGGAGGCGTATGTAAGATAAGCAGCGCTCTTTACCACGCAGCAATGAATGCCGGTTGCAAGATTGTTGAAAGACACAATCATTCAAAACCTGTTGACTACTATAAGCAGGGAGATGATGCAGCTATTGCATATAAGACCAGAAAAGATTTCAGATTCAGAAATATATTTGATCATGATGTTATGATACAGGCAGCATATGATGAAACAGGATATCATCTTGATATCCTTGCACCACAGCCGGCAGGAGCGCCTGCGGCACCTGCACCGCAGCCAGAAGGAACACCGGTTGTTCTTGCACCGCAGCCTGAAGGAACACCGAATACTCCTGATCCTCAGCTTTAAGAAAAATTGATTTACTATTAAAAATAGAAAGCACCTCTTTCTTGGATGTTGGTTCTAAACCAAGTCCGGTGATGAAAGAAGGTGCTTTTTTAATCTTAAATAACTATAAAATCAATTGAACACAATTTTTTTTAGTTATATAATACTTGATTGAAGATTACAACAGGAGAGAGACTATGATAAAAACGTTAGGTAAAGAACTAAAAGAATATAAGCTCGTATCCGTTTTGACGCCGCTGTGCATGATAGGTGAGGTTGCGGCGGAGATGATCATCCCAAAGCTCATGGGAAAGATTGTCGACAACGGAATATACGGCGAGAATATGGCGTACATTTTCAGAGTGGGTGTGATGATGCTTTTGATTGCTCTGTTTGGACTCGCTGCGGGACTTGGAGGAGCGTACTACGGATCAAAGGCGTCCACAGGCCTTGCAAAGAACCTTAGAAAGGCTATGTTCGATAATATTCAGACTTTTTCTTTTTCCAATATAGACAAATTTTCTACATCGGGTCTTGTAACAAGGCTTACAACCGATGTCACCAATATTCAGAATGCATATATGATGCTTCTTCGAATGGCAATGAGAGCGCCGGCGACCGTTATAGGCGCGATGATCATGTCATTTATGATCAACCCCAAGCTTGCTACGATCTATCTCGTGGCTGTAGGTGTTCTTGCCGCGTTCATGGTTATTATCATGAGTAAGGCGACTGTTTATTTCAAAGAAGTTTTTGAAAAATATGATGAACTCAATGAGAGCGTTCAGGAGAATGTTTCCGCAATCAGAGTGGTAAAGGCTTATGTTCGTGAGGACTATGAGAATGATAAGTTCAAAAAAGCTGCCGGAAACATTTACAACATGTTTGTAAGGGCAGAGATGAATGTTATCAAGATGGGACCCATGATGACAGCAACCGTTTATGTGTGCATTCTTCTGATCAGCTGGGTCGGTGCGCACATGATCGTTGCGGGAAGCCTTACAACAGGAGAGCTTATGGGACTTCTTGCTTATTGCATGAATATCCTTATGAGTATGATGTTTCTTGCAATTATCTTTGTTATGCTCACAATGGCACAGGCAAGCGGAAAGCGTATCGCAGAAGTCTTGGAAGAGACACCCGATATCACAAACAAGCCTGATGCGGTTACAGCTGTTCCCGATGGAAGCATCAGCTTTGAACATGTTAATTTTGCATACAATACGACTTCGGAAGAGCCTGTTTTAAAAGACATCAATATTGATATCAAGTCAGGTGAAACAATCGGAATTATCGGTGGAACAGGATCTGCCAAGTCTTCTTTGGTTAACCTTATCAGCAGACTTTATGATGTAACTGAAGGTGCCGTTAAGGTAGGTGGAATCGACGTAAGAGATTATGATATGGAGACACTCAGGGATCAGGTTTCCGTGGTGCTTCAAAAGAATGTTCTTTTCTCCGGAACTATAATAGAAAACCTCAGATGGGGCGATAAGAACGCGACAAAAGAGGATTGCATAAGAGCCTGCAAGATGGCTTGTGCAGATGAATTTATTGAGAGAATGCCCGATGGATATGACACATACATAGAGCAGGGCGGTGCCAATGTATCAGGCGGTCAGAGACAGAGACTTTGTATTGCAAGAGCGCTTCTTAAAAAGCCCAAGATACTTATTCTCGACGATTCAACAAGTGCGGTTGATACCGCTACGGATGCCAAGATCAGAAAGGCGTTTGCAGAGGAAATACCCGGAACTACCAAGCTTATAATTGCACAGAGAATCGCGTCCGTTCAGGAATGTGACAGGATAATCGTCATGGACGACGGTCAGATCAGCGGTTTTGGAACACACAAAGAGCTTCTTGAGAATAACACTATTTACAGAGAAGTATACGAATCGCAGACCGGTGGTGCAAATGCGGACTTTGATAAGCAGGCTTAAGGAGGATTCATTATGGCAGAAGAAGCAAAAGAGATAAAAGTAGGGCCGGGCGGCGGTAACAGACGCGGCATGCCAAAGCCTAAGATTGAAAATCCCGGAGCTCTTTTTAAAAGGCTCATGGGTTATGTGTTTAGATATTATCCTGTGCACATGGTTACTGTTTTGGTGTGCATACTTATAACGGTTGCCTCAAATATTCAGGGAACATTTTTTACAAAAAGTCTTATTGACTCGTATATACAGCCAATGCTCGACAGCGGAAGCAATGATTTCGGACCGCTTCTTGGTGCGATAGGAAGAGTTGCAATTTTCTATGCTCTCGGCGCATTGTCGGCATACGTTCAGTCAAGAGTAATGGTATATATCAATCAGGGAACGCTCAGAAGACTTCGTGAGGAGCTTTTTACCCATATGGAAAGCCTTCCCATCAAGTATTTTGATACAAATGCGCACGGCGATATCATGTCAATTTATACAAATGATATTGATACGCTCAGGCAGATGATAAGCCAGAGTATTCCTCAGCTTATTAACAGCGGAATTACGATTGTCAGCGTGCTGATATCAATGTTTATCCTTAGTGTGCCGCTTACTTTTGTGACTCTTGTTATGGTAGGAGTTATGCTTTTTTGCTCAGCTATGGCAACCAAGGCTTCGGGAAAAAACTTTATGGAGCAGCAAAAGAGCCTCGGTGCGCTTAACGGTTACATTGAAGAGATGATGACGGGACAGAAGGTGGTTAAGGTATTTAATCACGAGTCTGAGAGTATTGTGAAGTTTGATGAGCTTAATGAAGCTCTTTGCAGCAGTGCATTTAAGGCTAATGCTTTTTCGGGATCGCTTGGTCCCATCAACGCGCAGCTTGGTAATACAAGTTACGTTATCTGTGCGATGGTAGGCGGTGCGATAGCTCTTTCTGATAATATTGCCGTAGGCTTTACGGTTGGTGCGCTTGCATCCTTCCTTACATTTAACAGAAATTTCAGTATGCCGATCAACCAGGTCAGCATGCAGCTTAATTCGATAGTTATGGCTCTTGCCGGTGCGGATCGTATCTTTAAGCTTCTCGATGCACAGCCTGAGACGGATGACGGCTACGTAATGCTTGTCGATGCGATTGAGGAGAACGGCGAGATAAAAGAGGCCGATCATCATACGGGTCACTGGGCTTGGAAGCACTATCACAAGGCTACCGATACGACAACTTACCAGCCGATGGAGGGTGATGTAACTTTCAACGGCGTGGACTTTGGTTATACGGATGAAAAGATGGTTCTTCATGATATCGTTCTTCATGCCACACCCGGACAGAAGATTGCTTTTGTAGGTTCTACGGGAGCAGGAAAGACCACGATAACAAACCTGATCAACAGATTCTATGATATTCAGGACGGTAAGATCAGATATGACAACATCAATATCAATAAGATAAAAAAAGCGGACCTTCGCCGCTCGCTCGGAATAGTGCTTCAGGATACGCACTTATTTACGGGGACGGTTAAGGACAACATCAGATACGGCAAGCTTAATGCAACTGATGAGGAAGTAATCGCAGCAGCTAAGCTTGCAAATGCACACAGCTTTATCAAGAGGCTTCCCGAGGGTTATGACACCATGCTCACGGGAGACGGAGCAAACCTTTCACAGGGACAGCGACAGCTTCTTGCAATTGCCAGGGCTGCCATTGCAGATCCTCCGGTACTTATCCTCGATGAAGCTACATCATCAATCGATACAAGAACAGAGAAGATTGTTCAGGACGGTATGGACAGGCTTATGAAGGGCAGAACGACATTCGTTATCGCTCACAGACTTTCTACCGTAAAGAACAGCGATTGTATAATTGTCCTTGAGCAGGGCCGAATCGTTGAGCAGGGCACGCACGACGAGCTTATCGCAAAGAAGCAGAGGTATTACCAGCTCTATACAGGTATGAAATCGGAGACGGCGTAAAGTTATTGTGGCAAACAGGGATATGGATTAGTTTTATCACTAATTTCACGTATTGACATTCAAGGCATAAATAAGACAGAACCGAACATTCTTCGCTCCAAACTCGCCCATAAATGGGCTCAAACAGGTGGAGCGAAAACAGAATGTTCGGTTCTGTTTATTTATGCTCTTGAATGTAACAATCCATGAAAATAGTTCTAAAACTAATCCATATTCCCTTGCTTGCGTACAGAATAATTTAATGCGTAGATTATTGCCTGTAATTTTCTATGCATATTATAATCTAAATAACGATAATACATAAACTAGATTAGGAGGATTATGAGAATGGCAAATTTATTTTCGGTTATTTTTTTAGTAGCTCTTATAGTCGGTATTGTTTTTATTAGAAAAGCAGGTAAATTAAAAAAATCAGGAATGGATAATTCGCGATCAAAGAAAATAGGTATTGTTTCTATTGCGATTGCATTAGTTGCAATGGTTATTATTGGGATAATTACTCCAACTACGGAACCTTCCGCTGAGCCTGTAGCTACAAGCGATGATAAAGAGGAAGTGGAAGCTAAGGAAGAGGCAGAAAGTGCTATTCGTGAGGGAGGCATTATTATTAAGGATGCAGAAAAAGGAAAATATGGTAAGGATTTGGTACTTAATGAAGGCAGTGATGCGCCGGATAATATTATTGGACATTTTGTTCCCAGTGGAAAATATGAGGTGACAAATTTAGGAGATAAACCAACACAGGTTAATGTATATAAAAATGAAAAAGCTGTCACTGAGGAAGGTTGGGAAGAATGGGCAGATACAGGAGATATTGCTCTGCTTAAGCCTAATGAAAGTGCTGAAATTACAATTGAAGATGGGTATTTTGTTAATGCTGATGCTCCGGCATATATTGTTTTAAATCCTATAGGATAGTAGTTTTTTATTTCATTTCCTTGAAAATTGCTGATAGCGAGTATTTTCTAAAGAGGATTGGATGAAGCTTTATTTGCACGAGTTGTAATAGTCATGAGCATAAAAACAAAATCTTGCATTCTGCTTTCGCTCCATTTGTTTGAGCCCATTTATGGGCGAGTTTGGAGCGAAGAATGCAGGGTTCTGTTTTTATGTGCCATGACTATCAACAAGTGCAACAAAAGCTTCAGTCAATCCTCTTAGATTATATCGCTATCGCATATTTCAGATGACAGTGAGAAGCTGCATGATATAATAATGTCAGGAAGCGATGAATTAAAGGTGAAGACCGTTGAAATGATAAATATGTTTGCCGGTACCAGAATTTCTACAGATAATGCGAAAGGGGGGCAAGTCATGGTTAGTAAGGCGTGGAAGGAATTGGTTGATGCAGAAAGAGAGATAGGCCGCGAGGAAGGCTGGGAAGAAGGAATTTCGGAAGGCGGCGATATGCTTGCAAAACTCCTTAAGATTTTAGTGCCAGGTAGTATAGAGTTTGACAAAGCGTTAAATGCTACAGGTAATGAGCGAATGAAGCTTTATAAAAAGTATGGCATCTTAGATTAGCTTAATTAGTATGTTATGTGGCCGGATAGACAAGCGCTGTCCGGCTTTTTCTATGATAATAAAAAATAACATGGTGAAGGTATGAGTGACAATTTGAATATAAATAAAAAATATAAAAACCCTGAAGAGGTACTGAAAGTCCTGTTTGGATACGACACTTTCAGACCGGGGCAGAAAGATATAGTTGATGCAATATTAGATGGAAGAGATGTATTTGCCGTTATGCCTACGGGGGCGGGAAAATCTTTATGTTATCAAATACCTGCAATGATGTTGGATGGCATAACATTAGTGGTTTCTCCACTTATCTCTTTGATGCAGGATCAGGTTAATTCTTTGAATGAAGCGGGAGTTTCGGCTGCATATATTAATAGCTCTCTTTCTGACAGAGATTTTTTTGAAACGGTAAAAAAGACCGGAAATGGTGAATTTAAAATCTTGTATGTTGCGCCTGAACGACTTATGACGGAAGGGTTTATAGAACTTGCAAAGTCTGTAAATATTTCAATGATCACGGTTGATGAAGCTCATTGTATATCGCAATGGGGGCAGGATTTTAGACCAAGCTACATGAAAATTGTTGAGTTTGTGAAACTTTTGGGCAAGAGGCCTGTTATTAGTGCGTTTACTGCTACAGCGACTGAGACTGTCAGAGAAGATATTGTGTGTACACTTGGACTAGGTAATCCGTATGTTCTGATTGGTGGATTTGACAGGGAGAATCTTTATTTTCAAGTTGACAAACCGAAGAATAAGGAACAGTACATTTTGGATTATATCGATAATCATCCGAATGAAAGTGGAATAATCTATTGTGCCACAAGAAAGAATGTAGACAGCTTATATGAGATATTGACAGATAAAGGAATCGCGGCAGCAAAATACCACGCAGGGATGAATGCTTCTGAAAGAAAGCAGATGCAGGATGATTTTGTTTTTGATTACAAAAGTATTGTTGTAGCTACCAACGCATTTGGTATGGGGATTGATAAGTCGAATGTCAGATTTGTCATTCACTATAATATGCCTCAGAGCATGGAAAATTACTATCAAGAGGCGGGGCGTGCAGGAAGAGATGGGCTTGAATCAAAGTGTATTCTTTTGTTTTCACCGCAAGATATTGTTATAAATAGATTTCTGTTAGAGCACAAAGAAGTGGCAGATATTGATCCGGCAGATCTTGAAACAATCAGGGAACGGGATAATCAAAGGTTGCAGGTTATGGAAAGATATTGCTATACAACAGGGTGCCTTCGTAATTATATTTTGAAATATTTTGGAGAGAACCATGAAAAGCCTTGCGAAGATTGCGGCAACTGCAATCGTGAGTTTGAAACACTTGATATGACTGATGCGGCAAAAAAGATAATAAATTGCGTTTATGAAGCTAAAGGAAGATATGGCAGGGGAATTATCATAGATACTGTTCTTGGAGCAAAAACGGCAAGGTTAAAAGAAGTGGGGGCTACGAACTACAGATCGTACGGAGTGCTTAATTCAATAAACAGAAGTATGTTAATGAGAGTTATCGATCAGCTTGTTTATGAAAAATACCTTGTTGTAGGAGATTATCAGGTTTTGAAAATGGGAGATATAAGGAGGCTGAAAGATTCAGCTACCTCGGTTATGGTCAAGATAACAGATGAGGACAAGCGTCCTGTTAAAACACCAAAAGTGAGTAAGAAGGCAACTGAAAAGAGCTCTCTTACATCTTCGGGATATAAGCTTTTTGAAAAACTTAGGGAGCTTAGGCTTGAGATTGCCCGTGAGGAAAACATGCCTCCATACATTGTTTTTAATGATAAAACATTGATAGATATGTCAGCCAAGGTTCCGACAACAAAGGAAGAAATGCTGCAAGTTTCCGGTGTCGGAGAGAATAAATTTAAGAAGTACGGTGATAGATTTTTGAAAGCGATTTCTGAGTGCTGTAAAGAGCTTACGGAGCTTATCACGAAAAAATAAATTATTGGGATATGAAAGGCTTGAGCTTTTCATATCTTTTTTTGTATCAGAAGTATATTGACAGCGTGGTCTAATGGTAGTAGACTATAACTAAAGAGTTTACAATCAGTAGACCAAAGAAAGGAGGGAATGGATGGAGCAATTATTCATAGGTATTTTGAATAATGCCATTACCGTAAGCGCACTGATCGTTGCAGTCATCGTGGTAAGAGCATTTGGAAAAAAGATGCCTAAATGGATTTCATGCATGCTGTGGATGATAGTTGCGATAAAACTGGTTGTTCCCATACAGTTTGAAAGTGTACTTAGCTTGATACCTTCGGGAAAACCGATTCCAACAAACATCGTTTTGGAAGAAAATCCGCAGATAAGTTCCGGTATAAACGGCTTGGACAGTTTTGTTAATCCAATGATCAGTCAGAACTTTACACCGGATAAGGCGGTAAGTATCAATCCGTTGCAGATTTTTTTCCATATAGGTGCACTTGGGTGGCTTGCAGGAATGTCAGTAATGCTGATTTACGCTCTTATAACATACATACTTATAAGGAAAAGAGTCAGCACTTCGGTGAAGATTGATTCAAAGGTTTATGTGTGTGATGATATTTCAGATTCATTTATTCTTGGGACAATATCTCCGAAAGTTTATATACCGTCAACACTGTCTGATGAAGCAAGAAAGTACATATTAAAACATGAATTTGCACATCTGAGCAGGCGAGATCATGTTTGGAAACCGCTTGGCTTCTTGATCTTATCGGTATATTGGTTTAATCCGCTATGCTGGATAGCTTATATTCTTCTTTGCGAGGATATAGAGTATGCATGCGATGAAAAGGTAACTAAAAACATTCAAAAGGGTGAGAAAGCTGAATATTGCAGAATACTATTGGAAAATAGTATGCCAAGAACTATGATTTCGGCTTGCCCGGTGACATTTGGAGGGATAGACGTGAAGAAAAGAATTAAGAATGTTGTAAATTATAAGAGACCGGCTTTTTTGATCACAACCGCATCTATTATGGCGTGCGTTGCAGTAGGAGTGTGTTTTGCAACCAGCAGAGATGTGAAAGTTGAAAGTGATGAGCAGAAGTTACAGATGACCGAAGTTGAAAACAAAGTTATATCATCTGACGGCGTTGCCGAACTTGAGGAAAAAGCAGATGTAAAAGCTGCAGCCGGTGATTCAGTTGTGGCAGCCGGTACAGAAAATACAAGCAAGGGCGATCTTAAGGATACTGATTTTACATATAACGGAAAGACTGTATCTATAATGGATAATTTTGAAGCAGTAGATAAGGCTTTGGGAGGATATAATGCTTCAAATTCAAATATACAGGATGTGCAGTCATTATATTCATACGGAGATAAACAAGAAGTTGATATGATCACGCGAAATGATAACGGAACCGAAACACCGATCACTATCGGCACGTGTAAACCGGGTATGACTACTTCACGTGGTATCACAATCGGAAGTTCCAGAGATGAACTCATGGCTGCATACGGAACGCCAAACGGTAAGCACCCGACCGCATATGACGCTCAATCAGGAAGAGAATTGACTGAAGAAGAATACAAGCAGATTTTTGGAGAAGAATTCGACTACGATATGGGTGACTACACGATTGTTTTCACTGTTGAGAATGATAAGGTGGCATCAATTCAGTACAAAAACAATGTAAATTACAATAAGTTCAAGTGGTCATAACATGATTGGTTAAAAGATAATAGGAGAAGACTGAAATGAAAAATAAAACGACAGCAATTCTTTTGGCAACACTTATGATTTCCACACTTGTTGGGTGTGGCGCAGTTTCATCAAATGCATCTGAAGCAGGCGCAAGTATTTTGGATAGTACAAGTAGTGATAATGATGCTTTGGCAGAAAACGGGGAAGTAGAAGATGCAGCTTCTTCAGATACAGATGACGTCAATACAGATTCCGAATCATCTGAAGCGGCTTCGGGAGATCTTAAGGATGCCGGGTTTACGTATAACGGAAATTCTGCATCTGTAATGGATAGTTTTGAAGCTGTAGATAAAGCTATGGGAGGATATAATGCTTCGGATTCACATATAAATAGTGAGCAGTCATTATATTATTACGGAAAAGATGAAGAAGTCGGTATGATCACGCGAAATGATTCCGGAACTGAATCAATAATCACTATCGGCACACGTAAACCGGGCATTATTACTTCACGAAATATTAAAGTCGGAAGTACAAAAGATGAACTCGCAGCTGCATACGGAACACCAAACGAAACAAAGCCTTATTCACAGACTGAATACGTTTATGAAGAAGGCTCAAATGAAGAAAAAACTATAGATCATACCGGCGAAGAAATTGTATATGACTTTGGTGACTACAAGATCACATTTACTGTTGAGAATGATAAGGTAATGTCAATTGAATTTAAAAACAATGTAAATTACAATAAATTCGATTGGGGTTAAATTTTATAAGTTACGGAGGTAATGATGGAAGAACTGAGGTTAGGCGCTGTAGAAAGACAGTTTGCAGATATTATATGGCAAAATGAGCCTATCCCTTCAGGTGAGCTTGTAAAGCTGTGTGAGCAAAAACTGGAGTGGAAAAAGTCTACCACTTACACAATGTTGAAGCGCTTGTGTGAGCGTGGAATATTCAAAAATGAAAACGGTGTTGTATCATCTGTTCTCACCAAAGAGGAATTTGGTGCGGCACAAAGCGAAAAGATAATTGAGGATACGTTTGAGGGTTCACTTCCTGCATTCATTGCTGCATTTACTTCACGTAAAAAGCTTTCGGCCGATGATGTTGATGAGATACAGAAGATGATTGATGCAATAAAAGGGGAATAGCATATGGAGCGAGTTTTTTTGTTCGTGCTCAATAATGCCATTACGGTCAGTGCGCTTATCATAGCAATCATCATAGTAAGGGCTCTTGGAAAAAAGATGCCCAAATGGATTACATGCATGCTATGGATGATTGTTGCTGTAAAGCTGATTGTTCCTGTACAGTTTGAAAGTGTGTTCAGCATGATTCCTACAGGAGAACCGATTTCTGTAAATAATGTTGTGGGAAAAAGCATGCAGATTGTTTCCGGTTCGAAGGTTATGGAATTGTATTTTAAAATGTTTCATGTAGGCATGTTGTTGTGGCTTGTCGGAGTGGCGGTAATGCTGACGTATGCCGTGACAACATATGTGTTGATCAGGAAAAAAGTCAGTGCTTCGGTGAAAATTGATTCAAAGGTGTATGAATGCGATGATATTTCGGATTCATTCATCCTTGGAATTATATCTCCGAGAGTGTATCTGCCGTCGGCATTATCCGGAGAAGCAAGAAAGTATATATTAAAACACGAATTTGCACATTTAAGCAGGCGCGATTATATATGGAAACCGCTTGGATTTGCAATCTTATCGGTATACTGGTTTAACCCTTTGTGCTGGGTGGCATATATCCTTCTTTGCAAGGATATAGAGTATGCCTGTGATGAAAAAGTAACTAAGAATATCGAGAACGGCGAAAAGGCAGAATATTGCAGAATACTGCTTGAAAACAGCGTTCCAGGAAAAATGATAGCCGCATGCCCTGTGGCATTTGGAGGTATAGACGTGAAGGATAGAATAAAGAATGTTGTAAATTATAAGAAACCTGCTTTTTGGATCACAATCGCATCCATTATGGTGTGTATTGCAGTGGGAGTGTGCTTTGCAACAAATAAAGGCTCAAAAACTGTAGATGAGCAGCAAATGGCAGAAGCTGAGCAGCAGGCGGCTGTTGAGCAAAATACAGCAGATCAGCAGGAATCACAGATTCAGGGCAATGATCAGGAGGATGTTTCGGTAAAAACTGAGCAAAATGGAGATTTGATGCCTGTTTCAAATGTAGAAGATGCAGCTGCTTCCGTTGATTCTATACCTGAAGGAGCTAAATTGGTTGGATTGATTGAAACGCCTGAAGGTGTTCTCAAAGTTCGCCAAGCCCCCGGTGATGATGCTGAATGTATCGGTTATTTAGCTCCTGATGAAGTAGTTGATATTATTGAAGAAGCTGATGGCTGGTACAAGATTAAACTCGACGAAGGCGAAGGCTATATAAAAAGTGATTATGTAAACATTGGTTGGGTGAAGGATGTAACTAATTCGGAATCCAATTGACAAGATAAAGGGAGTATAGCGCATGGAACAAATATTTTTGTTCGTATTAAATAATGCTATCACAGTAAATGCGCTTATCATTGCGATAATCGCTGTTAGGGCACTTGGGAAAAAGATGCCTAAATGGATTATATGCATGCTATGGCTGATCGTTGCAGTAAAGCTGATCGTTCCTGTGCGTTTCGAAACCGGATTCAGTCTGATTCCTACAAGAGAACCGATTCCGACGGAAATAGTTATGGAAAAAGTGCGCAGGGCGATAGTGGAGTAAGTGGTCTTTATAATGAGAAGGATTTTGCTTCCGATACGATGACAGACAATTCATATGAAAACGTTACTCAGATATCGGATGCAGAGCTCACGGGAAATGCCGGCTCGGTAGATAATGACAGCATATTGGCGAAGGCAGAACAGGTAATGTTTTATCTGCATATTGGCGGGATTGTTTGGGATGCAGGCATGGGCGTGATGTTGCTGTATGCCGTAATAACCTACATTCTCATAAGAGAAAGAGTAAGCGCATCAGTTAAGATCGCATCAGGAGTCTATGAGTGTGATGATATTTCAGATTCTTTTATTCTCGGAATCATATCTCCGAAAGTATATTTGCCATCTACGTTATCGGAAGATGTGAAAGGATACATATTAAAGCATGAGTTTGCGCATCTGAGCAGATACGATCATGTATGGAAACCTCTTGGATTCGTGATTTTATCGGTATACTGGTTCAATCCTTTGTGCTGGATTGCATATATTCTTCTTTGCAGGGATATCGAATATGCATGTGATGAAAAGGTGGCAAGGAATATTGAAAAGATAGAGAAGGCAGAATACTGCAGAGTATTGCTGGAATACAGCATGCCAAGAAGTATGATTGCAGCGTGCCCGGTGGCATTTGGAGGAATAGACGTGAAGAGTAGGATAAAAAATGTTGCAAATTACAAAAAGCCGGCGTTTTGGATTACAGTGGCATCCATTATGGTTTGTGTCGGTGTCGGAGTATGTTTTGCCACAAGCAGAGGAACAGAAGGAGAGAAATTAAGTGATAAAGCGTCTCTAATACAGGCAGAAGTCGGCGAAAAGCTGAGTGTCGATAGCAAGTGGCATACAACTAAAGTTGCGGGAGATTGCGTCCTTTTGGAAAAAAAGCAACCAAATCAGGATGAAAATAATGCAAAAGATATTTACGATAGCCCTGAAGCTGCCCTTAAAGTTCTTGAGAGTGACGGCGAAGATTGGGGCATGATAGCTTCTGATGAGAATTATGTTATATTGACAAGACATGAACAGGCTGCAGATGGTGATTTGACTTCTGAAAGTGATGCTAAGTGGGATGAGAAACTACAGGAATCAAATAACAGTATTCTTGAAGAGTATATTACGGATGATTCTGTAGAATTTGATGATATGCTCAAGAAGCTGAACGGAATACCGGATAGAGATCATCTTGTAGAGTAAAAAACACCGAATGATCGAGAGGAGCGTCAGTATGTCAGCATTAATTACATTGATGGTGTTTGGGAACAGTATAGGAATATACCATGCTTTCGCGGGAATTATTTTGCTGGTTTGGCTATTTGTATTTTTTATCATAGGTGATAACTACGATATGAGAAACGATGTCCTTGCAAGCATGGGAAGCAAATAATTGAAATATATGTGACTAAAACGGAGTACATGACCCTGAGAGCTAAAAATGCCTTCTAGGGAATCGAAAACCTGCTTTATGTTTTACAGGCTATTTTCGTAGACAGCCCATCCTCAACGTATCTGTTTGGAAATGAGCAGTTCTAGGACGAGGATGATGATTTTCAAGATTCATGAATGAAGAGAACTCGACTGCTTCGAACAACGCTGAGAGGAGAGCTCTCTTCATTTATGAATCTTAGAAAATCACACCGCAGACGAAAACAAGCATTTCCAAACGGATACCTTGGAGAAAGGCATAAGAAAAGGCTGTCACACTAATTAGTGCGACAGCCTTTGATTTTACGCTTTGACATTATGTAAATATTATCCGATAGCTTTTTTAACGGCTTCAAGAACACGGTCTGCCTGGAAAGGCTTAACGATGAAGTCCTTAGCACCCGCCTGAATTGATTCGATAACCATCGCCTGCTGACCCATTGCGGAACACATGATACATACAGCGTTAGGATCTGCAGCCTTAATTCCCTTAAGTGCGCCAATTCCATCAAGCTCAGGCATTGTGATATCCAGAGTAACAAGGTCGGGTTTCAACTCATTATATTTCTCGATTGCGACTTTGCCGTTCTCAGCTTCACCCGCAATTTCATATCCATTCTTGGAAAGGATATCCTTAAGCATCATACGCATGAAAGCGGCGTCATCAGTAATGAGTATTCTTTTTCCCATATTGAACCTCCAAAAAGTATTTTTAGTTGCTAAAAAAATTTAAGCAATTTTTTTCAAAATTAAGTAATTCGGTACATAATATATTGTAACACATGATTATGATAAAGCGAGTTAAAACGTTATTTAAAAAATAAAAATTTGATAAAATTTCGTTTTTTAACCGGCTAAACTTATCTGTTACCTTGATTTCATTACCGGCAGAGAGTAGTCATACTCTGTATCGTCGTGATTAACGACCTGCCACTGAATTATACTACAAGTATTGTTTGAATTGAAGGATTTTTTTGCACTATTAGCAATTATCGCAATTTCAAGCGATTGTTTGTCGGTTAATGGTATGCTTTCCTTCATTATATCACCTGATATTCCTTTGCGATAGCCCGAATTTACAGCGGTGACAAAAGCATTGCCTTTATGACATGCTTCGTAGTAAGCGAGTTGTCTGTCGGACAGATTTTTACTTAAGTTGTAATCCGCTTTCGCATTTACTAGCGTAAGCGTTGCAAATGAGATAAGACACAAAACGGAAAAAACCAGAAGAATAGAGGCTGTTCCGATATTTATGCCGTGTTTACCTTTCTTTTTCACTTGGACTCCTTTTGGCTGAGCGGTGTGTCAACCGAATAACTAACTATTACGAGATCTTGGTCGTTTGGAATTGAAGAAATTACTTCATCGGTTTCCTTAACATTAAGTATTGCCACGTTACCTTTAATCGCTTTTCCGGAATATGTGGATCCGTAGTCTTTGACATCAGAGTAAACTGAAGAAGCATCTGCTTTCTCAGCCACCAGCAGAGCCTCATATGAGGCGTCTGAGTGAGCTTCCTGCAATACATTCCATTCTTTATCGAAAAAGAGAATTACGGCGTCTTCAGTGACGTATGCGTAGGGGTATAGTTCTGCAATCTTTGAAACGTCGCCGTTGCTTTCGTAAAAAGCTTCCGCAAGGTTCTGGGACCAGATTGTTGCATTGCTGAGTGCGGTGGACTTTTCTGTAAGTTTGTGTGCGCCGACGAAGAGTCTTATAGAAACCGCTGCGGCGAGGGAAAAGAAAAATACCGCTATTATAAGTTCCATCAGGAACAAGCTTGTTCTCGAATTATTTTCAGGCATCGTTTATTCCTCACTGACACTTTTTGTTTTGACAAGAAATGACTCTTCCGTTCCGTCTTTTAAAATAACGTAGACGGAAAGAGTATCATCTCCTACATATTCGATATCAAACTTGGTCAGTTCAAGTATCTTTTGCCCTGTCTGGGGATAAAGATCTTTGAGTTCATCCATGGCAAAGAGCTCCATGAGATTGCCCTCGTAGTCATATATGTAGGTGTCGTAAAGAATGCCGTCTTCCTCGTTCTGCAGAACAAGAGCATTCTGATCGAATATTTTTTTAATAAAAATTCCGCCCTTTACGTCGGACTGTCTGACCTTTTCCGTTATGTACGCACAGGCCGTACGCTTGTGGTAATTGTCATCAACAGCAGTGACATTCTTCTGATATATGTTCGCGCCTATGGTTATAACGCTGAGTGCGGAAAAGATAAAAAGAAACATCAGACATATAACGAAGACCATGTCTATGATGTGACTTCTTGCTCCTTCAAAATCCATAATAGTTCCTCTATCGTACTTTGATAACTGTTACATCCGGGTACATGTTCGATGCGATTGGCTGGTAGTCGACAAAAAAAGTAGATTCGTCGTAAACAAGACCGTAGTGTTCCTCGATGTATGAAAGGCTGGGTGGATATCTGCCTTCAATCGAATAGCACTGAACAATGTCCCTGTTAATGGCATTTTCAAGTGAAGTTTGCTGCTTTTCAATCGTGTTTCTTCCGGATGCGTCGATCGCAATGTAAAAAAGGATACATATTGCGATGAGTATCACAAGCGAAGACCATCTGTAAAAAGTATCCGAAATATGTGAAAATATGCCGTTTTTAGCTTCAAATCTGTTTGTCATAATATTTTATCCAATATTTGTCATAATTCCCATCAGAGGAAGAATTACTGACATTAGAATCATTCCTACGATAACCGAAAGGATTATTACGAGCGTCGGTTCCAAAACTGAGATGAGAGAGTAGATTCTTCTTCCCGTATCTCTTTCGTATCTCTCTGCGACCTGTTTCATGGCCTTATCCATCGATCCTGATTTAAAGCCTACCAATATCATCTGAGCATAAAAAGAAGAGAATATTGAAGCTTTTTCAAGTGCTTCGGGGAAGCTGTCGCCGTCGATAAGGAAATTTCTGCATTCCTCGATCTTATCCTTCATTTCCTTGCTTTCAACAAGTTTTTTTACAAGTAAAAGAGCTTCGAAAGTATCGATACCGCTTGAAAGAGTGAGCACCATTCCGCTTGCGAAACGTTCGCTTTCAAGTTCCTGCATAAGTCTTCTTGTGGGCGCAAATTTGATCATGAACTTTTTGAAGTTCCTTTTTCCGCTCGGAGTAAGAGAGAAGTAGAGGAACAGCATGGCTATTATCACAAGCAGTATTACAAGGGCAAAAGAGTATTTGTTCAAAAGATTTCCCAGATTCAAAAGCGACTGTGAGAAACCACTCATTCCGGTGCCGAGCTGTGCAAATACCTGCTCAAATATCGGGAGAACTTTGGCAACAAGGACAGTTACGATGACCATCATCATAAAGATCATGATGAGAGGGTAGCTGATCGCGTTTTTTACGCTCTCCTGAATGGAGTCTTCCCTTTCGTAGTAATCGGCAAGTGAATCCATAACTACGTCCATGTTTCCTGAAGTTTCACCGATTGTTACCATATGTACCACGTAATCGGGAAAAACATTGCTCATGGCAAGAGCTATGTGGAATTTTTCGCCGCTTCGCAAAGTCTGGCTGATACTTCCAAGAATCTTTTTTGCCGAATTGTCTTTGGAATCCTGTGTCAAAATATCGATTCCGTCTGCGGGAGCGATGCCTGCTTTAATAAGAAGAGCCATCTGCCTGCAAAAGCTTGCAATCTCATAACTGCTGAGACCTTTTTGTTTGTCTGTTTTTTTCATGGTGCCTCCGAAGATTATTAATAAACATACTTAACGGAATAATTGGATCCGTCTCCGATAAAGTTTTCGAGTTTTCTTTCTTCCGTATTTGATGCAAAAGTGGGATCGAGAAGTGACCAGTCTTTTCCGTCAAATTCGATCATTCCGTTTACCCAGCCTACATCTTTTATATAAGTGCTGAGCCATGCGTGATAAGCGGTTCCTGCGTAGCCGACTTCCATCTTTGTAGGGATGTTCTGGCTTCGAAGCATTGCAGCCATAAGCGAAGCGTAGTCGAGACAGATTCCTTTCTGGGTTATAAGAATCTCGTCAAGGTCGGGAAGATAGCCGCTTTGCACGGTTTCAGCTTCTTCATAGTCGTAAGTGATATTTTCTATCATAAAGTTATAAACTTCTGCGACGACCTCGATGTCGGAATTGCAAGGATAAGCAAGTGCCGCACCTTTTCTGACAGCCAGAGAGTCGGGGGCGAAGTTGATGAACTGATTTGGATACAGGAAAGGCTTATATCCGTTTGAAAGAGTTACATCTATCGGGAACGTGAACACCATTGAATACTTGGTCTCTGTGATGTTCTCATATACATTTATCATGTACTGCCCGTTTCCTGCCTGAAGAGGGAAGACCTCGCCCTCTTTTGAATTGTTTGAGATATCGTAAGTATAGGTGACCGTGTCCGGACCTGTGATCTGAAGCTTAACTTTGGGAGAACTTCCTTTATATGCCACGAAAATATAGCCCTCAGACATGTTTGAATAGTCGATACGGGCATATTCGTTTTCGAATGTGTCAGTTCCGGGAGCTGTGGGAACAAGGCAAAGAGGCGTGTTGTCGCGACTTCCCCTTACGGTCTCATCAATCTGCGCATCTTTTTTGTGGCCGGCTCTGTCAAGGAGCGTTACGCCGTGTTTGGAACCGCATGATGTGAGGAATAAAACCGAGCAGGTAAAAAGACAGATTAAAGAGAATATACGATTTTTAAAAAAGCTTTTTTCAATCATAATTTTCATGAGAGTGTTTGTGGTGCATCCTTAAGTTTCTTATAGGCAAAAGAGATAAGTTCTGACATTACGGATCTCTTTTCGTTAGAGTTGAGTACGCAAGCGTATGCTATCTCGAGAGGTGTTCCGACAGCCATTTCGTTGTAGCCGCGGATTCTTTTTGTTAGATCTGAAAGGAACATATCGCAGTCGGTGTCCGAACAATTTTCAATCAGAATAATAAATTCATTTCCGCCGTTTCTTCCGACATAACCATACTTTTCGCCGACATCCTCGAGAATAAAACAAAACTCGGTAATGAGGTTGTTGCCGTTATCATGACTTGTTGTCTGATTTACGGTCGGAAGATTATTTATTTTCATAACAATAAAGCCGACCCCGGGGAGTCTTTCCGAACCATTGAAACTTTCAAACAGAAGGTCACAACTGAATCTGTTGGGAAGTCCCGTCAGCCTGTCGAGGTAGGCAAGTCTGTTTAATCTGTAGCCTATATTTGTAGTCTTTTTTAATATATAAAAATCTATTATAACGGAAATAAATACCATTAAAACAAAGATTAAGACAGATAGCAAGAGCCTTTGCGAAGTTTTGTCCTTGGAAAACGTCATTTTTAGCAGGTCTGTCCTGCAATAAAAAGCCAGAATCGCGGTAACAACGCATAAACAGCAAAGAGTAACAGACTTGTATATGAATATGAAATTATATACGTTAGTTTGTTTACCTCTGGAGTAAAATTCTTCCCTCATATAGCCTCCGCGATGCGACCGCTGTCAAAAATACTCAGCATGAAAAATGTACGTATTTTTGATTTTTGACAAAAGTATCATTAACATTTTACTATATTTCGTTCATCTTATAAAGATATACCGAAATGAGCACTGTTACTTATAATTTGTGGAATATAGGCTTGCGGTCTTCGAAAGTGCAGTATTCGTCGAAGCCGCATTTTTTTGCAATGATACTTGCCTTTTCAAATGCGCCGGCAACGCCTTCGGGATTATGGGCATCGGAGCCGAAGGTGATTATCTTTCCGCCAAGTTCCTTGAATCTTTTTAAGACTTCGGGACTTGGATTCGTGGGGCCGCCCGATCTGAAAAGACGGCTGGTGTTAAAGTCGAGGCCTTTATCCTTTTTTATAAGATGAATCAAAATGGCGTCTATGATATCTGAATAAGCTTCATATGAATATGGATTGTTGCCTTCGGGAGCGTAGCGGGCGAGATAGTCGAGGTGCCCGAGGACGCAGTAGTCATCAAAGAGTTTTAAGTTTTCAAGCGTAAGTTCAAAGTAGTGCCTGAAAACTTCTTTTACATCAAGGTTTTCCCAGAATACAGGGTAGTAGGGGTCTTGCCCGTCAATAAGATGCATGGATGCAATGACGAAGTCAAAAGATTCCGAGCGAACGTAATCTGTGTTCTCCTTTGCTATATGATCCTGCATGCCTACTTCAACACCGAATTTTACAGAAATCTTGTCTTTGTACATCTCCTTATACTTATATAACTCTTTTTTGTAAGGAGGAGTGTCCAGTAAGAAATAATCCTTCGGGGTATCTTCGGTTATAGGATAGTCCATGTCCATGTGGTCGGTAAAACAGATCTCTTCAAGACCTCTGTTTATGGCACTTTTGATCATGTCTTCCATGGGTGCTTCGCTGTCGCCCGAATTGTGAGTGTGTAAATGGTAGTCTGCCGGTAAGATCATATGGGGTTCTCCGTGATTTATTAAATGATGAATGAACGCATTTTTGACTTTTTGACACCTATATCATAATATTCTTACTTGATTTATGCTACATTTTTTATTAGAATTAGAGTTGCTGATAAAAAATTATCAATAAGTGTGATATTAAGCAGCAATTAAATATTATATTCATTTTAGGAGGAACTTAAAATGGCAGTTAAAGTAGCAATCAATGGTTTTGGTCGTATCGGACGTCTTGCTTTCAGACAGATGTTTGAGCATGAAGGAACAGAGATCGTAGCAATCAACGATCTTACAGATCCTAAGATGCTTGCTCATCTTCTTAAGTATGATTCATCACAGGGCAAGTACAAGTACGCTGACAAGGTTTCTTACAGCGAGAATTCAATCACAGTTAATGGCAAGGAGATTACAATCTACAAAGAGGCAGATGCTAAGAACCTTCCTTGGGGCAAGATTGGTGTAGACGTTGTTCTTGAGTGTACAGGTTTCTACACATCAAAGGCTAAGGCACAGGCTCATATCGATGCTGGTGCTAAGAAGGTAGTTATTTCTGCTCCTGCAGGAAACGATCTTCCTACTATCGTATACAATGTTAACCACGAGACACTTACAGCAGATGACAACATCATCTCAGCTGCATCATGTACAACAAACTGCCTTGCACCTATGGCTAAGGCTCTTAACGATTTCGCACCTATCCAGTCCGGTATCATGGCAACAATCCATGCTTACACAGGTGATCAGATGATCCTTGACGGACCTCAGAGAAAGGGTGACCTTAGAAGAGCACGTGCAGGCGCTGTTAACATCGTTCCTAACTCAACAGGTGCTGCAAAGGCTATCGGCCTTGTTATCCCTGAACTTAACGGAAAGCTCATCGGAGCTGCTCAGAGAGTTCCTGTTCCTACAGGTTCAACAACTCTTCTTTTCGCAGTTGTTAAGTCAAGCACAGAGGTAACTAAGGAAGCTATCAACGAGGCTATGAAGAAGGCTTCTGATCCTGAGACATTCGGATACAACGAGGATGAGATCGTATCATCAGATATCGTTGGAATGACATATGGTTCACTCTTCGATGCAACACAGACAATGGTTAACAAGATCGGTGATGACCTCTATGAAGTTCAGGTTGTTTCATGGTATGACAACGAGAACTCATACACATCACAGATGGTTCGTACAATCAAATATTTTGAAAAATTTGTTAAGTAATTTGGATTAACTAAAAGGGTCCGGTCCGTTAGGACCAGACCCTTTATCTATTTATGAACATTACAAAGGAGAATAATAATGAGTCTTAATAAGAAATCAGTAGACGATATCAACGTAAAGGGAAGACGCGTACTTGTTCGTTGCGACTTCAACGTTCCTCTCAAGAACGGTGAGATCACAGACGAGACAAGAGTAGTAGCAGCTCTTCCTACAATCAACAAGCTTATAAAGGATGGCGGCAAGGTTATTCTTTGCTCACACCTTGGAAAAGTAAAGAACGGCCCTAACGAGGGTGAGTCACTTGCACCTGTTGCAAAGAGACTTTCTGAGAAGCTCGGTAAAGAGGTTAAGTTCATTTCTGATTACAACGTAACAGGCGCTGATGCAACAGCAGCTGTAGAAGCTATGAACGAGGGAGATGTTGTTCTTCTTCAGAATACTCGTTTCAGAGGCAAGGAAGAGACAAAGCCCGAAGAGGCAGGCGATGCTTTTGCAAAAGAGCTCGCAGAGCTTGCTGATGACTATGTATGCGACGCTTTCGGATCAGCGCACAGAGCACACGCTTCTGTAGCAGGCGTTACAAAGTTCATCACAGAGAAGGGTGGAAACAATGCAGTTGGATATCTCATGCAGAAGGAAATCGATTTCCTCGGAAATGCAGTTGAGAATCCTGTAAGACCTTTCGTAGCTATCCTTGGTGGTGCTAAGGTTGCTGATAAGCTCAACGTTATCAATAACCTTATCGAGAAGTGCGATACACTTATCATCGGTGGTGGTATGGCATTCACATTCCTCAAGGCTCAGGGCTATGAGGTTGGTAAGTCTCTTGTAGACGATACAAAGCTTGATTATTGTAAGGAAATGCTTGAGAAGGCTAAGGCTAACGGCAAGCAGCTTCTTCTTCCCATCGATACAGTAGTATCAACAGGATTCCCTGATCCTATCGATAACCCCAGCATCGAGACAGAGATCGTTCCTTCAACTCAGATTCCTGCTGACAAGGAAGGTCTTGATATCGGTCTTAAGACACGTGATCTCTTTGCTGATGCTGTTAAGTCAGCTAAGACAGTTGTTTGGAACGGACCTATGGGTGTATTCGAGAACCCTGTTCTTGCTGAGGGAACAAAGGCAGTAGCTAAGGCTCTTGCAGAGACAACAGCTACAACAATTATCGGTGGTGGTGATAGTGCAGCAGCTGTTAACCAGCTTGGATTTGCGGACAAGATGAGCCACATCTCAACAGGTGGTGGTGCATCACTTGAGTTCCTTGAAGGAAAAGCACTTCCCGGTGTAGTAGCAGCTGATAATAAGTGAGACTCCGACGAGGTTTTTTCGAGTCGGTAGTTCGAACTTAGTTCTGGCGAGCACCGATAGGTGCGAGAGCAGAACTTCCTTGTGAAAATCAAGAAGTAAATATTTCAAAATATAGAGGTGGAAAACATGGCACGTAGAAGAATAATCGCCGGAAACTGGAAGATGAACAAGACTCCCAGCGAGGCTGTAGCTCTTTGCGAAGAGCTCAAGGATCTTGTAAAGAATGATGCTGTAGACGTAGTTTACTGTGTACCTGCAATCGATATCGTACCCGTAGTTAACGCTGTTAAGGGTACAAACGTACACGTAGGTGCAGAGAACTTCTACATCGTAGATAACGGAGCATTCACAGGAGAAATTTCAGCTCCTATGCTTAAGGATGCAGGTGTAGAGTACATCATCATCGGACATTCAGAGAGAAGAGATATCTTCGGAGAGAACGATATCCTTATCAACCAGAAAGTAAAGAAAGCATTTGCTTCAGGTCTTACACCTATCCTTTGCTGCGGTGAGTCTCTTGCACTTCGTAAGGCTGATACTTACAAAGAGTGGATCGAGAGACAGATCACATGGGATCTTGACGGTGTAACAGCTGACCAGGTTAAGAAGCTTGTTATCGCTTACGAGCCTATCTGGGCTATCGGAACAGGTGAGACAGCTACAGCTGATCAGGCTGAAGAAGTATGTAAGCTTATCCGTGAGCTTATTGCTAAGCTTTACGATCAGGCTACAGCTGATGAGGTTCGTATCCAGTACGGCGGATCTATGAATGCAGGAAACGCTGCTGAGCTTCTTTCAAAGCCCAACATCGACGGCGGACTTATCGGCGGAGCAAGCCTTAAGGCTGACTTCGGAAAAATTGTTAATGCATAATTCAAAGCATATATATAAATCAAACTGCCATTGAAAAAATATATAAGGCGGTGCGTTAGATGAAATAATCTAAAGCACCGTCTTTTTGCATATTATTGATTTAGATTATAGCGTATGATAAAATGTTAATGTTTTATTAAAAAAGCAAGACACAAAAGGTTATGAGATGGCATTAAAAAGTATATACATGGACACCAACGTGTTCACAGATATTGTTGAAGATATAAGAAACACAACTGCAAAATGTGCGTATTCAGAGGAATCTTTTAGTAAGATAAACGTCTTTGAGACAACGGATGTTGGTCGGGAAATGAATGAAATACTCAAGCTTTTTTATAAATCTACAGAAACATACAGACACGAAGCTTCCGAGTCGCTCCCAAGGGCACTTTTTACGCTTCGTGATGGAATGATTGAGCAGGATAGGATTCTTAGTGAAGGGCTTGATGTAGATATACATCGGAGGTAATAACGATGGGACTTCATTCGAGATTAGCAGAAAAAGAGCATGAGAAAAGAGTATTGGAACGAGATCTTGCTGATTGTGAGGAAACATATGAATTTATAAGCAGAAAACGAGAAATACTTGAGACAGATATATACAATCCCGATAAGGTTTACGATATGACTGCATCGGGGGAGTGGCGCGGAAAACTTGAACGGGATGCAGAAGAATACAGAAATGAAAGCTGTTCAATGATCGGAGCTATATTAAGAGATGCATCAAGACTTTTGTCCAATCTTCAAATGGCGATGGAAAGAATTCGTGAACTTATTAGAGAATGTGAGGAAGAGATAGAAGAGCTTGAAGAAGAAATCCGTGCTCGAGAAAGAAGTGTTGAGTAAAACTTGTATTATTGGGGATAGTTTTAATGGGGAAGAGTTGGGATACAAAGAAGGTAAACGAATTTATCGAATATTTCGAACATGCCGCTTGCCGTTATATGGAATCTTTGGGTGATGTTTATGCATCTTATGAAAGATATAGGAATAATGAGACATTTGTAGGCGGAGGAGCTGAACAATCAAAAGCATTCATAGGCATTAAACAGGAGGAGTATAATCGCCTTCAATATGAGCTTTCAAGAGAAATGGTCAAAAGATATGTAGATATTGATGAAACTTTTAAGACCATGGTGGATCCTGATACTGATGCAAGGATAGATACAGATGTTGTAAGAATGATAAAGTCGCATTTTATGGAACAGCTTGAAGAATTTGAAAGCGAAGCATTTGCAATTCAGCAAAAGTCTATGGAGGCTGAAGGAAAATTTAAGAAATATTGCGGAGACATCGAGGAAATATATGTTAGGGACGCGGTAAGACATTATGACGAATTTTGTAATACCGGTGGATTTTTGCAGAACTGCATAGATAAGATGGAAGAATTTGATACTGAAGCGAGCAATCGATTGAATCGTTCTGGACTTAAAAATGCTATAAATGAACATATAGCTGAGATGTCAGTTAAAGCAAGTGAACTTGATTCGATACAATTTCATACTCAGAGTGTATCAAAGCAAATAGTAGGACTTGTTGCATTTGGTGCTACTTTGGGAGTCAAAGGGATTCAGGATGCTGCAAGTGAACGAAAAGCACTTGATATCAAAGTTGATAAATGGCTATTGCCTAATTATAAGTTGTCTCCTGAAGAGGTAAAAGAAGCACAACAACTTGCAAAAATAAAACTTAGTTCTTTAAAGTTTGATCCTATACTCGGATGTCCGATACTAAGGACTAAAGAAGAAAAGGAATTATATAAGAGGTATTCGGCTCTGGCCAACAAAGTTTCAAAGTTGGGCTGTTTTATGATGGGAGTAAGAAAACCGATATATAATCTTTTGAATTTTACGCTTGATTGCTCTGATTTTATTATGTCGCATACTACAGGACTAATTATTGAAAAGGGCTCAGATCTTATCGACCATTGTTTTGGAACGGACACTAATAAGTATATCCATCTTTTTGTGAATTCATATAAAGATTTCAGGGGTGATGTAGATAAAGAGATGGAAATGGCTATAGAGAATTCTAAATTGCAGAATTCAAGAGAATTTGGATATGGTGAAGCAACAGGAGTTCTTCTTTTATACTATATAACATCAGAAATTAGTTCGACACTTGAAATGGGAAAAGAAGTCGGATTTGCCGCAAAACAAGCGAAAGAAAACATTCAGGATCTTGTGATAGATACTAGAGAATTGTATCAGGAGCTTTCAAGAGACGGAGAATTATCAAAATCCGATTGGGCGCTACTGGGTGAAAATGTAGCCGGGAACTTCTCGATGAATCTGTTCTTCGGAGGATTTAGTGAAGTAACAGATATCTTTAAAGTCGAAAAAGATCTTCATCTTAAAAAAGTTGAAAAAGTTGCTGAAGAGGCGGAGAATGTTAAGAAGGTAGAGAAGGCTGTTGATGGAGCAAGTGATGTTACGAAGGTGACTGGCGATACTGCTGAGGATGTTGCAAAGGCAGGGAAGAACAGCTATAAAAAGTTGAGTGAAAAAAGTACAGCCAATTACTTAAATGATATTGAGTATAAAAATGGAAAATATTTCACCAATAAAGAAGTAATAGATGAGATAGGGCGGATTGAAGCAAGAGGAGAAGATTTTTCAAATTTAAACAAAAAAGCAATGAATATGAGACCGTCAACAGAGGGTGGGATTTCTGTTGTCTATAGATATAGTGACAATAATGGAACGAAATATATGATTCATGAGGTTACTGATGGCAAAGGAAATATAATTCATAGGGATTTTGATGCTTTGAAAATTCCATCGGGACAAATAATTAATAAGGGGCATTAGAAGGAGTAGTGTTATGTATTATGATGAATTAGTACAATTAATTGAAAAAGTATTGAACGGTGATTTTGAAAAAAAAGTACTTGAGCAATATATGGAAGAAACGTTTGATTTTGAAAAAATATATGATTCGGATGATGAATTACTAACGGATGTATTTTTTACCTTAAAACATTATTTGAGTGGAGAAGAGGAAGTGAATAAAAAAGAATGGTTGTATCTTAAAAAATGTTTGTTGGGTAGATGCGGGTATAGCATGGAAGAAAAAATGCGTGTTATTACAGAATAAGGTGGAAAAAGCATTAGTTATAGAACTCAGCTTCTATTGAAATGTGACATAAGATTTTTTAATGATTGTGAAATATACTGGTTTTTATATTTTGTTTAAATCCTTTTTCTGCCAGCGATAACCACAGCTGATTGTCACTGATAAGTTTTCTCAAATTTTCACGATATACATACTATGATAAGATTTGAGCATCACAGAAATGCGATGCTGACCGGAAAGCCGGAGGTGTTACTAGTGTACTAGATACTACCTCCGGCTTTTTTCTAAAAACGGCAGTTTTCGGGAGAGGTAAAGCAATGCCAAATATACAGTATTCGGGAGTCCGGGAGAGCATACCGGGCAGGATAAATGACTTAGGTACAACGGGAAAAGAAGTTGCGGAAAATTATAAAAAGGGATGTCTTAAGAGGGCAGACAGGAGCTTTGCTCAGGGACTTCAGTGCCAGCAGATAAACAGCATGGCGGCACTTATGTCTTTGGAGGATTCTGTCTTTATTTCGCATTCGCCGCAAGGGTGCGTAGGATGCGCTATCATGGCGGTAGACATGTACCGTGTCGGACAGATTCACAGAGGAATCAAGGCTGTTAAGAATCCAAGACTTATCGTTACAAATATAGATCAAAAGAGTGTTGTTTTTGGCGGAGAGCAAAAACTTAGAGAATCGGTGCAGAAAGCCGTTGACAGATATCATCCCAAGCTCGTGTTCATATATGCATCCTGCGCTTCAGGAATCATAGGAGATGATATCGACGCGATAACACAGGATCTTCAGTCAGATTATCCTGACACCATTATTGTTCCAATCCACTGCGAGGGATTTAAGTCTAAGGTTTGCGCGTCAGGCTTTGATGCAGCTTTTATTTCTATAAACAAATATATTTTGAAAAAAGAGAAAGTCGAAAAGGAAAAGGGACTCATAAATCTTTTTGCCCCGACGACAGTCAGCTTTGCCGATCAGAAGGAGATGGAGAGAATGCTAAATCTTCTTGGTGCGAAGGTAAATTACATTCCCTTTTACAGTTCTCTTGAGAAGATAAAAAAGATTCCTGCAGCGGAAGCCTCGACTTCCATATGTAAGGTTTTTGCCGATGAGTTTATGAAGACTCTTTGGGAAGATTACGAGATTCCTTATTCTCATACGGTAATGCCTATCGGAATCAGAAATACCGATAAGTGGTACAGAGGAATTGCCAAGGTAATAGGAAAAGAAAAAGAAGTCGAGGAGATCATTGCTTCCGAACATGAGAGAATAGAGCCTTTGGTAGCTAAGCTCAGAGAAAGACTTCAGGGAAAAAGAGTATTTATCTGCGGCGGAACAGGAAGGTCTTTTGCGGCAGCAGCTCTTATCGATGATTTTGGAATGGAACTTGTGGGCCTTGAGACTCCGACATACGATGCGGATGCGCAGGTTGATATCGAGTATCTTAACGGAATCCACAAGAATTTTGTTGTGGACATTGCCAATATGCAGCCTTTTGAGCAGGTGAATCTACTTAATAAGCTCAAACCCGACGCATTTATCGGAGTTCCCGAATGGGCAGCAAAGCTTGGACTTCCGACTACGCATGTTCTTGATGGAAAAAGACCTACGATGGGCTATGACGGACTTCTTTTCCTCGGAAATAAGATAGCAGATCAGCTTGAAAATCCGGGATTTAATAAGAAACTGGCTAAACATGTGAAGCTCCCTTACAAGGATTCGTGGTACCGGGAAAATGCGTTTAAATATATTTTAGGGGGAGAAGGTTAATGTCACAGATAATGGAAAATCCCAAGGGTGGATGCGTTCTTGCGGGAATCAACTCCGTACTTGGTGCAATAAACAGAGTTTGCCCCATATATCATTCAGGCCCCGGATGCTGCATGCAGACTACGGCGGCAGATCAGGGACAGTCGGGACACAAGCACTCATGCTTTGTAAACGGAGTATCAATTCCGTCAAGTAATATGCTTGAAAAAGAGGTGGTATTCGGCGGAGTTAATAAACTTAAAACCACCATACAGGGTGCGATTGACATAATGGACGCAGATGCATTCTTTGTTCTTACAGGCTGCACGGCCGGTATTATCGGAGATGACATCGAAAGCGTTACAAGTGATTTCAGAGAAAACGGACACGAAGTCTATGCGATAGACACGCCGGGCTTTGCGGGAGACAGTAACCTCGGATATGAGGTAATCTGGAATACTTTTATAGATAAGGTTATTGAAAAAGATGTTCCAAAGGACGACAAACTTGTAAACATCTTTGGAATCGTGCCTTACCACGATCCGTTCTGGAGCGGTACGCTTGAAGAAATAGATAGAATTCTTTCAAAGCTCGGGCTTAAGGTCAATACCTTTTTTACGAAGCATCAGGGAATTGAAGATATCAAAAAGAGTTCCGGTGCTACGCTAAATATCATAGTTAATCCGTGGCTCTTTAACGGACCTGCCAAGAAGTTTGAGGAAAAATTCGGCGTTCCGAGTATAAGGATCCCGGGCCTCTTCGTCGGCGCGACAGATACCACTAAATTCATCAGAGAAGTGCAGAAGGCACTAAAACTTGATGAAAAACTTACAGAGGATGTGATCGAGGCGGAAGAGGACTATGTTTACAGCTATCTCGGACAGTCAATCGGTGTTGTGAGCTGGAAGAGATTTGCCGTTGTTGCGGATGCAAACAGCGCTGTCGGATATACGAGATATCTTGCAAATGACTACAGCTTTACGCCTGTTCTGGTGATAGTATCTGAGCCAATTTTCAGACAGGAGGATAAGGACAGGATCGTAAAAGAGATTCAAGACCTTGAGTATGCTCAGCCTCCGAAAGTTCTTTTCCTTACGGATCAGTATGAGATCAACAAGGCGATACGTGAGGAGGAAAAAGAGATCACGCTCCTTGTCGGAAGCAGCAACGAGAGGGAAATTGCTCTGGAAAAAGAGATACAGTTTATTCTCGGAGCTTTTCCTGTGAATGAGAGACTTATTTTCAACCGCACATATGCTGGTTACAGAGGTAGCCTTACATTTACGGAAGATATTTATGACAACAATTAACTAAAGAATAAAAACGGAAATGTTCTGTTATCTATTAAGGGTAGCAGAACGTTTTTACTATAAAAAGAAAAAAATAAATAGGACAAAATATGATAGCGCAAAAGACAAAAAATGGTAAGTGAATATCCATTTCTGATTCTATAATGTAAAATGGTGATGTCGTTTTTGCGTCACAGAAAGTATTGTTCTGTGATAAAAGAGACATAACCGGAAAGGAAGAATTACGATGATGGATTATAAGTTACTTAGCAATATACAAGGCCCTGCAGATGTAAAAAAGCTGTCACAGGCAGAGCTTAAGGAGCTTGCTACGGAGATAAGAGAAGCTCTTTTTAACAGGACTACCAAGATAGGCGGACATTTTGGACCGAACTTCGGAGCGGTGGAGCTTACTATTGCACTTCATTATGTCTTCGATTCGCCAAAGGACCAGTTTGTATTTGACGTTGCGCACCAGACCTATGCGCACAAGATGCTTACTGGAAGGGCAATCGCGTATACAGATGATGCGCATTTTGGCGATGTGTGCGGATTTACCAATCCCAAGGAGTCTGAGCATGACATGTTTTACATCGGACACACATCTACTTCCGTCAGCCTTGCGACAGGTCTTGCCAAGGGAAGAGATATTTCTGGTAAAAAAGGAAATGTCGTTGCGATAATAGGTGACGGCTCACTTAGCGGCGGCGAAGCACTTGAAGGTATCGATTTTGCAGGTGAGATGGATACTAACCTTATCATCGTTTTAAATGACAATGAGCAGTCTATCGCCGAGAATCACGGCGGACTTTACAAGAATCTTGAGCAGCTTCGAAAGAGCGGCGGAACATGTGAAGTAAATCTCTTCAAGGCAATGGGGCTTGATTACAAATATGTCGAAGAGGGTAATGACATCGAGACACTCATCAAGGCATTTAGCGAAGTTAAAGATATCGATCATCCTATTGTCCTTCATGTTCACACACAGAAGGGAAAGGGATATGCTCTTGCTGAGAAGAACAAGGAAGAGTGGCATTATTCCATGCCTTTTAACAGAGAGACGGGAGAACGTGTAAGTTTCGGAAACGGTGAATCATATCAGGCTATATTCGGAAAATATATGCTTGATAAGATTGAGAAGGACAAAAGCGTTGTCTGTATGACTGCGGCTGTTCCGGGTGCTGTCGGACTTGAGCAGGATGTGAGAAACAAGATGGGTAAAAACTACGTCGATGTAGGAATTGCCGAAGAGCAGGCTGTGGCAATGTGTTCTGGTATCGCAAAGAATGGCGGAAAGCCTGTATTTGTGACCAATGCCACATTTGCGCAGAGAGTCTACGATCAGATGACTCAGGATGTCAGCCTTAACGGAAACGCCGTTACTACAGTTCTTTTCTCAACATCAATTTACGGAATGGGAGATGCAACACATATCGGAATATCTGCGATGAGCATGTTTACTAATATTCCGGGCGTTGTATATCTTTCGCCCACATGCAAAGAGGAGTTCCTTGCAATGCTTGAGTATAGCATTGAGCAGAGTGACCATCCGACAATCATCGCTGTTCCTTGCGATGGCGTAAACAACGCGGTTTATCATGTTGATAATAATTACCATGATACGGATAAATATCAGGTCTGCGAAGTCGGTGAAAAGATCGCGATTCTCGCCCTCGGAGATTTCTTTGATATAGGTGTAAAGGCTGCGAAGCTCATAGAAGATAAGACGGGCAAAAAAGTGACACTCGTAAATCCCAGATTTGCATCGGGCGTTGACAGAGTTCTTTTAGACAGGCTTACAACAGAACATGATATCTTTGTTACGCTTGAAGACGGAATTCTCGAAGGTGGTTTCGGACAAAAGATTGCATCATATCTTGGAAGTAAGAATGTAAGAGTGCTCAACTACGGCTTTATCAAGAAGTTCTATGACGGAATGAGCGCCGAGGATGCTCTTAAGGAGAGCAGGATTACACCTGAGTGCATACTTGAAGATATTGAAGCACTGCACTGATATTACATGAGAAAATTGAAAGTCTTGGCTATGAGCCAAGACTTTTATTTTCTCAATTTGACCTTAAATGAAAAAAAGCGTAAATTGAAATGGTAACATTTCATTCATTTAAGGAGAGAGAATATGGCAAAAATCTTAAATCCCGAACAGTATCAGGAGTCTATGAGCGCCAAAGGCGAAATTCGTTATCAAGAGACACAGAGACTTTTGTTCTTTGGACTTCCATGGACTTTTACCAAATATGAACTTAGAGACAATGACCTTACAATCATCAAAGGTTTTTTGACAGTGCGCGAAAACGACTGTTATATGTACAAAGTATCTGATGTTGAGATAACAAGAACACTCATGCAGAGAATCTTTGGATTATCGACAATTATATGTTATACCTCTGATGTTACGGATAAGACTATCGTAATGAAGAATATCAAGCACGGCCGCGAGATTAAGGATTTCCTTCTTCACGCATCCGAGGCAGCAAGAATCCGCCGTAAGACTGTAAGCATGCAGAACATTGGATTTGACTCCGATGATATGGATGATTATCACGACATGCACTAAGTTAAGTAATCACCTGGCGAGGTATTTCACGAGCTTGGTGTACTACTTAGTTCGATCTCGCACGCAGTGTGAGAGTCGAACTTCCTTGTTTAAAAGATATGTGCTAAATTATATATAGCAACGTTTTTTAGTTAATAATATACCTATACGAGGATGATATGGTAAACATAGTTGATGATCGCAAAGTTAACTCCGGGGCAAGAGGAGTTTATCTTGCATTAATGGTATTTGGCGGAATATTGATGAATATTTGTGGAAGTAAATTTGTCGGTCGCTTCGAAATTCCGCTGTATCTGGATTCTGTAGGTACTATGACCGTATCTATGCTGGGAGGATTTCTTCCCGGTATATTTGTCGGTTTTTTCAGTTCGTTCTTAAACAGTATTTTTACTGATTCCGTGGCGATTTCCTACAGCATGATAAATGTTCTTATCGCTATACTTACCACTGTTTTTTATGAAAAAAAGTGGTTCAAAGATTTCTATAAAATAATCCTGGCAGTACTTATATACGGCTTTGTCGGAGGCGTTTTGGGAGCAATACTCACGGGTATTATCTACGGCTTTGGCTCTGAGACTGCGTCGTTGAATTTTTTAAAGATAATCTATGAATCCGGTAAGATGTCGGCATTTCAGGCAGCACTCATTGCCGATTATGTGGTTGATGTTGCAGATAAGATGGTGAGCGTTCTTATAGCTCTTTTGATCACATTTATTGTTCCTGCAGGTGTCAGAGACAGAATTAATGTGAAGTACTGGAAGCAGGCGCCACTTACGCCGGAAGCCTTGCAGACTTTGAGAACCGGAAAGAGCCGTCGTATATCGCTTAGAATGAAGGTTGTTATCCTTCTTACTCTTGCAACGGGACTTGTCGCTTTTTGTGCTATTTTTATCAGTACGATGTTGTTCAGAGATGCGATAGTTCAGACAGGAAAAAATACTGTTCACATTGCGCAGGAAATAGGTAGTTATTCGGGTGTTGACCTTTCCGGAATATCACCGTACTCGGAAGAAGAGACGGGAAGAGAGGTCTTTAAATTCGCAACCAGACAGATATCTCTTTTCATCGGATTATACATATTCATTCTCGGCGTAGGTATCTATATGTCGGAGTATCATCTGATACTTCCGATCAATACGATGGCGCTCTCGTCGTCGCGGTTTTCTGACGGAAGCGAGGAGAATCTTGAAAAGACGGCGAAGATGTTTGAAGAGATCAAGATTGGAACCGGCGATGAGATTGAAAACATGTACGATGCGCTTCTTAAGATGATAGAGGCACACGTTGCATCTGTTAAGGCACTTAAGAGTAGAAACGAGACCATTACTGCACTTCAGAATTCAATCATCTATGCTCTTGCAGATCTTGTTGAAAGCAGAGATCAGAGTACGGGTGAGCATGTTAAGAATACAGCGGAATATACCAAGATCATCATGAATGAGATGATAAAAGAGGGCGTATATACAGATCTTTTGACACCACAGTTTGTTTCGGATGTTTATCATTCGGCACCGCTTCACGATGTAGGAAAGATCAGTATTTCCGATAATTTCCTTAATAAGCCGGGTAAACTCACACCCGAAGAATTTACGATCATGAAGACTCATTCAAAGGAAGGTGCCGTGATCATCGATAAGGTTATGAGCAATCTTCCCGAGCAGGATGCGGGCTATCTGAAAGAAGCCAAGAATCTTGCCATGTACCATCACGAGAGATGGGACGGAACCGGTTATCCTATGGGACTTAAGGGAGAAGAGATTCCTCTTTCCGCAAGGATAATGGCGGTAGCCGATGTATTTGATGCGCTCATCTCGGAGAGAAGCTACAAGAAAGCGTTCCCGTTTGATGAGGCAATTAAGATTATTAAGGAGAGTTCCGGTACTCATTTCGATCCGAAGGTCGCACAGGCTTTTTTGAATGCGCTTGAGGAAGTAAGAAAGGTAGCGGAAATCTGAAAGGATTTTTATGAAAAAAGACAATATTATTTTGGTTGGGATGCCTACATCCGGAAAGAGTACGGTAGGAGTAATACTCGCCAAAATATTGGGATATAACTTTGTTGACGCTGATATAGTTATCCAGAAAAAAGAAGGAAGAAGACTTTCTGAGATAATAGAGCAGGAGGGCGTTGACGGATTTATTGAAATCGAGAACAAGATAAATGCAGGTATTGAGACGGAGAGAACCGTCATAGCAACCGGCGGAAGTGTAGTATACGGCAGAGAAGCTATGGAGCATTATAAAAATATCGGTAAAGTAGTGTATCTCAAAGTCGGAATGGAAGCTTTGACAAAGCGACTTAAGGATGTAAAACAGCGCGGGGTTGTTATGAGACCCGGACAGTCCCTGATCGCACTTTATAATGAGCGAAGCGTTCTGTACGAGAAATATGCCGATATCACTATCGATGAAAAAGATAACACAATGGAAGAGGTCGTTACAGACTTAGTCGCAGCACTCAAATAATAAGGCATGAATGAATAATGGAGCGAACGAAACTAAAAAAGGCGAATACATAACCGGCTCGGGAAGGCGGTTTGTTTCTGATGCGCCCAAAGAGTTTCACTACACGTCGTTTGAGACAAAAAGGCTTCTTAGAGAGTATGCGCCTGTGAGTGAGGTGCCTCTTTTGTACAAAGATACTTCACTTGCCGTTCTGGAGCCGCATGCCGTATTAAACAGAGAAAAGCTTGTGGTATCTTTTTGCATAAAGTCTGAAAAGGGCGGCCACAGCTATGTTCTTAAGGATATAGCCGAGCTTCTTGATGCGATAGAAAAGCACAGTTTCTTAAGCTATGGTAAGCATCTTGAGTTTACGCATGATATGTCTTCGTTTTCTGCGGATTCCCAGAAGATAATAAATTTCTTATTCGACTATTTCAGAGGTAGAAGAGCGGGAGACCCTTATCAGGTCTATTCGCGTTCAAAGAGCCGAAGCAAGAACATCGAGCTTTGCGGTAATGAGATTGATGAGTTTTTTAAATCGGTAAAAGAGACTTTTTTCCTCAATTCCGATTTTAGGGCGAGGTACAGCGAAGAGCGCCTTCTTGAGATAGTTCCTGTTTTCCCTGACATTGATCTTCATATTGAGAAAAAGAACTTCGGAGTCGTTTTCGAATCCGGCTCTTTTACCATGTTCGAAGGATATTCAAATATTTATTTCGAAAGAAAGAGAAAGCTTCACATGATTCCCCGAAGCGATTGCGCGGAGATTATTCCGGTGCTCAAGTTCCTTGCGGCGAGAAGAACTGAGAACGAGCTCTTTATAGCTGAAAAAGATCTGCCTCTTTTTTCGGAAGGTCTTTTCCCTGTGATCAATGAGTTCTTCAATGTGAGCACGGACGGCTTCGAGGCTTCGAGATACGCGCCTGATATTCCAAAGTTTGAGATTTATTTAGATATGCCTGATGCAAATAGCATAACCTGTAAGGTAAAGGCTGCGTATGATGCCGGAAACGGTATGAAAGAGAGCTTTGACATTTTTGAATCTCAGGACATGGATAAGTTTGGTGATGAGCCGGCGACCAATGTGAAGAGGAACAGTTATCTGGAGAACAGAACTGCAAAACTGATAAGCCCGTATTTTGACAGGCTTGACTCTGACAGGAAAGCGCTGGTACTTACGACGGATTCATACACGGATGATAAGCTTTACGTTTTTCTTGCGGAAAAGATGGGATATCTTTCTACCATAGGCGACGTATTCGTATCGGATGCGATCAAGGCGGTAAGGATCGAGAAGGGGCTCAAGGTGAATCTTGGCGTCTCTGTTGTTTCGGACCTTCTGGAACTTTCGATGGTGCCTGAAACGCTTACGCCTGATGAGCTTGGTGAGATACTGAGTCAGTACGACAAAAAGAGAAAGTATTATAAATTAAAGAGCGGCGAAGTGGTGAGCGTTGCGAGCGATGACGCCAAGATGCTGTTTGCGCTTAAGGACGGACTTGGAATAACGGCGAAGCAGATCGTCGAAGGTCACGCAGAGGTACCGAGATACAGAGCTCTTTTTATCAATGATATCGCGGAAAAAAATATTGAAGAGGGCGGTTCTTCTATCGGAAGAAGCAAGAGCTTCAAGGAATTTGTGTCGGGATTTGCATCGCCTACGGATGAGCGTTTTAAGGTTCCTGAGAGTCTTGAGGATGTTCTTAGGGATTATCAGAAGACGGGATTTTTCTGGCTTAAAGCTCTTTCACATAACGGATTTGGAGGCATTCTTGCCGATGACATGGGACTTGGTAAGACGATTCAGGTTCTTGCATATCTTCTAAGTGCAAAAGAATGTGCGCTGAAAGAGGGAAGAAAGAACAGGTGCAGTCTTATTGTGTGTCCGGCGTCACTTGTTTACAACTGGCAACATGAGATCAGAAAGTTCACACCGCTTCTTAACTGCGAGATAGCTGTCGGCGTAAAGCCTGACAGAGTGCGGATTACGTCGGAGATTGACAGTGAAGAGACCGATGTTATCATCACGTCATATGATCTTTTAAGAAGAGATATCGAGCTGTATAAGTATTTGAATTTTGACTGCTGTGTTATTGATGAAGCGCAGTTTATAAAGAACCCGGGTACGCTTATTGCGAAGGCTGTAAAGAGCATAAATGCGGCATTTAAAGTGGCTCTTACGGGAACGCCCATCGAGAACAGACTGAGCGAACTCTGGAGCATATTTGATTTCTGCATGCCGGGATATCTTTTTGGATATAAGCAGTTCCGTGACAATATTGAGGTTCCCGTTGTTTCGGACGGGGATGAGTCTTCGACCGAGATGCTCAGGAAGATGATAGCGCCTTTTGTGATCAGAAGGCTTAAGAGTGATGTCTTAAAGGATCTTCCCGACAAGCTTGAAGAGAATATCTATGCGCCTATGAACAGTTCTCAGAGAGAGCTTTATGATGCGCACCTTCAGAGAGTTAAGCTTATGGTCGAGGGAACTGATGAGGAATCTTTTGGAAAAGACAGGATAGTAATCCTTTCGGAACTTACAAGGCTTCGCCAGCTTTGCTGCGATCCGGGGCTTGTGTATGAAAACTATACAGGCGGAAGCGCCAAAACAGATCTTCTTATCGAGATGATAAAGAGCGCCTCCGAAAGCGGTCACAAGATTCTTTTATTCTCGCAGTTCACATCAATGCTCGACAGAATAACAAAGGAACTTGAAAATGCGGGAATATCGCACTACCTTCTTACAGGGTCCACGAAGAAGGAAGACCGCATAAAGCTCGTCGATGCCTTCCAGGAGGATGACACTTCGGTATTTTGCATATCTCTTAAAGCCGGAGGCACAGGTCTTAACCTAACAAGCGCGGACATCGTCATTCACTTCGATCACTGGTGGAACATCGCGGTCGAGAACCAGGCAACCGACAGAGCCCACCGAATCGGCCAAAAGAATGTTGTCACCGTATACCGCCTGATCATGGAGAATACCATCGAAGAGCGTATCATAACCCTTCAGAACCGCAAAAAAGAGCTGGCCGACAAGCTCCTCAATACCGGAACCATGAGCAATCCGACCCTCACCAAGGAAGAGCTCCTCGAGCTCCTCGGATGACAGTAGCACTAAGACCCGGCCGCTCACAGCTTTGGCACAGACAGCCCCTTTAGGGCCACCCACGGGCAGTGCGGATATGTTTTTTGGAGTTGCTCCATCACTTGGATTCACTAGGCTCCGAAATCAGCCATAAAATTCTATCGGCTCAAAACTCCATTCGGTCCGCCTTATAGCGGGGAGCCATGGGCTTATGTTTTTGAGCATTTCACGAGAGGCCACATTTTTATAGGGGTTCGACTGTTTTTCCTGCGCATGTGGAGACGTTGTTTGAGCATCCCGATGCATTTATCAGAATTGTAATACGCTGCTTTGCAGCTATAAAAATAACCAAAACCATCTCTGCAAGCTAGAAAGTTTGCGAGAGTGGTTTTGGTTATTTTTTCACGCCCGCGTAGGCGGGCTATTACAATTCTGATAAATGCATCGGGATGCGAGTTTAGTCGAGACATGCGCCAACAAAGAAAAACGGCCGAACCCCTATAAAAATGTGAGCCGGAGTGATTGTGAAAAAACATAAGCCCATGGCTCCCCGCTATAAGGCGGACCGAATGTCAAACAGTGAGCCTCAAAGCAGAATTTTATGGCTGATTTCGGAGCCTAGTGAATCCAACGTTCCCTCGAGAAACTCCAAAAAACATATCCGCACTGCCCGTGGGTGACCCTAAAGGGGCTGTCTGTGCCAAAGCTGCGAGCGACCGGGCCTTAGATCTCGTGGTAGAGGACCGGGAAGAGGTCGGCACGGATTATGAAGATGTCGTGAGGGTTGTCTTCCCTAAAGGCGATGTAGTCGCCAATCTCGCCGGAGTAGTAGCGCTCCTCGTTTGATGCGGTAAAGAGCTTTACTTTTTTGGTGAGAGGTTTAGCGTAGATGTTTACTTCGTCTAAGCTTATGGCAGTTTTGGCGAAGGACATTACGATTTTCTTTTTGCCGGTGGCGGTGTTTCTGATGCTGGGTGCGTATTCAAAAGTCTTGTTGAATGGCTTGTCCAGGGTCTCATATGAGCTTCTGAGTTTACTCTCAGAGATTGGGTAAACTTCACCGGAAAGACCGATCATCAGATAAGTTGTGGTGTCTATGAGGACATCCATATCGCCTTTCAATGTTCTGACTGTTATCTCCGTGTTGTCGGGGAAAATGTCGTCAAGCTTTACATAGCCAAGTTCCTGAGTGGTCTTGGCGTATTTTTTCATCTCGGTTGTATCGAGCGTCATTTCCTTTGCGTATATTATTTCATAAGAGTCAAAGTACATTTCCATGCGCTCGTGAAGAATCTTTGCAGCGAATTCCGCGTATTCCTCATCGGTCTGCATGGGGAAAAGATGCATAAGCTTTTCCGGACGAAGTGTTCCGCCGGCCTTGTAGATATGGCCGCCACCGCCGCCGAGTCCTTTTGCAAGGAAAGCAGCAAGTTCGTCTGCATGTACCTCTTTTATGCAACTTCTAACAGAGAATTTTACTTCACTCTGTCCGATGTAATAACTAAGGCATACGTCTACACCTGCTGTTTCGAGCGAAAAATCACTCATGACTCCGAGAATGTTCGGGTCGCAGGGCTCTGACTTTATTATCAGATACTTATTTTTATCAAAATACTCGTAGTTCAGTATTGCATTTCCTGTTACCTTGAGCTCATCAAGGGAAATGTTTGAATTGCTCATTTCCACAATAATACTTCTGTTAATAACAAGCTCGTCTTGCATATCCTTATCAAGAGGGTGGGAGATTTCGGAGAGTTTGTTCGTATCAGTATAAAGACCGTAGTAAAGAGCTGTTGCAAGGAGAGGCTCGTCGTTTACGTCTACGCCTTCCTTTTTGAGCAGATCCCATATGATGGTAGAAGCACTTCCGATTGCGTTCTTGATCTCAGAATGCTCGGGAAGATCTTCAATTACCTGATGATGATCTATTATCGCAATATGTTTTGCGGGTGTTTTTGTAACATTTCTTTGTCCGTATTGGCAGTCAACAGTTATCAAAAGCTCCGGAACATCAGCAAAATCGGGTTCATAGCTTACCGGTATCTTAAGCTTGTCGAGCATGATAGTAAGATTGCTCTTTCTGATCACATTTTTTCCACGATATATGAATCGCGCATTCTTTCCGTTGTTCTTAAAATACCACCACAAAGCGTATCCCGATGCCAGTGCATCAGCATCCGGATTATCGTGACACTGTATGACAATATCATTGTATTTCAGTAATTCGTTCAATCTCATAACTAAATAAATCCAAGTAAGTTCAGGCCTTGTGCGATACAAGGGGGTGAACGGTAAAAAATCATTTCAATGGACTAACGTATAAAAGCCCACTATCTTTATAATAATCAATTTTTGTATTATGTAAAGGTAAGAATATAAGCTATTTTAATAAAAAAATCGTCGTAAATGCGATATGGGTCCAATATCACGACTAATTTTAATATGAAATATTAATTATAAAAAAATAAAATTATTCTTACATGCTAGGATATAATATATATTGAAAAAATACAAGAAAAGAATGTATTATAAATAGACTATGACAAAGAAAAAGCTTGCTCTCGAGGTAATCGAGAGGTTGAAAAAAGAATATCCCGAGGCAAAATGTACTCTTGCCTATGATAAAGCCTGGCAGCTTCTGATAAGTGTGAGGCTTGCCGCGCAGTGCACGGATGCAAGAGTAGACATGATCACGCCTCTTTTATATGAAAAATATCCGACGGTCAAGGCTCTTGCCGAGGCTCCCGTGGAGGAGATTGAAAAGATAATCCGCCCGTGCGGACTCGGTAATTCCAAAGCAAGAGATATTTCTGCATGCATGAAAGTCATTAACGAAAAGTACGGCGGCAATGTTCCCGATAACATGAAGGAACTCCTGGCACTTCCCGGTGTCGGCAGAAAGAGCGCGAACCTCATAATGGGAGATGTTTTCGGTCAGCCCGCTATCGTCACAGACACACATTGCATCAGGCTTTCCAACCTCATCGGTCTTGTCGACAACATAAAAGAACCCGCTAAAGTCGAAAAAGAACTTTGGAAGATTATCCCACCCGAAGAAGGCAACGATCTTTGCCATCGCTTTGTTCTTCACGGCAGAGCAGTCTGCATCGCCAGAAGACCCGGCTGCGCAAACTGTTGCTTAAGGGATATATGTAAAAGCGCTTCTTTTTGATTTTGCTCAAATTCTCTTTTACCACAATATGATAGATTAGTGGAGGATTCACGAGACCTACGAATCCAAAAGGAGAGAGAATGAGAGATATCGAATATCTTAAGCTTCTTGGCAAGGAGTTTCCCACATCAAGGAAAGCCGGTGCTGAGATTATCAATTTGCGGGCAATCTGCGCGCTCCCAAAGGGGACGGAATATTTCTTTTCGGATATTCATGGGGAGTATGAGAGTTTCTCGCATCTTTTACGAAGTTCATCAGGTATTATAAGAGCCAAGATAGAAGAGACTTTCGGAAATATGATGTCCGAAGAGGACCAGCTTGAGCTTGCAAATCTGATCTACTACCCGAATGAAACAATTGAAAAAAAGAGGCATGATGAGAACGCCACGATCAAGCAGCTCCACGACGGACAGAAGATTACGATAAACAGGCTTGTTGCCATATGCAAAGTCGTAAGCTCCAAATACACAAGATCCAAGGTGAGAAAAAAGATGCCGCCCGATTACGCTTATGCCATTGATGAGCTTATGCATCTTGATATGAACGATTTCAATAAAAAGGCTTATTACAACGAGATCATAAACGGAATAATCGAGATCGAGTCGGCAGATGAATTTATCATCGCGCTCTGTGAGCTGATTCAGAACCTCACGATTGATTCGCTTCATATAATAGGAGACATTTTTGACCGTGGCCCAAGGCCCGACCTTGTAATGGAAGAGATCATGAATTTCCACGACGTCGACATTCAGTGGGGCAATCATGATATTGACTGGATGGGCGCTGCATGCGGAAATACGGCGTGTATTGCAAATGTCTTGCGAATAGGAACAGGCTATAACTCTTTTGATGCCCTTGAAGATGGCTACGGAATAAACTTAAGACCGCTTTCCATGTTTGCCGCCGAAGTTTACGGGGACGATCCGTGCGAGAATTTCAGGCCGCATCTGCTTGATAAGACGGAGTATGATTCCGTGAATCCAGATCTTGCTGCGAAGATGTGCAAGGCAATCACCATTATCCAGCTAAAGCTTGAAGGGCAGATCATAAAACGCCATCCTGAGTACGGCCTTGAGGACAGGCTCCTTCTTGATCGGATTGACTTTGGAAACGGAGACATAGATATTCAGGGAAAAAAATATAAATTAAGCGATACGAACTTTCCGACTATAGATCCGAAGGCTCCTTACGGGCTCACACCTGAAGAAGAGGAACTGATGCATACTTTAAAGCTAAGTTTTATGCATTCCAAGCTTCTTAGAAAACATGTGCAGTTTCTTTATTCACACGGAGCGATGTACAGGACGATAAATAATAACCTTCTTTATCATGGCTGCATTCCGATGGATGACGATGGGAATTTTGCCTGTATGACGACTTTAGATGGCAGTTTCTGCGGCAAAGAACTTATGGATTACCTTAATTCCAAAATCCACGATGCTTTTTTCCTCGACATCAGAGATGACAGGGAGAAAAAGCAGGATGCCATCGATTTTATGTGGTATCTGTGGTGCGGTCCGAAGTCGCCGCTTTTTGGAAAAGACAAGATAACTACATTTGAACATCTTTTTCTTAAAGAATATAAGGAACTGTGCGTGGAAAAATACAATCCGTATTATAAGTATTCGGCGGAAGAGCGATATGCTGACAAGATTCTGAAAGAATTCGGCCTTGATCCCGAGTGGGCGCACATAATAAACGGACATGTTCCGGTCAAGACAACGAAGGGAGAGAGCCCTGTTAAGGCAAACGGAAAGCTCTATATAATAGACGGAGGTCTTTCCAAAGCCTATCACGAGCAGACGGGAATTGCGGGATATACACTCATATACAATTCAAATCATCTTGCGCTTGCGGCACATAAGCCGTTTGTGAAGGGACAGGAGAATACTCCGACAATCCGGATAACGGAAACGACCAAGAAACGCATACTTGTAAAAGATACGGATATAGGAAAAACGCTGATAGGGCAGATTGAGGACCTTAAGGAACTTCTTTTGGCCTATGAAAGCGGACTTATCAGGGAAAATAGTCATTAATTCCTTATAAATAGTTTATAAAAAAGTTATTTGACGTATTTTGCCCATTTGTTTAAAATAACTATAACCTAGAAAGTTTGTGCATATTTATTTTTCATGTAGAGAAACAGAGAGACGAAGGGAAAAGGGTCTGATATGGATACTAACGGACTTAGTGCTGAACAGCAGGCTTTATTGGCCAGTATAATGGGTAAATCCTCACAGGCCGGAGGGGGCGGATTCAATCCTTCGACACCGGCAGTGCCCGGAGGAGCAGCGCCGTTACCTGCAGATAATGGCAAGATGCTCAGCCAGGCAGAAATAGATGCCCTGATTGCGTCAATGGGTAAGTGAGGATACGAAGAGAGTAATTTATATAGGGTTTTTGTTTGGTTTTTTTGACGTCGACACATATGTGTCGGCGTTTTTTTGCGCTTAATGGGTTTAAGAATCGCAGAAAATATATTATCATTATATTGTGAATAATTAATTGTTTATCAGAGTATTAAATTCACGCGGTCTTTTTGTTTCTTATCGGATAGCCTAAATGTCTGGAGGGGAATAACATGTATATTGCGATGCAGTGCAGTGACAGCAACGGGACACTAAATACGGAAGTTTGTACCTTCTGCGGGATAAGATATGACACCAGGTACAAATCGGCGGTCATTTCCACGGAACATATCAATCATGACTATGTTATCCCGATGGAAGCAAAAGATTATGAGAACGCTGTAAAGCAGATAATGGACGCGCTTAAGAACCATGCGGATATTATAAACATTGAGCAAGGCATTGTTTGCCGCGGAAGAAAAGGGGAATCAAGACACGTTGAACCACAAAAGCTGGTGATAGTGCAGATATGACAACGAGGAGGAATACAATGGATAAAAAAGTATTGGTGGCTTATTTTTCTGCCAGCGGAGTTACTGCGAAAGTTGCAAAAGAGCTTGCTTCTTCTATAGGAGCTGACATTTACGAGATTGTTCCGAAAGAGAAATACACATCGGAAGATCTTAATTGGCAGGATGAAAAATCGCGAAGCAGTATAGAAATGAAAGATGTCGCGTCGCGTCCCGAGATTGCGGATAATTCTGCAAATGTGGACACGGCAGATGTAGTTTTCATCGGATTTCCCATCTGGTGGTATACAGCGCCACACATCATAAACAGCTTCCTTGAATCCTATGATTTTGCAGGTAAACATGTAGTTCTTTTCGCAACATCGGGTGGAACCGACATAGAGAAGAGTGTAAAAGACCTCCAGAATACCTACACTCGAATCCGCTTCGACGGAGGTAAAAAGATAAGCGTCGGAACTCCCGCAGACGAGCTTAAAGCTTGGGCTGGAAAATACGTATCGTGAAATATTGAAGGATGTAGTCAAAATGATGGCTACATCTTTTTTTACGGCTTTATACAAAAATTTTTCACAGATAAGAATTTTTTCATATGCTATTATTCATAATGAAAAGATTTAACAGGGGAGAAATATAGGAGAAAGAAGTAAAAGAGTATGAGGAAAAGAGGTTTATTGTTACTGCTTGTAAGTGCTGTCCTGACAGGGTGTCAGCCATCGGATATAAGCTCGATAATTGGGGATGTATTGGATAAAGAAGAGGCTGTGGAAGCAGATGATGCTGCAGAGGCTGCGACCGATGCGGGCGCAAGTGATGAAAGCGGTGCCGGACAGAGCAATTCTGCGGCAAGTGATGAAGACTACGGAGTGTATGAAGATCTGATCTCCAAGATTAAAGAAGGTCTTGAAAAGGAAGATTTAAAGCTGAGTGAGCTTGATCTTTCAGAAAAAACAGTTTTACCTTATGTGCCTGAAACAAGTGAAGATTATAAGGATAATGAAGATAACGATGTTTACGGCTATCTTACAAAAGATCTGGATGGTAACGGTACAAAAGAGCTCATTCTCGGAGCAAATTCATATATAGCTGGAACAAAGGTTCCGCTTGGAAGCTATGATTCGGTCATATATGACATATTTACGCTTAAAGACGGAAATTTGGTTCATGTGCTAAAAGCTAATAAAGATGAAAGGTACTTTTTTGCCGCAGACGGAGAAATCTTCAAAGAACAGGGAGGAGAAAATGTAACTTTCCCTATATGCGTTGTCGGAACCTTTTACAAATTTGCAGGAGATAAACTTGATATTGTTGACGGCATCAGATGTGAATTTGATAAAGAAACCGAAGAGGATATTTTTTATTATTCGACACAAGATCCGTACAAAGACAGTTCAAACGCGGTTTCCTTTGAAAAGATTGATGAGATCATTGATAAGAGGTGCAATGAATTTGTAGAATTCACAAAGTTTGTTGACTCCTCGGAGTCTGCAAAGAAAGCTACGGTGTACACTCGGACTATGAGTGAAGGCTTTAGGTATTCTGAACTGGGATGTTGGGTAGATAGATATAAGGCATATATTAAATTTTATGATGACAATACCGGAGAGCTGGATTTGAAATACAACGGCGAAGGCGGATATTACAAATTTACATATGACGAAAATAAAATCCATGTTACCGGTTGGATTAATAATCCCGATGCAGGGGTCGGTGACAAAATAGACGGAATAGAATATGAATACAAGATTGAAGGAAATACGCTCAAGTTTAAAGATGAAGAGGGCGAGTGGTCGGACTTTGTCAAAGAAGAGAATTAAGCTTGCTTTCTCAGTGCTGATACTTACATTGGCCTTACCTGCTTGTTCATCGGATGATGCGGGAAAAAAACAAGAAACTGAATTAACAGAAGATGAACTTGCAGGATTTACGAGGCTTTTTAACACAGATGAATATAAAGGTTTTTTGAGATATGCATTTTCCAAGCCGGAAGAGATAGACTGGAAGGATATTATTGAACAAGGGGCAATAGCTCAAAAAGGAAAATGCAGTGAAGAACAGATAGATGATTATCTTAAGATTATAGATAAAGACATTGATGAGGTTTATAGACCTTGTTATTCCTTTAAAAAAAGTGATGTTGCCGATTTTGTTAAAAGACATTCCGGATTGGATAGGGTTCCTGCTATAGAACAATTTTATTGGAAATATATAAAGAAGTACGAGTCTTATTTTTCAGAGTATTTCCTTGAGGATAAAATGGTTTACAAGTGTATATCGGGGAAAAAATCAGAGAATCGCTATGTTCTCAGATTTCAGGCAATAGATGGCTTGTCAGGAATACATTCTGATAGACTTCTTACTGTGACAAAAGCAGGTGACGACTATGTAATGGTATCAAATGAGTTTCTAAAAAATTGTTATTATGACAAGCAATCTTTCGAATTAGACGTATATTCAAATGAAACGCCTATAGCAATTGATGTTGTGTACTCCGAATTAGATTTGGACTCTTATGATGGTGATCCTCGTTATGGGACATCATTTGTTGCCAATATCAATGCCATAGCGAAAAAAACTATAGCGAGATTCGGCTGCAAAGTTAAGGTTCTTGCTGTGGATTCTTATGATTATAATGCTGATAATAGGAAAGATGCGGTATTTATAATAGAATCCGATGAAGGCAAACAGGTTTTGATGTTTGACGGTGAGACCCTTTGTGAATTTGCATCTTATGATAAAGATGAACTTGCAAAAATCGGAGCAGATTTTACGATAGACAGTATCAGATCTGCCATGGATAAGATAAACAATGCCATCAGTGGTGATGAAGGTTACAAGAAGGCATACGCCGAGCTGGCAAAAAAAGAGCTTTCGGAAATTAAGGGCTTAAGGTTTAATCTTATCTATGTTGACGACGATGATATCCCAGAGCTTTCTATTGACGCTCCCGGATATCACCAAAGTGTTTATGCGTATAAAAACGGTGAGGTAAAAGAAATCTTTTTTGGCCCTTACGGCATGCATGGGTGTGAGGGATATTATTATTCTCCGAAAAAAGGAGTTTTTTCAACCTTTTGTACCGAATACGCAGGATTGATGTACGATTACATATATTATTCCATTTCTGAAACCGGAGAAGTTGAGGAAGATTGTTACCTTAAAGGCTTTAATTATGATGATCTCGACGGAGACGGTGAGCCTTCTGAGGAAGAAGAAAGGTTGGCACAAGAGGGAAAAGGAGGCGGTAAGATTGAATACCACTCTTCACTTGATGAGAATATTCCTGAATCTGAAGTAAAAGCAAGGTTTGAGCAATATGAAAGCTATGACGCTGATTTGGTAGCCGGAGATATGGATTATATGGAGCTGCTCTCGGAACTTGCAAAAGAACCGGAAGAAGATCCGGGGATCGCTGTATATGAGGCATTCCTTAATGGAGAGAGCACGGTAAGTTTTGATTATTATATGGAAAACATATTTACCGATTGCGAGTGTCTTTTGGACGCTGATAAAAATATTTCCCTTATAGATACCGATAAAGAGTACACATTAAGCGGACTTGTGGATTCGTTTAAAGATGCCTTTTTTAAAGATTCAAATAAAGACAGCAGGGAAGACATACATATAAACGCGAAATATTCGTACCTTGATTGCGGCGCAGACGGTGAAAAAGAACTGGCTGTTGAGCTGGACGGACCGTTTTCAATTGCAGAACTTCATGCGAAATTGACATTTGTGATCAAGGAACTTGCCGGGAAATTACAGGTTATATACGCTTTTCCAAACAGAGAGGGCAACGAGAATGAGATAAACGAATATGGCCTGATATGGGGAAAAGAGCATGTGGATTCGGAGGTCTATAAGACTGATGTAAGATATATAAACTCTGACGGAAAGTATATATTCGGCTATCATGATCATTTTGACAGACTCTATAATCCGGTCGGACTGTATACAGATGAGCATATTCTCTGGCTGGATGAGTATGATCAAAATAAGGAAGAATATCCGTATTACGTTGAAAATGTGGAGTACGGTTATTGTTCGATGTATTCTGAAATAGGTAGTTATGATGCAACGGATCCGTATTATGAAGATGAACCGGACTATAAAAAAGAAGGTGTTCATTATAAAGAATATGATTCGGAAAATGCCGAAAATACGCAACTTGCTAAAGAAGCATATTTACACGAATGCAGCTATCTAAATGACCGTGCAGAATATGGCGCTGAGCTTGTTCGCCGCGTCGACGGATCATTAAAAACAAAAGAAGAATACTACACAGCAAAAGCCGAAAGGCTCCGCTCCATCGGCGTTACCGGCAAAATACTGAATGGACTTCCGGCTGCATTTGAAGTTATTGTTTCGCGTTGAGTGTGGTATTTGACATACGTTTTGCTTGTGGTAAAATTTTGTAGATAGTCTATGCTTTTATTGATTAGCTAAGCATAGTTTGAATAGTTATATTGGAGGAGTAATATCTCATGTCAGAAGTATACAATCATCATGTAGTTGAAAAGAAGTGGCAGCAGGTCTGGGACGACGAGAAGGCTTTCGCTGCAACAAATGACTTCACAAAGCCTAAGTACTATGCGCTTGTAGAATTTCCTTATCCTTCGGGACAGGGACTTCACGTAGGACATCCACGTCCTTATACAGCGCTTGATATTGTAGCAAGAAAGCGCAGAATGCAGGGATATAACGTACTATATCCTATGGGCTGGGATGCGTTCGGACTTCCTACAGAGAATTATGCCATTAAGAATCATATTCATCCCAAGATCGTTACAGAGAATAACGTAAAGAGATTCAAAGAGCAGCTTCATTCACTCGGATACTCTTTTGACTGGGACAGAGAGATAAATACAACAGATCCTAAGTACTATCACTGGACACAGTGGATCTTCAGAAAGCTCTTCGAAGAAGGACTTGCATACAAGAAGGAGATGCCTATCAACTGGTGTACTTCATGTAAGGTTGGTCTTGCGAACGAAGAAGTTGTTAACGGTGTCTGCGAGCGTTGCGGATCACCCGTTGTTCGTAAGGTAAAGAGCGAGTGGATGCTCAAGATCACTGAGTATGCAGACAAGCTTATCGACGGACTTGATACTGTTGATTACATTGAGAGAGTTAAGACTTCTCAGAAGAACTGGATCGGACGTTCAACAGGTGCTGAGGTTGACTTCGCGATCAAGGATACTGAGGACAAGCTTACAGTATATACAACAAGATGCGATACACTTTTCGGTGCTACTTATATGGTAGTTTCACCCGAGCATCCTTATCTTGATAAGTACAAGGACAAGATCGCAAACTTCGATGCAATCCTTGCTTACCGTGAGGAAGCTGCCAAGAAGTCTGACTTTGAGCGTTCAGAGCTTGCCAAGGATAAGACAGGTGTGCAGGTTGACGGTATCGTTGCCGTTAATCCCGTTAATGGAAAAGAGATTCCTATCTGGGTTTCAGATTACGTACTCATGAGCTACGGAACAGGTGCTATCATGGCGGTTCCTGCGCATGATGACAGAGACTGGGAATTTGCAAAGAAATTTAATCTTCCAATCATCCAGGTTGTTGCAAAGGATGGAGAGGAAGTTGACGTTAATGCTGCTGCATTTACAGACGTTGCTACAGGAGTGCTTGTCAATTCAGGATTCCTTGACGGACTTTCAGTAGCAGATGCAAAGGCTAAGATGATCGAGTTCCTTGAGGAAAAGAAAATCGGTCATGCCAAAGTTAATTATAAGCTCCGTGACTGGGTATTCTCACGTCAGAGATATTGGGGTGAGCCTATCCCTGTAGTTCACTGCGAGAAGTGCGGATATGTAGCACTTCCTGAATCAGAGCTTCCTCTTCTTCTTCCCGAAGTAGAGAGCTATGAGCCTACAGATAACGGTGAGTCACCTCTTGCAGCCATGACAGACTGGGTTAATACAACATGTCCTTGCTGCGGCGGACCGGCTAAGAGAGAGACAGATACAATGCCTCAGTGGGCAGGATCTTCATGGTACTTCCTCAGATACTGCGATCCTACAAACGATAATGAGCTTGCAAGCAAAGAAGCTCTTAAATACTGGATGCCTGTAGACTGGTATAACGGAGGAATGGAGCATACAACACTTCACCTTCTTTATTCAAGATTCTGGCACAAATTCCTCTATGATCAGGGCGTAGTTAACACTCCCGAGCCTTATCAGAAGAGAACTTCTCACGGAATGATCCTTGGTGAGAACGGCGAGAAGATGAGTAAGTCAAGAGGAAACGTAGTTAATCCTGACGATATCGTAAGAGATTACGGTGCAGATACACTTCGTACTTATGAAATGTTCATCGGAGCATTCGACCTTGCAGCAAGCTGGTCAGAGGACGGAGTTAAGGGATGCCGCAGATTCCTTGACAGAGTATGGAAGCTTCAGGATATCATGACTGATGAAGAGGGCTATTCAAAAGACCTTGAGACCAAGATGCACCAGACAATCCAGAAGGTTTCATTTGACTTTGAAAACCTTAAGTACAATACAGCTATCGCAGCAATGATGGCACTTATAAATGACTTCTATAAGAAGAATGCTGTTACAAAGGGCGAGTACAAGACACTTATCACACTCCTTAACCCTGTTGCTCCTCATATCACAGAGGAAATCTGGCAGGCAATCGGATGTGAAGGACGTGTATATCAGCAGAGCTGGCCTGAATTTGACGAGGCTAAGACAGTTACAAACACTGTTGAGATCGCAGTTCAGATCAACGGTAAAGTAAAGGCAACTCTCAACATCAGCAAGGATGACCCTAAGGACGAAGTTATCGCAAAGGGTAAAGAGCTCATTGCCGATAAGCTTGAGGGCAAGACAATAGTTAAAGAGATTTATGTTCCGGGAAGAATTGTAAATATCGTGGTTAAGTAAGCTTGAGAGCAGAACTACCTTATAAAAAAATATCAGACTAATGTAAGAAGCAATAATCGCAATCGATTATTGCTTCTTTTTTGTGCAGCGCTATAAAAAATCAACGCGTTATCTCAATAAAGAAAATTGGAACAAAACGGGCGGTTCCAAAAATATTTCGAATTATTTTTTCACAAAATCACCAAAAATAATGTAACAAACTTGTAAAAAAGAGAGGAAATAATACTTTTGCACAATATGTACTTGCAAAGTGTTATAAAGTGTTGTAAATTTGCACTATAAGAAATTGGAAACGATACCACAAGGATGTGACATATATCGTGGGTAAGTAAAAAACTGATCCTAAGAATTAAGGAGGGAAAGAAACATGAAAATGAAGAAGTTTTTTGCAATGGGGCTGAGCGCAGTGCTTTCGCTCGGAGTACTTGCCGGATGTGGAAACACTGGAACCGCTACAAGCGCAGGCACAGACGGTAGCACAGACACGACTGCATCTGCAGCTGCAGCAAATGGTGCCGCAGGCAAGGTATATTATCTCAACTTCAAACCTGAACAGGATCCTCAGTGGCAGGAACTTGCAAAGACTTATACCGAGAAGACAGGAGTACCGGTAACAGTTGTAACAGCAGCTTCAGGTGAGTATGAGACAACTCTTATGAGTGAGATGGCTAAGTCTGATGCGCCTACATTGTTCCAGGTTAACGGTCCTGTAGGTCTTGCAAACTGGAAAGATTATTGCTACGATCTTTCTTCTGCTCCTATAGCAAATGAACTTACAAGTGATGCTTTCGCACTTAAGGACGGAGATGCAACTTATGGTATAGCTTATGTAATAGAGTCCTACGGAATCATTACAAATAAAAAACTTCTTGAGAAGGCTGGATATAAGGTAGAGGATATCAACAGCTTTGATAAGCTTAAGGAAGTGGCTGATGATATTCAGGCAAGAAAAGGAGAGCTTGGTGTAAAAGGTGCTTTCGCATCAACAGGTATGGATGGTTCATCTGACTGGAGATTCAAGACTCACCTTGCAAACCTTCCCATCTACTATGAGTATCAGAAAGATGGTATCGGTTCAACAGACGCTATCAAGGGAGAATTCCTTGATAAGTATAAAGCAGTATTTGATCTTTACATCACAGATTCTACTTGCGATCCCAAAGAGCTTGCAGCAAAGACAGGTGATGACGCAAGAGCTGAATTTGTAAACGGTGAAGCAGTATTCTATCAGAACGGTTCTTGGGAGTACAGCTCTTTATCAGAGAAATTCTCTGATGACGATCTTGCAATGATCCCTATCTACTTTGGTGTTGATGATGCTAAGCAGGGACTTTGCACAGGTACAGAGAACTTCTGGTGTGTAAACAAAGAGGCTGCTCAGGAAGATATCGATGCAACTCTTGAGTTCATCAACTGGTGCGTAACAAGCGAAGAAGGCACTAAGTGCATGGGTGAAGATATGGGATTTGTAATTCCTTTCAAGAAAGCAGTAGAGTCTAAGAACGTATTCGTAAAGCAGGATAACGAGATCACTGCTTCAGGTAAGACTCCTGTTTCATGGAACTTCCCTACAATGCCTTCAGAGAACTGGAAGAACGGAGTTGGTTCAGCGCTTACAGCTTATGCTGCAGGAACAGGTGACTGGGACGGCGTAGTAACTGCATTTGTAGATGGCTGGAAGACAGAGTATGCTCTTTCTGCTCATTAAGACATAACAGATTCTGTATTTCCGGACTGCTTACCACAGCCCGGAAATGCAGTTTGATCCTTACATAGTTTGCTCCTGTAACGACAAACGGTAAGATCACAAGGAGAAATATTTTATGATAGGTAAAATGACCAAAAAGTATTGGCCGATATTTATTCTTCCGACATTTGCAGCATTTTTGATCGGATTTGTATGGCCCTTTATATGGGGTATATACCTTTCTTTTTGTAAATTTACGACTGTCGGAAACGTTAAGTTTGTTGGATTCGACAACTACAAAAACATTTTTATCGATAACACATTTACACATGCATTTGGATTCTCGGTGAAATTTACGATTGTTTCATCTGTCCTCATCAATCTGCTCGCATTTATTGTGGCACTTTTGCTTACAAGGGGACTTAAGGGAACCAATATTTTCAGAACGGTATTTTTTATGCCAAACCTCATCGGAGGAATCGTACTCGGCTATATCTGGCAGACAATATTAAACGGTGTTCTGTCGGTGATGGGGCAGCCGCTTTTGCAGCTCTCTGAAAAGAACGGCTTCTGGGGAATGATCATCCTGCTTTGCTGGCAGCAGATCGGATATATGATGATCATATACATTGCCGGACTTAACAATGTGTCTCCCGATTATATCGAGGCGGCAAAGATTGACGGGGCAACTGATTTTGAGACACTTATCAAGATTAAAGTGCCGATGATCATGCCTTCAATTACAATATGTACATTTTTGACACTTACAAACGGCTTTAAGATGTTCGATCAGAATATATCACTTACAGCCGGTGAACCTGCAAAGAATTCCCAGCTGCTTGCACTTAATATCTATGATACTTTCTATGCAAGAAGCGGACCTCAGTGGAAGGGAATAGGCCAGGCAAAGGCAGTAGTTTTCTTCCTGGTAGTTGTGATCATCTCATTGATCCAGCTTAAATTTACAAGATCAAAGGAGGTGCAGGCATAATGGATAAAAAGAAAAAATTATCTCCGCAGAACATTGCTTTGACTGTTCTGTTATCGCTTGTATCACTCGTTTGGATCTATCCTGTTTTTAATATCGTGATAAATTCACTTAAAGAAAACAGATTTATCACAACAGCCGGAGTTTTCGAACTTCCAAAAAGCGAGTCTTTTATAGGAATAGCAAACTATATAGAGAGCATCAACGGAATGGACTTTTTACGTTCCTTTTGGTATTCTCTGATTATCACGGTTAGCTCGGTGTGCCTGATAATGCTGTGCTGCTCAATGGCGGCCTGGTATGTTGTCAGGGTAAATAATCTGTTTGCCAAGATATTTTATTATCTTTGCATTTTCAGTATGGTAGTTCCTTTCCAGATGGTTATGTTCACTCTGGCGAACACCGCTGACAGACTTCATTTGAACACACCTTACAATATCTGCGTGATCTATCTGGGCTTTGGCGCAGGACTTGCGGTATTCATGTTCTCAGGTTTCGTTCGTTCGATTCCGCTTGAGATTGAAGAAGCTGCTATGATCGACGGATGCAGTCCGTTGCAGATTTATTTTCATATAATCATTCCAATCCTTAAGCCGACGATCATTTCAACGGCGATTCTGGATACCATGTGGGTTTGGAACGACTATCTGTTGCCTACACTTGTTTTGGACATCAAGAAGTATCGTACCATTCCGATGGCAATCCAGTATTTCAGAGGGAGCTTTGGAACGGTTAATATGGGAGCCATGATGGCTAGCATCGTGATAGATATAGTACCGATCATCGTTTTGTACCTGATATGTCAGAAATACATCATTGAGGGTGTTGTAGCAGGAGCGGTGAAAGGATAATCACACGAAAAGGAAAACAGTTATGACCATCAAAGACATAGCAAAAGAATCGGGATACGGCGTAGGAACAGTTTCCCGAGTACTTAATAACAATCCCAATGTTAGCAAGAAGGCTAGGGACAGGATCATGGAAGTGGTCAATGCCCATAATTATCAGCCTAACGCCAATGCGCGTCATCTTAAGATGCAGGCGCAGCAGGGCATAGCTATCATTGTAAAGGGCGCGCAGAACCTTCTTTTCAGCAGTATTCTTGAAAAAATGAATCCTGTAATAGAAGAGCGCGGCTATATAAGCTATGTTACTTACATCGATCAGGATGCCAATGAGATTGTTGAGGCAGCCAAGCTTATCGAGGACAAAAAGCCTCAGGGCCTGATCTTTCTTGGATCTAACTTTGACCAGTACGGTGTAGAGGAAATTGAGACACTGAATCTTCCGTGCGTTACGGTAACCAGTAACTCTATTTCTTATAATTTAAAAAATCTGTCCTCTTTATCAATCGATGATACCGCTGCGGCTATGTACGTTATGGATTACCTCCATCAGTGCGGCCATGAGCATATCGGCATCATCGGTGGTGATCCCTATCTGTCGAGCCCTGTACAGGCGCGTCTTATGGGATGCAGGATGGCTATGATCCATGTAGATGGTCAGCTGGATATGGATAAACAATATGCCTATTCACGTTTCTCAATGGAGAGCGGATATAAGGCAGCAAAAGAACTTATTGCAAAATACCCCGAGATGACGGCGGTGTTTGCAATGAGTGATATTATCGCTATGGGTGCGATCAGAGCATTTTGCGATATGGGTAAAAGAGTACCCGAAGACATTTCCGTTGTGGGCTTTGATGGAATCAGCTCCGCGGAGTACTTTGTACCCAGGCTTGCGACCGTAAGACAGAATGCGGAGCGCTTTGCCGTAAGAGGTGCGGAAATAGTGATCTATGCGATCGAATCGGGCGGTCAGGCCGTCCACGAGATCATTCCTTTTGAGTTTCAAAAGGGAGAGAGCGTTAAAGTTCTGAAGAAGTAATTATAAAATAAGCGCTCTCATAGGTCTGCATAAATCGGAGGACATAAAATAAATGAGAGCAGGCGGGGTGTTAATGCCCATAACCAGCCTTTCCTCGCCACATGGCATCGGAAGCATGGGGAAGGAAGCATATGAATTTGTGGATTTTTTACGGGATGCGGGACAGACTTACTGGCAGCTCTTGCCAATCTGCCCTACAAGCTACGGCGACAGCCCGTATCAGAGTTTTTCCACATTTGCGGGTAATCCGTATTTGATCGATCCGGAGAAGCTGATCGAAGACGGATATCTTTTCAGAAATGAACTTGACAGTATTGATTGGGAGACGACGCCTGACCGTGTGAATTATGAGGTCATGTATAAAAAGCGTTTCCCGATGCTGAAAAAGGCAGTAACGCGATTCTTGGAAAATCCCGAGAAGGAATATGAGAAGTTTATAGAGGATAACGGATTTTGGATTGAAGACTATGCATTGTTCATGGCGCTCAAGGATGCTCACGGCGGAAAGTCGTGGCAGATGTGGGAAGATTCTGTAAGACTGAGGGAAAAAGATACATTGGAACAGATGTGTCGGGAATACAGGCAGCAGATCGATTTTTGGAAGGCAGTGCAATATCTTTTCAAAAAACAATGGGATAAGCTTAAAGCATATGCCAACGAAAACGGTATTTTCCTTATCGGTGACCTGCCAATCTATGTAGCACTTGACAGTTCAGACGTCTGGTCAAGACCTTCCCAGTTTCAACTTGATAAAGATCTGATACCGACCGAAGTGGCAGGATGTCCGCCTGATGGTTTTTCTGCTGACGGACAGCTATGGGGCAACCCTCTGTTTGATTGGGATGCGATGAAAAAAGACGGCTACTCATGGTGGATAAAGAGAATCGAACATATCTTTTCTCTGTTCGATGTTCTAAGGATTGACCACTTCAGAGGATTTGCCGGATACTACGCGATTCCTTACAAGGATAAGAATGCAAGGAACGGCAGATGGAGAAAAGGGCCGGGCATGGATCTTTTTAAACATATTGAAAAGAAGCTTGGCCGCAGGAAGATTATTGCGGAGGATCTCGGATTCTTAACGCCCGATGTAAGGGAACTTTTGAAAGAATGCGGATATCCCGGAATGAAGGTGCTTGAGTTTGCGTTTGACTCGAGAGACGGAGACGGGAATGATTACAGACCCTACCGTTATCCCGAAAAGTGCATAGCATATGTGGGAACACATGATAACGATACGGCTTGCGGATGGATGAAGACTGCACCATACAAGGACCGCCGCATAGCCAAGGAATATCTTGGATTGTCGGGCCGGGAAGGCTATAACTGGGGAATGATGCGTGCTATCTGGGCAAGTAGGGCAGATACGGCTATCGTGACTTCTCAGGATCTTCTGGGACTTGGCAGCGAAGCGAGGATGAATATCCCTTCAACTGTAGGTAATAACTGGGTATGGCGTGCTATGCCCGGCGTGTTTGACAAGCAGCTTGCGAAAAAAATCCGCGGAAAAATGGAAATTTATGCGAGACTGCCTCAATAAGAAAAGGAGAATGGACCTTTGAATACAAAAAAACTGACAGATTATACCGGAAAGGCTCTTTGCGAGTGCTCTGTATCGGAACTTTATAATGCGCTTTTACTTATGACGCAGGAAGCTGCAGAGCATAAGGGTTATCATAACGGAAAAAAGAAACTTTACTATATTTCTGCCGAGTTTTTGATCGGTAAACTCTTATCCAATAACCTGATCAATCTTGGACTTTATGACGAGGTGAAAAAGGAACTTGCTGAAGCGGGCATAGATATCGCTGAGCTTGAAGAATGTGAGTACGAGCCGTCTCTCGGAAACGGAGGACTCGGAAGACTTGCGGCATGCTTTATTGATAGCTGTGCAACCCTCGGACTTCCTGCAGACGGTGTGGGACTTGCTTATCACTGCGGATTGTTCCGCCAGGTCTTTGCCGATAATAAGCAGGAAGAAAAGCCCGATGAGTGGCTTAAATGGGGAAAAGAAAGTTGGATGAGAAAGACCGATAAGCGCTACGAGATTGCGCTCGGCGACTTTACAGTTACAAGTGTAATGTACGAGATCGCCGTGACGGGATATGATACAGGCTGTTGCAGATTAAGGCTCTTTGATATCGATTCTGTGGATGACCGCGTTATCGGACAGGGCATATCTTTTGACAAACAGAAGTTTAAAAAGAATCTGACACTGTTCCTCTATCCCGATGACAGTGATGACTATGGAAGAATCCTTCGAATTTATCAGGAGTATTTCATGGTAAGCAATGCGGCACAACTCCTCCTCAACGAGTGCATGGAGCGTGGAAGTAATCTTCACGACCTTGCCGATTATGCCGCAGTGCAGATAAATGATACTCACCCTTCCATGGTCATCCCTGAACTTATAAGACTTCTGGAAGAAAAGGGAATAGATGAAGATGAGGCGGTTAAGATCGTTACCGATGTGTGCGGTTATACCAACCATACGATACTTGCAGAGGCGCTTGAGACCTGGCCTCGCGAGTTCCTCGAACAGGCTGTGCCTTTTCTTTTACCCATTATTGACAGACTTGATCAGCGCGTAAAAAAGGCCTACAAAGATCCTACAGTTTGGATAAGTGACAAGGACGGCAATGTTCATATGGCACATATGGATATTCACTTCTCACATTCAACAAACGGTGTGGCTGCGCTTCATACAGAGATTTTGAAAAACAGTGAGCTTAAGGCTTTCTATGATATATATCCCGAGAAGTTCAACAATAAGACCAACGGAATTACCTTCAGACGCTGGCTTTTGTCCTGTAACCCCGAGCTTGCGGATCTTATCACGAAGCGTCTTGGAAACGACTGGGTAAAGGATGCGGAGAAACTTAAGGCACTTAAGGACTTCTCTGATGATGAAGTATTTCTTGTATCACTTGCTGATATTAAGAAGAATAATAAAGAGCGCTTTGCAAATTGGCTTGAGCTTTATCAGGGAACAAAAATCGATCCCGATTCGATATTTGATGTGCAGTCAAAGAGACTTCATGAGTATAAGAGGCAGCAGCTTAACCTTTTGTGGATCATCCATACTTTGCAGGAAATCAGAAAAGGCAAGGTTCCCGCGCACAAGATCACATGTATCTTCGGAGCCAAGGCAGCGCCTGCATATACAATAGCCAAGGATATCATTCATGCAATCCTTTGTCTTTCCGAGATTATTGCAAAAGACGAGAAGGCAAGCAAATATCTTCAGGTTGTAATGATCGAGAACTACAATGTTACGGCGGCTGAAAAGCTCATTCCTGCCTGTGATATCTCAGAGCAGATCTCACTTGCTTCAAAGGAAGCTTCGGGAACCGGCAATATGAAGTTCATGTTAAACGGAGCGGTGACTCTGGGAACAATGGATGGTGCGAATGTTGAGATCGCAGATCTTGTAGGAAAAGATAATATCTTTACCTTCGGACTTTCTTCGGACGAAGTTATTAAGCACTATGAGAAAGCTGATTACGTTGCCAAGGATTATTACGAAAAAGACCCTGCTTTGAAAGAGGCTGTGGACTTCCTGACCGGCAAGGAGATGCTTGCTGTCGGTGATAAGAAGAATCTGACAAGACTTTACAAAGAGCTTGTCGGAAAAGACTGGTTCATGACATTCCCTGATTTTAAGGATTATTGCAAGGTTAAGAGCAAGGTACTTAAGGCATATGCGGATGAAAAGAACTGGCGCAAGATGACACTTGCAAATATCGCAAATGCAGGATTCTTCTCATCAGACAGAACAATAGGGCAGTACAATGACGAGATCTGGCATCTGTAAATAAATAGATAAGTATATGAAAGAGGCAATAGTAAATGGACTGTTGCTTCTTTTTTTATGCAAGCAAATCTCTTAGATGATATAATGTTAATAGATGTGCCAAATAACATTGGTTAAGGCTTGAATTCTGGGGCACCTTCTTATAAAAGATTATCGGAAAGAGGTAGGAAGCGGGATGTCAGGAGGAGTGTACGATACAATCAACAGGATTTTCGATACCTTTGCGGTAACGTCGAGAAGCCGATATGTATATGTCTATGACATGGCAAAAAATATCTCGAGGTGGTCACTTAACGCTGTTGATTACTTCGGGCTTACAAGCGAGTATATTTATAATGCATCGGCTGTGTGGGAGAGCAAGATTCACCCTGATGACAGAGAAAAGTATAACGAGTATCTCAAGCAGGTTTTTGTCGGTGTTAAGCTTGATCCCAATTTTGAATACAGGGCAAGGAACAAAAACGGTGAGTACGTTGCGTGCTCATGCAGGGGCGTCGTAATAAAAGACTATGTCGGAAAGCCCTCTTTTTACGCATGTTCTATAACAAACAAAGGAATAATAAACAACAACGATCCGATAACTCTTTTGCCCAACCAGTATGAAATGTTGAACGACATGAGAAGTCTTAAGAATAGTAAAAAGACCTATGCCGTTCTTATGATCAATTTCATCGACTTTGGTGATGTCAACAGGCGTTACGGATATATGACCGGTAACAGCGTGCTCAGGGCGCTTGCGACTAAGCTTGCGACGGACGGCGCACCGGTAGGAAAGGCATACAGAGGCGAGGGAACGATCCTTGCGCTTATCAGCGAGAACATAGATCTTGAGCCGCTTAAAAGACTCTTTATGAGGCTTAAGACTTATTCAAGAGAAGGTATAATGGTCGAAGGAAAGCGCGTTGTCAATGAACTTGGCGGCGGCATAATAATCGCGACCGATTTTGATATAGACGAGCATTCGATTTATACGAGCGCGAAGTATGCGCTTAATTATTCCAAGACGCAGAAGCACGGAAATCTTATGGTTTTCCAGAACGATACGGCGGAAAGCAATAAGAGTAACATGGCTCTTGTAAATGAAGTAAGAAACAGCGTCATAAACGGATATCACGGCTTCTATCTTGAGTATCAGCCGATTTTTTCGGTTACCGACAATCAGCTTGTGGGAATGGAAGTGTTCGTAAGATGGGAAAAAGAACCTTTCGGCTCGGTTTCGCCATCGGAGTTCATCCCGTGGCTTGAGCAGGACCCTGTTTTCTATGCGCTTGGAAACTGGATTCTTGAGACGGCGCTCGGAGAGGCACTTGAGATAAAGAGAAGTCAAAAGGATTTTTACCTCAGTGTAAACCTTGCATTTATGCAGCTTGAAAGATCCGAGTTTAGAACAGTTCTTTTGGAAATCCTAAGAAGAACGGGATATCCGGCAACAGGCCTGTGCCTTGAGCTTACAAACAGCAGCAGTCAGCTTGGAATGGAACATCTAAAGAGCCAGATAGAATTCCTTAAGTCATGCGGACTTAAGATAGGACTTGATGCGTCAGACTTTGCGGCAATGGATCTTGTAAGGCATCTGCCGATAGACCTTATCAATCTCGTTCCTTCAATGACGGCGGGAATGGAAAACAATATTACTTCCAAGTACATGGTGGAAGCCGTTACTTCTTTTGCCCACAGACTTAATATAAGAACGTGTTTCACAGGCATAGAGGATGAGGAGACGCTTAAGATTGCCAAGCAGTATCCAATCTCTGATATGATGGGATATTATTTCGGACATCCGTGCAGGATAGAGGAGTTTAAGAAAGAGTACCTTTGATATAATTGCAGATAGTGAGCATAGATTGGAATTAAGAAAGGATTACGATGAGCAGAACCTTTCGTTATATTCAAAATGATGATGTTCTTAAGTCTTTCATAAAGTTTAGGGATACCATTCTGATTGAAAGACCGGTGGTTATTGCGCGTCACGGAGACTACAGCCTTACTATGACAAGAGTTTCCGACAATTCACTTAAGCTTACTATTGTTAATACGGAAAAGAAAAAGAAAGTTTTCAGCAGGACTTACGATGTAGATAAGACTACAGATGCGCTTGTTTCCAGGGGAACGAGGCATGCTTGCCAGAAGATGGCTGAGCTTAGCGATGAAGAGGTTGACAGAAAAAGGCTCCAGATCTGGAAATGGTATGTACTTGACTGGCAGGAAGAGAACATCGATAAGGACGGCGAAATCCTGAAAGCTGAGATTACCTGGGAGGATTATGTCGATAAGACCAAGAACGACGTGCTTGATATCGAGGCTTTTCTCCACGGTGATTATCTGAACCTCGGAAATACGCTGATGCTTATAGAAAAGTATATGCCGGATGCCGGACATCGCGATATGTTCAGGAAATTCGCAATTGAAGACATTATGGAGATGACGAGCGAAGATACTAAGGACAAGTCGATCGCGGAGGCTGAAAACAGGGTTCAGGCAGAAGAAGTCAAAAAGCACACTTATCAATTTACGGTAAGTGTCGAAGCTACGGACAAAGAGCACGCAAGACAGGCGCTGTTATTCTATCTTGCGGGAGATGAGAGAATAAAAGTACAAAAATAAAGCACCAACCTTTTCATAATAAAAGATTGATGCTTTCTTTATTTGGAACTGAACTAATCACCTGATTTTAACGAACGCTAATGCTTTTTTCTCTGTATTATTCTCCTTCCTGTGGATAAGCTCCGTTGTATGTACGGTGTACTCTGAAGTGTATTCTTCATCCGATACATTTCCGGCTCCCATCATATCGAGTGCTTTGAATTTGCCGTAGGAAAGGTTCTGCTCTTTTGCCTTAATTGCATCTGCCATGATCTCGATGCAACTTTGGCTGATGTTATTTTTGGCCTTAGCTGAACGTCTCATTTTTTTTCCTCCTCATCTCATAAGAAATATTCAATTCATAAGAAATAAAATTACTAAATGATTTGCTTGTAAATTAATAGGCCCCTCAACCTATTGTGGTTTTATTACAAGATTTCATTCAATGAATACATTATATACTATTTATCATAGAAATAATAGTGATATTTAGCCACTTTAACCCGTTAAAATATAAAAATTTTATGAAATTATCTTTCTGTTTCACGTAAGGAAAACGACGCTTACACAAAATAGAGTGTTTTTGCACCTGCTTGCATTTAATTTTAAATTGTTTACAATATAATGTGATTCGAAGTTTTTTGTTTTTATTAGGTTGATTATGAGGTTTATATGAAGAATATAGTAGAGAACAAGCAGTTTGACGAGGAGAGAGCTCTTTATAATCTCACAGATGCAGAGGTTAGGAATTGTAGATTCGAAGGCCCTGCAGACGGCGAGTCTGCGCTTAAAGAGGCAAGGGATATAAAGGTGGAAGAGTGCAGTTTTTCCCTAAGATATCCGCTTTGGCACGTGACGAACTTTGAGATTGAGAAGTCTTCGATGAATGAATTTACGAGGGCAGCTCTCTGGTACGATCAAAACGGAAAGATAAAGGATTCCAAGCTTGGCGGTATTAAGGCGCTTAGAGAGTGCAAGGACATTGTAATAGAGAACAGCGATATCGTGTCCGAAGAGTTTGGATGGAAGTGTGATAACATCACGCTTAAAGATACGAAAGTTGAGGCGATGTATCTGTTCCTTGACAGCAAGAACCTGAAACTTGATAATGTCGAGATGAAGGGCAAATACTCTTTTCAATATGTTGAAAACATGGAAATATCAAATTGCAACTTTGATACCAAGGATGCTTTCTGGCACACCAAGAACGTTACGGTAAGAGACAGCATCGTTAAGGGTGAGTACCTTGCGTGGTATTCGGAAGGACTTACACTTATTAACTGCAAGATAATAGGAACGCAGCCGCTTTGCTACTGCAAGGACCTTAAGCTTATCGATTGTACAATGGAAGGCTGCGATCTTTCTTTTGAATATTCGGATGTAGAAGCGAGTATAATAGGTAGCATAGATTCAGTCAAGAACCCGAGATCGGGCAAAATAACAGCAGATGCCGTCGGTGAGATCATCACGGAGGCACCTGTAATAGAATGCAGCGGAGAGGTTATCATAAGATGAAAAAAGGGCTTGTTTTGGAAGGCGGAGCAATGAGAGGCATGTTCACTTGCGGCGTGCTTGATGTTTTTCTTGAAGAGGGGATAGAGTTTGACGGAGCCGTGGGAGTTTCCGCGGGAGCTACGTTTGGCTGTAATATCAAGTCAAAGCAGCACGGAAGAGCGCTCAGATATAATAAGAAGTATTGCGCGGACAAAAGATATCACAGCATCTCATCTCTTTTGACAACAGGCGACATCTACAACGTAAAGTTCTGCTACGACGAACTTCCTTACAAGCTTGATAAATGGGACATTGAGACATTCAAGAATTCACCGATGGAGTTCTACTGCGTTGCGACGGACATAATGACCGGCAAGCCCGTATATCATAAGTGCCTTACCGGGGAAAAAGATGACATAATCTGGATACAGGCATCCGCTTCAATGCCGCTTGTATCAAGACCTGTAGACATAGCCGGCGGCAAATACTTAGACGGCGGAATATCAGATTCCATCCCGCTTAAGTTTATGGAAGAAAAGGGCTACGATAACAACCTTGTCATCGAAACCCAGCCCGTAGACTACATCAAAAAGCCTCAGTCCTACATGCCGCTCGTTCGCTTCATGCTCCGTAAATACCCCAACATGATTAAAGCGATGGAAGAGCGATACATCATGTACAACGAGGAGAAGAAGTACATTCGTGAAAAAGAGCTCGCGGGAGAAGTCAAGGTAATCCGCCCTGATGCATCTTTGAACATCAGTCCTGTCGAAAAAGATCCTGCGCAGCTTCAGCGTGTCTATGACCACGGCAGAGCCAAAGCACTTGAATACTTGTCAAAGCAGTAAATTGAGTGTTTGCTGTGGTTGCTATTCAGGCAGCTATCGCCGAGAAGAACAACAGCTTCACAGATACATTCAAGCCAAAGATATTTGATAGAGTGGATTTTATTGAGCAAATGGTGTTACCAGCGATTGATTTAGATGAATAATGAATGTTACACAGGGCAGTTATCGAAAGATAGCTGCCTTTTCATTTCGCAAATTTTAAAATTGTTTAAATTTGCGAAATGAAGTATACTAATTTTGAGGTGAAAAATATGAAACTGATTGAACGAAATTACTACTTAAATGCTCTTTTAGCGGTAAAAGATATTCCAGATATTAAAGTGATAACGGGTGTACGTAGAAGTGGGAAATCAAAACTGATGGATGCATTGATTTCTAATATTTCTAAAGATATATCTGCTAATATTGTACGCATTAAGCTTAATCTAAAAAAGAATGAGTCGATGCTTGATGGTGATAAACTATATGAGTATATTGAGCAGCAATATGATGACGAAAAAAATAACTATCTTTTTATTGACGAAGTCCAGATGTGCGATGGTTTTGAAAGGGTCATCAATAGCATATATGAAGAAGAATTGTATGACATATATCTTACTGGATCTAATGCATTCTTACTTTCAAGTGACCTTGCAACATTGTTTGGTGGAAGAGTATTTGAAGTAAAGCTTTATCCATTTTCATTTAATGAGTATTTGAAATACTTCCCATCTGATAATGTGGATGTCGCATTCGATGATTATGTAAAAAAAGGTGGTATGGCTGGTTCATATTTGTATAAGACAGAAGAAGATGCTAGAAAATATATTAATGGAATATATAGAACAACCATCACAAAGGATATAGTAACTAAGTTTAAAATCGAAAACGAAGATTTGCTTGTTATGATTGGCAATTTTTTGATGGATAATGTAGGTAACCAAACCTCAATAAGAAATGTCGCGTCTAAACTAACATCAGGTACTTATAAAACAAACGATAAAACGGTAGGGGTTTATATAGATTATTTATGTCGTTCATTTTTGTTTTATCCAATTCGGCGATATGATATTAAGGGTAAAAAATATCTTGAGTCAGATAAGAAATATTATCTTTCTGATTTATCATTTCGTTTTTCTGAATTAGGAACAAAGGATGCTGATTACGGTCATTTGTATGAAAACATAGTTGCATTGGAGCTATTGCGCAGGGGATATGAAGTATATGTTGGAAAACTATACGAGAAGGAAGTGGATTTTGTTGCTATAAAGGAAGGCGAAAAGCTATATATACAGGTTTCAGATGATATTTCTCGTGAGGAAACTTTTAAAAGGGAGATAGCTCCTCTTTTGAGTATAAAAGATGCCTATCCTAAAATGATTATCGCAAGAACAAAACATGATGAAACTCAACATGATGGTATAAGAATAGTTGATATTGCAAGATGGCTTTCTGCTTCGCGAAAATAAATTTTTTATAATAATGCGAAATAAAAAACTGTCGTAGGATATCACACCAGCATATTCTGGCAAAAGCTCATTACGTAAATAAGTAGGCGCATATTATATAAGCAACTGAATGGGCCTCTGAGCTCGTCGGTACTTATGCCGCGTTTTTTGCGGTATTAGTACCGCTACGAAGCGAGGGGAGCGAAAGCGTCCCTGAAGTTGCTTATATAATATGCGCCTACTCTTCACTACCGTAAAGCGCTTTTGCCTACTTGGATAGCAGATCCATGTAAATCTGTGCATCATCTGTCTTTATCATATTGATCGCGAATGCGTCATATTCTGACGGATCGCCCAGCTGCGAAGTAATGCTCGATTCGTCATATCCGTTGCCAATCACGATGGTAAGATCAAGATTGAGAGTGTAGGCGTACTGCTGCAGGAGCGGCTGGTACGTCTGGCTAAGGAAATCATCTTCGGTACTGTAGATGTTGAGCCACACTTTTTTCCTCGGATGTTCATTTACATTAAGCTGGTGTGATACTTCCTCATACGGCGCTCTGGGATCCAGGTGCGCCAGATAGTTTTCGTTTGTAACGGCGAGATTTAGTGCAAGGAAGGCGCGTTCCCTGTCAGCATAGTAAAAGTCTGCCTGGTTAAGAACGTTTCCTACATCGTCAGGCACACCGATTCCGGTGTTTACATCAACTCCGTCAAGACAATTTCTTAGAATGCGAAGTGTAAGGTACGCCTGAACATCGGCTCTTTGGCTGACGCTTCCGCAAAAACCGTCCTTAATTGCGGCTACGCAGTCACCGTTCGAATCATATCCAAATACAGGTACATTGTTACTGTGCGCCCAATTATCAAACATTTTTAGTCCCATTCCGTCATTGTTGGAAATAATAACATCTATGCTGTCACCAAACAGTTTTACCCATTCATCGATGGCAACACCTGCGGCGTCCGCATTCCAGGTTGCACCGTCGGGGGATGTCATCTCTTTTGACGCAAGCTCTCTTATGATATAGTCTTTTCCCGCTATCGTGGCGGTTCCGTCCGTTACAATCTTAGAACTTCCGTCTAGATTTATACCGACGGCGTCGGGAATTATCACATCATCTTTTTTCACGGCGGTTCCGCAAGCTTTTCTTGCGCCGCGTGTTCTTGCGGCGGATATATTGTGCCCTGTATCACCTATGGCGAGGACATAGCCGATGATTCCGTCGCCGTTTCTGTCAAGTGAAGCATCGCGGCCCATTATGTATTTGATGATCATCTCGCCTTGAAGCGTTGCGCCCTGCTCCATATCAACACCGACGTAGTAGACGTTCTTGTTAAAGGTTATGGCGTCGTAATCAATTTCGCCGGTCTCGCTGTTTGAAGGCTGTCTGTTGAACCAGACAACAGGCTTGTCCTTATTTGAGATATTTGCACCGGTCATCGAATTGCTTGCCGTTTCGGCGCAAGCGGAAGAAGTTACCATGCCGGCTAAGAGAAGCGGGATAATAATTTTTTTTCCAAAATTCATACGATCGTCTCCTTACAGATTGTCTTCCCTGAAATCGTTTGCGAGGAAAAGAGCCATCTTATCTTTTACACTTCTGGTGCAACCCTCGACTTTTTCGCGCGGGATCGAGCAGAATATCCTGACGATTTCCTTATCAAGCTGCGAACCTGCAGCAATCTTCAAAGAACCGATGGCATCGTCGTAGGATCTCGAGGGCTTGTAGGACCTTACCATGACTATCGCGGAATATGTGTCGGCAACGGCAATGATCCTAGATGCGAGAGGGATTTCGTCGCCTTTAAGCCCGTAGTAGCCGTTTCCGTCAATTCGTTCGTGATGGTACAAAATCCAGTCGGATATATTGTCAAAAGAGTGAATCTGCTTAAGTACCTGCACGCCGATGGCTGTGTGCTTTTTTATAAGATCCCATTCACCGCTTTCAAGCTTTCCCGGCTTGTTCAGGACTTTGCTTGGAATTCCCAGTTTTCCTACATCGAGAAAAAGAGACGCGTAGCGCAGATTCTCACATTGAATTGTCTTTTTATATTTGTACGGAAGGTAGTCATATATGAGCATGGCAATCTCCATAACGTGGATGGAGTGGCCGTCAAGGTTAGTATCGCGCGCTTCGATCATTCCGATCAGGCTCTCAGCGATCTCTTTTGTCTTGGACTTCACATTCGTTATGACTACGAACAACCAATTGGTGAAAAGAAAAAGTATCAGAGCCAGAATGATCACTACGATTCCGCTTAGGATATTGTCGCGGCTAATGAACATTGCGACTACAAAGAAAAGGCAGGTGGCTATGTACAGACCAAAAGAAGCATAGAGGATCATTTTTTTCTTGCCTTCAAACGAAGTGATAACGTCTCTGTGAAGGCTGAAAAAAGAGATGCACTCCAGCGTGGTGTAGGCCGCTATGATGATTCCGCAAAGAATAAGCGCTTTTACAACAATGATCATATCTGCACTCCTTATGGAAAAAAGAGGAAAGCTTCAGTTTATCGTGATGCGGTTTCTTCCCCGGTCTTTGGATTGATAGAGAGCTTCGTCGGCACGTTTGTAAATTAAATCCATGTCTTTGTCATCGTCTGTGACGGCGGTGACGCCCAAAGATGCGCTGATACCGCTAAGTTCACCAATCTGTACGGAATTGAGATTGGTAAGGATAGAATCTAAAATTGCTTTTACGTCATCCATGTTTTTCTGACCGCGTATGAGCATAATGTACTCATCGCCGCCGAGCCTTCCCGCTATGCTAAATTTGTCGCGCACGGCTCTTTCTGTAAAAGACCATTTCTCAAACATATCGATATTCAAGGCTTCCACTATGATGTGGGATGTCGTCTGGATTGCCTTGTCACCCATCTGATGTCCGAGTTTGTCGTTTATCTCTTTGAACTTATCAAGATCGAGCAGGCATACGGCGAGGAATTCATCGCGTCTTATCGGATCTTTTATGATCTGATCGGCTATCGCAAAAAAGCGCGCTCTGTTAAGAAGGTCCGTCAAAGTATCAAAACTTGAGCGTATCTCGAGGTCGCGCTGAATCTGAATATTTTTTTGAAGCGTGTAGAACTGTGTCATTTTATTGTGCTGGAAAAAGTAATGCAGAATAAGCGAAAGAGCAAGGAAAACAATTATATTGTACATATCAAGTTCTGCGAGTGAATGTGGTTTGAACTTGAAAGAAGTGTACAAAAAGACACTGCAATAGAAGATAAGAAGTACGGTAAATCTTATCATGGTATCGATATATGTAACGGAAAGAAGGACAACCATAACAAGATACATGGTTGCGGCAAGATAGGGCTGAGCGACCGATGAGAATATTCCGAAAACAATCAGGATGATTGAGCTTGCATGAACAAAGAATGTTGCGAATCGTATGCAGAATTTTTTGAACGCGATAATAATGACCTCAAAAATCAGCGACAGTATCATGAACGAGTAGTACATGTTGAAATTTCTTCTTGTCACGCCAAACTCGTTCATAAGACACAGAATCATAAAGGTTATGGTCATCAAAAGAAGCCAGCTGTTAATGATCAGCAGATGCGTGTAATTTGTATCATGTATGAGTTTTTTACAATCATCATAGCGATGCTTCTCGAATCCGTAGTAGTTTATCTTTTGCCAATACATAGTAGGACCTCATAGTCGGTATTGTCATCAAATTAACTATTTACAGTATAATTATACGCTATTTACAGAAAATGCGAAACAGGGAAAAGAATGAGGGGGTAGTCTGTACCAACTTTATCCCCTAAAGTGGCTTAGAATGTGATATTATTACATGTGTTATTTTATTATGTGAGGTTCCTACTATGAAAAAGACTATCGCACTTATATTATCCGCTACCATGACAATACATTTTTTCATGGCACCTTATACCTCTGTTACAGCCTGTGCAAAGGGGATTGATGATCTCAAAAACACCGGAAGCACACTGATTGATAATGCCAAAAAGACCGGTAAGACAGCGAAGGAATCGGCTGAGAAAGCAAGCAAAACCGCAAAGGATACCGCGGATACAATTTCCCAAAATGCTGAGAAAGCAGGAAAGACTGCAAAAGAAACCGCTGATACAATTTCAAAGAATGCTAAAAAGGCGGAAGAGACAACAAGACAGACTGCTGAGAAAGCAAGTAAAACCGCCAAAGATACTGCCGAAAAGGCGAGTAAGGCGGCCAAAGACACTTCCGAAAAAGCTAAGGCCGTTAGCGACACGATCAAGAAGTATGCAGCCAAGATCGACACCAAGAAATTTAAGTCGGGATGGGACTATGCTTCCAAATATACAGGAACCACGATTGCAGCGCTGAAAGGCAAAACATATGTAAACAGCGTTCAGTCTTCAATTACCGATACTTCAAGCCTTATGCAAAAAGAGCTTCTTAAGAAGGTTAACAGCAATAACGGCTTTGCTTCGAGCAATTCTGATTTCGACAGTAAATATGGCTCAAATTATTATAAAACTTCTAAGCCAAGCGCCAAGACGCAGGCAATAAATTTTTTTGAAGACTATCAAAAATACTATGTTGAGACTAAGCAAAATGGCGGAACGCCAATGAATGCCACGGAATACCTTGGCCAATACGAAAAGAAGAATCTTGATGCTATTTATGATTCGCTTTATACGGGAAAGAATAAGCCCGCTTCTTACAATAAATATGGGCTCTTAACTCCCAAATATATCCTGAAACAAGCAATCGGTGCTGGAGCTCAGGCTGCAATCATAAACACGGCCTTTGCGATAGGACCCGACGTATACGCAATTCTTGTTGATGCCGCCAAGACAGGCAAGATCGATGAAAAGAAACTGATGGAAACCGGCATAGAAGGCGTTCTCGCAGGTTCCGAAGGATTTGTCGAAGGTTCTGTCAGCAGTGCCATCGTTATCGCTTCTCAGTCCGGCAAGTTTGGCAGATCATATAAGAATCTTGCACCTGAGACAGTCGGAACGCTCACTGTTCTCATAGTAGATTCAATCCGCTATGGCTATCAGCTTTCAGTAGGACAGATCACAGAAGAGGAGTACGGAGACTTGATGGCGCAGGAGATTATAATTGCTCTTGCTTCGCAGACGACGGGTGCATTGGTACAGGCGCTCTTCCCATTCATTCCTTTCGCCTATGTCGCAGGAAGTATGGCAGGCGCAATGCTTGCTTCAGCAGGATATTCCGCAGGCAAAGACATCATATTGGAAGTCCGCGGCGAGAACGGATTCGAGACTGTTGTACCCGAGTCACATTCATCCGGCCAGTCACTTGCTACAAGCTTTATGAGCAATATCAAGCTAAAAGATACGATTTCCGAATTTAAACACAAGACAGTCGCCACGATCGGAAACGGAAAAATAAAAGTTTCAAGTTAATAGACTGCTGGGATTTTTGTATGTGGTCCTTTTGGGGACGGGGTTAGTGGACCAAAAAAGCTTTCCTAGCTGACTTGAAATTTTAAATTCCAGTGAAGAAGTAAATTCCACCGCGATTTAAAATTCATTGATTTTTAGTAATTATTTTAGGCCCATTCTGACGATTGATGGTATAATTGAGCCAACTTTCCATAAAATAACTGAAATGACTGTATGGTAAACAAGCCTCTGGACATTTCATGTGCGAGACTGAATTCCACAGGCCACATCTAAAAAATGTGAATTGTTTACTTCCAGTCTGACAGCAGGTTTTTATGTAAAGTTAATGGTTGAAGCGTATCAGCTTAGGCGTCAGATTGACCTCATCGGGTGGAATCGGTCTGAGCTGAAGCGCTTTTAGGATATCTGGGCCGTAGTTCTCCAGAGCTACATCATACGGAGTTCTGCCATTTAATATCTCTCGTGGTGTTGAATTTATATGATCTACGATTGTACGCAGATCCCATTGAGTCAGGTATTCAAAACTCGTCTTCTTGGGAAGTACCATTCGCAGCATCGTATGTACGTGCTCTATGCCGCCTTTTTGGCCACTTCTCATTGGATCGCAATAGTAAATGCTTGAGCGTACAGTTCCATCAAGCCCGTTTTCAAGAGAATCCGGATCACCAAACTCCACTCCACGGTCGGTCAGTACTGTATTGAATAATGTAAGAAAGTCATATATTCCCAGCTGGCGCTCCAGCTTGTCGAAAATGAGCTTTACAGCACCTTTAGTGCAGCGGTTCATGATAAAAGCAAGGAACAGTTTCTCGCGGGTTAGAAAAAACGTGAGTATGACTCTTTTTGATTCCTGGGAGGAATGCACAGTATCCATCTCCGTGAAATGATCGAGTTCCAAAGCTTGAAAATCGTTGTATAAACGTCCTTCAAAAACAGCTCGTTCCTTGATTTGGGTCTTGTGGACCTTACGTGGCTTGAATTTTACTTTGCGTTTAAGGTCGATGTTTCTGGCTGTGAGAATGCCATCTTCAAGGTATGTATAGAGTGTTCTTACAGACATATCAAGCTCTGGATGGTTAGTAATTATCTGATAAGGTGATTGCCCCTGATAGATAAGTGGAGTAATAACCATATCTTTTTCGTGAAGTTCATGCTTTGTGATGCTTATACCTTCTCTGGAGGATTTAAGGCATTCCTTATATTTGCGATTAGCAAATATAGCATCATAACGATACTTGTGGGCTATAGTACATCTGGTGATGGGATTAGGACATCCATTGCATACATATGGAGCTTTGGTCAGACGAATGCAGTTTTCCCTCACAAAATCCGGACACGTCTGGTTACATGTAGGGCAAGAGGAACATCTGACACCACATATGACAATCTTTCCACAGGCATTTGTTTTACCGCACTTATATCTGTGAATACAAAAGTTCTTGGCGTTGTAAAATGGACCTTTATGATACCAATCATCAAGCCTGTGAAGTCGGACCTCTTTGGATATGGTTGTTGGGTCCTTACAAAGAAATCGAGCAATATCTTTAAACGATACCCCTTCATTCAAGGATCGTTCTATGTACTTACGGTCATCAAGTGTTAAATGCTTTTGGTTACCTGGTATATATCTGCTCATAGAGCCTCCTTCTACTGCTGTCAGAAGGAAAGCTTAGAGCATACCATTAATGTGTGAAGGTTTAAACTCCACTTGTGCAAAAGTAAAATCTACCACAAGAAGTTAGAGTGGAATTTACTTTAATAATTTTCAAAAAGCTTTCCTACTACGTTAATATGTAGAGGAAAGCTTTTTATATGGTATAATTGAAGTCAGTTATAGCTTGTTTTTTCAGTGATTTAGTAATTTTATATTTTAGATTTCAGTGCACCACAGCTTTAAAAATATCAAAAAAAGCGGAGCAACTACATGACTACTGCAGATCAGACGCAAGAAATTCTTTATGTAATAACGAATCACAAATTTCCAAGCGACAATTACGGAAATGATGATTTTCTCAATAACTGGCCGATGCTCTATATCCTTGAGAATGGGAAAAAGATCTATATTGGTGAATCTACCAATGTTTCCGAAAGGATGAAGCAGCATTATAACAATCATGAGAAAAGAGAATTCAAACAAGTTCATTTTATCTATTCAGAAAGATTCAATCAGTCGGCGACATTTGACTATGAATCTAAGCTGATCCAGTTTGTTTCCGCAGATGGAAAGTTTATCATAACCAACAAAAACGATGGCATCGCCAACAAGAATTATTTCAGAAAATCTGATTATGACGATACCTTTGAACAGCTATAGAATGAGCTGATAAGCCATCGTCTCGCTGACCACTCCCTTGAGTGGATCAAAAACAGCGAGTTCTATAAATATTCTCCATTAAAAGAATTAAATAAAGTTCAACCATATAACTCTTCATCAGCGAACTATTAGTGGTTCAGATATTACGTACTTTCGTGACTGTTTCTTTGCAAAAGCAACAGTTTAGCCTTTGAGGGATTTTTCTTAAATGATATACTTAATAAAGTGGAAAACGGAGAAATAGAGGGGATTTGAGTGACACAAAATGGGTGAATTTTTTAAAAGCAATGATTATATGAGAACTATATATAAGCATAAGAACTTACCGGTATATGTAACTGATGAGTTTGATTTTTATAGATGTGTGGAATTCAATGAAAGTTTTTATGGTAAATCTGTTTATGATCTTCACGCAGGAAATTTAAGAGAATGTACAGGACGGTATTCAAAGCTTTTTCCTAACCAGCGTATTTCATATTGGGCTGATTCACCAGATACTTCTCGGGCAGAAATAAAAAAACACGGGGCGAGTAACAATATCATAACTTTTTGGGCTTATGATGATGCTACCAGTACGATTCCTATCACTGATAATGACGAGCCGTTGATTATTATTGATGGCAGAAAATGTGGAGTTCAGGAATTGATAGACAAAATAGATAATGGAATAGCGCTCACATTAAGTGAAGAGAATATGATGAAACGTATTTTGGAGCAGAAACCAGATTGTTTAGTTTATGATTCAAGAGCGTACAAGGGGGGAGAAAACTATATTTTTCTTGAAAGAGGATTCAAGAAATTAGCGGTGAGACAACTAAGACTACGTCTTGGAAATAGAAAAGCCAAGAATTCACAAACTATTGTTTGCGCGGACACCAGCGATTATATGCCGTTTGTTGCGAATTACGGATGCTGTTTAGAGCCTATAGCGCGCGTGGGGTTAAAAAGAGAATTCTTGGAATCAGAACAATATAAGTATTATATGAAGAATCATGATATTTCAGCCGATAAGTTGCGTTCAGCGTTTAGAGATTAGGAAGGTAGTATTGTTATGTATGGTAAATCGATTATAAGTCCTAGTGGAGTTATGCCCTTAAAGGATCCAGAGTATCTGACGGAAGAGTACCATCATTTGAGACAAGAGGTAAATCTTATTTTAGATTGCGACAACAACTGGAGAGTGATGGAATGATAGTTGATAGGGGGCAGCATGACTATGAGTTCAATGCTCCGCCAGTAGCCTCGGTGGTTGTAATGGGACATACTTCTAATGGTAATGTGGAGTGGGAAGATGAGAATGAAATAAAACTAAAAGATATATAATTTTATGGTTGGAGGAATTAAATAAATGGAGGCAATGAGAGATTTCCTTTCAATACTTAGAACGGATCGTAAACGAGAAATTAGTAAGTATAAGAAAAAGGATTACTTGGTATCAGATTCTTATCGGATGGTGAGAAAAATTCAAATTGAGGGGCTTTTGATTGGTGTGCAGGTAAGCTCACAAGATTACTATTTCTATTTGATAGATGATAGTCAAAATGCATATTTTTCTGTTCGTGAGTTATATAATCTTTTATTTCAGATGTCGATTAAAGAAGGAAAAAAATATGTATTAGAACTTTTGGAAAAGCAAATTAAAAACACAGAGGAGGCTGCTTTAAGATACGAAAATATAGATTATGCAATTAAGAAAACTATTATTCCAGAAGAAAATGATATGATAACAGTGGAAGATGGCTCTAGCGAAGTGAGTTATCGACAGTTATTTGTTTTGCTAAATCTAGTCCAACAAAAGAGCAATACAATGTTTGAAAATAGTCTAGGAAATGAGAGTTACAAGAACGGAATACTTCGTCTACTAATGACATTAATTGAGGCAGAGAAAGATCATGAAATTCTTCAATCTAAAGGGTGGTTTTTCGATATTGAGGAAGATAAATTCATTTATAAAGAAATTTTAAATGAAGAAGATAAAAGACGAAAAAAATATTATTTGACGGAGGAGGAAAGGGACGATATAATGTCCATAGAATCCTAGTATTCGTCGATGACGAAGTAGAAATATGGAGTTTTTATGAGTGAGAGAGAAATCAAATAATTGATTCGCTCGCTTTTCCCGTTCGCCGCATATGCTCACGGGGCTCACTCATCAATTCTTTGATTTCTTTCTCACTGTAGGATTCTTTTTTTGTGTAAAATATGAAAGAATATATGTTATTAGATCAGATTTCAATTGAACGACCTATCGTTTTTCTTTGTGGTCCTTATTACAATAAGAAGGATGATGGGGACAGAAGGAAAATTCTTAAACAGACTATTTCTAATCAGTATTCGAATAGAATATTGCCATTAATTATTGATGATTTTCTTACTGAAGAGAACATAGATGATAAGACTATTAGTATTCAGTTGATGGAAGAAATATGTGCAGCTGTTTCAGTTAAAACATATATATTTCTAGATACTTTGTCTAGTTCTGCCGAGCTAGGTATTTTTGCTAACAGCACATTTATGAATAAGATTCAGGTCTACATTCCTAAAAAGAATGATATTTATAATAAGAGTAATGTGGGATATTTTGTACGAGAAATATCTCTTAAGTCAAGACCAGATACAATAAAAGTATTGGAATATCGTCCGGGAGTAAAACGAAACGCAATAGCTTCGGATTATATTGTTGAGTTTTATTCATTTGTTGGTAATAAGCTTCCTTTGAATATTCATCAAAGCATTATTAATGATGAAGATTTAAAAGAATCAAAGGGTAAAACAAATATTGAGATTATTGAATCTGCGGATATGCCTCAGTCTCATTATCAAATTTGTTATTCGATTACTAATCAAGAATTGCAGGTTAATACATCAATAAAATTGATGTTCTATGTGACGTTGGCAATAGTTTCATGTGAATATAAAGAGCTTTTTGATAATAAGGAGTCAGATTTTAGCAAGATATCCTTGGAGGAGGTAGAGCAACAGGTCAAGGATGCATTATATAATTTAATTGAATCCAAAACATTAATTAATAAAAATGATTTAAAGAAAATCTCAGTTAAGACAGTGTTAAAACAGGAGCAGAATGATAATTTAATTAGACACATTGTTAAATTCTTACATGTTTTTAATAATAATTCAGACTATGGAGTATTACGTTTATTTAAAAATCCAATAAATAAGATAATAAAGCAAGTTATAAAAGGAAAAACTGTCTTTGATGTTATTAAACTCACGCAAGAGCAGATAGAGTTGCTTATGAAAATCAATTCTAATCCAGATTTGTATTATGAGACTATTGAGATTAGAACTGGTAATAAGGTTAGAGAAATTGTCAAATATAGAAACGATAAAAATGGTGATTCAGCCCGAAAAATACATGAAGCAATTAATCAGAGCCTAAAGAATGAATATATGTATAGCAGTAATTCTTATGCATACAAAAAAGGTGAAAATATAAAAAAATGTGTTATTAATCATTTGGATGGGATGGGATTTCTAAAATATGACATTAGGAAGTTCTTTAATAGTATATCAATAGAATTGCTAGCGAAAAAAATGATTATTGAATTTGATATTGATCCTAATTATGTTTATCAGTTAAAAAGTGTATTAATGGCATGTTCTTATAATAACCAAATTCCGCTTGGTTTTGTTACATCGCCGATATTTTCGGATATTTTTATGAAAGATGTAGATAATAAAATATGTTCAGTAGCAGAGAAGAATGATTGTATTTACACTAGATATGCTGACGATATTCTTATATCTTCGAAACAGATGATTGGTGATGATATGTATAAAAACATTGATCTTACTGTAAAAGCGACAATGTTGGAAAATGGACTGGTTACTAATGAAAAGAAAAATCAGTTTATTAATTTTGATTCTTCACATTCGTTTTTAAGATATATTGGAGTAAATATTATTCATCAACAGACTGGGAATATAATTACAGTAGGAAAAACTTATATTAATGATGTGGCAAAAGATTATATTGAATATGACCAAAAGAAAAATAATTGTCAGCAACAGTTAAACGAAGAATTATTTTATTCTAGATTAAGGATAATTGGTAAAATCGCCTTTATTAAACAAATTGAGGGGGATGTAGGTGTGGAACGACTTAAACGACGCTTGTATAAATATGATCCAAATATAGATTTTGATGCAGTTTAAATGTTTTGATGAGCCCTGTTGCACCTACATGCTCTTTATATGCGGCAACAAATTCTATTGCGGCAAAGGCAGCAGCTATAACAAGCAATACATTGGGAAAATAAAAGATAGTTTTTGATTAAATAATATTTTTGATTTTGTTGGGCACTTTTATAATAAAAATCTTAAAAATCTTTCATCTAAACCAAAAATCTGGTTTAGATGAAAGATTTTGTGTTATAATAGAGGCATCGAAAAGGAGATTAAAGGATGCTGATAAGTTTTAAGTTCAATAATTTTTGTTCTTTTAATGTTGAGAGCGAATTCAGTATGGAAGCGCCTAACAGTAAGGTAAAAACTAGATATCCGGACAATTACACTTCTTCGGATGTGGGCTACGATCTTTTGAAAACCGCAGTGATAGTAGGTGAAAATGCGGGTGGTAAGTCTAATTTTATTGGTAGTCTTAAATTTTTGAAATCGCTGATAGATTACAATTTGCAGGTTCAGTCGGTTGGTGCATTTGTTAATGTCTCCAGTTATCTTACTGATAAGAATCCTGAGCAGAGATTTGAAATATGCTTTATATCAGAACAGGGAAAATGCTACAAGTATTCCCTTGGAATTGATTCGATTGGAATTACAAGTGAAGCACTATATAAGCAGAGCAAGCGTAAAGGAGCTTTTTCTTGTCTTTTTTCTGTGGGCAGAGATAAGGATGGAAAATATGAGAAGAAAGAGGGGAAGGTTTCGGAACTTGATGTTGCTTTGAAAAACAGCAATAACAGTTACGGGCTTTTCATAAGCAAGCTTGCGCTACTTGGCAATGAAGACGCGAGTGAGACAACAAGCTGGTTCAAGAATGTTTTGCTTCCGGGAGCTGTTCCTGAAGATCATGACGGAAATCCTTTTAATAAAGATGAAGATATCAAAGTCATGCGCGATCCGCGTTTTATAGATATTTTCCGCATGGTTGATTACAGTATTTCAGGTGTTGAAGTTGATAATGATAAACCTTACGGTAAATCTCTTATTATCAGAAAAGATTCTGACGGAAATGAAATTCGTAGGGAACTGCAGCAGGATTCTACGGGGGTCAGGGAGTTTTTTGCATGGGCTGTTCAGATTTTCAGAGTGGTTTATGAGAACAGGGTTGTATTTGCCGATGAGATGGACAGGGTGTTAAATCCTATACTTTCAGACCGAGTGATTGCTTTTGTTAATGGAGAAGATCACAAGGGGCAATTTATCTTTTCTACGCATAATGTGCTGCATTTGAATCTCAGGACTTATATGAAAGAACAGATCTATTTTGTTACCAAGAGTAAGGATAGTCTTACCTCCGAGTTGTATTCACTTTCAGATTTTCCTGAAGTGAGGTATGAAACTGCTAAGGTATATGAGTTTTATATGAAGGGAATATTGGGAGGTACGGCTTTTGAGTAGAAAAGAGAGGATACTTAAGAAAAGGTATGCCATCTTTTGCGAAGGCGATACTGAGTATAATTACATTGACAAAATGCGCAAGAAACAGGGAGTAGAACTTGTTCTGAAGCCTATTAATATGCATGGCGGTGGATATTCTAATTTTTTAAAACAGATTAGAAAAGAGGCGCAGACCAATTATCTTGCTAAGTTTATCATTGTTGATGCTGACAGGATTAAAACTATACCCGGTGAGCAGGAAAACTTCTTGAAGCTGCTGGAGTATTGTATGATTCAAAATAAGAAGGGAAGCACACCGCATTTTTTAATCGCTGATAACCCTGATTTTGAATATGTTGCTTGTTTACATGATGCGGAATATAAGGGGCAGGATACTAAGAAGTACATCACCAATGCATGGGCATTTAAGGATATTACCGCATTTAAGAGTAATGAGGATGTATATGAGTTTCTTAATGCGGGTAAGAAGTCGTACATGAATCTTCTTGAGGCGATTAAGAAACAGGAAAAAATGATTTCCAATAGATATGAGATCAAGAAAAAGACTTTTGATATTAAAATTAAGAAGACAGACTATAATCGTGACGGGATAAATAAGAAAAATAGTAATATTGAAGAGTTTTTTGAAGTTATTGATTGGTAGAAACGTTCGTGAGCAGTGCCCAAATGGCCCACACCCCCCACCCCTAGGACCATTTGAAAAGAAGCACTGAAAGCATGCAGGGTAAAGTGGAGATGATAGGAATTATGGAAGATGAGCATTTTGAAATTATAGGCGGTGCTGATGGCCCTACATCTATATTTATTTGTGATAAGTCTAAGAAACAGACACTACCGCAGAGATTAATGTCTTTTTTATATAGGATAAAAAGGTGGTTTATTGAAAAAAGTATTAGACCCGGTGTGCATAGCTTAGATGAAGTTGAGGAATATATTAAAAGCAGATATGGTTTTGTGGAAGTAGATCGAACTGAGTTCGAGTTTGAATATGAGGAAACACGTACGGCATTTCTTTTTAAGTATAGATCTGATCTGGCTCAAGGGCGGGATATTGATTTGGATTTTGATATAACAGATGATGCAGAAGAAATGCTTATTCGATTGAATGAGAAGATAAAAAAGGAAAAAGAGATTGCTGATTCAATTCCGCGGGATGTTTTTGATATAGATTTCCATAAGTATGTAAAAAAAGGGAAAGATAATGATGATTCTATGCATATTATAATTGAGAAGAATTATGATTATCTTGCTGCAGGAGCACAGGGAAGCAAGAAATTTATGAAGATGTTTAGTAGTGTTTACAAGGATATATATAAATACTATGGCGTGTCAGAAGAGGACATTCAGAATAAGACTGAGCGATATAAAGACCTGGTTATCGAATTGAGTAGGTGAATATTTAAGGTAAGAGGCTCCCAATGATTAAAAACATAATATTTGACGCATGCGGCACACTAATTTCAACAGGCACCGGTTCTGTTGATGCGACCAAAGCAATCTTCAGTAAATACGATCTTGCAGAAGATGCGGATGAAATCTATAAGAAATGGAAAAAGATACATAAGGAAAATATCTTTTCACTTGAAGAATTTATAACAGAGGAAGAGATATTCGTTAAAGACCTTGAAAAGTTGTTTGATCTGTACGGCATAACAGATAATCCGAAAACTGAGATAAAACCAATGCTTGATTCACTTGTTGATAGAAAGCTCTTTGAGGAAACGGAGAGTGTTATCAATAAATTCAGCGAGGACTACAATACTGTACCAGAAGGAGAAGCTGGACAAAGAGAAGATTCGCAATGAAAAGCTATATCGTGTTGGATATATATCAAGTATCGACAAATATGTTATGGCATGCGTTGTTACGTGGGTTGCATGGTATGACGAGTATTTTGAAATAACTAAAGAGGAGTACAATTTATTTGGAACAGAGAGATTAGATGAGATTGCTAATGAGCTGCGCAATCAAGGAAGCGGCTCGTCTCGTTTTCTTTTCTCTGATAAGAATGAAGAAAATACAAAAGAACAGCAAAAACTAAGAGATAAAGTGATTTCAGAATCATAAACCGGATGTACTTAACAGGAGTGGACTTACAATGGCAGTGGTAATACACAATAAACTTGTCAGGGATAAGATTCCTGAGATTATAAAGAATGACGGCAGAAGATGCGAGACAGAGATCTTATCGGATGATGAATATTTGGCAATGCTTGATTCGAAATTGGACGAGGAGCTAAATGAGTATCACAAAGATCAGAACATAGAAGAACTTGCGGATTTAATGGAAGTAATCTACGCCGTTGCCGAAGCAAGAGGCTATACGCTTGAACAATTGGAATCTGTGCGAAAAGAGAAGGCGGAAAAAAGAGGAACGTTTAAGGAAAAGATTTTTCTAAAAACTGTTTGTGAGTAGCGTTAGAATGGTCCACACCTCCGACTATCGGGACTGTTATTAGAATTGTTAGAGATATTTAAAGGACACCAATGATCAAAAACATAATATTTGACGTATATGGCACACTAATTTCAACTGGCACAGGTTCTGTTGATGCGACAAAAGCAATCTTCAGTAAATACAATATTGTAGAAGATGCGGATGAAATTTATAAGAAATGGAAAAAGATACATAAAGAAAATATCTTTTCTCTTGAAGAATTTATAACGGAGGAAGAGATATTCATTAAAGACCTTGAAAAGTTGTTTGATCTGTACGGCATAACAGATAATCCGAGAACTGCTATAAAACCTATGCTTGATTCACTTGTTGATAGAAAACTCTTTGAGGAAACGGAGAGTGTTATCAATAAATTGAGTGAGGACTACAATATTGCTATAGGTTCAACGACGGACACAAATCCTTTGATGCATAATATAGAAGGTACGTCACTGCAACGCATAAATCCGATATTTACTTCTGAGATGCTAAGGGTCTATAAACCAAACGCTAGATTTTATTTGGAGATTCTGAATAGAACAAAGTGGAAAGCGGAAGAATGTCTTTTTGTAGGGGACTCATTGGATGATGATGTGATCGGACCTATGAAAGTAGGGATGAAGCCGATACTCATCGACAGAAAAAAGCGATATGTTTCAATACCAGAAGGGGTAAGGAAGATTAAATCGCTTACAGAATTGTGTGTTAGTCTAAAGGATTGATAATAAAAAGAGGCCACTATGAAGCTGGAAAACGAAAAGGTTCGCAATGAAAAGCTATATCGTGTCGGATATATACCGAGTATCGGAAAATATATTATAGCATGCGTTGTTACGTGGGTTGCATGGTATGACAAGTATTTTGAAATAACCGAAGAGGAGTACAATTCATTTGGAGCAGAGAGTTTAGATGAACTTGCTAATGAGCTACGAAATCAAGGTAGTGACTCATCTCGTTTTCTTTTCTCTGATAAGAATGAAGAAAATACAAAAGAACAGCAGAAACTAAGAGATAAATTGATTGCCGATATGAAATAGTTAGCAAAATTATCAAATATGACTTTCATTTATCGATATGGTAGAATTTTACTAGGCTTATAAATTGTAGATGCAAGAATTATACATAAAAAATTTCTTCATTATATTTTGAGTGTAAAGGAAAATATATGAGCGAATTAAAAAAGAAAATAAACTATACAGTAGTTTGTGTGAATGAATTTGCTGACAAATTTAATATAGACTCTAAAGATGCTTTTACATATCTGTATGATTACAAAGGGATTGAGTTTATTAAAGAGAACTATGATATAGAGCATACGCTCAGTATTGATGATGCGGTAGATGATTTGATACTTATATGTAGGAATAACGGGGGAAATTACTGATGATTTTATATCATGGGAGTAATACTGAAATCAAAGAAATCAATCTTGCAATGTGTCGACCATATAAGGATTTCGGTCAGGGATTCTATCTTACTGTTATGAAGGAACAGGCAGAAAAAATGGCAATCAGGGTTGCAAGAATTTATGGCGGTGCCCCTGTTTTGAATGTTTACAATATTGATGACGATTTTATGGGAACAGACAGTTTAAACATAAAGGATTTTGGTACAGAGACTTCGGAGGAATGGGCCAGATTTGTGAGGAATAATCGCAGTAAGACATATACGGATTTTGCCAATGTAGAATGTAATTTAGACAATAAGTATGATATTGTTATTGGTCCTATAGCAGATGATGATATGGCATTGCTATTTCGTCAGTATGAAAATGGAGTAATTTCTTTTGAAAATATGCTGACCGGAATGATATATAAGAAGACAACTAATCAATATTCTTTTCATACGCAGCGAGCTATTAGCTTGTTGAGAAAGGTAGGCGTTTGATATATGGGAAAAGAGCAGCAGATGATTGAATATATGGTTCAGGATCTTGTGGAGATGCTTACTGAAGCACAGAATATCGAATATGATAAAGCTATGCGCATACTTTATGACTCGGAAGTATATGAAAAATTATTGGATATAGAAACTGGATTATATAGAGAAAGCCCTTCCTATGTCTATGGATTATTGCAGGACGAGCTGAATTTTGGGCATATAGTTCAAGCAGAGGTATGACCATTTGAATTTAGAAAAAAATATGCTTGACAACCCATATATGTGAGTGTAAAATCATAAAACATAAAGACAAGGGCGTCTTAGAGAATAACTCTAAGGCGCTTTTTCTGTTTTTTGGGCTGTGACTGTGTGTTTATGCCCATGGATGCAATGGAGATAATATTTCCGGAGTATTATACTTTCTATTGTATACAAGTATTCAAGAATTAATGAATATTGAAAAATAAATATAAATTCTGATGCAATGGGGCATCAACCACTTATCGGGAAGATATGTGGTTGTTGCCCCATTGCTTTGCTCAAAAGAGAAGCTCATAAGAGGATTCGGATTGAGCAAAGGGAGAGGAGAAATTGTATGAGTGAAGAAATCTTAAGTGCAATAGATAGTAGTGTCTTCGGTGTCTGGTTCCTCATTGGAGCAGCATTAGTATTCTGGATGCAGGCCGGATTTGCAATGTGCGAGGCCGGTTTTACAAGAGCCAAGAATACCGGAAACATCATAATGAAGAACCTTATGGACTTTTGTATAGGAACCGTAGTTTTCATCTTAATCGGATTTGGACTTTTCCTCGGTGAGGATATGGTCGGAATCATCGGAAAACCCGGATTTGATATTTTTACAAACTATGCAAACTTTGATTGGTCCAACTTTGTATTTAACCTTGTTTTCTGTGCTACAACAGCAACAATCGTTTCAGGATCGATGGCTGAGAGAACTAAGTTCTTATCATATTGTGTGTACTCGGCAGTCATTTCAGCAGTTATCTATCCTATTGAAGCACACTGGACATGGGGCGGCGGCTTCCTTTCACAGATGGGCTTCCACGATTTCGCAGGTTCCAACTGCATTCACATGGTAGGTGGTATTTCAGCACTTATCGGTGCAGCAATCCTTGGGCCCCGAATCGGTAAGTTTGAAAAAGACAAGAGCGGAAAAGTTACAAAAGTAAATGCTTTCCCCGGTCACAACCTTGTAGCTGCATCACTTGGTGTATTCATCCTCTGGCTTGGATGGTACGGATTCAACGGAGCAGCTTGTACTTCAATCGATCAGCTCGGATCGGTATTTGTAACAACAACAATCGCACCTGCACTTGCAACAGTAACATGTATGATCTTCACATGGGTAAAATATGGCAAGCCTGATGTTTCAATGTGTCTCAACGCATCACTTGCAGGTCTTGTAGCTATCACAGCTCCTTGTGATGTAACAGATGCATTTGGTTCAATCATCATCGGAATCGTAGCAGGACTCCTTGTTTGCTTCGGTGTTTGGTTCCTTGATTATAAGCTTCACGTAGACGATCCCGTAGGAGCAGTTGCAGTACATTGCTTAAACGGTATCTGGGGAACAATTGCTGTAGGTCTTTTTGCAACAAATACAGCACCCGGTTATTCAATCGCCGATTCAGCAGGAAATGAGCTTGTAGGTCTTTTCTACGGCGGCGGATTCAAGCTCCTTGGATTACAGCTTTTCGGTATGTTCTGCACAGCAGCTTGGACAGCAGTAACTATTACAATTACATTCCTTGCTATCAAGAAGATTATGGGACTCAGAGTTACAGAGGAAGAGGAAATTCTCGGACTTGACTCTACAGAGCATGGACTTGCATCAGCATATTCAGGATTTGCGATCATGGATGTTTCAAACACCTTGAATATGTCAATTAACGAAAATACAGACCTCGGAGTAAATTCTTACGAAGAGGCTTCAGAAATACAGAAGAATGCTTCAGTGCCTGTTGTTACGGCACCTGTACATACAGAATCAGGAATTCATAAAGTTGTTATTATCGCTAAGTTGTCCCGCTACGACAAACTGAGACGTGCGATGAACGAACTCGGCGTAACCGGGATGACTGTTACTCAAGTCATGGGTTGCGGCATCCAGAAAGGCTCAGGCGATATGTATCGTGGAGTTGAGATGGACGCAACCCTCCTTCCTAAGATTAAGTTGGAAGTGGTTATCAGCAAGATTCCTGTACAGGATGTAATTGAAGCAGCTAAAAAGACTCTTTATACCGGCCACATCGGAGATGGAAAGATCTTCGTTTACAGCCTTGAAAACGTCGTAAAGATTCGTACCGGCGAAGAAGGAGCCGCAGCGCTCGCCGACGTTGAGTAAATAAAAGTAAATAGCGTGTTTGTGCAGTAGCAGTTAGGGTAGTATATTGCCGCTAAATGCTACTGCATAAGGCGTTTAAATAATTACACCGGGAGGAAGGATAAAGTATGTGCGCAATTCTTACATACGCTAGAGCAAATGTTGCTCAGGAATTTTTTGAAGAAATGTTATATAAGACTCATTCCAGAGGCCCCGACATGTCGAGAACTCTGAAGGTCGACGAAGGATGGATGGGATTTAACAGACTCTCCATCATGGGATTAAATGAAGCGGGAATGCAGCCCTTTTCATTAAATGGAAACGTAGTTATATGTAACGGAGAATTATACGGATTTGAGAATATCAAAAAATATCTCATTTCCCTGGGCTACAGCTTTAAGAGCGAAAGTGATTGCGAGATACTGCTTCCTCTTTATGAGAGGCTCGGAACCAAGATGTTTGGATTTTTGGATGCCGAATTTGCATGTGTGATCTATGACGCGGCAAAGAGAAAGTTCATAGCCGCAAGAGATCCAATCGGTATCAGACCTCTTTATTACGGATACGACGATGAAGGACACATCCTCTTTTCATCGGAACCAAAGAATATCACAGGTACATGTCGGAAAGTTATGCCTTTCCCGCCCGGACATTACTACGAGGACGGGGAATTTGTATGTTATAAGGATATGACTGACGTAAAAGAAATTTCGACAGACAGCCTTGAAGTCATAACAACAAAGATACACGACAAGCTCGTAAACGGAATAGAAAAAAGACTCGACGCTGATGCGCCGGTTGGATTCCTTCTTTCCGGAGGACTTGATTCATCACTTGTTTGCGGTGTTGCCGCAAGACTTTCGGACAAGCCGATTGAGACTTTTGCGATTGGAATGGATATCGATGCGATCGACCTTAAATATGCAAGGGAAGTTGCGGAGTACATTCACAGCAATCACCACGAAGTCATAATCACCAAAGAAGATGTGCTTAACGCACTCGAGCCTGTTGTTGAGGCACTTGGAACTTACGACATCACAACAATAAGAGCTTCCATCGGAATGTATCTTTTGTGCAAATGGATACATGAAAACACCGATATCAAGGTAGTTCTTACAGGTGAGATCTCAGACGAGCTCTTTGGTTACAAATATACGGACTTTGCTCCGAGCGCCGAAGCCTTCCAGGAAGAGGCAAAAAAGAGAGTGAGAGAGCTTCATATGTACGATGTCCTCAGGGCAGACAGATGTATCAGCGTAAACTCACTCGAAGCAAGAGTTCCTTTCGGTGATCTTGATTTTGTAGATTACGTAATGAGCATAGATCCTGAGAAGAAGCTCAACACTTACGGAATCGGAAAGTTCTTATTAAGAAAAGCTTTTGAAAAAGATGAAGTTATACCAAGATCGATCCTTATGAGAGAAAAGGCAGCCTTCTCGGATGCCGTCGGACATTCACTCAGGGACGACCTTATGGAATATGCTGAAGGGAAATACTCTTTTGCAGATCTTGAAACAATGAAAAAGAAGTACACTCATGCAACTCCATTTACAAGGGAGTCTCTCCTGTACAGAGAACTGTTTGAGAAGTACTATCCCGGTCAGTCAGATATGGTAGTTGATTTTTGGATGCCCAATAAGAGCTGGGAAGGATGCAATGTTGACGATCCTTCCGCAAGAGTTCTTTCAAACTACGGAGCATCAGGAAAATAAATATTAAAAACGGAGGAAATTAAAATGATCGATGCAGAAAGATTAACAGAAGAATTTGGATGTCTTGTTTTTAACGACAAGGTTATGAAAGACAGGCTTCCTAAGGACATATACAAGGCAGTTCACAAGACAATTGAAAAAGGAACACATCTTGAACTTGATGTAGCAAACTGTGTTGCTGCAGTAATGAAAGAGTGGGCAGTAGAGAACGGTGCAACACACTTTACACACTGGTTCCAGCCTATGACAGGTCTTACAGCCGAGAAGCACGACAGCTTCATTTCACCTACAGAAGACGGCAAGATCATCATGGAGTTCTCAGGAAAAGAGCTTGTAAAGGGTGAGCCTGATGCTTCAAGTTTCCCTTCAGGCGGACTTCGTGCAACATTCGAAGCAAGAGGATATACAGCATGGGATCCTTCATCACCGGCATTTATTAAAGACGGATCTCTTTACATTCCTACAGCATTCTGCTCATACGGCGGAGAAGCTCTTGATAAAAAGACACCTCTCTTAAGATCAATGGAGGCTCTTTCAAGAGAAGCGGTTAAAATGCTTAAGCTCCTTGGATATGAGGATGTTAACAGAGTAAGCACAACAATCGGTTCAGAGCAGGAATATTTCCTTATCGATAAGGATGACTACAAACTCAGAAAAGACCTTCTTTTCACAGGTAGAACACTTCTTGGTGCACCTGCAACAAAAGGTCAGGAGATGGAAGATCACTATTTCGGCGTAATTAAGCCTAAGGTTTCAGCATACATGCATGATCTTGACGAGGAACTCTGGAAACTCGGAATTCCCGCAAAGACAAAGCACAACGAGGTTGCTCCTTCACAGCACGAGCTTGCACCTGTATTTGAGACAGCAAACATCGCTGTAGATCACAACCAGCTCACAATGGAAGTTATGAAGAAAGTTGCTGACAAGCACAACTTCGCATGCCTCTTGCATGAGAAGCCGTTTGAAGGAATCAACGGTTCAGGTAAGCACAACAACTGGTCTGTTTGCACAGATACAGGAATGAACCTCTTAGATCCCGGCAAGAATCCCGGTGAGAACACACCTTTCCTTGTATTCCTTATGGCAGTTATCGCAGCTGTTGATGAGTATGCACCACTCCTTAGACTTTCCGTTGCATCTGCAGGAAACGATCACAGACTTGGCGGAAACGAGGCACCTCCGGCAATCATTTCAATTTTCGTTGGTGACGAGCTTAGTGAAGTACTTAAGGGTGTTGAAGAAGGAAACGCATACCACAGCAAGGGCAAAGTTCAGATGGGTATGGGAGCACAGGTTCTTCCTCACTTTACAAAGGACAACACAGACAGAAACAGAACATCACCTTTCGCATTTACAGGAAACAAGTTCGAGTTCCGTATGCCCGGTTCTGCAGTTTCTGTAGCAAACGCAAACATCGTTCTTAACACAGCAGTTGCAGAAGAAGTTGCAAAGATTTATGCAAAGCTTGAGGGTGTTGAGAAAGATAAGCTTAATGAAAAGATCGCAGAAGTACTTAAAGAGACACTTGTAGCTCATAAGAGAGTTCTCTTTAACGGAAACGGATATACAGATGAATGGGTAGCAGAGGCTGCAAAGAGAGGACTTCCTAACCTTAAGTCACTTCCCGATGCACTTCCTTACTTCAAGGAAAAAGAGTCAGTTGACCTCTTCACAAAGCACGGCATCTTCACTAAGGAAGAGATTGATTCAAGATATGAGATTCTCCTTGAGAACTACTCAAAGTCAATCCACATCGAGTCTTTGACATTGCAGGAAATGGCTAAGAAAGACCTCATGGAAGGACTTATCGCATATCAGAGCGACCTTCTTGAAGAGGCAGCAGGAAAGAAGAGCCTTCTTGGAGAAAAGAGTGCAACATTCGAGATTGAGACACTCAAAGCAATTGACGAAGCTCAGGGTAAGATGAGCGAAGCTCTTAAGAAACTTGCAGCTGATACAACAGTTGCTGAGGGTAAGACTGAAGTTCTCGAACAGGCTTCTTACTACCAGAAGACAATTCTTGCAGACATGGATGAAGTGAGAAAGTATGCAGATGCTGCAGAAGCACTTGTTCCTGACAGCTATCTCGGATATCCGACATACGGACAGATGCTTTTCTCATTAAGATAAAAAGGAAAAAGGAAGGATAAAAATGGAAACTTGGATGAATGAACATGATGCCTGCGGTATAGGTGCAGTCATCAATATAGACGGAAGTGCAGACAACAAAGTTCTTGACGATGCGCTCAAGGTAGTAGAAAAACTTGAGCACAGAGCAGGAAAAGATGCAACAGGAAAAGTCGGTGACGGTGTAGGAATACTTGTACAGATTTCTCACAGATTCTTTTCTCTTGAAGCAAGAAAAATCGGTATTTCTCTTAAAGAAGCAGGCGATTACGGAATAGGGATGTTCTTTTTTCCTCAGGACCCTATGAAGCGTATGTTTGCAAAGCGCATGCTTGAAGTCATTGCAGAAAAAGAAAACCTTAAGGTACTCGGTTGGAGAGATGTTGAGACTCATCCCGAAATTCTGGGAGAGGTTGCAAGAAACTGTATGCCTCATATTTCTCAGTGCTTTATTGAGAGACCTTCGGATGCGGCAAGAGGAATTGAATTTGACAGACGTCTTTACTGCCTTAGAAGAGAGTATGAGAAATCTTCTGAAGATACTTACATCTGTTCATTTTCATCCAGAACCATTGTTTATAAGGGAATGTTCCTTGTAGGACAGCTTCGTAAGTTCTACGAGGACCTCCTTTCTCCTGATTACAGAACAGCGATTGCGCTTGTGCACAGCCGCTTTTCAACTAACACAACTCCTTCGTGGCAGCGAGCTCATCCGTACAGGATGATCGCCCACAACGGAGAGATCAATACTATTCGCGGAAACAGCGACAGAATGCTTGCAAGAGAAGAGACTATGTCTTCGGACGTTTTCGGTGACGATCTTTCAAAGGTTTATCCCGTTATCTCATCTTCGGGATCTGATTCCGCAATGCTCGACAATACACTTGAGTTCCTTTACATGAACGGAATGGATCTTCCGCTTGCTATGATGCTCGCAATTCCCGAGCCTTGGAAGAACAACGACTTCATGGATAAGGACAGAAAAGACTTTTATCACTACTATGCGACAATGATGGAGCCATGGGACGGCCCTGCGGCGGTTCTTTTCACAGACGGCGAAGTATTTGGCGCAACACTTGACAGAAACGGTCTCAGACCTTCCAGATACTATGTTACAAAGGATGGAAGACTCATCCTTTCATCGGAGGTCGGAGTCCTTGATATTCCTGAAGAGAATATCGTAAAGAAATCACGTCTTTCACCGGGACACATGCTCCTTGTAGATACAAGAGAGGGACGTATAATCTCGGATGAAGAGTGTAAGAATAAGTACTCACAGGCTAAGCCTTACGGTGAGTGGCTTGACAGATATCTTTTACACCTTAATAAGCTCAGCATCCCCAACAAGAAGATCCCTACACATTCGCAGGAGATGAGGGATAAGCTCTACAAGGTGTTCGGATATTCATATGAAGATGTTAAACAGCAGATTCTTCCAATGGCGATGAACGGCATAGAACCTACAGTTTCCATGGGTACAGATGTACCTCTTGCTATGCTTTCAACTCATCACCAGCCGCTTTTTTGCTATTTCAAGCAGCTCTTTGCGCAGGTTACAAACCCGCCGATCGACTCTCTTCGTGAGAAAGTCGTTACAGATACAACCGTTTATATCGGTTCCGACGGAAATCTGTTAAAAGAAAAGAGCGACAACTGCAGAGTTTTGGAAGTTAATAATCCGATACTTACAGGCGTTGACCTGATGAAGATAGAAGCTCTCGATCAGCAGGGCTTTTCGGTGAGAAAAATCTCACTTTTGTATTACAAGAATACTCCCGTCGAGAGAGCTTTGGAGCAGCTTAACATATCTGTAGACAGAGCCGTTGCAGACGGAGTTAACATCATTATCCTTTCAGACAGAGGAGTTGACGAGAACCACATGCCGATTCCTTCATTGCTTGCAGTTTCATCTGTTGAGCAGCATCTTGTAAGGACAAAGAGACGCACAGCCGTATCACTCATCCTTGAAAGCGGCGAGCCAAGAGATGTTCACCAGATCGCTACACTTCTTGGTTTTGGTGCAAGAGCGATTCATCCTTATCTTGCTCAGGAGTGTATTGCAGAGCTCATAGATATAGGAATTTTGGACAAAGATTATCATACCGCTATTGCGGACTACAACAAGGCACTTCTGGGCGGCGTAGTAAAGATCGCTGCAAAGATGGGTATCTCTACTTTGCAGTCCTATCAGTCTGCGAGAATTTTCGAGGCTATTGGTCTGTCAAAAGAGCTTGTTGATAAATACTTTACAGGAACAACCAGCAGAGTTGGCGGAATCGGCATAGAGGAGATTGGTGAGGATATTGAGCTTCGTCACGATAAGGCATTCGATCCTCTCGGACTTTCAACCGATTCAACACTTGATTCTATCGGCTTCCATGCGCTCAGAAGCGGTGATGACAAGGAAGACCATATGTATAACCCTAAGACTATCGTTACTTTGCAGAGAGCGGTAAGAGAGGGGGACTATGAGAGATTCAAGGAATACACACAGATGGTTGATGACGAGGACAGACCTCATACATTGAGAGCTCTTTTGTCCTTCGTACCTGCTAAAAAGCCTGTTCCGATCGAAGAGGTTGAGAGCGAAGAAGAGATTGTTAAGCGCTTCCAGACAGGTGCTATGTCATACGGTTCTCTTTCAAAAGAGGCACACGAGACACTTGCCATAGCTATGAACAGACTCGGCGGAAAGTCTAATACCGGTGAGGGCGGTGAAGACGTTGCACGTTTCGGAACTGAGAGAAACAGTGCCGTTAAGCAGGTTGCATCGGGAAGATTCGGCGTTACAAGCAGATATCTTCAGAGTGCACAGGAAATTCAGATCAAGATGGCGCAGGGAGCAAAGCCCGGAGAGGGCGGACACCTTCCCGGAAAGAAGGTATACCCTTGGGTTGCAAGCACACGTTTCTCAACACCAGGTGTTGCACTCATTTCACCTCCGCCGCACCATGACATCTATTCAATAGAAGATCTTGCGCAGCTTATTTATGACCTTAAGAATGCAAACGACAGAGCAAGAATCTCTGTTAAGCTTGTTTCTGAAGCAGGCGTTGGAACAATAGCTTCAGGTGTTGCAAAAGCAGGAGCACAGGTAATTCTTGTATCCGGATATGACGGAGGAACAGGTGCCGCACCTTCATCTTCGGTTCACCATGCGGGACTTCCGTGGGAGCTGGGAGTAAGTGAAGCACACCAGTCACTTGTAGATAACGGACTTAGAAGCAGAGTAGTTCTTGAGGCAGACGGTAAGCTCATGACAGGTAGAGATGTTGCCATCGCAGCACTTCTCGGCGCAGAGGAGTTTGGTTTTGCAACAGCTCCCCTTGTATGTATGGGCTGCATGATGATGCGTGTATGTTCAAAAGATACATGTCCTGTCGGAATCGCAACTCAGAACGAAGAGCTCAGAAAGAGATTTACAGGTAAGCCTGAGTATGTCATGAATTTCATGCTCTTTGTCGCAAGACAGCTTCGTGAGATCATGAGTGAACTCGGATTCAGAAAGCTTACCGATATGGTAGGAAGAACAGATTGCCTTAAGATGAGAAGTGTTCGTGGGGCCAGATGCAAGGACGCTGCAGATCTTAGCAGAATTCTTGACAGCAAGTATGCCGGAATTGAAAAGAATCACTTCGATCCTAAGGATGTATATGATTTCGGACTTGTTAATACTTTGGATTCAAAGGTTCTTATTCCTGAGTATGAAAAAGGAAAGAATGCACTTAAGGCTTATGCTGTAAAGGCAAATGAAGATGAGGAAAGAAGAGCATCCGAATCTGAGAGAGTAAAGATGAAAGTCGATATCTCAAGTACCGACAGAAGCTTTGGTACACTTCTTGGAAGCAGGGTTACCGATGACTTTAAGAATACTCTTCCCGAGGATTCAGTATTTGTCGAAGCATACGGCGGTGGCGGACAGTCATTCGGTGCATTCCTTCCTAAGGGCGTTACTTTGAAGCTTTACGGTGATGCCAACGACGGATTTGGTAAGGGACTTTCAGGTGGAAAGGTTATCGTAAGACCTTCCGAGAAAGCTACATATAAGGCACATGAGAATATCATTATAGGTAACGTTGCTCTCTACGGTGCAACAGCAGGAAAGGCCTATGTATGCGGTGTTGCAGGCGAGAGATTCTGTGTAAGAAACTCAGGAGCAATCGCGGTTTCCGAGGGCTGCGGCGATCACGGTCTTGAATACATGACAGGTGGAAAAGCAGTTATCCTTGGAATGACAGGTAAGAACTTTGCTGCCGGCATGAGCGGCGGAATCGCATACGTTCTTGATAAGGAGCATACTCTTTATCTTAGAATGAACAAAGATATGGCATCTCTTTATGAAGTGACCGAGAAATACGATATTGCAGAGCTTAAGCTTATCCTTGAAGATTATGTAAAAGAGACGGGCTCTGAATATGGAAAAGAAATCCTTAAAAACTTTAAGAGCTATATTCCCGACTTTAAGAAGATAGTTCCGAACGATTATCAGAAGATGCTTACGGCTATAAGCAAATTTGAGGAACAGGGAATCGACCACGAGCACGCTGTATTAGAGGCGTTTAAAGAGTTGGCGTAAGAGCCGCGAGGAGATTTTTTAACTTATAGGTTATTTCACTTCATATGTAAAATAGGAGATGTAAAATGGGAAAAGAAACAGGCTTTCTTGAATATACAAGAACAAATAATAAAGATATCCTGCCTGAAGACAGAATTCTTAACTTCGAGGAGTTTCATGCTCCTCTGGATGTTAAGGAGAGAAGAGAGCAGGCAGCAAGATGCATGAACTGCGGAGTTCCTTTCTGTCAGTCGGCAATGAATCTGGGCGGAATGGTAACGGGATGTCCTCTCCACAACCTCATCCCGGAGTGGAATGATGAGATTTACAGAGGACACGACGGACATGCTTTTGCAAGACTTCATAAGACAAGTAACTTCCCTGAGTTTACGGGAAGAGTTTGCCCCGCACTTTGCGAGAAGGCATGTATGTGCGGCCAGAACGGTGATGCCGTAACGGTTCACGACAATGAGCTGTACTTAATAGAAACAGCTTTTGAAAAGGGCTATATCAAGCCCGTTGTTCCTGAAATAAGGAGCGGCAAAAAAGTAGCTGTAATCGGAAGCGGCCCTTCGGGACTTGCCGTTGCCGATGAGCTCAACCACAGAGGTCACAGCGTTGAGGTCTTTGAGAGAGACGATGAGATCGGTGGACTTCTCATGTATGGAATTCCCAACATGAAGCTTGATAAGAGCGTTATAAAAAGACGTAGAAAGCTCATGGAGGAAGAGGGCGTTGTATTCCATACAAATTCCGACGTCGGAAAAAATGTGAGTGCTGCAAGCCTTAATGAGAAATTTGATGCGGTGGTTCTTTGCTGCGGTTCCAAGAAACCAAGACCTCTTAACGTAGCAGACCCCGAGAAGATCAAAGGCGTTTACAATGCCGTTGATTTCCTTACACAGACAACAAAGGCACTTATGCAGTGTTCTGATAAGAGTGCACAGACTCTTTCAAAGCACGGCGGATTTATAGATGCAAAGGGCAAGAATGTTGTTATCGTAGGTGGTGGCGATACAGGTAACGACTGTATCGGAACGGTTATAAGACACGGAGCAAAGAGTGTTACCGCTCTTGAGATGATGCCTAAGCCTCCTGTTAACAGAGCTGCTTCCAATCCATGGCCCGAATGGCCCAAGGTTCTTAAGACTGATTACGGTCACGAGGAAGCAATCCATGTTTTCGGTGAGGATCCGAGAGTCTATGAGACAACGGTAAAGAATGTTACAACCGACAGCAAGGGAAATATCAAGAAGATAGAAACTGTTAAGGTTACTTTCAAGGACGGTAAGTTAACAGAAGTTCCGGGATCCGAGAAGACCCTTAAGTGTGATATCCTTCTTATAGCTGCAGGATTCATCGGTTGTGAAGACTATTCGGCAGATGAATTCGGACTTAAGAAGAGTCAGCGCGGAACAGTTGTTACAGAGGCTGACAGCTATCATGTACCGAATACAAAGCTCTTTTGCGCAGGTGATATGCACCGTGGACAGTCGCTCGTTGTTTGGGCGGTCTATGAAGGACGAAGCTGTGCTAAAGAAGTGGACGAATATTTGATGGGTTATACAAATTTATAAAGAAAGAATATTAGGGAAAACTCCTTTATTCATCAACTCTCTGACAGGGTTTATGGGTAGAGGAGTTTTCATTATGTAAACTCATTTATAACAAATAATTACAACAAATTTAACTTTTGTGTTGCAAAAGTAGGGCAGGTGCTCTATAATAATAACTACCAAGGCTGAATACTTGTAAGAAAATGTTAAGCTAGTTTTTATAAAAGAGGAGTTAATTATGAGAAAAAGCCTAATAGTTATGGTAATGTGTCTGGTCGTTGCATCAGGGTGTATGGGATGCGGATCAGAAAAAGAGTTAAGCGTTAACGATGTTGAAATTAATCCTATAGTTGAAGATAAACCTGTAGTAGTAGATGAAAACGGTAAGGCTATTAAGAGCGATAAGATTGCTGACGATCTTGAAACAGTTTTTGAGAAATTTGAGGGCTCATGGATATTTGATTCAAGACGGGGGGCAGCGGTCATGATCGAAAGAGCAAATGACACAGATTATGTTTTACCCGGAGCATCATGGGTGGTAGCTATTTCAGGTGGCGACATAATGACAGACAAAGATGTTGTTGAGTATACCCAAAGTACTATTTCTTTTTGCAAAAAGAATTCTGATGGGGATTACTATTATAAATTGTCTTTTGGGGATGACGTTAAGAGCATCGAGATGGCGTGTGGTGACACACAGAACGCAGCAGATTCGGTACTTATCTGCAACGAGAAAAGTGAGGGATGACTTCTATGAAATTTAGTAATACGGAAGCCATAGCCGGTAATTTATTTTTTTTACTAATGATACCTGCCGTACTTTTTGTAGGTTGCTCATTAGATGGTAATATGCCCGGGGGGACAGATGAGGCTATAGATAACAAAATTGTTGATGTAAGCAGTGCAGGCGATTATTCAAAGGAGGGGAATGATAGTAGCACATATGATAATGCTTTAAGCGCGGTAGATTTCGAAAGCTTCCTGGGAGTCGAGGGGATGACTCCTGCGGATTATAATGCTGAAGAGTTTTGGAGCGCTAATGATGTCGCAAAGCTTATTGAGGAGTATGAAAGTATTGAGATAGTGAGCTCCAGCTATGAGGATGGAGCTTCACAACCTCTTTACACCAACAATTATTGGTATTCAAAGGAGTACAGTGCGAACAAAAATGAGCCGGGAGATTCCTTTATTGTCAAAGATAATGTCAGGGCGGTAAGTCGTCCGAGCTATATGAACTCAGATAATAAGGAAGAGACCGGAATAATGATCGAGCTTTATTCTTCGCCGGATTGCAGAATGGCGAACGTTGCAGAAAATGTTTATGCGAAGAATGATGAAATGCCGATCGAGCGTTGCCTTAAGGGAAATGGAGAAGTGTATTTTGAGATAGAGAGAATAATAGATTATTCAAATGAGGAGGCGCTCGATAATAAGGAACTTAAGGAGAAGACTACAAAATGGGGAATGGTCTTTGACGAGGAGACTAAGGTATTAAAAAGAGCAGCGATCACTTCCGCAAATGTTTTGGGAGGAGTTATTGATACTCGTTTTTATGAAGTGAAACTTGGAACCGGTATGCCGGAAATGTATACAGCTTTGAAGAATGTTCTTGATGAAGATCTCGCAGCTTCGGATGAGGATTCCAGAAATATACATTTTGTATACGGAAATCCTGTAAAGAAGGAATGCGATTATAAGGTCAAGAAGGGGACTAATGTAATTTTTGAGACATCGAAGGATAATCTGTTTCTTGATGAGAACGGAACTGTTCCTTACGATCCGTCAGATCTTACAAGCGACATAACGGTTTATAGAATAAAAAAATAATGACATAATTACATAGAATAGCACTGTAATCGTGAGGACAGATATGTACATTTTGTACGTTAAATCCTAAAGTGTATATAACTGTCTTTGCGAATACAGCGAAGACAAAGATTTATCTTACTTACCCTAATTTAAAACAAATTTATTTAATAGGAAATTTCTCCGGATTTCCTATTGAATAAAGATTAAACCCTACAAGCTGATCACTTGTAGGGTTTTAATTGTGCATTTTTTTAATTTAGGGTTATGAGCAAATTGCTATATTTGTTGCAACGCCGTTCTCAACCGTGATCTCTAAGTAAAGTTCTGAATCTGCAAGATCGGCGAGTTGCTTCTTGAAATCATCGGCCGTCTGTACTTCCGGTCCGTCTACACCGCCTTGGAGCTCGTAGTTTGTATTTTCATCGACAGCGAAAGAAAATATACCGTCTTCTGAAACAGAAATAACATCCTGTGATGCATTTTGACGGTAACCGTAGCTACCTGCGATACAGAATGCATCATCTGAAAGTTCTGATGCGTAAACTATTTTCTGCTGAGCGCCTGTCTCATCGGGAACACCGGCCTCATCCTTCTTTGATGCTATGAGATATGAGGAATAAATTCCGTCGGTAATTGTCTCAACTGCATCCTTCTTAAGCTTTCCTTCGGCTTTTGGAGAAGATTCCTTGGAAGTGTCCGCAGCTTCTTCCTCTACATCAAGGTCTTCAACATCCTCGTCATCAGAATTTGATCCATCTATAAGTCCTGTAACTTCCTCGCTAACCTGATCGAAAACGTCTGACGAACAGCCCATTGAAAATGCTCCAATGCACATGCAAAAGAGCATAATCAGTACTTTTCTCTTCATAACTTATTTCTCCTCAAATATTAAATCTTTCTTAATTTTATCACTAGTTTTTTAAAAATCAACAGATGAAGGGGAGGACATTTTTAAGGAAAAATATGTAAAAAAAATCCTTATGGACAACTAAATGTCCATAAGGATTCTGAAAATCGATATTATCATGAACTGATTGAAACTTCTTTAGCAACGCCGCCTTCTACGGTTACCATAAGTATGAGCTCTGAATCGGCACAGCTTGAAAGGACCTGCTTGAAACTTTCCAAAGGAACCTCTTCGGGACCGTCAACTCCGCCGAGCATAGTGAACTTTGTGTTAGCATCAACCTTGAATGAGAATGAATCATCATCTGAGTTTGATTCCATCTCTCCGCCGTCAACACTGCTGTAACCGTATACACCTTTAATAAGTAACTCACTGTTTGTAAGTGCTGTATCATAAGCTATACATGAAACATTTCCGTCTTCGTTAGGATTTCCGGCACGGTTCTTACCCGATGCTTGAAGAGTAGCGGTATAGAAACCGTCCTCAGTTACGGGAGTGGCACTTCCGTTCTTTACAAGTTCGCTGTTCTTGAAAGGATCTTCTCCGTTGCTTTCCTGTGCAACAGATACAGACTCGCCATCCTCTGTCTGAATATCAGTTGGTGCTTTTACCTCAGAATCATCAACTGTTTCTATCTCAAGATCGTTAACATCTTCCAAATTCTGGAGCTCTTTAAGATCGTCAAGCGAACAACCCATTGCCATAACTCCAATGCACATGCTAAGTAGCACGCCAATTATTCTTTTCTTCATAAAAAAACTCTCTCCTCAAAACATTAATTCTTTCTTAATTTTACCACAACATTTTATTTTATCAAGCATTTATCGTTGAAAAATAATAAATAATACACGACCTGTTAAATCGGGTTTTATCTTGCATATAAGAGGACACTGACCTATAATGTACTTTAAATTTTTTGTTTTTGGAGATCTGAGATGTTTAGTAAGGTTTGTAAGTTCATAAAAAAAGAAGCGGTACTCACAATTTCTTTTGTACTGGCGGTTGTTTCAAGTTGTTTTATCCGTCCCGATGCGGAATATATAGGGTATATAGATTTTAGGACGCTGAGTATTCTTCTTATGCTAATGCTTACGATGGCAGGGCTCCAGAAGCTCGGAGTTTTTAAGCAGGCGGGAGAGTATCTTGTCTGCAAGGCGAAGGATACAAGAGAGATGATAGCGATTCTTGTCGCACTTTCTTTTTTCTCCGCAATGGTAATTACAAATGATGTGGCACTTATAACTTTCGTGCCGTTTACGATAATATCCCTTGAAATCGCGGGACGTACCGATATGCTAATTATTACGGTAGTTCTTGAGACGATTGCGGCTAACCTTGGAAGCATGCTTTTGCCAATAGGAAATCCGCAGAATCTCTACCTTTATTCGAAGGCGGGAATGTCTCTTAACGAGTTTTTGGGATGTATGCTTCCTTACTCGGTGTTCGCGTTTGCGCTCCTTGCAGCGGTAATCTATTTTAAGGCTGACAGGTCGGGTATAGAGAAGAGCGGAAAAAACAGTTATATGAGAACCGGTAAGGAAAAGAGGCTGATCGCACTGTACGCGCTTACTTTTGTATTTGCGATCCTTGTTGTTGTAAGAGTTGTTCCTTATGAAATAGCACTTGCCTTAGTACTTGCACTTGTACTTATATTTGATGCAAAGACGCTTTCAAAGCCTGATTATTCCTTACTCTTTACGTTTGTTTTTCTTTTTGTCTTTATCGGAAATATGAAGAGGATTCCGGCTTTTTCAAATGCTCTTTTATCCGCCGTTAACGGGAATGAAGTAGTGCTTTCCGTTGCGCTTAGTCAGGTTATAAGTAATGTGCCTGCGGCGATTCTTTTATCCGGATTTACGGGAAGCTATGACAAGCTGATAGTAGGAACGAATTTCGGCGGACTTGGAACACTTATTGCGTCAATGGCGAGCCTTATCTCTTTTAAGCTCTATTGCAATACCAAAGATGCAAACAAGAATAAGTACATTCTTGTGTTTACGGGATATAATCTGCTGTTTCTGGCGGCTCTTTCTTTTGCCAGAATGGGACTTTCTTCCGGAGCCGGCAGGACGGTAATGAACAGCCTTTCGTTTATAAAATAAAGTGCGTAAATAAAATTCATATAGAAAAGAGGTATAAATATGTACATGGAACCTGAGAAAATTACTTGCAAGAACGGTAAAGAATACAAGATGACATCAATAGGACCTGACAATGCAGTGGAATACTTGGATTTAATGTATCAGGTTTCAAGTGATACACATTATATGACCAGGTACGGCGATGAAGTTAAGCGTGATGAAGCGGGAGTGGAGGCTGAGAAAGCCAGACTTAAAAATCTTGCGGATGATAATCGCCAGGCTATGATCTCTGTTTTTGACGGGGAGAAGATAATAGGAAATGTTGCGGTTTACAGTAGCGGAGCGATTCACAGGAAAGTGGCTCACCGCTGCAGCATGGGAATCGCTATCAGAAAAGAGTACCGCGGAATGGGACTTGGAAATATACTTGTGAACCGTGCAATCGACTTTGCCAAGGAATCGGGCTATGAGCTCATGGAGCTCGGAGTGCTTTCTGACAATGAACCGGCGCGCTCTTTATATAAGAAGATGGGCTTTACAGAATGGGGATGCCTTCCCGATGCGTTCAGGCTTGATTGCGGCAAGAGTGTTGACGAGATAACTATGTATAAGAAGCTCTAAGAGGTGGCTATTCGGTGGTCCCTTGGGGACGGGGTTAGTGGACCATTTTTACAGGCATGGAAGGGGATTTGAATGCGAGTAAGTGAAAGTTGTGCGGAATGTCTTTTTAACCAGCAGAAGAACCTTACGGATGATAAGGATTATCTTGCTGAGATAAAGGCGATAATAGACGGAAGAGATGAAGATGATACGGCGCCGTATCTTGTATATAGAATTAACAGTGTTTATGAGGGGCGCTTTGGTAAAAAGGCTTCCTATAAGGATGTGAAGAGAAAGTACAACGACCTTGTGATGTCCATGGAAGATGATCTTAGAAAGAAGATAGAGAGCTCGGAAGATCCGCTTTTTAAGGCGCTTGTTTTTGCGAGAATCGGAAATTACATAGACTTTGGTGCGATGAACAATGTTGATGAGAATACATTCCTTGTTTTGTTCGATGATCCGAAGATGAGAAGCGAGGATGAGGCTGATATCAAGTCACTTTTTGCACAGTGTGAGACTGCAAAGAAGTTCCTTTTGGTTGCTGATAATTGCGGAGAGATCGTGCTGGATAAGCTGTTTCTTGAGCAGCTTGTAAAAAAGTATCCGCAGCTTGAAGTGTCAGTTATGGTAAGAGGCGCTGATGTGCTTAACGACGTAACACTCGAAGATGCCGAATATGTCGGACTCAGCAAAAAATACAGGATTATTTCAAACGGCAATTCTGCGGCCGGAACAATCTATCATATGTTGTCTGATGAGGCCAGAAAGGCTATAGACAGCGCGGAGATTATTCTTGCAAAAGGACTTGGAAATTATGAATCAATGTGCAAACAGGGAAGACATATCTTTTTCTCATTCCTGTGCAAATGCGAGCTTTTCACAAGCAGATTCAATGTGCCGAGACTGACAGGAGTGTTTGTTGAGGAGAGAGTAGCGGATTAAGATTTAAACGGCACCCGGTGTTAGCATCGGTGTGCCGATTATTATAAAAAGGTTATGGAGGAGGAAGAAATTATGAAGACTATCGGACTTATCGGAGGAATGAGCTGGGAGAGCACGATTACTTATTATGAGATTCTTAATAAGGAAACGGTGGCGAAACTTGGCGGATTTCACAGTTCCAAGATCATGATGTACAACGTTGATTTTGCCGAGCTTGAAGAAAACATGAGCACCGGCAACTGGGACGGCAACGCACAGATTCTTACCGATGCGGCAGTGAGGCTTGAGAAGGCGGGCGCTGATTTTATCGTGATTGCTACCAATACAATGCACAAGCTTGTTCCGCAGATTGAGGAAAAGATAAATGTCCCGATTCTTCATATTTCCGATGCCACCGCCGATGCGATAAAGCGCGACGGTCACAAGAAGATTGCGCTTCTTGGAACTAAGTTTACAATGACACAGGATTTTATTAAGGACAGACTTGTTAAAGCGGGACTTGAGATAATTATTCCCGATGAAGAAGATATCGAGCTTGTAAACAACGTTATCTTCGATGAACTTTGTCTTGGAAAGGTACTTGATTCCTCTCGCAAGGAGTATCAGAGGATTATTTCATATATGAAGGATCGCGGCGCAGAGGGCGTTATCCTTGGCTGCACCGAGATCGGTATGCTGATCAAAGAGGAGGACAGTGTTCTTCCGACATATGATACGACAATCATTCATGCAACCGAGGCTGCAAGGCTCGCGCTTGCGTAAAGTGGTCTCTTGGGGACGGGGTTAGTGGTCCATTTTGATTAAAATAGATCATGGCTCCGTCTTTTTTTGACCTATTATATGGAATAGAAGGGATAAAGATGAAGATAAGAATTACAAATGATGGAAACGAACAGGATATTGCGGATGTCTTTGAGATGCTTAAGGCGTATAATTTAAGTAAGCTTGAAACGTCGGATGTGGTTCCGGTCGGCGTTTACTATGAGGATGCGAGCGGTAGGAAACTTGCGGGGCTTACAGGCGAGACTTTTGGCAACTGGCTATGTATCAAGTACCTGGTTGTGGATGAGAGCTTAAGAGGGCAAGGCATCGGGAGTAAGCTGCTTAAGGCTGCTGAGGAAGAGGCTAAGAAGCGCGGATGCAAGTATTCTTTCGTTGATACATTTTCTTTTCAGGCGCCTGCGTTTTATGTGAAGCATGGATATAAGGAAGTCTTTGCGTTAAAGGAGTACCCGATAACGGGAGCGAGATATTACTATACTAAGGAAGTGTGGTAGACGAGGCGCTGATTAGGTAGGTCTGCAGGAAATCGAAAAGGAGGACAATCTATGCCAAACGAAAACGGAACATGGATAATGTACGGTGTATCATGGAATGATCCTGAGTGTCTTCATAGCGTGGAAGAGGCGATTGATTATATAAATGAAGTAGGTTTTTTGCCACTTTTTAAGAATGATATTCCCGGCTTTTCGATTGAGGAGAGGACTGTGCCAAAGTACTGGTGGTGTGGCGATCCGGAGGTTGATCCGTGGGAATGGAGAGAGCTTATAGCGCGGAGCGGCAAGGTTGCCTATGGGAAGTTCTTTGATAAAAAGGCAGGATTTATCTCCAAGAAATGGCTTCCGTATTTTGTGAATGTCCGCAGGGACGGCTATGACTTTGATGCGCTCTGGGAAGATGGCAAGGCATCGGCGAAGCAGCGCAAGATTATGACTCTTTTTGCTGAAGAAAATGAAGATGCAGAATATTATTCCAATGAACTTAAGGCGCAAGCCGGCTTCGGAAAGAGCGGAGAAAAGAATTTCGACGGAACGATAACGGGGCTTCAGATGCAGACATATCTGTGCGTCCGCGATTTCAGACAGCGCAAGAATAAGCTTGGCGAAGAGTATGGCTGGCCAATCGCGATATACTGCACTCCTGAACATTTATGGGGCTATAAGCATGTGACTAAGGCGTACGGCGAAACGCCGCAGGAATCTGCGAACAGAATTATGAAATATATGAATGATGTTTATCCTGTTGCGACAGAAAAACAGATCAAGAAAATAGTTGGACTGAAATGAATATTTGTCAGATATACTGCGGAAATTTATGATTAAAAAAATTTCTGCAGTTTTTTTGTAACCTTTTATGCCACCCGATTGTATTATTTATATAAGGCTTTATAAAGGAGTAGTTAATGAGGATACCTGTACAGGAATTGGTAGAAATGTACAAGGACAACATATACGCCGCGGCGTTTAACATATGCAAGAGTGCAGCAGATGCAGAAGATGTGGTTCAGGATACATTTTTACAATATTACATGACAAAAAAAGAATTTGATGACGAAAAGCACATCCGATACTGGCTACTAAGGGTGGCAATCAATAAAGCAAAAAATATTCAGTCCTCATTCAGACGGAAAAATGAAATGTCGCTTGAAGATTATGTCGAGACGCTTACGTTCGAAACGCCTGAAAGCAGAGAACTATTTGAAGAAGTTCTGAAATTGCCTGAGAAGTACCGAGTTGTGATTCACCTTTTTTACTATGAGGATTACAGCGTAAAAGAGATAGCGAAGATACTTAGAGTTACGGAAAGTAGCGTTAAGGTCAGACTGTCGCGCGGACGTGCCAAATTAAAAGACGCACTCAAGGAGGAATGGGAAGATGAGCAATAAAGAAAAGTATAAGAAGGCTTTTTCTGTACTTAATTCCTCCTGCGACTTTACTTTGGAGGAAAAAAGAATGAACAGAATTAAGAGAGAAAATACACATAGAAATCTTTTGGTAGCGGCAGCAGTTATGTTTGTGGTTTTGGCAGGTTCGGGAACTGCATATGCAGCTGATATTGGTGGAATCAGAGAGACAGTTCAGATGTGGATTCACGGCGAACAGACTGATGTTACGATCAATGACGAATCGATCGAGTATGTTGATGGGGATGGAAATAAGCAGGTTGAAACAGGAGTTTCTGTGGACCCTGAAAACGGTGAAAGACCATTGACAGGAGAAGAAATTGCCGAGGAAAAGGTTAATGAAGTAGACGTGGATAAGACAGATGATGGTAAGATGATTCTTTATTTCCACGATAAGCAATTTGATATTACAGATAATATTGCTAATAATAACTGTAAGTTCCATGTTGTTGCAGATGATGGTGAAATTTATGTTGAACTTGACATAGATTCGAATGGTGATTTTTCAATTACAACATATCCAAGAGCGGAGCTGTTTACCAATTATGTTGAATTGAAGTGATTGCACATCCTTGGATATGAAAGCCAAGAATATGATGACTTATTAAAATAAACGGCGCAATAAGAGAAACTGATACCAACCGATAAATTATAGTGATTATGCGGTTCAAGGTCTTTGTGATAGTATTCTTTTTGAACATAGTTATTTATTTAGCGCGACCGGAAGACCGGAGGTTATTTGTTTATAATGACCTTCGGCCTTTTTGTGCAGAGCACTTAGCGTATCAAAAGCGCAGCTTTTTGGAGGACATCATGGGAAGAATTTACGAATCTATAACAGAACTAATCGGGCATACACCACTACTTAGATTAAACGGATATATAAAAAAGAATGGTTTGGATGCGGATATTTTGGGGAAAATAGAGTTTTTTAACCCTAATCAGAGTATAAAAGACAGGATTGCCCTCAGCATGATAGAGGAAGCTGAGAAAAACGGCAGTTTGAAAAAAGGCGGAACAATATTGGAAGCAACCAGCGGGAATACCGGTATAGGTCTTTCGGCAATTGCGGCAGTGAAAGGGTATAAAACGCATATCTACGTGCAAGATACAGTGAGTGAAGAACGGTTTAAGGTAATGAGGGCGTTCGGGACCGAGGTGTCTAACATGAGTGACGTTTCGGAAGTTGATAAGGCTCTTAAAGAAAATAATAATGATTATGTTGCCGGATATGCAGCTTTTTATGAGAAATTTTTGGGAAAAGATGATAGTGTTTTTCTTGTAAATCAAGATGCAAATCCGGCTAATCCTGAGATACACTATAAGACAACAGGGCCGGAGATATGGGAAGACAGTGAAGGAACAGTTGATATTGTGGTTGCTGCTGTCGGAACAGGGGGAACAGTTACCGGAGTTGGTAAATATCTTAAAGAAAAGCGACCTGATATAAAAGTAATAGCTGTTCAACCCGGAGAAAATTCTATTCCTTCGAAAGATAATCCCAATCCGGAAGAAATTGCGGGAGTACATCCTTTTGTAGGAATTCCTGCTGAATTTGTACCGTCAAATCTTGATGATAGATATTATGATGAGTGTTTTCCTGTTGAAACAAGCCAGGCCTATGAAGCTGCGAGAGAAGTAGCAAGGACTGACGGTATATTGATTGGAGCTTCGAGCGGAGCAATTCTGTATGCGGCTACTCAGGTTGCGAAAAGAGAAGAGAATAAAGATAAGACAATAGTTGCTATTTTTCCTGACACGGGATTGCGATATCTGTCAACTAATCTTTTTGGGTAAAAAATGGACCACAAACCTCATCCCCAAGAGACCATATGGTTCAAAAAATGCTAAGGAGAAAAACATAACATGTACATAAGAACAGCAACAATAGAAGATCTTGACGCAATCGCTCAGATGGAAGCGGAGTGTTTTCCGCCGACGGAAGCTGCGACTGCAGCAGAGTTTAAAGAAAGGCTTGAACATTACGCGGATCATTTCTGGCTTATGTTTGACGGAGATTTGCTTATAGCTTTTGTAGACGGATTTGTGACGAATCAAAAAGATCTTACGGATGATATGTATGAAAAAGCTGAATTACACGATGAAAACGGCGATTGGCAGATGATCTTCGGAGTTAATACCATTCCTGAGTATAGGAGAAACGGCTACGCCGGAGAGCTTATAAAAAGAGCTGTTGATGATGCCAAAAGACAGGGCAGAAAAGGCCTTGTTCTTACTTGCAAGGATAAACTTGTGCACTACTATGCGAAATTTGGTTTTAAAGATGAGGGCGTAAGTGAGTCAATTCACGGCGGTGTGACGTGGAATCAGATGAGGCTGACGTTCTGATATGGATGCGATACTTTTTTCTATGCTACAATAATATAAGAGATTGTTGTATGTAAAAAAGTATATTGAGATGAGGTATCTGTATGGCAAATATCAAATGGGGTGTACTTGGAACTGCAAATATAGCGAGGGGATGCACGATTCCCGGAATGCAGCTTGCGGACAGCTGTGAGCTTTATGCCATAGCGGGAAGAGATAAAGAAAAGGCTGATTCTTTTTTGGAAAAATTTGGTTTTCAGAAGGCCTATGGAAGCTATGAGGAACTGCTTGCCGATAAAGTTGTGCAGGCGGTATACATTCCTTTGCCCAACAATCTTCACTACGAATGGGTTATCAAAGCGCTGAAGGCGGGGAAGCATGTTCTTTGCGAGAAGCCGCTTGCTCTCAATGAAGAGCAGGAAAAAGAGATGTTTGAAACTGCCAATGAGAACGGCGTGTATCTTATGGAAGCTTATGCGTATCTTCACAGCCCGTATATTCAGAGTCTAAAAAAAGATGTCTTCAGCGGAGTCATCGGCGATGTTGATTATATCGAGACAGCATTTTTGACGCAGGGGTATGAAGACGACATAAGAATCTATAAAGAAATGGGCGGCGGAGCGATGTACGACCTTGGATGTTACTGTACGACCATGATTCTTTCGCTTATAGATTCAAGCCCCGATTATGTCAAGGCGATTGCGGAATATAACGAGCATGGCGCGGACATCTCTACATCGGCGATAGTTCGATTTGCCAACGGAGCAAGAGCTTCTTTTAACGTAGGAATGATCTTGGGAAAAGAAAAGCCTGCAAGACTCGACAGATTGTATATTCACGGAAGCAACGGTCATATAATCTCTGATGTTGAATACAACCAGCAGGGCGATGTGAGCTACAAGATATTTACGCAGGGAAAAGAGATTGAGCGGAAAGTCAGCATTCCGCAGAACTATTTCCTGGAAATCCAGCAGATGAGCAAATGCGTTGCCGGAGAGGCGGTACCTTTTATAACGCAGGAGTTCTCGATGTCTAACGCAAAGCTGATGGATATGGTGCTTAAAGAGATTGGATATTGAAGATAAAATAAAATGCTTTACAATCCGTTTTGTATTAGAAGGGTTGTAAAGCATTTTTGCACTTTATAGAAAAATAAAGTGTAAAAATTGCACCTGAAATGACGAAGAAGTGCAATATTTGCACTTTGCTTGACATTGAGGTGCAAATATTGCACTATATAAATATAGGAGGTGCAATAATGAGTTCAATAAAAGAATTAAGAATAGAAAAAAATCTTACTCAACAACAGGTAGCTAATCTTGTTGGAATCTCCCTTAGATCATATAAGTCGTATGAGAATGATAAATTAAAAGAAGACTCTATAAAATATAATTATATATACGATAGACTTCAAGAGATAAACCCGATAGATGAAGAACATGGAGTATTGGAAATTGATTATATAAAAACAAAATGTATGGAAGTTTTTAAAGATTATCCTGTGCATTACTGTATTTTGTTTGGTTCTTATGCAAAGGGAAAAGCGACGGAAACGAGTGATCTGGATTTGCTTATATCTTCGGATGTAAAAGGAATTAAGTATTACGGAATGGTAGAAAAGCTTAGGAATACTCTTCATAAGAAAATAGATGCGCTTAATCTTGAACAACTTAAGGATAATTTGGAATTGACTAATGAAATATTAAAGGACGGGATAAGGATTTATGGATAATATTAAAAATGATAATTACTACTTAGAGAAGATAAAGAAGGATATAGCATTCATTGTGATTCATATGAAAGATGTAGATTTGAAGGCTTTGAATGAGAATGAGGTACTTCTCGATTCTATGATGTTTAGGATGATACAAATATCTGAAAATTCGAAAAAGCTTTCAGTTGAGTATAAAAAAGGAAAGCCGGATCTTCCCTGGGATGAGATGTCAGGATTAAGGAATAGAATAGTACATGATTATGGAAATGTAGATCTTAATATTGTTTATGAAACACTAAAGTATGATATTCCGGAATTGATGGAACAGTTAAGAGAGTGAACATTACTTTATTTACGGGAACGCATGGTGGTTTGCAAAAATATCGTTGCATTTAAAGAGGGATTTTGCTACACTTTGTATTGAAATAAAAATCTTAAAGAAAGCGAGGTACATTTGATGCGTGTTATGAAAACAGAGATTGTAATTAAATACAGTATGATGACCTCGGTATGTGCTTTTTGATTTTTATTGAATCTTTTATATTTGAGTTTACGACCGTGGCTTGTTTTAGTCGCGGTCTTTTTTATTTGATAGGAAATTCATAGGATATTGCTAAATACTATCTTTGCCTGATTCAAGGCGCATATTCAATTTGCACAAGGTCTTCATATCTGTAACGAACGCAGTCTCTGGGAACGGAGGTGTGAAAGTTAGGAGCTTGCCGTTTTAGGACGGAGGTGCAGGCTTTTTTAAAAAAGATAAGTCAGAAGAATTAAGGAGACCAAAACATTGAATAATATAATTATCAGAAAAGAAACTAAAGAAGATTACTACAATACAGAGCATATGGTCATGCGGGCGTTTTGGAATATCAATGGCCCCGGATGCAATGAACATTTAATGGTTCATAAGCTCAGAGAATCAAAGGATTATCTTCCTGAGTTGAGTCGTGTGGCAGAACTTGACGGACAGATTGTCGGAGCGATTTTTTATACAAGGGCAAAGGTTGTGGCGGATGAGATGGAACATGAGGTTCTGACTTTCGGGCCGCTTGCGGTTGAACCGACTCTTTTCAGTACGGGGATAGGAAAAAAACTCCTTGAAGAGACCACGGCGCTGGCAAAAGAAGCAGGATATAAGGGGATAGTTCTTTGCGGAGAACCGGAATATTATCCTAAGCATGGTTTTGCCACATGTGATCACTTTGGAATAGTTCATCCAAAGTATGGGAATTTTGATGCATTCATGGCACTTCCTTTAAACGAAGGATTTGATAAGATTCGCGGCAAATTTTATGAAGCTTCGGTATATGAAGAGTGTGGCAATCCTGCGGAGATTGCGACATACAATGAGAAGTTTCCATATTACAAGCCGCTTAAGCTTTCATGTCAGTGGCTTCACAAGGAGAGACTTGGACGAATATCGGAAGTGGAAAGGAATATTTATACGATACGTTTCTTTGAAAAAGATATTCAGGGAAGGATAAAAGGAAGTTTTTACGGGGAGAATCCTGAAAAGCTCCCTGTAGTCGGAGATTATGTCACATTTAATTACAACCCGATAGGTGATTCCGTGATCACATCTGTCTGTGAGAGGACGAGTTTTTTGCAAAGACCCGATCAGGCAAAGACAGGTGTTATGCAGTATATGGTTGCAAATGCAGATTATTCGTTTATTGTTACATCGTTAAATGACGATTATAGCTACAACAGAATAGCGAGATATGTCAGCGTTGTGCTGCAGGGTGACTCGGTGCCTGTTGTAGTGCTTACCAAGTCAGATCTGTGCGGTAATGTAGGAAGGTATGTGCGAGAGGTGGAATCCATATCCGACAAAGTCAGAGTACATGCTATTTCTGCGTTGTATGATATAGGACTGGATGAGCTTAATGAATATCTCATTCCCGGAAAGACAATATGTCTTCTGGGTTCCTCAGGAGCGGGAAAATCAACGCTTCTAAATGCTTTAGTTGGTGATGACGTGATGAAGACCGGAAAAATCAGAGAGTCCGATTCAAAGGGAAGACATACAACGACGCACAGACAGCTTATTCAGCTTGCGAGCGGAGTTTCGATAATCGACACTCCGGGTATGCGAGAGATTGGAATGGCTAAGACGGAGGAAGGTATTGATAATACTTTTTCAGATATTCTTGAGCTTGCATGCATGTGTAAGTTCAGCGATTGCAAACATGAATCTGAGCCCGGATGTGCGGTAAGGGCAGCGATTGAAAGAGGAGAGTTGTCTGAAGAAAGATTGGAACTATATAGGAATCTGGGACGAGAAAATGTGCGTAATTACGCTAAGAAAAAAGAAATATCAAAGTGGGCAAAGAAGATGAAGAACTTCAAAGATAAGAATAATTGGGGCTCATTCTAATTAACAAAAAGCTGGCAGGAATTAAAACCTGTCAGCTTTTAAAATGCATTGTTATTTTGTCAGTCATCATAACGGAATTCCTGAACTCCGCCGCCGTCGTATCCGCCGTAAGTTAAAATGTTGCGGTTACAATCAAGCTTAAGGAAGTATCCGCCTGTAAGGGTAGAGTACTTATCGTCTGTTGCCTGAACATTGAGAGAATTACTACCGCAAAGATAATAATCTGAAAAACCGTCTCTCTCCGCACGGGTATTGTCTGTCATTAAGAAATAGTCCAAAGGTGTGTTATCATCAAATAAATCCGGGCTACTGAGTCCCTGTGTAGGATCGACATGATAATCTTTTCCACCGATGGAAACAAAACTCCACTGATGGTCACCGTTAATATTATAACCGCTGATGACGTCTGCCTCGACGCCACACTGTAAAAGAAGATAGGAGTAAAGGTCGCTTAACTCCTGGCTTATGCCTTTGTTATCCATTAAAGCTCTGTAAGCTCCAACGTTTTCGCCCTTTCCGGCTAAGTAATCCTCATACATCTCGTAGTCATAAACGAAATTCTGTGAGATGTATACGTATAAGTTCAAAGCTTTTTCAAATTCAGAATAGCTTGGATCAACGTTTGCATTTAACGTATCAATAACTTTATCTTCAAATGCTTTCTCTCGGGAATGGAATTCATCCTTTGTGATATTGTATTTGATCTTTCCTACGCCGTCTTCGAATCCGGTTGTCTGATCGGCTGAAATACATGATACCGCAGCCGGGAAGAAGTGGCTTAAAAGATCTCCTTCAATACATTCTATATATGTAGCTTCATCGGGGCATTCGAAGGTATCTTCCCCAGCTTTCAATGCTTTACATAAATTGAAAAATGAAGCTTTTGTCTTTTCGCCATAAATTGTAGCGGCTTTTTTTGAGAAAACATTTTCGTTAAATTTAAATGTGTTTGTAGCTATTGTGTTATTCTGTGTAGTTGTATCGTCTGCTGGCTCTGCACTAAGCGGCATATCTTCGACTGATATGGAAGTGACATTCGTAGCATTACTTGCATTTGTACCGCATGCGGTGAGTGCAAGTGTAGCAATCAGCACAATAGATAAATAGCTTTTTCTCATTTTCATTTTCCTCATACAAATTGATATAAAGATACCATGTTTTGGGGAAATAGTATAGGTGGAAATTGCCGATTTTATCGTTAATTATGACTCGAATTATGAAAATATGTTACAGCAATTTTTGCAATGTGTGCAATGCTGTATTGCATATTGCACAAAAAACAACACAAAAACATGTGAAAAATAGTTAGAAGGATGCGCCGACATCATATAACTTTGTAGAATGTGTACAATTTAGCCAAAGCAATTTTGGGTAATAATCCATGTGAAAAATAATAATATTTCAGTGGAAATATTATTTCGTGAAGGTGAAAATATTTCCGAAGATAGATGTCTTTTCACTATAATAGTTTGAAAAAGGGGCGGAAAAACCTTTGTTGTATACGAAATTACGATAGGTATGGTTTAAACGGTTTATTGATAAGTTTCCGTGGCGCATTTCCGGAACTCTACGATACGTAGGTGGTGTGAGATTTATGTGCAGATTTACAATCGGTACATGGAGGTAAAAGAAAATGAATCAATATGTTACAGGTGCGGTCATTAAGGAACTGCGTGAAAAAAATAATATGACACAGCTTCAGCTTTCTGATAAGCTGGGAGTTAGCGACAAAACAATCTCTAAGTGGGAGACGGGCAAGGGATATCCCGATATCACGCTACTGGAGCCGATTGCGGATGCATTTGGCGTGTCGATTACGGAGCTGATTTCCGGAAACACCATTCATAATGAAAATGTCTCTGCAAATATGATGAGGTCAAAGTTCTATGTGTGCCCGGTTTGCGGAAACGTGATCCACAGTATGGGTGAGTCGGTTATACAGTGCCACGGGATTCAGCTTTCTCCGCTCGAAGCGGAGGCGACCGATGAGCAGCATATGGTATTTATCGAGCGAGTCGAGGATGAGTACTATGTGCGTTTTGACCATGAAATGACAAAGGAGCATTATATTTCTTTTGCGGCAGCGGTATCGTCAGATGATATGCAACTATTAAAGCTCTACCCGGAAGGCAGGGCTGAAGCGAGGTTCAAGATTCGCGGCGTTAAGAAGCTCTTTTTCTACTGTAACCGCGACGGGCTGTATTTCATTGATATTGTAAAAGGCATTGATGATAAGGAAAGCAGCTACGACGACGTTGAGGAGCGAAGAGCGCTTGAGAAGGCCGCAGATATGCTATTTGGAAAGTGAGCCGGGGGGGACGGGGGCAGTGGTCCATTTTTGAAATGATGAACTACAAACCCCGTCCCTTAGGACCAAAATAGAAGGAAAGGACTGACAAGATGATTGAAACAGACAGACTACGACTTAGAAAATACACCATGGAGGATTTCGACGTTCTTTATGAGATCTTGTCAGATCCTGAGACTATGCAGCATTATCCAATGCCTTATAATGAAGAGTGGACAAAGAAGTGGATAACATGGAATCTGGATAACTATGAAAAGTACGGCTTTGGACTATGGGCTATCGAGCTAAAAGAGACCGGAGAATTTATCGGCGACTGCGGGATAACCATTCAAAATATAGATGGTGAGCAGCTTCCCGAGATCGGATATCACATAAATAAAAAGCACTGGCGCAAAGGCTATGCCAAAGAGGCTGCCCGCGCTTGCAGGGACTGGGCATTTAACAATACCGACTACGATACTTTGTATTCTTATATGAAGTATACCAATGTCGGCTCGTATTCTACAGCGCTTGCAAACGGCATGAAGAAGATAAAAGAATATCCGGATCCCCATAATGAGATCTCATATGCATACGCGATTACTCGTGATGAGTGGGAAAAGGTGATAGGATGAAAATATGTAATGCCTGTAAAGAAGACTTGGTAAAAACAGAACTGATAAGATACAGCAATGATAAATGTTTACTACTGAACGAGGAATAAGTTTTATGAGCAAGATTAACACAGTGATTTTTGATATGGACGGAACAGTGCTGAACACACTTGATGATCTGACAACGTCCGTGAATTATACGATGGAGAAATTTGGATTTCCGAAGATAACGCTCGAGGAATACAGGCGCGCGGTTGGAAACGGCATAAGGAAGGCAATCGAGCTTACGGTGCCTGAAGGAACTTCGCAGGAAGTGATAGATGAGATGGTGCCGGTTTTTAAGGAGCATTATGATGTGCACTGTCTTGATAAGACGGGACCTTACGCCGGCATAATCGAGCTTATGAAGAAGCTTAAAGAGCGTGGTTACAAGATGGCCATTGTTTCCAACAAGATTGATTCTGCGGTAAAAGAGCTGAATCAGAAGTTCTTTTCCGAAGTGGTTGAAGTTGCGATCGGAGAGCAGGACGGGATAAAAAGAAAGCCTGCGCCCGATATGGTTGTGAAAGCTATGGATGAACTGGGGAGTTCGGCGGATGAAGCGGTGTATGTCGGTGATTCTGAGGTTGATTTTGCAACGGCAAAGAATTCGAATCTTCCATGCATATCTGTGCTGTGGGGCTTTAGAGATAAGGCTTATCTTGAGGAGATAGGAGCTAATATTTTTGCGGAAGAGCCAAGCGATGTATTGGAAATTCTGGCAAACTGGAAACGGAATAATTAAGACAAAAAAAGTGTGAGCACAGCTTCAAGAATTGGGGCTGTGCTTTTCAATTTGGAAAACAGGCGTATATGATGAAAGTGATGCGTAAATGCACAGAAGATAAAATTTATAGAAAAATGATATGTTACTGTCAGTTTTTCTATTTACGAATCGTTTTATAAGTAGAAGGCCTTCAAGTGCATCTATGATGAGGTATAAGAATTGTGTTAACGGTTTCATTTTCAAAGCAACTCAATTCAACGGTAGATGCGACATAATACTTGATAAAGGAGCATTTTACATGGATGAAAAAGAAGTAAGGCGGGTGGTGGAGACATACTCCGATATGATTCTCCGAATCAGCTACAATTACTTGCAGCATACGTTTGATGCGGAAGATATTTGTCAGACTGTGCTTCTTAAGTTGATTTCCTGCGATTTATCTTTTGACACAAATGAACATGAAAAAGCATGGCTGATACGCACTACGATAAATGCATGTCACGACCTCCGAAAGAGCGCTTATTCAAGGAAAACGGTAGGGCTTGATGCTATCAAGGAAAAAGAAGCTCCGAAGGCGCCTGATTCAGATCTTTTGGAGGAGATAAAGAAGTTGCATCTTAATTATCGCATGAGCATTTATCTTCATTACTATGAAGGATATTCGGTAAAAGAAATCGCAAAAATCATGGGAAAGTCGCAGTTTGCTGTTTCGCAATATCTTTCGAGAGGTCGGCGTGAGCTTAGAAAAAAGCTGGAGGCAGGTGGCGACTACGGTGTAAAGGCAGGTGAAATCTATGAATGAATATATAATTGATTCTTATAAAAACTCGATGAACGAACTTCACTTTTCGGAAATTCAAAAAGAGGAAATTATTCGCAAGCTTGCCAAGGCGGGCGGTTCCAAGAACGTAGTACGGAAAAAGATAAGCGTAAAGAAAATCGTTGCTTTGACAGCGGCATGCCTGGCTGTTCTTGGAGGTTGCGGAGTTGCAGTGGGTAAGGCTACAGGAGTTGTCACTTCTTTTAGTCCGGACACTTTTTTCTCCAAAACATCTGATTTTAGTCGTTTGGAAAAACTTGAGAAAAGAGTAGGAATAGACGTCACTGCTGTGGAAACATTTAGTAACGGGTATAAGTTTGAATCGATGGATGTTGAGGACTGGCGCCTTGTAGATGATGATGATAAAACTGTCGGGCGATTTAAAGAGTTAAGAATTGAGTATGTATGCGATAATAAACCTCAGATCAGTGTAAATATGGAATCAGCTTTGGTAAACGGTCGCATTGATGATGATCCGGGCGTTGCTTTAAGGGCTAATGAAATTCATACGGTCGACAATATTGATATTTACTATAATCGCGATGAGTATCTGGGACTTCCCGTGTCAAAAGATATCTCACCAACCGAAGAAGAGCTTAAGCGTGAAGAAACTGACGATCACTTTTTTATCAGCATCGGCACTGATGAACGCGAGACATATTATGTATCAAACGTGATTTTTGAAATGGGTGATGTACATTATTGCATAATGACATTTGATGAGAATATAACGTCCGATGAGCTGTTTGGAATGGCGGAGGAAATAATAAAAGCAAGGTGAGTGTCAGAAAAAAATATAAATGATGGCGAAGAAAAAGCAGGTATCTGTTGGATGTCTGCTTTTTTTACATCAAAAAATGACAGATAATATCGCAGAATATGATAAGTGGCGGTATCGTAGAAATGGTACAATATAAAAGTTATGTGAAAAATGACAGCTATTCTTTTTGCGGAGGGCGAGATATGAAGAAGCAAACCGAAGTTTACAAGCTTTCAAACGGTGTGGGAATTCCTTGCATAGGATTCGGAACATGGCAGACACCTGAGGGTGATGTTGCTGTTGAAAGCGTGAAATGTGCTATAGATGCGGGGTATCGCCATATTGATACGGCGCAGGTATATGGAAATGAAGAAGGTGTCGGCAAGGGCATCAGAAGAGGAATCATCGACAATAAATTACAGAGAGAGGATATCTTTGTTACGACCAAGATCTGGAACGATAAGCACAGCTATGAGCTTACCGTCAGCTCTTTTGACGAATCATTAAAAAAGCTGGGGCTTGATTATGTCGACCTTCTCTTGATCCACTGGCCCAATCCGGCTATGTTCAGAGACCGCTGGGAGGAGGCAAACGCCGAGACTTGGAGAGCGATGGAGAAGTTTTATGAAGCGGGAAAAGTGCGTGCGATCGGTATAAGTAATTTCAAGCAGCACCACATCGATGCGCTCATGAAGACTGCAAGGATCAAGCCGATGGTAAATCAGATCAGGCTTTGTCCGGGAGCTACGCAGGATGAGCTTGTCGCATACTGCAGGGAAAAAGGAATGATCCTTGAAGCATACAGTCCGCTTGGAACAGGCAGGATTTTTGATGTTCCCGAGATGAAAGAGCTTGCGGAAAAATACGGAAAGAGCATTGCGCAGATCTGCATTCGCTTTAGCATTCATATGGGATATCTTCCTCTTCCGAAGTCGGTTACACCTGCAAGGATTGAAGAGAACTTCAAGGTGTTTGATTTTGAGCTCGAGGAAGCAGATGTTAAGCGCATCGCTGATCTTAAGGGCTGCGTAGGATATGAGACAGATCCTGATACAACGCCATTCTAAGAGAATCGGAAAAAAATATGGCAAAGTTTTTGAGGGTGTGAAACGCTTTGCCTGACTTTGTTATGACATTTGAAGATTATGCAAAGAATCTGCATAGAGACAGAAAGGACCATAGATGAAATACATTGACATAATGAACGGACCACAGAACGCATCTGCTATTATTCAGGGCTGCATGAGAATGCCTTCTCTTTCGAAAGAGGAAGCCGCAAAGGTTATAAAAACTGCCCACGAGCGCGGAATCAATTATTTTGACCATGCGACATGCTACGGAATGGGAGAGGCTGAAACACGCTTTGCAGAGGCTTTTCCGCTCACAGGAATTAAGAGGGAAAAGATATTCATTCAGAGTAAGTGCGGCATCTGCCCCGAGAGATCTGAGTTTGACTGGACAAAAGAGAATATTATAGCGAGCGTTGACGGCATTCTTGGCAGACTTAAATGCGAATATATCGATACACTTCTTTTGCACAGGCCGGACCTTTTGTTTGACCCTGAAGAAGTTGCGGAGGCTTTTGATGAACTTGAGGAAGCAGGTAAAGTGTGCCGTTTCGGTGTAAGTAATCTGATGCCTATGCAGATTGAACTTTTGAAAAAATATGTAAAGCAGCCGCTTGTCATCAATCAGGTGCAGCTTTCACTTGAGCAGTCGCAGTTGATCGACCAGTCGCTTTACATGAACAACAAGACAACGGATATGTCTATAAACAGAGACGGAAGTGCGCTTGATTATTGCAGATTGAATGACATCACGATTCAGGCGTGGTCGCCGCTTCAGATCGGTATGTTTGGCGGTACGTTTATCGACAATCCCGATTATCCCGAGCTTAATAAGGTTCTTGCAGAAATTGCGGATCGCGAGCATGTATCCAAAACAGCAATTGCGATTGCATGGATTCTTCGCCATCCCGCCAAGATGCAGGCAATCATCGGGACAATGAATGTCGATCATATCAATAATGCGTGTGATGCCACAAAAGTTGAGCTTTCTCATCATGACTGGTATGCGTTGTATCTGGCAGCAGGGAAGTTCCTGCCGTGATGCAGAGGTATTTTGTGCTTATGGCTCCTCGGAAAGAGAAATCTTTTGCGAGGAGCTTTTTATTTGATAGAAAATTCCTATCAAATAAAATCGCTCCGCTATGTCCTATAGCTGTTATAATGGTGAGTATGTATATAGCACGCCATAATGGCGGTAACAGAGAAAGCGAGAACATCCTAAGGATATGAAGAATACATCACAAATAGAAAGACTAAAGAAAATAGTAGAAACACTTCGAAGCGAGAACGGTTGCCCGTGGGACAAGGTACAGACGCATACAAGTCTTAAAGCAGGTTGCATAGAAGAGGCTGCGGAGGTTATCGGTGGAATCAATATACTTGATGAGACCGGTGATGCGGAGAACCTCAAGGAAGAGCTTGGAGATCTTTTGCTTCAGGTAATGTTTCATTCAGTGATTGCTGAGGAAGAAGGGCTTTTTACATTCGAAGACGTGGCAAAAACGGTTGCAGATAAGATGGAACGCAGGCATCCGCATGTTTTCACCGATGTAAAGTTTGAGACTGAGGAAGAACTTCACGCCGCTTGGGCAGAGATAAAGAAGCAGGAAAAAGCGGGAAAAGAATGGCACGCGGATTATCTTTTCGGAGCATTCGAAGAAGCTCATGATCTTATAGATAAAGCGCAGGAGAGAAAAGGTTTCAAGACTAGTTGACCGGCGTTATTGCAAGGAGGGCAGCGCATGGAGTACAGAATAGTTGAAGACATAAACGAAATGAAACTTGATGATATCGTGCGACTTCTTCGGACGACGTATTGGGCAGATAAGCGCCCTGTGGAAAAGATTGAGAAGTCTGTGCAGAATTCCAAGTGCTATGGCTTGTACCTTGAGGAGGCAGAGAATCTCGTAGGATTTGCGAGGGTTATTACCGATTATGCGACGAACTATTATCTGAGCGATGTTATAATCGATGAAAAATATAGGAACAAAGGGCTTGGAAAGGCGCTTGTGTCACACATAGTTTCATCGCCGGAACTTCAGGGGCTTCGAGGTATATTGGTCACAAAGGATGCGCAGAAGCTTTATTCGCAGTATGGATTTGAAGTTGTGGATGGCAGAGTGATGCTGAGAAATCCGTAAGAGACTAGTGTAGTGTCTAGTTGACAGCAGCACTAGGATATCAGAGGCGCCGATTTAAGCATAACCGATAGCATCGGAAGCAGGAGAAAAAATGAGATCTTTTTTAAGACTTACTGATTATAAAAAAGAAGAATTACGAGAAATCTTTGACATAGCCGATAACATCAATCGGTACGAGGGCTTTTTGACCGGAAAGACGATTGTCATGTTTTTTCCTGCAAACAGCATTAGGACGCGAGTGTCGTTTGAAAAGGGAATCCACCTTTTGGGTGGGCAGACAATCCTTTTTGACCCAAGTGCGTTGGATAAAAAAGAAGATATAAGGGATGTTTGCGGCTATTTGCAAAACTGGGCGGACGCAGTTATAGTGCGGCATAAAGACATTGATCTGCTTGGAAAAATGGCAGAGAATCTTGACATTCCCGTTATCAACGCGATGACGGATGATAACCACCCGTGCGAGATGGTGGCGGACTTGTATTCGCTTTCGCAGATAAGAAAGGATTATCTCAGTGACAAGTATCTGTTTGTCGGAGCCGACGGGAACATCGGACGCGCGTGGAAAGAAGCGGCGGAAGCTTTTGGATTTTCTTTGACGCAGAGTTGCCCCGATGAGTTTCGAATTCCGGAGACAGACTGCATCGAGAATTTGAGAGATGCAATCGTGGGAAAAGATATAGTGTGTACGGATTCTTTTCCTTCGGAGATGCTTAACGGCGATAATAAATATCAGGTTACGAAAGAAATAATGAACTTTGCAAATGCCGGAGCAGTGCTGAATCCTTGCCCGCCGTTTTACAGAGGCGAAGAGGTTTCGGATGATGTGATTGATTCGGAGTATTTTGTGGGGTACGAATTCAAAAAGAACCTGCTCAGAGTGCAGCAGGCTATTATTGTCTTTTGCATGAAAAAATAGTGTTTTGGGGCGCTGAATAGATAAAATGACGGAGGGGGAAATGAATATTAGAATAGGTTTTTTGCAAATACATCCCGGGACAGACATCGAAGAAAACCTTGCGCTTGGGAAAAAGGCGTGCGTCGAGGCAAAAGAAAAAGGCGCGGATATAGCTCTTTTCCCCGAGATGTGGAGTGATGGGTATCGCCTGCCTCAGGACAAGGCGGAGCTCAAGAATCTTGCAATCTCGAAGAATAGCGATTTTATTGAAGAATTCCGTGCGCTTGCGGCAGAGCTGCAGATGGCAATAGGAATTACTTTTCTTGAGGCAAATGATCCAAAGCCTCTTAATTCCGTGATTATTTTTGATAAAGATGGAAAAGAAATCCTGCATTATTCAAAGGTTCACACCTGTGCTTTTGACCTTGAAAAAGTGCTTTCGGGCGGGGATGACTATTACACGGCCGAGCTTGATTTTGGAAGAGGGACGGTGAAAATCGGATCGATGATCTGCTTTGACAGGGAGTTTCCAGAGAGTGCAAGGATACTGATGCTTAAGGGCGCAGAGCTTATTTTGGCGCCGAATGCCTGTCCGATGGAAATCAACAGATTGTCGGCGATTAGGACAAGAGCTTACGAGAACATGGTTGCTGTGGCGACCTGCAACTACCCTGAGGGGCATCCTGACTGCAACGGACACTCGACGCTTTTTGACGGAGTTCCGTGGAATGAAGACGGAGTCAGGGATATGTGCGTATTCGAGGCTTCGGGCGAATCAGGCGTGTATGTCGCTGAGCTTGACCTTGATTGTCTGCGTGCGCACAGAAGAAATGATATCATGGGCGATAAGTACAGAAGGCCCGATAAGTATGGGATTCTGGCAGATGTCGGTTCAAAGAATGAGAAAGTTAATATGATTCTCTGCGGCGAAGTTGTGGAAAAAGATGACGCAGATGCGGAGAAGGTCGGAGTTGTATCGGTTGTCTATGTTTCTTCTGATGAGCTTAAGATAAAGGAGAAACTCGATGAATTGCAAAAGGCTAATCCGGATAAGTTCTATATGGAATACACAACGCCGATGGAGACAGATCTGACAGCGTTAGAGCATTATCCGTCTATCGAGGTTTCGAAAGAGGATTTACAGTAGAGAATTTGTTGAGAGTGCAGTATCAGTATTTAATGTGTTTCTTGAAGTAATTTTTTTAATCGGAAAAGAAGTTACGTAAAAGATTATGCTTGAAATAATGGAGCAAAGAACAATGAAGAAGATTTTATTTATCGGAAACAGCCACACATATATGAATGATATGCCGGAGCTGGCAAGGCGTATGATCGAGGATGCGACGGGAGAAGCATGTGAGGTATTCGCGTTGGCTTATTCCGCAAGGCCGCTTAAGTGGCACTTGGAGGAAGAATATTTTGCGGTGAGATTTAACATCCTGCATGGCAGGTATGACTACTGTGTTATTCAGGAGCAGGCGCATCCGATGCCGCCCGAGAAGGATACGGTAGAGTGTGCGGACAGGATAATCAAGCTGTGTAAAAAAGTGGGAACAAAGCCAATTATATTTGAGACCTGGGCAGAGAAGGCAAAGCCGAAAAATCAGGCGAAGATGAATCAAAGGTACAGGGCAATTGCGGAGAAGCAGGGAGTTTTGCTTGTGCCAATCGGGGAAGTATGGGAGCGAGTTTTGAATTTGCTTTCTGATATGCCTGAGGTTGACCTTTATTACCGCGACGGCGCGCATGCATCAGCTGTCGGCGACTATCTTGTTGCGACAGTTCTTACCAAAGTGATAACGGGTAAACTTCCGAAAGAAGATTTTTTGACCGCGTTCGACTTTAGTCTCCCGGATGATGACTGGATGCATGTAAAAGAAGATGTGGAAGATGAGACTCTGTGCCTGCCGAAAGAGGTGGTACAGGTGATCAGAGATTGCGCGGATGCAGACTGAGACTTAATTAAAAAGACATTATAGAGAATGACCGGAGGAAACAAATGCTAGACAACAAGGGATTTAACTTATGGGCTGACGGCTATGACAAGGAGGTAGGTATTTCAGAGGAGGCAAATACCTATCCGTTTGCGGGATATAAGAGCGTTCTTGGTGGCATTTTTGATGAGATTATGCACAAAGAAAATGCTGCTGTTCTGGACATTGGATTTGGGACGGGAACGCTTACGACCAAGCTTTATGAGAATGGATGCGACGTGTACGGACAGGACTTTTCTCAGAGAATGATTGAGCTTGCAAAAGAAAAAATGCCCGATGCGAATTTGTATCAAGGCGATTTTTCAAAGGGGCTTGTTACGGAGCTTAGTTCGCGCAAGTATGATTTTATCTTGGGAACATATTCGTTGCACCATTTGACGGATGAGAAGAAGGTCTTTTTCTTCAAGGAATTACTGGATCTTCTTGATGATGGCGGAAAGCTCCTAATCGGAGATGTGGCGTTTGAGACGAGAAGCGAACTTGAGAAGTGCAAAGAAGAGGCCGGCCGTGCCTGGGATGAGGATGAAATCTATTTTGTGATAGATGAACTTCGCAAGGCGTTTCCTGAGCTTGAGTTCGAGCAAAAGTCATATTGTTCGGGGATTATAAGTTTAAGTAAGAACTGAAGATGGTGTGGGGTGTAAGGAATGAGTTTTGGCGTTCGGAGGGAGGAAAGGTATGGCCACAACAGAGTTGATTACAACAGATTGGTTGCTTACATTTATGACAATAGTTAATTTGATACTTAGGATACTTCTTTTAGCAGCGATTGTTATGTGTGTTATCAAAGGAGTGCGTTATATCAAGAAAATTATCAAATTCATTGATAAAGCTGAGAAATACATTGATGAAAAAGATACAGCCAATGCTTTCAATGCAGACAGAAATCTATCAATCACTGACTATATCAAGCTGTACAAGGAACATGGCTACATCATGGAGATGCGCAAGTACGTCGGACATGCGCCGATTATGTCTTGCTCGTGCGGAGTGATAATTGAAAATGCCAATGGAGAGATTCTTTTACAGAAAAGACGCGACAACGGTTGCTGGGCACTGATCGGCGGCGCGATGGAGATGGGAGAGACTTTTGAAGAAGCTGCAAAAAGAGAAGTCAAAGAGGAGTCGGGGCTTTCGCTCGGAAAACTCGAAATCTTTAAGCTTTGCTCGGGGCGCGACTGCATTATTGAGTACCCGAACGGGGATGTGACTTTCGGCCCGGGAATTATTTTTTTGACCACAGAATACGAAGGTGAAATCGAAGGAGACCCCAAAGAGGTTATCGAGCACAGATTCTTCAAGAAATCGGAGATTCCGGAGAACCTGAATGGGTTCGATAAGGCAGCAATATTGGAATGGGCGAGCAGGGCGTGAGAGTTAATTGAAAGAGATATATAGAAATTGACCGGAGGAGTGTATGAACTGCAAGATAACGTCATTATATATTTGCGTAAAAGATATGGAGCGGGCCGTAAGGTTTTATGAGGATTTTTTTGCCTGCCCCGTTACTGAACGTGACGAGATATATAGCGTTTTTGATATCGGCGGATTTAGGTATGGCTTGTTTGCTTATCAGAAGATGAATGAAGAGCATGTATTTGGAAGCAATTGTTTGCCAAGTGTAAGCTTTGAAAGTGTGGATGAGCTTAAGGCTAAGCTTGTGGGAAAGGAAATTTGCTTTTCTTTGACTCGGATAAAAAATAACTGGGTCGCGGAGTTCGTTGATTCCGAAGGAAATCATGTGGAAGTGACTGCGCCGGTGAAGGAATGAGGAGAGGTGTAGAAATGTTATTGTATCGGTAAAGGAATGATGAGAAGTGCAGAGATGATATTGCGCCGGTGAAGGATTGAGGAGAAGTGCAAAAACCAAGAATAAAATTGTGAAATGGTTAAGATGGCCTGCTCATTTCTCATGAAGTAAGAAGATAGGCAGTGCATTTTGAGGTGAAATAGCTTAAAAATGTAGGGAAATCACTGCTTATATGTAGCGAAATGATAAAATAAGCAGAATGGAGTGCCTGCCTATACTATTGAAGGATGAGATATGAGCAGTCCGAGTGAGGGCTCACGGGGAAAAATAGCTCAAAATTCTCTGCCTAAAATATTTTAAATGATGTTCTAGGCAGAACCGGTGCAGGTAAAGTGGCTTTTTATAGCCTGAGAGCGACTGCCTATTTATGGCAAACTAAAGGAAATAGCAGAGAAACTAAGATGAATACTTCAATAATTGAAAATGCAAAAAGTTACATAGAGGAAATTTTCAGTAATAACGCAGATGGACATGACGCGGCGCATTCGATGCGGGTTTATGCAAATGCTATGAGACTGGCGGAGCGTTATCCCAGGTGTGATAGCGAGGTCGTGGCGCTTGCGGCTTTATTACATGATGTTGATGATCATAAGTTGTTTGATACGAAGGACAATGCTAATGCGAGAGCTTTTTTGACAAGTAATGATCTTGAAGAAAAAGAGATTGAGCAGATCTGCGCGATTATCAACGGAGTTTCTTTTAGCAAGAACAGGGGCCAAAGGCCGGAGAGCATTGAAGGGCAGATAGTGCAAGATGCGGACAGGCTTGATGCGATTGGTGCAGTGGGAATTGCAAGAACATTTGCGTACGGCGGAAAACTCGGAAGATCTTTGGATGATTCAATTCAGCACTTTTATGACAAGCTCTTGCTGTTAAAGGATGAGATGAATACCGAAGAAGCAAAGAAAATAGCTCTTCATCGTCATGAGTACATCGAAGGGTTCATTGAGGAGTTTAAGACAGAAACTAAACAAATACATAATTGAAACGGAGAAATTAGAAATGAACGAGATAAAAATAGATTGGAACAGCATGGCAAAGGCATATGAGGAGTTTAACAATGCAGAGGATTCTTATAGCTACTGCATTGAGTGGCCGTGCATTAAGGAAATGCTTCCTGATTTAAATGGAAAGACAGTAGTGGATTTAGGCTGTGGTACGGGGATATTTACTTTTCTTTTGGAAAAGAGTGAGCCGGCAAAGATTGTAGGAATCGACCTTTCGGAAGAAATGCTTAAGATTGCGGGAGAAAAAGCCGGCGCAAACAGTTCAAAGGCTGAATTTGTGCAGCATGATGCAGCTACTTGCAAAGAGGTGATAGATGAGCCTGTTGACTTTATTTTTTCATCAACAACAAGTCATTACATTGAGAATTTGAAGCAGCTGTTTGAGAATGTGGCAAAAAGCCTTAAAGAAGGCGGGGAATGTATCTTTTCCGTGATCAATCCTGTATATTCGGCGATGTATCCTGTTGAGCATGAAGATGGTTCTTTTCCTGAGGACGAAGAGTGGAATGTCAGATACATGGACAAAGCGATGAGGGCTTACATCCAGCCGTGGCTTGAGTACAACGATGACTATGAGAATCATCTCAGCAAAAGTTATCATCATACTTTTTCGGACTATGTAAATGCCATAGTTGGTGCGGGACTAAAAATTGAGAAGGTGTGTGAGCCGATGGCGCCCGAAGAATGGAAGGAGACGCAGGTTTATAGGTACGAGAGCTTTGTTGAAAATCCGGTGTATATGATCATCAAGATGAAGAAGGCGTAAAAAAGGAAGATTGCTGGAATAGTTGATGAAAGGCGGAGCTGACATCGGTTTATATTAGGAGACATAAGAAAAATGGACAAGAAGATAGTAGATTTTTTGATAAAAGCGAAGCAGGCAACATATGCCGGAAAAGGTGCAGAGACTACACCGTCCAGAGAAAAATCTCATGATCTGATCTATAAAGACGGAAATTACATGTACTATGATACGTATCTTGGCGGCAATAAGTTTGCTGGCGAGGAGGCACTTTGGAAAGATGGCGAGCCGTTCTGGAGCATGAACTATGTAGGAAGAGTTATCGGAGATGGTTTTAGTGGAGATTTCCTGAAGGAAGCTCTTTTGCATGTTCCGGAGGATAAGCCTTTCAGAGGTCCTTCTGATTACAGCAACGGTGACTATAATTACAAGTGCAGCGTAGACGGCGATTTTGAGTGGTTCAGCGGAAAAGAGATCATAAGCTATAAAGGTAATACTGTTTACGAATGTTTATTTCATGGCGGAGCGATTGAGTGACAGACTGGTTACAGCTAAGGAGGCAGCAGATGAAGATAGAGCATGTAGCAATGTACGTTAATGAGCTGGAGGTGGCAAGAGATTTCTTTGTGAAATATCTTGGCGGAACATCCAACGACGGTTATCATAATGAGAAAACAGATTTTAGATCGTACTTCATTTCTTTTGATGACGGGGCGAGGCTGGAGCTGATGAACAAGCCTGATATGTATGATATGGAAAAAACGCTTAATCGTACTGGCTTTATTCACATTGCTTTTTCTGTGGGCAGTAAAGAGAAGGTTGATGAGCTTACGGAAACTTTCAAGGTTGCAGGCTACGATGTTGTAAGTGGCCCACGCACCACTGGCGATGGCTACTACGAGAGCTGCATCGTGGGGATTGAAGGAAATCAGATTGAGATTACGGTCTGACAGGAGGGACGCATATGTTCAGAAAAATGAGAAGATTTACTCAGCAGATAACTGATGAAGAATGCATAGAGGTTCTCAAGAATACTAAGAGAGGTGTGCTTTCGCTTATAGGCGACGACGGATATCCTTACGGAGTTCCGCTTGTGCACTGGTATTGCGAAGAGGACGGTAAGATTTATTTTCACGGGGCAAAAGACGGACACAAGAACGATGCAATCAAGTCTTTCGATAAAGCCTGCTATACCGTTTATGATGAGGGATATCGTGAAGAGGGCGAGTGGGCGCTGAATTTTAAGAGCGTTATCACTTTCGGAAGGATAAGCTTTGTGGAAGATGAAGAGAAAGCAAAGAAGATCTGCATTGCCATGGTAAAAAAATTCACGGATGATGAGGAGTTTCTTGCAAAAGAGCTCAAGTTCTTTTTCCCACGAGTGCAGTGCTTTGAGTTTACACCGGAGCACATGACGGGAAAGAGGGTCAAAGAAGAATAATCCACAGGGACGGGGGTAGTGGTCCAAAAGGAGTGAAGATGAAAAATCCATGGGAAGAGATTGGGCTGGACGACTACGAGAATCATATGAAGCTTGATTCCGTAAAGCAGCTTCAGACGCTTAATTCGATGATGAAGGCGCAGTTTGACGAGTATCCCGTGACTACGGCGATGGTTCTCGGTGTCGCGGGCGGAAACGGTCTGGAGCATGTGAATCCGGACAAATATCAAACGATCTATGGCGTTGATATAAATGAGAAGTATCTTGAAGCTGTGGCAACAAGGTATGCGGATAAAGTTGATGACGGAGTGCTTAAGCTTCTTAAGGTTGATCTTATTTCTGAACCTGAGAAGTTGCCGCAGGTGGAGCTCTTGATAGCAAATCTGTTGATCGAGTATATCGGATATGATGCTTTTGCAAAGGTGGTTTCCGCGGTGAATCCGCGCTTTGTATCTTGCGTTATCCAGATCAATGAGGATGTCTGCAACTGGGTTTCCGATTCGCCTTACATTCATTCTTTTGACAGGCTCGATGAGGTTCATCATCAGATGGAGGAAAATGAGCTTGTTGCCACAATGGAGAAGATCGGCTATTTAGAGAAAGCGAAGATGAAAGAAAGTCTTCCGAACGGAAAGGCACTTGTTCGGGTGGATTTCAAGAATGAAGCACTTAACTGACATACTAAGGAGGCGTCTATGAACAACGTTACCTACAGAAGATTAACGGAAAAAGATCTCGAGGCTTTCATTGAAATGCGCATCACGCAGCTTCGCGAAGAGGGTGCGAAAGAAGATATCGATCTGCATCCTGCACTGAATGATTATTATAAGAGGCATTTAGGGGATGGGACGTTTGTATCATGGCTTGCGCTTGACGGCGAAAAGATTGTCGGAACGAGCGGAATGTCTTTTGTTGAGAAGCCACCGTACTTTGGGTGTCCGAGTGGCAAGATCGGGCTTCTTTCTAGTATGTACACAGATCCAAACTACAGACGTAAGGGGATTGCAAAAGATCTTTTGACCAAAGTTATCGATGAAGCAAGGCAGTACGGCTGCGGCGCGATTCAGATCACGGCGTCTGATATGGGCGTGAAACTATACACGGCGTGCGGGTTTGTGCACAACGGGAATTTCATGCAGTATAAGTTGTAATCAAAATGTTTAGTAAATATAAAAGGTGAAATTAAATGGCTTTACAAATGACTCACTTAGCGGTTGCCTTCAAGGTTGCAGAGATTTTGGGAATAGAGGATAACAGGGCGGAATATATTCTTGGATCCGTTGCGCCTGATTCTGTCTGGTTTTCGGATGCATATCTGGAGAAAAAAATTCATTCCCACAGTTTTGAAAACTGCGGACCATGGGGCGATACGCAGGATTATGGTAATTGGCTCCTGAACATAGAAGCCTTTTGGAAAAAGTACGTTGTAAATGAGAAAGACGCGCAGACGAGAGCTTTTTTGACCGGAATGTGCGTGCACAATCTGACTGACTATTGGTACGACCTCATGGTCTGGAGCGCGCTTAAAAGAAAGATGATTCCGCCGATGACGTTTGATAAGTTTAAGGAAAAGTATTATCCTGAGGCGCAGTGCCTGGATAAATGGCTATTTAAGAATTTTTACGGGGCAAAAGAGATTTTGAAGCTGCTTCGGGAGTCGAAGGAAACAGACTTTGAAGATTTCGTTACGGCTGATAATCAGGTTGAGATGAAGGATGTGCTGATCGGGGATAGGTTCAATATTGAAGGTACGGTTGATGCGTCTTCGAATAAAATTTTTACGGCGAGCATGCTGAGCCAATTTATTGACGAAGCTACAGACAAGATATGTGAGCAGATACGAAATTATTAAAGCGAACTGTGATATTTTTCATGTGATAATTTGAAACAGTGAATATATTGAATGCGTTTAAAGATTGGAAAACGCCGATTAGATCATTGTTTTCATAGATGTTGTGATAAAGCATAATTGACAATGAGGTTTGCAAAATGAAATTTTATGTAGATTTTGATGACTGTCTGTGCGAGACGGCAAAAGCATTTACGGTGATCGCAAAAAGGTTTTTCGGAAAAGATGTTCCGTATGAGAAGGTGCGTTTTTTTAACCTTCAACAGTCTTTTGAACTTACCGATGATGAGTACGAAAAGCTGATGCTTGAGGGGCATCGCACGGAGGAGCTTCTTTCCTATGATGAAACTCCGGGGGCTTCTAAAGTGCTTAATGAACTTATCGATAAGGGGCATGAGGTTTTTGTTATAACGGGGCGTCCGTCGAGTTCTTATGAGGCATCAAGGAGATGGCTTGATGAGCATGGTCTGGAGCGTGCGACGCTTTATTGCCTGAACAAATACGGCAGGGACTCTTTTATCAAGAACAGCGATTTCAATCTGGAGCTTGAGGATTACTATAAGATGAGCTTTGACTATGCGATTGAGGACTCGCCGATGGCATTCAAGTTTTTTGACCATATGCCTGAGCTTAAGGTTCTTGTCATCGACAGGCCGTGGAATCACGAGTGTGAGCTGCCGGGAGAGAACTACACAAGATGTTTTGACTGGGAGCAGATAAGGCGTGAGATTGGAGAATGATTATTGAGAACATTATACGTTTCAGATCTTGACGGAACTTTGCTGCAGAGCAATGAGCAGATGTCAGAATATACGAACAATACGATAAATACGCTTGTGAGCAAGGGAATGCTCTTTTCCTATGCAACGGCACGTTCCCTGATAACGGCCAAAAAAGTCACTAAAGGGCTTAGCGCAAAGATACCGCTGATTGTTTATAACGGTGCTTTTATCATTGATAACGTCACAGAGGAAGTGCTTCGGGCAAATTACTTTGATGAGAGTGTGAATGATGTTTTGGAGAATCTTTTTTCACATGATATATATCCGATCGTGTATGGGATTGTTGATGGGAAAGAGAAGTTTTCTTTTGTCCCCGAGTTATGTACGAAGGGAATGAACACATTCATAAATTCCCGCAAAGGTGACATTAGGACTAATCCGATCGATGATTATAGAAATCTGAAAAAGGGAAATATCTTTTACATTTCCTGCATCGATGAGACTGAGAAGCTTGCGCCGATGTATGAGGCGTACAAGAGGGATTATCACTGCGTTTTTCAAAAAGATATTTATACGGGCGATCAGTGGCTTGAGATTTTGCCCAAGGCTGCGTCAAAGGCAAATGCTGTCAGGCAGCTGCGTGAGATGATCGGCTGCGATAAAGTTGTGGCTTTCGGCGACGGCAAAAACGATATAGACCTGTTCGAAGCCGCAGATGAAGGATATGCGGTCAGCAATGCGCATGAGGATTTGAAGAAAGTCGCCACGGGCGTCATTTTGTCCAACAATGAGGACGGAGTTGCGAAGTGGCTTGAGAAGGAAATGGACTCTCGGGGACGGGGGTAGTGGACCATTTTGGGGAAGCTGTATTTCAGGAGATACTATGAGACAACTGGTAAAGCCGCGCCGATTGAAGCCGGGGGATACGATCGCAACGATCAGCCCTTGCAATGGTTGGGCCGGAGATGAAGGCATAAAATGGAAATACGATTTAGGCGTTTCAAGGCTGAGGGAATTGGGACTTAATGTCATTGAGGCTCCAAATTCGATGAGAGGTTCTGATTATTTGTCTAAGAACCCGCAGGCCAGAGCCGAAGATATTATGTGGGCTTTTGAGAATAAGGATGTGCATGCGATTATCGCCAATGTAGGCGGTTGTGACAGCATAAAGCTTATTCCGTTTATTGATCATAAATCGATTTCTGATAATCCCAAGATATTTATCGGGTATTCCGATGTTATGAATATTCATTTACTATGCTATAAATGCGGTCTTGCAACTTTCTACGGAGATAACCTTTTGACACAGATTGCAGATCAGGCAGGGTGGCATGAATATAGTAAAAAGTGGTTTATAAAAACGCTTTTTGACAGTTCGGTTATTGGAAACATTGAACCTGCGGACGAGTGGACATTTGAGCCGTCTGATAATTTTGATTCCAAAAAGATCAGAAGTTATTATCCAAGTAGCGGATATGAGATTATTCAAGGACAGGGACAGATAACAGGGCGACTTTTTGGCGGTCACACGGGCATTATGGAACTTGAGGGTACGGCGATAGAGCCGGAGCTTGATTACTATGAAGATGCGATATTATTTGTTGAGGACATCCCTGAATTTTTTGACGAAGAATTCATAAGAACTTTTTTTGATAAGTTGGGAGAAAAAGAAATCCTGCATAAACTAAAAGGCATTATTATCGGAAAGGCTAATGAACAAAGCTCTTTTACCAAACAAGCTCAAGTCATACGGCAGATTGTTTCCGAGAAGTATTCCTGCAAAATGCCTATAATGTATGGTCTTAATTTCGGGCATTCATCGCCGATGTTCATTTTACCTTACGGTGCGCAGGCAGAGATTGATTGCGATAAGAGGACGTTTTCTGTTTTGGAAAGCGGAGTTGCGGAGTGAGATGAGGGGCTGAGATGACATATTTGGGCGATTGAGGAGAACTGATGGAGCATAAGACAATAAACGGGGCCGGCGGAGCAGTGCATTACTGGATTTCGCGGCCAAAAGAGACATCTAAGAGAGCTATAGTTTTTACTCACGGAGTTACTGCGGATCATACGATGTTCGAGAAGCAGGTCGATTATTTTGAGAAGGAATACACTGTGATTACATGGGATGTTCCGCTTCATGGGCTGTCCGTAGATTACAGGGATTTCTCTTTCGCAAATACAGCGAAGGATCTTAACAGCATATTGGAGCAGGAAAACGTGGAATCTGCGGCTTTGGTAGGCATGTCGCTTGGCGGATATCCGTCGCAGATGTTTGCTCATATGTATCCACAAAAAGCGCAATGTTTCATAGCGCTTGATACTACACCTTTTGGGAAAAAATATTATTCCAAGTTTGATATGTGGTGCCTTTCAAAGGTTAAGCCGATGGCTCGGATGTTCACTGACAAGGCGCTTCGAAAGATCATGGCGAAATCGATATCGCTGACGGATTATTCATATAATAAAATGCTGGAGATTCTGGCGTCCATGACAAAAGCGCAGATCATCGAGCAGATGGACGTCGCGTACGGGAAGTTTGCGCTGGAAAACAGAGATATTGAGCTTAAGTGTCCTGTACTTATTTTGCTTGGAGATAAAGACAAAACAGGGAAGGTTACGCAGTATTGCTGGGCTTGGGCAAAGAATACAGGCTATCCGCTTCATATCATTGAGAATGCATCGCATTTTTCAAACGGAGACAATGCGGAGCAGGTAAATAAAGAGATTGCGGAGTTTTTGGACTCCTTGGGACGGAAGGTTGAGCATGAAGATTAGAATTTTACAAGGTGTTGAGGAGGCGAAAAAAGCTAAAGGCACAGCGGTTGTGTGAAGGCAAGATGACTGGTTGAATGTGTCGCTGAATGAATTATTATGGCGGGAAGCATATTGATTGTGGTTGTATGGCATGTTTCATATGTATTTTTTGCTGTGCCAGAACGGTTTTTTGACCGGAATGTTTGAGGGATACATATTAAAGTTTGCGATATGGAAGGGTTCGTATGCATTTTGTTTCTTTTTTTACCTGTAGATGATAATGGAAAGCACAAAAAGGCATATTAACGAGATGATATGATTCATTTTAATATGCAGTGAAGGTTATAAGCGTGGTCAAGTTAGTAAAAGATTGCCGCTGAGGAGCATATTAAATAAGGCGTTTTGAATGTATTAATATGCAAGAGGGGCGTTTGATCATAAGACTACTTGAGCAGAAGGCTAAAGTGATTAAAATATATCAATATTTCAGGAGAAGCTATGGATTACAATATTAGGAAAGTCACAATTCAAGACTATGATGATATATATGAATTATGGAATAGTACGGAGCAGAGCAGAAGAGCGCTGAATCCCGTCGATGATTCGCGCGAGGGGATTGACAGATATCTAAAGAGAAATCCCAATACATGTTTTGCGGCAGAAAAGGATGAAAGGATAATCGGAGTAATATTGACGGGACATGATGGACGTCGCGCGATTGTTCATCATATGTGTGTTCATCCGGACTTTAGGCGCAAAGGAATTGCCGGCCGGTTGGTAGCAACAGCTGAGGAAGCGCTACAGAAAGAAGGAATTCAGAAGATATTCGGACTTGTTTTTAAAGATAATGATACGGCAAATGATTTTTGGGAACAGCAGGGATATTCGCTAAGGACAAATCTCAATTACCGCAATAAAAGCTTAAATACGGAGATACCCATAGGGGAGTGAATTTATGGTAGAACTAAAAGAAATAACAGAAGAAAATTTTATTGATGCATTTAATCTCAAGCTTGCACCGGGGCAGGAGGAGTTTGTGTCGCATCCGATACGGAGCCTTGCGCAGGCATATGTGTACAGGAACCAATGCCGGCCGTTTGGAATCTATGCGGAAGGGAAGATGGTCGGATATGTCATGGTGATTTATGATTATGATATTCCGGAGTATGATATCTGGCACATGATGATCGATAAAGATTGTCAGGGGCATGGTTACGGAAAAGAGGCGCTTGACCGCGTGCTTGAGTATATTAAAACGAAGCCGTTCGGCGATTCGGGAAGAGTTGTTTTAACCTGTAATAAAAACAATCCCGTTGCGAGAAAGATGTATGAGGACAAGGGATTTGTGGCAACCGGGAATGAGGACGAAGACGAAATAGAACTTGCTATGACGGTAAAGTGATATGATTATTATTGTGAAAAAACAAATATGCGGAGGAGAACAATGGGATTCTGGTTTTTTATGGCAATAACGGATTTGCTTTGTCCGGGCATCATGATCTTTTTTGGAAAAATGTTTATGAAAAAAGCGCCAAAGAATATAAACGGCGTGTTTGGTTATCGAACGAAACGTTCCATGCAGAATAAAGACACTTGGGATTTTGCTCACAACTATTTTGGAAAGATATGGTATATTTGCGGGCTGGTTTCAATTCCTCTTTCGATAATTCCCATGTTATTCGTGTTGGGAAAAGATTACGATCAGATCGGAACTGTTGGCACAGGTATTATTATTGCACAAATACTTCCGCTTGTTGGAGCGATGATTCCGACAGAGCACGCACTTTCGAAAAGATTTGACGAGCTTGGAAGAGTTCGATAAATAGATTCGGATGCATTCAAATGGGGGAGTGACTGAAAATGCTTGAAAAAATGGATGATTTTTTTACTGCCCGTGCTAACGGATATGACGAGCATATGAAAAGCAATATTGTAGGTGCTTCGGCGTTTTATAAGTATACGGCTTCACTTTTACCTATGGAGAAGAAGGCGAAGGTCCTGGATCTTGGTTGCGGTACCGGCCTTGAGTTAGAAGAGTTTTTTGCTGTAAATCCGTATGGCAGTGTTACGGGGATAGACTTGACGAAAGCTATGCTTGAAGCGCTTAAGACGAAGTTTTCGGATAAAGATATTACTACGATCTGCGGATCGTATTTTAATGTTCCTTTTGGCGAAGAGGTATTTGATGCAGCAGTGTCTGTGGAATCTTTGCATCATTTTACCAAGGAGGAAAAAATACCTCTATATACCAAACTAAGAAAAGCTCTTAAACCCAGAGGCTATTTTGTTATTACAGATTATTTTGCGGATTCGGATGAGCAGGAAGAATTCCATAGGCAGGAGCTTCTTCGGATAAGAAAAGAGCAAGATCTTTCGGATGATATATTCTATCACTATGATACTCCGTTGACAGTTGAACATGAAAAAGAAGCCCTTCTTGCTGCGGGATTTATGCAGGTTGAGGAACTCAACCGGTGGGAAGTGACTCATACATTAAAAGCAGTCAGGTAGCCGGTGGGGGATGCGGAATCAAGTTTACAGGACAGTTAGGCAACAATGAAAGTGACCGGGAGGTAGGAGATGGCAAAGCAGAATATTTTTGACAATGAAACTTTTTTTACCGGATATAGTAAGTTGCGTGAGTGCGAAGTGAACGAGAATAATCTGTTTGAGCTTCCGACTTTGCGTTCGCTTCTTCCTGATCTTAATGGTAAAAGAATTCTTGATCTGGGATGCGGAACCGGTGAGCGTTGCAAGGACTATGTGAGGCACGGGGCAACAGCGGTCACAGGCGTTGATATTTCAGAGAAAATGCTCGCCGTAGCTAAGGCAAAAAACAGTGATCCAAACATAACGTATCTTGAAATGCCGATGGAAGATATCGGTTCTATAGGCGGCGAATTTGACGTGGCAATCAGTTCGCTGGCGCTACATTATGTCGAAGACTTTCAAGGTGTTGTGAAGAATATTTACAGGCTGTTATGTGACGGCGGAATCTTTATCTTTTCACAGGAGCATCCGCTCACGACATGCTATTCAGGCACCGGTGACAGGTGGACCCGCGATGAGAACGGGAACAAGATCCATGCGAATTTAGCAAATTATTGCGTGGAAAAAAGAAATGAATCGACGTGGTTTGTTGAAGGAGTCCAGAGATATCACAGGATGTTTTCAACTATAGTAAATACGCTCGTTGATGGCGGATTTAAGATTCTCAGAATAGAAGAACCTTATCCGACTGAAGAAATTGCGCAGAAGTATCCGGAGTACAGAGATCTTTTTCACAGGCCGGATTTTTTATTTGTGAAAGCAGGGAAGTAAGCGCTTAGTGGAGCGGACATGATAGGAGTTATAGAACATGAAAGTATACATTATCAACGGCCCAATGGGTGTTGGGAAGACGGTTACAGGAAAGCGCATTGCTGAAAAAAATCCCGGAACAGCTTTCATTGATGGCGATTGGTGTATGGATATACATCCTTTTGTCGGGAATCGTGAAACAAGAGCAATGGCAGTTGATAACATTCTTCATATGATTGGGAATTATCAGAAATGTAGTGAGTGCAAAATGGTTGTTCTAGTATGGCTGATGGATGACAGAGAAGTATTTCAAAGCATTGTTGATGGACTTACTGCCTTGAAGGCAGAAGTAAAGAGCATTACATTGATCTGTGACAAAGATGCGCTGATCAAGCGCTGGAAGAATGATCACAATTGCGAATGGAGAACGGACAAGTGGCTTGAGGTCAGTTTGGCTTCATTACCGTACTTTGCTTCAATGAAAGATGTTATAGATACAGGCGAGTTGTCTGTTGAGCAGGTTGCTGACATGATTATGGGAGAATAGATACAAATCGGGATTTTTAGAGGCAAATTATATCATAGTATGAATTTCCGATTTTGTAGAGATGATGATAATCCTAATTTGTATGGTTAAGGGGGACTCAATGAAAAAATATATAGCATTTCTTCGTGGTATAAATATTAGCGGTAAAAACAAAATTAGAATGTCTGATTTGAAGTTGGAATTTGAAAATGCAGGGTTTACGCAGGTGTCAACATATTTGAATAGTGGCAATGTTACATTTTTATCTGATGACAATAATCTTAAGAATAGAATTGAAGATATGATTATAAATAGATTTGAACTTCGAATTCCAGTATATGTAGTTGAAGCAGATGTGTTAAATGATATTTTGTCTAATGCGCCTGAATGGTGGGGGTCAAATAGTAAAGAAAAATATGATAATTTAATTTTTGTTCTTTCAGATGATACACCTGAGCAAATATATGAGATGGTAGGACCACCTTCCGATGAACTTGAAAAAGTGCAAAAGTATAAGAATGTTATATTTTGGACTTTCGATAGACAGCAATATCAAAAATGTAATTGGTGGAAAAAAACTGCAACTAATGAAATTGCAGATAGATTAACAATGAGAACAGCAAATACAGTAAAGAAGGTTTGCAAATAAAATCGGAACGTAAACAATCGGTGTAAGCCCAAACAAAAAAACAGACTTCATATAACTAAAATCTGTCCTTTTGTTTGGGTTTCAGACCGATTTTTATCTGAGTGAACTAAGTCGCGTCCGGGTGGCTATGGAATTTCAATCTGCCACCTCATAAACAAATCTTATCATTATCTCATGGTTTTAGACACCCTCAAAGCATAAATACAGTCTTTATTCCACGACAAATAAGCCTTCGTAAAAAGGCTTGTCTTTCGATATGAGATCCACTTATTCAACAAAGCATATATCTGCCGTTCATACGAAAAGTAATAAGAGGTTCACCACATTTGGAGCATTTGCAAATGTCATGTTTATAAAGAATCTTAATCTTTTCTGCGGTTGTTTTCCCTCTGAGCTTTGAAATATATTGTTTACAGCCGAGCAGATTCCTACAGAGAGTCATTTTCTGTGTTTTACATCTACAGGCAAGAAGGCCATAGTAGCGTATCCTTACAAATCCCTTGGGAAGTATATGGAGCAAAAAATGGGACAGAAATTTTTCTCCTGAGATTGTCATAGGCCTATATTTACCATCTGTACGATAGTCCTTTGCACTGAAGGTGACGTACTCAGAATCCATGCTTAGAATACGCCTGTTGCTAATAGCAATCCTGTGAGTATATTTTCCAAGGTATTTAAAGACTTCCTGAGCTCCTTTAAATGTCCGTTTGGAATACACAACCCAATCCATAGCGTAGAGCTTATCAAGAAGACACTTGAATTCATACTGATTCCTAAGTGTTTCTGCACCACCTGCGTAGGTCAGCTTTTCGGACTCATGAAGGGATTTTAGCTCTTCCAGATAGTATTTCTTGAAAACGGCGGACATAACCTTCACAGGCAGAAAAAATTTATTTCCTTTGTCCTTCCAATGGTTCTTGTCATCAAGTCCGCCTCCCAAGACTATCGTATGAATATGTGGATGATAATTAAGCTTTGAGCCCCATGTGTGGAGAATACATATATATCCTATCTTTGCGCCAAAGTGCTTGGAATCTTTGGAAAGCTCTGACATAGTCTTATTAGCAGCATGGTAAAGGGCATCATAGAGCAGTTTCTGATTAGCGTAAATCAATGGATATAAAAGCCCTGGTACAGTAAACACTGTATGAAAGTAAGGAGCATCAAGGACATCTTCTCGTCTTAAGTCTATCCATTCATCAACCTCCATTGCCTGGCACATGGGACAATGCCTGTTCTTGCATGAGTTGTAATGGATAAATTTAGAATGACAGGATTCACATTCACTTACATGGGCGCCCATTTCTGCTGTGCGACATGACCTTATGCATTGAATTGCTCTGAACTGCTCATCAGAAAATGATCTGTCAGCAATCGTAGGAAGAAACTGTTCAAAAACATCCTGAATAGTTATGTTATCCATGTCAGCCTTCCTTCTTCTTTCGCTTGCCCTTCTTTTTCTTGGGAGCATCCAACGGACTCTTTACGCCCATGATGGCTTTGTTTGAAACATGGATATAAACCTGGGTCGAATTCGGAGATCTATGACCAAGCATTGCCTGAACATACTCTCTGTCAGTATGAGTCTCAATCAAATGAGTGGCGAAGGAGTGGCGCAGCATGTGAGGATGAAGGTCTATACCAGCTTCTTTGCCTATCCTTTTCATCATGATCTCGACACCGCCTACATGAAGCGGAGCATGAGGATTCTTCAATGTAACAAAAAGATAATCCCGTGGTACAGGATATGAACGCCAATACTGTTTCAAGAGCTCTAAAGTTCTTTCAGAAAGAATAGTCCAATGATCTCCGCGGTTTTTACTGTTACGAACATGAACCTGCATGGTACTCATGTAAATATCACTTGGAGCGAGGCGTACAACTTCTCCTGCCCGTAGACCGGAAGAATAGACAAGAGCTATTATGGCTTTGTTTCTGATGTTTTCAGCAGTATCTATGAGCTTTTCAATTTCTTCCAGAGATAGAGTCTGTGGTAATGTCCAGTCGATCTTCATTCTGGGAACGATATCAAGATCCCATGGGATATGAAGTAGATGTTTAAAAAAGAATGATAGTGCAGAACTCATAGAGTTGCAGTAACCTGGAGTGGCACCATCAGTTCTACGCTCAAGAATGTAATTGCGGACATCATAAAGGGTGAGTTCTGAAATAGACTTTTCACCTGCCCACTCCAGGAACTTAGTAGTATGAAACTTATAAATGAAGCACGTTCTTGGCGAAAGATTTCTTATTTCGCATTCCTTTTCAATTCTTTGTAGTATTTCTTCGTACATAAAAAGCCTCCATAAGTAGTAGTAATCTAATAGTTACCCTAACCATGGAGGTGGACGATTCCAATAAAAATGCTTGTATGAAGTAATGATAAATGATACGCTTTTCATGGCAGTAGTAGTGGTTTTGGTAATGTTCAGTTTTGGTGTGGTAACTTAAACATACATCATCAGAGTTTCACTATCTACTGCTTTTTAAGTAAAAGAAAAACGCTGCGCCACAGCCTTGGCAGGCCGTCGCGCAGCGACTTAGTTCAATT
>NZ_FPCD01000011.1 GCF_900116865.1 Butyrivibrio sp. M55
TGGATGGTATGACGGAGGTGTTCCTATCCCATTTCTTGAAGTTTACCGAGATGAAGAATACATCCGTATTCACACTAAGAACATGTCACCTGATGAAGCTCGTAAATTTGCCCTTAGTTATTATGGCTGGGATGACGATCCTGCTCAGGACTCAGAGCCTATTCCCAATGAATCGGGCTATATACTTGATAAACAGTTCATCAGTGAAATTGAAGCGGAACTACCTTTTAGATAAGATTACAGACACCATTACTACCGCAAAAATCGGTGGTCATTGCGACCACCGATTTTAATAAAAGTAAAAAACTTACACACTTAACTTGACACTCTCTCACACCGTGTGTTTGCTGTAATCGCGCTCTCCGAAGATTCCGGTTCCGACTCTGACAAATGTAGCGCCTTCTTCGATGGCTACTTCGTAGTCGCCGGTCATTCCCATTGAAAGGCAGTCCATTTTGACATTGGGGATATTGAGCTCGTTTACTTTATCTTTTAATTCACGAAGACCTTTGAAGTACACGCGGTTTGACTCGGGATCCTCCGTGTAGGGGGCGATTGTCATGAAACCGCGGATGTTAAGGTGTGGAAGAGCGCTGATCTCTTTTACAAAATCGATTGCTTCGTCTGGAGATAAGCCAAACTTCGTATCTTCGTGAGCCATGTTTACTTCTATAAGTACATCCATCACAAGGTCGTGCTTTGCTGCCTGTTTTTCAATCTCATCGGCAAGCTTTCTGTTATCTACGGAATGGATCATGCAGGCAACTCCGGGAAGGTACTTTACTTTGTTTGCCTGAAGGTGACCTATCATGTGCCATGAAAGAGGCTCTGTTATCTCTGCTGTCTTATCTCTTATTTCCTGAACTTTATTTTCTCCGAATACCGTGATGCCGCAGGCCATTGCTTCGCGGATGTCACTTACGGGTTTTGTCTTACTTACTGCGATGAGAGTTACGTCTTCTCTTTTTCTTCCGGCTCTTTCGCAGGCTTTTTTTATGTTCTCTTCTACAAATTCAAGGTTTTCCTTTATCATCTGTCGCTCCTTTAATGTCATTTGCAATTGTATGGGGCTTTTGCCCGATAATAACTCATTTACCGTGTTTTTCTTTATTTTTTGCCCTTAATAGTATATCATATGATGTGGTGGTGTAACACGATTCAAGTGGGGAAAAAAGAATATGAAGGTTAGCGAGATCGCAAACGGATCAGAGGTAAAGATTTATGCGGCCATTAACGGACACTCAGTTGTGATTATGACTGAGGCTATTTTTGGTGTGAATGTTGGACTTCTGGTAAGACCGATGGAGTATTTCGGTAAGTACATTCAGTTTTTAGAACCATCCAATGTTCAGATCAGGAACAAGCGTGACGGACGCGTATACAAGTTCATGTCTACAGCAATTTCACCCGTAAAGACAAGGTACGGGAATTTTCATTTGATCAGGTGCTCATCTATGCTGGAACCTGAAAACTCAAGAAGAGCAGAGCGCTTCTATATTGAGAAGCTCGGTCTCATTTCCGTTAACGGAAATAACATGCAGCTTAGAAACTGCCTTGTCCATGATATATCTATGAGAGGAATCTCTCTTGTTGTAGATGACGACACAGAGTGTGTACCCGGAGACAAGATTGACGTAATGTTCAGATACGGGGCAACACTACATAATTATGAATTAAGCACTGTAGTAGTAAGAAATTTTAAACTTGGCAAAAAGAATGCCGTAGGATGCAGTATATCGAATCTTAATATCGATCTCATCGGACTGTTGAGTTCAAAGAAAAATGAGAAACAGACGAAACTCGATGAAGCTCCTGCGACAGATCTCAATCCTAAGATAACCGAACAGCAGCAGATTCTGGAAGTTGAAGAGGACGTTGCAAAGGATATCATTCCGGAGAGACCCGCGACCATTACCATAAGGTCGGGAAAACAGATGAATCTTAAAGACATGGAAGAGAGTGCGGATTCAGATGATATGGCAATTCTCCGAAAGAATAAAGAAAAGAAGATGGCCGATGAAAGGCGCGAGATTGAGAGCCTTCTTGATCTTAGGAATATCTAAATTTATTAAAGGAAAGACGGAGCAGTTGTTTAATAAAATAACTGCTCTTTATGCTGTTTACAGCAAAAAAATATAGGGGATAAAAATTGTGAAAAAGAGAAGTGTATTGACGCTTATGCTTGTCATTTCTTTGGTCGTTACCGCATGTGGCGGAAAGAGTGGCAAAAAAGCGGGCCATGGTTCCGAAGAGGGGGATGTGGCTGTTGAGAGTACGGTCGATGTAGGCAACGGGAAGGTTACTATTGATCTCGGAGGAGCTCAGCTTCGCTGGGATAATCTTGGAGATGCAGAGCTTTCGGCTGAAGAATTTGAGCGCTTTAACGGCGACGTGGTTGTTACGGCTTATTACGAGACCAATAATTATACAGAGGATACGACTCATGAGATCGGACTCAGACTTAACTGGGACGATAAGTCACTCGGCGATAACCGCAAAGTAAAAGAAGGAAAAGACAGTATTTCTTTTGATGTTTCGGATGAACAGAGAAAGAGTATTATTAATGAGGGATTCGTATATCTGTACGGTCATAACGTGCTCGTTGATAAAGTGGAGATTACCGGCGAAATTATAGAGGAAACCGAGAGCTCGGAGCCGCTCTTTACTGAAGAAAACGGTCTTTTACATGTATCTGACGGAAAACTTGTAAATGAAGCGGGGAATCCTATTCAGTTAAAGGGCCTTGCAAACTTTTACTTGAGCGTCCAGCCTCAGCTTGCACGAAAGAGCGTGTTTAAGAGAATGAAAGATGAGTGGGGAGCAAATGTACTGCGACTTCCCGTTAACGTCGATACATCGTTCTGGGGGACACCCGAGAAAGGATATGCATCGGGTTCTGATGAAGACAGAGCAAGGATTACGGCCACTCTTGATAAGGCAATCGCGGCGGCGAGAGAAACGGGCATGTATGCGATAGTTGAGTGGGTTGTGCTTGAAGAAAAGAATCCTTTGGCTGAGATAGAGTATGCGAAGCAGTTTTTTGAATATGTTTCTTCGACATACAAGGACGACAAGCATATTATCTACGAGATCTGCAATGAACCAAACGGTGAGGCAACATGGGATAATGTTAAGGAGTATTGCTCCGTGATCGTACCTCTTATCAGAAACAACGATCCGGATTCACTTATACTTGTCGGAACACCTGATTTTTCGGCAGATCTTTATGCGCCCATGAACGATCCGCTTGAATACGACAACATTATGTATGTTTTTCATGAGTATACAGGGCATAACAGTAAATTTCAGAGCGAGATAGAGCAGATAGATAAAGCGATGGAAGCACATCTTCCCGTATTTATGACAGAGGTTGCCGGAACGGACGCCGAACAGGAAGATTATTATGATATGGAGACGATTCAGCAGTGGATGCCGATCGTTGAGAAATACAATATAAGCTATATAGTTTGGAAACTTGAAAAATATTCAGATTTTGACAGAGACGATGAATATTGGAACTATATGCGTGAAAACATGAAGAATGACAGCCCATATTAATTCAATTGACATTTGTGGAAATATTAAATATATATAAACGAATTTACACGAATATCGGGGAATAGTATAATAATTTTATACGATTCAGCTTTTCTGAGAGGGTAATATATTGGATAAGATGGGACTTTTAAGTAAGGTTTTTGAAGCGTTTGCGAACTCTTCGGAGAGCAGATATGTATTTTTGTTTGATGTCGAAAAGAATGTCTGTAGATTTTCCCAGAGTTGCGTCGATAGATTTGGACTTCCCGGCGAGTATGTAGATAATGCCGGAGAGGTCTGGGCTTCTATAATTAATCCTGCCGACAGGTTCAGATTTCAGAAATCTTTACAGGATCTGATCACCGGTAATACCAAGATTCACGATATGAGTTACAGAGCTCTTGATAAGACGGGAGAGTACGTAGTTTGTTCGTGCAAGGGATTTCTTATTGATGATGATGAAGGTCATCCAGTGTATTTTGCCGGTACGATCGATAATCACGGAATTGCAACCGAATACGATCCCATAACCAATTTATATACCAGATATAAGCTTCTTAACGATCTTAGAGAATATCAGGAGAGAAAAGAGAAGTACATGATCCTTATGGTGGGACTGTGTAACTTCCATGAGATCAACAATATTTACGGCTATGAAGTCGGAAATAAAGTGCTTAAGAACTTTGCGGAGAAGCTTCTTGATTATCTTAACGGAGCCTTTGTTTTCCATGCGGGAGGAACAAAGTTTGCGATAGTATCGTCTGTTTTCACCGAGGAAAAAATGGCTGCCATATACAAAGAACTTTCTGAATATGCCAGAAATTCGATTGAGATAGAAGACAGCAAAGTTGCGATAAATATCGGCGGAAGTCTTTCGGAAGTACGAAACTTTGACGTTGATGTACATACGATATTAACGGGCGTGCTCCTTGGACTTGATGAATCGATTCATGAAAGACACGGAGAACTCGTTAAATTTGGAAACGACAATTATGTAAATAACCATGACAGGATTGTTGTCATAAATACGCTCAGAAACTGCATAAATGACGGCTGTAAGGGATTCTATATGTGCTATCAGCCGATCGTCAATGCTAATACCGAGAAGCTGGTGGGAGCAGAGACGCTTGTAAGATGGAGTATGGAGCCTTTTGGAAGCATTTCTCCCGGAGATTTTGTTGCGTGGCTTGAAAACGACCCTCTTTTCTATGATCTTAGTTACTGGATCATGAAAACATCGATGAGCGCGATAAAAGAGAAGGTATTGCCGCTTATGCCGGATTTCCTTCTTAACATAAATCTCTCATATATGCAGCTTGAAAGACAGAACTTCAGGACAGATCTTCTAAGGATAATCGATGAAGTCGGATACCCTCCGAAAAATCTGTGTCTTGAGCTTACAGAGAGATGTAAGCTCCTTGACGAATCATTCTTGAGAAATGAGATGATATTCCTTAAGTCAAAGGGAATCAAGGTGGCACTTGATGATTTCGGAACAGGTTTTTCGGCACTCGAGCTTCTTATAACTTTGCCTATAGATGCGATCAAGATAGACAGATCTTTTGTCATGGATATCGAGAATATAAAAGAGAAGCAGTATGTAGTTGATGCGATTCTTGCTTGCGCAAGGAATATGAATATAAGCTCGACGATCGAGGGAATAGAGACCGTGAGCATGAAAGAGATAATGAAGAATTACGGTGCCACATCTTTCCAAGGATATCTGTATTCCAAGCCGGTTGTGATCGATGAATTTGTAAAGCTGATTCAAAAGTAATGTTACTGTTGTAAGTATTTGGACAGAAGTGGGCGAAGCTTATGATGAGAACAGTACCTCTATCAAAGAGTTTATCGTTGGATCAATTAAATCATCTCGCTGATACAGGGCATATTTTTATTACACCTTTCGCTTTGAACCGAACTGCGTATATTGTGGTTAACCAGAAACCGTTTATGGTTATAGTTACGGATATATCGCTTAAGGGGATACAACTTAGCGGAGCATGGTATACGTGGGATGATCTTGAGGCAATGGGAGGAGTGTACGAATCGGAGTTTGATGCGCTGAAAGCTATAGCGGACAGAGGATAATGAGCGGAAGTCTTAGAGTGAGACTTCCGCTTTCGACAGCTTAAGGACTTCATTTATTAAGATTGTATAAAAAAGTGTAATTTCGTGGGCATTTTTGAGGATTTCGTGATAAAATTACTTCTATGTACGATGATTGGAGGTCTGGTTTTGACATACGTCTATTATTACGTTGAAGCGCATCTTGCATGCATTTTTCTGATGGCATTTCTGCTGTTCAAAATCAGAAAAGGTGTAAATAAGCAACTTTCACAGATTTATCTCGGTAATCTGATATTGGTACTGATAGCATATTGCTTTGCGGAAATCTTTTGGGCACTGGTGGATGGCGGTTTTTTGGGCTCATCCAAGACTCTGTTATATTTATCTAATGTTTTCACATATCTTTTAATAAATGTAGCTGCATATATTTGGTATATTTTGTCGGAGATAATGCAGAAGGAGAAGTATATTGAGAGCGATCTTACAAGGGTATTTATAAGCGTACCCGTTTGGATATCGGCTCTTTTATGTGTTACTGCGTACAGAACAGGGCTTGTTTATTATCTTGATGACAACGGTAATCTCACCGGAGGTAAGCTTTATCTGATACTTATAATTGTGCCTTTCGGATATCTTCTTGCGGCATCGATAAAAGCTTTATCACGCGCATTCAGTAAGGACAGATATGCGGAGAGATATATTTATTTCATGATTGGAATATTCCCGATCACACCTATTTTGCTTGGAATCCTGCAGGCAATGTACTGGAGAGTACCGTTTGTGTGCTACGGCAGTCTTGCTGCGGTTTTGTATGTATACATAACTTACATGGATAATCTTGTGTCCATAGATCCTTTGACGCAGATCAATAACAAGAATCAGATGTATAAATATCTTGTGCAGAAGATGAGAAATCAAAATCCCGGACTTTCTCTTTTTATGCTGATAATCGACATAGACAGATTTAAGTCCATAAACGATACCTATGGTTACAGCGAAGGTGACAAGATCCTTGTCAGAGTTGCAAATGCCGTTAAGGATGCATGTCAGGGTCCGAGAAGCAGATTTTTTATATCAAGATACGGCGGAGATGAGTTCGTGGTTGTTGCTGAGATGGCATACAGAGCAGAAGCAAGCTGGCTTGCCGATCAGATAAAGAATAACGTAAAAAAAATTCCCGAACTTACCGGATGTGCTTATGACCTCTCGGTAAGTGTAGGAATTGCTCAATACGACTACGAAGCTCCTATATCTATTCAGTCATTTATTGCAAGGGCAGATTCAGATCTGTACAAGCAGAGAAAATTGAATAATCTTTAAAAGAGCGAGGAAATAAAGTTGATTGCAAGACCGGCGAGGACAAATCCTGCCAAAATGGCGATTGCATAAATAAATTTCATTCTTGCCATGGCATACTCCTTTTAATTAATCATGCTATAATTATATTGTATCTTTTTTGAGGATACAACCGAAATGACATGTACATCTGAATATCAATTCAGGATTGGAGGGAGTATGAAGATTTACGTTGCCGGTAATGTGTCCAGAAGTGGGGATGGGTCGCTTGACCATCCGTTCATGACTATTTCAGAGGCTGCCGATAAGGCACGTCCCGGAGATACGGTTGTGGTTGCCCCCGGAGTATACAGAGAGTGGGTTAAACCCCGTTATTCAGGAACGGAAGATAAGCGAATAACATATTTAAGTACAGAACATGGCGGAGCCGTTATCACGGGCTCTGAGGAAATAAAGGGCTGGGAGGCTTTCGAGAACGTCTGGCGTGTCAGAATACCAAACAGCTATTTCGGAGATTATAATCCGTTCACAACGTTAGTTCACGGGGATTGGTTTATCGAAGATCCCAAGAATCCATCACACACAGGAGAGATATATTTAAACAAGAGGTCCATGCTTGAGGTATTCGACCTTTCTTTTTGCATGCATCCGCAAAAAGACAACAGGTCATGGGAGCCGGACTTTACAGAATATGTATGGTATACGGCGCAGGAGGATAACTTTACCGTTATCTATGCGAACTTTATGGGCAAAGACCCCAATTATGAAAATGTTGAGATCTCTGTGAGAAGATCATGCTTTTTCCCTGAGGAACCAGGTATAAATTACATTACCTTAAGGGGATTTTGCATAACCAGGGCAGCTACTCAGTGGGCACCTCCGACCGCTTTTCAGGAAGGAATGGTGGGACCTAACTGGGCTAAGGGTTGGATAATCGAAGATTGTGAGATCTCGGAGTCAAAGTGCTGCGGAATCAGTCTCGGTAAGTACTTCCAGAGAGGCAATAACAACAAGTGGTCAACTTATAATTTGAAGCTGGGATCGCAGACTCAGAGAGATACCGTGTGTCAGGCGGTAAATGAAGGCTGGGACAAAGAGACGGTCGGCTCGCATATTGTAAGACGCTGTGATATTCATGACTGCGGACAGACGGGAATCGTTGGTCATATGGGCGGTGCTTTCAGTATTATCGAGGATAATCACATCCATCATATCAATATAAAGCACAACCTTGCGGGAGCCGAGATTGCCGGAATCAAGCTTCATGCTGCGATAGATACCTGCATCAGAAGGAATCACATCGATCACTGCACAAGAGGAATCTGGCTTGACTGGGAGGCTCAGGGAACAAGAGTGTCGCAGAATTTTTTGCATGACAATGTTCCGCCGAAAGGTACTATAATAGAAAATGGATTGGCTTTGGGAGAAGATATTTTTGTTGAGGTCTCACATGGACCGACGCTCCTTGATCACAATCTCTTTTTGTCAGATATTGCAGCAAGGATATCGACGCAGGGAATAGCGTTTGTTCATAACCTTATCGCAGGCTCTTTTACCTATGTGGGAGAGGGCTGCGGTGATATGAGTAAAAAATTCCCTTCACCGAGATTTACGCCGTATCATGTTCCGCATTCTACCAAGATTGCGGGATTTATGACGATTCTTCACGGCGATGCGAGATTTTTTAACAACATTTTCATCCAGAAAGAAGTGCGAAGAGATCTCGTGGATTACTGCGTTGCACAGAATTCCGATACCATGGATAAGAACAACTTTATCTGCGGTACGATTCCTTACAACGATTATCCGCTGGCTCCGGAGTATTTCTCACGCTTTGGGAAGAATGTCATCAGACAATACGGTTCAACAGATCCTTATTACGATCATCTTCCTGTATATTTCGGAGGAAATGCATATTATAACGGTGCGAGGGCCTGTGACCACGAGCCTGCAGCTCACGTTGACAAAGATCATAAGATCAGCCTTTATATTGATGAAGGTGACGGAAGATATACCATACACACAAACCTTTACGAGTTCCTTCCAAGGGGACTTGCCATGCCTGTTAATTCTGAGGTGCTGGGGCTTGCGTTTGAGCCTGAGCAGCGCTTTGAGAATCCTGACGGCAGCAGTATTTCTTTTGACAGAGACTATTTTGGAAGAAAGAGGGGAAGATTCCCTGTTTCGGGACCTTTTGAGGAGTGCGGAACAGACAGATTTACCGTTCAGACTCCCGATGATGCGTCGTCCAAGATCGGTCATGATGAAAAGATAAGAATTGAGGATAAGTGGAAAGCAGATCTTGACAATACCAAAGAAGAATCTGATGTGAGTGAGATCAACGCAAATATTGTGCTCACGGGCGGAATGAATGCCGTAATAAGCTTCCCGTTTGACGGAGAGCTCTTCAAAGTGAGCGATATGTTTGTTAAGGGAAATGAGGTCTGGCTCTACGACAGTTTGGCTGACAAACTGGTAGAACTTGACTGTGAGTACGGAATTTATCATAATATCAAGAAATGGTCCATTGGTGCATTGCAGTCTCTTGATATGAGCGAGGATGCAAATGCCGAAGGGCTTGCAAGAACAGCAGGTACGCTTCTTTGCATACTCAATAAGAGTCTTGCGCACGATGCGGCAGATACTTGCGAAACCATTCAGAATAAGGTGAATGACGGCCTTGGTGACAAGGGCATCAGCATGAGATTTACTCCCAAAAACCTTAAGTTCATTAGGGGGAAGAAATTTATCTCTCTTGAAGATGTTCTTTACAGGATTAGCAGGGGTACCATGGAAGTTGTTACTGAGCGGATCGAGCACCTTAATTAACTTAAATTTTGAGGATAGAATTTTTACATGAATAAAAGCAGCAACTGGTATAAGCTCGACAATGCGGCGAAAATTGTTCCGTCAACCGCACGTGGAGCAAATACACGAGTATTTAGAATAACTTGTGAGTTAAAAGAGAATATTGACGGAGAGATACTTCAGAGAGTGCTGGATGAGACGATTGAAGAGTTTCCATTTTTTAATTGTGTGCTTCACAGAGGTCTTTTTTGGTACTACCTTGAAGATAGCGATCTTAAGGCGGTTGTGGAGGAAGAGAAGACTCCCGCCTGCATGCCTCTTTATTATCCGGGCAGAAAAAATCTTTTATACAGAGTAAATTATTTCAAAAAGAGAATTAACCTTGAGATGTTCCATGTGCTTGCGGATGGAACAGGGGCGTTTATGTTCTTTAGAAACCTCATCATAAGATATATTCAGGAAAAGCATGGAATTGATGCCGATATTAAGCCTGTAGATGAGTTTTCTCTTGAAGAAAAGAATGTGGACGCTTTCGGAGATTTTTACAGCAAGCAAAAAGGTCTTAAGCAGTTAAAAGAGATGTCTTCCGTAAAGGCATATCAGCTTAGCGGAGAGATTGACGACGATCTTCTTCCGCACCTCGTGGAGGGTACTGTTTCCGCATCCAAATTTTATGAGGCGGCAAAGAGTCACAACACAACTGTGGGAGTTATGTGTGTTGCAGCTTATATAAAGGCTGTTCTGATGGGAATGAACAGAAGTCAGAAGAAAAAGCACATAGTGGTCAGCGTCCCTGTTAACTTAAGAAACTTTTTTAAGAGCGGAACGGCAAGAAACTTTTTCGGTGTTATAAGCATCGATTACAATCCTGTTGAATACGACGGTGAGCTTGAAACAATCATCAATTTCGTTGATAAGAATTTCAAAGAAAAGCTCTCGCCGGAAAGCATTGAAAAAACCATGAATTCCTACTCTGCATTGGAGCATAACATAGGAATAAAGGTTATTCCGCTTCCGATCAAGAATATAGGAATAGGATTTTTTGACAAAAATGCGAAGCGAGGTATCACGAGCTCAATGTCGAACCTCGGTCAGATCAAGATGCCTGATGCGGTTGCGGATTATATAGACAGATTCAGCGCATTTATGACTGCACAGTCACAACAGATCACGGTCTGCTCATATAACGACAAGATGGTATTCGGAGAGGTTTCTCCCTTTAAGACACACAAGGTAATGCTTAATTTCTTCAGGTTACTTACGGAAATGGGAATGGAAGTAGAACTTGGAACCAACGACTACGATGAGGAGCAGTGATTTATATGCAGTATTGTCAGAAATGTAAGATAAAGATAAGAGGAAAAAAGACGTGTTGTCCCATGTGCCAGGGAACTTTAAAGGAAGTTGAAGGCGGGGAGAATGTAACGGCTTCTTTTCCAACTCTTAAAAAGAAAAAGATGAGTCACATCACAATAATGAAGATGACAACCTTTGTTTGTGCTGTGCTTGAGATAATTTTGATAACGTTGAATATTATGATGGGAGATGCACTTCCATTTTTGGGACCGTTATTCCTTGGAATTCTGGGCGCATGGATAGCGGTTCTTGCGACGGTTTATTTTAGAAACAATATTTTGAAACTTATAACGTGGGAAGCCATAGTTGCGATTATAGCGGACATCTATATCGATTATTACACCGGTTTTTACGGTTGGAGTATAGACTGGGTAGTGCCGCTGACGCTTATGGCGCTCGGCGTTTTTACATTCATCATTGCAATTTCAATTAAGCTTAGATTTGATGAATATATCTTTTACCTTCTCTTTGATCTTATTATGGCGGTTTTACAGATCATATGCGTTACAAAGGGAATCACAAAGAATTTCTGGCCCACCGGAATCAGCATTATGCTTTACATGATCCTTCTGGCAGGCGTCTTGATATTCAGATTCCGCGATCTGAAGAAGGCTTCAGAAAAGATGTTTAACATGTAGTGATATAGATTTCTAAAGTCCAAGCCGCGTACATGCTTGCATGTAAAGCGGTTTGTGACCTTAGAAATCGAACAGGCATGAGGAAGTAGCACGATAGTGCGGATTCCGAATGTCTGTAGAATTGCGAGAGCGACGAAAGTCGCGTAGCAATTCGTATATCACTACAACTTAATTGTATATATTCAATACCTTTTCATTCATTCTAGACACAGGTAAACTATGGGCGTACTAGACAGAACTACTAAAAAGAACATAAGGCACGGCGTTGTATTCGCAACCAAATTCGGTGATTTTGTAGAAAATTCTCTCGAGAAGGCGATCGTTCAGAGAAATCGCCTGGCGGAAGAACTACCCGAAAATCCTGAGAAACTTAAGTGGTACAGAGTTTCTTTGGAGAACGGAATCTCAGGAGACGGATCTGAATACTACATTTATGTTAAAGTAGGAGATCCCGATAAACTCTGCATTTTCTTTTCGGGTGGAGGAGTTGCCTGGAATCAGTATACGGCTGCAAGACCTTCAACAATAGGCAAGCTCGCCGCGGGTCTTCCAAACTATTATTGGAACAATCTTAGACCTGTTACCCAGTTAAAAAATATAAATGTCGGAATAACAGATGTCTCGCAGGAGAATCCTTTTAGAGACTGGAGTTTTGTCGTTGTGACTTATGCAACGGGAGATTTTCACGTCGGAAACAATGAATATCCGTATGTCTCAGAGGATGGCAAAGACGAAATCCTTCATTTCCACGGATACACCAATTTTCACGAGAGCATGAAAGTGGCAAAAAAACTTTTTCCGTCACCGGAAGATATCCTTATTGCGGGGAATTCTGCCGGTGCTTTTGCAATTCCGGCTCTTTCGGGTGAGATCGTGGATGATTACTATCCCGATGCAAAGGATATAACTCTTTTTTCAGACAGCGGACAGCTTCTTTACAACAAGTGGAAAAAGACTGCGAAGAACATCTGGAAGACCAAGGATGAGATATGGCAGAGCATAAGCACCGAGAATATTACCCTTGACTGGTATAGGGCACTGTACGCTAAGTATGGCGACAGATTCAGATATTTGTATTCGAGCTCTGACAGGGATTTCCTTCTCAGTGCCTATTACAATGATATAATAAACAAACAGTATAAGACCGATCAGCAGGTTCAGGAAGAGTACAGAAGACAACTGATAGAGATGGTCCATGAGTTAAAAGAGCTTAATCCGTCATTTGGAATCTTTATAAATAACTGGAAACTTCCGCTTATCACGCAGGGCGGAACAGTACACACAAGCGTGCGTGACATTCAGTTTGCCACCTTTGTACAGGATGGAATTACAATGGCACAGTGGCTTAAAGATGCAGTTGACGGTAAGATTTATGATGTGGGGATGGAACTGTTAAATTGAGCAATTAAAGAGTAAAGGAAAGAGAGAATAGTATGAAAAAAAGATTTGTGGGTTTAGTATTACCGCTTACTATGTTTTTTTGCGTTGCATGCAGTGCAAATGATTTCAGTGAGCTTATTAACAAAACTTATACACAGATCGGACGGGGATTTCTTTGTTTCCAGCAAAATTTCGCCAACCGGATTTGGAGAAGGCGTAACGTTGTATAAATGTGAAAACGGTGATCTTACTGAAGTGGATAAGATTGATGATGCCATGGTGACAGGAGATTATGACAGTGAAAAAGATATAACTGTTGCTGAAATATCCGCAGACAAGATTAGGGTTGTCAGATGCCAAAAGGTTATTTGTTCTTTGCAATTTTATAATTATTTTTCATATGGCAGTACCGGATTTTCTGCATCGGACAAACTATATGATATTGAAATGACTTTTAGCGGAAATATGGTTTTAAAGAAGCTGGTATCTTTCTGTGATGAGTCGGGAAAGGTTATTAAAAAACTGGAAGCCGGACAGGCGTTGGTACCAAGTAAGGGCAATTATCCGTTTGAAGATCTTGACAACATAAAGTTAAGTGGGAATACGATGGAATTTTCACTTGAAAACGGCGAAACGGTAGGTTTTATAACATATGAATTGAAAAAAGGCGAATACATGTTTGATGCATATATTGACGGCGTAAACGCTGATGATATCTTCGAAGTCAATGAACTGGGAGATATCTAAAACTTGAAGGCAGAGAATAAGCAGTCACTGCAAATTTGCAGCGACTGCTTATTTTTTGATTATTATGTATAAAAAGTTATTTTACAAACTTTGTTCGTGAAGCACCATAACCACTAAGGTCATCAGATGATGCAACTTCAAGAGTCATGTTTGTTGTAGATGCAGCTTTGAGTTTGAACGTTGAATTACCGCTTGGGCTCATCTTAACGTTTGAAATGTTCTGATTTACTGTATTGCCGCTACTGTTTTTGCCACATTCTTCAGAATATGCCTTTGCAGAGTCTGTAGCAATAAAGATGTTCTTCTGGATCAGATTTTGGTTATTGTGTGCGTTCTGAATACGTAAGCATGCATTTTTTGTATTATAAACTGTGTTGTTGTAGATCTGGTTGTTTGCAGCATCTCCGTTTTCACTGGGATCGGAACCGCCAATGCAGATACCTGCCCATCCGTCGTTATTTACAAGGACATTGTCGTGTACTTTAACACCTGTGACGGTTTTTTTGCGATGCTCGGATGAGACTTCAATACCGATGTCAGCTCCTTGAACGTAGTTGTCATGAATATTTATGTCATATCCGCCGTCAACATAGATTCCGCCTGCGCTTATATCACCGCCGTATGCAGCGTTGTTTTTTGAGGAAATGTTTATAACAGTATTTTCGCTGATCTCACCATTGTGAGCTCTGTCTTTTTCATTATTCTTATCACGCTCATAACCGATCGCGTCGATTGCGATGTTGTCGCAGTCATGAATGTAGTTTTTGGTTATATTGAATTTATCTACATTTCCGTTTACAACAAGAGCTTCACTTTGTCCTAAAGTAAGATTGTACAATTCGCATCCTGTTATTGTTATATCTGTAATAGGTTTACTTGGACTTGCGCCTGCAATGATTCCGTGTGCGTTATATTCTTCGCTGCCGTCAGTGTACACAACGCCTACGTCATGAATCTTACAATTTGAAATTGTAATGTGATCTGATGGTCCGTCAATATCAATCGCTTTTGGACAAACCGAATCCGAAGGTCCTTTGAGTTTATAATTGGCAAATTCAAGATTTGAGATTTCTATGTTTTTACCCTTTATCTGTAAAAGTGCTTCGCCGTCTTCATCTGGTTTTACGGTCTGTTTGTTTTCGGCGTTTCCGATTATGGCACCATCTTCGCCGACGATCTTAAGATTATTCTTTGTAATATCTATTTTTTCTGGATAAATTCCGGGATAAACTTTGATCGTATCGTTTGCGGAAGCTTTTTTTACGGCTTCTGAGATGGTTTGGTATTTTTTATCTTCCTTACCTACGATAACTGCGCCTTGTTTTGAGTCGTCTGCCGCGTGTATATCAATTGATAAAACCGGGAGAGTATTGGACATTGCAAGTGAAATTAACATTCCTGCAACAATAAAATTTGATTTTCTTTTCATGCTATCACCTTTCTGTTGTCTGGTACTATTGTGTCAATGCGCTAAGGTTGTTTAGCACAGAACAATGTAAATTTAAATTTTCTGTTTAAGAAACTGTAACATATAATTGTGAAAATTCTGTTTCCTCAAACAAAAAAGACCTATTGCAGTGCAATAGGTCTTACTTAAGCATATTATCATTCAGTCTACAAAAAATTCCGCAATCTGTGCCTCATAGGAGTCGCGAAGATCCCCCGGAATGTCATACTCATCCAAAGCCTCGGCAACAGACCAATGTTCGTTTACCATCGAGCGAAGAATGCTGCGAATGACACGAGAATCAGAAGCCTCCATAGATGCGGCGTTATTCATAATCATACCCTCCTCTTTGAACAATAGAATATAACATATAGTCACATAATTTTGTTATAATATATTATATCCTACAACATATTGTAGCTCAAAAAAAAACAGATACAAGTATTGACATTTTCAAAAAAATGGAGATTTATAGGAGCTTGGTTCAATGAAGATTGCATCTGTTGTTTTATCGTTGCTGGGACTGATCTCTTCTTTTGCGGTAGTGGGAATAATACCGTCAATTGCTGGATTTGTGCTCAGTTTGAAATGGTTTTTGGAAAAGAAATCCATAAACGGGGCAAGAGCGCTTGCTATTTCTGTTGTAGGAGTTCTATTGCCTTTTATCATGTACTTTAACAGTTTCGGGTTTTCTTTACCATACGAAAAGAGCGCAGGGCTTTCTTTTTTACCACAGATTATTTACGATAACTATACTAATCTCGGCCTTAATATGGAGTGGATGGTCAAGGACAAGGTGGAAGAACTTGATTTTGATGTTTTTGAGGATGCAGAGCAGGTAGAGAGCCATGAAGATTTGGCGGAAAGCGGTGGCAAAGAGGCAACATCCGGTGATATTGATAGAAAAGATGTGATTGCAAGTGATGATGAAAAACAAGGTGATAGCGATAGTAAGGGAAAATTGGAATCTTCGAAGAATACCAAAAGCCTTGATGATGAGTATGAGCTTGATATTATAGATGTAATCGATGATGAGATGCATACACATAAGCATAAACCGACCAGTACTGAGGTTGGAGCATCGGATGACAATATGTCCTGCTACGGAGGGCTTCCTGTAGGGACGCTACTAATAGCCAGGTACTTCAGGGAAGATGACCATAACTGTAATCCGGTACTTGTTCTGCAGAATAAGTCAGGAAAACTGTGCAGATATGAGTGTAAGTTTATCGCAAGGGACGATGACGGCAACGAGCTTGCGGTTTCCGAGAAGACTGTAGAAGTGGTTCATAATGATGCAAAGTTCGTCTTTGAGGGACGGTTTGACAAGAAGGACTTAAAAGGAAAACTTCCGTCAATGTACGAGTTTTCCGTCACCAAGCGTGATCCCTATGAAAAGGACAGGCTCGACGATGTCGCCGTTTATTCAAAGACAGAGGGAAACTCAGTGTTTCTTGCAGCAGAGAATACCTGCGATAAAAAAGTGAAAGTTGATGCTTTCGTTTTATTTTTTGACGGAAACGAGCTTGTGGACTGCATCTGGCTGATACCGGGGAGCAACAGCAATGTATATGTAGAGCCTGCGAGCGTCGGAACCGTAACCGGTGACGCTTATTACAAGTTTGACAGGATTGAGACCTACTATACCGCCTACGAAGCCGTCGATGGTAAAGAATAGGCTTGATGTTGCCAATTTATAATTGTGAAGTTTGGATGGGTGGATGATTATGAGAAAACTAATTCTTTTCGGTGATTCAAACACATATGGCTATGATCCGCGTGGACTCATGGGAGGAAGATATCCTGAGGAGGCCAGGTGGGCTACGATTGTCAGAAAGGCATTGGCTGATTCATATGAGGTGATAGAGGAGGGTATGAACGGAAGGCAGCTTCCTTATGTTGAGGATAGATATTTTACTGACATGCTTTCCGGATTAACAGGTGAAGATGCCTTTTTTATGATGCTCGGTACAAATGATATTCTTCTTACCTACAACCCGGTAGTTGAGCAAGCTACTTCAAAGATGAGAGATGTTCTGGCTTATGTAAAAGACAACTGTAACGGCACGTTTATTATGATCGCACCTCCATATATTGAGGCTAAAAGTCACGAACTTCAGATTTACAACGATGCGAGTATTGAAATGAATAAGTGTTTTATGGAGCTTGCAAAAGAGTTTGGCATTAAAGCTATTGATGCGTCTAAATGGAACATAGAGATGGGATATGATGGTGTTCATTTTACTATTGAAGGGCATAAGCAGTTTGCGAAGATGCTTTTACGCGAAAGTAATCTATAAAACTTAGAATTGTAGGAATAATCACAATGTTAATCTGCGTTGCTTGATGCAATGAATACATTTTACTAGGCTGATACTATAACACACGAGGAGGACACAACTATGTTCAGCGAAAATTTAAGAGCAATGCGAAAAGAAAAAGGTTATACTCAGGAGGAGCTTGCGATAAAGTTAAATGTGGTAAGGCAGACAGTCAGCAAGTGGGAAAAGGGATTGTCGGTTCCTGATGCAGATCTTTTGGCTATGATATCGGATGTGTTGGAAACACCTGTAAGCAGGCTCCTTGGAGAAAAAATAAACGAAGCGGTTGATAAAAACGAGATTGCGGAGCAACTTGCCAAGATAAGCGAGCAGCTGGCCATAAAGAACAGGCGCAGTAAGAAGCTCTGGAAAACGATTGGAATCACAATACTTGTTATTGTGGCTCTATATATTGTGCTGATGGTAGTAAGCTTTTTTGCATTTACTACTGTTTCGCATACCACTACGGAGCGCATTGAGAGTATAGAGCTCGATGAGCCCGCAGACGGAGAGGAAGGTATGAATTAAGTCAAATCAGGGGAGGAGGTGCAATTAGATATTGCTATTTACAGGCAGATATTAGCGAAATGTGCAAAGTCTGCTCATCTTTTATTTCTTTTAAAGTCTTTTAAAGTTCTTATTTTCAAAATTATTTTCATCAAAAAAACAAAAGAAAAGGGGTTGTGATTTTCTTATGAAGATCACTTCTGAACAGGTATAACTCAATGAAAAAAATCTTGCGGTACAAACATGTTCTTTCTGTAATTCTTTCTTTATCTATTGTTTTTTTTCAGATTATTACAATATCAGCCACACCGGTTGAGATACAAACTGATGGCTCTATGCCGGCTTCTTCGGGCAGAGTTAAGCTTATCGATGAGGATCTAAACGATCTTGGCGTTGAAATCGATAATGAGAGCGAAAAGCTTGAAGAAGAAAATGATCCTGATGAAGAAGTCAGGGTAATCATTGTAATGGAGGGTGAAAGTGTCCTTGATAAAGGATATGACACCGTAGAAATTGCTGACAGTTCGTCTGCGATTCGCGAGGTGGACAAAATCGAATCCGAGCAGGAAACGACTGTTGAGAAGATATCAGAGGAAGCTCTTGAAGGAAATGAGCTTAAGGTCAATTATTCTTTTTCCATTATTGCAAATGCCATATCTGCTGATGTTACGTTTAAGGATATAGAAGCCATAGAGAAGGTGGACGGAGTTGAGGCTGTTTACAAAGCAAGGCGACACGAACCTGTTGAGATGGCCAATCCGGCAACAGTATCTTCAGGCGAGATGGTTGGAAGCTATCAGACATGGGCAACGGGATATACGGGGGCGGGACAGCGTATTGCTGTAATTGATACCGGTATAGACGTGGACCATCCTTCTTTTGATGCGGGTGCGTATATGGCTCATTTAAAGGAGACTGCGGAAGATTCGAGTAAGGAGATTTCAGAATACGGCTTATTGGATGAGTCTGAGATTCAGAATGTCCTTCCTCATCTAAATGCTTTTAAAGATGATGAAAACGTAAGCGCAGACGATCTTTATCAGAATGAAAAAATCCCATATGCATTTAATTATATAGACAAAGATATGGATATTACGCATGACAATGATGAGGAGGGAGATCACGGGACTCATGTGTCGGGTATAGCAACGGCAAACTATTATGTGCCGGATTCAAATGCGGAGGACGGCTATGCGCCTCAGGCGCAGGGAGTTGTCGGAATAGCGCCTGATGCGCAGCTTCTTACAATGAAAGTATTTGGTAAAAACGGTTCGCCATTTACCGATGATTATATGGCTGCAATAGAAGATGCGATTCTTCTTAAGGTCGATACCATAAATATGAGCCTGGGTTCTCCGGAGGCAGGAAATACATATGATTCCGAAGAGTATGTAAATGAGATTTTTGACAAGCTTCAGGGAACAAGTACAGTTGTATCTGTGGCTGCCGGCAATTCAGGTCGCTGGAGTGAAAACAGCCTGATTGGCGCAAATTTAAGCGGAAATGTAAATATGGATACGATAGGGACTCCGGGCTCTTATGAAAAAGCATTTACGGTAGCAAGCGTTGTAAACAGCGGCATTGTCTCATGTTTTTTCACATTTGACAACGATAAAAAGGTGTTCTATACGGATCCAACAGGAACAGAGGCACCGAAGTTTGAAACGTTTGATAAAACAAACGGGGGCGACGGAACAGAATATGACTATGTATTTCTGGATTCGCTCGGTGCAGCCGGGGATTATGAGAATATTGATGTTAAGGGCAAGGTCGTATTCGTATCAAGAGGAGTGTTGTCTTTTTCTGAGAAACAGTTAAATGCACAGGAAGCAGGGGCAATAGCGATTGTAGTCTACAATAACACATTGGGAACAATCATCATGTCAATGGGCGGAAATGACGCCAAGATTCCGGCATGTGCGATAACGTTGGCAGAAGCAGAGGCAATCAAGGAAAAGAGCACTCAAAGAAGCGATGGGTTATATGAGGGAAAGATAACTGTGCATTCAATTCCCGAAGTGCATAAAAATACTGATGATGGATACACAATAAGCAGCTTCTCTTCATTCGGAGTTCCGGACAGTCTTGACTTAAAACCTGAGATCACATCACCGGGAAGCAATGTGTATTCGACGCTTAATGACGGTAAATACGGTCTTTCAAGCGGAACGTCAATGGCGGCACCGTCAATTTCCGGTCAGAGTGCACTTGTTCAGCAGTATATAAAAGAGAATAATCTTGCGGACAAAAATGACATTTCGGTAAGGACGCTTTCTCAGTCACTTATGATGAGTACAGCTATGCCGCTTAAGGGAAACAACAATCCGGAAAATCCGGAGTATACTCCTCGTGTTCAGGGAGCAGGACTTTCCAATGTTCAAAATGCAATATCGTCGCCTGCATACATTCTTTTGGGCAATAAAGAAAATAACGACGGTATGGTCAAAGCAGTCCTTGGAGACAATCCCGAAAAGTCAGGCTGCTATGAATTTTCGTTTGATATATATAACATGGATGTGGATCCTCAGTATTATGTGCTTGATTCATCAGTCCTTACGGAAGAACTGATGAGTGCGGGCGGGCTTAAGTATTTTATGGGTAAATCTTACAGGCTCAGTCCTTCGGTGGAGTTTAAGGCAGATGATACCAAACTTGTTTATGACCTTAACGACGACGGAAAAGTAAACGGTAAGGACAGGAAAATATTATTGCAGTATGTGAACGGTTCAAGATCGGTTCCTTTGATTGAAAGAAATTATGAGTACTACGACTTTAATAAAGACGGAGTAATAAGTACAAAAGATGTATACCTTCTTTCAAGACAACTAAAAGGCAAAGCGGAAGTTGCAGATCTTGCGCTTTGCGTGGTTGAAGTAAAAGACAGCACGAAGGTAAACGTAAAGATCACTCTTTCAGACAGCGACAGGAAATACCTTGAAGGCTACGAGAACGGAATGTATGTCGACGGATATATCTACGTAAACGGCCTCGTACCAATGTCAGTTCCTTTCCTTGCTTTTTACGGAAACTGGATGGATTCTCCGATGTTTGAAGACTATGACTATATGAAAGCCGTATATGACAGCGACTATGCAGACAATGTAGTTACATACTCGGGCGTTGATAAGACCAACTGGCTGTCTACAAGTCTTTTTGGAACCAATGAAGAAAAAATGTATGTTCCGAACAAATATGTAAAAGAGGATGAGTATATTGCGGACAGAAATGCACTCAGTTCTGAAAACGGAACTTATATTGCAAAACAGTATTACAGCCTTATAAGAAACGCCGGAAGGCTGATCCTGACCATAAGAGATGTTGATACCGGCGAGAAATATTTTGAAAAGATCGATAAGGATGCCTTGGCGGAATATTACCATGTTAAAGTCGGCGAATGGATGAATACAAAAGGAGAAATTGAGCTTAACTGGGCAGGAACCGATGCAGACGGCAATCCTTTGCCTACCGGAACCAAAGTGGAAGTCGTTCTTCAGGCTATTCCAAGCTACTACAACAATGTTGAAGATGTGTCTGAGCTTAATGCTGACGGAATGTTTATAAGAACACCTTTTGTGATCGATAATGAAAAGCCTTCTATCATAAGCAGTGAGACGAAAGACAATAAATTAAAGATCAAGATGCATGACAACAGATATACGGCAGCAGTGATTCTTTTAAACGAAGATGCTGATGTTGTAGGCTTATATGCGGTAAATCAGACCAAGGCCGGAGATGACGTCGAAATGGAAGTGGACCTTGATAAAGAATTCTCTTATGTTGCGCTTGTGGATTATGCAGACAACAACAGAGTCTATGAATATGACAGAACGGCCAAGTCTATAGGTGAAGAGAGTGCGGCAGATATGTCGAGTGATGCGGCTTCTGTAGCTTCTTCAGATATGTCTGACAGTGCTTCTACAGAAGTATCGGATGATGCGACGGCTGATAAGTCGGATGATGCGGCATCGGATTCATCAAGTGATGAATCATCTGAGGATAATTCAGGTGATCTGGAAGTGGCAAAAACATCAGATGCCAAGAAAACAGCAGATTCATCGAGCGATGAAGCAACGGCGGGCATAGCGGATGATGTGGCATCAAAAGAAACTTCCAAAGAAGTTGAGGCAGGAGGAAAGTATGACGACTAAATTTTTAAGGCACTTTTTTATAATAAGCATAATGACGGTTCTTGCGTTTATATTTGTTCCGACAATCAGTGTTAAAGCAGCTGACGCGGAACCTGTTCATACAAACATTGATACTTCCAAAAAGGGCGGAAACCAGTATATAACCTATAAGCTTACTCTTGATAAGACTGAAGTGACGGATGGACGAGTGGTGATAGGATATAACGGAGATATCCTGGAGCTTGAGAATGATTCACAGGGAATAGGTTTTAGCGAGGAAGATATAAATACGAAAAAAGAAAACGGAAAAGAGCTGTTCTCATATGCTTTTGTCAATGATGAAAAGAAGTCTGCGGGCGGCACGCTTATTACACTTAAATTCAAGGTTAAGGATGAAGTGTTTAGGCAAGATACAGCTATTGATACGCAGATTATAAGCATCAACAATGAAGACGAGGAAGTTCTTGGAAATACTTCACTGTCAGATACTTTTTCAGCAGGAAAATCAAAGCTAAAAAAGCCTGAGATCTCAGATATTACGCAGTCTATACTTGGTGTTTATGTATCATGGAAAAAAGACGGTGATGCTGACGGATATTATCTGTACCGCAGTACGTCAGAGAAGGGAGAGTACGTACAGGTTGCGAAACTAAGTCTTCTTACAACATATCTGGATCTTTCGGTTGAGAACAGGCAGACCTACTACTATAAGCTGGTTGCATACAGAGGAAGCGGAGATAAACAAGACCTTTCCGATGAGTCAGCGCCTAAGTCTGTGACTGTCAAAAAGTTCTGGGGCCTGTTTGACTGATGTATGAGCCATAAACCCCGTCCCCTAGGACCATATACTGAATAAACAACGTAAACACCTTAAAACAAGCGGGTTTTAAGGTGTTTATTTTTATTTTAGAAAATTTCGTTTAAGAAAAAAAATTCTGCACCGATAAAAATAGTGTGTGAGAGAGAAATGAATTTTAAAAAACGCCGAATATGACTTTGGAGGTAAAGAATGAAGAAGAATACAGTTTTAAAAGTAATCAGAATTGCACTTGCAACAATGATCACAGCAACAACAGTAACTGTAAACGTAAGAGCCATGGACGGCGAAGTATTTGAGAATATAGAGAACAATCAGGAAGATACAAACGAAGAAGTTACAAACGAAGAAGTATACAACGAAGCAGTAAGCGAGGCAGTTGAAGCAGAGACAGTCGCTGAAGAGGCAGTTGAGACGGCAGAAGTTTCTTACGAAGTGGTTGAGTCAATCGTAGAAGGAAATGAAGAGGCCGGAATCGAGGCAGTAGATGTTACAGACGGTGGAGCAGTTGCACAGGAAAGCGTTGAAGCTTTTGCAGAAGCAGCAGAAAATCTTAATGTAGCAGAAAACCTTGGCGAAGCTGTTGTAGAGCTTCAGGCAGTTACAGAAGAGCTTGAAAAGGTTGACGAAGCAGACCGCGCAGCAGATGAGAGCGCAAAAGAGACGGTTGAAACTGCAACAGCAGCTCAGGAAATTGCTAACAGCGTAGTTAATACAGTTGAAGAGACAAAAGAGCAGGCAAACAGCCTTATCGATATAATCTCAAGTGAAGATGCAGATGCTGAGCAGGTAAGCGAGGCTATGGACAAGCTTGATCAGATCACAGAAGATGCAAAAGGAAATGTTGAGGCAAAGAAAGCTACTTTCGAAGCACTTAGCGAAAAGTTCGAGATGGCAAAGAGACAGCTTGAGGGTGCACAGAAAGTATATGAAGAGACAGTAAAGAACCTTAAGAGCAGCGACAGCAGCGTAAACAGAGCAGCAGAAAAGCTCGAGGAAGCTAAGAAGAATGTAGAAGTTCTTTCAGAGGCTTGCGATAATGCAAAAGAGGATCTTGAGAAAGAGCAGGCAGCAGTTGAAGATATTCTTGCTAAGAAAGAAATTTCAGACAAGAACAAAGACTGGAAGACACAGGACAAGCTCATGGAGAGCATTATAAGCGGATATATCATTCCCAACTTTATCGACAAGGATGCAACAAATATCAAGTACACAGAGATGCTTAGAGGATTTGATCGCCAGAACAGTTCATATACTGTTGTTACATATTTGGATAAGGACAACAACACAGTAAAGCGTTATTTCAACATCGACAGAACAGACAGACAGTTCAAGGAAAACGATCAGTGGTACAGACTTGGAAGTTCAAGAGAAATCGTAGTGTACGAGAAGCCTGAAGAGGATATCACATCTTCAGTATATCAGAAGAATCACTTCGGAAATAAGAACGTAACAAGCCAGTTTAAGGCAGAAGTTAATTCCGGAATGTATGATGTATATTCATTTGATTATGCTGACGGAACAAACGAGTACAAGTGCATCGACGAGCTTAAGGCCGGAGTAGAGAACGGAGAGATCGAGTTAGTAGACGGTGTTTACTACATGAACGGCACAGCAGCTCGCAAGATCGTTCAGACAACAAGTGGAAATGCAAAAGGAATCAGAATTTCAACAAAGGATGATGCAGGACTTAAGGCATTTATCGAAAATGCTTCAAAGCTTGTTGAGAAGTATGAGAAGTACGGAGAGATCATAGCTGATACACAGGATAAGATCGAAGTGGCAGCAGATAAGGTTGAGGTTTTAAAGGACGCTATCGATGAAATCGAAGATAACAGAGTAAGAATTTCAGCAGATATCGTTGCAGAGCTTAGAAATTATGTAAGCGAAGAGGAAATTGAGAGAGTTCTTAACGCAGGATCAACAAAGAAGGCTGTAGAGGTTCTTGAAGGAATCCTTGCAAATGCAAAAGAGGATCTTGATAATGCGGCAGCAGAGCTTGATGAGCTCATCGAGAAGCGCGAAGAGATCAGAGAGAGCTTAAGTGTTCAGGAAGAGGAAGTTCTTGCAGAGAACACAGAGGAAGAGGTAGTTGCAGAGATTGCTGAAGAGGCAGTTGCAATCGAGGAAATCGCAGAAGTAGCTGAGGCTGAAGAGGTAGTTGAGGCTGCAGAAGTAGTTGAGACAGCAGAGATCGCAGAAGTAGCAGAAGTTCCTGCAGTTGCAGCAGTTCCCACAGTAGTTGTACCCGCTGTTCTTAACAACACAGTAGAGCAGAACATCGAAGGAAAGAGATACGACACAGAGACAGTTGCAAAAGAGACAATCGTAGAGAACGCAGTTGAGACAGTAGTTGCAACACTTGCAGAGATTTTTGAGAACATAGTTGCACCTGTAGAAACAGCTATCACATCAGAAGAGAATACAACAAGCGAGAACGCAGCACAGAACGTTGTAACAGAGAGAAATGGTGCTGCAACACAGGCAAACGTAGAGCAGATCGCAGAGCAGGTTAATGTAGCTTCAGAGGATATGATCGGACAGATTCTCGGAGCAAAGAGATACAACAAGTACAACAAGGCATTTGAGGAATTCACAAGTGGAATTGTTGGAATGGAGAACAATCAGGCAGCTTTTGCAGGAATCGGAGCTGTAAAGAATTTAAAGGCTCTTGCTGAGATGGATACAGAGAGCGGAATAAAGATCAACTGGTTATGGCTTCTTATTATCGCAATCCTTCTTATAACAGACAAGAAGATTCGCGATGAGCACCAGAAGAAGGTTCAGGAGTTGAGAGCAGCATAAAACAAATTCAAATATGAAATATAAAAAAGCGGGTCCTTAGGGATCCGCTTATTCTGTCATATCTGTCGGAGCAACTATCATGTTTATTGCTTCTTTTGCGACTTCATAAATCGAAGCCATCTGTTTTACATTCTCGTCGTCAATTTCGGCAAGGCGTCTGTATTGTGAATTGAAGTAAGCGCTTGCCTGTTCAATGGTGGTACGGGAAATAATGTGGCCGTTACAGTACATTGTTCCGGTTTCTGCATTATATTTGCCGGATGTACCACGTGCTTTTTGTGCATCGCCAACGCCCATGGACTTTGCAAGTGAATGAATGAGATCTTCTCTTTCGTTTGCCATAATACTCGCCCTCCCCATATTCGTTTGTTCCTTTCTAAATTATATCTTATTTAACAGTATTTACACAATACCGCAGCTTTTTAAGTATAATTGAATTAATAGATTTTTACAATGATATAGTTATCAAAAAAACAGGAATATATGTTGATAATTGAGATTGCACATAAGGAGGAATGACGCGTGGCTAAATATATTATGGCGCTGGATGCGGGAACTACCAGTAACAGATGCATACTTTTTAATGAAGAAGGGGAGATGTGCAGTGTTTCTCAAAAGGAATTTACTCAGCTTTTTCCAAAGCCCGGATGGGTGGAACATGATGCCAACGAAATATGGCAGACACAGCTATCCGTGGCGCGAACGGCAATGCAAAATGTCGGAGCGACTTTTGAAGATATAGCGGCGATAGGAATAACCAATCAGCGTGAGACGGTTGTTGTATGGGATAAAAAGACGGGACAGCCCATAAATCATGCAATTGTCTGGCAGTGCAGACGTACTGCGGACTATGCGGCACAAAAAATGAAGGAAGATCCGCAGATTGTAAAGAAATTTCAGGAGAAAACGGGACTAAAGTTCGATCCGTATTTTTCCGGAACCAAGATAAGATGGATACTTGAAAATGTTGTCGGGGCAAGAAGACGGGCCGAGAACGGCGAACTGTGTTTTGGAACGATTGATTCATGGCTTATCTATAAACTCACAAAGGGAAGAGTTCATGTCACTGACTATTCAAACGCATCAAGAACACTTCTTTTTAATATAAATACCCTTAAGTGGGATGAAGAACTGTGCAATATCCTTGAAGTTCCTATGTCTATGCTTCCCGAAGTCAAGCCGTCAAGCTGCATATACGCAGAGACAGATACCGAGTTCTTCGGAGGTCCGATAAAGATTGCGGGAGCTGCGGGAGATCAGCAGGCGGCACTGTTTGGACAGACTTGCTTTAAGGAAGGCGATGCTAAGAACACCTACGGAACAGGTTGCTTTATGCTGATGAATACGGGAGATAAGCCCATTTTTTCCAAAAACGATCTGCTGACAACTATAGCATGGGGAATAGACGGCAAAGTCGAATATGCGCTCGAAGGCTCGGTATTTGTGGCAGGTGCCGCGATTCAGTGGCTTAGGGATGAACTTAAGATCATAGATTCGTCGCCGGATTCGGAGTATCTTGCAACGAGAGTTGACGATACGAACGGCTGCTATGTCGTTCCGGCATTTACGGGTCTTGGTGCTCCGTATTGGGATCCGTATGCAAGGGGCGCCATCATGGGGCTTACACGAGGTGTTAATAAATATCACATTGTCAGGGCAACGCTTGAGTCGCTGGCATTTCAGACTTACGACGTTTTGCACGCAATGGAGCTTGATACGGGTAAAAAGATAACGTCGCTTAATGTTGACGGAGGTGCATCGAATAACAATTTCCTGATGCAGTTTCAGGCCGATATTCTTGATGCAAATGTACTCAGGCCATCCTGCGTTGAGACGACGGCAATGGGTGCCGCATATCTTGCGGGACTTGCAGTTGGATATTGGAAGAGCAAAGATGACGTCATTAAGAACAGATCTATAGATAAAGCATTTACTTCAAAGATTTCTTCGGAAAAAAGAGAAAAAGAGCTTAAAGGCTGGCATAAAGCGGTTAAAGCAACTCTTTTGTGGGATAAGGAAGAATGATTCTTTGCAAAAAGGAGAATGGCTATGTACGATGTGGTGATAATAGGTGCAGGCGTGACCGGAGCCGCTGTTGCATGGAAACTTGCAGAATACGATATAAAAACTTGCGCTTTGGAAAAGTGCAGTGACGTGTGCGAAGGTACATCTAAAGCCAATTCGGCTATAATACACGCCGGCTATGATGCTGAACCGGGCTCTTTAAAGGCAAAGCTCAATGTAAGAGGAAATGAGATGATGGATGAGCTTTGCGAGGATCTGGATATTCCTTTTAAACGCATAGGTTCTCTGGTTGTATGCATTTACAAGGATGCATTGCCGGGGCTTAAAGAGCTTTGTGAGAGAGGTGAAAAAAACGGAGTAAAAGGCCTAAAGCTACTATCAAGAGAAGAAGCTTTTTTGACAGAACCGAATCTATCAGATGAGACGCAGGGAGCGCTTTTTGCCCCGAGTGCGGGGATAATCTGCCCTTTTGAGCTTAATATCGCAATGGCAGAGATTGCTTCGATGAACGGAGTAGAGTTTAAGCTAAATACGGAAGTTCAGGATATCAAAAAAGACAGTGACGGCAATTTCCGGATTTTTACAAATAACGGAGAGTACAAGGCAAGATATGTGGTAAACGCAGCCGGAGTGTACGCCGACGTTATTCACAACATGGTAAGTTCCAAGAAAATGCACATAACTCAGAGGCGTGGGGACTATTGCCTTCTTGATAAGCAGGCGGGAGCACATGTAAATCATGTTATTTTCCCCCAGCCCACAGAACTTGGAAAAGGCGTACTTGTTGCGCCTACGGTTCATGGCAATCTGATTGTCGGACCGACAGCAATTGAGACGGAAGATAAAGAAGGAACTGCGACGACAGCGCAAGGAATCAGTGAACTTACGCAAAAAGCAGGAAATCATGTAAAAAATATTCCGATGAATAAAGTCATAACGTCTTTTGCAGGCCTTCGTGCGCATGAAGACAACAATGATTTTATTATTGAAGAGGTAAGCGATGTTCCGGGATTTATAGATTGTGCAGGCATAGAGTCTCCCGGGCTTACAAGCTGTCCCGCAATAGGCGAGACAGTCTGCGATATCTTAAAGGAGCTTATGAATTTCAAGAAAAAAGAAAATATTATCACCAAGAGAAAAGGCGTAAGAAGGACAGAAAGTCTTTCCACAGAAGAGATGAATGCTCTTATAAAGGAAAATCCCGCTTACGGCAATGTGATATGCAGATGCGAATCCATAACGGAGGGCGAGATAATTGATGCCATACACAGGCCGCTTGGCGCACGGACTCTCGATGGAATAAAGAGAAGGACAAGAGCCGGAATGGGAAGATGTCAGGCCGGATTTTGTATGCCGAGGACCATGGAGATACTCGCAAGAGAACTGGGACTTTCGTATGAAGATATCACAAAGTCCGGAGGTGATTCGAACATTGTGGCTGCGAGAACCAAGGGGGAGGTGAAAAGACCATGAAGTCATACGATATAGTTATTGTCGGAGGCGGCCCTGCAGGTCTTGCCGCAGCAGTAGCCGCTAAAGAAGCGGGAAATGATAATATCCTGATCCTTGAAAGAGACAAAGAACTTGGGGGTATCTTGAATCAGTGCATTCACAACGGATTTGGTCTGCACACCTTCAGGGAGGAACTTACAGGCCCTGAGTATGCCGACAGGTTCAAGAAGAAAGTATCAGACCTAGGAATAGACTATAAACTTGGAACCATGGTCATGAATATAGACCGCGACAGAACCGTTACTGCCTTGAACAGAGAAGACGGTATGTTTACGATACATGCAAAGGCGGTTATCCTGGCTATGGGATGCAGGGAGAGAGCAAGAGGAGCGCTTAATATACCCGGATTCCGTCCTGCGGGGATCTTTTCGGCAGGATGCGCGCAGCGCCTTGTAAATATTGAAGGATATATGCCGGGAAAAGAAGTTGTCATCCTCGGATCGGGCGATATCGGACTTATCATGGCCAGAAGAATGACGCTCGAAGGAGCGAAGGTCAAGGTTGTAGCAGAACTCATGCCATATTCGGGTGGCCTTAAGAGAAATATCGTGCAGTGTCTTGATGACTATGGGATTCCGCTTAAGCTCTCGCACACGGTCGTTGATATTGAGGGAAAAGAGCATATTAAGGCGGTCACTATAGCAAAGGTGGGACCTGACAGAAAACCGATTCCCGGAACGGAAGAGAGATATACATGCGATACACTTCTTTTATCGTGCGGGCTTATACCCGAAAATGAGCTGTCTGTTTCTGCGGGAATAGAGATGAGCCCTGTGACCGGAGGGCCCGTAGTTAATGAGTCGCTTGAGACAAACATCCCCGGAATCTTTGCTTGCGGTAATGTGCTTCATGTGCACGACCTTGTTGATTATGTTTCGGAAGAAGCGATGAGAGCGGGGCAGAATGCGGTTAAATATATAAATGAAGGCTGCAGAGCCGGAAATACAGCCGGAGATATTGAAATCGTTGCGGAAAGCGGAGCGAGATATACCGTACCCAAGACCATAGATTTTGGCAGAATGGAAGATATTTTGACCGTAAGATTCAGAGTGGGAGATGTGTACAAAGATTCTTATGTGTCGGTATATTTTGACGATGAAAGAGTCGTTCACAATAAAAAGCGCATAATGTCTCCGGGTGAGATGGAGCAGATTGTTCTAAAAAAAGATGAGCTGATTAAAAGAAGTAATCTAAAGAGAATAACTGTACGGATTGAAAGTGAATAAGGATGCCACAAAAAAGAACAGGCGGAGAATCACCGCTTGTTCTTTCTTTATGGGATTTCTTGATGATTTTGTTGCTTTAATGCTTTATAATAGTAAATTGTGTTTGTTCGATACAGGCTATTTACATGGAGAAAGGGGAAAACAAAATGACAAATAAGACAATTGATAAGAAAAATGCGCTTAAACTGATGGGGGTATTGATAGTCATGCTGATCGTAGGATATGGCTTGGATATAGGTGTTGGGGTAGTTGCGGCAACTGCAGGTATTTCTGCTCCGTTTATAGTTTATTCGTTGGCACTTTACATTCCGATGATTGCAATCGCATTCTTATATTTGCGCAAAAAGGGCGATAATTTATGGAAGGAATGTGGATTTAATAAGATTAAGGTAAGTACGTTTTTTCTTACAATTCTACTTACAGTTGTTGCTTATCCTATGGTAATGTTTACAAATGTTTTTTCACAGCTTTTTACCAAGAATACAATGGCGCAGGCTACTGATGCTATGATTGGTGATACACCGGTGCTTTACATGATTGCGATGGCAATACTGGCTCCTGTCTGTGAAGAAATTTTGCTTAGAGGATTTTTTCATAACAGATTAAAGAAGTTTGTTCCTTTCACGGCTGCGGCAATTTTGTCAGGATTTTGGTTTGGAGTGTTTCATCTTAATATCAACCAGTTCTGCTATGCGTGGGTATTGGGAATAATTTTTGCTTATGTTAACAGGGCAAGCGGAAGTATTTTTACATCGATGACCATGCATTTTGTCGTTAATTCTTTTGGTGGCGTTATGCTGTATATTCAAAATGCTTTTTACAAGAGTCAGGGGAAGGAGTTTGCAGAGGTTGCGGAGAGCGCGAGGTCTGACAGTAAACAGATGATCACGCTCATTATTGTGACAGGTATTTTGTCTGGCGGATCTTTTTTCCTTACAAGAATTATTATCAAAGCAATTGCAAAGCGTGAAGGAAATGATGTTGAAGCAGTTAATGACAGTGCTGCTTAAGAATATTTTACTTAAAAGAAGACAGAAGGGGCAAATATGATCAGAGCAAAAAATCTTGTAAAAACATTTACCAAAACAGTTCAGAAGAATAAAAAGGTTGAGTTTAATGCGGTTGACGGTATTTCCTTTGAGGCTGAAAAAGGAGAGATAGTGGGGCTTCTCGGACCGAACGGTGCAGGAAAGACTACGCTTCTTAGGATGCTCGCGGGTCTTATGACTCCAACGGGCGGAGAAGTATCTGTTACGGCAGGAAGCGGTGAGATAACAGGAAATGAAGAGCTTAAAAGGCATATCGGTTATATGTCAGCCAATACAAAGCTCTATGGAAGATTTTCTGCAAGAGAGATCCTTAAGTTTTACGGACAGGTCTACGGGATGGAAGATGCGGATATAGACAGACGAACAGATGAGATAATAAAAGTTTTGAATATGGGTAAGTTTGCCGACAACAGGATTGACAGGCTCTCTACAGGTCAGGTGCAGAGAACTTCCATTTCCAGGTGCCTTATTCATGACCCCGAAATATATATATTCGATGAGCCTACACTGGGACTTGATATACTCAGCTCATCCGCGATCATAGATTTTATGTTGGCGGAAAAAGAAAAGGGCAAGACGGTAATTTATTCGACACATTACATGGAAGAAGCGGAATATCTGTGCGACAGGATAGTCATGATACACGAGGGAAAGGTTGTATGTAATGATTCGCCCGATAATCTAAAGAAGGAAACAGGATCACAGAATTTAAGAGAAGTGTTTAGAAAGCTGATAGAAAACAAGATGGAGAGTGCGGCAAATGAATAATAAACTGAAGATTTTTAAAACACTGTTTTTAAAAGAATTACGTGATGTTCTAAGAGATAAAAAGGCGATAATGATGATGGTTCTGGTTCCCGTGGTCGTATATCCGCTTATTGTGCTGGGATCGCTTATGGTAACGAATATTCTTGCGGATGACAAAGATACGACATACGACATTACCGTATATAATGAGAGTACCGGACTTGATGCCAGGAATCTTGAAAATATCTTAAAAGAAAATGCCGTTGAAACGAATGAAGAAGACGGTAGCAAAGAGCAGTTATACAATGTGGTCTTTAATGTATCAGATACGAAGATAAGCGAAGATCAATGTAAAGACATGATAGGTGATAAGAATCTCGATGTATATCTTGAAATTGCCGATAACGGCGAAAAAGTAGAGGTTAAAGCTTTTTACATGGAATCCGTAAATGAGTCTTCAGAGGCAATGGACAAGGTCAGAAGAGCCGTTGATGACATCTCTGACGGAATTGTTGAAGAGAATGTAGAAAAAGCAGGGCTTGATACAGACAGTTTTTTGAATCCCATCTCTTTTGAGAAAAAGGGACTTTCCAGCAGTGAACAGATTGCAGGACAAATACTCGGAATGATATTGCCGATGATGATAGTTTTATCAATACTTATAAGTGTCATGCATCCGAGTATAGATCTGACTGCCGGTGAAAAAGAGAGAGGAACTCTTGAGACTCTTTTGATGCTCCCTGTTTCGGGCAAATATATAGTTATGGCAAAAACTCTCACAGCGGCATTGTGCGGAGTGGTTACGGCAATCCTTAATATATTGTCGATGTCTGTTGTCTTCGGTGTTATGTTTGAGCAGCTCAAGGCGTCCGGAATGATGGACGGGGTAAATATAGATTTTTCATCTTTCATTTCGGCAATGTTACTTACGTTTCCCGTTATAATCGTAACTGCATTGTTTATGAGTGCGATCTTCATGTGTTTTACATGTTTTGCAAAATCATACAAAGAAGCAAACAGCTATATGTCACCTGTAATGATGGTGCTTATGTTTCTTGCCTACGGTTCTATGATACCTACCGTTGAACTCAACCAATATGTTGCGGTTGTTCCGGTACTTAACGTATCTATCCTTTTGAGGGATGCACTGAATTTTAAGCTTGATTATGCGATTCTTCTTTTGGTTCTGTGCAGCATGGTATTGTATTCGGTTTTGGCGATACTGTTTCTGTCCAAAGCATATAACAGCGAGAATCTTTTGTTTGGTGACGGAAAAAATGCAATTTCTCTTTTTGAAAAGAGAAGCAATATAAAGAAAGGCATGTCTGTAACAATCGGTGATGCATGCTTTATTTATCCCTTTGTTATATTGGTCTACCTTTTGTTTGGAACACTGATTCAGGCAAAATATGAATTGGTGGGACTTCCTATAAGCCAGTTTTTGATACTGGTAGGTATACCGCTTGCCTTCTTTGTATATGCAAAGAAAGATATAAAGAAGGTGTACAGCTTTAATAAGTGCAAGCCGCTTAGTTTGGTTGGTGGTGTAATTACAGGAATCGGCGCATTTTTTGTGGCGGCAATTCTTGGAGATATTATTATGAAGGTGACCGGAATAACGGTTAATGAAGGGCTTTCCGATACGCTTACGGGATTCTTTTCGCATAATGTGATCGCGGCGGTTTTATGCGTGGCGCTTACTCCTGCAATAGCGGAAGAGATGTTGTTTAGGGGAATTGTGTTCAGTGCATTAAAAGATAAGGTAAAACCTGTTTGTTCGGTATTGATTGTTTCGGTGTTGTTTGGACTGTTCCATATGGATCTGCTTAAGTTCTTTACGACAGGAGCTCTTGGAGCAATTCTTTGCCTTACAGTGTATTTTGGCGGAAGCATATTCCCTTCGATGCTTGCACATTTTATGGTGAATTCTATTTCGGTTATTATGGCAAAGTATGCAACTGAGCAGATGATTAATACATTAAATGAGCCTATATTCGGTATTATCGGATTTGGGCTTGTGGTTATCGGATTATTTATTGTGAAGAATTCAAATAAGAAAAGTTCTTTTTAGAATAATTTAATATTCGAAATAACGTTATTCAAATCCCTTTCATGTTACAATTTTAGTGTATCGACTAAAACAATGAGATTGTATGTGAAAGGGATTATTTATGAATGCAGAACAGTATAAGAGAGCTAATAATAACGGTTTTTACGTAACAATCATCATAATGCTCAGCGGACTTTTGCTCACAGTTTTTTCGTTGTTTCAATATGGGGCGACTGCAGGGCGGATAACCATTATCATCAGTGCTTTTTTATGCGTGGGAATATGTGCCTTAGGGAATTTTAAACATGCGTCTGAAAAGAAAGGTGCCATATTGATAATGGGTGGAGCGACCATATTCTATTTCGTAATCCTGATTGCGGAGGAGTCGCTTATATATTTCGCGTTTGGTCTTCCTATTCTTATATGCAGTATCACTTATCTGAATGTTCGACTTTGTAAATTCGGAATAAGTGCAATAATCATCTCTTTTATCATTACCTGTATAAAAAATGTCATGACGACAGGAAGTTTTAATCTTGAACTTATTCCTGCAGGTATCACGTTGGGACTGGCCTTTATTGCCAGCTTGTGTACAGTTACACTTCTTACGATGTTTAATGAAGAGAACAATGCCAAGATTACCAAGAATGCCGAGAAAACTCTTGAGACGGGTAATGCGATGGCAGAGATTGCAAACGCGATCACGGATCTTTTTAATAAATCCCAGGGGGATATGGTTGATCTTCAGAATATAATGGATGCCCAGCATTCGGGAATGCAGGATATCGCAAGCAGTATGGAAAGCACGGCTCAGTCCGTGACCAAGCAGGCACAGAAGGTTCAGCAGATTCAGGAAGAGACCGAGACAACAGAGGCGCACAGGAAAGAGATGACCGAGGCTTCCGAGAGCACACAGAAGACTGTCAAGGAAGGTGTACAGGTCATTTCCGAGTTAAAAGAAAAATCGGCCAATGTTGAAAATGCAAGTAAAGTTACTGTTGAAGCAACTCAGGCCGTTATCAACAAGGTTCAGGAAGTGCAGAAAATTGTCGGATCGATCATGTCTATTTCAAAGCAGACAAACTTACTTGCTCTTAACGCGAGCATAGAGGCGGCAAGGGCAGGAGATGCCGGTAAAGGATTTGCGGTTGTTGCAAACGATGTCCGTGAACTTGCGGAAGAAACAAATACGGCTTCAAATGAGATAAAAGGAATTATTACCGAGCTTGTCGAGGATGTTCAGAAAGCAATGGCAAGCATTGACGATACGGTAAACAGCGTATCGGAGCAGAATGAGATGATCCGCACTGTGGGCGAAAATTTCGACAGCATCAATGTAAATGTAACCGAAATGCTTTCGAGATTCGAGGAAATCGGCGAGGGAATGAAGTCAATCGCGGCTTCTACCACGGAGATCAACGACTCCATCTCGAATCTGTCCGCAACCAGTGAAGAAGTTGCATCTCTTTCAAATCAGGGCGTTCAGTCTTCAGATGATGCAGTAGAGAAATTCGACGAGTTTAAGGGAATTCTGGGCGAAATATTCATGCAGGCAAATAAGCTTAAAGATATGCAAACGGAATAAAACAATCAAAATATTGACGCCTCCTTGTATAATAATTACAAGGAGGCTTTTTTCATTAAAATAATACGGAGGCTATGACTATGGAGAAAAGAGAACTGACATGTATAGGCTGTCCCATGGGATGTTTTCTGACTGTAGAGCTTGAGAACGGTGAAGCTGTTTCTGTGTCCGGAAACACCTGCCAAAAAGGTGATATTTACGCAAGGAAAGAAGTCGTAAATCCCACAAGGATAGTTACAAGTACCGTGAAGGTTACAGGTGGAGACAAGAGCAGAGTTTCTGTTAAGACAAACAGTGATATTCCAAAGGACAAGATTTTTGCCGTTATGGATGAAATCAATAAAAGTCATGCAAATGCCCCTGTTTCAATCGGAGATGTTATAATAAAAAATGTTGCGGATACGGGGAGCGATATTGTCGCGACCTCAAATGCCGGGACTATATAGTGTTTTAAAGGAAAAGAGGAAATTGATATGAGAAAAATACTCGTTGTTGTTGACATGCAAAAGGATTTTGTCGATGGGGCGCTCGGATCAAAGGAAGCGGTAGCAATAGTTCCCGCTGTTGTTGAGAAGATAAGGAAATACGACAAAAAGGATATCTTTGTCACAAGAGATACTCATCAGGAGAATTACATGGACACTCAGGAAGGAAAGAATCTTCCCGTAGTTCATTGTATCGAAAATACCGAAGGATGGGAGCTTGATAAGACCGTTGCCGCAGAAGTTGAGGGCGCAACATTTATAAATAAGCCTACTTTCGGTTCTGTTGACCTTGTGAAGGCAATAAAAGATATATATGAAAAAGAGGAGATTGAAGTAGAGCTTATCGGACTTTGCACCGATATATGCGTTGTTTCAAATGCTCTTTTACTTAAGGCAAATATGCCTGAGCTTAAGATCAGCGTAGATAAGGAGTGCTGTGCGGGGGTAACTGTTGAAAAGCACCTTGCGGCGCTTGAGACTATGCGTTCTTGCCAGATATATTGCTAATAAAAAAGACATAATAATAAGGCGGATAAAAAATTGGGAAAAGTATATTTCGTAAACGGATTTCTGGATGCAGGAAAAACAACCTTCATACAAGACCTTCTTGAGGAAGACTATTTTGAGATAAAAGGAAAAACACTTCTTATTCAATGCGAAGAAGGCGAAGTTGAGTATGATGATTATCTTTTGAATCATCTGAAAGTTACTGTAAAGAAGATTGAGAATGAGGAAGACTTTGGTACCGAGCATATCGTGGAATTTGAAATAGAAGTCATGCCCGAAAGAATAATCGTTGAGTTTAACGGAATGTGGGATCGCAAGAACCTTGTATTTCCGGAACACTGGGACGATATCATGGAAATTGTAATAATAGATGCTTCTACGTTTGAGATTTTTGCGGCAAACATGAAATCGTTCATGTCTGAGCACGTTAGAAAAGCGTATCTTACGATTTTCAATAACTGCGATGATGTTATGGACAAGATGGCATCATACAGACGTAGCGTTAAGGCTGTAAATCCGAGCCTTAATATAGTTTGCAAGGATAAGCACGGAGAGGACATCCTTCAGAAATTCGAAGACGATCTTCCTTATTCGCTTGATGATGAGGTCATCGATGTAAGGGACGACAAATTCTCTGTTTTTTATCTGGACAGTCTGGATAATCTCGACAGATATCTTGGTAAAAAGATAGTATTTACGGCTCAGATAATGAAGGCAAAAGAAGAGGGAAAAGACATATTCCTTGCCGGCAGATTTGCAATGACATGCTGTGAACAGGATATTTCTTTGTTTGGAATAATCTGTCACCACAGCGGAACCGATTCTGTCGAAAACGATGACTGGGTGGAAATAACCGGAACCGTTGATAAAGAATATGTCAAACAGTACGATGTTGAATTCCCTGTATGCATTGTCGAAAGCATACGTCCATGTGACAAACCAAAGAGAGAAGTTATTTCTGTCATATAAGATTATTGATGAAAAAACATCAACCGGAATGAAAAAATCTGCTTAAATACGCGCCTTGACACTCCTCGTATGATTGTATACAATTATACGAGGTTAGCTATTTGTTTATATGAGAGAGGTTTACTTTACTATGAACGATACAAGTGCATTTCAGAACAGACCGGTCACCATGAATGACAAGAATAATTTGCTCCAGATTGAAGAGCATATGTATATTCTTGATGACGTGGAAAAGCCAAATGTTTTCAGAAATATGTTTCCTTATGAGGAGATTCCCAAGATTCCTTTCAATGACAGGATTGTTCCTCATAATATGCCAAAGGATATATGGATAACGGATACTACTTTCCGTGACGGGCAGCAGTCAAGGGCACCGTATACCACAGAGCAGATTGTTACCATATATGATAAGCTTCACGAGCTTGGCGGTCCGAACGGAATGATCAGGCAGAGTGAGTTCTTTTTATACAGTAAGAGCGACCGTGATGCGGTTTATAAGTGTATGGAGAGAGGCTACAAATTCCCTGAAGTTACCAGCTGGATCAGAGCAAGCGAAGAAGATTTTAAGCTTGTAAAAGAGATAGGAATGAAGGAAACGGGAATTCTCGTTTCTTGCTCGGATTATCACATTTTCTTAAAGCTTAAGATGACAAGGAGACAGGCACTCGATCATTATCTCAGTGTAGTAAGATCGTGTCTTGAGGCGGGAATCAGCCCCAGATGCCATCTTGAAGATATTACAAGAGCAGATATTTACGGATTTGTTGTTCCGTTCTGTGTAGAGCTTATGAAGCTCAAGGACGAGTACGGAATTCCCGTTAAGATCCGCGCCTGCGATACAATGGGATACGGAGTTAACTTCTCCGGTGCGGTTATTCCCAGAAGTGTACAGGGAATCATTTACGCAATAAATACTAATGCCGGAGTTCCCTGCGAACTCATTGAGTGGCACGGACACAACGATTTCTATAAGGCTGTTACCAATTCAACAACAGCATGGCTCTACGGATGTTCATCCGTTAATACGTCTCTTTTCGGAATCGGTGAGAGAACAGGTAATACACCTCTTGAAGCTATGGTATTTGAGTATGCACAGCTCAAGGGCACACTCAACGGCATGAATACTCAGGTAATAACAGAACTTGCTGAGTATTATGAAAAAGAGATCGGATTTACGGTTCCTGCAAATACACCTTTTGTAGGAAAGAACTTTAATGTTACAAGAGCAGGTATCCATGCGGACGGCCTTTTGAAAAACGAGGAGATCTACAACATCTTTGATACGGATAAGTTCCTTAACAGACCGCCTGTAAGTGCGGTTTCCAATACATCGGGACTTGCAGGAATTGCTCACTGGATCAATATACATTACAAGCTTAAAGAAGAGCATGCTCTTTCTAAGACTTCACCCATCGTTACCAAGATCAAGGAGTGGGTTGACAGCGAGTATGCGGGCGGCAGAGTTACAGTTATGACCGATGATGAGCTTGTAAGAGAAATTGGCAAAGTAAGTGATGAGCTTGGCGTTGTTATCAAGGATGGAGAGATTACCGAAATCTCCAAATAATGAGGGAAAATATGGAAAATCAAGACTTAAAACATGAAGTTACGGACAAGTATTCCCTGAGAGGAAGAGTGTTTCACAGAATTCGTGAGGACATTCTGAACGGAAAGTATAAGGACCATGAGGAACTTAAGGAAGTTGCCATCGGTCAGGAACTTGGCGTCAGCAGAACCCCCGTAAGAGAGGCTTTCAGACAGCTTGAACTTGAGGGACTTATTCAGATAATTCCCAACAGGGGCGCTTATGTTACGGGAATAAAAGTCAAGGATATAGAAGATATCTACATGATAAGATCAAAGCTCGAAGGACTCTGCGCCAGATGGGCTTGTGAGAATATCACAAAAGAACAGCTTGAGGAAATGGAAGAGAACATATACCTTGCGGAGTTCCATGCTGCAAGAGGTCATATGGAGCAGATGGCTGAACTAGACAACCGTTTCCACAATATTTTATATGAAGCATGCAATTCAAAGATGCTTGAGCATCTTCTTAAGGATTATCACCAGTATGTATGGAGAGTCAGACAGAAGACTCTTTCAAGCAGCAGAGGTGCGGTTTCCAATGTTGAGCACAAATATATAATGGAAGCCATTAAGGAAAATAATCCTGATAAAGCGGAGGAACTTGCTAACCAGCATATGATCAATGCATATGAGAATATGGTGGACAAGGGACTTCTTGAAATGTTTGAATAATTAAATTGATTGAAAGGAAAGGCGAACATGGCAAAAATTCAGATGACTACCCCCATCGTTGAGATGGACGGCGATGAGATGACCAGAGTTTTATGGAAGATGATCAAGGATAAGCTTATCCTTCCATATATAGATCTTAAGAGCGAATATTACGATCTTGGACTTGAATATAGAGATGAGACTGACGATCAGGTTACTGTAGACAGTGCAAATGCTACACTTAAATACGGTGTTGCCGTTAAGTGCGCTACAATAACTCCCAATAACGAGAGAATGACTGAGTATAAGCTCAAGAAGATGTGGAAGAGCCCTAACGGAACAATCAGAGCAATCCTCGACGGAACAGTTTTCCGTACACCTATCATGGTTAAGGGAATCGAGCCCAACGTAAGAACATGGGAGCAGCCCATCACACTTGCAAGACACGCTTACGGCGATGTTTACAAGAACGTTGAGATAAGAGTTCCCGGTGCAGGTAAAGCAGAACTTGTATTTACGGGTGCCGACGGAAAAGAGATCAGAGAGACAATTCACGAGTTTAACGAGCCCGGAATCATCCAGGGGATTCACAATAAAGATGCTTCTATCAGAAGCTTTGCAAGAGCCTGCTTTAAGTATGCACTTGCCGAGAAGAAAGAACTCTGGCTCGGTACAAAGGATACTATTAGCAAGACTTACGACAGAAGATTCAGAGAAATCTTTGATGAGATATTTGAAAATGAGTTTAAGGCTGATTTCGAAAAGGCCGGTATAACATATTTCTACACACTTATCGATGATGCGGTTGCACGTGTTATGAAGTCTAAGGGTGGATTCATCTGGGCATGTAAGAACTATGACGGAGACGTTATGAGTGATATGGTATCATCTGCGTTCGGTTCACTTGCAATGATGACATCTGTTCTCGTATCACCTACAGGTGTATATGAGTATGAGGCTGCTCACGGAACTGTACAGAGACATTACTACAAGTACTTAAAGGGTGAGCCTACATCAACAAACCCTGTTGCTACAATTTTTGCATGGACAGGTGCTCTTCGTAAGAGAGGAGAACTTGATGGAATCGCTGAGCTTATGGCATGGGCTGACAAGATGGAGAAGGCAACACTTTCAGTTATCGAGTCCGGCCGCATGACAGGCGATCTGGCGCTTATAACATCACTTCCCAATCCTGTAAAACTTGGAAGCGAAGAATTCCTTGACGCGATCGCGGAAGAATTTAATAAAATATGATAGCAAAGAGCCTTTCATTTATTGGAAGGCTCTTATTTTTTCTCTTTTTGCAGCGGCGTTTATATGCTATACTATTCACTGGTTATACATTTACGGTATGAAAGAGACACACACGGATGTTGGATAGGAGTCGTAAAAAGAAAGTATATAGTAAAAAGATAAAACGTCTTCGCAGGGGGATTGTGATAACCGTTGTAGCGGCGTGTCTGATTCCCACGTGTATCTGTGTTATTCTTTCAGTAAGGTATGACAGGTTAAATGCCAAGTATAAACAGAGCACTGCAGATCTTGAATGGTACAGACAGAGGTATGGAAGCGAGCTTTCAATACTTTCGGCCGTGCAACCGGATGTTAATGAAGATAATGTTCCGGATGCCGAGGCGGGAGGCTTTGAGCAGGATTATGCCGATGTAGATACCAGCGGAGCTCTTAATCCCGAGGATATCGAGGGTACAAGATATGTATATCTTACTTTCGATGACGGTCCCAGTATTTATACCGAAGAGATATTGGATATTTTAAAAGAGAATGATGTAAAGGCCACTTTTTTTGTGTGCGGAAAACCCGATGCCAAGTATGTTGACGCCTATAAGAGGATAGTCGATGAAGGGCATACGCTGGGGATGCATTCTTACAGCCACAAATATGGTGAGATTTACTCATCCCTGGATTCATTTAAAGAGGATTTTGACAAACTAAGAATATTTTTATACGAGACCACGGGTGTCTGGGCCAAGTATTACAGATTTCCCGGAGGAAGTTCCAATGCTGTCAGTAAGGTTGATATCAAGGAGCTTGAGAATTTTTTGGAAGGAACCGATGCCACTTTCTATGACTGGAATATTTCTGCGAAAGATGACAAAGCGGGCAACACCAAAGAGTCGATTTATGCTAATATAGTAGATAATGTCCCAAAATTCAAACACTGCATCGTGTTAATGCATGACGCTGCAGACAAGCGTAGTACCGTTGACGCTTTGCCTGATATCATAAGAGATATCAAGGCTATGGATGATACCGTGATAGTTCCGATAACAGATAATACGTTACCGGTTCAACATATCAAATAAAAGTATTAACAAGAAAAAGTGAACGGAGGAGAAACAATGGGATTTTTTTCTGAGCTAAAGAGCGATTTATCCCAAGCAGTTAACACACTCATGCCTGATGATAAGGCTGACGAAACAAGGGTTCTTGATAAGGAAAGTGTTGATGGGGGAACTGTAAGACCGGAAGATGTCGATCTTGACAGTATGCTTGATCGTCTTGATGAAATCAAGCTTGATGATGTGGTGAACAAGGAAGAAGGTTTATCTGAAGAGTCGGAGCAGACTCTTGATAATTCTGAAGAAACGGGAGAGGCAACGGAGGAAGAGACTTCCGGTGCTGAAACTGCCGATAACGAAAATTTAAATGAAGGGACTTCTGAGGAACAGACTGAGGAGATAAGCGAAGAGCGTGCTCTTGAACAGCTTATCGAAGCACAGACGGCGTCAGAGGTAAAAGAGGGTGAGCCGATGAGCGCGCTTGAGGCTATCAATAATTCTAATATCGACGAGTACATTGCAGAGAGCAATGCTACAGATAAAAATACTAATAACGGGGGAGAAGAAACTATGGAATTTGATCAGCAGACACCTACAGATGAAACAGCCAGCATTACAGAAGGAATGGTGCTTACAGGAGATTTGCAGACAACAGGATCTCTTGATCTTGTCGGTAAGATCAACGGTAATGTAAAGTGCCTTGGAAAGCTCAATGTTACAGGTGAGATCACAGGTGATTCCGATGCAGCTGAGATCTATGCAGAGTCAGCAAGAATTACAGGTGAGGTTAAGAGTAAAGGTAGCGTAAAGGTTGGACAGAGTACTGTTATCGTAGGAAACATCTTCGGTTCAAGTGCTGTTATCGCAGGCGCTGTTAAGGGCGATATCGACGTTCACGGACCGGTTGTTCTTGATACAACTGCAATTGTTATGGGTAACATCAAGTCTCAGTCAGTGCAGATCAATAACGGAGCCGTTATTGAAGGTATGTGCTCACAGGCATATGCTGATGTTAATCCTTCAGAGTTCTTCGAGGGACTTAAAAACAGATAAGTAATAAAAGCATATGGAGAGATTATGAGAATATTATTAAAACTTAGTGGTGAAGCACTCGCAGGCGACAAGAAGACAGGATTTGACGAGGAAACTGTCAGAAAGGTTGCTCTTCAGGTTAAAGAACTTACCGAGAAAGGAACAGAGGTTGGAATCGTTATCGGAGGCGGTAATTTCTGGAGAGGAAGAACCAGCGAAAATATCGACCGTGTAAAAGCGGATCAGATCGGTATGCTTGCAACCATAATGAACTGCATCTATGTTTCTGAGATTTTCAGAAGTGAAGGAATGATGACAAATATACTGACTCCTTTTGAATGTGGCTCATTTACCAAGCTCTTTTCTAAAGACAGAGCAAACAAATATTTCGCAAAGGGAATGGTGGTATTCTTTGCCGGAGGTACGGGACATCCCTATTTCTCAACGGATACAGGTGTCGCACTTCGTGCGATCGAGGTAGAAGCAGATTATATATTACTCGCCAAGGCCATTGACGGTGTATATGACAGCGATCCTGCCAAGAATCCGAATGCAAAGAGATATGACGAGATTTCTATCGATGAAGTTATTGCCCAGAATCTGCAGGTTGTTGATATGACAGCTTCGATAATGGTAAGAGATAACAAGATTCCTATGAGAGTATTTGCTCTTCAGGAGGAAAAAAGTATTGTAAACGCCGCCAGCGGCAACTTTAACGGTACAACTGTTACTGTTTGACGTTTTGGTCTAATGAAATAACGGAGGCATAATATGAACGAAAGAATTAAAGAATATAGTGACAAGATGCAGAAATCTTATGATTTTCTCAAGGAGGAGCTGGCTTCTATCCGTGCCGGAAGAGCCAATCCCCACGTGCTTGACAAGATAAAGGTTGATTATTACGGAACACCTACACCTCTTCAGCAGGTTGGTAACGTATCAGTTCCGGAAGCGCGTATCATTCAGATCGCACCCTGGGACAAGACACTTATTAAGGATATCGAGAAAGCAATCATGACATCGGATCTTGGAATTACTCCAAGCAACGATGGTGCTGTTATCAGACTTGTTTTCCCTGAGCTTACAGAGGAGAGAAGAAAACAGCTTGCAAAGGATATCCGTAAGAAGGGTGAAGATGCCAAGGTTGCAGTCAGAAACGTAAGACGTGACGGCAATGATGCTCTTAAGAAGCTTAAGGGCTCAGATGTATCTGAGGATGAGATCAACGATCTTAATGATGAACTTCAGAAAGTAACAGATAAGTTTATCAAGGATATTGATGCTGCTGTAGAAGATAAGAACAAGGAAGTCATGACAGTGTGATTTCCCGTAAATAGGAAATTTAGTTATGGAAGAAAATAAAAATATACCTGCACATGTTGCGATAATTCTGGACGGAAACGGAAGATGGGCCAAGGCAAAGGGGCTTCCCAGAAATGCCGGACATTTGCAGGGAGCAAAGGCTGTTGAGGATATTTTGTATGATGCCAAGGATATGGGCATCAAGTACCTTACGGTTTATGCTTTTTCAACAGAAAACTGGAGTCGTCCTGAGGCAGAGGTTTCTGCCCTCATGATGCTCCTTCGTAATTACCTTAAGACAAGTATAAAGAAGTCAATGAAAAATAATGTGAGATGTCGTGTTATCGGCGACAGAAGTCTTCTCGCAAAGGATATCATCGAGGCAATCGAGAATCTTGAGAAGACAACCGCAGAAAATACCGGACTTACATTTACAATTGCTATCAATTACGGAAGCAGAGACGAGATCAGAAGATCCTTTATCAAACTTGCAGACAAGGTAAAAAATGGAGAACTTGATCCCTCTGATATTACAGAAGAAATGATAGCTTCCAATCTTGATACCGAGTATATGCCTGATCCGGATCTTTTGATAAGGACCTGCAACGAGCAGAGAGTATCAAACTTCTTATTGTGGCAGCTCGCTTACACGGAGTTCTATTTTACTCCTGTGGCATGGCCTGATTTTAACAAGGCAGAGCTTGAAAAAGCAGTAGAAGCATATGGAAACAGAAACCGTAAATTCGGAGGTCTCAAGCAGGATCAGATTTAGTACAGTGTACTGTGATCCCAATGGAATTGAATGAATAGGCGGGGTTAGTGTATTGAAAACGAGAGTGATTAGCGGAATCGTTATTGCCGTCGTGCTGGCAGCGGTTCTAATTTCCGGGGGGTATTTTCTGGCAGCAGTTTTGTTTGCTGTTTCACTTATCAGTTATAACGAACTTACAAAAGCTACCGGAGTCCATGACTGCGGAACCAAATATAATCCGCTTGAGATATGCGGATACATATCGATAGTAGTGCATTATCTTCAAATGATAATGATAAGAGATTACAGGTATTATATTTTTTCTTTGATGTTTGCTTTTTTCTTAATAATGGCATGTTATGTTCTGACATTCCCAAGGTTTACATCAACGCAGGCAATGTCGGCATTTTTTAGCTTTGTTTATTCTCCTGTAAATATGTCTTTTGTATTTCTTTTGAGAATTCGTCCCGATTATGGATGGATTTTTGCCTGGGTTCCTTTTATTGCCTGGGTGTGCGATACATGTGCATATTTTTCAGGAAGAGCATTTGGTAAGCACAAGCTTGCACCCGAGCTTTCACCTAAGAAGACGGTTGAAGGCGCTATAGGTGGCGTTGTCGGCTCGGTTGTTGTTGGATTCGTTATTGGTTTTGTAATTTATCTTAGAAAGATATATAGTATCGAATTCCTTTTTGTGATGATAATCATCACTTTTGTCGGAAGTATAATCGGGCAGTTGGGCGACCTTCTTGCATCCGGAATAAAGAGAGATCATAAGATCAAGGATTACGGAAATGTTATTCCGGGACACGGCGGTATTATGGATCGTTTTGACAGTGTAATATTCGTAATACCTTGTGTATATTTTTTGGCCGCAGTATTAGTGCCGCTTATTGAATAAGAAGACATCAGAGAGTCGCAGTAAATCAAAGCGGCTCTTTGTTCGTTGATAGAAAATGTTTGATTTAATGCGATAAAATCCATTCGTTTATATTAGGAGAAAAAATGCGTAGTATAGTATTACTTGGATCTACAGGATCTATAGGAACACAGACTCTTGATGTTGTAAGAAATAATAAAGATGAACTTAAAGTTGTGGGACTTGCGGCAAATAAGAGAGTTAATGAAGTAGAGCAGCAGGTGAGGGAATTTAACCCTAAGTATGTCTGCATGTTTGATCCCGAAGCGGCCAAAGAGCTTGCTGAGAAGATTGCGGATACAGGAATTAAGGTTATGTCGGGAATGGACGGACTTCTTGAGATGGTTTCCGTTCCCGAAGCAGATACTGTTCTTACGGCAGTTGTAGGAATGATCGGAATAAGACCCACTATAAAGGCGATTGAATGCGGCAAGGATATTGCACTTGCAAACAAGGAGACTTTGGTATGCGCAGGACATATCATTATGCCGCTTGCCAAGGAGAAAAATGTACAGATTCTTCCCGTAGACAGCGAGCACAGCGCTATATTCCAGTCTCTTGTAGGACAGCCGAAAGATAAGGTTGAGAAAATCCTTCTTACCGCAAGCGGTGGCCCTTTCAGAGGAAAGAAGAGAGAAGAACTTGCTGCAATGACTGCAGCAGATGCCTTGAAACATCCCAACTGGGATATGGGACCCAAGGTAACAATAGATTCATCGTCTCTTGTAAATAAGGGACTAGAAGTCATGGAAGCAAGATGGCTTTTTGATGTGAGTCTTGATAATATCGAAGTTCTGGTTCATCCCCAGAGCATAGTTCACAGTGCTGTTCAGTATGTAGACGGTGCTGTTATTGCGCAACTCGGAGTTCCTGATATGAGACTCCCGATTCAATATGCGCTTTTTTACCCGGACAGACGTCCTATGGCGGAAAAGAGGCTTGATCTTTTTGAACTTGGTAGCCTTACTTTTGAAAAGCCCGATACGGATACTTTCAGGGGGCTTAAGCTTGCGTTTGATTCCGCATATGCGGGAGGCAGCATGCCGACTGTATTTAATGCGGCAAATGAGATGGCAGTTCGCAGATTTTTAAAGGGTGATATCAGATACCTTGAAATATACGATATGATAGAAGAAGCCATGACACATCACAACAAGATCGAGAATCCCGATGTGGCGGCAATACTTGATGCCGAGAAAGAAACATATGACTTCCTCGGTACAAAATACGGAATTTGAGGATAGATAATGATAGCAAGTATAATAATATTTTTTATAATATTCGGAGTTTTGGTGACATCTCACGAATTTGGACATTTTATAATCGCTAAGTCCGGAGGAATTCGTGTAAATGAATTCTTTATCGGGATGGGACCGACAATTTGGAAGAAACAAAAAGGAGATACTCTTTACAGCATAAAGCTTCTTCCTATAGGCGGGGCGTGTGTATTTGACGGTATGGATCCCGTTGAAGAAGAAAAAGAAGGATATGATGAACATTCTTTTTTACACGCACCTGTGTGGCGCAGAATTGCTACTTTGTTCGGAGGACCGTTTGCAAACTTTATAATTGCTTATATCCTTGCGGTTGTTTTGGTGAACTTATCTCCGTGGGATCTGCCTACGGTAAAGGCACTCACTGAAGATTCGGCAGCTCAGGAAGCCGGAATGGAAGCAGGTGACAGGATTATAAGTATTGATGGCGAGAAGGTTTACATGTCATCTGAAGTAATGCTTATTTCCCAGTTTGCCGAAGGGTCACCTATGGACATCGTATATGACAGAAACGGCGAAGTTAAGAAGACTGTGCTCACTCCTAAGTACAGCGATGAAAATAAGCGCTATTATATGGGCGTGTATCTCGGTGAATATAAAGACGTTAAGGGACCTGAATCTCTTAAGTATGCATGGTACACGGTAAGATATAATTTTAAGGCAACTTACAGAAGTCTTGCACTTTTGGTTAGGGGTAAGCTCTCAAAAGATGATGTTTCGGGACCTGTCGGAATGGTCAAGATAGTCGACGAAACTTATGAAGAAGTTAAGCCATACGGCGTATCGGCTGTTTTTGTCGTGATGCTGTCGCTTACGGTGCTTCTTTCCGTAAACCTCGGAATTATGAATCTTCTTCCTTTTCCTGCACTTGACGGTGGAAGACTTGTATTCCAGTTTATCGAGGTTATATTTGGAAAGCCCGTTCCACCCGAGAAAGAAGGTATTGTTCACATGGTTGGAATGATGCTTCTTATTGCACTTATGGTATTTGTGTTATTTAACGATATAACTAAGTTCACCAGATAATTATTGTTAGGAGACTTATTATGGCATACAGAGATAATACTAAAGTAATAAAGATCGGAGACAGAGTAATAGGAGGAGGCAATCCTATTCTCATCCAGTCAATGACAAATACAAGAACAGAGGATGTTAAGGCGACCGTTGCCCAGATTCATGAGCTTGAAGCTGCGGGATGTGACATCATAAGATGTACCGTTCCCACACAGGAAGCCGCAGATGCTGTAAAAGAGATCAAGAAGCAGATAAGCATTCCTCTTGTCGCAGATATTCATTTTGATTACAAGATGGCTATTGCGGCCATGGAAAACGGAGCTGACAAGATAAGGATCAATCCCGGAAATATCGGTTCAAAAGACCGCATTGCTGCTGTTGTTTCATGTGCAAAAGAGAGAAATATTCCCATAAGAGTAGGCGTTAACAGCGGCTCTTTGGAAAAAGATCTTGTAGAAAAATATCACGGTGTAACAGCAGAGGGGCTTGTAGAGAGCGCTCTTGATAAGATCGGTATAATCGAAGAACTTGGTTATGACAACATGGTTGTAAGTATCAAGTCATCAAACGTTATGCTGTGTGCAAAGGCACATGAGCTTCTCGCGGAAAGATGCAGATATCCTCTTCATGTTGGAATTACTGAAGCCGGAACTTTGTGGGGCGGAAATATCAAGTCTTCAGTTGGACTTGGAATAATCCTTAATCAGGGAATCGGAGATACCATAAGAGTATCGCTTTCGGGTAATCCCGTAGAAGAGATCAAGACGGCAAAGGCAATTCTCAGAACTCTCGGCATAAGAGAGGGCGGAATAGAAGTTATTTCATGCCCTACATGCGGAAGAACCAAGATAGATCTTATTTCACTTGCAAATCAGACAGAGACACTTGTTCAGAACTATCCCAATCTTAACATCAAGGTCGCTGTTATGGGATGTCCCGTAAACGGCCCCGGAGAAGCTAAAGAAGCCGATCTTGGAATAGCAGGCGGAATAGGAGAGGGACTCCTTATAAAGAAGGGCGAGATCATTAAGAAAGTCAAAGAAGATGAACTTCTTGCCGTTCTCAAGGAAGAGCTTGATAACTGGAAGTGATTCGGATAAAAAGAAGTTTTTTGGGGAACCGGTAATAACCGTGCGAGGGAGTAGATGTCAAAAAGTTTTTTTGAGGTTTTTCCTACGCTTAAACTTGATGCCAAGACCAAAGAAATCATGGAACAGACCGTGGTTGATAAGGTCTCGACAACAAGGAAGCAGGATTTTATAAGAGTATATATATCGAGCAAAAATCTGATAGATAAGGCGGATATTTTAAAGGCCGAGACGGGAATTAAGAAGCAGTTTTTCGGAAATCAGGATCTTACGGTCAAGATTTACGAGAAGTTTTCTCTCTCGGCGCAGTATACGCCAAAGAATCTTATCGATATTTACAAAGACAGTATCGAGCTTGAGTTAAAAGACTATGACCATATGGAATATAGTCTTTTTCGTTCTGCGCAGTTTCTTTATCCTGAGGACGGAAATATCGTCATTCAGCTTGAAGACAGCGTCGTTGGACAGAAAAAAGCGCCCGATCTTGTGAGAGTTCTTTCTAAGATCATCAATGAAAGATGCGGACTTTCTGCGTCCATAACTCCCGAATTTATAGAGGTCGTAAAAGAAACCGAAGAACCGGATTATTCTGCGGAATCTGCTAAGATGGCCAAGAAACTTGAGGCTGCTGAGCAAAGATCTGAGGAAAAGAAGAAGCAGAAAGAAGAGCAGGAGGCGGCAAAAGAGGCTGCGGCTTCTGCTAAGAAGGCTGCTGTCGAAAAGCCCGCAGGAAAGCCTGCCGGAAAAGAAGGCGGATTCTCCAAGGGCAAATGGAGCGGAAAAAGAGACTTTGGCGGAAGCTTCAAGAGGTCGGATAATCCTGATGTTATTTTCGGAAGAGACTTTGATGATGAGACGATGAAACTTTCGGATCTTGTCGGAGAACTTGGAGAAGTATGTGTTCACGGTAAGGTAATTCTTTTTGATAAGAGAGATATCAGAAACGAGAAGAGTATTCTTATCTTTGATATAACCGACTTTACTGATTCGATCACTGTAAAGATGTTCGTGAGGACTGAGGATGTTCCCGAGATAACCAAAGATATCAAGATGGGCGCATTCATTAAGCTTAAGGGAATCGCGGCGGTCGATAAGTTTGACCATGAGCTTTCCATTCAGTCTGTTGCGGGAGTTAAGAAGATTCCTGACTTTACAAGTAAACGTGTCGACAGAGCGGATGTAAAGAGAGTTGAACTTCACTGCCATACCAAGATGAGCGATATGGACGGTGTTTCCGAAGTTAAAGATATAGTTAAACAGGCCTATAAATGGGGAATGCCCGGAATTGCCATTACAGACCACGGTGTTGTTCAGGCACTTACGGATGCAAATCATGTCTGGGAAGATCTTTATTCTGCTGAGAAAAAGAGAAGAAAAGAGGCCGGAGAGCCGCCTATCGAGAGACAGGATTTCTTTAAACTGATCCTTGGAGTTGAGGCTTATGTCGTTGACGACCTTAAGGAGATAGTTGTAAATGACAAGGGACAGCCTATCGAGGATACAACCTTTGTTGTATTTGATATTGAGACGACAGGTTTTTCGCCCATTAAGAATAAGATAATCGAGATCGGTGCCGTAAAGGTAAGAAACGGCGAGATACTTGAGAGATTCTCGGAGTTTATAAATCCCGAGGTTCCGATTCCGTACAGGATCACCAAGCTTACAAGTATCACGGATGACATGGTTATCGATGCTCCCACAAGAGAGGTTATAATACCGCGATTTGTTGAATTTTGTAAGGATGCGGTGCTTGTAGGACACAATGTAGGATTTGATATAAGTTTCATCAATCAGAACTGCAAAGAGCTGGGAATAGACGCAGATTACACGACAGTCGATACTTTGTGGCTTTCAAGATACTTTTTCCCGCTTCAGGCAAAGCATACGCTTGATGCTGTCGCAAAGACTCTGGGAGTTGTTCTTGAACACCACCACAGAGCGGTCGATGATGCCGAGTGTACGGCGCTTATATTCAATAAATTCGTGCCTATGCTAAAAGAGCAGAAGGCAGAGACACTTACGGATGTAAATATTCTCGGAAAGCCCACAAAGGAGATGATCAGGCACCTTCGCCCCAATCATTGCATTATCCTTGCGAAGAATACGCTTGGAAGGGTTAATCTTTACACACTTGTAAGTGAGTCGCACGTAGACTATTTCAGAAGATTTCCGCTTGTGCCAAAGAGCGAGCTTATAAAGCACAGGGAAGGTCTTATTGTCGGAAGTGCCTGCTGCGCGGGCGAACTTTACGGCGCGGTTGTAGAGGGAAGACCTCCCGAAGAGATAGCAAGGCTTGTTGATTTCTATGATTATCTTGAGATTCAGCCTGTCGCAAACAACCGCTTTATGATCGACTCCGAGAGATATGAAGATATAAACAGCGAAGATGATATCAAGAATATAAATAAAGAGATAGTAAGGCTCGGAGAACAGTTTAATAAGCCTGTTGTAGCTACCTGTGATGCGCATTTCCTTAATCCCGAGGATGAGATATACAGAACCATCATCATGGCCGGAAAGGGAATGAACGACGAGGAAGAATCGCCTCTTTACCTTAGAACAACCGACGAGATGATGGCTGAGTTCGATTATCTGGGCGGTGACAAGGCAAAAGAGATCGTAATAGACAATACCAGGATGATCCTTGATATGTGTGACAGCATATCGCCGGTACGACCCGATAAGTGCGCGCCCGTCATCGAGAACAGTGATGAGATCCTTACCAAGATCTGTTATGACAAGGCTCATGAGATCTACGGAGACGATCTTCCAGAGATAGTTCAGGAGCGTCTTGAAAGAGAGCTTAATTCCATTATCAAGAACGGTTTCGCGGTTATGTATATTATCGCGCAGAAGCTCGTTTGGAAGTCAAATGAGGACGGATATCTCGTTGGATCCCGTGGATCTGTAGGATCTTCCTTCGTTGCATTTACATCGGGAATTACGGAAGTTAATTCGCTTAGTCCGCATTATGTGTGTCCTAAGTGCAAATACAGCGATTTTGACTCGGAAGAAGTGCTTAAATACGGCGGTAATTCGGGCTGTGATATGCCTGATAAAAGATGTCCCAAGTGCGGAGCTCTTTTGTACAAGGACGGATTTGATATTCCGTTTGAGACATTCCTTGGATTCAAGGGAGACAAGGAGCCCGATATCGACCTTAACTTCTCCGGTGAGTATCAGTCAAAGGCTCACAAGTACACAGAGGTTATCTTTGGCTACGGACAGACTTTCAGAGCCGGAACAATCGCGTCTCTTGCGGATAAGACGGCTTACGGTTTCGTAAAGAAATATTACGACGGTATCGGTTCAAGTAAGAGAAAATGCGAGATTAACAGAATTGTTCAGGGATGTACGGGTATCAGAAGAGGTACAGGTCAGCACCCCGGTGGAATCATAGTTTTGCCGGTAGGAGAGGATATCAACTCATTTTGTCCTGTGCAGCATCCCGCGAATGATATGACAACCGCAACGATAACGACACATTACGACTACCACTCGATCGACCACAACCTGCTTAAGCTCGATATTCTGGGACACGATGATCCTACGATGATAAGATTTTTGCAGGATTGTACGGGACTTGATCCTAAGCTGGTTCCTTTGGATGATAAAAACGTAATGAGTCTGTTTATGAATACGACCGCGCTTGGCGTTACGCCTGAGCAGCTCGGAGGAACAAAGCTCGGATGCCTTGGACTTCCCGAGTTCGGTACAGACTTTGCCATGCAGATGGTTATCGATGCCAAACCTACGTCATTGTCCCATCTTATAAGGATTTCGGGACTTTCACACGGTACGGACGTTTGGCTCGGAAATGCCCAGACGCTTATTCAGGAAGGTAAGGCGACGATCGATACATGTATCTGCTGTCGAGACGATATCATGATCTATCTCATTCAGAAGGGCATGGATAAGTCTCTTTCCTTCAAGACTATGGAGTCCGTGCGTAAGGGAAAAGGCCTTAAGCCCGAGATGGAAGAAGCCATGGTTGCGGCAGGAGTGCCGGACTGGTACATCTGGTCGTGTAAGAAGATCAAGTACATGTTCCCTAAGGCGCATGCGGCCGCATACGTTATGATGGCGTGGAGAATCGCGTATTTTAAAGTTTATGTTCCGCAGGCGTTCTATGCTGCGTGGTTCAGTATAAGGGCGAAAGCCTTTAACTATGAGCATATGTGCCAGGGTGAAAATCACCTTCACAGTATTATGCGTGATTACAACAACAGGAAAGATGAGCTTACCAACGCTCAGCAGGCTGAATACGGCGACATGAGACTTGTTGAGGAGATGTACGAGAGAGGAATCGAATTCCTTCCGATAGACATCTTTAAAGCTAAATCAAGAGAGTTTCAGGTAATCGGCGATAAGATCATGCCTGCTCTTAACAGTATAGACGGAATGGGTGAAAAAGCTGCGGACCAGATTGTCGAAGCAGCTAAGGACGGCCCGTTCCTTTCAAAGGACGACTTTAAACAAAGAACAAAGTGCCCTCAGGCGGTTATCGACAAGATGGCTGACATGGGACTTCTGGGCGATATTCCCGATTCAAACCAGATCAGTATTTTCGATCTGATGAAGGGGTAAAAAGTGCGGAAAATGCAAGAGGCTGTGCGGCTGATACAGCCTCTTGCAAAACTTTTTTTCAATTTTTTTGAAAAAATTAAAAAAAATGCTTGCATTATTTCAAACTATGAGATAATATAAACAAGTCGCCGCGATACAGCGGCTGACACAAAGCTACTAAGCCTCGTTGGTCAAGCGGTTAAGACGCTGCCCTCTCACGGCAGAATCAGCGGTTCGATTCCGCTACGAGGTACTGACTGTTGAATTATAACAGCCCAACCCGAGATCAAGTCCTTTGCGACTTGATTTTTTCTTTGAAGTAGCTGTTTACAAACAGCGCAACGCAAGTTATAATGTAGTTGATTTTAGGAGTGGACTTTCGCGAGTCCACTTTTTGCATGTTTTGGATTTTTTCATATTTCATTGACAGCAAAAATAAAGAAGTGAAATTTGAAATATCTGAATTTAAGGAGATTGAATGTCCAGGAAAGAAGATATCGAGAAGAAAACAGAAGAACTGCTTGCACCTATTGCGGAGGCGAACGGCGTAAGGATTTATGATGTCGAATATGTGAAGGAAGCCGGAGAGTGGTACCTCAGAGCATATATTGACAAGGACGAAGGAGTTAACATCAACGATTGCGTCAATGTAAATCATGCTTTATCCGATGCGCTCGATGTGGATGACTTCATTGAGGATGCATATACACTTGAAGTCAGCAGTCCGGGACTGGGAAGACAGCTTAAGAAGGACAGACATTTTGAAAACAGTCTCGGTAAGGAAGTTGAGCTTAAGCTTTACAAGGCAATTGACGGAGTAAAAGAGTTTGCCGGTATACTTAAGAGCTACGATAGCACTTCGGTTACCGTAACTATAAATGACAAAGACGAAACTTTTTTGAGAAAAGAAATATCAGTTATTAAGCTTGCTCTGGATTTTTGATCCGGGCGAAAAAGAAGGAGACTACGATGAGTAAAGAATTAATGGATGCCCTTGACCTCTTGGAGAAGGAGAAGAACATCAGCAAGGATTCTCTGTTTGATGCTATTGAGAATTCTCTTGTCACAGCCTGCAAGAATAATTTCGGAAAGGCTGAGAACATCAGGGTAGAAGTTGACAGAGAGAACTGTGATTTCAAGTGCTATGCTGAGAAAACAGTTGTTGAAACTGCAGATGATGTTATGGATCCTATGCTTGAAATCTCTCTTGATGATGCCAAGAAGATCAGCAAGAAGAGCAAGGTTGATGATATTGTCAATGTTCCGCTCAATTCCAAAGAGTTCGGCCGTATTGCTACTCAGAATGCCAAGAACGTAATTCTTCAGAAGATCCGTGAAGAAGAGCGTGGTGCTATATATAACGAGTATTACAAGAAAGAGCATGATATCGTTACCGGTGTTATTCAGAGATATGTCGGAAAGAATATCAGCATCAATCTTGGTCGTGCGGATGCTATTCTCAATGAGAACGAGCAGGTTGAGAGCGAGGCTAAATCAGGTTTCTACAAACCTACATCAAGAATCAGACTTTATGTCCTCGAAGTTAAGAATGGTTCAAAGGGACCCAGAATTCTTGTTTCAAGAACTCATCCCGATCTTGTAAAGAGACTTTTTGAGCAGGAAGTTGCAGAGATTCAGGATGGAACAGTAGAGATCAAGAGTATCGCAAGAGAAGCAGGAAGCCGTACAAAGATCGCCGTATACTCAAACAATCCGAATGTTGATGCTGTAGGTGCTTGCGTAGGTGTCAACGGAGCAAGAGTCAATCTTATCGTAGATGAGCTTAACGGCGAGAAGATAGATGTTATCAACTGGGACGAGAACCCCGGTAACCTCATTCAGAATGCTCTTTCACCCGCAAAGATCGTTGCCGTATTTGCCGATCCCGATGAGAAGAGTGCTAAGGTAGTCGTTCCCGATTATCAGCTTTCACTTGCAATCGGTAAGGAAGGTCAGAATGCAAGACTTGCAGCAAGACTTACAGGTTACAAGATCGATATAAAGAGCGAAACACAGGCTAAGGATGCTCCCGGATTCCGTATGGAAGATTATCTTGATGATGAAGAAGATTACGATGAGGAGTATGAAGAAGGCGAGATCGAAGAAGTAGACGACGCCGATATTGAAGAAGCAGAAGATGCTGAAATTGAAGTAGAAGAGGACACTGACGCAGAGGAATAAGATGCAGAAGAAAATTCCAACAAGAAAGTGTGTAGGCTGCGGAGAGATGCGTGACAAGAAGGACATGATAAGAGTTATCAAGACCCCCGAAGGTGAGATATGTCTTGATGTCACAGGCAGGGCGAATGGAAGAGGCGCATATATATGTAACAGTGCCGAATGTCTAAAAAAAGCAGTTAAGAACAGGGGACTTGAGAAATCTTTGAAAGCTCAGATTCCCGGAGACATACTTGAGCAGATGAATAAGGAGCTCGGAGAGTAAATTGGATAGTAAAAAGATTTATTCTTTGCTTGGCCTTAGTGCAAGGGCCGGGAAATTAAAGAGCGGAGAGTTTTCCGTATTGGATGCGATCCGCAGCGGCAAAGCATGTGCCGTGATAGTGAGTGAAGATGCTTCTGATAACACAAAGAAGCAGTTCAAAGATAAATGTAGTTATTATAATGTGCCTATTGCTTTTTTTGGAGACATGGAGAGCCTCGGGCATGCAGTTGGTAAAGGAGTTCGAACAAGCCTTGTCATCACCGACAAAGGGCTGGCGCAATCGCTTTTAAAGAACTTACTACAAGAAGATTAGTTGGAGGAAATGTGAATGGCAAAAATTAAGATATCTGAACTTGCAACAGAGCTTGGGTGTGAAGGAAAAGCACTGCTTAGCTTTTTGCAGGAAAAGGGAATAGAGGCGAAGCGTTCGAACAGCTCGATTGATGACAATGAGGCGGAAATTGCAAGAAAGCATTTCGGCAAAAAGAGTGCAAATGATGCACCCTCCAATGCCAATAAGGAAGCTAAGCCTGCTAAGACAGACGCATCTGCAAAAGGAGCGTCCGATCAGAGTGCTTCAGGTGATGCACCTAAGAAAAAGAAAAAGATCATAATGGTTACAAATGCCGGAAATTCCAAGATGGGCGGCTATCAGAACCAGAATAACAATAATGCGGGAAATAACAACCAGAGACGTGACAACAGAAATTCCGGCAATCAGAACAACAGAAGAGGAACTTTTGCTCAGTCACAGAATGTTTATCATCCCATCAAGCCTTTAACTGCACCTTCTCAGCTTGAGAGCTACGGAAACAGTTCTATTCCCAAGACTCCGGTTCAGAAGCAGGCATCTGCCAAGCAGGAAGCTCCCGCAAAGCAGGAGACACAGGCTGTTAAGCCTAAGGAGACTGCTGTTGAGAATAAGCAGCCGGTAAAGGCACCCGTTAAGGAGAAAACAGAAAGACCCGCAGAGAGAAATGTGGCTCCTGCACAGAACAATAACAGAAACGGTGCCGACAGAAGAGATAACAGAAACGGCAACGATTTCGGAAGAGATAACAGAGGTCCTCGTCAGAACGGAGACAGAAACTCATTCCAGAACAGAAACGGTGCTCAGGGCGGACCCAGAAACAACAATGCTCAGGGTAACGGTCCACGCAGGGACAACAATAACGGAAACAATGCTCAGAACGGTAAGTTCAGGGGCAAGGGCGACAACAATAAGTTTGCCGGAAATAAGTTTGATAAGGGCGCAAGAGGCGGATTTGCCGATGCACCTCAGAAAGAAAATTCAGGTCGCAGAGACGACGAGAGAAGAAGAATCGGTCAGGAAAAGGATAAGAGAAATAAGAAGGATCTTGCTTACGAGCAGGAAGAGATGATGCCGAGAAGTAAGAGAGTCGGCAGATTCATCAAGCCTGAAGTTAAGAAGGTTGAAGAGCCTGAAGAGCAGATCAAGGTTATCTCAATTCCCGAGAAGGTTTCCATCAAGGAACTTGCCGAGAAGATGAAGATGCAGCCTTCAGTAATCATCAAGAAGCTCTTTATGGCAGGTCAGATTTCTACCGTTAATACAGAGCTTACTTATGAAGAGGCTGAGAATATAGCTATCGAATATGACATCATTTGTGAGAAGGAGATTCCCGTTGATATTATCGAGGAGCTTCTTAAAGAGGATGAGGACGCAGAAGAGACACTTAAGAAGAGACCTCCTGTTGTCTGCGTAATGGGTCACGTTGACCATGGTAAGACTTCACTTCTTGATGCTATTCGTAAGACAAGCGTTACAGATAGAGAGGCAGGCGGTATCACACAGAGAATCGGTGCTTACACTGTATCTGTAAATGATCAGAAGATCACATTCCTTGATACTCCCGGTCACGAAGCATTCACTGCAATGCGTATGAGAGGTGCTACATCAACAGATATCGCAGTTCTTGTAGTTGCTGCCGATGACGGTGTAATGCCACAGACTGTTGAGGCTATCAACCATGCCAAGGCAGCCGAAGTTGAGATTATTGTAGCAGTTAATAAGATAGATAAGCCTAATGCAAATATCGATAAGGTTAAGCAGGAAATGACTGAATATGGCCTTATCTCAACAGATTGGGGCGGAACAACAGAATTTGTTCCTGTTTCAGCCAAGTCCGGAGAGGGAATTGAGACACTTCTTGAGACTATCATTCTTACAGCGGATATTCTCGAGCTCAAGGCTAATCCTGACAGAGAAGCAAGAGGTCTCGTACTTGAGGCAAGACTTGATAAGGGTCGCGGACCTGTTGCAAACGTACTTGTTCAGAAGGGTACACTTCATGTTGGGGACTTTATTTCAGCCGGTGCAAGCTCAGGTAAGGTTAGAGCGATGGTTGACGATAAGGGCAACAAGCTCAAGGAAGCACTTCCTTCACAGCCTGTTGAGATCCTTGGTCTTTCAGATGTTCCCAACGCAGGTGAAGTATTCCTCGGACATGAGACTGACAAGCAGGCTAAGCAGTATGCCAACACATACCTTCAGCAGCACAAGAAAGACCTCATTGAAGAGACAAAGGCTAAGATGTCACTTGATGATCTGTATTCAAAGATTGAGGAAGGCAGACTTCAGGAACTCAATATCATCATCAAGGCAGACGTTCAGGGTAGCGTAGAGGCACTTAAGCAGAGTCTCCTTAAGCTTTCAAATGAGGAAGTTGTCGTTAAGGTTATTCACGGCGGTGTTGGTGCCATCAATGAGTCTGACGTAACTCTTGCTGCAGCTTCAAGTGCTATTATCATCGGATTTGACGTTCGTCCCGATGCGACAGCAAAGAGCATGGCAGAGCACGAAGGCGTAGAGATCAAGCTTTACAAGGTTATCTACCAGGCAATCGAAGAGATTGAATTTGCTATGAAGGGTATGCTTGCGCCTATCTTCGAAGAGAGAGTTACCGGACATGCCGAAGTCAGACAGATATTCAAGGCTTCTAAGGTTGGAAATATCGCAGGTTCCTTCGTTAAGGACGGTATCATTAAGAAAAATTGCAAGGTTCGTATTTCCAGAGAGGGTGAGCAGATCTTCGAAGGTGATCTTGCATCCCTTAAGAGATTCAAGGACGATGTCAAGGAAGTTAAGGAAGGCTTCGAGTGCGGTCTTGTATTTGACGGCTTTGATCAGATTCACGAAGGTGATCTTGTAGAAGCTTACGAGATGGTGGAAGTACCCAGAACCTAAGAAAGGTAAAAATGCGAAAGAACAGCAATAAAAATAAAAGAATAAACGGTGAGGTTCAGAAAGTTATATCCGAAGCTATCAGATATAGCAAAGATCCCAGAATCAGCCCCATGACATCCGTAATGGATGTTGAAGTTGCTCCGGACCTTAAGACATGTAAGGTCTGGGTAACCGTAATGGGAAATGATGAGGACAGGGAGAGAACCGAAGCCGGACTTAAAAGCGCAGCGGGATATATCAGAAGTACTCTGGCAAAAGAGCTCAATATGAGATATACGCCCGAACTTCGCTTTATCATGGATGACTCCATTGAATATGCAATCAATATGTCCAAGAAGATTGATGAAGTAACAGCAAAGGATAATGAAGCAAAGATTGCTCGCGGAGAGGAAATCGATGAGGATTGATGATTATTTGACTAATGTCGGTACAGTTGGAATCAGCGGACATGTGAGACCTGACGGAGACTGTGTTGGGTCATGTATGAGTATGTATCTTTACCTCAGAAAGAATTATCCGAATATCAAGGTGGATGTTTTTCTTGAGAAAATACCTCAGGAGCTTACATTTATCAAAGATTCCGACAAGATAAACAGTGATTTTGTTTCGGAAGTTGAAAGCTACGATCTGTTTATTGCGCTTGATTGCGGAAAAGAGCGCACAGGTGGAGCGGAGAAGTTTTTTGATGCTGCAAAAAAGACGGTAAATATAGATCATCACATCAGCAATCCGGGAACAGGTGATGCAAATTATGTTGTTCCTACAGCAAGTTCTGCTTGTGAGCTTGTTTATGACGTTCTTGATAAAGAGCGCATGGATGTTGAGATAGCTAAGGCTATTTATACCGGAATGGTTACTGACACGGGAGTCTTCAAATATTCAAACACATCTCCGAAGACAATGGAGATTGCCGCGAAACTCATAGCTTACGGTTTTGATTTCGGAAGTCTTATCGACCATGTTTTTTATGAAAAGACTTATCTTCAGAACCAGATACTTGGAAGAGCACTTTTAGAGAGTATTCGTCTTCTTGACGGAAGATGTATCGTATCTGTTATCTCTAAGCAGACAATGGATTTCTACGGTGCTGAATCAAGCGATCTTGACGGTATAGTAAGTCAGATGCTTCTTACCATCGGAGTTGATTGTTCGATTTTTGCTTACGAGCTGGCTCCTTTGGAATATAAGGTCAGCCTTCGCAGTAACGGCGCTGTCGATGTAGCCAAGGTTGCAGCGATATTTGGCGGCGGTGGCCATCAGAGAGCGGCAGGATGCAGCGTAAACGGAACTTATCATGATGTAATAAACAATATAATGAAATATGTTCAGCATCAGCTTGAAGAGTGAGAACATATTGTATTTAACGAAAAAGGTACCCATAAAGATTACATTTAGGGGTACCTTTTTGAGAGCACGGGAGAATATGAAAAGTAATTACAACGGACTTATAAATATCTATAAAGAACCCGGATTTACTTCAAATGACGTGGTTGCAAAGTTAAGAGGAATACTTAAGCAAAAAAAGATCGGCCATACGGGGACTCTTGATCCTGATGCGGTGGGCGTTCTTGTTGTATGCCTCGGAACGGGCACCAAGCTTGTCGAGATGCTTACAGATCATGACAAGGAGTACATTGCCGTCTGCAGGCTCGGAGTAACCACTGATACCCAGGATATGTCAGGAAACATCTTGGAGACATCGGATGTCAAAGTTACAAAAGAGCAGGTACACGAAGCGGTAAAGGCTTTTATCGGCGATTACGATCAGATTCCTCCCATGTATTCCGCTATCAAGAAAGACGGAAGAAAGCTTTATGAGCTTGCGAGAGAAGGCATTGAGGTTGAACGTAAACCTAGAAAAGTCCACATATCCGCGATATCGGTTCTTGATGATTCGCATATTGATTCGGACGGTCTTTTCACAATAGAAGTTAAGTGCAGCAAGGGAACATATATAAGGACTCTTTGCCATGACATCGGCCTCAGACTCGGATGCGGTGCGGCAATGCAGCATCTTACAAGAACGAGAGTGGGAGCATTTACTCTTGATACCGCTGTGACCCTTTCTCAGATTGAAAATATGAGGGATGAGGGAACGCTTCCTGAGATCATACAGTCGCCTGAATATATTTTCAGGGACCTTGATAAAATACATGTGAAAAACGCCGCCAGAACGCTTTTAGAGAACGGAAACAGCTTCAGAAGGAATAATATAGTAAATGAAGATCCCGAGGGCGTAAATGACAAAGAATTTGAAAAAGAGATGTTCTCCGAGGGCAATAAGTTCAGAGTATATTCGGAGGACGATGTTTTCTTTGGGATATATACATTCAGTGCCAAGACAGGTATGTTTAACGTAGATAAATTCTTTTTTGAAAAATAATCGGAACGGATATCGAATCGTAATGAAGATAATAACTGAACTTGATAAATTGAATATCCGCGAAAAAACTGCGGTCGCAATAGGAAAATTTGACGGTATACATGTGGGACACAAGGAGCTTCTTTCCAAGATTCTTGAAAAGAAGAAGGATGGGCTTAAGGCAACTGTGTTTACATTTGATCCTTCTCCCGAGGAGTTTTTTGTAGGGCACTCCGTACCTCAGCTTTTTACACGCGAAGAAAAGCTTAAGGCGTTTCAGGAGCTTGGAGTGGACATTCTTGTGATGTTTCCGCTAAATGATGAGACGGCTGCGACGGATCCTGAGGAGTTTGTCAGAAGAATACTTGTGGATGAGCTTAATGCCGGTTTTATCGCGGCGGGAAGTGATGTCTCTTTTGGCGATAAGGGAAAAGGCGACAGTAAGCTCCTTGAGCGACTTGGAAAAGAGCTTTCGTATGAGCTTTGCATTATCGATAAGGTAAAGATCGACGACGAAGAAGTGAGCTCTACAAGAGTCAGAAATGCCGTATCTGACGGGGATATGGATCTTACCGAGAGGCTTCTTGGAACGAAGTATTCGATCTCGGGAATCGTTGAACACGGAAATCATCTGGGACATACGATTGGCGTGCCTACGGTGAATATCCTTCCTCCTTCAATGAAACTTCTTCCTCCCTACGGAGTGTATTCAAGTACGGTCAAGATAGGGAAGAATGAGTTCAAAGGAATGACAAATATAGGTCGTAAGCCAACGGTTTCGGAAAAAGAAAAGGTTGGCGTTGAGACATATATATATGATTTTGATCGCGATGTGTACGGGGAATATATAGAAGTTGTGCTCCACAGCTTCGTAAGACCCGAGATAAAGTTTGAAAATATGGAGCAACTGAAATTACAGATTCAGCAAGATATAAAAAATGCAGTGAGGAGTTTTTAAGTGAGTATTTTAAATGTTGAGCATCTCACACATGGCTTCGGAGACAGAGCCATTTTTGATGATGTGTCTTTCAGATTGTTAAAGGGTGAGCACATTGGACTTGTCGGAGCAAACGGCGAGGGAAAGTCCACCTTTATGAATATTATTATCGGAAAACTTATGCCTGATGCCGGAAAGATAGATTGGGCAAAAAATGTGAAAGTAGGTTATCTTGACCAGCACGCGGAGTTAAAGCAGGGAATGACCATACGTGACGTTCTCGCTTCCGCATATGAGCCGCTTTATGAGATGGAGCGCAGAATGAATGAGATCTGCGATGCAATGGCTGAAGCGGATGAAAAGACACTTGAAGAGTATATGGAAGAGCTTGGAACAATTCAGGATCTTCTTACAAATCATGATTTTTACCTGATAGATTCCAAGATAGAAGAGGTATCAAGGGCACTTGGCTTTCTTGACCTTGGTCTTGACAGGGATGTAACGGAACTTTCGGGAGGACAGAGGACAAAGATCCTTCTTGCCAAGCTCCTTCTTGAAAAGCCAGATATCCTCCTTCTTGACGAGCCTACCAACTATCTTGATGCAGAACATATCGTATGGCTTACAAGATATCTTCAGGACTATGAGAACGCTTTTATCCTCATATCCCATGACATACCGTTCCTTAACAGCGTGGTAAACATAATTTATCACATGGACGGTCAGACACATTCTCTTGACAGATACGTGGGCGATTACGACAAGTTTATGGAAGTCTATGAGATGAAAAAAGCTCAGAGAGAAGCCGCATATAACAGACAGCAGCAGGAGATTGCCGACCTCAAGGACTTTGTTGCGAGAAACAAAGCAAGAGTCGCTACCAGAAATATGGCGATGGCAAGGCAGAAGAAGCTCGATAACATGGATATAATCGAGATGGTAAAAGAAAAGCCGAAGCCTGAGTTTAATTTCAAGGTTGCAAGGACACCGGGTAAAGTTATATTTGAGACAAAAGACCTTGTTATAGGCTATGACGATCCTCTTTCATCGCCTCTTAACATAACTATGGAGCGCAATTCAAAGATTGTTCTTACGGGTGCAAACGGAATCGGAAAGACAACTCTTTTAAAGAGTATTCTCGGTCTTATTCCTGCGCTTGAAGGCTCCGTAGAACTTGGAGAAAACGTTGAGATAGGCTATTTTGAGCAGGAAATGTCACCTGATATCGAAACTACATGTATGCAGGAAATCTGGAACGAATTTCCGGGATTTTCGCAGTATGAGGTTCGCTCGGCTCTTGCAAAATGCGGGCTTACGACCAAGCATATAGAAAGTAAGTGTAAGGTACTTTCCGGAGGAGAGCAGGCTAAAGTAAGACTTTGTAAGCTCATAAACAGGGAATCAAATCTTCTTGTTCTCGACGAGCCTACGAACCATCTTGATGTTGATGCAAAGACTGAGCTTAAGAGAGCACTTTCGGAGTACAAGGGCAGCATTTTAATGGTATGCCATGAGCCTGATTTTTACGATGGGCTTGCCACGGAAGTTTTAGACTGTTCAAAGTGGACAACTCGTCTGTAATCCGATAATGACTTTACATAAAAGAATATATATGCTAATATAACTTAGTTGCCTACCAATCTTAGGCACAGCAACAGAACTACCTATACTCGGATATGGGATACTCCAACCCTTGTCTGTGTATCGGGCGGATTCATAAAATATTTTAAGGAGTGAAAAAATGATCACAAAAGAGAAGAAAACAGAAGTTATCAACAAGTTTGCGAGAAAAGCCGGAGATACAGGTTCACCGGAAGTTCAGGTTGCAATTCTTACAGAGAGAATTCAGGAGCTCAACGCTCACCTTCAGAAGAACCCTAAGGATCACCACTCAAGAAGAGGTCTTCTTAAGATGGTTGGTCAGAGACGTAGCCTTCTTGGATACCTTAAGAAGAAGGACATCGAAGCTTACCGTAAGCTTATCGCAGATCTTGGTTTGAGAAAGTAATCTGTAAAACAAAAAGGCGGGATGAGGCTGATGCAAATCGGCTTATTCCGTCTTTATTAATGTTTGGTACATGCGTTGTAATATGATCTAGGGCTTTCAAAGTTATAATATACGGTTCGATTCTTGCGAGGCGCATATTATGACCTTGAAACCCACGTATCATATTATTATTTAATGTGAGTGAAGGAGATTAAAATGGTTAAGACTTACACAATGGATCTTGCCGGACGTACTCTTAAAGTAGAGATCGGCAAAGTAGGTAAACAAGCTAATGGATGCGCATTTATGCAGTATGGTGACACAACAGTTCTTTGTACAGCTACAGCATCTGCAAAGCCCAGAGAAGGAATCGATTTCTTCCCTCTGAGTGTTGAATACAGTGAGAAATTCTACGCAGTGGGCAAGTTCCCCGGCGGATATAACAAGAGAGAGGGTAAGCCTTCTGAGAATGCTATCCTTACAAGCCGTGTTATCGACCGTCCTATGCGTCCTCTTTTCCCTAAGGATTACAGAAACGACGTTACGATCGAGACTATGGTAATGGCAGTTGACAATCAGTGCAGACCTGAGCTTGTAGCTATGCTCGGTGCATCTGTATCTGTATCAATTTCAGATATTCCTTTCGACGGCCCTTGCGCTATGACACAGGTTGGTATGGTTGACGGTGAGCTTATCATCAACCCTACACAGGAGCAGTGGAACACAGGTGACCTTAAGCTTACTGTTGCATCAGTAGGACAGAAGGTTATCATGATCGAGGCCGGAGCAAACGAGATTCCTGAAGAGAAGATGAAGGAAGCCATCTACAAGGCTCATGATGTAAACCTTCAGATTATCGAATTCTTCAAGGGAATCGTTGCAGAGATCGGTAAGCCTAAGCACGAGTATACAAGCTGTGCTGTTCCCGAAGAGCTCTTTGCCGCAATCAAAGAGGTTGTTCCTCCCGAGGAGATGGAAAAGGCTGTATTTACAGACGACAAGCAGACAAGAGAGAACAATATCGCAGAGATTACAGATAAGCTTACAGAGAAGTTTGCAGAGAACGAAGAGTGGCTTGCAATTCTCGGTGAGGCTATTTACCAGTATGAGAAGAAGACAGTTCGTAAGATGATCCTCAAGGATCACAAGAGACCTGACGGACGTGATATCAAGCAGATCAGACCTCTTGCAGCTGAGGTTGATATCATCCCCAGAGTACACGGAAGTGCTATGTTCACTCGTGGACAGACACAGATCTGTGACGTTACAACACTTGCACCTCTTTCAGAGGCACAGAAGGTTGAGGGACTTGATGAGTTCGCATCAGATAAGAGATATGTACACCAGTACAACTTCCCTGCTTATTCAGTAGGTGAGACAAAGGTTTCAAGAGGACCCGGACGTAGAGAGATCGGACATGGTGCACTTGCAGAGAGAGCACTTCTTCCTGTTCTTCCAAGTCCTGAAGAGTTCCCTTATGCAATCCGTTGCGTATCAGAGACATTTGAGTCAAACGGATCTACATCAATGGCTTCAACTTGCGCATCATGTATGTCACTTATGGCTGCAGGTGTTCCCATCAAGAAGATGGTTGCAGGTATCAGCTGCGGTCTTGTAACAGGCGATACAGACGATGATTTCATCGTGCTTACAGATATCCAGGGACTTGAAGACTTCTTCGGAGATATGGACTTCAAGGTAACAGGTACAAAAGACGGTATCACAGCTATCCAGATGGATATCAAGATTCACGGTCTTACAAAGCCTATCGTTGAGACAGCTATCGAGCAGTGCCGCGAGGCAAGATTCTTCATCATGGATGAGTGCATGAGCAAGGCTATTGCTGAGCCTCGTAAGGAAGTATCAAAGTATGCTCCCAAGATCGTATCTGTTCAGATCGATCCCGAGAAGATCGGTGATGTTGTCGGACAGAGAGGAAAGACAATCAACGAGATTATTGCGCGCACAGGCGTTAAGATTGATATTACCGATGACGGTAAGGTTTCTGTATGCGGAGAAGATCAGGAGAAGCTTCAGCAGGCAATCGATATGGTAAATATCATTGTTACTGACTTCGAGAAAGGTCAGACCTTTACAGGAAAGGTAATCAGCATTAAAGAGTTTGGTGCATTCGTTGAGTTCGCTCCCGGAAAAGAGGGTATGGTTCATATCAGCAAGATTTCAAAGGAGAGAATCGACCGCGTAGAGGATGTTCTTACACTTGGTGATACAGTTAAGGTTGTATGCCTTGGCAAGGATAAGATGGGAAGAATCAGCTTCTCAATCAAAGACGCTCACTGAGCTTCTTGCAGAAAGTAACCATCAAAAATAAACAGATTTATGAGGTCGGGATGTTAATTCATGCCGGCCTCATGTTGAGTAGAGGAAAAGATGAGCAATACAAAAGAAACAATCAATGAGATAAATAAGAGACGTACATTTGCGATTATTTCCCACCCTGACGCAGGTAAGACAACACTTACGGAGAAATTCCTTCTCTACGGTGGTGCGATCAATATGGCGGGAAGTGTTAAGGGAAAAGCAACTGCAAGACATGCCGTATCTGACTGGATGGAAATTGAGAAACAGCGTGGTATTTCGGTTACTTCTTCCGTACTTCAGTTTAACTATGAGGGATGTTGCATAAACATTCTTGATACACCGGGTCACCAGGATTTCTCTGAGGATACATACAGAACACTTATGGCTGCGGATTCTGCTGTCATGGTAATTGATGCAAGTAAGGGTGTTGAGGCACAGACAAGAAAGCTTTTCAAAGTCTGCGCTATGAGCCATATTCCAATCTTTACTTTTATCAACAAGCTTGACCGTGATGCAATGGATACATTCGATCTTCTCGATGATATCGAGAACAACCTTGGAATCGCAACTTGCCCTATGAACTGGCCAATCGGTTCAGGTAAGAACTTCAAGGGAATATATGACAGAAGAGAAGGACATATCGTTACTTTCTCAGATACCCAGAAGGGTACCAAAGAAGGTAAGGAGACAATTATAGATCTTACCGATAAGGCAGGAATAGAATCACTTGTCGGAAACGATGCATTTGAGAAACTTCAGGGTGAGATTGAGCTTTTGGATGGGGCAGGAGCTGAATATGACCTTGAGAGAGTCAGAAAGGGAGAACTTACCCCCGTATTCTTCGGATCTGCTCTTCAGAACTTCGGTGTTGAACTCTTTTTGCATCATTTCCTTAAGATGGCTACACCTCCTATGGGACGTTCGTCTGCAGATGGCGAAATGATCGATCCGCTTGAAAGAGACTTTACTGCATTTGTATTTAAGATTCAGGCCAACATGAATAAAGCTCACAGAGACAGAGTGGCATTTATGAGAATCTGTTCGGGAAGATATGATGCAAATAAGGAAGTTAAGCATGTCCAGAGTGGAAAGGTTATGCGCCTTTCACAGCCTCAGCAGCTTATGGCTGACGAGAGAAAAATTCTTAGCGAGGCATATGCCGGAGATATCATGGGCGTATTCGATCCGGGTATATTTGCTATCGGAGATACTGTTTGCATGCCTAAGGATAATGTTGTTTATCAGGGTATCCCAACATTCGCTCCGGAACATTTTGCACGAGTTCGTCAGGTCGACACAATGAAACGTAAACAATTTGTTAAAGGAATTTCACAAATTGCTCAAGAGGGTGCAATCCAGATATTTCAAGAGTTTAACACGGGTTTGGAAGAAATAATTGTTGGAGTTGTAGGAATTCTTCAATTTGATGTCTTGAAATTTAGGTTACAAAGCGAGTACAATGTAGATATCATTCTAGAAAATCTTCCATACGAACATATCAGATGGGTGGACAACGATAACATAGATATGGCCTCTATTATCGGCACTTCTGACATGAAAAAGATAAAAGATATGCATGACAGACCACTCCTTTTATTTGTTAACGAATGGAGCGTTGGAATGACAATGGAAAGAAATGAGGGATTAAAACTTTCAGAATTTAAGAGAAACTAAGTAGTACAAGCAACACAACGGGGGTAATTTATTGAGGATACGCTTAAGAGGAAAGAGAAAAAATGAGGAAAATTATGATTTAATAGTTAAGAAAAACTTAATATGGACGAAAGAAATAAGTTGCAAATTATTAAGATACGCAACAGTGTTCGGAATTGTAGCAGCAACATCAATGTCTTTATGCGGATGTAATTATGACGATATTGAAGAGTATTATGACATACTTGAGGATTTAGACTCCGATGAAGATATTGATATTTCAAAGATTCTTGATGATCACGATATATCTAAGGAGGATCTGCAAGATATAAGTGATATCCTGGATCAGCTCGACGATTCATCAAAAGATAATTCTGACGAGGGGAAGAAAGATGATTCTGATGATGATAAGTTTTCCGATTTAGATCTTAATTTTGACTGCAACAAAGACAAAGATTGCAATAACAATGATTGCAATGACGGCAGTACCTGTGATAAAGACAGAGACTGCAACAAAGACAAAGATTGTAACAAAGATGAAGCCGGTGATCAGAGCACAGAATGTGACAAAGATAAAGAAAAAGATACCGGCGACGATCGGAAGAAAGATACCGATCAAAATAAGGATTGCGATCCGAACAGAGATTCTACAGAAAACACTGACAGTGTACAAGACACTGATAATAATGACGAGGCCAATAAAGAAGACACTGACAGTGCAAACAAAGAGGATAGCTCAGATAAGCCTGACGATTCCAAGGGCAATGTCAGCGACCAGAATGGTGGCGAACCGCTTCCGGATGACGGAAGACCTAAAATGGATGCAGCTTATGAAGCTTCATACAGAGGCTTCGACGATGATTATACAAGAAAGAATCGTGAGTCTGCAGGAATTACCGATGCAAGTATTGAAGAACTTAAGAAGCAGCAGGAAGGGTATTATGCATACAGCAGATTAAGTGATGCGGGAAAGACTCTTTATGTTGAACTTCTTCAGATTATCAACAAAGAGGCAAATGAAATATTTGTTTCTACAAGAGATCCAAATGCTATGCAGCTCGCTTTTGATTATCTCATGATGGATCATCCCGAGATATTCTGGGTGAACGGCTACCGTTATGTAAAGCATTTTACAAATAACGGAGGAATTGATAAGCTTGCTTTTACAGGAGTTTATACATATGATTTAAATGAAGTTGCAAGCAGACAGGCAAAGATGCAAGAATATATCGATACATGTCTTGCCGGTGCACCTTCAACTGATGATGAATATTTCGTCGTAAAATATATTTATGACTATTTGATAGCTAATACTGAGTATGATCTCAGGGCTCCTGACAATCAGAATATTTGCTCTGTATTCCTTAACGGAAAAACTGTTTGTAGTGGATATGCAAGAGCAACACAGTATTTGCTTAATAAACTTGGAATCAAATGCACATATGTTACAGGAATGGCTGACAACGGATCTGAAAGCGCTGGACTTCATGCGTGGAACCTTGTAAGATGTAACGGTGATTATTATTATATGGATACGACTTGGGGCGATACAGGTGTAACTACATTCGATGGAAAACCGAGAATTAATTACGATTATCTTAATGCTACAGAAGATGCAATGAGTGTTAATCATAAACTTTCTGACAGAATTGATTATCCTGAATGTACAAGCACAAAGGACAGCTACTATGTAAGAGAAAAGAGATATATGGAAAGTCCTAATCTTACGCAGGTAGAAGAAATCTTTGCTCAGGAATATGGATCCGGAAATGATAATGTTACACTAAAATGTGAATCGAAAGACACATATAATTCGCTGTATGAACAGCTTATAAAGGACGGAGCTGTATATGATTATCTTCAGGGTGATAAGAAGCTTTCATATACACTTTACGAAGATAGTAACACTATTGCCATCTGGCTTAATTAAAGCAGAATAATATGGCATAGATGAGGGGACATTTTGAAAAATATCTTGGTTAATAAGATAAAGTTTAAAGGTATACATGCAAGAATGGTTGTGGTTATTGCCACGGTTGCTATAGCATCTACATTTTTGTGTGGCTGTGAGTATTTTGACATTGATGAATTACTGAAAACATTTGATCTGTCGGATTACGATTATGACGATTCGACATTTCTAGAGTCAGATGAAACTGCTTCAGAGGATAAAGAGGCCGCCGACGAAGCAGCGGAAGAAGGTAGTGATTCTTTGGATTCAGGGATATCCAGTAAGATAAAAGACCCTGAAAACTTCGATTTTTCATCATTCTACAAAAAGTTCTTTGATACGGACGCGGACGGTGATGTAAAAAAAGTTCGTGAAGCGGCGGGACTTACCGATGAAAATTTGAAAAAGGTCATGAAAGAGCAGGAAGGAAACTATGCTTATGACAAGCTTACCGAGGCGGGCAGAACTCTTTACGCTGAACTGTATCTGGTTCTTACAAAAGAGTCCGAAGAGGTATATGTTTCCACAACAAGTGAACAGGCAATAGATATAGTTTTTAATTATCTGATGATCGACCATCCCGAAATATTCTGGGTGGAAGGCTATTCTTTTAAAAAGTATACTGTTGGTGATGTCACTGAGAAAATGGCTTTTTCGGGTCAATATACCTATGACCTTAAAGAAGTTGCCCAAAGAAAGAAAAAGATTGATAAATACGTGAATGAGTGCATTTCGGGTGCACCTTCATCCGGCGATGATTATTTTAAGATCAAGTATATTTATGAGTATATTATCGCGAGAACGGACTATGTGTCCGGAGCGCCTGATAACCAGAATATTTGCTCTGTATTTATCGGAGGAGAGAGTGTATGTAGCGGATATGCCAAGGCTACGCAGTATTTGCTGAATAAACTTGGTATTGAGTGCATAACTGTTTCGGGAACGGTAGATACAAGAACAACTTCAGATGCAAAACACTCGTGGAATCTGGTGAAATGTAATGGAAAGTATTATTATATTGACACTACATGGGGTGATTCTTCGTATCAGACGGTAAGCAGCGATAGTGAAAATGCAACGAACCTTCCGAGAGTTAATTACGAATATCTTTGTGTTACAACAGAGAATATATTGAGTAATCATAAGTTTTCGGATGTTATTGCACTTCCTGAATGTAACAGCATGGCGGACAACTACTATGTGAGAGAAGGTGCTTATTTTAAGAATGACGATCTTGAACATGTCAGAGAACTGTTTGACAGACGCTACAGTGAAGGAAGCGAAAATGTTACGATAAAATGCGCAACGGAAGATGTATATAATTCGTTATTGGATAAATTGGTATCGAAAGGAGCTGTATTTGATTATCTCAGAGGCGGCTACGACAAAGATAACAAGAAAAATGTTCGTTATACGACATTTGAAGAAACCAAGACCATTATTTTCTGGTTGTGACAGGTAAACTATAACATTGTTGGTTTTAGCGGTAATATCGTTAATGCCAACAATGTTTTTCTGTGCTTTAATATCGTAGGAAATTATTTATTTAACTGAGAAGTGTGGTATACTATGTAGAAAGACTTAATATGAGGTGAAGTAATATGGGAAAAGAACTTGCGGAAATCGGAGCAGTAAAGATTGCCGATGACGTTTTAGCCAGAATAGCAGCCCTTGCAGCTCTTGAAGTTGACGGTGTATCCGCCATGGCAGGTAATTATACAAGCGATGTACTTGAAAAGGTAAGTCGCAAGAATCTTGCGAAGGGAGCCAAGGTTGTAGTGGGACAGACTCAGGTGAAAGTTGATCTTTCTCTTATGATGTCTTACGGATACAATATTCCTGCTACATGTCAGCAGGCTCAGACTCGTGTTCAGACAGCTATTGAGAACATGACAGGTCTTGAAGTTACTGACGTAAATGTTAGGATTGCCGGCATTACAATGCCAAAAGCATAAAAAATATCAGAGTGAGAGAAGAATGATGAACAGAAGCTTACTGAGAGAGCAGGTATTTAAACTGCTCTTTCGTGTTGAATTTAACCCTATGGAAGAAATGCCTGAACAGGAGGAACTTTTTACCTCAACAAGTGACGACGATTTTTCCAAACAAGATGCTGATTATATCAGAGAAAAATATGAGAAGATAGCCGAGAAGCTCGATGATATCGACAAGGCTATCAATGAGAAGACAAAGGGCTGGGACACAGATCGTATGGCCAAGGTTGAACTTACAATAATAAGACTTGCCGTATATGAGATTAAGCACGATGATTCTGTTCCTACCGGAGTTGCTATCAATGAGGCAGTTGAACTTGCAAAGAAATTTGGACAGGACGGTTCACCCGCCTTTGTGAATGGAGTGTTAGCGAAATTTGCGGAGTGAGTATACAGTCACACAAGTTAATGCCTATATAAAGAACATGTTTACTCAGGATTTCCTTTTGAGATCGATCACAGTCAAAGGGGAGATCAGTAATTGCAGGTACCACTCTTCGGGCCACATCTATTTTACGATGAAGGATTCGGGTGGTGCCATTTCTTGTGTAATGTTTCGCGGAGACAGAGACAGGGGCGGCCTTAAGTTTCAGATGAAGGAAGGGCAGCAGGTCAAAGTTTCCGGAACTGTTGATGTATATGAAAGAGATGGCAAATATCAGCTCTATGCCAGAAATATCGAACTTGACGGCGAAGGAGCTCTTTTTGAGAAATATGAAGAGTTAAAGAAGAGATTGGCGGAATCCGGAATGTTTGCTGATGAGTACAAGCAGCCCATTCCGACATATATAAAAACTCTTGGCGTAGTTACTGCTTCTACGGGAGCGGCTGTGCGGGATATTATCAATGTTGCCACCCGCAGAAATCCACATATTCAGATTATTCTTTATCCTGCCATCGTACAGGGAGATCAGGCTGCCGAGAGCATAGTCAGAGGAATCGAGACTTTATCAGAAATGCAGACTGATGTTATCATTGTCGGACGTGGCGGAGGTTCTATCGAAGATTTATGGGCTTTTAATGAAGAAATTGTTGCGGAAGCAATATTTAATTGCCCTGTTCCAATCATTTCAGCAGTCGGACATGAAACTGATACAACAATAGCCGATTACGTGGCGGACAGAAGAGCACCTACACCTTCAGCGGCGGCTGAGATTGCGGTGTTTGAGTACAAAAGATTTGTGCAGGATCTCGAAGACTATTCTTATACGCTGCAAAAGAGCATGAACAGGGTGATCGGTACACTTAAGCTAAAAGAGGCAAAGTACGCCGACAGTTTAAGACACTTAAGTCCAATGGGCAGAATAAAGGAAAAGCTTCTCAAAATGGATAAATTGCAGGATGCGATCCAGACTCTCATGGACAGAAAGATCATGGAAGCACGTAACAGATTCATGGTTGATGCACAGAAATTAAAGGGTTTGTCGCCGCTTGAGAGGCTTATGGGAGGATATTCGTACACAGCGGATGAAACCGGCAAGAATGTCCGCAGCATAAAGCAGGTAAAAAAAGGCGATAAATTATCAATATATGTAACCGACGGAGTTATAAAGGCGGAGGCTACAGAGACTACCGCTATAGACAGAAGTAACATATAACAGGGAGATGCTATATGGCTGCCAAAAAGGAACAGAAAGAAAAAAACAACATATCTGTCGAGGAAGCTTTTTCCAAGATAGAAGAAAAGATACAGGCGCTTGAAAAAGATGATATATCTCTTGATGATTCTTTTAAAGAATATCAGGAAGGAATGACACTTTTAAAGCAGTGTCATGAGATGATCGAGAGCGTAGAGAAAAAAGTACAGAAAATTGCAACGGATGGCAGTCTGGAGGATTTTGAGTAATGTCACAAAATGATTTTAATGCCGGGCTTTCAAAGAGAGCTGAGCATGTGGAAGAAATATTAAAGAAGTTTCTTCCGAAAGAAGAAGGATATGCAAAGACAGTAATCGAGGCTATGAATTACAGTCTTTTGGCGGGCGGAAAGAGACTCAGGCCTGTCATGATGCTTGAATCATATAAACTTTTTGCGGGTGAAGATGCCGATGAGGCGGTAGTTGAGCCTTTCATGGCGGCAATGGAGATGATACATACTTATTCTCTTGTACATGACGATCTTCCCGCAATGGATAACGATGAGTACAGAAGAGGAAGAAAGACAACACACGCCGTATATGGTGCAGGAATGGCAACACTTGCGGGTGATGCGCTTTTGAATTTTGCTTTTGAGACTGCGATAAACGGTGCGGTTTCGGGAAATAAGCTCGGTTCTTATGACGGAGATACGGACAACAGATATTTTGCGGCACTTAAAGTTCTGTCAAAAAAGGCCGGAATATACGGAATGGTTGGAGGTCAGTGCGCAGATATAATGGCTGAAAATGCGACCGATGTTCCAAAAGACAAGATGAGTGATATACTTTCATATATAGACGAAAACAAAACGGCAGCGCTTATTGAGAGTAGTCTTATGATCGGCGCGATACTGGGCGGAGCGTCAAAGGATTCCGTCGCAGCTATGGAGAAAGCCGGAAGTTGTGTCGGAATAGCATTCCAGATTCAGGACGACATTCTTGATATAGTCGGGGATCAGGATGAGATCGGAAAGCCTGTCGGCTCCGATGAGAAGAACAACAAGAGTACCTATGTCAGCCTTAACGGCATGGAGGCTGCATCTGCAAAGGTAAAAGAGCTGTCTGAAATGGCAGAGGAGATTTTGAAAAAACAGGGATTTGAGGATTCTTTTTTGGGTAATCTGTTTGATTCTCTGATCTACAGAAGGAAATGATATGTTATGTTACTTGAACTAATAAATAAAACCGGTGATATAAAGAAAATACCCCAGCAGAAATATCAGGAACTTGCAGGGGAAATACGCCATTTTTTGATCGAGAGCATCTCAAAAACAGGTGGACATCTTGCGTCCAATCTGGGTGCGGTCGAACTTACAATGGCACTTCATTTGGCACTTGACCTTCCAAAGGACAAGATTATATGGGATGTAGGTCATCAGGCATATACACATAAGATTCTTACCGGTAGAAAAGATAAATTTGATACACTCAGGCAGTTTGGGGGACTCAGCGGATTTCCCAAAAGATGTGAGAGCAGCACGGACTGTTTTGATACGGGACACAGTTCGACTTCCATATCGGCCGGACTTGGTATGGTAAAGGCAAGAGACCTTATGGGAGAAGATTATACCGTTGTGTCTGTTATCGGTGACGGATCGCTTACGGGCGGACTTGCTTACGAAGCGCTCAATAACGCATCAAAACTTGAGACAAACTTTATCATTATCTTAAATGACAATGAGATGTCCATTTCTGAGAGCGTCGGAGGAATGAAGAAATACCTCAACAGCGTTCGTACGGCAGACGGATATCTTAACCTCAAAGAGGATATTTATGCGCAGCTTAGCAGTAATCACAAGGTTGTAAACGGTATCAGAAGGGCTAAGAACAGTTTCAAACAGCTCTTTGTACCGGGAATGGTATTTGAGAACCTTGGAATTACGTATCTGGGCCCCGTAGACGGACATAACGTCGCAAGCCTTGAGAAGACCATAAAAGAGGCTAAAAAGGTCAAAAAGGCGGTTATGATACACGTTATGACCAAGAAAGGCATGGGATACGGTCCTGCAGAGAGACATCCTGCAAGATTCCACGGAACAGAACCGTTTATCGTTGAAAACGGACTTCCGAGAAATCCCAGAACCACAGCCAACTATCAGGATATTTTCAGTACGGTAATGTGTAAGCTCGGTGCGAGAAATGCCAAGGTTGCAGCGATCACTGCGGCAATGGCGGACGGAACCGGACTTAAGAGATTTAGAAATATGTATCCCGACAGATTTATCGATGCGGGAATTGCAGAGGAACATGCGGTAACATTTGCGGCAGGAATGGCAGCAGGAGGATATAAGCCTGTATTTGCGGTTTATTCATCATTCCTTCAGAGAGCGTATGACCAGATACTTGAGGATGTATGTCTTCAGAAACTCCCCGTTGTCTTTGCGATTGACAGAGCGGGACTTGTCGGAAGTGACGGAGAGACTCACCAGGGTATTTTTGATGTAGCATTCCTTTCATCGATGCCGAATATGCACATAATGGCGCCCAAGAATAAATGGGAGCTATCGGATATGCTTAAGTTTGCGGTGGATTTTGATATGCCAATCGCAGTCAGATACCCGAGAGGAAATGCTTACGACGGGCTCAAAGATTTCAGGGCACCCGTAAAGCTTGGAAAGTGCGAACCGCTTTATGAAGAGAAAGACATCTGTCTTCTTGCACTCGGACCTATGGTAAAGATAGGCGAGGAAGTGCGTAAGATCCTTAAAGACAGAGGACTTAACTGCAGCCTTGTAAATGCACGTTTTTACAAGCCTATAGATACTGATTACATCAAGGCGGCTTCACATAGTCACAAGCTCTTTGTCACAATGGAAGAGAATGTCCTTACAGGCGGCTTTGGCGAGAAAGTCAGAGAATATGTCGATACAAACAGAATTGATGCGAGCGTGCTTAGTATTGCGATTCCCGATCAGTTCGTCACACACGGAAGTGTCGACAAGCTCAGAAGTGAGCTTAAGATAGATGCAGATTCTATCGCAGAAAGAATTATGAATGAATTGCACAGGTAATGATATATGGCAAAAGAAAAGGAAAGACTGGATGTCCTTCTTGTAAACAGAGGACTTGCCGTTTCCAGAGAAAAAGCAAAAACACTTATAATGGCAGGTGACGTTTTTGTAAACGGACAGAGGGAGGATAAGCCCGGAACAACCTTCGAGGAGAGCAAGATAAAGACCCTTGAAGTAAAGGGCGATACTCTTCCTTACGTCAGCAGAGGCGGCCTGAAGCTTGAGAAAGCAGTCAATAATTTCGGATTTTCTTTGGAAAAGAAGATCTGCATGGATATAGGTGCTTCTACAGGCGGCTTTACGGATTGCATGCTCCAGAACGGCGCAAGCAAGGTGTATTCCGTAGATGTCGGACACGGACAGCTTGACTGGAAGCTTAGAAGCGATGACAGAGTCGTTTGCATGGAGAAGACCAATTTCAGATATATGGTAAGGGATGATATCGATGACAATCTTGATTTTGCGTCATGTGATGTTTCTTTTATCTCACTTACAAAGATACTTCTTCCTGCCAGAAAGCTTCTGAAAGACGGAGGCGAAATGGTATGCCTTATTAAGCCCCAGTTTGAAGCAGGCAAGGAAAAAGTTGGTAAAAAGGGCGTTGTAAGAGAGCCCAAGGTGCACGAAGAAGTGGTTCACAGGATCACGGACTTTGTGGATATAGCGGGATTTGAAGTTTTGCATCTCGATTATTCCCCTATTAAGGGACCTGAGGGAAATATTGAGTATCTTATACATATAAGAAAAAATCCCGATGCCGATGAGAGAGTAATGGAACTTACGGAGGCAGAGGGTGAAAAAATCTTAAAAGAGACAGAAGAAAGAGGAGATGGATTCTCACATACTCCTGAGATGGAGAAACTTATTTCCGAGACTGTCATGAGGGCGCATGGCAAATTAGACAATTAAGTCATCAAGTTATGCGGCGGGAGAAGATATGGAACGGTTTTGTATTGTCACAAATAAGAGTAAAGACCTGAACCTTGAAGTTACCGGTCATATCAAGGACTATCTTATTAGCCACGGTAAACAGTGCGTTGTAGCGGATTGTGCCACCGGGCTTTCAAAAGAATCAAATGCCATCGGCAGAGAATTTATGAGTTATATTCCTGAAGATACGGATTGCTGTATCGTTCTCGGAGGAGACGGAACCATGCTCCAGGCGGCGCGAAGCGTTGCGTTTCAGGATATACCGCTTCTGGGTGTCAATCTCGGAACTTTGGGATATCTTGCCGAAGTCGAAAAGAGCGGCATTGACGAGGCTATGTCACGTTTTTTGGCAGGTGATTATTATGTTGAAGACAGGATGATGCTTCGCGGTGTCATAGGAGACAGAAAAGATTATGCTCTGAATGACATTGTAATAAGCAGGGCTTCGGACATACAGGCCATAGATTACAATATTTATGTAAACGACCTTTTGCTTTACAGCTACCATGCCGATGGAATTATCATCTCGACTCCGACCGGTTCTACAGGATATAATATGTCAGCAGGAGGCCCTATTGTGGAGCCCTCGGCTAATATGATTCTTTTAACACCAATATGTCCGCATACGCTCAATTCGAGAAGCATGGTGCTTTCGGCAGATGCAAAGATTGAAGTTGAACTCCTTCCGGGACGCGGCAAACGCAATCCCAAGGTTGTCGCCGCTTATGACGGCAGCGGGGCAATTGAGCTGAATGCCGGAGATAAGATGGTGATCAATAAATCAAAGAAGATAACCAAGATCGTTAAATTTAACAGAGTAAGCTTTTTGGAAATTCTGGGTAAAAAATTCAGTATGTAAGAGAAAAATAGATTGGGGGAGAAATATCCGACAATGAAAAAGAACAGACAAGATAAGATCATCGAAGTCATTGCTAAAAACGTGGTAGAGACGCAGGAACAGCTTGTAGCTCTTTTGAATGAAGAGGGATACAAGGTTACGCAGGCCACCGTCTCAAGGGACATCAGAAAACTTAAGCTTACCAAGCAGGTGAACGAAGAGGGAATCTCTAAGTATGTTTACACAACCGCCGGCCCCGAGGTAATGCAGAGTAAGTATGTCAGCGTTTTGAAAGCCGGATTTGTGAGCATGGATGTTGCGGAGAATCTTCTTGTTGTAAAGACTGTTTCCGGAATGGCAATGGCGCTTGCTACCGCAATTGATTCATTGGAGTTCAAAGAAGTTGTCGGATGTATTGCGGGTGACGACACCATTATGATAGCTATTAAGAGCAAAGAAGAAGCTAAGGAAGTTATGAGTAAGCTTCGTGAAATGATGCAGCAATAATACAGAGTGGGGAAATATGTTATATAGTTTACATGTAAAAAACCTTGCCCTTATAAAAGAACAGGAAATCGAGTTTTCCAAAGGGCTTAATATTTTGACCGGAGAAACAGGTGCCGGTAAGTCTGTTGTTATCGGATCTGTGAATCTTGCTCTCGGAGCAAAGGCGGATCCTTCACTTATAAGAACAGGCGAAGAATACGCACTTGTTGAGCTTGTATTTGGCGTTGAGAACGACCTGCAGAGGAAAATGCTCAGTGACCTTGATATTCCCGTGGAAGAAGACGGGACTCTTGTTATCCAGAGAAAGATCATGCAGGGCAGGAGCACTTCAAAAGTATCGGGCGAAACAGTCACAGCCAAGCAGCTCAAAGATATTTCAAATATTCTAATAAACATTCACGGGCAAAACGACCATCAGGAACTACTTCACAAGAAAAAGCATATAGAGATACTTGATAATTATTGCCAGGACGATCTGAGCGGCCTTTTTGAGCTTCTTTCAGATGAATATGCCAAGATGAAGGAACTTGAGAAAAAGCTCTCAGAGACTGATATCGATGAGAATACAAGGCTTCGTGAGACCGAACTTCTTGAGTATGAGGTAAAAGAGATATCGGATGCCGAGCCTGTTATCGGCGAGGATGAACAGCTTGAGACTGCTTATAGGAAAATGGTGAACGGGCGCAAGATATCGGAAGCAGCAAATATCGCGCTTAATCTTACCGGATCGGGCGAGATGGAAGAGAGCGCTTCGGATGCTGTTGGAAGAGCCGTAAGAGAGCTTACATCCGTTGTGTCGTACGACAGCGAGCTTGAGGGGCTTTTGTCACAGCTTTCGGATGTGGAGAATCTTTTGACCGACTTTAATCATGCGCTTTCAGGCTATATTGACGGCCTTGAATTTGATGATGAAGAGTTCAGGACTACGGAAGACAGATTGAATGTTATAAATCATCTTAAGGATAAATACGGCGGAAGCATTGAGCAGGTATTAAAGAGCCTTGAGGAAAAAGAGGAGAGGCTTAAGGCCATATCCGATCTTGATGCGCACAGAGCGGGGCTTAAAAAGAACTATGACGAGAGTTTTGAGAAGGTAAAAGAGCTTTGCGAGAAAATCTCGGATGTCAGAAAGAACGGTGCAAAGAGTCTTCAGGAGAAGCTTAAGGATGCGCTTATAGACCTCAATTTCCTTGATGTGAAATTTGAGATAGATATAGACAGCAGTGAGGATAAGATTACTTCAAAGGGCTATGATGAGGCTCAATTCATGATTTCGACCAATCCCGGAGAAGCGCTCAGACCGCTTGATCAGATAGCGAGCGGCGGTGAGCTTTCGAGGATCATGCTTGCGCTTAAGACCGTTGTTGCGGATAGAGATGATATCAGCACGCTCATCTTTGATGAGATTGACGCGGGTATAAGCGGAAGAACGGCATGGAAGGTGTCACAAAAGCTCGGAGAACTTTCAGCAAATCATCAGATAATCTGTATCACGCATCTTCCGCAGATCGCGGCAATGGCGGATACGCATTATATGATTGAAAAGGGACTTGACGGTGGAAGGACGGTTACATCTATTTACGCTCTTTCCGAAAAGCTGTCGGAGAAGGAACTTGGAAGGCTTCTCGGAGGTGATGAACTCACCGAGGCGACTCTTTTAAATGCACGTGAAATGAAACAGATGGCTCTTGAGAAAAAAGCTTTATTAAAGGCATGAGGAACAAATAATGACTATAGATAATGACGACCTTATCAACAGTGTGATAGCGTCACTTGGCAGAATAAATGCTATTTCGCTGGATGACATCCCCAATATTGACCTGTATATGGATCAGCTCACCACTTTCATGGATGAGCGCCTTAAGAGGTCAACGCGTCATCCCGACACGGATAAGATACTTACTAAGACAATGATAAATAACTATGCAAAGAACGATCTTTTGCCGCCTCCCATTAGGAAGAAGTATTCAAAAGATCATATCATTTTGCTTATTTTTATTTATTATCTTAAAAATATCTTGTCGATAAGCGACATACAGACTTTGCTTGAACCTTTAAAAGAAAGATTTCATGTAAGCGATGATGAGCTTAATCTTGGAAGTATCTATGAGCGTGCTTTTGCGCTTCAGGAAGAGGAACTTGAACCTGTTATAGAAGATCTTAAGAAAAAGTACGAGAGATCGCTTGAGACATTTGATGATGCAGGGCTTTCCGAAGAAGAAAAGAAAAGGATGCAGATGTTTTCTTTTATCGTTCTTCTTTCATACGATGTCTATGTAAAAAAGCTTCTGATCGAGAAGATAATAGACAACACCATGGACAAAGAATCCAAGGATAAAGAGAAGCCTGCAAAGGAAAAGAAAAAGAAGTAAGGATTTATTTATAGATGGGAATATACGATACACTTAATTCACAGCAGAAAAAGGCTGTTCTTCAGACAGACGGCCCTGTGCTTATTCTTGCGGGAGCAGGATCGGGTAAGACCAGGGTTTTGACTCACAGGGTTGCTTATCTTATTGATGAGTGCGGAGTAAATCCCTGGAATATCATGGCAATCACATTTACAAATAAGGCAGCGGGAGAGATGAGAGAAAGGGTCGATAAGATTGTCGGCTTTGGCGCAGAGAGTATCTGGGTTTCAACTTTCCATTCAAGCTGCGTTAAGATACTCAGAAGATACGCTGACAGAATCGGCTTCGGGAACAATTTTACAATCTATGATACGGATGATTCCAAGAGCCTTATGAAGGATATCTGCAAGAAGTATCAGCTTGAGACCACTCAGCTTAAGCTTAAGAGGATCATGGGAAGCATATCCACGTGCAAGGACAATCTTGTTACGCCCGAGGAATACGCTCTCAATACGCAGAATGACTTTATTAAAGTCAGGATATCCAAGGCATACACTGAGTACCAAAACGCTCTTAAAAAGAACAATGCGATGGATTTTGACGATCTTATCATGAAGACGGTCGAACTCTTTAAGACAAATCCGGATGTTCTTGACAGTTATCAGGAGCGCTTTAAGTACATAATGGTCGATGAGTATCAGGATACGAACAATGCACAGTTTGAGCTTATCCGTGTACTTGCCGATAAGTACAGAAACCTTTGCGTTGTAGGTGACGACGACCAGAGTATCTATCGCTTCAGAGGTGCTAATATCAGGAATATTCTTGATTTTGAGAAGGTTTATAAAGACGCCGTTGTCATTAAATTAGAGCAGAACTACAGATCGACGCAGCAGATCCTTGATGCGGCAAATGCGGTTATCAGCAATAACGGAGGCCGCAAGGAGAAAGCTCTTTGGACTGAAGTTAAAGACGGCGATATCGTTAAATTAAAGCAGTTTGATACAGCTTATGATGAAGCTGAATTTATTGCCAGCGACATAGGTAAGCTTAAGAGAAACGGGAAGCTTAACTACAGTGATACGGCAATCCTGTATAGGACAAATGCCCAGTCGCGACTTATAGAAGAGCGTTTTGTCGTTGAAGGAATTCCTTACGATATCGTAGGCGGAACGAATTTCTATGCAAGACGCGAGATAAAAGATCTTTTGGCATATCTTAAGACAATTGATAACGGTCTTGATGATGTTGCGGTAAGAAGAATTATCAATGTTCCCAAGAGGGGCATCGGTCAGACCACTGTGGATTATGTCCAGGCTTATGCCGATGAGAGGCAGATAAGCTTTTATGATGCTCTTTGCGAAGCGGATCAGATAATGGCTGTTTCGAGGAGCGTAAGTAAGCTTAGTGACTTTGTTACAATGATAAGAGCGTTCAGAACCAAGATGAAGACTTATTCGCTTGAGGAGCTCTTAAAGGATGTCATCGATGTCATAGGATATATGGATTATCTTAAGACTTTGGATGACGATGAGAATGAAGACAATGACAGGGCGCAGAACGTGGACGAACTTATTTCCAAGATCGCTGCGTATGAGGAAAACATGGAGGAAGACGAGCCTACTCTTTCGGGATTCCTTGAAGAAGTTGCCCTTGTTGCGGATATAGACAGAATAGGCGAGGATAATGAGAAAGTCCTTCTTATGACTCTTCACAGTGCCAAGGGACTTGAGTTTGAGCACGTATATCTTGCCGGAATGGAAGAGGGAGTTTTCCCTTCATATATGGCACTTGCTACCGAGGATGCGGATCCTGAGGGTATCGAGGAAGAGAGAAGACTTTGCTATGTTGGAATTACAAGAGCCAAGAGGCATTTGACACTCACTGCAGCTAAGAGAAGAATGGTTCGCGGAGAGACGCAGTTTAACCGTCTCAGCAGATTTATTTCCGAGATTCCTTATACGATGATCGAAAGATCGGGTGCTGAGAGTAAGCCGGCATTTCTTTTTGATGACGGCGATACGATCGATGATTATGAGAGTGTTGAAGATACTTTCGGAAGTTCAAATTCGGGAATAAAGTCGGCGTATTCAAATTCAAAGGGATTTGGTGCAAGTTCTTATGGTAACAAGAACGTTGCCGGAAGATCTGAACTTGCAAATACATACAGGATCAAGGCTGTACCTAAGCCACCTAAGAAGGAAAAGAGAGCTGTTCCTTCAGAAAAGCCCTACATTGCATCCGCCGCAAAGACTTATGCCAGAGGTTCTCTTGCAGGCCTTTCCAAGGGAATGCCCACAACGGGCGGAAAGCCTGAATACGGCGTAGGAGACAAGGTAAGCCATATAAAGTATGGCGTAGGCGTTGTAACTTCGCTTGAACAGGGACCAAGAGACTATAAGGTTACCGTTAATTTTGATGAATGCGGACAGAAGATTATGTACGCTGCATTCGCCAAGTTGAAGAAAATCTGAATAAGGTGTGCTATACTATTCATATATTTTTTTATGAGAAAGGGGTCACATATGGAAGTAAAATCTAAGATTGACGATATTATTGAAATGACACGAATTAACGAACTTCTCGATAAGAGAGCGGCTGCAAATGCAAAGAAGCCTTCCAACGTGATTCTGTGGGTGCTTGCGGTTATCGGCTCTGTATCGGCAGTTGCCATCATTGCTTATATGGTATACCGCTACATGACACCGGCTTACGAAGATGATTTCTATGATGATGATTTTGATGACTTCGACGATGATTTCGATGACGAAGAATTTATGAGAGAAAGCTAAGAACAGGCCGTGAAGAAAAAAGAAGTTATATCAGGAACAGTTAAAAGAGTGGAATTTCCCAATAAGGGAATAATTGAGACTTCGGAGGGAAAGGTCGTCGTTAAGGGCGTCCTTCCCGATCAGAAGGTCTCTGTACAAATTCAAAAAGTGAGAAAAGACAGAGCTGAGGGAAGACTTCTCGAAGTTTTGGAAGAATCTCCGGACTACGTTGAAAGCCCCTGCATCCATTTCGGAAAATGCGGAGGCTGTAGTTATCTTACCATGCCTTACGTAAAGCAGCTCGGGCTCAAGGAACAGCAGGTCAGAAGTATACTTAAGCCTGCTATTGAGAGACAGAGCTCAAAAGTTACATGGGAAGGCATAAAGACCAGCCCCGTAAAATTTGCATACAGAAATAAGATGGAGTTCAGCTTCGGTGATGAAGTCGTAGGCGGACCTCTTTGTCTTGGTATGCACAAAAAAGGAAGTTTTTATGACATCGTGACTGTCTCGGGATGCCGTATTGTTGATGATGATTACAAGGCAATTCTGAGCGCTACGCTTGATTATTTCACTCCCATGTATGAGAGGAAGGAAATATCTTTTTATCACAGAATGAAGCAGGAAGGCTATTTGAGACACCTGCTTGTAAGACGTGCCGTAAAGACGGGAGATATTCTTGTCGATCTTATTACTACGACAAAGGAAGAACACAATCTTGAGGGATTTAAGGACGCGCTTCTTAATCTTAGCTTAAGCGGTAGGATTGTGGGCATTCTGCATACTAAGAATGACAGTCTTGCGGATGCGGTTATAGACGAGGGTACCGAGATTCTTTTCGGTCAGGATTATTTCTATGAGTATCTTTTGGGACTTAAATTCAAGATCAGTCCGTTTTCGTTCTTTCAGACGAATAGTCTGAGTGCGGAAGTCCTGTACAAGACTGTACGCGGATATATAAAGAGCCTGTACGATCAGGGCAAGATTGGAAACGACGGGGTTATCTTTGATCTGTACTCCGGAACCGGCACAATTGCCCAGCTTCTTGCACCCGTTGCCAACAAGGTTATCGGTGTCGAGATTGTCGATGAAGCTGTCGAGGCCGCTAAAGAGAACGCGCGGCTCAACCATCTGGACAATTGCCACTTTATCGCAGGTGATGTGCTCAAAGTCCTTGATGAGATTGAAGAAAAGCCAGATCTTATTATTCTCGATCCGCCCCGCGATGGAATCAATCCTAAGGCACTCACCAAGATTATCAGCTACGGCGTGCCATATATTATCTACGTTTCGTGCAAGCCCACAAGCCTTGCCCGCGACCTCGAAATATTTCAGGAGAACGGCTATGTCATGACCAGAGCTGTCGCTCATGATCAGTTCCCATGGACGAGCCATGTTGAGACGGTATGTTTATTGTCCAAACTCAAAAGTGCTGAACAACACATAGAAGTGGAAGTAGCTTCAAAGGATCTTAACATTACAAGTGCAGAGGCAAAGGCCACTTATAATAAAATCAGAGAATGGGTTGAGAATAATTATCAATTTAGTGTACCTAATCTCTATATCGCACAAGTAAAGAGAAAACACGGAATACTCGAACATGAGAATTATAATCAGACAGGAAATTCGGACGGAAAACAGCCTCAGTGTCCACCTGATAAGGAAAAGGCTATTGAGGAAGCACTTAAGCATTTTAAGATGATTTAAGTAATAAGAGGTATCCTGGACAGGTGCCTGTAAATTAGATAATTCAAATTTAAGTTTTGTGGCACTCCATCTTAATAAGTTTGTTTATTAAGATGGGGTGTTTTCTTACAATTTAGAGCAATAACGGCACATTATATTGCTTTATGCATTTTCTTGCAAAAGCACATTAAATAAATTTGGAAGAAGTTATTTTTCAAGGTAACTGCAATTTGAATTGCAGTTACTCTGACAGGTGTTTGGTGTTGCATTTAGTTTGACAAGTATACATAAAAATGGTTCAACCAAATTTCTTTTTAATCTGGTTGAACCATCGCATTATGATATATCAAACGTAAAAATAACCATTATAATCCTTCATTGAGCTCATCACATATAGAAAGCGCTTTATTATAGCGCTCCTTGAGAGCATCTGCATTTGTAGCTTCCATAACATTGCTATAGGAATCTAATGCGTTTTGCTCAGCATCCGGTAAGAAATTATCAATTGTTATTCCCAATCAACTCCACTTTGGTCAGACACATAATCCAAAAAATCTGCTTTTTGGATTTCGACTGCTTGTGGCGTTGTATTTCTACTAAGAATATTAGTTATCGGAGTTTCTTTATCAAGTTCTTTTTTTAACTTTTCCATGCCTTTTTCCGCATCACCTTTACCAAAATGTTCCAAAAATTCTTTGGAGCCATTTATTGAGCCATCTTCAACACCAATATTATACTCAGTCATCGCGCCCCAAATATCACCATCTTTACAACCCTTCATTCGATAATAAAGATTATAAGTGTGTTTTTGCAACAAATGCAATTCCGAATCTGGCATCATCATGCTATTATAAATATAAGTGGTTGTGTTTGATTTTTTAAAGGAGATTTATTTAACATGAAAAGAAATATAGCGTTAGTATTAACTTGTCTTATGATTATAGGTATGGTTGGATGCGTTGGGAATGATAAAGCTCAAGATTCGGAAAACATCGGAGGAGCAAACGATGCTGCTTCCAATGAACTTGAAACAACATCTGCCGGAGATGAGGCACAGGCGGCAGAAGCTGCAAGCGAGCAGGCAACTGCAGCAGATGACGATTTTACACCATATCAGTTATTTTTAAGTGACGATCTTTCTGTTGATGGGCAGACTTTCTTAGAGATATATGCAGAGTCTTTTGACGATTTAGGTGAGAAACCGGAGGCATATTACTATGATGTAGATAGTGACGGTGAAGACGAGCTTTTGGTTGTAGGACCATATTACGGTTTCGATATTTATGATGTCATTAATGGTGAATTTACATGTCTTGATTGCGGCGGCGGAATAGCAACTATTTGCGATATCTATGCAGGCGAGGGCAAGGCATACGTGGTTCACACAGATTTTGGGCATGTTGGAAGACAAAATATTGAATTTGCATTATATGGCTCAAATGGGGAGAAAGTAGAGAGTTTCGAGATTTCAGCCGGTTATCCGGATAAGGATAACTACGATGAGAACAGTATGTTCCTTCTTAATGACAAAGAAATCACAATGCAGGAATATGAGAAATATCTGAATACCTATAAGCCTCTGGATAGGTCTACGCTTAAGTCTGCATGGGATTAAGGATATTGCGACCGGGGCGTCTCTTGTTTCATACAGATTTGCAAACCGAGTAAAGAATCGGACTGTTGGTCTTATTACCGGTGCAGTTCTGACACGTTTTGAGACTAAAGTGTATGGAAGAGCTAAGAAAAGAAGATAAAGAAAATAATGTAGCAAATAGGCAGCCTTACGGAATGAGCAGGGAGTTAAGCTCATCTGGAAGGCTGTTTTATATTTATGCAAAAGTCATGTTGACATACCATGTTAGCCGTAGTATAACATACTATGTTAGACATAGTATGACTGTAATAGTAACACAAGAGGAGAACAAAATGAAAACTGTAAAATATTTATTGGGAATAATAGTGACTATAGCACTCGCTTTGGTTGCGTCTGCATATATACCTGGTATATTTGGTAGGATAGCGCTGATACTAATTCTTGTATTATCTGTAATTATTTTTGGACATAAAGAGGTTTTTGCTTTTTCGTTTAAGAGTTTTAAGGATACATTTGTGATTGGTGGTGTGATGACGGCGGTTACAGCTTTTTACCTTATCACCAACTTGTATAAATCATTTACTGAGTACGGAACACCGCTTATGGATAGCAAATTGGTGGTATCGTTTTTTATTACCATGTTTATAGGAGCTGGAATTAGTGAAGAACTTATCGCTAGAGGTTTTTTATTTACATTCCTAAGAAACGCTTTTGGAAACAATAAAGCTTCTTATATTGTTGCTATGGCATTATCTTCGATATTCTTTGGAGCATTGCATTTTACTAATTTGGATGGGGCAGTTGATCCTACGCCCATCTATGCACAGATAATCTATGCTGTTGGAATAGGTTTTTTCCTTGCTGCACTTTATATTAGAACAGGAAATCTTTGGGGCAATATGGTACTTCACTATTTGTTTGATATAAGCCTTATGATCTATCCAATGGTCTTCGCAAACAGAAGTGATATGGATGTTCTCATTGGCGAATGGCTTGGAAACGGCATTATTATCAAATCAATCCTTATTTGTGTAGTATCTGTAATTCTTGGACTTTATCTTATCAGAGACAGCAAATTGCAGCCAATTATTGATGCTGAGAATGTAATACAAGAAAAAGCTGCTTAATTCAGTTTTACATATAAATCGGAGTGTTTAACACAGCAAATATGCAGCCTTTTGGTTTGGGCAGGGAATTAGGCTCATTCCGGAAGGCTGCTTTTATATTGCAATCTTTGCAGGAAAAATTTTATAATATGAAAAATCGATAAAGGGTTTAATGTAGGCGATGTTTGGTCTGTGTGAATGTATGGAACAACGAAACCAGCAAGTAAAATGTGGATTAGGAATAATGGAACTGGAACGTGGCATGGTTATCCAATGGAGTGATAAGAGTTTTTATAATACAAATACGAGGAGAAAATGAAATGAATTTTTTTATACAGGTTAGTAACCCAAAATACTTAAATAGAACTAATGATGAATGTATCGAAAGCTTATCGGATGCTGTCGAGGATAGTTTTCCCTTAAATACAGAAGATGCCTTTTTGGTTTGGAACCATATTTATGTACCATTATCTTATAAATATGATATTAGCTATATGATAGAAGATCTTGTTAAAATTTTAAAGAAAATTATGGAGAGTGAAAAGGGAAGTTTAAATATATGTTGGCTTCCTGATACATTTCGATGTGATTGGAAAATAGAATGGAGTGCAGGAGAAATAAATATATTATCACATTGGGATTGTACTGTGGGAGATTTGGAGGATTTATTGAATAACAATAATTCGATAAAAATGCCAATTGAACAGTTTTTGAATGAATGGAAAAAACTATTGGAACTGATAGTTTGTGTTTTAAAACATAATGGTTATACTGAAACAAATTTGGATGGGTTAGATGAATTGATTACTGTTTATGAAAAAATCAATGATGCTGGAATGCTTTACAAAGATAATGAAGCTTAAAGAATTATGGATTGTAATGGAAAAAACTGATAAAACTGATGCAAATGCGAGAGAGTTTTATTTTACGAGGAGATTTATGTATGAAGATGAGAATACTTGTGCCAATCGTGGCAATGAGTTTGATTGTTGTGGGATGTGAAAAGAAAAATGATGTTGAGATAACTGATGCGCCGTCTGCTGTGGAATCTCAATCGGCAGCAGGAGATAGTGAAGCTGCGGATACTAACGCTGTCGATGAGAGCACAGATGTGGCAGCAGAGCAGGAAGGTGCAGCAGGAGATTCAGGTGAATCCGGCACCAAGGTGCTTACCGATGAGCAGGCCCGTGATGCGGTATGGAAGTATATCTGTACTGAAGAAAACCCGAGTCTGGAGGAGTATGACGGAGAAGCTTCCGTTTATTGCGTTGTCAGCTCTGAGGAAGGCGCAGATGAGATAAGGATTGATTTTAGATCATATACCGGTTCGCACGAGTATTTTTACATCGACCGTGCCACGGGAGATACACATTCTACGCAGTTTGTGCCCGGAATAATTGATGAAGAAGAGGATACCGGCTTATCCATAAATGTGTGGGATTATATAGACAAGTAAATAGCATTTACGTTTACGAAATGCTTGCGCACGAGCTGTATTGTGAAGCAATAGAATACCTTTACGCTCTACACAAAAAAAGGACCTCGCTAAAGTGATCAAAGTGTACCGACCCCAAAAAGTTAGACCAAAAATCTAACTTTTGGGAGGTCGGTATTTTTATGGCAAAATATGATTTTGATTTTAAGAAAAAGGTAGTCTTAGCATACCTCAAAGGAGAAGGTGGAAAGGACTATTTAGCAAAAAAGTACAGTGTAGCTAGTTCACATCATATTCTAGAATGGGTAAATAACTATAATATGTTAGGCGATGAAGGTCTAAAACGATCTCGGAAAAAAGAGAGTTATTCTTTCGAAAAGAAGCTTAATATTGTACATAATGAATCAAATAGCATGGGAAATCCTGTGCTACTTTTTCCTTCTTCGCTTTCTTGCATCAGGCTCTATAAGTGGAGATTGTTCCATCATATTTCCAAGTTCGGTTGGATCATTACTTTTAGCGACTCTGTCTAGCTCGGAGTCGCTTATTTTTACGCCAAGTATGTGAAGCAGGCTCTTGTGAATCAGCTTACCAAAAGACATCTTCTCTTTTTCTTTGTTATATTCATCAAATATTATCTTCATCAATGCCTTTTGATCAGAATAACCATCCTGATAATCTGAGGTTGAAGAATCATTTTTATGATTGAACTTTATGTCTCGAAGAATGGAGAGTAATGCATTTGCCATCCTGCCGGAGAAAAGATAATCCTGATTCATTCTGACATAGTCAGCTTCAAGAAGTTTCTTCTGAACTTCTCTTGATTTAATATCGGCACCTTCTTGTTTTATGCGTTCGATTTGAACAGTATCATTAAATTTCTGAATTGATTCATCCACAAATCCGTTAACATAGATGGCTGCGTCCAAAAGCATATTGTCAAAGTTTTTATGCTCGATTATTTCAGACAAAAGAGCGGAATCTACTTCTTCACTTCTAAGTTTATCAAGAGCACCATCAGTAAGTCCAAGTTCATGTATCTCATAATGTGGCTGCTTGAGGGTATTGGTAAGTCCCAGAAGATAATCAGCAGAAACATGAAAAGCATTGCAATATTTTATCAGTACGTTACTTGGAACATAGTGACCTTCTTTTTCGTAATCAGCAATTGAGGTCGCAGCTATGCCTAGCTTGTCGGCAACGTCTTTCTGAGTGAGCTTTGCCTCACCGTTCAAATATCTTAAATCTTTTAAGCGTACATTTACTGATTCCATAAAAAATACCTCTCATATTAAAAATATGATATCACACCGATATGTCGTTTTTATATCTTTTTGATTTGCAATCACGACGTTTCGTGTATAGGAAGGAGTGGGTCGTTTTTTCTTTTTAATAAAGATAGAAAAAGCGAATGACCGTTCCGAATGAATACTCAACCCGGGGAAAGCTAAGCGAAGACGTCTGATGGACAGAGCGAGCCAAGGTGCAGCAAACGACAAAGCCCAAAACAGTCTAAATGGCTAACATGATCTTAGAGGATACTTGTTAGGAACTCAGGAGGGGAGACGGCAACTTAAGCAAAAAGATTACTGCTAAAGAATAGAAAGCGAGTGGTTGCGGAAAGCAATTTTCGGAGAAAATGGTGCAGCCATTTTCACTGAAAAGGGGTCAAGGGGGCGAAGCTCCTTTGTCAGGTCGAGGGTGAAACCCCGCCCAGTAGGTATGTTGGAATCGACATACCATACTGGGTATTTTTTGTCGACTCGGGCCTTTATAGCCCTTGAAGACGGTGCTTTTCGGCCGAACAAATTTTTTAAAACAACTATTATGACTATCGCGTATTTTATGGAGGATAAAAGTGATATGAGAGTTTCAAGACATAATGGTAGATCGGGAGCACATGGAACTTATAATCCCAAACACAATGATAGAGAGTTCGAACTGGAAAAAGCAGAAGAACTAAAAAGAGAGTACACCAAAAACAATCTGTATTGGAATTGCATCGACAGGGAGATAATCCGTCACGAGGAACTTGGTGAAAACAACATTTCCTTTACAGATGTTGAAAAAGGTTTTTATGACCTAGTCTATAAGGATTATGTCGATGGACAGAATGAACGTAATATTAAAGCAGGTCACAGGGAAAGATGTAGGACGACAGATGATCTTAGGGCAAATGGCAAGACTTGTCCTGAGGAAACAATTTATCAGATAGGGGATATGAACATGCATGCTGATCCGGATGTTCTGGCATCCATCACTACCGAATTTTTTGATGAGATCAATCGAAGGTATGGTGACCATGTTCACACTCTTGACTGGGCGCTCCATCTTGATGAGAACACACCGCACATTCATGAGAGGCATGTTTTTGATGTGACAAACAGATATGGTGAACGACAACCTAAGCAGGAACAGGCACTAAAAGAGATGGGATTTGAGCTTCCTGATACTTCGAAGAAGGAAGGTAAATATAACAATCGTAAGATGAGTTATGACGCAGAATGTAGAAAGCTTCTGGTGGATATCTGTAAGGAACACGGGCTTATGATTGAGGAAGTACCAATCTACGGAGGAAAGAAATATATGGAAAAGCAGGAGTTTATCGCCGGTCAGATATCCGAAAAACTCGATAATCTTCGAAATGAAAACAGTAAGCTTATCATTGATAACAGTCTGCTGACAGAACAGAAAGCAGGACTGGAGAATGATATTGGCAAGCTGGATGATGAAAAAACGAAGAAAGAGCTTGAACTTGATGATGTGGAATCATTTATCAGCGATATAACAGCAGTGGCTTATCACAAAGCCTGTGAGGATATGATAGATGAAGTTACCGAGAATGTGAGGAAAGAATCGGACAAAGAAATCACGAAGCTAAAGAATGAGATCAATGGCTCTACAGATTTAAAGACAAAGGTTCTTGGAGGATTTGCGGTTGAACAGCTAACAAAACTTCAACGGAGGTTTACGGGTATTAAGAGCAGAGTTGTGGAAAGTGTAAAGAGGACTTTTTCTTCAGAATCAAAAAAGAATCAGCTTCTCAGAAAGATAGAGAATGAACTCAGACCAAGCATTATAGAAAATATTAAGAGGAAGAAAGAAGCCATAAACAGCAAAAAAGAAAGAAGCCTTGATGTTCCGTCAAAGAAAAGAAGCCATGATCGGTGTTAAAAAGGAGGGATGATACGTGGGGATATTTGATGAGGTTAAGAAAAGGGTGACAGCTTATGATGCAGTTAGCCACTATGGGATAAAGATTAACAATAAAGGAATGTGTTGCTGTCCGTTTCACGATGATAAGAATCCCAGCATGAAGGTTGATAGTCGTTATCATTGCTTTGGCTGCGGAGCTGATGGAGATGCGATTGACTTTGTATCAAATTATTTTGGATTACCGGTAATCAAAGCAGCAAAGAAAATCAACGAAGACTTCAATCTGGGAATTGCATTCAAAAACTTTAGCGGAAACGACATCAAGTCAGAAGAACAGTTGAGACTTGAAAGGGAACAGTGCATAAGTCGAGAAGTTGAAAGAGCCTTTGATATCATGAGGAGGGATGCAATAAATATCCTGTCGAAGTATCATAGTCTGTTGTGGTATTGGAGAAAAGAATATGGACCAAGCGAAGGGGATGCCGACTGGCATCCTTTTTTCGTGGAATCACTGGAAAAACTGGAATTTATTAACGAACTCCTTGATGACCTTATATTTGGAGACAGAGAAAAGCAACTTGAGATCATGGAGATTTATGGGGAGGAGATAAAAGCTATTGGGGAACGAATTAAAAACTTTAACTAAAGAGGAAATGGAAAAGATGGCAAGTATTCTTTTCACATCCGGATTTATGGAGCAGATGACAAAGCAGATTTCTGATGATAAAGGACAGAATTCTATGGGGGAAGCAGACGAGCTTTATGAAGAAAGACAGCGAGTGAGGATGATGCTTGAAACAGATGCAAAGGGAATAACCAAGCAGACAAACAATAACTGTAAGATAGCGCTCAGGGAAGATCCGGTGTTAAAGGATGCAATCAGGTTTAATGAACTTAATGAAAGAGTAGACATCATAAAGGCAATGCCTTGGAGAAGAACATCGGAAGTTCTGACGGATGTAGATGTGGCAAATCTTATAACCTATCTTGAAAAACACTACAGTCTAAAGGTTGACAGGATGATAGAAAGGGCGATTAAAACAGTGTCTTTTGATAATCCTTATCATCCCATCAAGACCTATTGGGAATCGCTGGTGTGGGATGGACATCCCAGAGTTAAGTTTGGACTACATCATTTTCTGGGAGCAGATGTATCGGAGCTTAATTATCAGGCACTAAAGATGTTCATGCTTGGGGCAATAGAAAGAGTATATGATCCAGGTCATAAGTTTGACTATATGCTCTGTCTTGTGGGCGGTCAGGGTGCCGGTAAATCAACATTCTTACGATTTCTGGCAATATCGGACAGATATTTCACGGATGATGTGAAAAAGCTTGATGGGGAGGATGTTTTTGAAAAGCTTCAAGGTCATCTGATCATAGAAATGGCTGAGATGTTGGCAGCAATAAGAGCAGCAAATGCAGAGGAGATAAAATCCTTCATCACAAGACAGGTGGATGTATATCGAATCCGATATGACAAATATGCCACGGAGCATCCAAGAAAGTGTGTTTTTGCTGGAACTTCCAACAAGAGACAGTTCCTTCCGCCGGATAAATCGGGAAACAGAAGGTTTATTCCTATTGAATGCCACGCTGATCTTGCTGAGGTTCATATTCTTGAAAATGAGGAAGAATCAAGGAAGTATATCGAGCAGATGTGGGCTGAGATGATGGCGGTTTACAAAAGCGGCGACTATTCTCTGACACTCAGTAAAGAATTGCAGGAAGAATTGGAAGCCCTACAGGAAGATTTTGTACCGGAAGATCCGATAGAAACAGAAATCAGAGATTTCTTGGATTCCACAAAGGAGAACTATGTTTGTGTGAAGATGCTTTTCTTTGAAGCTTTGGGACACAATAAGGATTTTGATATAGCAAAAAAATATGAGGCAAACCAGATTTCACAGATTGTTGACCATATCTCCGGTTGGAAAAGGATTTCGACTCATAATTTTCCCGATTATGGCACGCAGAAAGCATGGGTAAGGGAAGAGAACCTAGAATGTGAAGTGGATCCAAATGGTTTCGTATCTGTGACGGAACAGATGGATTGCCCGTTTGTTTGATGGATTATAAACCGATAAACCATTAAACCGACAAAATAAAAAAGTATTTATGTAACTATAGTAATAAAAAAGTTTTTTAGAGCCGGTTTACGGAGTTGGTTTATAACTGATTCCTTGCCGGTTTTATTATTGGGAGGAATAAGATGAAAAATAAGAATATCGTGGTATTAGATAAACGTGATGAATGGAGTAAATTTAGCGAGTTTATGGCGGGCATATACGCCAAATATGCTGATGAGGTAGGCTTGGATGACCTACCTGATCCAGAGGTGCTCTTTTACAGGAATAAAGTCATGAAAATGTATAAAGCATACATGAGGCATGTTAACAGAGAAAAATGTAGACGGGCGCATAACGATATTGAATATGGTTTCTGCTGGTGATATTATTGTCGTAGTAACGAAGAGAGAAATATTCGTATATACGGAGAATGAAAATGACAATAAGCGAAAGAATATTCAAAATACTTAAGGAAAGAGATATTTCACAGACGTCTTTTTGCAAGATGGTAGGTTTGTCAGGCAGCACAGTCAGCGACTGGAAGACAAAAAAGACTAACCCTTCAGCGGATAAGATTATGGATATATGTGCAGTTCTGGATATTACTCCGGAGCAACTTCTTACAGGGAATGGTATAGATGATGACTATACCAAGCACACTGATATGGAGATTAGCTTTGAGGATAGGGAGATGCTTGTTGAGTATCATAATCTTGCTCAGGAGCAGCAAAAAAGGCTTAAGGCATACCTTAAGGCTTTAAAAAAGCTTGAGGACTTGGAGAATATCTGAATTTGTGAATTATGATAAGGGAAAGGATTGTTATATGAAAAACAGAATAATAACAGTGCAGGATATACCAATTACAGTGTCAGTAGAAGACATTGATGATTATATCTGTATTACAGATATGGCAGCTGCAAAGGCAAAAGGCTCACGAGCAGCAGATGTTATAAGAAACTGGTTAAGAAATAGGTCTACGCTTGAATTTTTATCAACGTGGGAATATATTTACAACCCTGATTTTAAAGTGTTCGAATCTGAACACTTTAAAAAAGAGGCAGGGCTTGTAACGTTTACTCCAAGTGTTTCTGATTGGGTAGATAAGACAAACGCGATTGGTTTGTATGTTAAAAGAGGAAAATATGGCGGTACTTATGCCCATAAAGACATTGCATTCGAATTTGCTTCAGCTATAAGTCCAGTATTCAAATTATATCTTATCAAAGAGTTTCAAAGGCTCAAAGATGAGGAAAATGATATTAAAAGTCTGGAGTGGTCCGCAAAGAGGTTTTTATCAAAGAATAACTATCTGATACAAACTGATGCAATCAAGAAATACTTAATTCCGACAGGTAATTACAGAGATAACATTGAATGGCTGGCATATGCTGAGGAAGCAGATCTTCTTAATGTTGCGCTCTTTGGATTCACGGCAAAAGCATGGCGTGATGCAAATCCTGAACTTGCCAAAAAGAGCAATGTCAGGGATTATGCAACAATTAACGAGCTGACTGTACTTTCAAATCTTGAAACTCATAATTCGCAGATGATACGTGAAGGACGGGACAAAGCTACAAGGTTTGAGATACTAAAGGATATAGCGAAGTATCAGATGAATATTTTGGATGAAGCAACAATGATTGAGACTGCTTCCATAATTGATGAGAAGATAGAGGAGAATAATGACAAAGACTAATACTTCAATGATGACAAAAGTTTATCTTTATACTCGTGTATCGACTGCCGTTCAAGTTGATGGTTATTCCCTTGATGCGCAGAAAGCTAAAATGAAGGCTTTTTGTGAGTATAACGATTATGAAATTGTCGGAGAATATGAAGATGCAGGTATTTCCGGTAAATCAATAGAAAACAGAATAGCTTTTAACCAGATGATGGATGATATAAAAAATGGGAAAGATAACGTGTCATATGTGCTTGTTTTCAAGCTATCACGTTTTGGCAGAAATGCAGCAGATACACTTAGTGCATTACAGACAATGCAGGATTTTGATGTTAATCTGATCTGTGTTGAAGATGGAATTGATTCATCTAAGGATGCAGGAAAGCTTATGATCTCAGTTCTCTCAGCTGTAGCTGAGATTGAACGTGAAAATATCCGAGTGCAGACCATGGAAGGGCGTATGCAGAAGGCACGCGAAGGTAAGTGGAATGGAGGTTTTGCACCGTATGGCTATAAGCTGGTTGATGGAGCGCTAGTTGTAAATGAAGAAGAGGCTGATGCAATTAGGACTATATATGATCTTAATGTAAATCAAGGAATGGGGGCAGCTGGTATAGCCAGATATCTTGAAAATCATGGTATTGTGAAGATGCCAAGACAGAATGGAAAGACCCCTCTTTTTAGTGCTTCTCTAATTAAGAGAATTATAAAGAATCCGGTTTACTGTGGTAAGATTGCATATGGTCGCCGCAGAATAGAAAAAGTCCGTGGTACCAGAAATGACTATCATCTGGTAAATAAGGATGATTATATCTTGGTTGATGGTAAGCATGAACCGCTTATTTCTGAGGAACTATGGGAGCAGGCACAGATAATTCGTAATGGAAATGCCGAGAAATATAAGCGATACAATCGTGTGGAAGATGAAACAATCCATCTTCTTTCAGGCATTGTAAAATGCCCTATTTGCGGTGCTGGGATGTATGCCAACAAATGTACAAAGCGTAAAAAAGATGGAACGTTTTACAAGCACTTCTATTATTATGGTTGCAAGCATCGAAGGAGCGACAGAGGACATAGATGCGATTATAAACGTCAAATCAATGAAGAACTTCTTGATGCGGCTGTAATAGAGGCAATAACGCAGCTTGTTCAGGATGACAGGTCTGCAAAATTCATGAAGAGTAAAATTGACAGTAAAGTAGATGTTTCGGATATGGATGCTGAAATAGAAGCATATGGTAAACAGCTTAGGCAGTGTAATAGCAAGAGAGATATCATTATTAGTGATATAGATAGCTTAGATGTGGATGATAAGCATTATAAGAGAAGAAAAACCGATCTTGAGAATAGCCTTTACAGATTATATGATCATATTGAAGAGCTGGAAGATCTTATAATGGATGCAAGAGCCAAGCGTAAAGCGGCTATCTCGGAGAAAATGTCTACAGAAAATATTTATAAAACGATTGTCTATATAGACCGTTTCTGGGATAAGATGGATTCACAGGAACGCAGAGATTTTATTGAGCAGATTATTAGTGAAGTAAATATTTTTGAGGAAAGGACATCGGAAGGTCAGTGGCTCAAGTCCATAAAATTTAATCTTCCGCTTATTGCGGAGGATATATCGATAGGTTTGGACAAAGAAAATCATGTCGAAACTGTCTGTCTGTTAACGAAATCAAGCTGAAAGCGCAGATTGAGTTTACAGAAGACTGTTGTTCCGGCGAGCCCCGCATTTTGGGGCAAGAGCGGAACTTCCTTGTGAAAACGTTGTGTGAAGCCATGGTTCATGCGAGAGCTGAATGCTATTATTAAATTTATATCTATAATTATTCTATTTGTGTCGGCCGTCTGGTACGGCCGCACATCTAGTCCATACTCCGGTAGTACATTGCTGCTGGAATCGGATTTTTTCAATTTTGAATAAAATACAAGTTAGTTTGATCAAATTTTTGGGATTTATATAGGCTGAAACCTGTTGAAATGCTTTTTTCTAGACTTTTCAACAGTGAGAAAATGTAGTATTTACCTGTTGATTATTGTGAAAACGTTAATACCAACAGTGCAAAAAGTCAGAGTCTATCTGTTGGTTATTGTAAAAGTAATAATCCCAACAGTACAAAAGGGCGTAATCTACCTGTTGATTATTGCGAAAACGATAATACCAACAGTGCAGAAGGCTAAAATCTACCTGTTGGTTATTGTATAATCAATAATTTCGACAGGCGGAAAGGATTAAAATAGACCCCAAGAAGTGGACACAATGAAAAATCATTTTGGCAGGATTTTTAAGCAATGAATCCGACATGTGGACACGAATCTGGCGGTACATTTATGTAAAAAATGAAGAGATTCCAAGAAGTGGACACGGATTCAGCTGTCTTTGCTGATATAATTAGCAAAGGGGGACATCTCATGAATCCAAAAAAGAAACCAAGCTACACAGATGAACAAGTCAAAATTCTTTCTCAGAATCCTTATACGCATGTTGCTATGCCTAATAAAGTAACATTTACGCTTGAGTTTAAAGAGTTTTTTGTTGATCAAGTGAGGCACCATGGACTTTCTACAATAAAGATCCTTAAGGCTGCTGGATATGATCCTACTCTGTTCTCAAGAGCTGCTATTGATAACATACGCAGACGAATTCTTGCAGAAGCAGCTTCTCCTGAAGGATTAAAAGCACCAAGAGGATTATCACAAGCCGAGCGCACTGAGGCCTTTGCCAAAAAGAATCTTGATGCTCAGAGAACTTCAACATCCATTAAGGAGATGCAACAAAGGATCGTACATCTTGAACAGCAGGTTGAGTTTTTTAAAAAAATTCAAAATATATATCTTCATCCTCCGGGAAACTAGTTCATCAGAAGGAATATATATTTAAAGCCATCCAAAGAGAAGTCAGCTCTAATGACAGTTGTCTGGATGTAAAGGAACTCTGCGAACTCGCAGGTGTATCGCGCTCCGGGTATTATCGCTACATATCAGAGGTTGCTTCACAACACCGTCTCCAGAGTGAAGCTAGTGATCTTCGGGATTTTGCTCTTATAAAACAAGCATATGACTTTAGAGGATACGCCAAAGGATATCGAAGCATATGCATTAGGCTTGTCAGAATGGGCACGCCCATGAATCACAAGAAAGTCATCAGGCTTATGCGAAAGTATGGCTTAAAATGTCCTATTCGAAAAGCGAATCCCTACAGGCGCATGGCAAAAGCGCTCAAGACAAATGCTGTTGCTCCGAACCATGTACAACGTCAATTCAAGAGCCATGGACCACGACAGGTGCTACTAACAGATATAACCTACATTAGGTTAAATGACGCTTTCTGCTATCTATCAGTGATTATTGATGCTTACACAATGCAAGTACTGGCTTTTCAGCGTAAGCGCGCAATAATCCGGTGGGTTGTAAAATAACCACCATTGTTATCGGGTACAAGGGCTTTTGCCCATAAAATATACCCCGAGTTCTTATGAACCCGGAGTACCTTGACAATTCACATATGATAAAGATTACATCGCATCAAAGATGGCATCTTGATGCTTCCTGAACAGCTCATCAAGAGCTTCTTTGCATTCTGGATTCCATGGAGATAGCTTTTCAAGCTCCTCGTCGCTCATCTGAGATGATGGACATTTGATCAACAGATACTTGAGATAGTAGTAAACATCTACTCCGCAAGCCTTGGCAGTTTCGACCATGGAATAAGTGAGTGCACTTGCATCAGCGCC
>NZ_FPCD01000019.1 GCF_900116865.1 Butyrivibrio sp. M55
ATCAATGTCATTAAGTTAAGATGACAGCCCAAAAGATCTCTATGTCAGAAATGACATAGGGGTCTTTTTTTCTTAAAAGGTATTGACAGATTATCGTAAATGTGTGGCCGCTTTCGCTACTGATGTTTTAAAGGTAGCGAAAGCGGCCCTTGTAATTAAGGAAAACTTGATTGCAAGGAGGTCACATATGAAACCAAAACACATTAAAAAGCTTTTATTATCTGAAATCACTACCACTACTCAAAACATGTTGGATTATGTTGTTAATCCCAAAGTAGATTTCACTAGGAATCGTAAGCTTCCATTCGAAAAAATAGTCAGAGCTATCATCGAGATGGAAAGCAAGAGTATAACCAATGAGATGATTGATATCTTCCATGATGTCAGTTCATTGCCATCTGCCTCGGCTTTTGTTCAGCAAAGACAAAAGATTAAGCCCGAATTTTTTAGAGACATCTTTAAAGGGTTTACAAATAAACTACAAAATCATTCGCATTCTGATTTAACTATTCTTGCAGTTGATGGTTCTGATATTCAAATTCCAACTAATTCTGAAGATAAAAAATCTTATTATCCCAGTGTTAATGGACAAAAGCCCTACAATTTGTTGCATTTAAATGCACTCTATAATCTAGAAAATCATTTATATACTGATGTAGTACTTCAAGGAAAGCATGATGCAAATGAGCACTCTGCATTGCAAGAGATGGTAGATAGATCGCCTATTCCCAAAGCATTAGTAATTGCTGATAGAGGATACGAATCTTATCACAGTATGGCACATATCCAAGAAAAAGGTTGGTATTATCTCATAAGGATTAAGGATGGTACACGAGGAATTAAGAATGGATTAGACCTACCTGATGAAGAAGAATTTGATGTAAATATTGATTTAAAACTTACGCGTAAACAAACAAAGGAAATGAAGGAATTATTTTTGAAGGACAAGAATCACTACAAATTGATTGCACATTCACATCCGTTTGATTATCTCCCAACAAAGCTAAGGAAAAAGGATTCAGTAGCCTTTTATGAGCTTAAATTTAGAATCGTACGATTCAAGATTACTGAAGACACATATGAAACCGTAATTACTAACTTGGACGCTAAGGAATATACGCCAACAAATTTAAAAAAGTTATATGCAGCCAGATGGGGGATAGAAACTTCATTTAGAGATTTAAAATATACTATTGGAATGCTAGATTTTCATTCAAAAAAGGTGATGTGTATTCAGCAAGAAATATACGCACATCTGATAATGTATAACTTTGCGGAAATGATTACCTCGCACGTAGTCATTGAAAAAAAGCAAAGAAAATATACATACAAAGCGAACTTTACCGTTGCTGCTCATGTCTGCAGACTATTCTTGCGTGAAAAAACGACATCACCTAATTTAGAAACTATAATAGCTAGAAATATAATTCCAGTTAGACCTAATAGGCATCGTAAACGAATACTGACAGGAAAAGTATTTCATAGTTTCTTATATAGAGTAGCATAAATAATCAAAATAAAACATGATTAGTAGGTGGATTTTAGATCCGCCTGTTTGTTATGCCTAAAAAGGAAGAAACGGGAATGAAGGTTATCATCTTCATTCCCGTTTCTCTCATCCAAAGCATTATCCCAATGTTAACTTAATGACATTGGTCGTACATGACGCATTGCTTTTTTTAAATTATTTATTTTTCTCAAGTTCTAATAGTTTTGCTTTCAGCTCGGTAATTTCATCTTCGAGCTGAGCGTTTCTTTGGCGGAGTTCTGTTTTTTCATTGCGAAGCTCATTAATGTGTGCATCTTTTCTTGCAAGCTCGGGTTCATATTTTTCTTCAGCATCAGTATAGCCTGCGGCATATTGAGAATTCATTTGTTCTCTATAACGGCGCTGGCCTTCAAGGATCTCTTTTGCCTGATTGTCGTAATTAAGTTCGAAGATCAAATTTCCCACCTCCTCGATATCAGGATGATTTTGGGCAAGATTTTTAAACTCTTCCCAAGTGGTTGCTTTAAAAAGATTCGCCCAGTACACAAGATTGTTGCTGATATCTTCTTTTGTAGCAAGGTCTGTGTGGTTTAATTGTAGCACATTTATACCGAATTTATCAGTATATAAGTGGTGGTTTTTGAGATTGGTAAGACGGTATTTTGCATAGAATTCTTTTGGCGCTTTTGGAATGAGTTCCTTATCGGTGATGCAGAATAAAGTAGTAGGTTTGATAAGGGAATAATTTTCACCGTTACCGATGTTGTCATATGCCCTACATAGATAAAGTATTGAACGTGAGATCCAATATTTGTCGGGATATACCTGGAGCTCAATATTGAGAATCTCATTGTTGTTGAGAGTGAGTTTTATATCCATGATTGTTTCTTTACCTGCATTGTTAAGGTCAATTGGATTTACAACAAGGATGTTTTTCACATAATCGGGTGATATTCCTTTTAGGGCACAAACAAGACCAGTTAAAGCTTTTTCAGATTGTTGCATGACGTAGTGGAACATCATGTCACTCATGAGAGTGAACTCTATTTCTCCTGTTGCGGTTTCGTAGGTGAGCGTTTGAGATTTGTTTTTTGATTTAGACATTTAGATGATTCCTTTCTAGAAATAAAAAGATTTGGCGATTCGCCAAGATGACGGCTTAGAATTATCATTGAAAGACTGCCGACTTTTCAATGTTAGCAGATAAATCTTAAGATTTACCGTCGAAATTTCTTAAGATTTTTTGTAGATAACAATAAGAAAATGCCATATTGTAATTCCACTCATAATAGTGTATAACCATACTTATAAAAAAATAAACAGACGGGAGCTTGTATTACAGGCTGAGAGGAAGGTGTGACCTTCGACCGAGAACCTGATTTGGATAATGCCAACGTAGGGATGCCTTGTAGGAATAGGAGATTTATGCGGAAGCTTACCGGACGGGAGCTTCCGCTTTTTTGATGCAAAAAAAGATGCCTCCGCCGGATGCTAAAGCACTATCGTGCATTTGTTTCAGGCCCGTCAAAAGGAGACTGATATGAAAAATCAAAAAGTACTGCTGAAAATGGTTACGCTTGCGATGTTTGTCGCGCTCGGAGTTGTGATTTCTCCGATCTTAAGAGTTGAGGGAATGTGTCCAATGGCACATCTTATCAACATTACATGCGCTGTGTTTATGGGGCCTGTGTATGCCTTTACATGTGCGGTTTTGATCGGCGTGATAAGAATGACGACGATGGGGATTCCGCCGCTTGCACTTACGGGAGCTGTGTTTGGAGCAACTCTTTCGGGAATCTTGTATAAGCTTTCAAAAGGCAAGATCATCGCTGCGGTTATTGGCGAGATTATCGGAACGGGAATTATCGGCGCGATCGTTTCATATCCTGTTATGACATACCTTTGGGGCAAAACCGGGCTAACACTTTTCTTCTATGTCCCTTCATTTATCATGGGAACGCTGATAGGTGGAAGCATTGCGTACCTTCTTTTGAAGAGACTGTCCGCAACAGGAATGCTCAGAAAAATACAGGACAGTCTGAACGGCAGTGATGAAGTGGTAAGAGTAGAAAAATCTAAAACAAAAAATGATTCGAATGATATAAGCGATAGTAACAGAATAAAGCTGTTTAAGAGACGAAAAGGTCACATATATGAAAACAAATATCTGTAAACAACTAAAAGAACAATCGCCCCTAATTCACTGCATCACTAACCCAATCTCAATAATGCAGTGTGCCAACGCCGTGCTTCTTCTCGGCGCAAGACCGATAATGGCGGAGCATCCCGATGAAGTTCGCGAGATTACGGCGAGTGCAAAAGCTCTTTTGCTCAATTTCGGAAACGTAACGAGGGACAGGCTTGAGGCAATGGCTATATCTTATGACGAGGCGATGAAAAAAGAGATGCCTGTCGTGATAGATGCTGTGGGTGCTTCGTGCTCGGAGCTTCGAAGAAGCATCGTAAAAAAGATGACAGGTAAAAGAAATCCTAAAGCTCCGATGCTGATAAAAGGAAATTACTCTGAGATACGGGCTCTTTTCGACAACGACTATAAATCATCAGGTGTTGATGCAGATAAGAAGCTCACATTCGAAGAAACAATCAACATTGCCAAGAAACTTGCAAATAACCTTAACGCCATCGTTCTTGCAAGCGGAGAAAAAGATATAGTAACAGACGGCAGCAGAACGGCAGTTATCGAGAACGGAACGAAGAAACTCGGTAGCATAACCGGGACGGGATGCATGCTCGGAGCCGTGTGCGCAAGCTTTTTTGCGGTAGATACAAGTATTGAAGCGGTTGTGAATGCGACGGCTGCTTTTGGAATAAGCGGAGAAAACGCGGAGGGCAACATGTTCCTGATGCGATTGTTTGACGCCATCGCGGAAATAAATGACGACATCATTGAAGAAAGGAAGAAAGTTACATGGTACTAGACAGAAAGCAGCTTAAGCTCTACCTTGTCACGGACAGCACGGATAAGAGCGACGAAGAATTCCTTAAAGCTCTTGAAGAGGCGATAGAAGGCGGTGTTACCTTTGTCCAGATCAGGGAAAAAAATAAGTCGACAGCGGAGTATATAAATCTCGTGAGTAAGGCGCTTGAAATCACAAGAAAGCACAATGTGCCGCTTATCGTTGATGACAGAGTTGATGTAGTTCTTGCGACAGGCGCAGACGGAGTACATGTCGGAAGAGAGGATATGCCTGTTGAAACGGCAAGAAAGATTCTGGGAAAAGACAAGATAGTTGGCGCAACAACCAAGACTGTCGAGCAGGCGCTTGCAGCGTATAAAGCAGGTGCGGATTATCTGGGTGTGGGCGCGATATATCCGACAACGACCAAAGTAAAAACAGTTCTTACTTCAACTGAAACTTTAAATGATATTTGCAATGCGGTGCCGATTCCGGCAAATGCAATAGGCGGGTTAAATAAAGACAACCTTGGCGTATTAAAAGGCACTCCGATTGCCGGAATCTGCGTAGTGTCTGCGATCATGAAATCTGAGTCACCAAGGGATGCGGCGCAGGGACTGATCAAAGCAATTGATGAGTTGTGATTATACAGAAACACAAACTAAAGCATTTTTCTCGATGAAATATGCAGATTATTGAATATTAGAGATTATATGATCAGGAGAGGTTTTCGATGAAAGTAGTTTTATCTATAGCAGGAAGCGACAGTAGCGGCGGAGCCGGCATTCAGGCAGATCTTAAGACAATGACTGCACACAAGGTATACGGGATGACTGCGATAACGGCTCTGACAGCCCAGAATACAACAGGGGTTACGGATATTATGGAAGCAAGTCCCGAGTTTCTCGGAGAGCAGATTGAAGCGTGTCTGAGCGATATTCCATGCGATGCGGCCAAGATTGGAATGCTTCCGTCTGCAGAGCAGGTGAAGGTGGTGCACGAAAAGCTCACCAAGTATAAGGTAAAAAATCTTGTTGTGGATCCGGTGATGGTTGCTACAAGCGGCAGCAGTCTTATGAAGGATTCGACAGCCGAGGTTATGGCGAGACTTCTTTTTCCCATAAGCCGTGTTATAACGCCCAACATACCTGAAGCTCAGGCACTTACGGGACTTAAGATAACATCGAGAAAGGATATGGAAAAAGCTGCGGAAGAGCTTGGAAATGAGAGCGGATGTGCGGTTCTTTTAAAGGGCGGTCACAGCATAGAAGATGCCAGCGATGTTCTTTATGAGAATGGGAAGCTCACGTGGTTCGAGGGGAAAAGAATTGAGAGCAGCAACACTCACGGAACGGGATGCACACTTTCAAGCGCGATAGCTTCAAACCTGGCACTTGGTTTGAGCCTCGAAGATTCCATACGAAATGCAAAAGCATATATCTCTGATGCGATCGCATCGGGACTTAATCTGGGCAAGGGTTCGGGACCGCTGGATCACATGGTGAATTTATAAAATAGGAGTAAGCAGGAGGGTATATGGTCAAAATAAATGGGGAAGAATACCAATACGACAACAAGCAACTGACTGCAGTTCTTGAGGAACTTAATTACGACCAAACAAGAATTGCCGTTGAGATAAATGAAGAGATTGTACCAAAGGTATGCTACGATGCGACTGTTCTTAAGGACGGAGATATCGTAGAAGTTGTGAGCTTTGTCGGAGGCGGCTGATATGACACCGACGAGAGATGAATTCTACAACGCGCTTATAGAGCGGCACGGAGCAGAGAATCAAAAGAAATTCGACGGGGCAACCGTGGCAATATGCGGACTTGGCGGGCTTGGTTCCAACATTGCGATATGCCTGGCAAGAGCCGGTGTTGGAAAGCTGATTCTTATAGACTTTGACAAGGTTGATATATCCAATCTTCACAGGCAGCAGTACAAGGCGGATCAGGTCGGTATGCCTAAGCCTGAAGCGCTTTCAAATAATTTAAAAGAAATAAATCCATATATAACCATCGAGACGCACAACGTAAAAGTTACGGAAGAAAACGTCATCGAACTTACGAAAGATGCGGATATAGTCTGTGAGGCATTTGATAAGGCAGAAAACAAAGCAATGCTTGTAAATGCAATACTTGAAAATGCACCCGAAAAGTATATTTTATCAAGTTCGGGAATGGCGGGCTTTGGAAGTGCCAATCTCATTAAGACAAAAAAGATCTCAAAAAGATTCTTTTTATCGGGGGATTCCGTAAGTGACGTAAACGACGGCATTGGACTGCTCTCTTCAAGAGTGATGGTATGTGCCGCACACGAAGCGCATATGGCACTTCGCATATTGATGGGAGAGGCAACGGTTTAACTAAAGATTTTGGGTAGGAGAAGGAAAATGGCAGAAGACAAACTTATTATCGGAGGAAAAGAATTTAATTCCCGATTCATTCTCGGTTCGGGAAAGTACTCGATGAAACTTATCGAGGCTGCAACACGGGATGCGGGCGCTGAGATAATCACGCTTGCGGTAAGAAGAACCAATACGAAGGATGAGGAGAACATTCTGGATTTTATTCCTAAGAATGTTACGCTCCTTCCGAATACAAGCGGGGCAAGGGATGCAAAAGAGGCAGTGAGAATAGCCAGACTTGCAAGAGAGCTTGGCTGCGGTGATTTTGTAAAGATCGAGATAATGCGCGATACAAAATATCTTTTGCCCGACAATTATGAAACGATTAAAGCGACGGAGATACTTGCAAAAGAAGGATTTGTGGTAATGCCATATATGTACCCGGACCTCAATGTTGCTAGAGAACTTAAGGAAGTCGGAGCAGCATCAATCATGCCGCTTGCTTCACCGATAGGCTCCAACAAAGGCCTTTCAACCAAGGATTTCATTCAGATTCTTATTGACGAGATTGATCTTCCTATAATCGTGGATGCCGGAATCGGCAGACCATCGCAGGCTTGTGAAGCAATGGAGATGGGAGCTGCGGCTATCATGGCAAACACAGCGCTTGCAACAGCAGGAAATCTGACACTTATGGCGTCTGCGTTTAAAGATGCCATTGAAGCAGGAAGAAAAGCATATCTTGCGGGAGTCGGAAGAGTTCTGACACGCGGAGCAAGTGCATCGGATCCTCTGACGGGGTTCTTACACTAAGGAGGACGGCATGGAAAATCATTTTTTGATTGATTCGGATGAATTGTCCGAGGCAGGGCTTGAGCGCAAGCACAGAATTGAGAACGATCCTTCTTTCAGAACGGACCACATGGCGTATCTGCCAGAAATGGACGTAATCGAATCCGATGTTTGCAAGAACGTAATGGAACACTTTGAGTCTTACGATTACAGCAAGTATACGGCGAAAGATGTAAGAAGAGCGCTTGATAGCGAGAGATGTTCTATTGAAGATTTCAAGGCACTTCTTTCGCCTGCGGCTGAGCCTTTTCTTGAGCAGATGGCAGAGAAGGCACAGCGCGAGACGAGTAAGCACTTTGGAAATACGGTATATCTTTTTACCCCGATATATATCGCAAATTATTGCGAGAACTACTGCGTTTACTGCGGATTTAACTGCTATAACAGGATAAAGAGAATGAAGCTTTCGTATGAGCAGATTGAGCATGAGATGAAGGTTATCGCAGACAGCGGGATGGAGGAAATCCTGATACTTACAGGCGAAAGTCCCGTCAACTCGGATATTGAGTACATAGGAGAAGCATGCAAGATTGCGAGAAAGTACTTCCGAATGGTCGGAGTTGAGATTTATCCCGTGAATGTCAAAGACTACAAGTACCTTCACGAGTGCGGTGTGGACTATGTCACTGTATTTCAGGAGACTTACGATACCGTCAAATATGAGCAGTTCCATCTTATGGGAAACAAGCGTGTTTGGCCGTATAGGTTTGATGCGCAGGAGAGGGCACTCATGGGCGGCATGCGAGGCGTAGCTTTTTCGGCGCTTCTCGGGCTTTCTGACTTTAGGAAGGATGCGCTTGCTTCGGCACTTCACGTGTATTTTTTGCAAAGGAAATATCCTTACGCCGAGATGTCTTTGTCCTGTCCAAGGCTACGTCCCATCATCAACAACGAGACCATAAATCCGCTTGATGTTGGAGAAAGGCAGCTTTGCCAGATACTTTGCGCATACAGGATATTCCTTCCGTTCTGCGGAATAACGGTTTCTTCGAGGGAAACAGCTGAATTTAGGAACGGCATAGTGAAAATCGCCGCTACCAAGGTTTCTGCGGGAGTATCGACGGGAATAGGCGACCACGAGCAGAAATATTCGGGAAAAGAAAAAAGCGAACAATCCGGAGATGAGCAGTTTGAAATATCGGACGGACGAAGTCTTGACAGAATGTATGAAGATATTGAATGCGAAGGACTTCAGCCGGTTTATAACGACTACGTATACCTGTGATATGTGGAAAAAGGTAATTGTATAAAAAATAAAAATCAGAATAGGAGAAGGTTTTAATGAGAGAGTATTCAACACAGATGGAGGCGGCACGCAAAGGAATCGTAACTAAGGAGATGGAGGCTGTTGCCAAAAAAGAGTATCGCGACACGGAGTTTATAAGAGCGCTTGTTGCGGAAGGAAAGATTGCGATTCCCGCAAATAAGAATCACAAATGTATCGATCCTGAGGGTGTCGGTTCAATGCTCAGAACCAAGATCAACGTAAATCTCGGCGTATCAAGAGATTGCAAAGATTATGATATCGAGATGGAAAAGGTTATGGCTGCGGTGAACATGGGAGCTGAGGCAATCATGGACCTTTCAAGCCACGGAAATACACAGCCTTTTAGAAAGAAGCTTACAGAGTCATGCCCTGCGATGATCGGAACGGTTCCTGTATATGACAGCGTTATCCACTATCAGAGAGACTTGGCCGAGCTTACAGCCAAGGATTTCATTGATGTCGTAAGGCTTCACGCAGAGGACGGTGTTGATTTCGTGACACTTCACTGCGGAATAACAAGAAAGACAATCGACCAGATCAAGAAGCACAAGAGAAAGATGAACATCGTATCAAGAGGCGGTTCCCTCGTATTTGCATGGATGTGCATGACCGGAAATGAGAATCCTTTTTATGAGTATTATGATGAAATCCTTGAGATCTGCAGAGAGTATGACGTTACCATCTCACTCGGAGATGCGTGCAGACCCGGATGCCTTGCGGATGCGAGCGATGTTTGCCAGATAGAGGAACTTGTAAGGCTCGGAGAACTTACCAAGAGAGCTTGGGAAAAAGATGTTCAGGTAATGGTTGAAGGTCCCGGACACATGCCGATGGATCAGATAGAAGCCAACATGAAGATTCAGAACACAATCTGTATGGGAGCTCCTTTCTATGTTCTCGGACCCCTTGTTACGGATATTGCGCCCGGATACGATCACATCACTTCGGCAATCGGAGGAGCCATCGCAGCGGCATCGGGAGCGGCTTTCCTTTGCTATGTTACACCCGCTGAACACCTTGCGCTTCCAAATGTCGATGACGTTAAGCAGGGAATCATTGCTTCCAAGATTGCAGCTCATGCAGCTGATATTGCAAAGAAGATTCCTCATGCTATGGACAAAGACAATGCAATGGGCGATGCAAGAAGAGTGCTTGACTGGGATAAGCAGTGGGAGTGCGCGCTTGACCCCGAGACAGCCAAGAAAATCCGTGATGACAGATCACCCGAGTATGACGATACTTGTTCAATGTGTGGCAAGTTCTGTGCTGTCCGCAGTATGAACAAGGCTCTCAACGGCGAATATATAGATATTTTGGGATAAAAATAACTAAAAAACAGCTTATTTAAGCTAAAACATATGGAACATGGCAAAATACATCAAGAAAAAAGATTAATTTTGCCATGTTTTATTTGTGAAAAAATGTGATATCATAATATCCATCAACAAAACTGAGATATTTTAATTTATAAATAATAAAAAATATCAAGAAATCAAGGAGCAGATGAATAATGGATAATTATCAGAAGTATCAGTGTCAGTACTATATGCCTCCTAAGGCAACATACAATTGGGTAACAAAGGATCATATCGAGACTCCGCCCATTTGGTGCAGTGTTGACTTAAGAGACGGAAATCAGGCGCTTATTGAGCCTATGAGTCTTGAGGAGAAGCTTGAATTCTTCACAATGCTTGTTAAGCTCGGCTTCAAGGAGATTGAGATTGGTTTCCCTGCAGCTTCTGTTACAGAATATGAATTTGCGAGAACTTTGATTGAGAGAAATATGATTCCTGATGATGTTACGGTTCAGGTTCTTACACAGGCCAGAGAGCATATTATCAAGAGAACATTTGAGGCTGTAAAGGGAGCTCCCAGAGCCATCATCCATCTTTACAACTCAACTTCCGTAGCACAGCGTGAGCAGGTGTTCAAAAAAGATAAGGATGAGGTAAAGAAGATCGCCATCGAAGGAGCTAAGCTTCTTGATAAGCTTGCAAAAGAGACTGAAGGAAACTTCTCTTTTGAATACTCACCCGAAAGCTTCCCCGGAACAGAGGTTGATTACGCTGTTGAAGTATGTAACGCTGTTCTTGATGTGTGGAAGCCTACAAAAGAAAACAAAGTAATAATCAATATTCCCACAACAGTTGAAAATGCTATGCCTCATGTGTTTGCAACACAGGTTGAATATATACATAACTCGCTTAAATATCGCGAGGCGGTAACGCTTTCACTTCATCCTCACAACGACAGAGGAACGGGTATCGGTGATGCTGAGCTCGGATGTCTTGCGGGTGCTGACAGAATTGAGGGAACTCTTTTCGGAAACGGTGAGAGAACAGGTAACGTTGATATCGTTACACTTGCCCTTAATATGTATTCACACGGCGTTGATCCTAAGCTTGATTTTTCACACCTTCCACAGGTTGGTGAGACATATGAGAAACTTACAAGAATGCGTATTTACGAGAGACAGCCTTATGCAGGGCAGCTTGTCTTTACTGCATTTTCAGGTTCTCACCAGGATGCAATCTCCAAGGGATTCAACTGGCATGAGCTTAAGAAAGACAACGGAATCTGGTCGGTTCCTTATCTTCCCATCGATCCCAAGGATATCGGAAGAGAGTACGACGGAGACGTTATCAGAATTAATAGTCAGTCAGGAAAAGGTGGCGTAAGCTATATTCTTAAGAATAATTATGGTATGATGGTTCCCAGAGAAATGCAGGAAGATGTCAGCTACACGATCAAAGACATTTCCGACAGAGAGCATGCGGAGCTTTCTCCCATGCGTATTTATCAGATCTTTGAGGATAAGTACGTTCACAACAATCATGTATTTAAGATTGATGAATGTCACTTCAAGCAGAAAGAGGGAATACTTGCAGAGGTTAAGATAGATCATCTTGACGCCCAGCAGGTTGTTGAGGCAAACGGAAACGGACGTCTCGACGCTGTAAGTAATGCCATCAAGCAGTACTTTGGAATAAAATATGAGCTTTCAACATATGAGGAGCACGCTCTTTCAAGAGGTTCTTCATCCAAGGCATGTACATATGTCGGAATCACCGTTGAAGGCAAGAAGTACTGGGGAGTTGGAATTGACGAGGACATTATCAAATCTTCAATAAACGCTCTTGTTGTTGCCGTTAACCAGCTCGATGCCGTTAAGAACAACAAGGATGTGAGAGATGTGAGGATCAACGCTATCATGAATTATATTCAGGAGAATTACCTCACGATCACACTTGAAGATCTGTCCAAGCAGTTCTTCCTTTCAAAGCCTTATTTGTCCAAGTTCATCAAAGACAAGTCGGGAATGACTTTCGGTGAGAATGTAAAGCAGATAAGACTTAACAAGGCAAGTACTCTTTTGAGAAACGGAAACATGAAGGTCGAGAAAGTAGCTGAGGCATCTGGATACCAGAACGTTGAACATTTTAATCGTCTCTTTAAAGAGAGATTCGGAATGACTCCCGTTCAGTATCGTTGCAGCGAAAAATAAAGATCGGATCAGGGAAAAAGAGTGGAAAACAAAAGGCAGAGCGGTAGACTTAACAATAAAAAAATTGCAAAAAGAATTGCGGCAATGGTCGCCGCCTGTTCCTTTGTTTTTATAACAGGATGCGGATCATCCGAAAAGCCTGTAAAGATAGTTTTTACCACGGGTTTTGCAAAGGATGAAGTATTCAGGATAGAAGATTCGGTGTGCACTCTCAAGGAGGCCAAGGCGTATCTCATAAATACCCAGGAGGGTTATGAGGCAAGTTTTGGAGAAGAGATATGGGGGCGCGAGACCGGAAGCGAGACAGTTGAGGACAGGTTAAAAGACTCTGTTCTTGCGAAGATTGCTCAGATCAAGACAATGGATATTTTGGCAGCGGATAATGGAATTGTACTTGATGACAAAGAGAACAAAAAAGCTGAAGAAGCAGCGGCTGAGTATTATGCCACACTTTCAGAAGCCGATATTGCGGCTATGGATGGTATAACGCAGGAAGACATTGCGGGTATATACAAGGATCAGGCTCTTGCAGACAAGCTTTACAACGACATCATCAAAGATATAAATCCCGAGATAAGCGATGACGAAGCCAGAACGATAACGATTGAGCAGATTTTGATAAAGACGTATTCGCTTGATGCTAACGGAAACAAGGTGGAATTCAATGAGTCTGACAAGGCGGCTGCCAAGTCAAAAGCTGACAAAATATACAGACAGCTTAAAGATGAGGGAGCAAGTTTCGAAGAGCTCATGCTGGAATATAACGAGTCCGATAAATCGGAGCTCTCTTTTGGAAAAGGCGGCGAACAGCCTGATTATGAGAGTGTTGCGTTTAATCTCGGAGGCGGAGAGATTAGTAGTGTCTTTGCGACAAGCGAAGGCTATGCGATAATCAAGTGTATCAGTAAATTCAATCTTGAGGAGACTGAAGCCAACAAGGTTAAGATCGTTCAGGAGAGAAAGCGTGAAGTTTTCGGTGAGAAGTATGACAGTTTTGTCGCAACTTTAAACAAACAGCTCAACGAAAAGCTTTGGAGTAGCGTAACTGTAGGAAAGGATCCTGAAGTTACCGCAAAGGGACTTATGGAAGTCTATCAGAAATATTTTCCGAAAAAGTGATAATTTAACAGAGATGTCAAAATGACGTATGATTTTTACTTTGGTAAGAATCATACGTCTATTTTTATCCACTTTAGACAAAATGGAAGCGCTACCAATGGCAATATGCACAAATAAAACATGAAAATTCTATGATTTATGGTCAAGAAGTAAAAAAAGTGCTTGATGAAGTAAAAAAAATATGTTCAGAATATTTACTTAATCGTTTATATTATTATCAGTAGTATCAAAATTACACCGAGGTGATGGTAAGCATGAAAAATTTAAAAAAGACTTATATTATACTTGCTTTGATTATGGTGATGCTTATCCCCACCGGTTGCGGCTCCGCAAACAAAATCGAATCCTGGGCAAAGGACTATGAGCCAAGTGAAGAGTATCTTGCTCTTTATGATAACGGAAAGGCTGTTTGCGAAGGTAAGAATTATACATATGTGAAGGATGATGACAGCATCACCCTTACCGATAAGGATGGTAATTCGATAGAGCACAGATACTACATGGATAATGAAAAAATGGTTTTTTATATAGCATCGGTTTATGACTATCAGGATGAAGGGGATCCTGATGGAATTGTTGGGAATTGGGCATGCGGTAACAATGTTTTCAGATTTTTACCTGCGCCTAAGTTGGAGTTTAGCGAGGAGGATGCTTTCTACGGCCACTATTCAGTGGATGAAGCAAATTCCAGTGTGAAACTTATGTATGATGCACCTATTCCGGATGCGACTTTCTATTATTCTTTGGACGGCAAGAAACTTACAATCGATTATCCCTGGCCTTTAGTTAAGACTCAGGAGAAAGACACGACCAAGAAGGATGAGGGTACAACGTAATCGAAACGCATGGCGCGTTTACGATAGATCATGGCAGTAAGACTGCCAAAAACCATTATTAAGAAGGAGAGGTATGAAATGGAGAAGAAGCGTTTAGTTTCAATGTTATTGGCGGGCGTAATGACTCTTTCTCTTGTTGGATGCGGAGATACAGCTTCAGCACCTGCAGAATCAGGTGACAACGGTGCAGCTGCAGCAACAGAGGCAGGAGCAGACGCAGGAGCAGATGCAGGAGCAGAAGCAAGTGCAGCAGGTGCTGGATTGGATGACAGCACACCTATTACTCTTAACATGTGGTGTATTGCTACAGAGAGTGATTCAAACCGTAAGTCTTACGAGAATGCTATTAAGGATATGGAGACAAATCATCCTAATGTAACTCTTAATTGGGAAGCTTTTGAGAACGAGTCTTACAAGACAAAGATCAAAGCTGCAGTATCAGCAAACGAAATGCCTGACATTTTCTTTACATGGTCATGTGCATTCCTTGGTGATTTCGTAAGCGCAGGAAAGGTACAGTGCCTTGACGAAGCATACGAGAAGTATAAGAACGAGCTTCCTGAAGCTATGCTTAAGAACACAACATTTGACGGAAAGCACTATGGTGTTCCGCTTACAATGAATATTGTAGGTCTTTTCGCTAACATGGATATCCTCAAAGAAGCAGGATATGATGAGATTCCCGGAACTTATGAAGATTTCATTAAGTGCTGTGATGCTCTTAAGGCTAAGGGCAAGATTCCTTTCGGATGTGCAGGTAAGGAAACATGGTGCGTAACTGAGTATCTTGAGTCTATCATCGAGAAGAGTGCAGGTGCTTCTACACTTGATGCTATCTTCGCAGGAACTGATTCATGGAACAATCAGGACGTTGCTGATGCCGTTGATACATTCCAGAAGCTCATCAAAGACGGATACTTCGATCCTTCAGGAATCGGTCTTTCAAACGACGAAGTTAAGGCTAACTTCATGGCAGGCAAGTATGCATTCTACATGAATGGTACATGGAACTGTGCAGACTTTGCAGCAAATGCAGAATTCTTACCTAAGGTTAAGGTTGGTGAGTTCCCTGTAATCAACGCTGACAAGTCAAAGCTTGGCCAGCTCATCGGTGGACCTTCTGATACACTTGCAGTTGCAGCTTCATCACCTAACGCTGCAGCAGCTGCTGATTACACATTCGAGCTTGGTAAGCTTATCTGCCACTACGGTTACCTTGATGGTTGCGGACTTCCTGCATGGACACCTTACGGTGACACAAGTTCTGTAAATCCTCTTACACAGGCTGTTGCAGATATCGTTCAGAAGTCTGATTACATGGTTCTCTTCGGAGATACAGCTATGGCAGCAGATAAGGCTCAGACATACCTTTCATATGTTGATCAGGTTTATGGATGCCAGATTGATGGAAAAGGATTCATCGAAGGTCTTGCTAAGGATATTAAGTAATTCTTTTTTGAAGAGTTTGTTAATCTAAATTGATTTTATTTTGGTTCTTCCTGTGCTTCCAATGGGAAGCATAGGGGGAACCGTATTTTGTTGGAAGGTTATTTTGTATGGAAAGAGATAAGAGTGCGTTAAATCAGAAGAGGAATAAGGAGTTGAAAAAGGGACTGGCAGTCTTTGTATTTCTGCTTCCCGGATTACTTTTATTCGTTAGTATTTTAATTGCTCCCATTGCAGTTTCTTTGTACAAAAGTTTGTTTGACTGGAATGGGTTTACGGAAGGAACATTCATAGGATTAGCCAACTATCAAGAGTTGTTCACCAACGGATCTATTAAATTCATGATCTCATTGAAGAACTCGCTTATATTGGCACTATTTTCAGTATTTATACAGTTACCGCTTGCATTGTTGCTTGCACTTATACTTGGAAGAAAACCGAAGGGCGAGCGTTTTTACCTTACAGTTTTCTTTATGCCCGTGCTTATTTCAACGGTTGTTATCGGTCAGCTCTGGCTTAAGATTTACAACCCTGATTACGGCATTTTGAACAGATTCCTTGGAGCAATCCATTTGGAGAGTTTGCAGCATATTTGGGTCGGTGATCCCAAGACTGCTCTTGGAAGTATCGTTGTTCCCACAATCTGGCAGTATGTTGGTTATCACATGCTTCTTATGTATGCGGGAGTTAAAGGTGTTTCACCCGACCTTAGAGAAGCAGCAATGATTGACGGCGCTACAAAGTGGCAGACAGACAGATTCATTGTTATCCCGATCATTAAGCCTATTATCAGAGTAAGTGTTATCTTCGCTGTTACAGGTTCACTTAAGACATACGACCTTGTTCGTATCCTGACAGACGGAGGCCCTTATCAGACAACCGAAGTTCCGAGTACATTGCTCGAATATATGTTGTTCTTGAGAAACAGATACGGAATGGGAAGTACGATCTCTGTAATGCTTATTGCTCTGTGCTTCGCGTTTGCGTTACTAATTAGTGCTGCATTTAAGGAAAAGGATAAGTAATGATGGTAGGTAAGAAAAAAACATTTGTATATATACTCTTGGTTATCTGGTCGATAATCAATTTATTCCCGATATATTTCATGTTTACATTCTCTCTTAAGGGAAATGATGAGATTTTCGGAGAAAATATCATAGGACTTCCCAAGCATTGGTTGTGGTCCAACTATAGCTCAGCTTTGGGCACCGGAAATATGGCGTTGTACTTTGTAAACAGTTTACTTGTTACAGCGATTTCAATAGGTATTTCAATTATTGCCGCAATGATGGCAACATATGCGCTTACACGTATTAAGTGGAAACTCAGTAAGATCACAAATGCATTCTTTATGCTTGGACTTACAATTCCGCTTCAGGCTTCAATCGTTCCTGTATACGTAGTGCTTTCAAAGCTTCACTGGCTCAATAAGTATTCAACACTTATTGTTCCTTACTCAGCTTTTACACTTTCAATGTCGATTCTTATTTGTACGGGATTCATGGTAGATATTCCGTATGACCTTGATGAGGCTGCGATTATCGACGGATGTGGTCTTTTCGGAACATTCTTTAAGATCATCATGCCGCTTATGAAGCCCGCTCTTTCAACAGTAGGTATCTATGCATACCTTCAGTGCTGGAACGAGTTCATGTTTGCGAACGTATTCATTTCAGATCAGAAGCACAGAACATTGCCTGTAGGTATTAAGGCTTTGTCAGGTGCGTACACAACTGATTGGGGCCCAATCGGTGCGGCTCTTGTAATCGCAACATTCCCGACACTTATTGCTTATGTATTCTTAAGCAGAAGGATTCAGGACAGCTTCATTGCCGGCGCGGTTAAGGGTTGATGTGAGCTTATAATTTAATATTGAATTTCGAGACTCGGCATCTTATGATGGCGAGTCTTTTTGCTAATAGAACGAAAAAATGGTATCTTTTTATAGAGCGTTTATTGATATTTATATTTTTCAATATGAAATTATTAATATTGGTATGGGAAAAAATATGATCGATCAGGTTGGGGATAAGTTAAAAAAAACTACGCTTTCGTCAAGCTTTAGAAGCACCATGATTGGCATTGTAATGATAGTTTTTGTGTCTTTTTTGATCTCGACATATATCATTACGGAAAAAGAACGCAAAGCATATGTAATAAGAGAATCAGAAAGTGTGCTTAAAGCTCTTTCCAATAATATAAGTTCCGATCTTAAGAACTATATGGATGTTTCGAGGCTTGTTATAACGGACAGAAGACTTGTCACCTTTCTTAAAGCGGATTTAAGTGCTGTCGATGAAAATATGACAAATGATGCCAGATACGGAATGATGGATATATTGAACGCGGCAGAAGGCGTGGATTCTGTTATGGCATTTAGAGAAGACGAGAAAATGGTCTCAACCAACAGAATTTCCTATGAGTATGATGATACGCTTATGAATTCGAGGGAGTGGAGAGATACCATATATTCCAACGAAGGAAGAGCAACCGTTACTCTGAATTGTGGCGGTGTTGCGAGGAGAATCGACGATAAGCCGCTGGTTACGATTGAGAGGGCAATAAATGACATCAATTCACAGAAGCGTATCGGAATAATGATGATGAACATATCGTCAAATGTTTTTCAGGATATGCTCAATAAGCTTCGTTATGATAATATTTGTATCCTTGGCGCAGATGGATGTTTTATCGCAGGAAACGAGGGATATTTGAATTATTACAGTCCCGGTTTTGCGGTTGGCGGGATAAAGAATAAGAATATCAAAGTAGATAACAAGCGCATGCTTTTATCGGCATGCTGTGTTGATAATTATCCGATCGTTATAATGAGAGTATCGAAGTATGGAACCGAGGGCATACCGTATGGAATCTTGTATGTGCTGATGGTTCTTTTGCTCGTGTTTGTTGTTTTGGCGATTCACATGGGAATCTTTATCAAGACCGATATAACGGATCCCATATACAAGCTTTCCGAATCAATGGAAAAAAATAAGAGGACGGGTGACCTTAAGACCATTGATATTGATATGCCTTCAAGCGAGCTTGAAATGCTTAAGGACGATTACAATAATCTTATCGATCACGTCAACGAGCTTATCGGTACTTTGATCGAAAAGGAAAAGACTCTTCAACGAGCTGAGATGAGAGTCTTGCAGGAACAGATCAAGCCGCATTTTTTGTACAATTCTCTTGAAACAATAGGTTTTCTTGCACTTGATGCGGGAGCGGTCAAGGTGCATGATTCACTTGAGGTACTCGGAAGTTTTTACAGGAATTTCCTAAGCAAGGGAGACAGGGTAATACCTCTTTCAAGGGAAGTGCAGATAGTTAAGGATTACCTGGCGCTTCAGAAGTTGCGCTACGGAGATATTTTTGAAGATGAGTATGATATAGATGAAAAGACAAATAAGTTTATCCTGCCAAAGCTGATACTTCAGCCGCTTGTGGAAAACAGTATATATCATGGCATCAGGATGAAAGGTGAGAAGGGAAGTATTAAAATAAGTTCTAAGCTTGAAGATGGTTTTCTTCATTTGAAAGTCCGTGACACAGGTGTTGGAATGACACAGGATCAGATCGACAAGATCTTGCACTCAGACAGAAATTTTAAAGGAGAGATTGAGGGCGAGAGTTTCGGACTGTGGGGAACCATTGAAAGGATCAGGATTTATTGCGGAAGCAACGATGTTGTCAGGATTGACAGCGAAGTAGGGGAATACACTGAGATAGAGTTTATTATTTCGGAAGAAATGGCAATAAGGGGCGTAAGTGATGGACAGAAAGTATAGGGTTATGATAATAGATGATGAGGAGTCGGCTCGTAAACTTATGCGCGCAGCGATAAATTGGGGAGAGCTCGGCATGGAAGTTGTCGGTGAGGCAGCCAGCGGCATAGAAGCAATAAACGTTATTGACGATCTTAAGCCGGATATAGCATTTGTTGATATTTCAATGCCTTTCATGGACGGCATTGAATTTACGCAGACCGCAACGGACAGATATCCGAATCTTGTAATAATAATAATGACAGCAATCAACCAGTTCGAGTACGCAAGGAGATGTGTGAGTCTTCCGGTCTTTGACTATATGCTTAAGCCTATGGTTAGAACAGAGATCACAAAGGTTCTTGAGAGGGCAAAAAAGATGCTTGATGCATCAAACGATACCTGGGAAGAGCCAAAGAGCGAGCCCGCTGTATCGTCTGCAGAAGAGAACAATACAACAGAACTGATAAAAAAATATGTTGAGGACAATTTTGCCGATTCAAAGCTAAACCTCGCATACATAGCACAACACTTCGGCTTTAGTGCAAGTTACCTCTCACGAAAATTCAAGCAGGAGACCGGCAGCAACTTCATCGAATACCTCACAAATCTTCGCATGAAAAAAGCCATGCAGATAGCCAGAGCCAACGTGAAGATGTATCAGGCTGCCGCCGAAGTCGGCATTCCCGATCCCAACTACTTCAGCCGCTGCTTCAAAAAATACGCCGGAATGAGCTACTCCGAGTACGTCTCCTCCAAATACGAATAAACTTAGTGCATCGTTCACAGCGTCGCCGTTTACAGCCTACCACACAGGCACCGCCGCACAGATGCATGGCCGAGCATTGCGAGAGGGCTTAGGATTTCATGCGGCTCCCAAATCTGCTCTGCAATTCCGCTTTTAGGCTCATTGTTTGACATTCGATCCGCCCGATAGCCGGAGCCATAGGCTTATGTTTTTTCGCAATCACTCCGGCTCACATTTTTATGGGGTTCCGACCGTTTTTCTTTTATGGCGCATGTTTCGACTAAACTCGCATCCGGACACATTTATAAGAATTATAATAAGCTGCTTTGCAGCTATAAAAATAAACAAAACCATCTCTGCAAGCTTAGAAGTTTGCGAGAGTGGTTTTGTTTATTTTTATACGCCCGCGTAGGCGGGCTATTATAATTCTTATAAATGCGTCCGGATGCTCAAACAACGTCTCAACATGCGCAGGAAAAACGGTCGGAACCCCATAAAAATGTGGCCTCTCGTGAAATGCTCAAAAACATAAGCCTATGGCTCCGGCTATCGGGCGGACCGAATGGAGTTTTGAGCCGATGGAATTGCAGAGCAGATTTGGGAGCCCCATGAAATCAAGCGACGGAGCAGCTCGGCCATGCATCTGTGTGGCGGTGCCTGTGTGGTAGGCTGTAAATGGCGGGGATTGAATCGATGCAGGCTTGTTAGCACTCATGTTTGGTGAGTGCTAATTTTTTATTGACTTTTGCGAGTGGGGGAATTAAACTTTTATTTGTACGGTGGTGGTAGACTGAGACCGTGCATATACTGAAATGATGCAAAGGAGTGAGAGTTATGGCTTCAAAAAAAGGTAATCTTTCAATCAATAGCGAGAATATGTTTCCGATAATAAAGAAATGGCTTTATTCGGATCATGACATTTTTTACAGGGAAGTAATTTCAAATGCCTGCGATGCGGTTACGAAGATCCGCAAGATGGATATGATGGGCGAGTATGAACTTCCTGAAGGTTTTAAGCCCCGTGTTGATGTGGTGCTCAATGATAAAGAGAAGACTATTAAGATTACGGATAACGGAATCGGTATGACAGCCGAGGAAGTTGAAGAGTATATCAATCAGGTGGCTTTTTCGGGAGCTACCGATTTCCTTAACAAGTATAAAGATAAAGCTAATGCAGATCAGATCATAGGACATTTCGGACTTGGTTTCTACTCAACATTTATGGTATCTGATTCTGTTGATATCGATACACTTTCATATAAGTCAGATGCAGCGTCTGTTCATTGGACATGCGACGGCGGTTCTGATTTTGAGATGTCTGACGGAGAGAAGAAAGAGGTAGGAACAACAATTACCTTACATCTGTCGGATGACTGCCTTGAGTTCTGCAACGAGTACAAGGCAAGAGAAGTTATAGAAAAATACTGCTCATTCATGCCTTATGATATATATCTTTCAAGAGAAAACGAGGAGGGAACAGAGACAATCAAGGCAAGCGAGAAGCTTGATTCCGACGTTGTCATTGAAGAAGTTCACCCCGAGAAGAAAGAGGGCGAGGACAAAGAGCCTGAGCTCGAGTACAAGATTAAGAGAAGACCTCAGCTTCTTAACGATACACATCCTCTTTGGGCTAAGACTCCCAAGGATTGTACAAATGAGGAGTATCTTGATTTCTACAGAAAGGTGTTCCGCGATTATAAGGAGCCTCTTTTCTGGATTCACCTCAACATGGATTATCCGTTTAACTTAAAGGGTATCCTTTATTTCCCTAAGATCAACATGGAGTTTGAGTCAATCGAGGGAACAATCAAGCTTTACAATAACCAGGTATTTATCGCGGACAACATCAAGGAAGTTATTCCTGAGTACCTCATGCTCTTAAAGGGTGTGATCGACTGTCCCGATCTTCCGCTTAACGTTTCAAGAAGTGCGCTTCAGAACGACGGATTTGTTAAAAAGATTTCTGAGTACATCAGCAAGAAGGTAGCTGAGAAGCTTGCCGGACTTTGCAAGACAGATAAAGAAAACTATGACAAATACTGGGATGACATCAGTCCTTTCATCAAATACGGTTGCCTTAAGGACGATAAGTTCTGCGAGAAGATGAACGATTACATCCTCTTTAAGAACCTTGACGGTAAGTACCTCACGCTTCCCGAAGCCCTTCAGATTAACAAGGAGGCAGAGGAAGAGGCTGCTAAGGCAGATGCTGTGGATGAAAACGGCAATAAAGTTGAGGCTGAAGTTGTTGACGATAAGTCCGAAGACAAGAAGGATGAGAAAGAGGAAAAAGAGCCTCGTACAATCTACTACGTAACAGACGAGCAGCAGCAGAGTCAGTACATCAAGATGTTCAAGGCTCAGAAGATGGAAGCTTTCGTTATGAAGCACAACATCGATACTCCTTTCATGCAGCAGCTTGAGAGCAAGAATGAAGGCATCAGCTTTAAGAGAATCGATGCCGATCTTACAGATACATTCAAGAGTAAGACATCAAAGAAGGTTGCGGCAGAGCTTGAAGAGAAGGAAAAAGAGCTCGCAGAGAAGCTTAAGAAAGTCCTTAAGAACGACAAGCTTAACGTTAAGCTTGAGAAGCTCAAGGATAAGAAGATGTCTTCAATGCTCACTGTCTCTGAGGAATCAAGACGTCTTGCGGATATGATGAAGATGTATGCAATGAACGGAATGTCTATGGGAGATTTCGGCGCATCGGAAGGTCAGACACTTATTCTTAACGCAAACCATCCTCTTGTTCAGTATGTGATGGATAATAAGGATGAGAAGAATACAGAGATGATCTGTGAGCAGCTCTACGATCTTGCAAGAATCCAGAACGCTCCTCTTGATGCAGAGTCAATGACCAAATTTGTTGAAAGAAGCAATGAGATTATGATGATCCTTGCAAAATAAGGTAACTGTTAATCGGCACAAGTTTTGTAAGGGGATTACATATGAAAAGAATTCGCGCTTGTAAGACTGGAAACACTATTCTCAAGATTTTTTTGCTCAGTACGCTTGCCTTTGCTTGCTACTATTTGAAGGACCTCTTTCAAAGTCCGTTTGGTTTTAGCGGATTTAGGGAAGATCCTTCGATGTTTATCGTCAAGGTACTTCTTATAGTCATTGTCGAATCAATTCTTTTCTGGGTAGGAATAATTACGGTTTATCTAAACTGTAAGCAGCTTGGAATTAAATGGAGAGCTCTCGGTATTATCTTTGGAATGGTACCGATACTCAATCTGATAATGCTGGGTAAGATTATTAAGACCGCAGATGATGAAGTTAAGTTTGAGACTAAAAAGATAAAGCTTAACCTTGAGAGAAAAGACGATAAGATATGTAAGACAAAGTATCCGATTCTGATGGTTCACGGAGTGTTCTTCAGAGATTTTGAACATCTTAATTACTGGGGAAGAGTACCGCAGGAGCTTATTGATAACGGTGCGACCATTTTTTACGGTGAGCACAACAGTGCGTCTACTGTCGAAAAGAGCGGCGAAGAACTGGCAAAGAGGATCAAGGAGATAAAGGCGCAGACAGGATGTGAGAAGGTCAATGTCATCGCTCATTCAAAGGGCGGACTTGATATGAGATATGCCATCACGAAGTGCGGGGCATATGAGGATGTGGCATCTCTTACAACTATCAATACTCCTCACAGAGGATGCGAATTTGCGGATTGCCTTCTTGAGAAGATCCCCGAAGCACAAAAGCTTACCGTTGCAAGAGCCTATAATGCAGGTGCCGCCACATTCGGTGATGTGAATCCCGATTTTATCGGTGCTGTTACAGACCTTACTCATAAGGCTTGCGAGAAGCGAAATGAGGAACTTCCCGATAGAGAAGAAGTTTACTATCAGTCTGTGGGATCGATTCAAACAAGACCGACGGCAGGCAGATTTCCGCTTAATATGTCATATCTTCTGGTTAAGTTTTTTGACGGAAAAAACGACGGACTTGTGGGAGAGAGTTCTTTTCCCTGGGGCAGTGATTTCAAGATGCTTGAACCAAAAGGAAAAAGAGGAATATCTCATGGTGATATGATTGACCTTAACCGCGAAAACATTAAGGATTTCGATGTCAGGGAATTCTATGTAAACCTCGTAGAGGATCTGAGATTAAAAGGATTTTAAAACAATCCTATATTCATATAGCGAAAAGCCGGGCGTAAAAGCTCGGCTTTTCCTTGTCTAAAGCAATATTTCGACTGTTCATAAAAGAAAAAACGGAATATAATACTAATAAGATTTTGTTTTTCGTTCTTTTTATCATTGTTCAATGGTTTTTTTCACATCTTTTTTATATTCATACGGAGGACAGGCTTATGAAAAGAAATGCGATGGGGTTAATGCTTACATTGGCGATGACAGCAGGTCTTATTGCCGGATGTAGCGGAAATGTGGCTAATACTATGCTTAAAAAAAGTTCCGAAGGGGAAAACGCCGCAGCAGAGGACGTTCAGGTAGTCACTGTGTGGAGTGACAATGCTCATGAACAGTCTGTGAGAGATGCTCAGATCGAGGAGTTCAACAATACGATAGGTAAGCAGGAAGGCATCAGGATTGATTATACGGTGTACGGATCGGACTATTCCGATGTTATCAATGTAGCGCTTATGGCAAATGACGGACCGGATCTGTTCAGACCTTCATCCAACACTTTTGCCAAGTATGTGAGCGCGGGATATGCCGTTCCTATATCCGAACTTAAGGGGAGCGACTCGCTTCTTTCAAAGTATGATGAGGATGATCTTCTTATAGGCGATCAGATATTTGGAGGCAAAGTATATACGCTTCCTTACAGCCTTCAGTCATATAAGATGATCATAAATAAAGATCTTTTTGATAAAGCCGGAATAAACGTGTATCCCAAGACATGGGATGATGTAAGAAAAGATGCAAAGCTGATCACGGATGCTTCAAACGGCGATGCATATGGATATTTTCTCGCACTTCAGAGCGGATGGACGCTCGATCATTATATTTACAGTGTTGCGTCTGCGTCTTTGGGACATTTTGGATATGATGCCGTAAGCGGAACATACAGATATTCCGACGGTCTTCCCATTATCGAGAACATTCTCGGAATGATCGAGGACGGAAGTGTTTTCCCCGGATATGAAAATATGGATGCGGATACTGCAAGAGCGCAGTTCGCTGAAGGCAAGGTCGGCATCGCTATGGCGGCAAGTTTTGACGTTGCGGTATATACAGAGCAGTTCCCCGCAGAATGCAATTGGGTTGTATGTGATCCGCCGGCAATTGACAGTTCGGGATATGGGTACAAAGAGATGGTAACGCCGGTAGATCTTTTGGCTGTTGCAAAGAAATCGCTCGATGCAAAAGATACTTCAAAGATTGCCCGCGTTCTTGAGTGGTTCTATGCGGATGAAAATCTTGTTGAAATGTATGAGAAGGGAATGTACCTTCCTTACAGAAAAGAAGTGCTCGATATGGCAGCGGATTCTGAGGTAAAAGGCTGGAAAGAATTTGCTACGTTCCAGGGAAATCAGTTTATCATCCGAATGGCAGACCCTAAGGGTGTTATATCCTATGAGGGACTTTCGGCGAGGGAGACGCTTACAAAGCTCTTTTCCGGAGGGTATTCGGAAGATGCGGCGACAGTGCTGCAAGACCTGGATGAGAGGCTAAACGGTGGGCTGGCTCAGCTTGACGATGAGATCATAAATGAGTATGTTGCACCTCCGAACTATAAAGTCGAAAGAGATTAAAATATGATGACACAAGGGGATAAAGCTGCTAATAAGCACATGAAAAGTGACAATGTTCAGGCAATGCTGATGATAGCTCCGTTCCTTATCGGGTTTATATTATTCGGCTATGTTCCCATCATTTACATTTTGAGATATGCATTTACGGATTTTGGCGGTTTTGGTGAATGTAAGTTCACGGGAATTGCGAACTTTGTCAGGATAATAAAAAGAGATCCGGATTTCTGGCAGTCTCTTCTTAATGCTTTTTTGCTTGCTGCGGGTAAACTTGCGGTTGAGATTCCGCTGGCACTTGGGCTTGCGGTGCTTCTTAACCGCAAGATACGCGGAATGAATTTTTTCAGAGTGACACTTTTTCTGCCGTCGATAATATCTGCGGTAATAATAGGACTTATATTTTCGCTTCTGTTTGCATCTCATAACGGAATGATAAATGCCATTCTTATGAATGCAGGGCTGATCGCAAAGCCAATAAACTGGTTTAATACCAAGTGGAAAGCGATGTTTATCCTGGGACTTGCATCGGTCTGGCAGAACTACGGGATAAACATGATATTTTTCCTTATGGCGCTTCAGAGTATTCCGCAGGAGTTGTATGACTGCGCAAGTATCGACGGAGCTAAGGGGATTAAGGGATTCTTCTACGTGATATTTCCTGTAATCGCGCCGATATTCCAGTCGATACTTCTGGTTGCGATTGTTGGAAGCCTTAAGATATGCGACCTTGTAATAGCTTGCACAAACGGTCAGCCGGGAGGAACTACGGAAGTAGTAATGACCTACATATACAAGTCCTTCTTTGGCAAGTCGGGCAGAAATATCGAAGTCGGTTATGCATCTGCAATGTCGCTCGTTACCGCTGTTTTTCTCGGTTTGGTTACCGTTGTTTATCTGAGAGCTACCAAAAAGCTTAAAGAGATAGTGTAGACAAAAAGGAGAGAGCAGCATGGCGCATATTAAGAAATATTTGGGAGAGATCCCTGTATATCTTGTTCTGTGTTTATTTTTTGTAATAAGTTTTTTTCCCGTGTTCTACACGTTCATGTCATCGTTTAAGAGCAACATGGACATACTGACAACGGGAAATCTGCTTATTCCAAAGGAGTTCGTAGTAGATAACTATGTAAAGGCATGGCAACTGGCGGATTTTAAGACCTACACGGGGAACAGCATATTTCTTGCGTTCTTCTGTGTTGTGGGAACTGTTTTTTCAAGTACGATATGCGGCTATGTCTTTTCGAGAGCGGCTTTTAAGGGAAAAGAGATTATCTTTTATTTCATGATCTCGTCGATGTTTGTATCACTTGGGACACTGACGCTTTACCCGCTTCTTATGATCATGAAGGTATTTCATCTGAATAAGTCGCTTTGGGGTGTTGTCATCATACGTGTCTTTGGAATGAATGTCACGAACCTGTTTATTGCAAGGGGATTCATAAATTCCGTACCAAAAGAAATAGATGAAGCCGCTAAGATAGACGGCTGTTCATTTGCAGGGATATATTACAGGATCATCTTTCCGCTTTGTAAGCCGCTTATAGCGACGGTTGGAATATTATCGTTTCGAAGTGCATGGAATGATTACATGCTTCCTATGGTGTTTACGATGACAGATCCACGGCGTATGCCGCTTGTTGTCGGAATCATGCACTTAAAATCATCCGGTGACGCGGCGTCTTCATGGAATTTTATGCTTGCGGGAACCGCAATATCGTTGATACCCATGATAACGATATACATAATGTTTAACAGGTATTTTATCTCGGGAATGACGTCCGGTGCGGTTAAAGGATGAGTTGTAACGCAAATAAATGTTTGGAATGCTTATCTTACAATTTAGTAAGATAAGCATTTTTCTATACCATAAAAAGACTTTTTCCAGTAATATAAAATAAGTTGCGATAATTCTTTTTTTCGTAAACATACTTGACATACTTCGGCAGACGTAGTAATTTATACTACGACAGATAAGGTACGTCGAACGTAGTAATTATAGAACAGCAAAAAAAAGGATAGATCTTTTATGAAAAAACTTGTTGAGATCAAGGATGTATGCAAGATATACAATCCCGGAGAAAATGAGGTCAGAGCGCTGAATCACATAAATCTGACCATCGGTGAAGGCGAGCTTGTTGCAATAATCGGACAGTCGGGATCGGGTAAATCAACGCTTATGAATATGCTTGGTTGTCTCGATACTCCCACAAGCGGCAAATATTTCCTTCACGGACATGATGTATCACATATGACGGATGATGAGCAGTCGGACATCAGAAACAGGGAGATAGGATTCATCTTCCAGGGGTTTAACCTTATCCAGTCGCTTACGGCTATGGAGAATGTTGAACTGCCGCTTATCTACAGAGGAGTGGGCAAAAGAGAAAGAGAACGCCTTGCGGATGCCGCTCTAAACAGCGTCGGACTTGAAAAGAGAAAAACACACAGACCTAACGAAATGTCGGGTGGACAGCAGCAGAGAGTTGCGATTGCAAGAGCGATAGCACAGGCGCCGCCGATACTTCTTGCCGATGAGCCCACGGGTAACCTTGATTCGGCTTCGAGCAGGGAAATAATGAAGATAATAAAGAGACTATATTCAGAGGGAAGAACGGTAATAATAATTACCCACGATCCCGGTATTGCCGCACAGGCAAAGCGAATCATTACAATCTCTGACGGAATGATTCAGAGTGATATTATAAATCCTGATTATAAAGAAGACTAAGGAGCTGGAAAAATGGCAGACAATAAAGAATTAGAGAAAACAACCCCCATCGCGGATGACAAAAACGAGATCAAAGAGACAACGGGAAGCACTGTTGAAATCTACGATGAGTATGATGAAGATGAATTGGAAGTAACAAATAAGCCCAAGAAAAAGATAAAGAAAAAATGGATAGTACTCGGCATAGTGGCGATTCTTGTTATCTTCCTTGTCGTAAGAGGAATCACAGCATCAAAGAATGCTGTAACGATGGTTGAAACTGTTGATGTTGCAAAGGGAAGCATTGAAAACGTTCTTTCTGTATCGGGAACCGTTGAAAGCGCAGAGTCAAAGAGCTACTTCTCAGATGTTGCGGCACCTGTTGAAAAGCTCAATGTAAAGGTCGGCGACAAGGTTGCGAACGGAGATGTGCTTTATACCTACAACGAGAAAGAGCTCAATCTTGCAGAGAAGACAGCACAGCTTGCAATTAAGCAGGCTAAGGGTAGCTACAATGCTCTTTTCCCTGAAACTGCAGCGGCTGACAGAAAGTACGCTGAGGGTATGAATGCACAGCAGATCAATGACAGAATCGATGCGATCACAGCTGAGATCAATGCTTTGAATGACAAGATCACAGAGAAGACAAACCGTATGGAAAAAACTCTTTCAGACCTTAACAAAACAAAGCTCGACCTTGACCAGGACGGTGTGCTTGACGGTACGGAAGAAGATTTTGATTATAACGAGAGAAGAGAAAATGACGAGCAGGTTGCACTTGCTTTGAATGAGGCAATCGCGGATGTAAATTATGCGATCGCTCATGATTCTGAGATAAAGGGCTGGAACGATCAGATAACAAATCTTAAAGAAGAGCAGTCTCATCTTTCAACAGCAAAAGCTTCACAGGTAAATGGCGGACAGGTTCAGTCAACAAAGGCAACTTTGGATACACAGCAGCTCACTCAGGGAGATACAATTTCTAAGATCCAGGCAGCGAAGGATGGCGTAAAGGCTGACTTTAACGGTGTAGTTACAGAAGTTGAAGTGGTTGAAGGTGCTACAGTTGCAGCCGGAACAAAGATGGTAACACTTGCAAACCTTGATGATGTTCAGGTAAGTGTTCAGGTATCAAAGACAGACCTTCCCAAAATTGCTGTAGGCCAGAAGGTTGATATCACAATCAACGGTAAGGAGTATACAGGTGAAGTTACACAGATCTCAGGTTCTGCAACAAAGAATGCAAACGGTGTAGCTGTCGTAGATACCAAGATCAAGGTTACAAACCCTGACAGTGAGATTATCCTCGGAGTAGAGGCAAACAACAAGATTCATGCCGAGAAGGCTGACAATACGATCGTACTTCCTTATGAGTATGTGCAAACAGATGCAGAGGGCGATTATGTATTCGTACTTGAGAACAATACAGCTGTAAGAAAAGCAGTTAAGATCGGTATCTCTACAAGTACAGACGCTCAGATTATAGAAGGACTTTCAGAAAACGACAAAGTAATAACAACAAATCTTGATACGCTTACTGACGGAATGGCAGTAGCGACTATGGAAGCAAAGAATGAGTAAATTAGGTGAGTACATAAAAAGTGCTATAAAGCAGATGAAGCATAACGGCTACAGAACGCTTATGACAATGCTTGGTATTGTCATCGGCATAGCGGCCGTAATTGCGGTGGTTGCTCTCGGTAACGGAATGAAGCAGTACGTTAAAGATCAGATCAACGGAATTGCCGGTAATTACGGTATTGTCATGATTGATACATCGAAAACTACCGACTTTTTTACCCCGGATGATATTTCTTTGCTCGAGGAAGAGTTACCTGATATAAAAGGCGCATCGCCTAATGATTACGGCGAAGGAAAGGCAAAGGGACCGAGAGGAACGTTTCTTGCAACTGTACAGAGCGGATCGGAAGCGCTTCAATATGCATTTGGAAATAAACTGATCAAGGGAAGTTATTTCACCCGGCAGCAGGTTGAATCGGGGCAAAGAGTATGTGTAATGCTGCAGAACGATGCTAAAAAGCTCTTTGGAACCGATGAATGTTTGGGAAAAGAAATTGAACTTTCAATAAACGGAAAATCAGCCACTTACACGGTTGTAGGCATCAGAGAAAACACAAATGAGTTATATAATTTCTTTACACAGGATATGGATTATTCCGTGACTCTTGAGGCTCCGTATACATCATTTGCCTCTGATTACGGGTATGACATAGGCAAATGGTATCAGCTCATTCTTTTCACAGATCAGGATGTCTTACAGAAAAGATGTGATGAAGCAAAGGTTATACTTACAAATGCGCATGGACTCAGAGGAGCAAATGCGATTTCCTCTTACAGTATGGCAGATATGACGGGCGAAATTGATACAATTATGGGCGGAGCGTCCAAGTTCCTTATTCTGGTTGCGTTTATATCGCTTGTAGTCGGTGGAATCGGCATTATGAACATCATGCTCGTGTCTGTAACAGAGAGAACAAGGGAAATTGGAATAAGGAAATCCATCGGTGCAAGAACGGGAGCCATAACCATGCAGTTTTTGTCTGAAGCGGCGATTCTTACGCTTTCAGGTGGAATTCTTGGAATCATACTGGGAATTGTTCTTGCGAAAGTAATGTGCAAGATGATCAATATGCCGCTTATTATCCCGCCAACATCGATAGTGGGAGCAGCATTGTTTTCAATAATGGTAGGCCTTATCTTCGGACTTTATCCTGCAAGAAAGGCTGCAAAAATGAAACCGATAGATGCATTGAGAGTGTAAAAATATGGGAACAGCAGGAGAATACTTAAAAAGTGCGATTGCAAGCATACGAAATAATAAGGGAAGATCGCTTCTTACGATGCTTGGAATCATAATAGGAATAGCGTCGGTGCTTACGGTTCTCGTTATCGGAGACGGCCTAAAGGCTACCGCCAACGGAGAATTGGAAAATATGGATGTTTTGACGATTGACGTTTCTGTCGATGCGAGCAAGACCGATAAGTGCTTTACGCCTGAATATATGGCTGCCGTCGAGCGCAGTATGGGGAGTTCCATATACGGCTTTGGACCGAGCGTCACCATGTACGGAACAACTAAGGGTAAAAAAGATGATTACGATCTGTATTTTACCGGAGTAAGTGATGTAAAGAGGCTTACCGCCGGAAATAAGATTGTGCACGGTCGCTATTTTACTCGTGATGATGTTGATGAATGTAATTATGTGTGCGTTATAAGCCAAGGGGCAGCAATTGCATTGTTTGGATATGAAGAGGCTGTAGGAGAGACGTTTGAAGCAACTGTCGGTGAAAAGACAAAGGAATTTACTGTAGTCGGTATCAGAGAAGATACTTCGCAGGATAAGGCGTATGCCGGTCAGTATGGAAACGACCCGATGTTTATGCCTGATACGCCTTACACGGTCGTTGCCGATATGTGTGACAAAGACGTAAATAACATGTTTACTTCGGCATCTGTATATGTGTACAAAGACAATAAAGATGCAGTCGAGGCTAAGACAAAGAGCGTAGTAGAGAATGTCATGGGGCTTCGAGGTGAAAGTGCCATCAAAGTTAAATCGACCGAGGGAATGGATGCCGTATCTGAGACCATTCTCAATGTAATAACATCGGTTGTAAGTCTTATCGCGAGCATTTCTCTTCTTGTAGGCGGAATCGGCGTTATGAATATCATGACAGTATCCGTTACCGAGAGAACAAGAGAGATCGGAATAAGGAAATCGCTGGGTGCAAAGACATCCTCAATCCTCACGCAGTTCCTTGCTGAGGCATCAATCCTTACTTCCATCGGAGGAATCATAGGCATAATCTTAGGACTTTTGTTTGCCAAGCTTGCCTGCATGGCGGTTGGATTCGGATTCGTAGTAAACCCTGTCCTTGTAGCAGGCGTCGTAGCAATCTCAACCGGAATAGGCCTGTTCTTCGGCATATACCCCGCAAGGCGTGCCGCCAAGCTCAACCCTATCGACGCACTTCGAAGTGAATAATATTGATCTTTTGGCTCTGAGGATAGATTTCCTCAGAGCTGTTTTTGTTTCTTGAAAAAATATTTACGATAGGTAATTAAGCAAATTGTAACAATGAATGCGCCGCATTATCGTGGTATACTTATTTGTATGAAAGTATTATGGGGTGCGGCGTGAGAGAGATAGTTGAGAGAATTTTGCAGGGAAAATATGAGTATGCCGAGAAGAAATTAGATTTTTCAACTCCGCGTATCGAACTTTTGGTTAGTCCCGGTGAGACTTCCGAAGGTTCTTTTACCATATTCGGACCTGAAGAAAGATTAGTGACCGGCAAAGTTAGCTCCACCGAGATAAGGATGGAGGTGCTCACAGAGAATTTTTCCGGTTCTCCTTATGAAGTATCTTATAGATTTAATTCCGTTGGACTATCGCAGGGTGATGTGCTCCAGGGAAATTTTAGAATAGTATCAAATCAGGGAGAGTATGTTCTTCCTTTCGTAGTCACTGTGAGACATGAGCAGATAGCGTCAAGTCTCGGTGACATCAAGAATCTGTTTCATTTTGCAAACCTTGCAAAGACTGACTGGGAAGAGGCGATTGACCTCTTTTATTCAAGTGACTTTATTTCCATATTCAAGGGAAATGACGAGCAGTATGAGAGTCTTTACAGAGGACTTTCTTATGTGCCGGGCAATGAGCAGAACGTCGAGGAATTTCTTATTGCGATCAGTAAGAAGCGCCCGATGAATTTTTTGCTTGATCAAAAAGAACTTGTCATTGATTATACGGGACTTCCGCATGACAACGGCATTCTCATAACAAGGAACGGCTGGGGATACAGCAAATTAAAAGCACAGATTGAAGGCGACTTCATCATGCTTGATAAATACGAGATTACTGAGGATGATTTTACCGGAAGCAGTTGCCATCTCAAGCTTCGCCTTAGAACAGAGAAGCTTCACAGCGGCAATAATTTTGGAAAGATTGTCTTTTACAATGCCTTCTTCAAGGCAGAGCTTCCTGTGACGGTGTCGGTAAATCTTACCGGAAAGCATCCTTCCGCCGCTTATCAGGAGAAGAAGAAACTCGTAGTTCAGCTCGTTAAGACATACGAGAGTTTCAGATGCAAAAAAATAACTTCAAGAGTGTGGGTTTCGGAAACGGGTAAGATTATTTCCAAGATGAACGCTCTTGATGATAAAGATATTGAGTTCAGACTTTATACGGCTCAGTACTACATTACTGCGGGCAGAGTCAATGAAGGTAAGTGGATACTCGATCAGGTTGCCATGGATGTTGAGAATGCACCGGGTGATGTGCTGTACAGCTATCATCTGTATCTGACTTCTCTTTGCAGCAAAGAGGACAGGATAATAAATGACGTCTCCGAGAGGCTTGAGGGAATCTTTAGAAGAAATCCCGACAACTGGCGTATAGCATGGCTTCTTCAGTATGTGAGCGAAGAGCATGTGATGAGCGGCCAGAGAAAATGGATGATGATCGGAGAGCAGCTTTCACATGGCTGCATGAGCCCGATACTGTACCTCGAAGGAATGAATATTTTGAACGAAGCGCCTTCCATCCTTGCAAGACTTGACAGTCAGGAACTGAGTGTTCTTGAATATGGGGCAAAAAAAGAAATCTTAAGCCTCAACCTTATAGATCAGATCGTGTATTTGTCGGCAAGAGTCAGAAACTTCGACAAGAGACTCTTTAGAATACTCAAGGCCTGCTACAAGATAAAGGGCAGCGATGATGTGCTTGAAGCTATCGTATCTCTTTTGATAAAGGGCGGAGAGACCGGCAAGTTTGCATTTGAGTGGTATGAAAAGGGTGTTGAGAGAGAGCTTAGGATTACAAGGCTCTACGAGTACTACATGATGTCCATTTATGTAAAAGAGGATGGACAGCTTCCTTGCGAGATCAGCAAGATGGTTCTCATGTATTTCTCATATCAGAGCACTCTTGAGTATGACAAAAATGCGATCCTTTACAGATATATTCATGAAAGAAGGCAGGAATATCCTGAACTTTACGATACATATGTGCCTCAGATCGAGAAATATCTGATGGCTCAGCTTGATAAAGGACGTGTGGGCAAAGACCTTGGCTATCTGTATAAGAATCTTTTGACCAAGCAGATGGTTGATGCATCGAATGCGTCCAAGGTGCTTTCGGTTCTTTATACATCTGAGATCAAGACCGACAATCAGCAGATGTGCGGAGTTTGTGTCATTTACGATAAGTGTGCCAAAGAGATGCGCTATCCGATGAGCGGCGGACGTGCATTTGTGCCTCTCTACGGAAGCGATTATACAGTTCTTTTGGTTGACCATGACGATAACAGATATGCGGTGAGCGTGCCTTATTCAAACATCAAGATGATGATTCCGGGCAAGCTTTCGGGCTATGCGATTCCTTATATCCAGAAGGGCAGGGAGAATCTTGATCTGTTCCTGTGCGACCTTGGCAAAAACGCGTATACAATAGATATGGAGAACGTCGGAAGGTACAGGGACCTTGCGGAATCCGAATTTGTAAAGAAGGAATACAGAAACGAGATACAGAGTAGTCTTGTGAGATTCTATTATGACAATGATTTTACGAGACAGCTTACGGAGTATCTTGTGGGAATCAATCCCATAGACATGACGGGGCATGAGCGAAACGAGGTCATCGAGCTTATGGTCCTCGGAGGTTTGTGCAACAATGCACTTGAGTGGATGGGCACTTACGGAACGTACGGAATAGACGCCAAAGTGATCCTTAGGATGTGCAACAGGCTTATCGATATGGATGATCTCGGAGTCTCGGCAAAAGAGATCGAGATCGCGCACTACGCTTTTGTAAACGGCAAGTATGACGAGCAGCTTCTTAAGTATCTTGAGAAGAACTTTACGGGCACGGTCAAAGAGATGAGGGATATCTGGAAGGCTTCGGAGGCTTTCGGAATAGATACTTATTCTCTTTCCGAGAGGATGCTTGTTCAGATGCTTTTCAGCGGATCGTACATCGGTGAAAAGATTGATATTTTCAAGTCTTATGTACGAAGCGGAGCAAATGCGGACATCGAGATGGCGTTTTTGTCACTCGGAGCATATGACTATTTTGTACACGGAAGCGTTACCGACAGGTATGTATTCGAGAGAATAGAGGCTTTGGCACTTCAGGAGCTTCCGATCCAGGATGTGTGCAAACTGGCGTACCTTAGATATTATGCTACGGAAAAGAGCTCCGAAGAATCGGTAAACAAAGATGTAGCCAAGACTTTCATAAAGAGTCTTATGGCAAACAATATATATTTCCCGTTCTATCTTGAGTATTCGGAAATCGTGCCTGAGCTTTCGCACTTTGCGGATAAGACGATGCTTGAGTACAGGACGGAGCCCGGAACGCACTGCCATATTCATTACAGGCTTGCGGGCGAAGAGGACAATGAGTACCACAGCATCGAACTTCAGGAGATGTACGAGGGTATATATGTCTGCGCATTTGTTCTCTTTTTCGGGGAACAGCTTCAGTACTATATCACCGAGGATAAAGAAGCTGATGAGGATGCTCTTACAGAGAGCGGAACCATTCAAAAGAGTGATATTACAAAGAATCAGCGTGACAGCAACAGCAGATACAGTCTCATCAACGATATCATGATAGGCGAGACGCTGCAGGACTATGATACGGTGGACAAGCTCCTTGCGGAATATCAGAACAAGAACTTTGTCTGCAACGGTATTTTTAGACCGATACAGGAAAACAGTTACAGTAAAGAGTAAGAGGAAGATATAAAATGCTTTTTGGAAATTCTGAGGAAAGACGTTTTGTACTTGGATATGATCTGGGAGAGAAGGTCTCACAGATAAGCTTTCTTGCATCCGATGCGGATATGCCGGAAACCTTATCGGTGCTTGCAGGATCCGAACTTTATAACATTCCTACCGTTCTTTGCAAAAAAAATGACGTCAACCAGTGGTTCTATGGAAAAGAGGCTGTTCGTCACATAGAGGAACAGGACGGCATTCCGGTTTACGGCCTTGTCAGTGCCGCAAGAGAGGGAAAGCCCGTGGTTGTCGGAGACGGAGAATACGATCCGATAGCTCTTTTGACCCTGTTCATAAAAAGAAGTTTATCGCTATTATCAATGGAACTTTCTCTTGATAATGTCGAGGCGATAATGTTTACCACGAGATCGCTTGATAACAGGATGATCCAGGTTCTCAATGCGGTGACATCGGCACTTGAGTTTAAGACTGAGAATATTTTTTATCAGAGTCACGAGGAAAGTTTCTACAATTATATGTTGTACCAACCTGAAGAGCTCATGAATCATACGGTCGTTGCCTGTGATTTTGATATGGAGACTCTGCGTGTGTACGAGATGAATCTCAATCATAACACGACGCCTGTTGTAGCGACGATTGATGAGAGTACATATGACGACCTTAAGTTTTCCGCAGAGGGCTTCCCTAAGGAGGGCGCGGCTTATCACAAGATGTGCGAGAGGCTTGACGATGAGTTTCTGACTGTTATGCAGAAGGTGTGCAGTGAGAAGATAATTTCTACGGTATTTCTTTTGGGCGACGGATTCAGGGAAAAGTGGCAAAAGAGATCTTTGGAGTTTTTGTGCAGGACCAGAAGAGTCTTTCAGGGAAACAACATGTTCAGTAAGGGCGCGAGCATAGCGGCCAGAGAGAGGATTAAACCCACAAAGCCACTAAAGTTCGTATTCCTTGGCGAAGATAAGCTTAAGTCGAATCTTGGAATAAATCTTTTAAAATGCGGAACTGAAGTGTACTGTGCACTTCTTGATGCGGGAATAAACTGGTACGAAGCTGAGACGGGAATGGATATTATCATGGATCAGAGCGGTATTCTTAATATCCAGGTGACGCCGCTTACGGGCAAGATGCCCAAGATGGTGCAGCTGTATCTTGACGGGCTTGAGAAGAGACCGCCCGGAACCACAAGGCTGAAGATTCTCATGAATATGAATTCTGTCAGCGAAGTGAACGTGAGGGTGCTTGATATGGGATTTGGAGAGCTTTTCCCTTCATCCGGCAAATCATGGGAACAGATCATAGAACTTTAATGAAAGTGGGCAGCAGATATGAATAAACCGATATTGTGCATAGGAACATACGCGCAAACGCCGTTTCATATGGAAAAGATAGGCAGAAATGTCTTCTGTATAGAAGAGCTGTGCTATTGCATCGTTCAGAACGCCTTTTTGCTCGATGAAGAGAGCTTTGGAGACGATCTTTTTGAATGGATTGAAAAAGAGTGCTCGCTGGTGAAACTTGCCGACGAGCTCAAGGGTATGGCTTCAAAAAAGTGTTCTGTTGCGGCTCTTGCGGGAACGATCCTTGATTATGTCGGATATAACACGCGCAAGGAGATTGAGCGGACGGAGAGCATACTTCGTGAAAACGCGGGTATGGATATTTACAGCAAGAAGCTTGCGAGAGCGGATTTCCTTATGCGGAGCGAGAAATACAGCATGGCGTTTAAGGAATATGAGTTTTTGCTTGAGAATACGCCGGACATCGATCTTAGCATCAGGGCAAGGATCGAGCACAACGAAGGTGTGATGTATGCGAGACTTTTTCTTTTCGACAGAGCAGCGGAGCTGTTTATGAAGGCTTATGAAGACGGTAAGAATGAAGAGTCTTATATGCAGTACCTTGCGGCGCTTCGTATGAAAATGACGGATGAAGAGTACGTGAAGTTTGTTGCTGAGGATAAGCAGGCTTACGAGGCTTCTTTGGAGCTTGAGAAGAAGATGGATGAATATTCGGATCTTTATGCCGCAAGTGATGACAACCACGTGATCGGAACGCTCGGCGTATATAAGGCAGAGGGGAAGATGCACGAGTATTATGAGAAGATTGGGGAGCTCACTGAGAGCATAAAGGCGAAGTACAGAGAGACGGTTAAGGAGAAGACCGTAGGCTCGAGGAGATAAGAAATTTCGGACAGTGTATGGATTGTGTGTACGATCTTGGTATGGATAAGTTGTTTGCCAAACATGGCAATGGGAGTAAGATATGGGTTTTCTGGACAAGATTTTTCGTAAGTCCGTGGATGATGAGTGGAAAAAGCAGCAGGCTGAGCTTGAGAACTGGAGCGATATAGTTTATACGAGAAAAGACCTCGATATGAACGATCCGGTTCAGCGAAGGGAATATATAGGAAGCTGCCTTCAGCAGATGGAGGAAGCGGCGAGGGAGCTTGACTCTCTTGAGTTTGAGTACAACGATGTCACAAGTCATTTAAGGGATATGGAGGAGATCAACGCTCTTCCTCCCGAGCAGAGAAAAGAGATTGATGACTGTGCAAGGAAGATTGTCGAAGCAAGGGAATTTCAGGAGAAGTTTGACAAGAGAAAGAGCAGAATGACGGATGAAGAGTTTGAACGAATGGACAGACTCAAGGACAATGCCAAGGAAGCTGCCGAAAAACTTCTCGACGCCGAGACTTTCCAGAAGAAGATAAAGAACGATCTTAAGCGTCTTGATTCTGAGCATGAAGCATACGTTTTCAGAGAAGACGATCTGAACGAAACAATTGAAAACTCGAAAAAACTGACTGTGACTGTGGGAGTTGTTCTCGTGGTCATGATAGTTTTTCTTTTGATACTCCAATTTGCGTTAAAGCTTAATGTTATCTACGGCTATATGATGCTTATTCTTCTTGCGGCGATTGCGATAACCGTGCTCTATGTGCAGAGTACCAACGCACAGGTTGAGCTAAAGAACGTTAAGAAGTCTATATCAAGGCTTATCATGCTGCAGAATCAGGTTAAGGTCAGATACGTAAACAACACAAATCTTCTTGATTATCTTCGCATGAAATACAGGGTTATGAGCTCAACGGAACTTACGGAGCTCTACAACAAGTACCTTAGGGAGCGCAAGGAACGCGAGAAAATCGATGATGCGAGAAGGCTCCTTGATTCAAATCAGAAGGATCTTATCTACATGCTGAGGCATTTCAGGGTGCGTGACCCCGAGATCTGGATTCACCAGGCCGAGGCGCTTCTTAGCCACAATGAAGAGGTCGAGATAAGACACAGCCTCAACGTGCGCCGCCAGTCACTTAGAAAGCGCATGGAATACAACAGGGACATCGTCGCCGGCAACGCCAAGAACGAAGTCGAAGACATGGCACGCCAGTACCCCGAGTACGCCCAGGAAATCCTCGATATGGTTTCTAAGTATGAGGATAAGGAGTGATGTAGGAGAGGTGCACGGGGGGACGAGGTGGTAAGAGGTAATTAGATAGGGAACTCGTTGCGAGATTGAGGGCCTTTGGGCGAAAGCGGAGGATAATTGGTGGCAAGAAAAAGAAGGATATGACTTTTTTGATGGGAGAAGCTAAAAAAGTCATATGAATTTAGGAAGAATCCTTGGTGAGAAAGAGAAATATATGACTTTTTTTGAAGGAAGAAGCTAAAAAGGTCATATGAATTCGGGAATAATCTCTGATGAGAAAGAGAAATATATGACTTTTTTTGAGGGAAGAAGCTAAAAAAGTCATATGAATTCGGGAAGAATCCTTGGTGAGAAAGAGAAAAGCATGACCTTTTTGAATGAAATAAATAAGAAAAGTCATATAGGGTATTTTTTCAAGATTAAGTTGTCATGAATAATTCAGGCTATTTTATTTAACGGTTATTGGTATTTTTGATTATGAAAGATTTTGATTATTTAAGGGAACAATGCATTCAAGAGGTTACTTGCCTTGGTATAGAGCTTGGCAAGATTGCCTTGTGGTCTGTAAACAGAAGAGCTAAGACTCGCTGGGGATTGTGCAGGTTAAAGAGGGACGGAAGTTATGAGATAGAAATTGCAGAGTGCTTGCTCGTTGATGACAGGATTTCGGAAAAAGCCTGCAAGGAAACAATCATTCATGAGCTTCTTCATACCTGCAAAGGTTGCATGCGGCATACGGGAAGATGGAAGCAGTATGCCGAACTTATGAATCGTGCTTATGGTTATAATATAAAACGAGTGACCGAAGGCTGTGAGAAAGGCGTTGAGAATCATAAAGTTTCAGAAATGGCGGTAAAGTACGTGTTCACCTGCAGAGGTTGCGGCGCCACAATCTATCGCAAGCGCGACAGCAAGTTTACAAGGAACTATCGGCACTACGGCTGTGCCAAGTGCGGAGCCGTAGCATGGTCGAGGAAGACTGTGAATTCAAGCGCATCTGAGGTGGCTTCATATATAAATATGATTAGGCCACAGGAATAGGAATGTAAGAGGTTGTGAGAGATTTAATTGCTCATAGACTGCTTATTTAGATAAAGTTTTACAATGAGCAGAAGTGAGAAGCAACTGCCTATATCAAGAAAATAGGAAACATAAATGACAGAAATACTATTACACCGTCCGGATCGAAGAATCGTTTCAGGCGGTGTTTTATTTAAGAAAACATTGATTGAAAGTGTAAGGAAAGGCTGCCGCACTAATTAGTGCGATTGCCCACCGCTAACTTTGATCAGCTTTTTCGGATATACTTGCAGAATAAAAGGAGATTATTTTATGGGACAAATAGAAGAATTGGAGAGAGAACTTGAGTCGATCAAGTATCAGGTTGGGCAGATTCAACTTGCTTTATCCCGGGTATCGCATGTTGTTGCGGATGTTAAAGCGGAACAGAACGGAATGCATCAGCAGTTGCAGCAGGCGAATATGCAAATAAGATCTATGCAGCATCAGCAGCAGATGCAAGCAAATATACAACCGCAACAGGCGCAAACAAATATGCAGTCACAGGGAGTGCAGTATCAATATCAGCGGGTGCAGAGTCAGATTACACCTCAGCCAATGCAGAATCAGTCGCAGGCACAATTTGCAAATCAACCTATACAGAATCAGCCGCAGGCACAATTCGCAAATCAACCAATGCAGAATCAGTCGCAGGCACAATTTGCGAATCAATCTATACAGCCTCAACAGCCATTTCAGAATTATGCGGCCGGAAAGAAAAATTCTACAGAGTCGTGGATTGGTAAGCATTTGATGGGAGTTCTTGCAAGTGTATTGGTTTTCATAGCACTTATTTTGTTTGCAAGTCTCATAATTCCTTACCTTAACGATGCTGTCAAAATTGGAATGATGTTTACGGTTAGTATTGCGCTTACAAGCTTTGCATTTTATGAGCACAAAAAGCGGCCGGATAATACCTTTTTTACGGCCTTGCTCGCATGTGGACTTGGTTGCAGCTATCTGTCGATACTCGTGACCAGAATTTACTTCAAAGCTATCAGTGACGTTATCATGTACGTCCTCTTGCTTGTCTGGGGAGGAGTTATTCTGAACATGGGCAAAAAAGAGAGCAGACTCTTTCAGGCTATCGGCAATTCGGGCTACATTATTTCTGCGCTTCTTGCATGGAATATGGAAGATAAGGCCATGGTTCTACCTATTTTGATTTACCTTATCGTTATGGGTGCTGCTTTCCAGTATAATTTCAGGAAGAGCTACGGACAGCGAATAGTGCAAAGTTGCATAAATATGGGAATTATACTTTATTTTGCAACAAGGATCGGAAATAATGTTGAAAAATGCGTTCCGCTTACTGTTTCTGCAATTCTTATTGTGGTTATAAGTGCTGTATATTTTGCATGTTCAATTTATGGAGAAAAGCTGATAAAAGATAAGAATAGATTCTTTTTTGCTCCTGTAAGTGCGGTTGTATTCTATGTTTCATACCTTCTACTTGCGGATTGCTTAGATTTGCCAAAATGGATCAGCCTTACGGTGTTCTTTGCGGTTGCGGTTATTGCGGAAGTTGTAGCTTTTATGCAGCGGAGCGAAGTCGAGGACGATACAGTATTACTTTTGAAAAACATTTGGATAATTGCCTGGTTCGCCGTTGCCGAGTTTGCTACTTTTATTTTATATAATGATTTTTTCAACACCGGAGCTCTTTTCGTTGCACTTCTTCCGTTGGCTGTTTATGGCGCAAAGAAGGAACACAATCTGTTTAGAAATCAGGCGCTTATATTGGCAGCACTGATGACGGCGTTGGAAGTAGCGGATAAACTGAATATTGTTTTCTGCTCGGTAGCACTGGTTTATGCGATTATTGTTGTGGCAATGGAAGGATTTATTGTCAATAAGTCTGTTTATTATAAAACCATTTATTTTATCTATGTTCAGGTATGTATCGCGCTTCTCTTTTGCACTGTTTCGGACAAATACACGCATTATGACAGTGAATTCAGGCTTATGTTTACAATAATTCCAATGGGAATATTTAACGCGCTTATGCGAGTGCTTAAGTTTGACAGGGACGACAACGGAATAAGCAACAAGTCGGTTCTGCTGGGGCTCGATGTTATAAATGCGATAGGGATACTGGTAGGACTTTATAACATTATTGAGATTGACGGGGCTCTTCCTCAGGGAATAAATATTGCCTTTACGACAGCATTGGCTTGCATTAATATTCGCAGACATTTTGCAGGAAGCAGTGGCGAAAAACTTTACGCGGGAATCAAGTTTGGAATCATTCTGCTGTTTTCACTTATCGCTTATGATGCGGCTGGATATATCATCAGCGTTGCAACTCTGGCCTTTGCAATACTGTGCATATTTATTGGATTCAACAAGATCTTTGGGGCAAAAGAGCTCCGAATATATGGACTTGTTCTGTCTATGATATGTGTTGTTAAGTTCATCATGATCGATATTACTTATGAAAATACAATCGGACGCGCAATAAGCTTCCTCATCAGTGGAATACTGTGCTTTGCAATCAGTGCACTCTACAACCATTTCGAAAAACAAGGCCAAGACTAAGGAGATTGCTTTCAAGAGGAAAAATGTACTGTAAATTTTGCCATAATCTACGCTGTGGGCATATAAGGGCGGTTTTTTAGTATTTGAGTATTTTGTTTCATTCAAGAGTATAAAAAATTAAAGGCGTTTATTCCGTTTTCGTTCCACTGTTTGAGCCCGCTTGCGGGCGAGTTTGGAACGAGGAATAAACACCTTTAATTTTTTATACCTTGAATGTCAAAATACGAAATAACTAAAAAACCGCCCTTATATGCCCACAGCGCAATTCATAGCACAAATTTAGCTCCTGCCTGACAATGTATAAAGCCAATAAGTTCTGATTGAATCGGGCTTGATATAATGTTAAAATGTTCGGTGTTTGAGGTTATTTTTTTCTTTAAAAACAAGGAGAACAAATGAATTACGAAGGTAGGACTGAGAATTACAAGCGTCTTGGTGAAGAATGCGGAGTTTTTGGTATGTATGATTTTGACGGTGGTGATGTAGCCGGCTCTATATACTACGGACTCGTTTCACTTCAGCACAGAGGACAGGAAAGCTGCGGTATTGCCGTTAGCGACACGAACGGACCGAAGGGAAAAGTGACAAGCCATAAGGATATGGGACTTGTAAATGAAGCTTTTACCCCGGAGATATTGGACACTTTAAAGGGAGACATCGGAGTAGGCCACGTAAGATACTCAACTGCAGGCAGCAGCACACGTGAGAATGCGCAGCCGCTTGTTCTAAACTACGTAAAAGGCACCTTGGCACTTGCACATAACGGTAACCTTGTCAATGCACCGGAGCTTCGTCATGAGCTCGAATACACAGGTGCGATCTTTCAGACAACAATCGATTCAGAAGTAATTGCATATCATATTGCCAGAGAGAGACTTGCGACAAAGTCTGTAGAAGAGGCAGTTGGAAAGGCTATGCTCAAGATAAAGGGAGCGTATAGCCTTGTTATCATGTCACCGAGAAAACTTATCGGTGCAAGAGATCCTTACGGATTTAAGCCCCTTGTTATAGGAAGAAGAGAGAACTGCTACATACTTGCTTCCGAGACATGCGCGCTTGACACAGTCGGAGCTACTTTTATCCGTGATGTTGAACCGGGTGAGATAGTTACTATTTCTCCGGAATTCGGAATTCAGTCCGACAAGAGCATGTGCATTCCAAAGGAAAAACATGCAAGATGTATTTTTGAATATATTTATTTTGCCCGTCCCGACAGCACAATCGACAACATCAGCGTATACGACGCCAGAATTGCTGCAGGTAGATTCCTTGCAATGGATTCACCTATCGATGCGGATCTCGTTGTAGGCGTTCCCGAGTCAGGTAATGTTGCGGCACTCGGATATGCAATGCAGTCAGGAATTCCTTACGGACAGGCATTTGTAAAGAACTCTTATATAGGAAGAACATTCATTAAGCCCAAGCAGAAGAACAGAGAATCAAGCGTTCAGGTTAAGCTCAATGCACTCGGAAGTGCGGTTGAGGGCAAAAGAATCATCATGATCGATGACTCTATCGTAAGAGGAACAACTTCAGACCGTATCGTAAGAATGCTTCGCGATGCCGGTGCAAAAGAAGTACATATGAGAGTAAGTTCACCTCCGTTCTTGTGGCCCTGCTATTTTGGAACCGACGTTCCTGCAAGAGACCAGCTTATCGCTTATAATAGAAATGTCGATGATATCTGCAAGATAATCGGAGCGGATTCACTTGCTTATCTCGGAATAGAGAGACTTGAAGAGATGGTTGGCGGAAACCTCGGCATCTGTAAGGGATGCTTTACAGGTTCTTATCCCGTTACACCACCTACAGAGGATATCAGAGGAGAATTTGAGAAGTAAAAAATCCGGCGGTAGCGTTCTATGTTGGAAATTAGCAGAAAAGATTCGCTATTAAATTGGATATAAACATAAGTGTCAGCAATACAGATATAGTTTCAGGAGGAATGAAATGAGTACAGATCGTTATACAAGCCCCTTATCGGAGCGTTATGCAAGTAAAGAAATGCAATATATCTTTTCACAGGATATGAAGTTCAAGACATGGAGAAAGCTTTGGATCGCCCTTGCTGAGATTGAGAAAGACCTCGGTCTTAACATCACTCAGGAGCAGATCGATGAGCTCAAGGCTCACCAGGATGACATCAACTATGATGTTGCAAAGGCAAGAGAAAAAGAAGTTCGTCACGATGTAATGAGCCATGTTTACGCATACGGCCAGCAGTGCCCCAAGGCTAAGGGAATTATCCACCTTGGCGCAACAAGCTGCTACGTTGGTGATAACACAGATATCATCGTAATGACTGAGGGACTTAAGCTTGTAAGAAAGAAGCTCGTTAACGTTATCGCAGAGCTTTCAAAGTTTGCGGAGGAATATAAGGCACAGCCTACACTCGGCTTTACTCATTTCCAGCCTGCACAGCCTACAACAGTAGGAAAAAGAGCAACACTCTGGCTTCAGGATTTCACGATCGATCTTGAGGACCTTGATTATGTTCTTGATAATATGAAACTTTTGGGTTCAAAGGGAACAACAGGAACACAGGCTTCTTTCCTTGAACTCTTTGACGGAGACCTTTCAAAGGTTGATAAGCTTGATCCCATGCTTGCAGAAAAGCTTGGATTCAAGGGATGCATGGCAGTTTCAGGTCAGACATACAGCCGTAAGATTGACATGAAGGTACTCAATGTCCTTGCAGGAATTGCTTCTTCTGCAACAAAGATGGCACAGGATATCAGACTTCTTCAGCACCTTAAAGAAGTTGAAGAGCCTTTTGAGAAGAGCCAGATTGGTTCATCTGCAATGGCATACAAGAGAAATCCTATGAGAAGTGAAAGAATCTGCTCACTTGCAAGATACGTGATCATCGATACTCTTAATCCCGCTATCACAGAGGTTTCACAGTGGTTTGAGAGAACTCTCGACGATTCTGCAAATAAAAGAATTTCAATTCCTGAAGGATTCCTTGCAACAGATGGTATACTTGATTTATGTATAAATGTAGTTGACGGTCTTGTTGTTTATCCTAAGGTTATTGAGAAGCGCCTTATGTCTGAGCTTCCTTTCATGGCTACAGAGAACATCATGATGGATGCTGTTAAGGCAGGCGGAGACAGACAGGAACTTCATGAGAAGATCCGTGAGCTCTCTATGGAAGCAGGTAAGACCGTTAAGGTTGAGGGAAAAGACAATAATCTTCTTGAACTTATTGCTGAAGATCCCGCATTCCCTCTTACAATCGAGGAACTTAAAGCATCGATGGATCCTACAAAGTACGTTGGATGCAGTGCTCATCAGGTAGATAAGTTCCTTGCTGAAGTTGTTAAACCTATATTGGAAGCAAACAAGGAAGACCTCGGCCTTACAGCTGAGATCAATGTTTGATACCGATCGGAGACAATATGAAAATAAAAGACATATTAAACAGTAAAGATGTGACCTTGTCTTTTGAAGTTTTTCCGCCAAAGACAGACGATAAGTACGCTGATGTCGAGAAGGCTTCGGCAGAGATCGCTGCGTTAAAGCCTGACTTTATGAGCGTTACTTACGGAGCAGGCGGTGGAACAAGTAAGAATACGGCCAATATTTCGGCTGATCTTCAGGATAAGTACGGAGTTACCGTGCTGTCACATCTTACATGTGTATCGTCTACAAAAGAGGATGTTAAGTCCATGATTTCCGTTTACAAGGAAAAAGGAATCGAGAATATCATGGCACTTAGGGGGGACATTCCGAAAGAAGGACGAGTTTGCTATGATTATGATCATGCGACACAGCTTATAAGCGATATTAAGTCGCTTGATGAAAATATATGTATCGGCGGAGCGTGCTATCCCGAAGGACATGTAGAGTGCGCAAGACAATCTGAGGATATCATCCATCTAAAAGAAAAAGTGGATGCGGGATGTGATTTCCTTACAACCCAGATGTTTTTTGACAACTCTACGTTGTACCAGTTCCTTTACAGGATCAGGGAAAAAGGCATTGATGTTCCTGTTCTTCCGGGAATCATGCCGATAACTAATGCAAGACAGGTGGCAAGAAGTGTAGCTCTTTCAGGTTCAACCATTCCGCAGAAGATGAAGATAATGGTTGATAGGTTCGCAGATGACCCTGAGAAGATGAAAGAGGCAGGTATAATCTATGCCTGCGATCAGATAATAGATCTCATTTCTAACGGGGTTAGCCACATACATGTTTATTCAATGAACAAGCCTGATATTGCGGCAGGTATAATGCGTAATCTTGCGACAATCATAAAATAATAAAAGGGGAGTATAGTGATGGACGGAAATGTACATAACACTACTGAGGAGCTTTCAAGAAAGACTCCTTCAAAGAATAATATAAATGAAATTGACTTTGCTTATTCACAGGAAGTTATCAGAAAAATGTCCGATTACTTTGATGAGAAAGTAGTCGGACAGAAACAGCTTAAATTTTCTCTTATCGCATCTATTCTGGCGGACGGACACATTCTTATCGAGTCCGTTCCCGGTCTTGCGAAAACTACTGCGGCTAAGGCTATTTCTGATGCCGTAGACGGAAAGTTTGCGAGAATTCAGTGCACTCCGGATCTTCTTCCGGCAGATATCATCGGAACACAAATCTATAATCAGGCAACTTGCAAGTTCGAGACTATGCTTGGACCTGTATTTGCCAACTTTGTCCTCCTTGATGAGGTCAACCGTTCAAGTGCAAAGACTCAGTCTGCAATGCTCGAAGCCATGCAGGAGAAACATGTTACTATCGGCGGAAAGACTTACAACATGCCGGAGGACATTTTTATTGTCATTGCAACTCAGAACCCTATTGAGCAGGAGGGAACATATCCTCTTTCTGAGGCGCAGACGGACAGATTTTTGATAAAAGAGGTTATTACATATCCTACAGCTGCTGAGGAAGTAGAGATTTTAAAGAGAATAGAATCCGGAGTAATATCGGAGAAAACAGATCCGGTACTTACAATTCAGGATATAAATAAAGTTCAGGACATTGCTGATCAGGTATATGTTGACGAAGCAGTGAAGTGGTACATTTCAAGTATTGTTGTTGCCAGCAGAAGAGCAAACCAGATACCCGGATTTGAACTTGGTAAATATGTGAGAATCGGTGTAAGTCCGCGTGCATCTATTGCGTTCCTTAAGATGGCTAAGGCTGCCGCTCTTATGATGGGAAGAACTTACGTAACACCTGAGGATGTAAAGGTGGTAAGACATCAGGTATTAAGACACAGGATCGGTCTTAACTATTCGGCTGTTGCAGACAATATTTCTGTTGAGACGGTAATTGACGGAATCGTAAATTCTGTTAAGACTCCGTGATAGAGTGCGGCTATGAATATTGATTACGAATACTTATCTAAGATAAGGAGAGCGGTAGCTCTTTATACAAACAAGAAAACTTCAAATATTCTGGACGGTGATTTTCACTCCATTCATAAGGGAAGAAGTATGGAGTTTGAAGATCTTAAAGAGTATGCACTCGGCGATGAGGTTCACGATATCGACTGGAAGTCTTCTTCAAGAATGGGAAAGACGCTTGTTAGAAGGTATATGACCGACAGAAGGCACAATGTAATGTTTGTGTGCGACTGCGGCAAAAAGATGACGGGCGATACTCCGCGAGGTGAGTCAAAAAAAGAAGTTGCGCTTCTTACTTTCGGAACGGTCGCATATCTTACAGATAAGAACGGAGCTGATTTTTCTATGGCATTTCCCAAAGGGGATACATCGGAGATTAGTATGTTCAAGGCGGGAACCGAGCATATCGAGAGACTCATTTACGAGTATGAGAAATATATTGATAAGGACAGCAGTATTTCTTTTGAACAGTGCATAAAAAACGTCCTTAACTGCGTACACAAGAGGATGATCGTTATCCTCATTACCGATATTGAGGGGCTCACATCAGTAAGTGAGAGTACGCTCAAGGCGGTTGCCTGCAACAACGACCTTATGGCTATGTGCGTTGAAGACGCCATGCTGACAGGGGATAACGTGTTTGACAACGAACTTGGGCACTATGAGAAATGGTTTCTTTCTCATAATGAGAAGCTCAGGAAGCAGGAGCTTGAGTACAGGGAAGCTGCGGCAAACAGCATAGCAAGCAGCAGTAAGCAGAGCAGAACATCGGTTATCTCGCTTTCGGGTTCGGATGAGATAATCGATAAGACAATAGTTTTATTTGAAAGGCACAGACATGGAAACTACGGTTACATTAAGACCACCATTTGAATATAGTCTTTGGGTTTTGCTGGTCGGAATCGTTATTTTTGCGGCCTTTCTTTTTGTGTTTATTTGGGTGCTTTTAAGAATACTTGGAATCGAGAGAAACCAGAGCGATCCTTCTGCTAAAAAAGACAATCGTTTCAGCATCAGCAGCGGTTATCAGTACATAATGAAACAAAAGTATATCGCGCAGATCCAGATGCTTAAGAATGATTATAATAACGGCAAGGTGAGCCAGAGAGAAGGCTTTCAGAGGCTCAGTCTTTTGATCAGAGGTTTTATACACGATGTTACGGGAATCAATGTTGAAACGGCGACTATCCGTGATGTAAAAAAACTTGGTATCAAGCATTTGGATAAGCTTATGGAAGAGTATTACGTTCCGGAATTTGCGGAGGACGGAAGACCGATATCCAAGGAACTTTCGGAATCCTGTGAAACGGCAATGGGAGTGATCAGAACATGGACATAATGCATAAATGGGTCATCGTTTTGGGAGTCTTGGTAATCGCCGGAATATGTTTTTTGCTTTATAAATACAGCAAGAAGATAACGAATGAATTTAACGGTGGGCTACGAGCCGCCAATACCCAGAGAATCAGATCCAGTGAGTTATATATTGAGTTGTTTAAACAGTACCGCATAATCAGGACAGTTCTGATAGCGGGACTTATAATATGCATGCTTTCGTCTTTTATTCTTATTTCAAGACCGTTTAAGTCAAAAGAAGTTGTCAACGGTGTGAAGAAAAGAGATATCATAATTTGCCTTGACGTATCTTATTCGCTCTATGACCTCAACTCAGAGATCACAGAGTATATAAAAGGCGTGGTAAAGGGACTTGAAGGCGACAGGATAGGAGTGAGCATTTTTAATACTTCATCTGTTACATATGTTCCTCTTACGGATGATTATGATTATGTTGTGCAAAAGCTCGATGAGCTTGATGAGTATTTTAAGCTTCAGAAGGATATGTACGACAATTTTTACAATAAATATCAGTATCTTACGGACATGACGGAAGAGGAAAAAGAGAAGTTCTATGAGCTTGATGAGAAGCTTTCCTACTACGAGGCGGGAACTTTGTACCGTTCCGACACAAAGGGATCGTCGCTTATAGGAGAAGGGCTTGGCTCTGCGCTTTATTCTTTTCCCTATATAGGAGAATCGGACAGAACCCGCGTTATCATCATGTGTACCGATAACGAGCTGAATTCGTACTATCCTGAGATAATGAATCTTAAGGACGCATCAGAGGCGTGCAAGAATAATAAGACTACAGTATTTGGAATTTTCCCTTCGGAGGATAAGTTCTATCTGCCTGAGGAATACAGCTACAAGGCATGCTCTTCGGAATTTCAGAGCGCGGTTGAGAATACCGGCGGAAAGTTCTATGTAAGAACGGACGAGCATCCTGTTTCCGAGATCGTTCAGGATATCCAGAAGCAGGAAGCAATGATGGTAAAAGTTGTTTCATCAAGAGAAAATGTTGATATACCGGAAGCTGCATTTATATTGCTTCTTTTGGGAATTGTCGTGTTCTGCGGAGCAGGATGGGTGTTGCAAAAATGATTATAAGACCTATTTTACCGATAGCGTTCCTCCTCATAATCTTTGCGGTATTGATCGCGATAACGGTCTGGGGAGTTGTCAGAACGAGTGTCGAAAGAAAAGACAAAATATTTACCGTGCTTAGGCTCGGAATTATATACATCCTGGTGCTTATTATCGGGTTAAGGCCCATGACTGCGGATGAGGAATACGAGTTTTCCACAAGGAATCTCGATGTTATCTTTGTTGTGGATACCACGATCAGTATGTGGGCGGAAGATTATTACGCCGGCAACAGGATAGACGGTGCAAAGAAGGATGCAAAGCAGATCATAGACGAGCTTGCGGGAAGTAACTTTGCGCTTGTGACGTTTGACGATCAGTCTCATGTTATTTCGCCGTGCACACAGGATATGGAGCATGTTAAGACTCTTTTGGATACGCTTGCGCCTCCCGGATATGAATACGCGGGCGGAAGCGATATGTCTTTGCCCTACAAGGATCTTGAGTCGCTGCTTCTTTCTTCTTCAAGGAAAGAAAATAGGAAAAGCATAGTTCTGTTTATGAGCGACGGTGAGATTACAAACGGCAATGAGCTTACGTCTTATGAGGCTTTGAAGCAATATGTGGATTCGGGCGCAGTTCTCGGATACGGCTCTGCAAACGGCGGAAAGATGAAGATTGACAATACGTACATCTATGATGATGCCGAGGGAAAAGAAGCCGTTTCTTACCTCAATGAGGATAATCTTAAGAGCATTGCGGGCAACCTCGGGGTTGAATATCACAATATGAACAGCGGAAGTAAAGGACTTAATAATACGATTAATGTGATAAAAGAGACTTCAAAGACCATAACCGAGAAAGAGGATGGGATGGAGAAGTATGTCGATCTTTACTTCTGGTTTGCCATACCGCTCGTTTTGGCGCTCATTGCGGAACTGTGCATATTTAGCATAAAAGGGAGGTTATGAGTATGAAAAAAACACCTCTTAGATATATCTTTTTGTTGGTATTTTCGCTTATTATCTGCATCGCAGGTGCTTCGATAGTTACAAGGGTTTTGGCTAACAAGGTTTTTGTAAAAAGATATAACGCAGGGAACTATGATACTAAGCTTGAGGAAAAACTTTTGCTTCTGAACTTTCCTGAGAGTTACACTCCTTTCTACAATCTCGGAGATGCGTATTACAAGCAGGAATGCTATTCGGAGGCTGCAAGCTACTTTACTGAAGCGCTCAAAATGTATCCTCCCGAAGAAAAAGAGTGTTCTATAAGGATAAATCTTGCTCTTTCGCTCTGCTACACGATAGATTTTTCGGACCTTTCAAGTCAGGATAAGATCGATACGGCTATTTATGTTCTTTATAAGGCGAGGGATACGCTTCTTGAGAACGGATGGGCGGTTGAAGAAGGCGATAACTTTAGGGATGCCGATGCCCAGCAACTTAAAGAGGACATTGATAAAATGCTTGAGAAGCTTGAGGATCCTGAGAATTCAGGCGACGATCAGCAGGATAACGAAGAGTCTTCCGAACAGGAAAAGGAGGATTCTTCAAGCGACGATAACAAGAGTAGTTCAAAAGAGAAGCGGCAGCAGGATGAGCTTCAAAAGAGTAAAGAAGGTGCTATGAAAGAGCGACAGGAAGCCCAACAAAGCGCCGACGGTGAGAAGAAAGCCCAAGAGAAAGAAGGGCAGGAAGGCGCAGCCGGCGGACAGGGCGGAGAAGGCGCACCGCAAAACATAAAACAGTGGTAAATTGGACCTTTTTGGGGGATGTTGATTTAAATCAGCATCCCCTTAACTTAATTAATTTAGGATTTTTTGCATATTTTAGCCCTTAAAATGTTATTTTTAACAAAAGAAACATACATAAATGTACAAGATGATGTATAATGTTACTGTAATTTGGAATATTTTGTAGTGAAAAAGTATTGCGAAAGGGGATAAAAAATATGAAAAAGAGCATATCGGCTATCTTAGGTGTTGCGTTGACGCTTATTGTCGTAATGGCCGGAGCGCTTGCTTTTCCTGTGACTGCGAAGGCTTCAGAGATGACATTTACAGGCAAGATTGACGACAGGACTACAGCTGAGAAGATGTATCTTTCTACATCCGGTGGAACAGTAGAAATTAAAATCGATGATTCAACAGATAACAGTGAGGCTAAGTTTTTCTTCCCGGGAACCAAGGTTTCTGTTACTTGTTCTACAGGAAGTGACGGTTACTGGCACGCAACTTCAATCAAGAGTGAGGTGAAGCCCGGAAAGGCCGAAGTTGATTCGAACAAAACATCTAACGTAAAAGGTAAGATCGCAAAAGGAACAACAAAAGAGATGATCTACCTTAAGACTAATGACGGAACAATGGAGATCAAGCTTGATCCCGAGACCGATCTTAGCGGTGTAAAATGCATTATGATCGGCAGAGAAGTTGAGATAGTATGTGCAAGAGGCAGTGATGCATATATGCATGCGGTATCTGTGAAGGACAAAGCAACCAATGCTTTATCAAGTGCAAATGTTGCAAAGTACGGAAGCGGAGTAAGAGGAACCGTAACAGACCAGACTACTTCAAACAAGCTTGTTATCAAGACTTCTGAAGGTAAGATGGAATTTGCGATCGACGGCAATACAGATGCATCGGAAGGAAGAGCTATTTTCCCCGGAACTAATGTTACTGTGTACTTCTACAGAGGAAATGATGCTTGGAACCATGTTTCAAAAGTCGTAAATGAGAATGACAGTCCGTCAGCTACGGTTACTGTTGATGAAAGATCCAAGGCTACCGTTACAGGCAGAATCAAGGACAAGACAAAAGAGAGTACGCTTTATCTTTCAACCAAAGAAGGAACAATGGAGATAAGACTTGATACAAACACGGCATTCAACAACATTCCGTTCCTTATGGAAGACAAGAGAGTAGTGGTTACTCTTGCAACAGGATCTGACGGATATAATCATGCATTATCGGTTTCTCCTGAGTGGTAATATATAGAAGATAATTTGGGTAAAAAAATTCCCTGCTTACAGTAAATATTGTAAGCAGGGATTTCTTTTTCTTTATTGCAATAAATACAGTTTAGCGTGATTTCTCAGGTTCGGGATAATCTACTCCGAAAGTCTCAACAGTAACTGTCTTCATAACCTGAGGCGCCTTTGGACGATCGTTCCAGTCTGTCTCAGTCTCGGCAATCTTATTTACAACGTCCATTCCCTCTGTAACCTTACCGAATGCAGCGTAGTCGCCGTCAAGGTGAGGAGAAGTCTTGTGCATGATAAAGAACTGTGAGCCTGCTGAGTTGGGCATCATTGATCTTGCCATTGAAAGAACACCCTCAGTGTGCTTAAGATCGTTCTTAAATCCGTTTGATGAAAATTCACCCTTTATTCCGTAGCCGGGGCCGCCCATTCCGCTTCCTTCGGGATCTCCGCCCTGAAGCATGAAGCCCTTGATTACTCTGTGGAAGATAAGTCCGTCGTAGAAATTCTTTTTGATAAGTGAAACGAAGTTATTTACAGTGTTAGGTGCGATCTCCGGATAGAGTTCAGCCTTTATGACATCACCGTTTTCCATTGTGATTGTAACAATAGGATTCTGTGCCATTTTTTTCCTCCTGAAAAATGTTATTGTGTTAGAATTAAACACTTCTGCAAGTATAACATAAAGGGAAGAAAAGTGAAAATGCAGGGAAAATATAGATGATATTTCGTGAATAAATGGATATAATAAAATCATAACCTGTTAAGAGGAGATGAGTGAGTGGAACTTAAATATTTCTTTACCGATGCGGAATTGTGGGGCGCGATGTTCTGTATGCTGGCATCTGTTTACTTATTTTTGGGCCGCACAGTTATCAAAAAAGAGTATAGAGCTCTTTCCATACTTGAGCTTACTGTCGGAATCTTGCTGTTTTCCGACGGTCTTGCGTGGTATTACAGAGGCGTTCCGGGGGAATTTGCGCGCGGAATGGTCATCGGGTCTAATTTTGTGACTTTTTTGATGAATCCCGTAATCCCGATATTTGTCTCAATCTATGTGATCCTTTCTGTGTATGAAGGGAAAAAAGATTACACGATCTTTTATGCAATCGCCGTTATTGCGATATTCGCTGAGATTATGTTCCTTTTTTCGCAGAGAAGCGGATATATCTACAGAATCAATCCCGATACAAATTTATACGAGAGAGGTCCCGGATTCCCGCTGTGGACTTTCGTAAATATGTCTGAAGCTTTGATATGCATTTTGTATCTGACATACAAGCGCAAGAAGGTTGAAAAATGCAGGTTTATTGCGGTGTTCTGTTTTATACTTCTTCCGATTCTTGCGGCTGGACTGCAGGTGTTTGTTTACGGCTATTCTTTATATAATATGGCCTGCCTTGCGAGCGCACTATTCATGCTTGCTCAGGCAATACAAGATAATTCCAAGAATTTATTGAAACAGCAGGTGATGATAAGCACCAAGGAAAGCGAATTGTCCAATTTAAGGAACAAGATCGCACTGTCCCAGATAAGGCCGCAGTTTATCTATTCGACGCTTGATTATACGAAGGAACTGTGCGAGCGAGATCCCAAGAGGGCAAAAGACCTTGTTTCATGGTTGTCTGAGTATATTAAAGGCAATAAGGGTTTTTCTGAAAAAGATGAGATGATCATGTTTTCGGGCGAGCTCGATCACACAATGACGTTTCTTGAGATTGAGAAGGCTGTGCTTGAAGATGCTTTTGAAGTAGAGTATGACATAAGGGAAAAAGACTTTGAGCTGCCTGCACTTACGCTTCAACCCGTCGTTGAAAACGCAGTAAGACACGGCATAAGAAAGCTTGCACCCGGAACCAAGGGAATTATAAAGATAAGCACTTTACGTGGAAACGGATATATCAAGATCGAGGTAAAAGACAACGGAGTAGGCTTTGATACGGGTGAGATCACGGACAATCCCGATTATGAATCGGAAATGCATGGCTTAAAGAACGTAGAGGAACGCCTGCGCATAATGGAAAACGCCGAGATGCATGTTAAGTCGTATCCCGGAAGGGGTACTACGGTGGAGATTATTATTCCGGTGTGAAAGATAAATAAAGAGGATGTGGCATCCATTGTTGGTGATATGTACCCTCTTTACTGGACAAACCAGTAAGGAGGGTATTTTTTATGCGTTATGATTATGATTTTAAGAGAAAATGTGTTGATTTGTTTAGAACAGGTGTCTATCCCAATACTCCCGATGGAATTTCACAAGCCTGCTTCAGGAACAAAGTTCGCGAGTGGGCTAGAATTGAAGATGCTCTAGGGCCAGAGGCATTAAAACCTAGACATATTCAAAAGAAATGGTCGACAGAAGAAAAATATGAATTGGTATGCCAAGTTTTAGCTGGAAGTTCATATCTAGCAGTTGCTCTTTCTAATGGAGTTAAGGATTCAATATTAAGAAATTGGGTTCGCAAATATAAGATTTATGGTTACAATGGTCTTATCCCAAAACAGAAAGGGCGTAAATCAAAGAATTCCAACATGAAAAAAGTAGGAACAAGAAAGCCACCAAAACCTAATGAGTCTGAATATGAAGAACTAATCCGATTAAGAGCTGAAAATGCATACATGAAAGCTGAAATCGAAGTAATAAAAAAAGAGATCGCCTTGAGAGAAGAAAAGGAAGCTGCGCGACTCAAGGCGAAAAAGCAGCAATCATCAAGGAACTCCGAGAAAACGGATTCCAATTAAAATATCTCCTTAAGGCTATGAATATGGCCAAATCAACTTACTATTTTGAGATTAATAAGAAAGATGTTGTTGCTGAACGTAATCAAGAAATACTGAAAGAAATACAAAGTATTTTTGAGTCAAACAAGAACAGGTATGGGGTCAGACGAGTCCATCATGAATTGATAAACCGTGGATATAAGATAAATCATAAGCGAGTTCAGCGTCTTATGCATGAAGCTGGATTAGTTGGGAAACGACCAAAAGAAAAATATCATTCTTATAAGGGTGAAGTGGGAAAAATTGCTGATAACGTGATAGATAGAGATTTCAGTACAACTGCGCCTTTACAAAAATGGACAACGGATGTATCTCAGTTTAATTTTTCATGGGGTAAGTGTTATCTATCGCCAATTTTAGATATGAATACAAATGAAATCATTTCCTATGACTTATCTAAGAGCCCTAATCTTGAGCAGATATCCAGAATGTTAAATAGAGCATTTGATAAATTTCCTAATCTCAGCGGCCTTATATTCCATTCTGATCAAGGCTGGCAGTATCAACATATTTATTATAGAACTGCTTTACAAGAACATGGAATTATTCAATCCATGTCTCGAAAAGGTAACTGTTATGACAATTGTATTATGGAGACTTTTTTTGGTAGATTAAAAAACGAGATGTATTATGGTTTCGAAAAAGACTATTCTTCTTTTGAAGAATTCTCAAAAGCACTTGAAGAATATATAGATTACTACAATAACAAAAGAATTCAGGTCAAAACAAAATGGATGCCACCTGTGCAATACAGGATAGCATCCATGTGTTTGGCTTAGTTCATAAATATGTGTCCAGGATTCTGGGTACATATCAT
>NZ_FPCD01000021.1 GCF_900116865.1 Butyrivibrio sp. M55
GCAAAGCTTAGAGAGAAATACATCCAGGATCCGCCAGAAGGCATGTCGGCGGAAGAAATCCGTAACATGAACGATGGAGATATCCTTGATATGGATTACTTCATGCACGAAGATGATGATTTCTATGATGAGGTAGACTGATAACTAGTTATTCAGTATACCTCCGCTTTGCATGGCTCGGTCTTGCCCGAGCCTTTAATTCAAGGTTGCGCCTCTAAGGCGCAATTTCCTATTAAATAAAAAATAGCGATACTTACGCATCGCTATAAACTCAATTGCAACTGGCTGTCCTTTCGGACCCTATAGCTTTGCGTCATTAGATTTCTCTAATTTTGCCAATAATTATCTATATATAGTTCTTTTTTTATTAAAGCAGAGTAATTATACCGTAAGGTTTGGTTAAAGTCCATAATAAAATTTATCATTCTGCAATTTCACTTCAGCTATATTTCACTCAACGCACTTTACATAAAAAGATTAATTATACCTGTCAAAATTAAAACATATGAAAGCAACCGCAATAACATTGATAATATGCCCCTCGCCCCTCTTAGCAATCCAAGTGTAGCAGCTCCAAATAGAATCAAACCTATCCCACCAGCCAATCGACCAACAATATTTATATCGACAATTGATAATTGAGAGATATATATTACAAACAAGCATGCTTCGATTGCAGCAACAAAAAAAAGTATCCTTTTAATAACTTCGAAAGAGTTACCTTCTTTTTCACCGGATAAAAGCTCATATGAAATACATTCATATATCCCTTTTTTTATTCTTATACATGTAAATGCACAATCTTTTTCCTTTGTAGGCATATTTTGTGTAAATAAAATTCTGCCTCCTTCAAATTCACAATAAGATTTTACATTCGGCATAAAAGCATAATTTCCCAGCATTAAATCCGTATATTTTATTATCTTGTATTCTGTGGCTTTTAGTTCAAAAATCTTTTCTTTATTATTCCTTATATTTTTTTCTGAGAAGTATCGATATACAGATCCCGCAAAAAATATAAAATACAAAAAAAAGAATGTTCCTGCAAGCTCTACATTCCACCTGCTCTCAACAAACATTGATGGATTAGAAGTAGTCATTATATATATACAAACAAACGCTCCCAGTAAAGAAGCTATTCCCAGTAAGGCAATCTGTACTTTGGCAATATTTTTATGGTAATTCTTTAACGGAATAACTCTAAGTATAAAAGCAAATGTAGCTATCAGAAGTTCCAATGCTATTATTGTTGCTATCGTTACAATATACATAATTTAACCTCCAAATACTTTTGATGTAAAACTTGCCACTGCTTTTGAAGCATCACACACCGCATCAGAAGCAAGTTCTGCTATATCTTTTCCGATTGCTATCTCCATGAGAAAATTTGCCGTCCAAACCACACCTACACTAACAGCTCCTACTGCCAAGACCGGTGCACCTGACCCGAGTATAAATCCTGCCAATGCAGTTCCACCAATTGATAAAACTACATCTACTCCTGTTTCAATTACTGACTCAGCCACTACTCTTCCATTTGTCATCTCAACACCTGATATACGTGCCTGTTCCTGTTCTTCAAAATTATCAACCACATTAAATGCAAAATCCGCAATGGCTCCAGCCCACTTTACTCCTGCTTTGAAATTCTTTAGTTTTGCAGCACGTTCTGCTTCTGTTCCTACTTTTCTTAATGCTTCTCCGGTTAAATCATCAGCATTTTTAACAGCTTCTGCCCCAGCTTCTTTAACATTCTTGAATAAATACGACTCTGCATCATACTTTAAAGATCTTTCTGCAATTTCTACTCTGCTTACGTTTTTTAAATTAGCACCTTTTTCAGAAATAAGTTCAAGAAAACTTCCCTTTTTAACACTCGAATAAAGCATACCATTTGCTTTTTTTATATCTCCACTGTAAACTAGTGTACCCGACCAAGTCGCAAACGCAGACTCAACATCCTGTACCAGCTTAAAACCTGCCACTCTTCTAGAACCTTTATCATTATCTGAAGCTGCAATATTATATGCATCAACACCAACTTTACCACCGGTTCCGACAGACTTAATAATTCCCTTAATAAGACCTTGTATGTCAGCATCTTTAACTGCATGTCCGATAACCTGCTTCTGTGCCTTAGGATGTAGTTCTTTAAGAACCTCTGTAAAAGCCTTAACCTCAGGTGCAGAAAGATTATTAACCTTATTTTTATATATATCGTTTAAAACAGCAAGATTATATACGCCGTTTTCATCTTTCCACTTTTCCTTGCATTTATCAACCACGGAAACCTGATTACACAGTTTTTCAATGCCGTCTTTCCATAGCGGGTTATAAAAGAATTCAAATGTTTTCTGTGAAAAATCTCTTGAAAGTTCCTTAAGTCCTTGTGTTGCTTGCGCCCTAATAGGCTTACTATCCTTAAATAAACCTTTTGAGTCAGTATCTATTTGATCAAACTTCTCTTCGAGACCTTTCCAGTAATTATATTCTTCCTCATAAATATCGGCCATACCCAAGTGATCTTGATATTTTGAATCCCAGTATCCTTTTTCATCTTCAGGTGCAGAATCTCGATTGCTTTTTGCATCATCGGCTTTCTGACGTTCATCCTGTTCTTTTTGCTTTGCTTCACTTTTTCTGGGCAAAATAACACTGCCATCAAGAATTTCAGTGCCAAGCATAGCCCACAGTGTTTTGTTGTCTGCAATATCACAGTCATTTGCAGTCATGATGGCATCTATAAGAACAACATAATTATCACAATGTCCGACAAAACTTTCTGCTCCCTTACCTGTAAAAGTAACATCTCGTGACGAATTATATGTTCTTCTCAACCCCGAGAGCTTCTCATTATTTGCCGCAAAAACAGAAATCGCTGTATGACACTGCTGCTTCAGCTTTCCTTGATCTAAATAATCACTTTCTACCATTGTTTTTCCTCACTTGCTTTTTTCACTTATAATCTTATGCTTTTCTTTAATCAGTTCCCGTTAAACAGTTCCTTAAGTTCATTAAGTTTATTAAAAAATTCTTCTTTTGCTTTTTCCGTTGCTTCTTTCTTTACTTCGTCTGCCATAATTTCATCATATAGCTCCTGCAATTCAGCCTCATCAATCACTTTTGAGTTTTTAGAATTATTCTTATCATAATTTGGGATATTAGCGGTTAAGTCCACTGTTATATAATTGCTTGCCTGCTGGTCGTTATCTTCATAGTTCTTTTTCATAATTGCAATATTGTTACTCTCCTCATCTACCGATTTCTGCGTACTTTTCCGCAAATCCTTCTCAGCAACAAATGAAGCATGTGCATTTATATTTGCTGCTATATTACTTTTATGGTCTTTACTATCCTCGTCAATTTCTCCTCCAAGATAAATTCCTGCTATCAAAAGACGTTTCCTAAACCCATCTATTTCATCGCTGTTAACCTTTATTTCCATTCCTTCAGCCATTTTTCATACTCCTCATCACTCAATATTATTTTTCGTCGCTGCTCATTTCTTTTTTGATTTTATATTCCTTTTTATCAAGCTCATCCATTAATTTTCGTTCTTTTTGTTCTAAAGAATCATAAAACTCTGAAATATTGTTATTACTCCTTCTAAAAAAAGCTGCACGCCTTTCATAAATGTCCACAAGTACAGGATCATTATTTATGTTTGAATACTCCAAATCTCTGTACTCTTTATTCATCCTATGAACCAGCTCCTCGTTTTGGGCTTCAAGTTCTTTTCGAATTCCGGCATATCTGCTTTGCACATTTTCTCTCTCAATCTTAATTTCCCTAAGCTCCTGCCGATAATCACGCTTTTCTTCTTCCATGCATAAACCTCGCATTTTCTGTATTCTTTATCGCTATAAAGAGCAAGCGCACTTGCATACCTGTTGGTTTAAGCGACAACTTCTTCTTAAAATTTTCAATTTTTTCTATCGTATTATTAATTATAAAAACCATAATTAGCACATAATTATACTATCATTTCCACTTTTCTGATTCAGCAAACATACATGGATGTGGCATGTGATGCGATACTTTTACCAAAACAGATTATTAAAACCGTTTTATGCAACACAAAAAATCATGCCTGAATATTGAATCAAAACCACATTAATAGAGCTCCTGATTTGCTGCAACTATGTAAGGCTGACAACCATACACAAGAACAAAAAAGAAGCTCGCTAAATAATGTAAAAGAAACAAATATGTTCCGCATTTTTCTATATCAATTTACATAATACCCAATACCCTCAAGGTCACTTCCTCTCACAGGCTTCATAAAGTTGATATTGGGAAGCACTCCGTTTGCGCCTCGAGGCGCTGAGAGTTGGGAAGCATCAAGGCTCTCGAAATCGTCGTTAGTGCAGTTATATCCACTGTTCCATGAGCAACTTCCAACTTTTGTTCCTTTGCCTATATTTGTAACCGCACCGTTCAAAGAGATATTGCATCTAAGGAACTCTCTTGTTCCCGGTATATCAGTGGAATCGCTCTGGCTTACTCTTTCAAGCATATTGTAATTACCTCTTGCATTGCCATAAGCAACGTTATTTGTCCAGTTTGCCGCCTGCCCCGGCTGATGGTTCGCATAGAAGCCGTTTGAAGCATTATTTACGGCTATACAGTGTGTCACTGTATGGACAGGAACAGTATTCGGAACTTTACCCGTGCCATAGCCGCCGATCTTGAATCCATTGGAATCTCCGCCCTTGTTCATATCAAAGGCCCAGCAATATTCGAAAGTGTTTGCACCCTTGGATGTGATACAGTCAAATCCATCGTCCCCACAAGCCCATGCTCTGCACTGGCTAAAAGAAACGCCTTGCCCGTGAGCTCCGAATCCATCGGTGTTTGAATTTGAAGTACGGTTCGGAGTATTCAGGTTATATGCATCGCATTTTATGCACTTACCGCTTCCGTTATTGCAGAAATAAAAGCCGTTCGCCTGCGCATCGCAGCACGTGATCTGATTAAATGTCGCATTTCCTTCTATCCTGAAACACTCAGACTGCTTCTGATTTCCCACGGGAACACCCGTAACCTTGAAGCAAAGAAAATACACTCCCTTAACTCCGCTCTTAACATGGAACGCCGCTACTCTCTTATCCGTAGGCACTCTTGAAAAATCAAAAACAGGCACATCCTTGGAAGTATATGCTCTGTAAGTAATATTGCTCTTGGTAAACTCATTTACATAGTTATAATTGTTATCCTTGGCCGCAATACCAAAATCATTGTACGTACCGCCCATGATATAAACGGTATCTCCCGAAGAAGCTGCTTCCTGCGCTCTCATCAGACTCTTAAAAGGCGCAGACGTAGACGTGCCGGCATTTGAATCGTTACCCGCCGGTGAAATATACCAGTCTGCCGCATAAGCGCAACAGTCAAACTTAATAAATAAACATAAACAAAACGCCGTGATCAGCGCGTATTTAAACTTAATAAAAAAATCTCTCATGCAAAAACATCCCCAATCTTATTCGTTAATAGAATTGTAATGTTTGAGCATGAGTTTTTCAATCCGCCAATAATGTATACCATCTGTCATTTTTGTCTATTTGACTTATTCTTTTCATTATAAAGTGATATCTTTTTCCCGCTTTGGAATTCATGTAAAAGTTCAACCTTCACACCATAGCATTCAGATATAAATTCAGCTTTTTCCTCCGAGATCCCGTTATCTATATAAAATTCAAGCACCTCTCTCTTATCGGGAAGAAGATCCTCTTTTACAATATTTTTATCTTTTACCTTAAGAAGCACCTTCTCTTCAGACTTATAGAATCCCGTTATAGTTCTTTGAAGAATCTCTATTCTTGAAAACGGCTTTTTTCTCTCTTCCGAGAAAAACATACTGTTTCCGGAATCAAATATGGGCGCAGGACCTATAAGCTTTAATGACTCCGAATCTCTTAACACACCGAAATTATAAAGATGCTCATCTGTATTGCTTATTATAAAATCCGTCAGTGTCTGATAATCCATAAATGCTTGCATAACGTCTCTATCAATTCCATTGCTTGCACAAATATTTATATATCCATCATACAAAGCCGTTTCATTAGAAATACTCTGTGATTCCACAACTTCATATGCGGGAATAAACTCTAAGCTATCTGAAGTAAAAGAGTCACAGACACTCTGTGTTTGTTCATCATTCAAACGCAAAACATCATATCTCACAAAAGGCATCTTATAATTCTGTCTTTCATGTACAAGTGTCGCAAACGCCTCATTTACCCCCTGCTGCCCTTTATAAGTCAGTGATGTTTTAACAAGTTTTGGTACCTCGGCATTAAGATTCCAGTATTTTTCCATCTGTCCGCCAAGTGAAGCATTTGGATCATATGAAACCTCATCATGATATGGGAGCAATTCTTCATTTATACCAAGTTGATTTCGTAGTTTTACCTTATCCCAAGATAAGCTCATATCCACAGGGCATACCCAATACGAATCTGTCATTGATAATCCGAGATTTTTAGCCAAATATTCAGAGGAGCTGGCACATCCTGAATTCTTGATTACTTCATCCATAAGTTTTCTGGAACCCGGAACAGCTCTCTGCTTCCACCATATCTTCATCTTATTTAGATCAGCGGTTCCCAAAAAAGGCACTGCTTCAGAAATATATGTTGCAAAATTAGTCAGATTTCCCGCAACATCAATTTCTACAAGTCCAACTTTTTTATTTTTATGCATAAGCTCATAAATCATATTATTCTCGAACATTGGAAAGCTCCTTTGCGTATGCTTCAAATCTTTTTTCCTGAAGAAATCTGTCTATATTCCACTCCGCAATAGTCGGATATTCCGATTGTTTACTTGGTAAATTAAGCTTTAGTCCCGTATCTATAACAACATGCTCTCCATTGTAATCAAAATTAAGCTGCATGGATTCATCGCAATTCTTCCACGTGTACTTAATTCCCTTATATTCACCGCAAGTATTGTCAAGAAGCGGATATGGATCAAGCAAACAAAAGAAATCCTCCCCAATTACCGCGGATAACCTAAGAATCGTAACTGTCGCACAATTATTTACACTTTGTTTTCTATTAAACAGCGCATTTATCGTCGAAAAAGGAACACCGCTCTCTTTCGCTATTTTGTACTGCGATTTATTTGACTTTTTTACAGCCTCTATAAAATTATCATTCATTGCCGGCCTCCATATAACATTATTCTGTTATAATATAACATTATACTGTTATATTATAAAAATCAAGTTTCCTGTACAAAACTCCCCCATGCAAAAAATCCGAAAAGTGCTATAATCAAAAATCGGTGCGCAAACACTATAGATTTACATAGTTAATAAAGGAGATTTTAAAGAAAATGCTCTGGATAGGACTTGTCTTATTCTACGGAATAGTAAAAGGATTCCGTGATGTTGTAAAAAAGAAAGCGCTGACGAAAAATACCGTAATGGAAGTTCTTTTTGTATATACCTTCCTTACGTTTCTGTTTTGTATTCCGGAGGCTCCTGCAGCATTTAATGGAATGCCGACCAGATATTTTTTCCTGATTGCAATAAAAAGTTTCGTGATCTTCATCGCCTGGATATGCTCATTTAAATCACTGGACAATATTCCAATCAGTATTTACGGTGTTCTTGACCTATCAAGAATTCTCTTTTCCACGGCATTCGGAATATTTGTATTAAAAGAAAAAGGAACAATCTATTCAACACTGGGGCTTATCCTCATACTCTTCGGCCTCATATTCTTAAAAGTATATCCGGAACTTAAAATGCGTTCGGAAAAAGGCGATTCCTTCAAGGCAGAAAAAATACCACCCATATATGTATGGATGGTCCTTGCTTCCTGTATCTGCAACGCGATATCCGGATGCCTTGATAAAATATACATGAGAGATATCAATTCGTCTCAGCTTCAGTTTTGGTATATGTTTTATCTTGTAATCTTCTACGGCCTTTATTTTGTTGTTAGACGCATCAAGATAAGCGCTTCCGTCTGGAAAAACGGCTGGATCTGGATACTCAGTTTCCTGTTCTTTATTGCTGACAAAGCGCTGTTTATCGCCAATTCCTTCGCTGATTCAAAGGTCATAATAATGACGCTTCTTAAACAATCCGCCTGCATCATCTCAATTATCTGCGGAAAGTTTATATTCAAGGAAAAGAACATAGGCTACAAGATCTTTTGCGCCGCAATCATACTTGTAGGTCTTGTTGTAAGCATGATTGGGCAATAAAAAGGTAGGCTGTTTTCATTACATCAAGTTTGTTTTTGTCAAATGTGTTTTTCTCGAATAGGATGTCTAATTACAGTTTTCAGCTTCTCCGGAGCAACTTTCCTGGCATCACTCAGATAAATTTCATGATGCAGACGCTTATCCGTAATATCCGGTTCATAACCTTGCTGTTCAATGAACTCATGCATCATAGTAACCGTATCAGGTTCATCATCATAAGAACCTATATGCATACACTGCACGCATAGCCCTTCTTCAACTGTCAGAAACTCAACGTTAGAAAAGTCCAGCTTTTTCTTTTCTGTTGCTTCGTTCACAGCCCATCTAAAATCATCTTCAGTCACAAAATCAGGAACACGGATCACAGAAATCCAATGAAATTTTTCTTTATGTGCATAGTCAATCCCATCTACACCGTTCTGCCACCAGAATCCTTCCAGTGGCGGAACAACATAATCAAAATATCCATCAATCCGATGATTGCCTTTTTTGCTCATCTTGATTGTAAAGGCTATAGCATACAATAGTCTGATAGCCGCCTTGTAATCACCGTCTTCATCATTAGGGTCACCCAGGCCACGAACTGCAATATAATTCATCTTTGGAATCGAAACAATTGTAGGCTTCGCCTTTGGAATATAAAACTCTTTATATTCTTTCTTATAGTCAAAAGCCACAGTTCTCACCCCCTAAGTCGCTTTACTCTCTCATCCACGTTTTTCATAAATTCTTCCATCGACATGCTCGGATCCTTTGTTCTCAATATCAGAGCACACGGTAACTTATCACACTCTCCGCAGGAATGAAAACCATTCTGAATCCTACAACAATAATATATGGAACACTCTTTTCCTTCCGGCGCATGAAACACCTTGCCGCACACGGCATTGCACCCCTTACATATTTCTCCATAGCAGTAGCATGTACTACAATCTGCTCCACAACAACTGATCATTTCGTTATGGTTACTCATCTCCCATAATCTCCTTTTGCTTTTTCTTACTAAGACTCCCAAGAACTATCTGATAAGCCTTATCAAGCATGTCTTTTAAGATGTCATCCGGCACCTCTCCATCTGCATTTACTGAATTCCAATGTTGCTTGTTCATATAATAGCCGGGAATTATGTCTTCATACTGCTTCCGCCAGAAATCCCCCTCCATCGGCTCCAATTTTAGAGTTATATAATATGGCTTGTCATCAGCATCCAAACATATTGCAGCAAACATCTTTCCTCCGATTTGAAATCGAATCCAGTTCCAATCCTTCTGCAAATCTTTGGTCACACCTGCTTTTCCCATAAGATACTCTTCAATCCAAGGATATTTCATGCCGTTATTTCCTCCTATAATTCCGTATCATAGCTTCAATCATGATTCTGATTTTCTCACGAACTTCCTTAGGTTCAATCACTTCTGCCTTATCTCCGAAAGTCAATATCCAGGTAATCAGATTCTCTATATCCGTATAGTCTGCTGTAAAGAGAAGCCTACCATCATCATTCTCCTTAAAACATGAAGTCCCGAATTCTTCCACCAATCGCCACTTCTGATCAGGTTCAAACAAGACCTTCACTTTTATCCCGCCGGGAAAGATTTTCTCATTAGAAAGATCAGGCATTGATGCCTCTCTGCATACAAAAGCCTTGTCTGTTACACAAACTTTATCCATACGATTAAGCTTGAACAACCTATAGTCCTTTCTTTTCAAACACCAGCCCCACAAATACCAACTCGACCATCTAAAAACCAGATAATATGGTTCAACCGTCCGCTCACTCTCACCAGATGGAGCATAATACCTAAACCTAACCAAATGCCTATCTCCAATTGCAGCCTGTATAATCTCAATCTTTGGAGCCAGCGATTCTCTATACCACGAAGAAAGATCAATCAGTATAGAATCTCTGCCGGTGATAAACTCAGACGATCCCACCTGAATCTTTTCCATCAGTTGACCGTAATATCGACTCCCACTCACACTGTCCAGACTACGAAGTCCAGCAAGTATCACCTGCATATCTTTGGATGTCAAAAGCGTCCTGTCCATACGGTACCCATCCATAATTGAGATACCGCCACCAATCCCCTGCATCGTACGAATCGGTATTCCTGCTTTGCAAAGTGTTTCAATATCCCTGCCTATTGTCCTTCTGGATACCTCAAAATGCTCTGCAAGCTCAGGGGCTGTTATCATATCTTTTTGCAACAGTATCGATAGTATTCCGATCAGCCTGTCAATCTTCATATGCTCACCTTTCCTATTTATCCTACCAAGTAAAACAAGACAATAGTATGTCTTGTTTCTATTTTAGCGTCGCCCACATTCTTTTTGCTACTTTATTTTCTACTTTAATCTACCAGGCCATAGAAAAAGCACCCTGCATCATGCAGAGTGCTCTCATAATTCATCAGAAGATTACAGCGCTTCCTTCATTGACTTCACATACTCTCCGACATACTTCGGAGCTTCTTTTCCGTACTTCTCAAGAATCTTGATTATAGCGGAACCTACGATTGCACCGTCAGATACTGCTGCCATCTTGGCTGCCTGCTCGGGTGTTGAGATTCCAAAGCCGATTGCGCAAGGAACATCGGTGTTCTCACGAATAACTTTTACGATTGATGCAAGGTCTGTCTTAATCTCAGATCTTGTTCCTGTTACACCAAGGCTCGATACGATGTAGATAAAGCCCTGTGCTTCTTTTGCAATCATTGAGATTCTGTTCTCGGATGTTGGTGCGATAAGGGAAATGAGGTCCACTCCGTATTTATCGCAGACAGGAGAAAACTCCTCTTTTTCCTCAAACGGAAGATCGGGAAGGATGATTCCGTCTACTCCCGTCTCTTTGCAGAGCGAGATGAATTTCTCAGAACCATATGAAAATACTACGTTTGCATAAGTCATAAACACAAAAGGTGTATCTGTTTCTTTTCTAAGTTCCCTTACAAGGTCAAAAACCTTGTCTGTTGTAACGCCGCCCGCGAGTGCGCGTATATTTGCACCCTGAATTACAGGTCCCTCAGCTGTGGGATCGGAAAAAGGGATTCCTAGCTCAATAAGATCTGCGCCGTTTTTGCAGGCTTCAAGAACAACTTTCTTGGTGGTCTCAAGGTCGGGATCTCCACATGTAATGAAGGCGATGAATGCCTTGCCGTTTTCAAATGCTTTTTTAATGTTACTCATGGATATCCTCCCCTCTGTAGCGAGCGATTGCTGCGCAGTCCTTATCTCCTCTTCCGGAGATTGTTATAACAATGATCTTGTCCTTGTCATACTCTTTTGCGATCTTCATTGCATAAGCAACCGCATGAGCTGACTCAATTGCAGGGATTATTCCCTCTGTGCGTGAAAGATATTCAAAAGCATTTACGGCCTCATCGTCAGTCACAGGCACGTACTCGGCTCTCTTGATATCGTGAAGATATGCGTGCTCAGGTCCGACACCGGGATAATCAAGTCCTGCGGAAATCGAGTAAACAGGCGCAATCTGTCCGTACTCATCCTGGCAGAAGTATGACTTCATTCCGTGGAAAATTCCTACGCTACCTGTATTAACGGTCGCTGCAGTCTCGAAAGTATCGATTCCACGTCCTGCTGCCTCGCAGCCGATAAGCCTGACTTCCTTATCTTCTATAAAGTTATAGAAACTTCCGATAGCGTTCGATCCGCCGCCGACGCAGGCAATAACCGCATCGGGAAGCCTTCCCTCTTTTTCAAGGATCTGCTGTTTGGTCTCCTTTGAGATAACAGACTGGAAATCTCTTACAATTGTGGGGAACGGATGAGGTCCCATGACCGATCCCAGGCAATAATGCGTATCGTCAATCCTGGAAGTCCACTCTCTCATAGCCTCTGATACGGCGTCCTTAAGTGTTGCAGTTCCTGACTTAACAGGAATAACTTCTGCGCCGAGAAGTCTCATTCTGTACACGTTAAGAGCCTGTCTCTTCGTGTCCTCTTCTCCCATAAAAACAACGCATTCCATGCCCATAAGAGCCGCAGCCGTAGCTGTTGCAACACCATGCTGTCCTGCGCCCGTCTCAGCTATGAGCCTTGTTTTTCCCATTTTTTTGGCCAAAAGAGCCTGTCCGAGAACGTTATTTATCTTATGAGAGCCTGTGTGGTTGAGATCCTCTCTCTTAAGATAGATCTTTGCTCCGCCAAGGTCTTTTGTCATCTTCTCTGCGTAGTAAAAACGTGAAGGTCTTCCCGCATATTCATTCAAAAGTTCTGTGAGCTCTGCGTTGAACTCAGGATCGTTCTTGTAATGATTGTAAGCTTCTTCAAGCTCTATTACTGCATTCATAAGTGTCTCGGGTATATACTGTCCGCCGTGTATACCGAAACGTCCATTTTTATTGGTCATGGTACATCCTTTCACAAAACATGTTTTTTATATTCATGTAACCGCAGGTTTCTGCGCTTCTCTCAGCAATTTCTTACGTTTTCGACAAATCTTTCCATCTTGCTTCTGTCTTTTTTGCCGTCAGTTTCTATTCCCGAGCTTACATCAACCGCATAAGGTGCCACCGCCCTTACAGCTTCCGCTACGTTTTCGGGATAAAGACCTCCCGCGAGGAAAAAATCTCTTTTCACCCCTTCAAGTATCTTCCAGTCAAACGCTTTTCCCGTTCCCTGGCCTGAATCGATAAGCACGTAGTCGGCATCGGAAGCCTCGATATCTGCTATATCTTCGCTACTCTTCACCTGAAAAGCCTTAATAACAGGCTTATCTGTCAGCTTCCTAAGCTTTGCGATGTAGCTGTTATCTTCGCTTCCATGGAGCTGCGCGATATCGATCACATCATTATTCAAAAGATCTGCGACAACTTCCGCATCTTCGTCAACAAAGACTCCAACCGCCTTTATCTGTGGATCAAGCAGCTTCTTAAGCTCTGCTGCCTTGTCCTTGCCAACATTCCTTTTACTCTTTTCCCATATGACAAAACCGATGAACTCGGGCTTTAACGCATTCGCAGCTTCTATGTCCGAAACCGTCGAAAGCCCGCACAGTTTTATCTTAGGGCACTTATATCTGTTATCTTCTGCCATAGCATTTTCCTTAATTAAAGACACCTCTATTGAAACCCTCGTTAATTCTTGCGAATTCGCTGTCTTCCAAGCTTATCTTATGCCTTTCAGCTCATCAAGCTTAGCTTTCTTATCAGCAGCCCTCATCAGCGTTTCGCCTATAAGCACCGCATCCGCGCCGATTTCTCTAAGCTTTGCCACATCTTCCGCCGTCTTTACGCCGCTCTCGGAAACAAAGACAGAACTTGAAGGAATTATCTTTCTAAGTCTTTCACTGTTTGATGTATCAACGCTAAAGTCCTTGAGGTTGCGATTATTTACACCGATTATGGAAGCACCGAGTGAAACAGCTCTTTTGGCCTCTTCCTCATCGTGAGTCTCAACAAGAGCGGAAAGCCCAAGGTCGTTACATATTCCAAGATACTTCTCTATTGCCGCGTCATCAAGGATTGAGCAGATGAGAAGAACCGCCGAAGCGCCGAGCACTTTTGCTTCGTAGATCATGTACTCATCTACCGTGAAATCTTTTCTGATGCATGGAATTCCTACCGTCTCGGTGATTTCCTTAAGATACTCATCTTTTCCCAGGAACCACTTAGGCTCAGTGAGTACGGAAATGCAGTCAGCGCCTGCTTTCTCATACTCTTTTGCAATCTCCAGATAAGGAAATTCCTCAGCGATTATACCCTTTGAAGGAGAAGCTTTTTTACACTCGCAGATAAAAGAAATATCATCACGCCTAAGGTTCTTCTCAAACCGGAAATCTCCCTTGGGCATCGCAAGTGCCTTCTGCTTTACCTCTTCCAAAGAAACTTTCTCTTTGGCTATATCAACTCGTTTTCTCGCATATGCTGCGAGTTCATCCAAAATAGTCATAGTTATTTACCTGTTACTTACTTCAATAAGTTTCTCAAGTGTCTCGTATGCTTTGCCTGAATCAATAAGCTCTGCCGCAAGCTTAACTCCTGCTTCGAAGGTGTCTGCCTTTCCACCGATGTAAAGAGATGCACCGGCATTTAAAAGAACCGCATCGCGCTTAGGTCCCTTCTCGCCCTTTAAGATTTTTCTTGTGATTTCGGCATTCTCATCGGGTGTTCCGCCTACAAGGTCCTCTTTCTTGCATGTTGCAAGTCCGAAATCCTCAGGCTTTATAACATATGATTTGTACCATCCGTCTCTGATCTCGCAGATTGTTGTCGGAGCGCTGAGTGAGATCTCATCGAGCTTGTCCTGTCCGTAAACTACCATACCTCTCTCAACTCCGAGACTTACAAGAACTCTTGCAAGGGGCTCAACAAGGTACTCATCATAAACACCAAGGAGCTGCATCTTGGGTGATCCGGGATTTGTAAGAGGTCCGAGAATGTTGAACACTGTTCTGAATCCAAGCTCTTTTCTGATGGCTCCCACATACTTCATTGATGCGTGATATTTCTGAGCAAAGAAGAAGCACATTCCCGCTTCCTTTAAAAGTTCGATACATTTCTCGGGATCCTGCTGAATGTTTACTCCAAGTGCCTCAAGGCAGTCAGCTGTTCCGCACTTTGAAGAAGCTGCTCTGTTTCCGTGCTTTGCAACTTTCATTCCGCCTGCTGCCGCAACAAGTGCAGAAGTAGTTGAAATGTTAAAGCTCTGAGCGTTGTCTCCGCCTGTTCCTACGATCTCGAAGATATCCATTCCCGTATCAACTTTGGTCGCATGGTCTCTCATAGCTGCGGCGCAACCTGCGATCTCATCTGTTGTCTCAGCCTTAGCTGACTTTGTGGAAAGAGCTGACAAAAAAGCTGCATTCTGTGTAGGTGTTGTCTCTCCTCCCATGATCTCGTTCATTACTGCATAAGCCTCATCATATGTAAGGTCTTCTTTGTTTACGATTTTTACTATTGCTTCTTTGATCATTGCTATTGCCTCCTGTTATATCTTAAATATTTCTAATAAAGTTCTTTAACATCTCTTTTCCCTCGGGAGTCATTATTGACTCGGGATGGAACTGCACTCCATAAATAGGATACTCTTTGTGCTGAACTGCCATTATCTCTCCGTCGTCAGTCTTTGCAACAACTTCAAGGCACTCAGGCATTGTCTTTTCGTCTGCAGCAAGTGAGTGATATCTTGCTACGCTTACCTTTTCGGGAAGCCCCTTGAACAAAGGACATTCCGCATAAAAAGATATTGTCGATTCCTTGCCGTGCATCAGTTCTTTTGCATATGTGATCGTAGCACCGAACGCCATGCAGATTGCCTGATGTCCGAGACACACGCCAAGTGTCGGGATTTCTTTTCCAAGCTCTTTTGCCGCTTCAACTATTATTCCCGCATCCTCAGGTCTTCCGGGACCCGGCGAAATGATAAGTCTGTCCGGCTTAAGCGCCCTTATCTCATCAATCGTAAGTTCGTCGTTTCTGATTACTTTGATGTCAGGCTCTATCTCACCTATCATCTGATACAGATTATAGGAAAAACTGTCATAGTTATCTATCAGTAAGACCATCACTCCACCTCCTGTGAAAGCTCAAGTGCTCTGAGTGAAGCCTTTGCCTTGTTGAGGCACTCCTCATACTCTTTCTCCGGATTGGAATCGGCCACGATGCCGGCTCCACTTCGAACGAACACTTTGCCGTTCTTCTTATAAACAATCCTTATGGCGATACATGTGTCCATGTTGCCTGTAAAATCAATATATCCAACAGCGCCGCCGTAAATTCCGCGCTTGTTGTTCTCAAGTTCTCCGATAAGCTTACATGCTTTGATCTTGGGGGCTCCCGAAAGTGTTCCTGCGGGAAGTACCGCATTTACCGCATCTATGGCATCAAACTCTTTTCTGATGATTCCGCGTACCGTTGAACCGATGTGCATTACATGTGAGTATCTTGTGATCTCGTGGAGCTTTTCAACTTCAACGCTGCCAAACTCGCTTATCTTACCAAGATCGTTTCTTCCAAGGTCAACGAGCATGTTATGCTCAGCAAGTTCTTTTTTATCCGCAAGAAGCTCTTTTTCAAGGGCTTTGTCCTCTTCCTCGGTCTCGCCTCTCTTCCTTGTTCCCGCAAGAGGGAAAGTATGAAGCACACCGTTTTCAAGCTTTACCAGTGTCTCAGGCGATGCCCCCGCAACTTCCACGTCTGTTCCGGAAAAATAGAACATGTAGGGCGAAGGGTTGATCGTTCTGAGCATTCTGTATGTATTTAGAAGGCTTCCTTCGTAGTCTGCCGAGAGCCTGTTTGAAAGGACTATCTGGAAGATATCTCCCTCTTTAATGTGCCCCTTGGCTTTCTCAACCATGTCACAGTACTTTTCTTTGGTAAAAAGAGGTGTCACTTCGCCAAGAAGCTTTCCGGGCTTTTCGGTACTCTTTTCTCCCTTGTACAAAAGATCTTTTATCTTGCCGAGTTCTTCTTTTGCATTGCTATAGTTCTCTTCGATGTTGCCTTCTGTCTTGATGTTTATGATAAGGATTATCTTCTGTCTTACGTTGTCAAAGGCGATGACCTTGTCAAAGAGCATGAGGTCCAGATCCTTGAATGCATCGGTGTCTTCTACATTACATCTTGCAGTCGGCTCGCAATATCCGAAGTAGTCATAAGAGAAATATCCTACAAGTCCGCCTGTAAAAGAAGGAAGGTAATCAAATCTCGGGCTCTTGTACTTTGAAAGAATGTCTCGAAGGTATGCATCAGGCTTATCCGTTGTTACCTTGAGGTCTCCCGCAACAAGCTCGTTGTCCTTGCAGGTTATTTCCATCTTGGGATCATATCCCATAAATGTATATCTTCCCCAGGTTTCATCCGCCTGAGCCGACTCAAGCATATAGCAGTGAGTCGATACGTTCTTAAGTTTTCTCATTGCTTCGATCGGAGTGATGAAATCCGACAAAAGTTCGCAGCTTACAGGGATCACATCGTAATCGCCCGCTGACGCTATCTTCTTCACTTCCTCAAACTCAGGTAAAATTTGCATCTTGCTTCCTCCTATGTATGTACGCACGGTCTGCGCTGTGGCTACACCGGCAATATGTACAATTTTTGCGTGATATACGGATTGCTCCGCTTCGCTCCCGCAATCCTACATCCATTCGGAATCCGCACTATCGTGCTACTTCCTCATGTCTGTTCGGGTTACCAATGCAATCATTTGCTCATGCAATCATGACAAATGATTGTATTGTAACACCTATATCACGCAAAAAAGTCCTTGATAGAGTCTAACTCTATCAAGGACGAACAATCTAATTATCCGCGGTGCCACCTTGAATTCATGTGTTACCATGCAACTTAGCGAGATACCAACATATCCCCGGCAAATCACGCATGCCTTACGTCGTAGAATACTGGGTGAATAATTATGCGAAAGTTCTGATCTCGTGCTTCGCACTCGCCAGAACAAAGTTCGCTCACGGAAATCAAAGATTTCCTATCTCACTTTTCACTACGCCCTCAGCGGTCCATTTGACAACTTGTTTCATGCCTGATTCTCAGCACCTCAGGCTCTCTGTATTGGCATCATTGCCGTTATCTCCGCTTCAACGGTTTATTGAATATTTATTTAAAAAGAATGATATACCAATGGAGTATACATGTCAAGTATTTCCAGCTAAGCGTTCATCTAATTGAAAACTATACTTCTAATTTTTAATAGAACCATTTAATTGCATCTGCCACCGTATACTTTCCTTCCGTATCTTCTGTACGGTGTCATTTCCTGCCTTTATACCGTACACTTTCCTTTCAACCTTTCTGTACGGTGTCATTTCCCATTTTCACACCGTACGCTTTCCTTTCAGCCTTTCTGTACAGTGTCATCTCCTGCTTTCACACCGTACGCTTTCCTTTCAACCTTTCTATACGGTATCATTTCCTGTTTTTACACCGTACGCTTCTTACGCAAGCTATCTATACGGTGCAGGTATCCATATTCCTTTTTACACATTCCATTTGAAACAGTTATCTATATGCAATAAAATAAATTTCAAAAAGGAGGTTTCAAACATTTATGAGTGCTAACGTAATTCGCATCGAAACAGAAAATGATTTGCTATTCCTTAAAGATAACGAAATTCATGTGTTTGCAAATGCGATCGAATATGTATATAAACCATCTTTGATAAAAAAAATGGCCATTATCACATCACTAAAAGAATCCGGCAGTATCGAAAAGTCTTTAGTCCTCTATATTGGTGACGACACTGAAATATATATAAAAAACGATCATAAATGCTTTCAACCTTTTTTATTTAATCAGATCAGAACAAAGTTACCAGTGAATTCTAAAAAGATTCTTGATGCCTTGGCATGCACAAGTAACAATACATCTATGATATACAATTATAAACAAGGTGTTCTCTCTATAGTCTCTTTTTCAATTTGGGTACTTTCAATTGCCATTGTTATTGTAAACCTTTCAACTCATTTGTCTTTTAAGATTATACTTGTAGCATTGGGAATAAGTATTATAGGATTCGTACTTGATATCATTGCGTATTTAGATAATCCCGATAGTAAGTTAGCAGTTAATGTTATGACAGTATATATAGTGAACTATGGACTTGTTATATCTCTGGTAATTCTATATTTTACATGTATAGCAGCAATCGGCGAAACAATTAACTATTTCTGCGGTTCATGCGAGGGTATGCCATAATTAATCTACTAAAGGAAGATTTTTGCCCATGTATAGGATAATGATGTTATCTGCAATATTTTTTGGCTTTTCTACCGCATCAGGTCTTCAAAAGAAAAAGAATGTTCCATTGAGAATTATCGGGTTGTCCGTTGTATTAGAAATGATCCTGTGTATGTATATGTCATTCATAGGATATCTTGTGATCACAAAAGGAAGGACTATCGGCCTTAACAGTACAGGCGCTGCCCTGGGCATAATCTTGGGAGTACTTATTTTTTCCAAGATAACTCCTCAGTACAAAAAAGTGTTTTTCGAATCCTATGTGATAGTCCTGCCTTTAATGTACGGACTTGGAAAAATCGGATGTGCTTTTGCGGGATGCTGTGCCGGGATTCCGTATAACGGCTTCATGCGTGTACACACCGCCAACGGTGACCTGTTTCCGATTCAAAAGTTGGAAGCGGTAGTTTTTCTGCTTCTTTTTGCAGGCTCTCTGCTATTATATTTCAAAGATCGTTTTAATCCATCACACGCAGTAATCATCTATTGTATAGCCAAAATTGCACTGGACTTTCTAAGGATCGGACATGTCGATCACTTAATAACCACCAATCAGATAATGTGTGCCGCCATTATGGCATTTTTTATCCTCTACACATCAAAATCATCATAATCCCCATTATCATAGCCGCCGTAGCTGTCATATTCCTTGAGCTTATCGGTGGATCTTCTGTTGAATTGCTGTTTTACTTTTAGCTTCTTCGCTTTCTTCGCCTTCTTTTTGCGCTTCAGCATAAGCTCTTTTCCCTCATCATCGTCCTCTTCATCTTCTTCGTCTTCGTATTCTTCATCCTCATCATCGTAATCATCGTACTCTTCGTATTCCTCGTCCTCCTCATTCCTGATAAAGAGTAAGAGTCCGCGAAGATGATGCATTATAAATATCGCAACGAGTATGAATATATCGGTATATAAAAGACCTACGATATAGTAATTTTCTTTTATCAAATATCCCAGTTTAAAGCCTATAACACTTAAGATGCCCGATAAAAGAAGTGCAAACACAAGTAAGAGCCCGTGTTTTATCGCGCCCAGTATCGCGTATATGAAATCAACAAAAGATGCATCGAAATACACGAATCTACCTATCATCAGTCCGAAATAATACATCATGATAGGACTATACTGCTCTTTGCTGACAGTAGCATCGCCAAATGTAGTAAAGCACGTTAAAACAATGATCGCGTAGAACATTCCTAGCATTCTTACAGAAGCCTTATCTTCCTTGGAAATTCGTCTAAGCGGGATGATTATCTTATCAAGAACCGTGTTTATAAAACAGGTCATGGAAATAAGGAATAAAAGCAGGAAATCCTTGTTTTTATCCCATTGATAATAGAACCACTTAATCCCCATCGGCATGCTGCCCATTTTCTTAGCCTGATAGAGAGGTGTAAGAAGCTCAAAAATATGGTTACAGATTATATATGCGCACGCAAATAATATTACCGATGTACTCGATATCATCATCTCGAAAAAAAGCTGCATATTATCTACAGTGCGTCTTTTAAACTCATCATGTCTTTCGCTGCTGTGAACAAGGCATACAGACATTCTGGTTCCAAACATTATGATCAAGCTGATGATCAGTAAACCGGCAAATGCAAATCCCAGAAAAACAAGCTGCTGTGCTCTGGTAAAATCCGGGTTTATATACTTATCAATCGTCATATGTCAAAAAATTCCTCCGTCAGATCATACTTTATATGTTACCATATTTTTATCCTTTTTGCTCTTTTTTTAACATATTTTTTTGACATTATTCTAAAAAAAGGATAAACCTTTTAGAAGATAGCGTAAATGATTCTTTACAAGTTCGCGGAATATAAACTACAATATTATTATAGTTCTGAAATATCAATACACCAAAAACGCGAAGGAGGCAAGAATGTTGGAAGACAACTTTTTAACCGGTGAGCAAATGGATACTATCGGTGAGATTGCCAATATCAGCATGGGTAATTCCGCAACTACTCTTAGCTTAATGGTAAATAGAAAAGTCGATATCACTACTCCAAGTGTAAAACTTATAAAGAGAAGCGAAGCTTTGGATGATTATGAAAAGACCTGTATTTTTGTACAGATTCACTATGTAAAAGGTCTTGAGGGAAATAATGTCCTGATTCTTAAAGAACACGACGTAAAAGTCATGACAGATCTTATGATGGGCGGAGACGGTACAAATACAGCCGGCGAGATCTCCGATCTTCATCTTTCAGCCGCTTCGGAAGCAATGAATCAGATGATGGGTACAAGTGCAACCTCTCTATCATCTATGCTCGGCGTTCCCACTGACATCAGTACTCCTGTGGTAAACAGGATTGATGTTGAAAGTATCAAGGTTTTCGAGAAAATGTTTGATACTACATACGACAAATTTGTTAAAATAGCTTTTAGGATGACAATCGGTGATTTAATCGATTCCGTTATGGTACAATTATATCCGATACGATTCGCAAAAGATATGTGCAACAAATTTTATACAAAGGAAAACGCAGAAAACAATGAATAAGGCAGAAACACTTGAGATCAAAAAGCAGTTCACACCGGACAGGTGTACTATCGACCACATTTGCGGATGCTATGTGGATCACGACAAGAACAAACTATTCACTTTCAGAAAAGCCTTCGGACAGCTTCCGGAGGAAGAGATGTTCAAATATCTCGATATTTTCCAGCATACTCTTGCAGGAACTTTTGGCAAGAATCTGATCAGTCTTGAGTTTCCTCTTGACCAGGAACAGCCGGGAGGTACTCAGGACTTTCTTTTGACCTTGAGGAATTCCCAGCTTCAGGATGACGAGCTTGTAGATGAATTCTACGAAAAGATAATCGCCAACTATGTAAACGGCGAGAATTACTACATCATCCTCGTTCACGCAGCATATGACATTCCGGGAATCACAAGCGATGGTATCGAGATGGAGGATGCGTCAGAGAACGTATATGACTACATCCTTTGCAGCATCTGTCCCGTTAAGCTTTCAAAGGCAGGACTTGGCTACAACGAGAAAACAAATGTGATCGAAGAAAGATTCAGGGACTGGATCGTAGACGGTCCTACAAAGGGCTTCCTATTCCCTGCTTTCATCGAAAGAGACACGGATATTCACAACATGCTATACTTCACCAAGAAGCCCGATGACCTTCAGCCTGAATTTATCGAAGCAATGTTCGGCGGAAGAGCTCCTTTGGCAGCTCCTGAGCAGAAAGGCATCTTTGATACGGTTGTTCAGAATACAATCGGAGAAAATGCCGATTACGACATAATGAAGAACATTCACGACAACTTAAATGACATGATTGAAGATCATGCGGACGATCCGGAGCCTCTTGAGCTCAATAAGAACGACGTTAAGCAACTCCTTCACGACAGCGGCGTTTCGGATGAGCGTCTCGGCTACTTTGAAGAAACCTACACAAAGTGCGCAGGTGATGAGGACTACCCTCTCCTTGCAAGTAACATTGCACATACCAAAAAGTTTGATATCGAAACTCCAAATGTTGTCATCAAGGTAAAACCTGACAGAACCGACCTTGTTGAATCCAAGATCGTCGACGGCAGACAATGCCTTGTAATCGCAGTTGATGACCACATCGAAGTAAACGGAATCAACGTAAGAACATTTATGGACAGATAAAACTACGAATTGTATACAAAAACGAGCTTACTTTTCTTTTTATTAGAAAAGGCAAGCTCGTTTTTTGGACCTTACGTCCTATAAGTAAATTTCAATTTTTTCAAAAAATAGATAATCCCGATTGTTTCGACGGACGATTCCGTATCAATAAACTACAGGATTTGGTAATCAATTAATAATTCATACTTTTAAGCATTTCGATAGCGGTCTTATGTCTTCCATCGGAACCGGGATACTCGTACTTCTTAAGAAGACGTTCCCTCATCTCCTCAGGATGATTATATAATTGATCCATAATTCTATCAAAAGCTTGTCTCCATTCGCCCATACTAATGTACCTCCATTTGACAAACAACGATAGCGTGTACAATAGTATATTATTTTGGAGATTTGTGCAATCGGAAATTCAACCAAAAATATGAATTGTTTTTATACCAACTTCTATCCTATAGTTCAGATTGCCGCAATAGCTTTCTTCGGGCACTTTGAAACGCATGTATCACAATGTACGCATTTATCCTGATCGATGCTTGCCACATTGTTTTCTACAACGATTGCTCCCGTAGGACAATCTCTTTCGCACATATGGCATCCGATACATCCCACTTTGCAATACTTGTTTACATATTTACCCATATCCTGCGACTTGCAGGCAACAGCTTCTCTTGCGTCGTACGGTATAAAGTCGATAAGGTGTCTCGGACAGATATCAACACACTTTCCGCATGCCTTACACTTTTCCATATCCACCACGGCAACGCCGTTCTCTACATGTATTGCATCAAACTTGCACACAGATACACAGCTTCCGCCGCCAAGGCATCCGTATCCGCAAGTCTTTGAACCGCCGCCCGGAGCCTGTGCCTGGAATCTGCAGTCATCGGCACCCTTATATTCATACTTCTGGGTTGCCTGCTCGCAGTCACCGCTGCAATGCACAAATGCAACCATTCTCTTTGTTTTTTCAGCCTTAACGCCCATTATCGCAGAAATTGCTTGCGCTACCGGTGCACCACCGACAGGGCACTGATTTACAGCCGCTTCACCCTGAGCTATTGCCGTCGCACAGCCCGAACATCCGGGATATCCGCAACCTCCGCAGTTATTGCCGGGAAGCGCTTCCAGGATCGCAGCTTCTTTTTCATCAATATCGACATGGAGCTTCAGATCTGCAACGCCAAGGATAAATCCTATGGCAACTCCAACGCCTGCAACAACTATCGTTGCAATGATTATTCCACTGATCATAAGTCATTCTCCTTCTTTCAGCCAAGATTTGTAATTATTACTTCAAAGCTGAAAATCCCGTAAATGCGATTGCCATAAGTCCCGAAGTAAGAAGCACAAGAGGCATTCCCTTGAAGCTCTCCGGTATATCGTTGTACTCCATCTTCTCGCGAAGTCCTGCCAAGATAACTATCGCAATTGTAAAACCAACGGCTGTTGAAAAACCGCAGACCGTACTACCTTCGATGGTGTAATTGTTTGTAACGTTATTAAGTGCAACACCGAGAACCGCGCAGTTTGTTGTTATAAGAGGAAGATACACTCCAAGCGCCTTGTACAGTGAGACCATATATTTTTTCAATATCATCTCAACAAACTGAACAAGCATCGCAACAACAAGGATAAACACGATTGTCTGTAAGTATCCGAGATCAAAAGGTTTAAGAACAAACCAGTAAATAGTACTACATACAAGTGATGAAAGAGTCATTACGAAAATACATGCGCCGCCCATTCCAAGCGCAGTGTCGATCTTTTTGGAAACACCAAGGAACGGACAAAGGCCGAGGAACTGACTCAAAACAACATTGTTTATAAGAGAAGCGGAAAGTATGAGTACCAGAAATTCCATTATTGTATCTCTCATTGTTTTTCAGCCTCCTTCTTTGCTACATTTGATTTCATTTTGTTCATTGCCGCAATAAGGAAAGCAAGTACAAAGAACGCTCCCGCCTGCTGAACGAAAATGCTGACAGATTGATATTTAGAAAGATATCTTCCCACAATTCCTGTAATAACCGTATCAGGGCCAAGAACCGGAACATTAAATGCTGTTCCCGCACCGATAAGCTCTCTGAAAAGACCAATAACGGTAATAGCACATGTAAATCCTATTCCCATTCCCACTCCGTCAAAGAACGAAGGCACAATACCGTGTTTACTTGCATACGCTTCCGCTCTTCCGAAAATGATACAGTTAACAACTATAAGCGGTATATATACACCGAGCGCTTTATTTAGTGTCGGCACGTATGCCTGCATAAGAAGCTGAACCAATGTAACAAAAGATGCGATTACGACAATAAATGAAGGAATCCTGACTGTAGCAGGTATAATCTTTCTTAATGCCGAAATTACCGCATTACTGAGTGCCAAAACAAATGTAGTCGCAAGTCCCATTCCGAGTCCGTTTGTGGCCGAAGATGTAACCGCAAGTGTGGGACACATACCGATCATAAGTACTAATGTAGGGTTCTCAGCAATGAGACCGTTAAAAAATCTCTCGGCGGGAGAATCTTGTTCCAATCCAAGCGCGCCTTTCTTTATATCTTTACTCATTGCCTTGCTCCTTTCTTAAGTGCTTTTTCAAAATATGCGTTGGCAACATCTACACCATCGGTAATTGCCTTAGATGTAATCGTCGCTCCGGAAATCGCCTCAATCTGAGAACCGGAATCAGAAAGCTGTCCTGACTTTACAACAGAAAACTGCACGGCGTTCTTACCGGCAAACTGAGGTGCAATGATCTTTTCCGCATTCATTCCAAGTCCGGGTGTCTCCGCAATTGAAATAATGGAGATTCCGTTCATCTTGCCACCGTTTGTTATTCCGACAGTGAATATAATCGAATCGCCATAACCTTTGGTTTTCATCTGAATTACATATCCGAGCAGATCTCCGTTAAGATCAAGCGCCTGTTTTACGCCCTGTAAGCGAACTCCCTTTACTGCAAGTTCATCATACACATCTTCCAATATATCTTCATCCCATCTGATGTCATTGAATGTGATCGCATCACTGAATACGGACTGATTGGCTTTGTTCTGCGCCAACATATCCTGATATGCTATCGGATCTTTTGTAACTTGATATACAAGTCCCAAAAGAGCTCCCGCAACCAAAGTAATGATAAAAAGTATAAAGGCGTTTTTGATCATGCCAAAAAATTCTCTCATGCTTTCATCGCCTCCTTTTTAGCTTTTCCCCTGATTCCGAATGCTCTCGGAATAGTTACTCTCTCAATAAGCGGAACCAAAAGATTTCCGATTATGATAGCGTACGAAACGCCCTCGGCATTGGCTCCGAAAACACGGAACATTCCGGTCAAAAGACCTAATACGATTCCGTAAATATATCTTCCCTTCGGAGTAATGGGGCAGGTTACATAGTCTGTTGCCATGAAAAATGCACCGAGCATAAGTCCGCCGCCCGAAAGATGTGCGGCAATATATCCCCAGTTAAATCCATAATCTCCAAACAGACCTACAAAAGCCACAAATGAAACAATATAGCTGAAAGGGATAACATAATCAATTACTCCCACGGCAAAAAGGATAATCGCTCCGATAACAATGCAGACCATTGATGTCTCTCCTATTGTTCCCGAAGTATTTCCAATTATCATATCCTTGATATTAACCTGAACGCTGTTCTTAAGGTTAAAAAGAGGTGTCGCTCCCGAATATGCATCACAGTTAAAGTTTGTCATTATTGCAGGAAAAGAGATCATCAGAAAGCATCTTGCGCCGAGAGCGGGATTCATGAAATTCTGTCCCACGCCTCCAAAGAGCTGCTTAACCATAACAATCGCAAAAGCTCCGCCGAGTACAGGAACCCAGAGCGGCGCTGCAGGCGGCAGGTTAAGTGCAAGAAGCAGTCCTGTGACCACTGCGGTAAAATCATTTATAGTGATAGGCTTACGAAGCACCATAGAGCTTATGATCTCGGAAGCAACGCATGATGCGATTGAAACTCCGATCAAAAAGATTGTGTAAACACCAAAATTATATATTCCATATCCGGTAGCAGGAAGAAGCGCAATAAGTACCCAGATCATAATATTCGAGGTAGTCACGCTTGATCTTACATGCGGATTGGATGACACCTTTCTCAATTTTTCCATCAAAATGTCCCCCTTACTTTTTCCTATTTGCAAGCTGAATTTTTCTCATACCTTTGATCAGCTGAGTAAGCTGTCTCCTCGCAGGACAAATATAACTGCAGCATCCGCACTCGCAACATTCCATTCCGTATAACTGAAGGAATTTTTTCTCATCGTTATGTTCTACCGCATCGGCAAGATTCTTGGGAATGAGTCTTTCAGGACACACTTCAACACACCTTGCGCAGTTAATGCAGGCCGACGGTTCGAACTGTGAAACGGCATCTTTTGTAAGGCATGTAAGCGCAGATGCAGTCTTTGTAGTGGGAACATCAAGATCAAATATGGCAAATCCCATCATGGGACCACCGGAAATAATCTTGGCAGGCTCTTTGTAAAAGCCTCCGGCATCATCTAAAAGCTGAGTGTAGCTTGTTCCTATTCTTACTTTGTAGTTTCTGGGATTTGCAACGGCATCACCTGTGATGGTAACGATTCTCTCCATCAAAGGTCTGCCCTCTTTTACAGCTCTGCAGACAGCACAAAGTGTATCAACATTGTCAACGATACATCCCGCGTCCGCAGGGAGCATTGATGAGTTGATCTCTCTACCCGTAACGGCATAAATGAGCATACGCTCAGCGCCCTCGGGATATTTAGTTTTTACAGCCTTTACGCTGATATTTTCTAAGTCCTTTGTAAGATCTCTGAATATCTTGATCGCGTCCGGCTTATTATCTTCAATCGCAAGTATTCCTCTGGCATTAGGAAAAATGCTAACGGCAATCTTCAGTCCTTCCAAAAGCAGTTCAGGTTCCTCGATCATACGCCTGTAATCGGAAGTCAGATATGGTTCACATTCTGAGCAGTTAGCAATTACATAATCGATCTTATCGGGTTCCTTCGGTGAAAATTTTACTGCGGTAGGGAAACCTGCACCTCCCATACCTACCACGCCGGCCTCTCTGACAGCCTCAATCTTGTCCTCAGCGGTCATCTCGTCATAGCGCTTACGCGGTCTGAATCTCACCTCTTCATATCGTTCATCGTTCTCAACGATGATACTCTCACACATAGCTCCCGTAGCAAGTCGTCTCGGTTCGATCGCGACAACAGTACCGGAAACAGTTGCATAAATAGGCGCAGACACAAAGCCGTTTGCCTCCGCAATCTTCTGTCCGGTCAAAACATGGTCTCCTACGGCAACTATGGCCTTTGCCGGTGCACCAATGTGCTGTGACAAAGGATATACCAAGTCTCCTTTTGGTAGCACTGATTTTATGGGCTTATCCTTAGTTAACTCTTTGCCTTCATAAGGATGTATGCCGCCCTTAAAAGTACCTTTTGCCATTTCCTACCCTTCTTTCGATTGTTTTAGAAAAATATTTACCTGAATAGATAATTTCAGATTGGTTTTTATACCACTGCTTTAATTGTATCAAATTTTTAATCAAAATTAATGATTAATCTCAAAAATTGCGGATATTATTTTAACAAAATACTGCTTTAGTTTTTGTGGTACAATTATTTATAAGGTGATTTTTGAAAGTAGGTATAACTTAGCATGAAGAAAAGTATCAAAAACATCACATTTTCAGACGATCATATCATCCACAAACTGCCGCAGATGCTCGGATGCAGCAATGACGACATATTATTTATAGATATAGAAACAACCGGCCTTTCTCCCAGAAACTCAGACATTTATATGATAGGCCTCTCTTATTGTGAAAACGATTCCTGGCGAATTGTCCAGCTTTTTGCGGAAAATACGGCCGAAGAAGCCCATATTCTCAAGGTTTTTGCCAGAAATTACGGCAATCACTCAAAGATAATCAACTTTAACGGAGACAGATTCGATCTTCCTTTTTTAAAAAACAAGTTTGATAAATATAAGATTCCCAATCCCATCGAAGATGCGGATTCAATAGATCTTCAAAAGATCATACGTCCTTATCAGGATCAGCTCGGTCTCATAGATTGCAAACAGAGAACAATCGAGATGTACCTTGGTACCACAAGAAAAAATAAACATGACGGCAAAAGTCTTTTGCCCATTTATGCTTCATACAAAAAGACAATGGCAAGGCAGCCTCTTGAGATTCTTTTCCTTCACAACTATGAAGACGTAAAAGGAATGTTTGCTCTGTTACCGATGTTCCTCTTTCTCAAATTCTTTTCACTTTTCAGGAACATGCCCGGAACATCGATCAAAACGGACGAACCAATTTCTCCCGAGAATTATCTTGCCTCCGATTTACCGGATGAAGAAACTGTTCTTCCCGTAAAGGCAAAGAAGGTTCAGGCCAATTATTACAATGATTATGAAGGCAATCTCAAGAAAGAAATATTCATGAAACTCGAGCTACCCTTTGCATTGCCATCCTCTTTGACAGGGCATCTTGATGACTGTTATTTCAAGACCGACAAGGATGAAGCAATCTTAAGAGTTCCTATATATGAGGCGGAGCTTAAATATTACTATTCCAATTACAACGATTACTACTATCTTCCAAAAGAAGATACGGCAATCCACAAGTCAATTGCATCATTTGTTGACAAGAAGTACAGGGAAAAGGCTAAACCCGATAATTGCTACACCAAGAAAAGCGGACAATATCTGAGAGAATGGGACCTTGTATTCACACCCTTCTTTAAGTCAGACTACAAGGATGAAAGAATATTCTTTGACCTCAACGCTAATCTTAAGCAAAGTCGCTTTGCTTTAAGTGTATACGCATCGCACATAATTGCACATATTCTTGAAATTTAAAAGGCTTTCGCACCGGATAAGTGTGAAAGCCTTATTTCTTGTTAAATAGCGTATTTAATTTAGTTCAGGGGTCTTTCGTAATAGAATGAGTTCTTTCTTACGTAACCCATATCCTTATAATTTATGATCTGCTCTGTACTTCCGATAAAGAGTATTCCACCGGGAGCAAGTGAATCATAATATTTTCTGAATATCTCGTCCTTAGCTTCTTCAGTGAAATAAATAAGCACGTTTCTGCATACAAGGAGATGACAATCCTTCGGGTACGGATCTCTCAAAAGATCTGCCTGCTTGAAAGTAACTCTTGATTTGATCTCATCGGATACCTTCATCTTTCCGTCAGCAGTTTCTTCAAAATACTTGGTCTTAAATTCTGCCGGAACGCCGGCAACTTCCTTTTTATCGTAGATTCCCGCCTTAGCCTTTGCAAGAACAACCGCATCAAGATCGGTTGCGAGAACGTTTATCTGATTTAACGGCATGTGCTTTGAAAGCATCATAACAATAGTATATGGCTCGTCACCTGTAGAACAAGCAGCGCTCCAGATCTTAAGATTTTTGCCAAACTTTTTCATAAGTTCAGGAACCATCTCTTTATCCATCAAATTCCACTGGTCTGCATTTCTGAAGAATTCAGAAACATTGATAGTAAGATAGGATACAAAAGAATCAAGCGCCTCTCTGTCCTTCTTTATAAGATCAGCAAAACCATCATAGCCCTTTACATCATACTTCCCTATGAGGGTATCGATTCGCCTCTTCATCTGCTTTTCTTTATATGAATTGAGGTCAATCTTAGTCAGATCATAGACTGCTTTTTTAAACCACTCATAATCATATGCCATGGATAATCCTCCTGATTCTTTTTTCTTTTATTGTATTATAGTGCGAATTGTATGTAAAATTAAAAAAAAATAAAAACCGGCATTTCTGCCGATTTTTATTTTTATATGATGTTTAGAAACTATTAGTTCTCTTCCTGTTCCTGCTCTGCGATAACCTTATCGATATCTACAGAAACAACATCTCCGCTCTCGGCCTCTTCTTCCTTCTCAGGAGCGAACATAGCCTTGATTGAAAGGCTGATCTTCTTCTCCTCTTCATTGAAGTCTACAATCTTAGCTTCAACTTCCTGGCCAACCTTAAGTACGTCAGCAGGCTTCTCAACATGCTCCTTAGCAATCTGAGAAACATGAAGAAGTGCGTCGATACCGGGCTCAAGCTCTACGAATGCACCGAAATCAGTCATTCTTGCAACTTTACCGGTTACAACATTACCTACAGCATACTTAACTGTAGCGTCCTTCCAAGGATTCTCGTTGTCGAACTTTCTTGAAAGCGCGATCTTGCTGCCGTCGATGCTCTTAACGAGTACCTTAACAGTGTCACCGATCTTGAATGCTTTCTTAGGGCTCTCAACACGTCCCCAGCTCATCTCTGAAATGTGAAGAAGTCCGTCTGCTCCGCCAAGATCGATGAAAGCACCGAAATCTGTAACGTTCTTTACAACGCCTTCTACAACATCGCCAACTTTGATTGAATCAAAGAGCTTCTTAGCCTGCTCAGCCTTCTCTGCTGTAACAAGCATTCTTCTGTTACCGATGTATCTTCTTCTCTTAGGATTGTACTCAGTAACAACAAATTGGATCTCCTGATCCTGATACTTTGAGAGATCTTTCTCATAACTATCGGAAACAAGGCTTGCAGGTATGAAGATTCTAACTTCGTCAACAACAACTGTAAGTCCGCCCTCGAGAACCTGTACAACCTTAGCTGTAAGAACTTCCTTGTTATTGAAAGCTTCTTCGATTCTCTTGTTTCCTCTGTCGATAGCGAGTCGCTTGTATGAAAGAATAACCTGTCCATCTGCGTCGTTTGTCTTGAGCACTTTGACATCCATAGTGTCACCGACTTTGACTACAGTTGTAAGGTCAATACTGTTATCGTTGCTATATTCGTTCTTAGTCAAGATACCATCGGACTTGTAACCAATGTTAAGAATTATCTCGTCAGGCTTAACGTCAATAACAGTTCCCTCAACAACCTCCCCCGTGTGAATTGTTTTGAAAGATGCGTTAAGCAACTGTTCAAAAGTTTCTTCTGACATAATTCTGAACCTCCTCAATAATGTTCTTTGGGGTTGATGCCCCGGCGGTAATCCCCACTAGTTTAACCGCTTCCTTTCTCTCTAGATGCAAGTCATCCAGTGTCTGAATAAAATATGTTTTGGCACATTTCTGATTGCAAATTTCGTATAGTTTTCTCGAATTTGAACTATGTGCCCCTCCGATCACTATCATCACATCTGCCTTGGATGCAATGTCTTCTGCTTCGGACTGACGCTCGTCAGTAGCGTTACATATAGTATTCACAATATTAATATTGTAACCGTTATTCCCAAAGATTTCAACGGTTTCTTGAAATTTATTCTTGTTAAATGTAGTCTGAGAAACTATAGTATACTCTTTTTCTCGGTCACCACGGAACTTTTCGGCACTTTCGGGTGAATCGATAACAAAAACTTCACCATCGGCATAACTCACAATTCCCTCGACCTCGGGATGATTTGCACTTCCGACTACTATTATGGATTTGCCTTTCCCACTTTCCTCAGAAACTATCTTATGTATGCGCTTTACAAAAGGACATGTCGCATCAATGATCTCAAGCCCCGTCGCAGCTATTTTTTCATGAACTTCTCTGGTAACTCCGTGAGATCTTATAACTATTATCCCACTTTTTATTCCCTCAAGTTCATCAACGGACTCAATGACCTTGACGCCCTTTTCCTCCATATCTTTCACAACTATCTCATTGTGTATTATGGGGCCGTATGTGTATATATTCATTCCCGGATTATTCTTTATCTGCTCATAAACGGTATCTACCGCCTTTGTAACACCAAAGCAAAAACCCGCATGTTCAGCCAGGATTACTTCCATCTTTTTCCTTTCAAACGCCCTTATAGAGCTCAATAATCTTATCTTTAACTTCCTCGATCGTCATATCCGAAGAATCAAGAAATACCGCATCATCTGCCTGCTTAAGCGGAGATATCTCTCTGTGCATATCCCTGTAATCTCTGTCTATAATGTCCTTTTCGATTTCTTCGAGATTGCAATCAACCTTCTTTGCAACAAGTTCCTTGTATCTTCTCTCTGCGCGCACACGTGAGCTTGCTGTAAGATAAACCTTGAGATTTGCACCGGGAAGTACCACTGTTCCGATATCCCTTCCGTCCATTACGACATCAGTCTTCTCGGCGAGCTTCTGCTGAAGTTCCACAAGTTTCTCTCTCACGGCTGCGTTTACACTTATTGCGGAAGTCATGTTTCCTACTTCTTCTGTTCTTATAAGTCCATTTACGTTTTCGCCGTTTAAGTATACAACCTGCTCGTTGTTTTCATGCTTTATTGTAATATCGGCCTCTTTGCAAGAGCCGGCTACCTTTTCGCTTTCATCTGCACCAATTCCGTTTTTTAACATGTAAAGAGCCATTGCTCTGTACATAGCGCCTGTATCTACATAAATAAATCCAAGCTCCTGCGCAACCTTTCTTGCAATCGTGCTCTTTCCCGCTCCCGCAGGTCCGTCTATAGCAATACTTCTAGCCATTGTAACAATTTCCTCCTAAAATTAACCGTTCATTCCGGCGCTTTCTCCCGCAAGTCGTCCCGTAGACCATGCAACCTGCAGATTAAATCCTCCGGTCTCGGCATCGATATCCAAAACCTCTCCCGCAAAGAATAGTCCCTTAACGAGCTTTGATTCCATCGTTGAAGGATCTATCTCTTTTACATTGACACCACCTCTGGTGACTATCGCTTCATTAAAGTTTCGCGTGCCCACAACCGTCATCGGCACACTCTTTATGAGCTTTACAAGGCTTAGCCTTTCCTCTTTGGTGATATCATGAACCGCTTTTTCGGAATCGATACCTGAGAGATTAATCATAACAGGAATAAGCTTTGTTGGAAACAGTCCGCCCAAAGCATTCTTAAATTGCTTATTTATAGCACCTTCAAAATCCCTGAGAATCCTTTTATCAAGCTGTTCCTCGGAAAGAGCGGGCTTAAGATCAAGTAAAAGCCGTGCCTTTACATTTTCTTCATAGTGACAGCTCGCCGTTAAAACCAGCGGTCCGCTCACTCCAAAGTGTGTAAATAGCATCTCTCCAAAGCCGTCATATACAGGCTTGTCCGCTTTTTTCTTTTTACCGGCAGGCTTTTCTTTCTCTTCTTTTTGGGATAAAAAGAGCTTTAACCCGACATTCTTAAGTGACAGCCCCTGCAGATCCTTGCACCAGTCCTCTTCTATCACAAACGGAACAAGTGAAGGCACAGGTTTTACAAGCGAGTGTCCGAGATTCTTCGCAAACTTGTATCCGTCTCCCGTAGAGCCTGTCGAAGGATATGACACGCCTCCCGTGCACACTATCACACCGTCAAACTCTTCTCTTGTGATCGGGTCGCCTTTCTTTGAATATGTTATCGCAGAAACCACGCCTCCGCTACTTTCCACAGATAAAACTTCCGTGTCGAATATAACCTTTACACCGGCTTTTTTTACGGCATTGTAAAGAGTCCTTATTATATCGGACGAATGGTCTGAAACGGGAAATACTCTGTCTCCGCGCTCAACCTTCAGCTTACATCCGTTATTTTCAAAAAAGTCCATAACAGCGCTGTTATCATATCCGTACACTGCGCTGTACAAAAATCTCGGATTTCTTTTGACGTGTCCAAAAAAATCCGTGACATCACAAGCGTTTGTAACGTTGCAACGCCCCTTGCCCGTTATGTAGATCTTTTTCCCGGGCTTTTCATTCTTCTCAAAAACAGTGACGCTCGCGCTGCTCTCCGCAGCAGCAAGCGCCGCCATCATCCCGGCTGCCCCGCAGCCGATAACCGCTATTTTTTTCATATACTGCTAATCCTTAAACAAATCAAAACTAAACTTATGCCGGATTATCATCTTTTGTAATGATATTTCCGAGCATCATCGGATCGTCGGAAGCAAAATCTATCTCGTCGTTAAGATAAACCTGATAATTATTCCATGCCTCTTCCAGCATCTTAAGGTCCGCCTTCACCTCGTTCGGCCTTCTCATACAAAGCGCAACCACGAGGGCATTTATGACACTTAACGGTGCCACAAGCGAATCAACTATCGATGCCATCTCACTTCTTGCAAGAAGATTGCAGGAAGAATAGAGATTCATGGGTGAATGAACGGAATCCGTAATGGTTATAACCTTCGCATTCCTGTCATTGGCAAATTCCATGCACTTAAGAGTTCTCATGGAATATCTCGGGAAACTGATACCTATTATCGCATCCCTGTCGCCTATTCTTATCATCTGCTCAAACATTTCCGAGACACTTGTAGTTTTGATTATAACATTATTACCTCTGATCATGTTGAGATAAAAATGTAAAAAATCTGCCAAAGGCTCACAACTTCTTATACCAACTATATAAACCGTCCTCGCCTTTAAGATGATATCAACAGCCGTCTTAAAAGCCGCTACGTCTATATTGTTAATGGTATTCTCGATATTTGCCATATCGGACTGAAGGATTGTCGAAAGAATCTCACCTTCACTGCTTTTTCCAAACTTTCTTCCGACCTTTTCAACGGAGCCGAACTTGTCGCTCACCCACACCGAAAGCGCCTTCTGGAAAGCAGGATAGCCGTCATATCCAAGACTCATGGCAAATCTGACAACAGTAGACTCACTCATACCCACGATCTTGCCAAGCTCAGCAGCTGTCATAAACACAGCCTGCTCGTAGTGATCGCAGATATAAGTCGCAATCGACTTCTTGCCTTTACTCATCTTGGAGTAACATTCATTTATTCTTGTTATTACATCTTCATCATTTTCAAATTTCATAGACTGAATGCCTTATACGCCGATTCAAGCATAGAAACTGAAGTTGCCTCATCAAGATCGTAGTCACCTGTAACCGCCATGCAGCCTGCTCCGTGAATATAGATCCACATCTTCATAAAAAGCTGCTGTGCGTTGCTAATGCCATCATCAGACGCTCTTTTGATCTCTTTTACAACGTTCTCTTTTGAACCGTTTACAAGATCATACATACTCTTCTTCTCGTCACCCTGTTCGGATACAAAAAGAAGTTTAAATAAATAGGGGAATTTCTGGGCGAACCCAATATAAGCAAGACCGAGGTCCACAAACGGAACCTCATGATTTTTGGAACAATCGTTGTAGTAATCTTCATAGTATGCGGCCGCTTTGTCATAGACATCTTTCTTAAGCGCATCCATACTATCATAAATGCGGAAAATAGGCTGTGTTGAACACCCTGCCGCCGCTGCGAGCTTTCTTGACGTTATCTGCTCGAAACCTTCTCTCTTGGTAATCTTAAATGCTGCATTTACAATCTCTTTTTGCGTAATTGTCGCTTTCCTGGACATACAATCCCCTCCCAACATAATTCTGCATAGATTCATATAAAAGCATGCGTTATCATTTTACAGAATTAACGATAGAGTGTCAACGAATTTCACTACTGTCCAAACATTACCTGGTCTTTAAAAAGATTTCCTCATCAGCTGCAACTTTATCCAGAGGATATATCTGCATATACTCATCCATGAGACTCTTTGCACCTGCAAAATCTCCCTTATACTCATATGCACATATTCTGTTAAACATCAGTGCCTGCTGCACCGCGCTGTCATTAAGTCCTATCGCGGCATCAAAAGTAACGATTGCTTCCCCAAAAGCATTTCCCGCCTCTTCTTCATTTCCGGAATCCAGATAAAATCTGCCCTTGTTAATCTGGCACATACCAAGCTGATTACTGATATTTGCACTCTTTGAATTAGACTTCAAATATTCCTTATAAACACTGATAGCATAGTCATACTGCTGCAATCTCTCATAAGACTGGCCCAAAAGAAGCACTACAGACTCTTTCGTATCATGTCCGCCGTTCTCTTTGTTGGCTTTGCTGAGATAATTCTGCGCCTCAGCATCGTTTCCGAGGTAAAAATACATTTCACCCTTTTCGAAATTGGACATGGTCTTCTCGCCACTGTCAAGCGCATGCTGAAGTATGTTCTTTGCCTTGTCTTCCTTGCCGTTTTCAGCATATGCCTTATAGATCATTACTATCATGGAATAATCTTTGTCATTAAGACGGATTGCGCTGGTGAAATCGGCATCTGCGTTTTTCTCCTCACTTTCGCCCGCCTTAAGTTCGCATACTCCCCTGAGGTAATATGCGGTCGGATCTTTGTCTCGAAGACTCAAAATGGCATCATAGATTCCTTTTGCCCTGTTGAAATCCTCGAGTTTCATATATGCCTCGGCAAGGTAATAGTTGGTGTCAAAGTCCATGTCATCAACTATTCCGTCGTCCGCAGCAAGAGAAGCCAGAAACTCCTGTGCTGCCTCCTCATCTTTATCACTGTATAAGTATGCTATTCCTCTGCCCCTGTGGACAAGGCACGCGTCTTCACCGTCCTCTTCAGCTTTATCAAAACTTGCCAATGCTTTTGCATACTCATGACTGTCTATGTAAGCAAAACCGGCATCAATACCATGTCTGCCTGCAAAAGATCCGCATCCGCTCAGAGTAACAGAAATACATATTGCGCCCGCAATAATCCTGTACTTCACATTTAACCCCCTAATTATCCCAAATATGCAATAACCTCTACTTCACAAAGAACATCCTTGGGAAGCTTTTTAACTGCTACACAACTTCTTGCAGGTTTACCTGTGAAGTATTTCTCATATACACCGTTAAATGCCGCAAAATCACTCATCTCTGCAAGGAAACATGTTGTCTTTATAACATGCTCGTAGTCTGTTCCGGCTGCCTTCAAAATCTCACCGATATTCTGGCATACTCTCTCTGTCTGATCCTCAATAGTTGTTGTATCGATCTGGCCTGTTACGGGATTGATCGGAATCTGTCCCGATGCATAGAGGAATCCTCCTGCCTTTATTGCCTGTGAGTAAGGTCCGATAGCTGCCGGAGCCTTATCTGTAACAATGTATTCAATCGTATGTTCTTTCACTTTATAAATCCTCCTCAAAAAATATAGTTTTTCTATTTACTCGTTCTCGCCTCCAAATACTGCGGTAACGTAGAAACCTCTCGCGTTCTCCTCAACCTTTGTCACAACTCCCTCTCGCTCAAGCATGCGCTCTCTGAAAGGAAAATTACCCGACATGGCAAGTGACGGATCTATCGTATAATAATAATTGCTCGGAAGTACACCCTCCGTGACCGTGACATGATCACCTTCTTTTAACAGCCCCGGCCGTTCCATTTTAAATGACATTTCTCTAGACATTTTAACACTCCTGATCAGTCTTTTACAATCGCGTGCTGAAGCAAGTACTGATGCCATCTTTCGTAAGATGAAGCCTTCAAATGTATATCATCTGTAGATAATTCTTCTAACATGTTTCCGTTTTCGTCATCCACAGCTTCATTCATATCAAGGTAAAAAATATCTACGTTATTTGCCAACTGAGACAGAGCCTCATTTCTCTCATTTATTCTCTCGTTGTTAAATATCTTGTCCTTGCTGCTCTTATTCTCGGTAACATGCATGATGCTCTGTATATAAATTGTCGCATCAGGCTGAAGTTCCCTTATCCTGGCAATAACTTCCGCATACTTAGCAACAAACGTCTCCGTTGTACCGGTCCCAAGCTCGTTAAGACCAAGCATGATATAGATTTTGCCGTAAGGCTCATCCTTCTCAAGAGCCTCTTCAACAGTCATCTTCTTGCCTTCTTCATCCTTAAGGAAATCATTTTCAAGGACGCTGTAAATGCTCAGAGAAACCTTGGCATAGAACATTGCCTGCTCATCAAGTCCCTCACAGTACTCCGAAAGCCCTACGGTTCTTGAATCTCCTATAAAAAGAGCATCTGCAAAATAATCGTCCGTAACTTCCTTAAACGTAATTTCTTCAGGTGAAGAATCATTTCCCGAAACATCGTTTCCTGAGATATCATTGCCCGAAACATCGGCAAGCAGTGCAGCCGCATCGCCTATATCATCTTCCTTGGCAGCCATAACGCTTTCTTTATCAAAAATCTGCCAGGGCATAACGCCGTTCGAAATACCTTTTATCATGACAACAAAAAGAGGCTGTTCCGCAGGATCGTAATCCGCAGAATAATCAGCATAGATTGAGCCCTTCGCAACAAATGTCACAGCGGATATTATTATTGAAAATACCACCACGCCCGTCACCAGCGGACAAGTCTTAAAACAATTCATTACATACACTTTCTTCAGAATGCAAAATACATAAACGGATTACCTGCCGAATTAGTCAGACTGTAAACCGAAAACCAAAACAACACAAATAAACATATCATGATCAGAGGATTCTTCCTGTGATTTTCAAAAAACTTAAATACATGTGGAACCAGAAGAACCAATCCCACAGCCAAAAGACCTCCGTATATTCCAAGATTTTTTATATAATCATTGTTATTTACCGCGATGCCCGCTCCAAAGAACGGGAAAAGTCTCTTAAAGTAGTTCAAAAGCATCTCTGCATTGGATATCGCAAATATAACCCATGTAAGCGGTATAAGAACAAGTACGTTAAATCTTCCCACGATTGTCTTTAATACTCCGGGAAGCTTGAATACCACAAAACGCTCACACATTATTATTACAAAAAGAATAAGTCCCCACAAAATAAAATTGAGGGTTACTCCGTGCCAGAAGCCCGTAACAAGCCATACAACAAGAAGATTCAATACAATCCTTATTGCACTTACTCTGCTTCCGCCCATCGGGATATAGATATAATCCCTAAACCATGATCCAAGCGTTGCGTGCCATCTTCTGTAAAACTCGGAAACGCTTGCCGAACTGTACGGATGATCAAAGTTAACGACAAAAGGAAATCCGAGCATAACCGCAATTCCAGATGACATAAGTGAATATCCCCAGAAATCATAGAACAGCTGAAGTGAATAAGTCACCGCACCGATCCATGCAAACGGAGTTGAGATACTCTCATATCCAATTGTTCCGATTTCCTTCCAGAGCATAGCGTAGTGATCTGCAAGAAGAACTTTCATCGCAAGACCTACTATAAAATATTTAAGTCCGTCCTCGATATTAGCAAATATCTCTTCTTTGGAGCTCTTTGATGCTCCGGGAATAAGTTCGAGATTATCGCTGTAATCTGAGTAGCGCATGATAGGTCCCGAAACCACCTGCGGAAACATGCAAAAATAAGCCGCAACATCCTTAAAGAGCGGCTTAGAATCAATCTTACCGTTATATGAATCCGCCTGAAAAGAAATCATCTTGAAGGTATAGAAACTGATTCCGATAGGTATAAGGCTTCCGTCAACAAACTGCCCTAAGAGTTTAAATGTAACGAGCATAGCCGCATCAAAGATCACAATCAAAGCAAGAAGGACTTTCTTTTTCTTGCCCTCCACACTTCTGACCGCTCTAGCAAACAGATAGTTGACAACAACCGCTCCCAAAAGAGCCGGAAACATATTCAGGTTTCCGACAGAATCGATGCTTCCGACAACATAAAATATCAAGCTGCCCAAAAGCAGGGTCCACGTCCTGAATTTGACGGGAGTCACATAAAACACTATTAAAAACGCAGGTAAAAACCTAAAAATAAAAGTTATATTCGAAAAACTTATCATTTAACACATTTCCCAAAAATATTAATTGCCGGTGTTATCAGAGTCATCAGCATTATCCGTAGTACCTGTCTTACCGGTACCCGCATTGTTGATCTCTGCAAGTTTTGTCTTTGAAGACGTAGCACTCTGCGATTTAGGGAAATTACTGATGATCAGATCGTACTTCTCCTTCGCCTTATCAATGTCTCCATTATCATAATAAGAGTTTGCAAGGTAATAAATTATATTTACATCATCTTTATTATATTGATAAGCCTTTGCAAATTTCTCTATAGCAACCGTGTAATCTTTTTTCTTGTAAGCTTCTTTTCCGTCTTCATAGTAAATATTGGCAAGATGGGATCCGACTTTCTGCATGAGCGCACTGTAAAGTTCCTTAAACTCTGTAGAAACTTCCTTTTCGTTCTCATCAATATTTACTTTCTCAAGTGCAAGAGCAATACCGTCAATGTTGGTCGGATCTTCCATATAGATCTTAACCGCCTTCATAAGACATGTGCTCGCAGCATCCTGATTCTTGCCGACTTTCTCATTAAGATCGTCAAGCTGCTTCTTAAGCTTAGCGATCTGCTGCTCGTACTCTCCGATCTGAGCCGACTTTGAATCAGAAACTTCACTTATGCCGGTGATAGTTCTGTTATTATTTGATGTAATATTTTTTATCCTCTGAGGAAGTATCAAAAAGCAAGATACCGCAATTCCAAGTACGATACCAAGGACTATTCCCCAGATCGATCCAGACTTTGTAAGCGCAGACTGCTTACGAGGCTGGATTATCATCTCGTTTCCGCTGTTATATCTGATTGTCTCATTACTTCCGGATGATGCGGCATCAGATACAAGTTTGCCACCCTCTCCGGGAAGAAGCATGTTATCGGCTTCCTTGAGATACCTTCTTGCCATAAGATTTCCGGTATCAAGCTTAAGAACCTTCTGAGCCTCAACCTTAGCTCTGTCAAAGTTGCCGGCCTTAAGATATAAGAGCGCCAAAAGAAGGTGTGCCTTAATAAATCCGGGATTTAAGGAAAGCACCTTCTTAAGCTGTATTACCGCAAGATCCAAGCTGTCCTGACGGCAGTAATTATATGCAATATTAAACTTCTTTATAGTCTGATTGATGTCCTCAAGTTTAGCCGGACTGTTTCTGACCATATCCATATAGTCATCAGCAATATTGTCTTCGGGTCTGAAGTTCTTGCTGATAACCCATTCCGAAAGCGCAGCAACAACTTCGCCCATCTCATAATAAACAAGTCCCAACAGATTTCTCGCATCGATATTGTTCTTGTTCATCCTAAGGCTCTGCTGCAAAGACTCTATAGCCCCCGTTAAATCTCTGACTCCCGCTTTTTCAAGACCATCGTTATAAAAAAAGTTTGATAAGCTCTCAAGTTTTTTATATGTAGCGATAGCCATTACTTACTCCTTTTTGTACTCTCTGATTCTTGCTTAGCGTCCTTAAGAAGCTTTATAAGTACATCCGACATATCATCGAGATCCTGATTGTAGATAATGTCCTCTGCATCTTCAATTTCCAGACTGGGTTTGAACTTCTTAAGTTCCTCTTCAAAATTTATCATTATTCTTCCTCGTTTATAGCATCAGTTTAAGTTGTCCAGCAAGGTACAAAGAGCCTGCTGCAAAAACAACATCTTTTGACTTGCGAACAGTTATGACATCGGTTACCGCATCCCTTACATTGCTGTAATACTTGATGGGAACTCCGATAATATTGTGTTGTTCCTTACTGTCTTCAAAGGCACTCTTAAGATCCGATACAGAAACAGACCTCTCCGTTCCAAGGACAGTTACGAATATCGCGTCAAACGTTCCGCTTGTAAGCACTCTGTCTATAACGTCTTTGTACTGCTTATCCGCGACCATGCCAAACAACAGCATCTTTCTTCCTTCCGAATCAATTGCTGTTGCACATTTAATAAACGCTTCTATTCCGTCTATATTGTGAGCACCGTCAACATAGACACCCGGCCTTACTTCTTCCATTCTGGCATCCCATTTGGTACTCATAAGGCCTTCTCTGATGTCGAGTTCCGATATTTCAGCGCCTTTATCGCGCAAAATTTCTGCCGAAGCAATTGCCAAAGCGGCGTTTTCCGCTTGATATAGAGCTTCTGTAGTAACCTTTAACTCAACATAATTATCATATAAGGAATTATATGAAAAAGCAACGTATTTGTTCCCTGCTTCATCCTTCACAGTCTCCACATCCGTAATACTTTTTTCGTCTACGGACACAACTCTGGAATCCATCTCAAGGGCTTTGCTTTTGATAACTTCGCTGCATTCTTTTCTCTTGTCAAAAAATACCACAGGCACGCCTTTTTTGATTATGCCTGCCTTCTCTCCCGCAATCTCGGGAAGTGTATCTCCAAGGTACTGCATATGATCGTAGCCTATCTCGGTAATAACACAAAGAAGTGGTGATTCCACGGAATTAGTTGCATCAAGCCTTCCGCCGAGTCCCGTCTCCATTACAAGATAGTCCACAGAATATACATCATATAAAAGCATCGATTCAAAGAATAAGAACTCGAAGTACGTCGGGAAATACTCACCGTTTTTGTACTCCATGATCCTTTTTAACAATTCGATAAAGACTTCCGAAAAGACACCGTCGGTCACCATTTTGCCGTCGATGCAAAATCTTTCGTTAATCTTCATAAGATGCGGAGATGTAAACATTCCGACTTTATATCCCGCTTTCATCAGGATATTTGACAGATAGCTGCACACGGAACCTTTTCCGTTTGTGCCTGCCACATGAATTATTTTCATGTTCTTGTCCGGATTTCCCAAAAAGGCCAGAAAATCCTTTGTATCTTCGATTGTATGTTTATCGGTAAAACCGGGAACAGTATTCAGAAACTCCTCACACTCTCTGATATCCAACTTTTCATCGTTGTCCGAGCGCCTGATAAACTCCTCCACTTTTTTCATTAATTCGTTATGCATAATCACACCACTAAGCTTTAACTCGATTATCTAAGAATACTACCCGCATCCCCCAATGCGGGTAGCATCTGTATATTTAATTACTTTGCCAGCTGTTTAAGTCTTTCTGTAATCTGGTCGTATGTCTGCTGGTACTTCTGCTGTTTCTCTTTTTCCTCTGCGATCTTATCCGCAGGAGCCTTTGCAAGGAACTTCTCATTGCTGAGCATGTTCTGTGAACGCTTAAGCTCTCCCTCAAGTTTCTTCTGTTCCTTGGTAAGACGCTCTATTTCTGCTGAGATATCAACGAGGTCAGAGAAAGGAATATATACGGTAGCTTCCGCAAGTACAACGGAAACCGCATCATCCGCAATGCCGTCCTTATTCTTCTGGCATACGGACTCTGAAGCATACGCAAGTGATTCAAAGAAAAGCTTACCTGTTGTGAAGATATCAAGCACTTCATCGTTGTCACTTACAACAAATACTTTAGCCTTTCTTGAAGGAGCAACGTTCATCTGTGTACGAACGTTACGGATTCCTCTTACGGCTTCCTTAATTGTCTCGATAGCCTTCTCATCGGATGCAAAATTCCACTCATCCTTGTATACCGGCCAGTCTGATATCATGATCGACTCTTCTTCATCCTGAAGTGTACAGAAAATCTCTTCTGTAATGAAAGGCATGTAAGGATGAAGGAGCTTGAGCGCATTTATAAGCACTGTCTGAAGTGTCCAGAGAGCTGCCTTGTGAGACTCTTTGTCATCCGAATTGTAGAGACGTGGCTTAACCATCTCGATATACCAGTCACAGAACTCATCCCAGATAAAGTCATAAACCTTCTGAACCGCAATTCCAAGTTCGAAGTGATCCATGTTATCCGTTACTTCTTTAATGGTATTGTTGAGCTTAGAAATGATCCATTTATCAACAGGCTCAAGTCCCACAGGTGCAGGCTGATGGATAGCACTCTTTTCGCCATCCTCCATGTTCATCATGATAAATCTTGAAGCATTCCAAACCTTATTTGCAAAGTTACGGCTGTTCTCAACTCTCTCATTATAGAAACGCATGTCGTTACCGGGCGCGTTACCTGTGATAAGTGTGAGTCTGAGCGCATCGGCACCGTAGTTCTCGATAATATCAAGAGGATCGATACCGTTTCCGAGTGACTTACTCATCTTTCTTCCCTGAGAATCTCTTACAAGACCGTGGAAAAGAACTGTCTTGAACGGGAATGTTCCCATATTCTCATAACTTGAGAAGATCATTCTGATAACCCAGAAAAAGATAATGTCATAACCTGTTACAAGTACGTCTGTAGGGAAGAAGTACTTAAGGTCTTCAGTTTCATTGGGCCATCCGAGTGTCTCAAAAGGCCAGAGAGCTGATGAGAACCATGTATCAAGAGTATCGGGATCCTGTGTAAAGTGAGTCTTACCGCACTTAGGGCATACTGTAGGAGCCTCTTTTGATACAACAACTTCTCCGCACTCGTCGCAGTAGTATGCAGGGATTCTGTGTCCCCACCAGAGCTGTCTTGAGATACACCAGTCACGGATGTTATCTGTCCAGTTGAAATATGTCTTCTCCATTCTCGGAGGAATAAGCTTGATATCGCCGTCTTTTACAGCCTTAACAGCGGGCTTAATGAGCTCGTCCATCTTAACGAACCACTGTGCCTTAACCATAGGCTCAACTGTTGTGTGGCAACGGTCGTGTGTTCCTACATTGTGAGAATACTCCTCAATCTTAACAAGAAGTCCCATCTCATCAAGCTCTTTTACAATAGCTTCTCTTGCCTCATATCTGTCCATTCCGGCAAACTTTCCGCCGTTGGCATTGATAGTGGCATCGTCGTTTAATATATTGATAACTTCAAGGTTATGACGTCTTCCGACTTCAAAGTCGTTAGGGTCATGAGCGGGTGTGATCTTAACTACACCTGTACCAAATTCCATATCAACATAAGAGTCTTCTACGATAGGAAGCTCTCTGTTTACTATAGGAAGAAGTACCTTCTTGCCCTTGAAGCTCTTGTATCTTTCATCATCAGGGTTAACGGCAACAGCTGTATCTCCGAGCATTGTCTCGGGACGTGTTGTTGCGAACTCGATGAACTCAGTCTTTGAAACAGTTCCGTCTTCATCGATAACAGGATACTTGATGTGCCAAAGATGTCCTGCCTGCTCCTCGTACTCTACCTCTGCATCAGAAATAGATGTCTTACAGATAGGGCACCAGTTTACGATACGGCTTCCTTTATATATGTAGCCCTTGTTATACATCTTAACGAAGACTTCGTTGACAGCGTCATTACAGCCATCATCCATTGTGAAACGCTCTCTGTCCCAGTCACATGAAGAACCAAGCTTTTTGAGCTGGGAAATGATGGTTCCGCCGTACTCTTTTTTCCACTGCCAAGCTCTCTCAAGGAACTTCTCTCTGCCAAGATCTCTCTTGTCGATTCCCTCAGCCTTGAGCGCATCAATGATCTTAACCTCTGTCGCAATACTCGCATGGTCGGTTCCCGGCTGCCAAAGTGCATTATATCCCTGCATTCTCTTATAACGAATAAGGATATCCTGCATTGTATTATCAAGGGCATGTCCCATGTGGAGCTTACCTGTGATATTCGGGGGTGGAATTACGATAGTAAAAGGTGTATTGCTTTTATCCACCTCAGCATGGAAATATTTCTTTTCCTCCCATTTGGAGTAGAGTCGGCCTTCGATACCCTTGGGATCATAGGTCTTGGCAAGTTCTTTGTTCATAGTCTTCTCCTTCTTCTAAAAATATAAAAGTCCCTAACAGAATTAATCTGTTAAGGACGTCAATAACGTGGTACCACCTTAATTCACAGAAGATCATACAGACTCTTCTGCCTCATTTCGCATCATTCAATGCCACATCTTTTAACGCAGATGACGCGGGAACACTTTTGGAAACAATTTACTCTGTTTCCTTTCTTGGTGTCCGGTTCAGAAGCTACCTTCCACACACTGCAAGCCTGTATCCTCTCAGCGCGATTTCATCGCAGATACATTCTCTTTAGACCGCAAGTTGTATGTACTCCTCTTCCTCACAACCTTTGAATTATTGTTTGATTTTTAGCTTATCAAACAAGGTATGGCTTGTCAACATTGCTTGAAGAGTTGGGAGTATGATTTTAAAAAAGGATAATTTGCAGAATAAAAGCGTGAAGGAGCTATCCTAGGTTCTTTCACGCTTTATTGAAAAAATCTATAATTGATAAATAGCTTTACCAATCAACACCAGTTATTATCTCATTCTTTCTTGTTTTATAAATAGATTTATCTTTTTCATCGTCTATTGAATATATATGTATAACCGTCTGAGATATCTGCCCAAACCAATCCTTTTTATATTTTAAATACACAAATGATTTATCATCTGGTGAAATTTTTATTGTTGGTGAAAAGTCCTTTACTGAAAGCAATTCTTTCTCCGAATTATTCCTTAAATCATATATAGAAACCATATGATCATGTCGTTCACAGATAACATAATCCCCTTCAGAAGAAATATCAAAATAATTAATATTATCTTTTATCTTTGTATCCTCTTTAGTTTCAACATTGTATGATTTCAAGCACAACGATTCAATATAATATATACACTTCTCATCCTTAGTGATTGAAAAATTAAAATTCTCGTGATATCCCTCTGTTACCAATATTACCGTTTCATTATTTGTCATTAAATCAAACTTATAAATAGCAGTTTTTTCTTCTTCACCTTCTAAAAAAACATCTGCATAATACACAGCCGTCTTATCCGCATTCACTTGAACCGTCTGTTCACCAATATATATTTTCAGCTCATTCAACTTATTAATACTATTCTTTAAAGCATCATATATAGCCAGATAATATGCACCGTTTTCGTCCTTCAAAATCCCAATATACTGTTTATTTCCAATAGATGAGTGATTTGAAAAACGTCCATGATACGCTATGTCATTTTCCCTATCGCAGAAAAAATGCTGCTCTTTTTTATCTTTCAACGTATATCCGCACCACGACATGCCATCTGTTTTCCCCTCGTCAATTCTCATACAAGAAATCACTCCGCACATTACAAATACTGATAACGCAAGTACAATTATTTTTTTCATTACTTATGTCTAATCTCCCTATTAAAAAATGCAATAACATAGTAAAAGAATTATCCACATTCGTTCGCGTACGCATCTTCTAAATCCGTCATAAAGCCATAGTACCATCCTGGGTGTTCGCCTCTTTTTATCGAATCAACTATCCTGTTATAAGTTACATTTGGCGCTGTTCCAAACCAATCAAATTTATTTGGTGCAAAATCTAAATTTGCAGCCGCCAATATTGTTTGGACACATTGATTACAATTATTGGCCAAAACATGATACGCAACCTTATCATTCTGATATTTTGCTCTTTGCTTCATTGCTTCTGCATACATTAGTTCTCCTTGCTCATTATTTATTGGAATATATACAAAATTAGTATATGGATCGTTTACATTTCCGCTTCGGTTATTATATGTATCGTGAATTATATAATTATCATTTACAAGAGTCTCATATGACATCGACTTTTGGTTGCCATTGTCATCTATTGTAGTTCCTAACCATCCACTAATCAATCCGTTAGGAGTCGGATCAACTCCACCTCCTATAGAAAACACATCACATTGTCCATCTTCTTTTACTAAAGCAATCGCAGCATGTCCCTGCCAAACTGCTCCATCGCCGCTTAACAAATATACCGCCCCAACATAATCAGATTCAGCTTTTGGAGTTCCTGCCATATTTGTAGTTCCCGCCAAACATCCCGATGAAATATTGGTATTGTTACTAGCATAAGAATTAAATCCAATCTCCTCCCATCTATTATAATTCTTTTTCTTATCATCTACCCAATTATTAAACTTCTGCGTAGTTTTTGCCGCCCAATTAGGCAAATTACCATTGCTATCAACTACACCAACCGGATTGCCCCAGCAATAGCCATAATGATTGATTGTAAACGGACTATCCTTGAATCCCTTTACTTTATCTTCAGACTGAAATCTTCCATTATCAGCACTATAGTATCTTGCCTGCGCAAACTTAAGTCCTGATACTTCATCTTCCTGATAGCCGGTGAATGCGAATGGCTGGATTATGTTGCCCTGCTTAGTGTATCCGTGTTTCTTCTGTTTTCCTGTAAACGGATCTATGTTTCTTCCAAAATCATCAAAGGCATATGAACTTACAGCCACCCCGTCTGTACCTGTCATGTACATAGGCGAGCCCAGTTCATCCTGAAGGTAATAGTAGTTGTTTCCGCTCTTTGACATTGAGATTACGTTATTATCGTAAACAAAACTCTCTGTCTCTCCATTTACTGTTCTTTCAAGAAGGTTATAGTAATCCTTTGAAAGATCGCAGAGGTACTCGATTTTCTCTTCAGGTCTTATGGATGCTACCCTGAATCCAAGTCCGTTATAATGGTTTTCAAGTTCTCCCTTGTCCTTATCAACTACCTTTGAGAGCATATTCGTAGCATCAAAAGTAAAGGTCTTCTGTAAGAGACCGTCTATGAACTCTTTTGTCTGGTTGCCACGCTTATCGTAATCGTAGGTCTTGAGGATTGCCTGAGAGTTATTAAGTTCCTTAGCTTCTACAAGTCTATCAAGGACATCGTATGTGTAAGATGTCTTTGTATCAGTTTCAGACATGCTTGTTCTGTTACCGAACGCATCGTATTCGTAATACGCTTTTGTTATTCCGTCGTGCGTTGTCTTTGTAAGACGTCCGATAGCATCATAGCTGTATTCATATCTTCCGGATACCTTATCAAGGCCGCGTCTGTTTCTATCGATACCAGTGATAAGGCCAGAATTATCATATGAATAGAAATACTTATCAAGTACGCCCTGCTTATCGGTACTTGTCATACTTTCAAGATTTCCACCGGGCATGTATGTATAAGCCTAGCTTACACCATTAGCAAAATTTTTGCTTACAAGTCGGCCTATCTCATCGTAAACATAGGTTGTCTCTTCGCCATTTCCGATTACGCTACTGAGCTGAAGCTTATCGTCGTAATTATAAGAAACTACTTTTCCATCAGGATATGTAAGTTTTGTTCTCTCACCTGTAGCACCATACTCATAAGCTACAGTCCTGTTCTTAAAGTCTGCTACCTTTGTAAGTCTGCCAAGGATATCATTCTCAAGGATTGTCTTTCCGTACCAGTCATTTATCTGACTTAACTGGTTAAGCTCGTTATATGAGAATGCAACACTTCTTCCGTCAGCATATCCTACATTTGTTACTACGCCGGCATTGTTGTATTACTGTTGATGGCGAATATATTATAAAGTTCTGATAATCGAGTAGAATACGATTAATCTTTCTACTTGTCTATGAGCCGCTGACATAATTCATATCAGCGGCTCTGCAATAGAGAAATACCCAGACAGCTTCGCTATATGCTGGAAGTTGTCTGGAAAATTCATCTTATTTGATTATCCTTCGATCACAATACCATTTCTCTTTAGTTCATCATACAAAGCACTCATATCCTCAAATATAGCAATTTGTATAGGCACTTCCCTGTCTCTTGTCACAACAACAAATTTACCATCCATAAAAAAGCACTTACTAATATCACTATACTTAATTGTCTTGAAATATAATCCGGCATGTATCACAAACTTGCTCTCTTTAACCACTATCGAACTCTTAATAATCAAATTCAGAAAAAATCCCATAGCTGCTACTACTGAAAGAAATGTAACGACATTTATTATAGCTTCAAAAATGTTTTCTCCTGCAAGAGCTCTGAATAATCTTGGTGAACATGCCGCTGCGGAAGCAAACATTGCAACCATTATTCTATTAAGATTGCCATTTTTGCAGCCTTTAATTTTAATTTTTTCCATTATGTCTTCAATCCTCTTCAAAAAATGTTATATTCATTGCCCTATAACTCACTATATTTCCACTCAAATATCATCAACACGTTGAAGTTTTTTTCTTTCAGTCAGATATCTACACCAAGTATTATAATTTTCCCACCCCTCATTCGGATGCTCAAGCAATTTTATCTTTTTACCACGATAATATATTACTGTTTGCTGAAATCTTGATCCTTTAACAACGCGGTAAAACTGCTCGACCTTGTCAAGCTCATACACATTAAATGTATATTTTTCCTTGTTTAAAACCCTAATTGATATATTGTCATCGTTAATAATAATACGTGTCGATCCAAGTGCTAATAGAAATATAATTATTGCAACTATAACAGGTGTAAATCCAAAAACAAATATAAGAATCATCTCAATAACATATGATGTATCGTGTATAATAATGCTTTCTTTGATATTCTTAATGCCTTCTTGGTATATTATTGCCGCTAAAAATAGTACTGCTCCAATAAGAACGTAACCTAGTTTTATAAATTTAGGTTTCAAAATTATATTTGTGCTCATACTATGCATCACTCTCCTGATTTTTTTCAACCTGAATAGACAAATACTTCATTCCTTGGCCAATTGGCCCATCTTTCAAAAGATTTCTTGCATCAAGATGTCTTGATATCTTGAGTTCTGCTTCAAGCGCTAATATTCGTCTTTTCTTTAGTTTAGCCAATTTTCTTTCTACTTTTTCATTACTTCCGCCGCACTCTTCCAAAAACCTCGTATACTTACTGATTCCTTCATCAATTTCCGATAATGAAAGTCTTGTTTTTTCATCAGTGTATGTTCCCATTTTCTTGCTAACTTCTTTTTTTACTTTAGATGTATCCAAAACATCCCAATCATGCCTATGCGTTAAAGCAGCAATTGCTGTATTAACCGCAAAATCGCCCATAGTCTCCGAAAGTGATATTTCTTCTTTATTCACTATTTTACTAAAAATACTACCTACCGTATCTACTCCCCCCTCTATAGCTCCGGATACCAAACATCCTAACGGTTTCGCCATTTTACTAACAAATCTGACACCGCTACCTGATACAGTTTTAACGACAGCCTTACCCAATTCTGAAATATAACCGCTTGCAAGCCCTGTTATCAAGCCAGTTACTGCAGATACAGCAATTGATGTTTTATCAATTGTTTTATTTGCTTCCGCAAATGTTGTAGCATTTGAGGTTAATAATTGCATACCATAATCAGTCCCTGCTCCTACAGTAGCTCCAACAGCACCAGATATTGTAGTAGCAACTAGGGGGCCTCCCACACCAGCAGTAGCAAATGTAACTGCCGCGCCTAACAGAATTGCACCACCAATAACTGCAGCCCCCACAACTTTCGGATGATTATTAAGCCATTCTACAGGATTAGGAAATCGTCCGTTTAAATCGGAATAGTCTATTGGATTATTCCAACAATACTCATAATGATTCTGAGTTTCAGGTACTAATAGTAATCCTTCAATCTGGTCTTCCCCAACAAATCGTCCATTATCAGTACTGTAGTATCTTGCCTGTGCAAATTTTAATCCTGATAGCCTGTAAATGTAAACGGCTGAATGATGTTGCCAGCTCTCGTGTAGGCATGCTTTTGATTTTTATCACTTCTCTTTCCAGTAAACGGATTGATGTTCCTTCCAAAGTCATCGAATGCATATGCGCTTGCTATAACTCCGTCTGTACCTGTCATGTACATTGGTGAGCCAAGCTCATCCTGAAGATAATAGTAGCTGTTTCCTGCCTTTGACATTGACACTACGTTGTTATCATAGACAAAGCTTTCCTTCTCGCCGTTTATTGTACGCTCAAGAAGATTGTAGTAATCCTTTGAAAGATCGCAAAGGTACTCTATTTTCTCCTCAGGTCTTATGGATGCTACTCTAACCCCAAGACCATTGTAAATATTTTCAAGTTCTCCGTTGTTTACATCAACTATCTTTGAAAGCATATTTGTAGCATCGTAAGTAAAGGTCTTCTGAATGCGACCGTCAATATATTCTTTTGTCTGGTTACCACGCTTATCATAAGCATAGTTCTTCCTTATTGCCCAACTGCTATTAAGCTCGTTTGTCTCTATAAGTCTGTCAAGGACATCGTATGTATACGTTGTCCTTGTTTCAGCTTCAACAAGGCTTGTCCTATTTCCGAAGGCATCATACTCGTATGCTGACTTAGGAATTCCGTTAAATGAAGACTCTTTGAGCCTTCCAAGTACATCATAACTGTATGTATATCGGCCTGAAACTTTGTCAAATCCACGTCTGTCCCTATCAATCTCACCAATAAGTCCTACCGCGTTGTAAGAATAAAAGTATTCATCAAGAATCCCTTCTTTGTCGCTACTTATCATGCTCTTAAGCTTTCCACCAGGCAGGTACTCATAAATCTGCTTTACACTGTTTGGTAAAAGCTTCTCAATGATTCTTCCCACCTCATCGTAAGTATATGAAGTTGTTTCGCCTCCGCTCACAATACTCTCAAGCTGAAGCTTGTCGTTGTAATTATATAAAACTTCTTTTCCGTCAGGATATACGAGCTTTGTTCTTTCACCTGTAACGCCATACTCGTATGCTACAGTCCTGTTCTTAAAGTCTGTTACCTTTGTAAGACGTCCAAGAACATCGTTCTCAAGAGTTATCTTTCCGAGCCAGTCATTTATCTCTTTGAGCTGATTAAGCTCATTGTATGCAAATGATACAGATTTTCCGTCTGAATATGTGACGTTTGATACACTTCCCAGAGCGTTATAGCTATAAGTTGTCTTATAGTTATCCCTATCAGTCTTTGCAAGAAGTCTTCCGTACTGATCGTATTCATATGTTTCAACCTGCCCAAGAGCATTTGTTACGCTTGTAAGCTGACCTGCAAAGTTATAATTGCATACGGTTACATGACCGTCTTTCCCAACTGTAGGCATGTATTCGTCTGTCTTCTCTTCAAGGTTTATTCTTCCTTCAACTCTATGTATGACCTTAAGGTTATCAAGGCTGTCATATGTATAGGCTGTCTCATTTCCAAGAGCATCTACTACGCTCTTAAGACGGCCTGTAGCTGTATATGTATAAAGAGTTGTGCTATTTCCATCAATTACCTTTGTAGCTCTTCCAAGTGCGTCATACTCATATTCAACACACCTTCCGTCTGAGCCTGTTACTTTATTTACTCTGCTTAAGGCATCGTAACCATAGTTAATCTCATAACCGTCAGCAAATTTTCTTGTCTTTACTCTTCCTGCTTCATCATATGTAAGTTCCTGCTCTGTCACACCACAGAGGCTTACTGATGTAAGTCTTTTTCCGTCTGTATAAGTAAATCTGCGCACCCTTCCAGCTGCATCAGTGATCGAATCTATAAGATCCATTTTGGTGTATTTGTAAGATACTTCATTTCCAAGTGCGTCCGTTTCCTTTGTCACTCTGTTCAAAA